>NZ_QGKU01000029.1 GCF_003172915.1 Meridianimarinicoccus roseus
CTGCCCCCTGAAAACTGGACCGTTTGAAGCTGGAGTTTTCGGCTAATCTTTCCTGGCTGGGAGAGGAGCGGAAACGCATGAAGGCATCGAAGTTCACGGAGGCGCAGAAGGCGTTCATCCTGAAGCAGGGGGAGCAGGGAACGCCGGTCGCGGAGATCTGTCGCAAGGCGGGGATCAGCCAGGCGACCTATTTCAATTGGAAGAAGAAATATGGCGGGTTGCTGCCAGACGAGATGCGCCGGCTGAAGGCGCTTGAGGACGAGAACACACGGCTGAAGAAGATCGTCGCCGATCTGACCCTCGATCGGGAGATGTTGCAGGACGTGATCCGCCGAAAGCTCTGAAGCCTGGGCGTCTGCGAGAGATCGTGACCGGGATGTGCGTCGACTGGGGCGTGTCGATCCGGAAGGCCTGTGGGGCCATCTGCCTTGACACGTCCAGCTACCACTACAAGTCCCGGCGGACGCATCAGGCTGCCGTCGAAAGGCGGATCAGGGAGATCTGCGAGACGCGTGTGCGGTATG
Organism: Meridianimarinicoccus roseus; assembly: GCF_003172915.1. Taxonomy (GTDB): domain Bacteria; phylum Pseudomonadota; class Alphaproteobacteria; order Rhodobacterales; family Rhodobacteraceae; genus Meridianimarinicoccus; species Meridianimarinicoccus roseus. The sequence goes on from NZ_QGKU01000029.1 coordinate 525, forward strand.
GCTATCGCCGTGTGCATGTCTTGCTTCGGCGAGAAGGTTGGATCATCAACATGAAGAAGACGCGCAGGATTTACAACGAATTGGGGCTTCAGCTGCGGAACAAGCACCCGAAACGCCGGGTGAAAGCGAAGCTGCGCGAGGACCGCCAGGAAGCGGTCGGCCCGAACGATGTCTGGGCGATGGACTTCGTTCACGACCAACTCGCCATGGGCAAGAAGCTCCGCATCCTGACCGTGGTGGACACCCATTCCCGGCTCTGTCCAGCGGCTGATGCCCGCTTCGCCTACCGCGGCGAAGACGTCGTGCAAACACTGGAGAAGGTCTGCGCCAAGATCGGCTACCCGAAGACCATTCGGGTCGATAATGGCAGCGAGTTCATCTCCCGTGACCTCGACCTCTGGGCCTATGCCAACGACGTCACGTTGGACTTCTCGCGACCGGGAAAACCGACCGACAACGGGTTCATCGAGGCGTTCAATTCGAAGCTCCGCGCGGAATGCCTGAACGCGCACTGGTTCATGAGCCTTGCCGACGCCCGCGAAAAGCTGGAAGATTGGCGTAGACACTACAACGAAGACCGACCTCACAGCGCGATCGGATACAACATCCCGATGGCCATGCATTATCCCGATGGCGTCACCAGCCCGTCATCGTGAGACAGCCGGAAAAATCCAGCTTCCGGCGGTCCAAGGTCGGGGAGCAGTGCATCCGCAAGGAAACTGGCACTGACCGGAGCAGCGAAGGCGGAAGCCCCGGCGAATATCGCAGCAGCGGCCAAACGAAAAGCTCGCTACGTTTCACGCAACCCTAAAAAGTTAACCCAAGATCAATGGTCTTGCACAAAAGCGCACCGGTCAAGACATTCACTTGGCAGCTACGGCAACACGGCTTGTTTGCGGCGGGAGGCGAGCCGCTGTTCGCGCAGGAGCGTGTAAAGGCCCGAGGCGATGATGATGGCCGCGCCCAGCAGCGTCGGCGCGTCGGGGCGTTCCCCGAAAACGGCCATGCCGAGGATCAGGGCGAAGATCAGCCGGGAGAAGCGGAAGGGCGTGACGACCGCGACCTCGCCCACGCGCATGGCGGCGGTGATCGCGTAATAGCCCGCGACGCCGAAGCACAGCGCTCCCACAAGCGCGAGGGCCGTCGCGCCGTCGGGCATCACCGGCCCGCCGCCAAAGGGCAGGAGCACTACGCCCGCCAACGTCGCCATGGCGAAGCCATAGGCCGAGAGCGTCAGGCTGGACACCGCGGGCGGTGCGACGCGGGTGCACAGATCCCGCGCGGCCAGCCCGAAGACGGCGGCAACGGCCAAGAGGGCGGCGGGGTCGGATCCGGCCAGCCCCGGACGCACCACCAGCAGAACGCCCGCGAACCCCGCGAGGATCGCCGTCCAGCGTCGCCAACCAACGGGCGCACCTAGAAACAGCGCCGCGCCGAGCGTCACGGCAAGCGGTGTGGCCTGCAGGATGGCCGACGCGGTGGACAGCGGCGCCAACGTGATCGCCGACACGAAACAGACCGTGCCTGCGACCTCGCCCGCATTGCGCAGCCACATGGCGCGCGTGAACATCGCCGGTGCGAACAGGTGCGCCCCGCGCGCCCGTGCCCAGCCCGCGAAGATCAGCGTGCCGCCCGTGCCCAGCAGGATGAGGATCTGGCTTGTGGGCAGGCTGGCCGACACGGCCTTGACGAACATGTCCTCGAGCGCGAAGCCGCCCATCGCCGCGATCATCAGCGCGATGCCCTTGATGTTGTCCATATGTGGCGCCCTGTACGGAGTTCCGTCTTCGCCTAGCGCGGATCGCGGGCGGGGGCCAGAGGGGGCGATCTGGCGGCGGTGCGGCGGCCGTGTTGCGGCAAGGCGACGGTGCCGTCGCGGCAGGGTGGGCAGGCCGCGTCGTGGTTGCATCGGGACGTGGCCGGGCGCATATCGCTCTGAGGCGGAGCGTATCCGCCGATGGAGACTTGATGTCGGAGATTGCGGTCACCCGCTAGTTCCGGACCACCGGAACACCAGCCTGACACCGTCCGCGCGTGACGCCGGGCGGCCCGTCATTGCGACCAGTTTTCCGGACGACGATTCCATGAACATCTCGAAAGCCGAACAGCGCGTGTTGCACGTGCTGGCACAGGGCGGTGCGCTTCATTTCGAGCGCGCGGCCAATGGCAAGATCCGCGATATCATCTGCTTCACCCGCGACGGCCATGTGCTGGCCGATTGCACACTCGACGTGTTCGAGCGGTTGCGGCGACGGCGCTTCGTGCGCTCGCGCAGTGGGCGGCCCTATGCGATCACCAGGGCCGGTCTCGTCTCGGTACGGGCACAACTCGACAACCGCTGAAAACGCAGGGGCGGCGGCCCGCGATCCCTGGACGTTGACAGGTTTCGCGAGCCGCCCCTAACCTTACCCAACGGAAGACGGGAGAATCGCCATGACGCGTCTGCTGGGCCGACTGAGTCTTCTGGGCGCGCTTGCCATCCTGTCCGCGTGCCAGATGACGGCGGCGGGACCGGGCGTCGGGCAAGCCGTGGCACCGCCGCGCCACTTCATCGCCGACAGCCTCGGGCCCGCGTGCCTTACCGATGCGCGCGGCGCAGGACGCAGCACCGCCGCCGCGCGGCGGGCGCTGGCGGCGCTGCATGATAACCACATGCAGTATATTGCGGATCTGCGACGCTCGACCTCGCTGACCGTCGAAAAGGACGCCTTCGCCGCCAACTGGAAGCCCGTCCTTTTCAACAGCTACGCCGCCGCCGCGGCGCAGGACCCCGCGCTGGCCCGCACGATCATCGACGGGCTGGTCAGGCTGGCGCAATCCGGGCGGTACCTGGACGAGCCGAACCTGCTGTCCTGGCAACAGGCGCGCAGCCTTCCGGCCTGCTACGAGGCCGGCCCCTCGGCGCCGTGCCCGACCCACACGCCGCGCTTCGTGACGCGGATGTATGCCAACCTGATGATTTCCGCCGCCGTGCTGGACCCATACCTGACCGATGCCGACCGCGCGGCGCTGCGGCCCTGGTTCGACGCCGCCTATCGCAAGTTCGTGCGCGTCGATGCGACCGGCAACCAGCACGGGATCTATGACTTCGGCAACATGGGCATGGCCCGTCTGGCCTATGCGCAGATCACCGGGGACATGGGAATTGCGCGCAACGAGTTGTCGTTCCGCCGCGGAGATTTCCTGAAACGGATCGAACCGTCCGGCTATATCGACCAGAATTCATTCCGCGGGGTGCGGGGCTTCTGGTATCACACCTACGGCCTTGATCCGGCGCTGTCCTATGCGCTTCTGGCCCGCGCCTGGGGGGTCGACTTTTTCGCCGACCCCGCGCTCGGGCCGCGCCTGCGCGCGGCTGCTGCGAAGACCGACCTTGGCGTTCGGGACCATGCGGCGTTTCGCGCGGTGGGCAATCGGGGTGACGCCTACAGCACGAACCCGGCAGACACGCGCGATTTCGTGCACCAGTACGCGCTCAATCTCTACATGATCGCAGACCGGGAATTTGGCATCGTCCTGCCGCGCAGCCCGATGCATGATCGGCTTGCAAGGCTGGAGAGCTTCACCCAGATCTCCGGGTTCTCGGCGGGCTGTTATTATTCCAGCCGCTAGGGCATCACTTCTTCAACGGTACGCCGTAGAGTTCCATCCGGTGGCCGGTCAGCCGGTAACCGAGCCGGGCCGCGATGCGTTCCTGCAGCGCCTCGATCTCGGGATCGACGAATTCGATCACCTGACCGGTATCGAGGTCGATCAGGTGGTCATGGTGTTCGCGTTCGGCGGATTCGTAGCGTGCGCGCCCATCGCCGAAATCCACCTTCTCGAGAATGCCGGATTCCTCGAACAGCTTCACGGTGCGATAGACCGTGGCCAGCGAGATGCGCGGATCGGCCGCTGATGCCCGCGCATGCAGTTCCTCTACATGCGGATGGTCGCGTGCCTGATCCAGCACGCGTGCGATGGTGCGCCGCTGGCCGGTCATGCGCAGGCCCTTCTGCTCGCATCGGGCGGTGATGGTTCGGGGCATGGGTGCTCCGCTCTGCTGCCGGAACGTTCTAGGCCAAAGGGTGGCCGCGCACCAGACCCTAGCGCCGTGTCAGGTGCCGCAGAACGTGGCCGCGACCTCCTCGTGGGGGGCGGGGGGCGCGGCAAGATCTGCGGGCGTCGCCGCGAACGGATTGGCCAGCGCCTCGTTCAGCCGCCGGAACGGCGCGAAATCCCCGGCCACCGCGGCGGCGATCATTGCCTCGATCTGGTGATTGCGCGGTATGAGGCGCGGGTTTGCGCGCGCCATCGCGTCCCGGTCCGGCCCGCCCTGCGCGGCGTGGCGCGCCGCCAGCCGGGGCGCGAGCGCCTCGAAAGGCGCGCTGTCCGCAAAGGCCGCGCGGGCGATGCCATCGGCCAGCCCGGCGAAGGTGTTGGTGAAATCCGCGCCGCCCGCTTCCATCGCTTCCAGCAGATCGTCGATCAGCGCGCCGTCCTCGTCCGGGGTGCCAATGTCCGTCAGGCCCAGCTTCTCGCGGAAAACCGCAAGGCGGCGCGCCGCGAACAGCGCTGGGAAGCGGTGAACCGCTTCGGTCGCCCGGTCCACCGCGCGGTCCTGATCGGCATCAATCAACGGCAGCAGGCAGGTGGCGAACTGTGCAAGGTTCCAAACGGCGATGTCGGGCTGGCGATCATAGGCATAGCGGCCGAACCGGTCGATGGACGAGAAAACCTTGCCCGCCTCGTAGCGGTCCATGAAGGCGCAGGGCCCATAATCGATTGTCTCGCCCGAGATCGCGCAATTGTCGGTGTTCATCACCCCGTGGATGAAGCCCACCCCCAACCAGCGCGCCACCAGATCCGCCTGCGCGGCGATCACCGCCTCCAGCAGGCCAGCGGCATCCTCTGCCTGCGGATAATGGCGCGCGATGGCGTACTCGGTCAGCGCGCGGACCGCCTCCAGATCGCCGCGGGCCGCGAAGAACTGGAACGTTCCGACGCGGATGTGGCTGGCGGCGACGCGGGTAAGCACAGCGCCGGGCATCGGGCCGGTCTCGCGCAACACCGGCTCCCCCGTGGCGACGGCGGCCAGCGCGCGGGTTGTCGGTATGCCCATCGCGTGCATCGCCTCGCTCACGACGTACTCGCGCAGCACCGGGCCGAGCCATGCACGCCCGTCGCCCATCCGCGAGAACGGGGTGCGGCCGGACCCTTTCAGCTGCAGGTCGCGCCGCCGCCCGGCGGTGTCGATCACCTCGCCCAGCAGCAGCGCGCGCCCGTCGCCAAGTTGCGGGTTCCAGCCGCCGAACTGGTGCCCCGCATAGACCTGCGCCAGCGGATCGGCGCCGCCGGGCACGGCATTGCCAGCCAGCACCGCCGTGCCCTCGGGCCCGGCCAGCGCCGCAGCGTCCAGCCCCAGTTCCGCCGCCAGCGCGCCGTTCACGACGATGGGTGTGGGTGCGCTGACAGGCTCGGCGGTCTGGCGGTGAAAGAGCCGCGCGGGCAGGCGGGCATAGCTGTTGTCGAAGGGGATGTGCAGGGTCATGGCGGCCTTCCGTTTGTCCCCAAGATAGGGCGTGGCCGGGCGCGGCGAAAGGGTGCGGGGGCTTGCCTTCGGTGCGAACGGTCTAGGGTCAAAGGGGCTCACAGCGAAAGGAGAGACTCATGGCCGCAACCGATCATGTGACGATGCAACTGCGCGACCGCCCCGAATACGCCGGCAAGCCGCGCCCGCTCACCTTCCCCGAAACCGCCAGCGTGCGCGAGGCGGTGTCGGCGATGACCGCCCGGCGCTTCGGGTCGGTCGTCGTCACCGACGCCGATGGCGGCATTGTCGGGATCGTGACAGAACGCGACGTGATGACCAAAGTGGTGAACGAGGGGCGCGCGCCCGACGACACGCCGTTATCCGAGGTGATGACCCGCGACGTGCGGGTCGCGCGCGAAACCGACGACGTGCTGGACTGGCTGCGCATGATGTCGAACGACCGCTTCCGCCGCCTGCCGGTGGTCAACGAAGCCGGAAAGGTGACCGCAGTGTTCACGCAGGGCGATTTCGTCAGCTACACTTGGCCTGACCTGATCCAGCAGGCCGGCACGTTGACCCGCGCCAGCATCGGGCGCAACTGGGCGCTGGTGCTGATCGGCGGCGGGATCGCGCTTTATTCCCTACTGATGGTGATTGTCCTTCAGACCGTTTGACTTGACGCCTTGAGGGCTGTGCTTGGGGTTTGCCAACTTCTGGCAGGCGTGGTTAACTGTTTGGGTTAACGTGTTTCGGTTCTGATCCATTGGAGGTGCGGCCATGTCCCTTGAACCCCTTTCGAGCATCGCGCCGCGATCCGTCCGGGCGGTGCGTGCGGGGGCCGCGCCGCTGGTCGGGCTTGCGTTTATGGCCAGCTTGCTGCCCGCGCAGGAAGCAGAGGCAGCCAGCTCCTTCTCGGCAACCGCGCGAGGCGAGGTGTCGGCGATGCTGACGCTCACGGGTGATGACATCGCCTCGCTGTCGCAATCGGATGTCGATTTCGGCGATCTCAGCTTCGGTTTGGACGAGGACGACGAGGGCAGAGCCTCGTTCGGCGGGTCTCAGGAGGTGTCGATCAATCCAGCCAGCTTGTCTGGGTCAGGCTTCGCCAAAGCGTCTGTCTCCGGGGCGCTGCCCTTTGGCACGGCTTACTCCACCTCGGACAGTTTCGTGTATCTGGATCTGTTCAACAGCACATCGGGAAACCTGTTCCTAGGCCTGACCTACACGATACTGACCAATGCCACCGTGTCGTTCAACCCGGCGGGGTCGGGAATTGCGGGCGCGGAAGGCTTCGCCGAGGCGTACGTTTTCGCCGAAAGCGCGATTGCGGGCGTTGTGCTGGACGCCTATTTCGACGCCGAAGCTTGCGTTGCCACGCTTGAGCTTGCCGATCCGCTCAGCTGCCCGGTCGGGTCGACATCGGTGTCCCAGTCGTCCGGGGTGACCAATGCGAGCTTCGCCTTCACCATCGCGCCGGGCGACGACATCTCGATGGAGTTCGGCGCTTTCGCACTGACGTCCGGTCTGGTCGCGCCGGTGCCACTGCCAGCCGGTGCCGGGCTGCTGCTGACGGGCTTGAGCATGGTGGGCGCGCTGCGGCTGCGCCGAAGGGGCGCGGTCGGCTAAAGCCGCGCGATCCGCTCCGCCAGCAGTGCAAAAAACCCGTCTGCGTCCACGTCGCCGATAAAGGTGGCGTTGGGCGCACGATCGGTCACGCCCCACCAGTCTGCCACGGTCATGCCACGCGTCAGGTCCGACATGCACTCGATCTCCACGTTGATGTGGCGGCCGGTGAACAGCTCCGGCCGGATCAGCCAGGCGATCACGCAGGGGTCGTGCAGCGGCGCGCCGGGGCTGGCGTATTTTTCCTTGTCGAACCGTTCGAAGAAATCCGTCCATTCGGCCACGGCGCGGCCCACCGGTGTGCCCATGTCGCGAAACGCCTGCACCCGCTCGGCGGTGGTCAGCGCCTTGTGCGTCACGTCGAGAGGCATCACGGTGATCGGCGCGCCGCAGGCGAAGACCGCGCGCGCCGCCTCGGGGTCCACGTAGATATTGAACTCGGCCGCGGGGGTGATGTTGCCGACCTCGAAATAGGCACCGCCCATCAGCACGATATGCGCTATTCGCGCGGCGATGTCGGGGGCCTGTTCCAGCGCCAGCGCGATGTTGGTCAGTGGACCGAGCGGGCATAGCGTGACCGTGCCCGGCGGCTCGCGGCGCAGCGTATCGACGATGAAATCCACCGCCCCCGCGTCCTGCAGCGGCATCGACGGGTCGGGCAGGGCTGGGCCGTTCAGCCCGCTGTCGCCGTGCACGTGCTCGGCCGTGCGCAGCGCGCGCACCAGTGGCTGCGCGGCCCCGGCGAAGACCGGCACGTCCGGGCGCCCGGCCAGTTCGCACACGATGCGCGCGTTCTTCGCGGTCAGCGCCAGCGGCACGTTGCCCGCCACGGCGGTGATGCCCAGCACTTCGATCTCCTCCGGGCTGGCCAGCGCCAGCAGGATCGCGACGGCGTCGTCCTGGCCGGGATCGGTGTCGATGATGATCTTGCGCGGCGCGGTGGTCATGTCGGTCCCCAAGGTCTGGTTGCGGCCCGAGCTTATGCACGCCGCGGTCGGCTTGGAAAGGGGCGCGCGCAGAAAGCGGTTGCGGGCCGCCGGGGCGGGGCCTATTTCCGACCGAAACGCTAAGTTTGCCATCCCGACCGGAGCGCGCCCATGTCCCGTGCCGAAAGACTGCTGCTTTGGCTGGCCTGGCCGGTGCTGGCGATCTGCACCCTGCCGATCTTCGCCGCCGCGCTAGCCGCCCTTGGCAGCGACCTTGATACTTGGCGCACGGTGCTGGCGACGGTGCTGCCGGGCTATGTGCGCACGACGGCCGCGCTGGTGGTGCTGGTCGCGGTGGGCGCGGCGGTGATCGGCAGCGGGGCGGCGTGGCTGGTGACGGTCTACCGCTTTCCCGGCGCGCGCTGGCTGGAGATTGCGCTGGCGCTGCCGCTGGCGTTCCCGGCTTACGTGTTGGCCTATGCCTATACCGCGATGCTGGACCATCCCGGCCCGGTGCAGACCGCGCTGCGGGCGGTGACCGGCTGGGGGCCGCGCGACTACTGGTTTCCCGAGGTGCGCAGCCTGGGCGGGGCGGCGGTGATGCTGACGATGGTCCTGTATCCCTACGTCTACCTTCTGGCGCGGGCGTCGTTCCGTCAGCAATCCGCCAATGCGTATCTGGTGGCGCGCACGCTGGGCCAGTCACCGATGGGCGCGTTCCGCCGGGTGGCTTTGCCGATGGCGCGCCCGGCGATCGCGGGCGGTACGCTACTGGCGGTGATGGAGACGATCGCGGATTACGGAACGGTCGCGCATTTCAACGTGCAGACCTTTTCCACGGGCATCTACCAGGCGTGGTTCTCGGTCGGCGATCGTGGGGCGGCGGCGCAGCTGGCGCTGTGCCTGCTGATGTTCGCGCTGCTGGTGGCGGGGCTGGAACGCGCCAGCCGGGGCCGCGCACGCACCGCCGGGTCGGGGCCACGCTTCGACGCGATGGGCAAGGCGCGGCTGACCGGGGCGGCGGGCTGGGCGGCGGCGGCGTTCTGTGCGCTGCCGGTGCTGATCGGGTTTCTCGGACCGCTGCTCATGCTGGGCAGCATGGCGCTGGACAGCGGACAGAGCCTGCTGCACCCGCGCTACCGCGACCTGCTGGCCAATTCGTTGACCGTGGCGGGCATCGCGTCGGTTCTGACGGTAATCGGCGCGGTAATGATCGCCTTTCGCGCGCGGGTGCGGCCGGGGCGGCTGTCGCGCAGTTTGGTGATTGGTGCGGGCCTGGGCTATGCCGTGCCGGGTGGGGTGATCGCGGTGGGTCTGATGGTGCCCTTCGCGCGGTTCGACAATGCGCTCGATGCTCTCATGGAAGCGCGTTTCGGCATCGACACCGGGCTTCTGATCACCGGCTCGATCTGGCTAATGGTCTTCGCCTACATGGCGCGCTTCATGGCTGCGGCTTTGAATGCCTATGACAGCGGCATGGCCACGGTGCCGCTGCACCACGATGCGGTGGCGCGCTCGCTCGGGCGGTCGGGGCCGATGCTGCTGGGCCGGGTGCACCTGCCCGCCGCGCGCGCCAGCGTGCTGACCGCGCTGCTGATCGTGTTCGTGGACGTGATGAAAGAGCTGCCGGCGACGCTGATCCTGCATCCGTTCAATTTCCAGACGCTGGCGGTGCAGGCGCACCGGCTGGCGGCGGACGAACGGCTGCGCGAGGCGGCGGTGCCCTCGCTGGTGCTGGTGGCGGTGGGGCTGATTCCGGTGATGCTGCTGTGCCGCACGCTGGACCGCGAGACCCGCGGTGCCAGCGCCGCCGCTGCCGCGCAAGGCACAGCGCTCAGGGCGGGCTGACGGTTCAGGCCCGCGCGGTGCAGGGGCACCGCGCAGAAGGGTGGCGCTCCCGCCTGTCTTCGACATCTGTCGATGTCTCATCCCGTTGGGCCCGGCACCTTCGGTGCGGGCGAGCGCGTGGCGGGCGGCCGTCCCGGGGACATCCGCCGCCGCGCCGTCCTTCACCCCGCCACCATCCAGAGTGCGACCCCCGCAAGGCAGGCCGCAAGCGCCGCGTTCAGCCGCACCGCCCCGCGCCGCAGATCGCGGCCAGCCGTTCCCCCAGCACCGTCCACAGCGCGAAGGCCGCCAGGTTGTTCAGCGTGAACACCGTGGCGATCCAGACCACGCCGCCGGGGCTGCCCGCAGCCTCGGCGAATTGCGCGAACATCAGCGCGATGATGACATAGGCCTTGGGGTTGAGCAGCAGCAGCGCCGCGCCGGTCCCGATCCCCGCGCGGTCCGGGCTGTTCAGCCCACTGCCCGGCCCGGCCCGCAGCAGCCCGGCGGCCAGAAACAGAAGGTAGCCCGCCCCGGCGTAGCCCAGCCAGCGGGTCAGGCCGGGCAGCACCTGCACCATCCCGAACGCCCCCAGCCCCATCGCCACGGTCACCGCCCATGTCGCCATGTGGTAGCCCGCCATCGGCGCGGCGGCTTCACGCAGCGGTCCGCGCGCGCCGAGCGCGGCGAAGAACAGGTTTCCGGGTCCGGGGCTGAAGGCGAGCGGAAACAGGAAGACCAGAAGGGCAAGCGTGCTGTCGGTCATGGACGGTGCCTTTGCGTGAGCGGTGCCCGGACCGTCGCAGCCCGGTGGCTCCGGCGCGACCCGGTTCCTGCGCATTGCCCCGCGCGCAGACAAACGGGCGGGCCCCCGAAAGGACCCGCCCGCGCCGTTCAGCCTGTCTGTCTGCCCCGAAGGGCAGGATCTCAGGGCCAGCCGACCGTATTGAAGATCTGCTGCGCCTGCGCCGCGTTCTCGCCATAGGCGGCAACGCCGGTCGCGGTGTCGGGCACGAACAGGCCCAGCTTCGCCACGTCCTGCCCCAGCGCCACGCCCGGAACGGCCGGGTATTCGTAGTTCTGGTTGGCAAAGTGCTGCTGGGCGAAATCGGTGGTGAGGAATTCGAGGAAGGCCACTGCGTCCTCCGGGTTCGGCGCGGTCTTCAGGATTGCCGCGGCGGCGATGTTGGTGTGCGTGCCGCGCCCGCCCTGGTTGGGGAACACCCAGCCGATATTGTCGATCCCGCCGGACAGTCCGTCCACGTCCTCGGCAAGGCCGCGCACGAAGTAGTAGGTGTTGGCCACCGCGATATCACACTCGCCCGATACGATGCCGCGGAGCTGGTCGGTGTCGCCGCCCTGCGGCTCGCGCGCCATGTTGGCCCGGACGCCCTCGGCCCAGTCCTGCGCGGCTTCCGGCCCGTCCGCCTCGATAATCGAGGCCAGCAGCGACTGGTTGTACACGTTGGAGGATGACCGGATGCAGATCTGCCCTGCATAGGCGGGATCGGCCAACTCTTCGTAGCTGCGCGGCGGGGTGTCCACGCGGTCCTTGGCATAGAAGATAACCCGCGCGCGCTGCGACACGGCGAACCAGTGTCCGTCCGGGTGGCGCAGGTAGTCGGGGATGCGCGCGTTCAGAACGTCGCTGTCCACGGCGGCCAGCAGGCCGGCTTCATCGGCGCGCCAGATCCGGCCTGCATCGACGGTCAGGAATACGTCGGCGGGGCTGTTGGCGCCCTCGGCCTGCATCCGCGCGATCAACTCGTCGCTGTCGCCCTCGATCCGGTTGACCTCGATCCCGGTGGCTTCTGTGAAGGCGGCGTAAAGTTCGTCGTCCCGGTCGTAGTGGCGGGCCGAATAGATGTTCACATCGGCGAGGGCCGGAGCGGCGGCGGACAGCAGCAGCAGGGCGCTGAGGGAATAGTGAAGGTGTCGCAGCATCGTGATGTCCTTGTTGATCCTGAGTACACGACTGTTTTTCTCGTGTATCTGCGAAAGCTTAAACACGACAAAAATACTCGGGTCAATGCGGATGCGGCGATGACCGACAAAAATATTCAGGTATCTCGCCGCGCTCCGCCGACCGCGCCCGATCCGCTCGCCGCTTCTGCCTTCTCGGCTCGCTTCACCTCGGTCCAGATCACGTCCATCTCGTCAAGCGTGGCGTCCTGCGGGCTGCGCCCGTCTTGCGCCAGCCGCGCCTCGATGGCAGCGAAGCGGCGGGCGAACTTGTCGTTGGTGCCGCGCAATGCGGTCTCAGGGTCGACACCGAGATGTCGGCCGAGGTTGACCACCACGAACAGCAGGTCTCCGAACTCGTCCGCGATGGCGGCCGGATCAGCGCTGCCGCGCGCCTCGACCAGTTCGGCGCTTTCCTCGGCCAGTTTGTCCAGCACATGAGATACGTCCGGCCAGTCGAAACCGACCCGCGCGGCGCGTTTCTGCAGCTTCTCGGCCCGCATCAGCGCGGGCAGGTTCAGCGCGACGTCCGCCAGAACGCCCTGCCGCGCCCGCGCCGCGCGCTCGGCGGCCTTTATCGTCTCCCAGTCGGCGACCTGTTGTTCGGCGGTCTTGTCGCGGCTGTCTTCGCCGAAGACATGCGGATGCCGCGCCACCATCTTGTCGGCCACGGTACGCACCACGTCGTCGAAGCTGAAATGCCCGGCCTCCTGCGCCATTTGCGCGTGATAGACCGCCTGAAGCAGCAGGTCGCCCAATTCGCCTCGCAGATCGTTCCAGTCGCGCCGCGCGATGGCGTCGGCCACCTCGTAGGCTTCCTCGATCGTATAGGGGGCGATTGTGGCGAAATCCTGCTCGATGTCCCAGGGGCATCCGGTGTCAGGGTCGCGCAGGCGGCGCATGATTTCCAGCAGACGCGGCATGCCGCCATCAGGGTCGTGGATCGGGTCGGTCATCGGGGGCTCCGTCAGCGTCGGGTCGTTCCGGTGATGGCCTGCAACAGCGGGGCCTGTCCAGCCCGCAGGCGGTTGCAATTCCCCGCGCGACAGGCGCATCGTCGCGCAGGGAAACGGAGTTCGGGGATGCGCAGGGTGTTGCTTGGTCTTGAAATCGTGCTGGGCGTGCTGATCTTGGCCGCGCTCGTCTTCGGCGCTTATGTGCGGCTTGCGCCCAGCGATCCGGCACGCTGGCATGTCGATCCGCTGGAGGTCGCACAGCCCGGCTATCCCGGTTACTACCTGATGCGGCCGTCGGGCGGCAGTTCCACAGGGCCGGTGTTCGACATGGCTCCGGCCGACCTTCTGGCGGCTTTCGACCGGGTCGCGCGGTCCGAACCGCGCGTAAGCGTTCTGGCCGGGTCGGTTGACGAGGGGCAGGTGACCTATGTCGCGCGCTCCGCGCTCTGGGGCTTTCCCGACTACATCTCGGTGCGGGCGGTTCCCGCCGACGAGGGTGGTGCGCGGCTCGCTGTGTTCTCGCGGCTGCGTTTCGGGCAGTCCGACTTGGGCGTGAACCGCGCCCGGATCGAGGACTGGATCGGGCGGCTGCGCGCGGGCGGGGCTTGACCGCGCGCCACCGGCCCGGCACATGCCCTTTCCATGATACCTGACGACAGACTGGAACAGATCCTCGCGCGGTTCGAGTATCTCGAAGCGCGGATGGCGGGCGGCGTGGCCGGGGCCGACATGGCCGCGCTGGGCCGCGAATACGCCGATCTGCGCCCAGTCGTGGAAGAGATCCGCCGGTACCGCCAGCTTCGCGCCGACATCGCCGAGGCGACGGCGATGCTGGACGATCCCGAAATGCGCGCGCTGGCCGAGGATGAGTTGCCGGTGCTGACCGAACGGCTGCCGGAGCTGGAACGCGCGCTCGGCATCGCGCTGCTGCCAAAGGATGCCGCGGACGACCGCAATGCGATGATCGAGATCCGGCCCGGCACTGGCGGCGAAGAGGCCGCACTGTTTGCCGCCGACCTTCTGCGCATGTACCAGCGCTACGCCGACCTGCGCGGCTGGCGTTTCGAGATGCTGGAGCACAGCGAAAGCGACCTTGGCGGAATCCGCGAGGCGGTCGTGCGGATCGGCGGGGCGGGCGTGTTCGCGCGGCTGAAGTTCGAATCCGGCGTTCACCGGGTGCAGCGCGTGCCCGAAACCGAAAGTGGCGGGCGCATCCACACCTCGGCGGCGACGGTGGCGGTGCTGCCCGAAGCGCAGGACGTGGACGTGCAGATCGACCCGGCGGACCTGCGCATCGATACGATGCGCGCGTCTGGCGCGGGCGGGCAGCACGTCAACACCACCGACAGTGCGGTGCGGATCACCCACCTGCCCACCGGCATCGTCGTAACCTCGTCCGAGAAATCGCAGCACCAGAATCGGGCGATCGCGCTGCAGGTGCTCAAGACCCGGCTCTATGACATCGAACGCACCCGCGCCGATGCGGAACGCGCCGCCACCCGCAAGGGGCAGGTCGGCTCCGGCGACCGCTCCGAACGCATCCGCACCTACAACTTTCCGCAGGGCCGGGTCAGTGACCACCGCATCAACCTGACACTCTACAAGCTCGATGCGGTGATGCAGGGCGCGCTGGACGAGTTCATCGATGCCCTGATCGCCGATGACGAAGCCGCCCGCCTGGCCGAACTGTCGCCATGACCCGCACGGGGCCCGCCGAACCGCCTGCCGCACCCGCCACCGCCGCGCAGGCGCTGGCGGCAGCGCGGGCCCGGCTGCGGGACGCGGGCCTGCCCGACCCTGCCGCCGATGCGCGGCGGCTTTTGGCCCACGCGCTGGATCTGCCCGCGGACCGGCTGACGCTGCACCTGCCGGACCCGATGGCCCCCGCTGCCGCCGCCCGGCTGGACGCCGCGCTCGCGGCCCGGCTGCGCCGCCAACCGGTCGCGCAGATCGTCGGCGGGCGGCTGTTCTGGGGCCGCCGGTTCGCCGTCAGCGGCGATGTGCTCGACCCGCGCCCCGAAACGGAAACGCTGATCGCCGAGGCGTTGGCCCGTCCTGCGGCGCGCGTGCTCGACCTCGGCACCGGGACGGGCTGCATCCTGCTGACGCTGCTTGCCGAATGGCCTGGCGCGGTTGGCACCGGGATCGATGCTTCTGCCGCCGCGCTGACGGTCGCGCGCGCCAACGCTGCCGCGCTTGGGGTGGCCGAACGGGCCGACCTCGTGCCGGGCGACTGGACAGTGATGGGCTGGGCAGATGCGCTGGACGGCCCGTTCGACCTGATCTTGTCCAACCCGCCCTATATCTCCGAAGCCGAAATGGCCGCGCTTTCGCCCGAGGTGCGCGACTGGGAACCGCACGGTGCGCTCTGCCCGGGTGGCGACGGGCTCGGGGCCTACCGCGCGATCCTGCCCGCGCTGCCGGACCTTCTGGCCCCCGGCGGGCGCGTCCTTCTCGAAACCGGACCGGCCCAAGGCGCGCCCGTCAGCGCGCTGGCGCGGGCCGCCGGGCTGGCGGGCGTGCGGGTGCTGCCCGATCTCGACGGTCGCGACAGGGTTGTCTGCGCGCATGAAAACGGGCAGAAATAGCGCCGATACAGCCGTTTGTTGCAAGTTTGCGCTTGTCAGCCCATCGGTCGCGTGATTTACAGATCCCCGTCAGACGAGTGGCGCACCAAAAGGGTGCCCCCTGACGCCAAGCCCAGTAAGACAGCCGTTCGCGAGAATCGGGCCAGATCACCGGCCCCCGCGCGCTGCAGGCAGTAACAAGGTCGAGACCACCTTCTCATGAGATCATCCAAGCAACGTTCGCGGTCCAAGACGAACCGCAACCGGTCGGTCGGCAATATCGTCAACCGCGTCTTCGACAGTTCCGGGCCCGAGGGCAAGGTACGCGGCACGCCGCAACAGATCATCGACAAGTACAACCAGCTTGCCCGTGATGCGCAGCTTGGCAATGACCGCGTCGCCACTGAGAATTTTCAGCAGCACGCCGAACACTATACCCGGATGCTGAGCGAGGCGCAGCGCGAAGCTGACGCCCGCCGGGAGCAGCAGGAAGCCCAGCAGGGCGGCGGTCAGAACAACCAGAACAACCAGAACACCCAGAGCGGTGGCAACCAGAACGGCGACCGGAACAACGGTGGGCAGGGCGGCGACCGAAGCGACCGGAATGATCGCAACGGCGGTCAGAATGACCGCAGCGATCGCAATGACCGTGGCGACAGGGGCCGCGACGACGGGCGGGATCCGCGCGACAGCCGTGGCGACCCGCGCGACCGCGCGCCGCAGCAGGAACAGCAGGGCGAATCGCAGCCGCAGCACGCCACCGATGCCGCCGCACAGGACGTCCCGCAGCAGCAGGCGGGCCAGCCCACCGCCGAAGCGCAGGGCGACGCGCCCGCCGCGCCCCGGCGTCGGGCCTCGCGCGCGCGTGCCGCCACTCAGGATGTGCTCGATCTGTCCGGTGCGGACAACGCGGATGCTGGCGATACAGGTCTCGTGGACACGCCCGAGGACAAGGCAGGCGACACCGCTGAAAAGCCCAAGCGCAAGCCGCGCGCACCGCGCAAACCGCGTGCACCCAAGGCCGCGACCCCGACCGCGGCGGACGGAATCGATGGGGGCACCGACGGCGGCAACGGCAGCTCGGACACGGGCGGCTCCGGCAGCGACAACACCCCCTCGCAGGCGGCGGAGTAACCCGCCGCTCTCTTTCCTTTCCGCCATGGCCCGTCAAACGTTTTGGCGGGCACGCTGCTGCGCTGACGGCGCGGCACGCTGTTCGCCTCTCCTTGTGTGGTTTAGTGCAATCGGCGCGCATGGCCGTCTTCGGGCGCGGCGCCCTCAGCTATTGGCACAGGCCCGCGCCAGCGCGCACCAGCGTTCCAATTCGATTTCTTCCGCCCGTGCGGTGGGCGGGATGCCGACTGCGGTCAGCAGGTCCTCCATATCGCCAGCCAGACCGCGCAGCGAGGCGCGCAGCATCTTGCGGCGCTGGTTGAATCCGGCCGCCACCAGTCGCGACAGCACGGCGGGATCGGCTGGAAAACGGGGGCTGGGCAAGGCGGTGAGGTGCACCACGGCGCTGCTGACCTTCGGCGGCGGCGTGAAGGCTTGCGGCGGCAGATCCAGCACGATGCGCGCGTCGCTGCGCCACTGCGCGAGGATCGCAAGACGCCCGTAGGCCTTGCTGCCCGGCTGCGCGACGATTCGCTGCGCGACCTCGCGCTGGAACATCAGTGTCAGGCTTTCCCAGAACGGCGGCCAGTCTCGCGGCGTCAGCCAGCGCACCAGAAGCTCGGTGCCGATGTTGTAGGGCAGGTTCGCGGCGACGCGGATTGGCGGGGTCAGCCGGTCCAGCGGGTCTATGGCCAGCGCGTCGCCTTCCACGATCTCCAGCCGCCCGGGATAGGCTTCCGCGATCTGGGCCAGTGCCGGAATGCAGCGCGCGTCCTTCTCCACCGCCAGCACGCGGCGCGCGCCTTCGGCCAGCAGGCCGCGGGTCAGCCCGCCGGGGCCGGGGCCTATCTCCAGCACGTCGCAGGCCGCAAGGTCGCCTGCCGCACGCGCGATCCGCGCGGTCAGGTTAAGGTCCAGCAGGAAATTCTGGCCAAGCGCCTTGCGCGCGCTCAGCCCGTGTTCGGCGATGACCGCGCGCAGCGGGGGAAGAGCGTCGATGGCGGCCATGGGCTCCTACGGGACTCCTACAAGTCTCCTACACGATATCCTAAAGCGCGGCGCGGGCCGTGGCGGCACGCGCCGCGGCCATCTGCTGCGCAAGGTCCAGCGCTGCGATCAGGCTGGCCGGGTCTGCCCGGCCCGTGCCCGCGATGTCGAAGGCGGTGCCGTGATCAGGTGATGTGCGTACGAAAGGCAGGCCCAGCGTGACGTTCACGCCGCCGGAAAAGTCCAGTGTCTTGATCGGGATAAGCGCCTGGTCATGGTACATGCAGATGGCCGCATCATAGCGTGCGCGCGCCGCGTCATGGAACAGCGTGTCCGCCGAATGCGGCCCGCTGATCGCCATGCCCTCGGCGCGCAGGGCCTCTATCACCGGGCGGATCAGCGTGATTTCCTCGCGGCCCATGGCACCGCCCTCTCCCGCGTGGGGGTTCAGCCCCGCCACCGCAAGTCGCGGATTTTGCAAGCCGAAATCGCGCCGCAGCCCGGCATGGGTGATCCGCAGCGTGGCTGTCAGACCGTCAGCCGTCAGCGCCTGCGGCACCTGCGACAACGCGATGTGGATCGTGGCCGGTACCACCCGAAGCTCGGGGCAGGCCAGCATCATGACCACGCGGTCGACGCCCGCCAGCGCGGCGAGGTATTCGGTATGGCCGGGATGGACGAAACCGGCCCCGTCCTTCAGCGCTTTCTTGTGAATCGGTCCGGTGCACACCGCGCCCGCGGCGCCGGATTGCGCAAGGTCCACCGCCCGCGCGATCGCCGAGATGACGTGCGCGGCATGGGCCGGGTCGGGCGTGCCCGGCGCGGCGGGGCCGCCGAAATCATGCACGAGCACCGGGAGCGCCCGGCCCGCGACCGAAAGCGCCTCGTGCGGCGCGGAGATCTCGGCCACAGGGGTGCCCTGCGGCAGGTGCGACGGATCACCGATCCACGCGAAGGGCAGGGCCGAGCCACGTGCCTCCCAGGCCTTGGCGGCAAGTTCGGGCCCGACGCCCGCGGGCTCCCCACAGGTCAGGACGATCGGCGCGGTCACTGGCGCGTCTCGATGAAGGCGGCGGCGCGCAGTTCGGCCAAATACGCCTCGCCGAAGGCTTCGAGACGGCGGATGAATAGCTGCTGGCGAACCTCTTCGCGGCTAAGGTCCTCTTCGCGGATCTCGGCCCGCTCGCATAGCATCACGATGCCGCCGCCAGCCCCTGCGACGCGCGGCGGAAGCACCGCCAACTCGCCCGGATCGAGCCGGTCGAGCACCGGGGCAAGTCCGCCGGGCAGGGCGCTGCGCGCTTCGGACAGGCGTTGCAACCGGTCCTCGCCCGCGCCCTTGAACACGCCGAACAGGTCGTCACAGCGGTCCGTTTCGGCCCGCAGGCGCGTGGCCTCGGCGCCTAGGTCGGTGCCCGCGGGAAAGCGCAGCATCGCGTAGTCGAGCGTCACCTGCCCGGCAAGCGGCGGGCGCCGGTCTTCAAGCGCGCGCAGTTGGAACAGCGCCAGCCCGCCCTGCACAGGGATCGGCTGGGTCACGTCGCCCGGTTGCAGCGTCAGCAGGATCGGCGCGATCTGCGGCGGAAGGTCTGAGAGCGGCAGCCAGTCGAGTCGCCCGCCATCGGTGCGCGATGGCGCGACCGAAAAGCGCCGTGCGGCAGCGGAAAAGGCGTCGAAGCCGCGGATCTCGGTAAGCGCAGCGGCGCGTTCGCGGGTCGCGGCCGCCACCTCGGCACTGATCGGCAGGATGATTTCCGACAGCAGCACGCGGGTGCTGCCGCCCTCGGTGCCAAGCGCCATGGCGCGGTCAAGCTCAGCATCCGACGGACGGGCGCGCGCGGTGAAGCGTTCGCGCACCACGTCGCCCCACAGCAGCAGCGTGCGCACATAGTCGCGCACGGTTTCGGGTTCGATCCCGACTTCGCTGACGGCAATCAGGAATTCCTCTCCGGTGAGGTTTGCGCGCGAGGCGAAATCCTCCAGCCCGAAGGAGATGTCCTCTTCAGTGGGTACGATCCCGGCATTGCGCGCCGCTTCCTGCTTGAGCCGGTCGTCGATCAGCGATTGCAGCGCGCTTTCCTCGGTCACGTTGGGACGGCGCATGACCTGGAACAGCCGTGCGCGCTGGATCACCTCGAACCGGGTCACGACGCTGTCGTTGACCTGCGCCACGGTGGCAAACAGGTTCTGCGCCATCGCGGGCTGCGCCGCCGGCCACAGCGCCAGCATCAGTGCAAGGACCGGCACGATCAGGGCGGAGAGGCGGATTAAGGGGCTCATGCGTCCTCAGTTCTTGCAGCGGCCCGGGGTCGCGGCCCGGCCCTGTGTTCCGAAGCCTGCCAGTTCGACGGACAGGCCGTAGGTCGTGGTTGCGTCCACGTCACTTGTCGCTCTAAACCGCCGCGCCACGGAAAGATCAACCCTGATGCATTCATTCTGGTACGCGACGCCAAGTCCGGAATAGTTCGTCCGCCCGACGGTGAAGTCGCGCCGCAACTCGCCGCGGGCGGACCATGACCGGGTGACGGGCACGCTGGCGGACGCCGCGAGTTCGGACACGTCGTCGTTCAGTTCGGCGGCGGTATCGGCGGCCTGCCAGATGTAGTTCGAGGTCAGCAGCGACCCGAATGGGCCGCGCAGGAAGAGCCGCGCCTCGTAGAGCGACAGATCGAGATCGTCGTCCAGAAGGGCCAGTGTCCGGAAATTGAGGGTGTCGGTGATGTCGAGGTCGATCTGCGCGAGCCAATCCGACTCGGCCCCCGACAGGCCGGACTCCTGCGAGAACTGGCCGCGACCGGATTGCCGGTAGACGCGCCCGCCGGTCAGCCGTATCGCCACGCCCTTTGGATCCACGATGCTCCAACGCAGGGCGACATTGGCGCGGGTGCCGGTTTCGGTACGGTCGAGGCCTGGGAAACGGTTGAAGGCGAACAGGTTGCCGGTGTCCAGCGCGACCTGCGTGCTGTCGTCATTGGCGGTGTCGATCCCGGTGTCGGCGCTGTGGGCCACTTGCAGCACGGGTTCCAGCAACTGGTGCCCGCCATCCGCCGAGGGCCGGATCAGCGGCCAGGACAGCGTTACCGCGCCCTGCGGCCAAAGCCCGGCCTGCGTGCTTTCGAAGCGGCTGTCATCGGTGATCTGCTTCAGATCGGCGGTCAGTTCCGCCCGTGCGCTGAACCGCAAGCCGCCCGGCCCGGTCCAGCGCTGCCGCCACCCTGCGCGCCCTCGGATCTGGGCCATGTCGCGCCCGACGATGTCCTCGGTCGACTCGCGCTGGTGGAAATGGCCGATCAGGTCCAGATCGACCCAGCCACCCGGCCCCGGCGCCTGCACCCGCCGGTTCCAGCGCGCGTCGCCGACAAGCGTCGGTTCATCATCGTCGTCCCGGTCCGCGCGCAGCGAATTGTAGAAGGTCAGCGCCCCTTCGATCCTTTCGCCGCTCCGCACCCGGCTGAGCGCAACACTGCTGTCCAGCCTGTCCTTGTCAGAATAGTCGTAGTCGCGCAGGTAGGGCTTGTCCGACGTCGTCTCAAGATTGAAGGTGAATGTGAAGTCGCGCGGAATGGCGAAGCTTCCGTTTACGAAAAGATAGCCCCGGTTGCTGCCCGGCTCAAGCGTGTCGCGCGACACCGCCCCTTCGGCGAGGATGTCGCCATTGACGAAGGCGCGGCGGAACCGGCCTTCCAGTGTGCGACTCTGGTTCTCGGTGATGTAGGGCGTAAGCGTCACGTCGGCATGATCGCCCAGCGGGATGAAGTAGGGCAGTTTCACCCCGGTCCCAAGTTCGGTTGTGTTGCGCACGCTGGGCGCTAGGAAGCCGCGCACCCGCGGATCGGTGCCGTCGGGCACGCGCAGGGCAGGCAGGTAGAACACTGGAACACCCGCGATGCGGAACCGCGCGTTGTAGAAATAGACTTGCCCCGCGTCCTGGTCGTGGATCACCCGGCTGGCCCGGATTTCCCAAAGCGGGGTTTCGCCGGTCTCGCAGACCTTGCAGCTGGAGGCCGCAACCTGCCGCAGGTCGTTGAACCGGTCCTGCCGCCGCGCCATTTCGGCCCCCGCGACCTGCAGGCGCCCATCCAGAACCAGCCGCGCGCCGCGCAGAATGCCTTCGGTCAACTCACTGTCCAGTTCGGCTTGGTCGGCAAGCACGATCGTGCCGTCGGCATCGCGCAATTCGATCGGGCCGCCGATCTGGACGCGGTCCGCGGCGCGGTCATAGGTCACCGACTGCGCCCTCAGACGGGTCCCGCGGGAGAACACCTCCACGTTGCCGGTCGCGACCAGCCGTTCGTTGCCGTCGATGCGGACCACGTCGGCGACGATGGCGGTGACCTCCTGCGGTCCGGCGGTGGCGGCTGTGTCTTGCGCACGGGCAGGCATAACGGCGAGCGCGGCCAGCGCCAGCACCAAGAGTAGCATAGCGGCCGCAGCAGCGCCGCCGCGATGGCCCGCCCGCGTGCGGGAGGTGGACAGAGGCGCGCGGTGCGTCATCCGTCCTCGAAATGCAGCAGCAGGCCGAGCGCGATCAGGATCGCGGCCGATGGTGGGGCCCAGATCGCCAG
The DNA here is from genome assembly GCF_003172915.1 of Meridianimarinicoccus roseus. GTDB lineage: Bacteria > Pseudomonadota > Alphaproteobacteria > Rhodobacterales > Rhodobacteraceae > Meridianimarinicoccus > Meridianimarinicoccus roseus. The sequence continues at coordinate 22,563 of NZ_QGKU01000029.1, forward strand.
CCCGACAGGGATCTGGCCGCTGTCGCCCATCACCTGGGCGAGATTGGCGGTGAAATAGACCCCGAACCCAGACAGCACGGCGAACAGCACCATCAGCCCGGTGCGCCCAAGCCGGGTATGCCGCAGCGTGAACACCGCGCCCATCAACACCATCGCGACGAAGGTCAGCGGCTTGGCCAATTCGGCCTGAAACCACACCCGGTGGCTGCGGGCCGAAAAACCTGCGTTCTCCAGCTTGGCGATGAAGTCCGGCAGATCCCAGATCGGGATCGCGGAAGGCGTGCCGAAACTGTCGCGAATCTGGTCGCGGGTCAGGTCGGTTGCGACGAAGCTTGTGGCTTCGGCGGTCGCGGTGGCCTCCGGGTTCAGGCCCGTGGTGAAATCCCAGCGCTTGGCGTTGCGTACGATCCACGCGCCGTCCGACAGAACCGCTTCGTCCGCATCGAGCCGGTAGAGCGGCACATCGCTGCGGTCGAAGCCGAAGAAGGTGACGCCGAACAGTTGCGTGCCGTCTAGATTGGCGCTTTCGGCGTGGATCGCGGTCTGCCGTTCGGCGCTGCCTTGCCGCAGCCAGAGTCCTTCGCGGCTCACCGACACGATGCGTTCAGATCCGCGCAAGCGATTCTCTTCGGCGCGGTATTCCTTGGACAGGGCCGCGACCAGCGGGTTGCCGATCGCCACGAAGCCGGTGCCGAGCAGCAATGCGGCCAGCACCGGCGCGGCGAGGCTGCGCAGCGCTGAGCGCCCGGTGGCGCGTGTCACGACAAGCTCGCTTGTGCGGGCAAGGCCGATGAACATGGCGATGGCGGCCAGCAGCACCACCAGTGCGAGGATCTGGTACAGCACTTCCGGCAGGTGCAACAACGCCATGTAGGCGAGGTATCCGAAGCCCACGCTGCCGCTGTCAAAACGCCGGATGTGTTCGAGAAGCTCCACCAGCCACATGAACACGGTGAAGCCGCCGATCAGCGCCAGAAACGTCGTCAGGAATTTGCGCGCGAAGTAAAGGTGCAGGGTCATGCGGCCTGCCTTCGATGGATCCAAGCGCCGAAGCTGCCATTGCCCAGCCACAGCAGCAGCAGGTTCAGCAGAAGCGCGAAGGCACTGGACAGGTAGACCGCCGGCCAGTTCGCCGGGTCTTCGCGCGCCACGTCAATGGCGGCGTTGTCGGTCAGCTTGACAACCACCACCAGCAGCACCGCCAGAAGGATCTGCCGCCACAGCCCGAACCGGCTGAACCCGCCCAGCATCAATGCCGAGAAGCCGACCAGCACCGCGCCGACCGACAGCAGCGCCTCGGTCACGCGCAGATGCGCCTCGCGGAACAGGTAGTCCTCGCTGCGCCCGCTGCGTTCCACGATCTCGGGCGTCGGGCTGAGCAGCGAAAGGGTCGGCAGCGCGCGGTAGTCCAGCCGCCGCTGGGCGGGCGCGCTGACCAGCGTGCCGATCGACACCGTGAAACTGTCGTAGACGGTGGTGGCCAGCCGCCCGGTCCGCGTGTCGATGGTCTGCGCCATGCCGTCGAACATCACCAGCCGCGGGCCTTCGTCATGGCGCACCAGAAGCGCGCGGTGGGCGGAATAGGTCGTCTCGCGGATGCCCTCGCGGCGGTCGGTCACCAGCAGCCCTTCCAGCGTGCCATCGGAGGCGATGTCGCGAACGTAGACCGTCACGCCGTCCGTCGGGCTTTGGAAGGTGCCGGGGACCAGCAGCCGGGCCGAGATCGCCTCGGCCAGTTCGGCCTCGATCCGGCTCATCTGCTGGAAGCTGAGCGGCACCACAAGATGCCCCAGTGCCAGCATCAGCCCGGCCAGCAGCATTCCGAAGACGGCGAATGGCCGTGCAAGCCGGAAGGCGCTGTAGCCGGTGGCCTGCACCACGACCAGTTCGCTGTCGGCATGCAGCCGGTTCGTGGTGTAGGCGGCGGCGACGAAGCCCGCGACGGGCAGCACGATCGTCATGATCGCCGGGATGCTGAGTACGGTCAGTTCCAGCACCATGCCGCCGGATTGTCCTTCGGACAAGTAGCGGTCCAATAGGATCACCGCGCGGTTGACCCAGTAGATCCCGACCAGCACCAGCGCGAAGAAGCCGAAAACGCGTATCAGGTGCGACAGGATATATCTGTCAAACCGCCCCAAGCCCTGCTCCTGTCTGCCACTGCCTTTTCTTACGGTCTTAGCCGATCCTGCGCCGATGGAAAACGGGTTCTGGTCAACCTGCCGAAGGGCCACTAGGTAGAAAGCGTTCATAATTTGCGAAAGGCCCGCCATGACCACGCCCCCCGACATCCGTTTCGAGCCCCTCTCGCTGGACGACATCGCTGGGGCCGAGGGGCGCGTCGCCGTTTTCGTCGCGCCTGACGGAACGCTGGGCCAGCCCGCGCGGCGGGTGAACCGGCTGACGCGTGGGGCGCTGGAACGGGCGGTGGACAGCGCCCGCTTTGCCGATCTGCCGGTCGGCGCGGGGTTCGATCTGGCCTTCCCGACAGGGATGCAGGCCGATGCGGTGCAGGTCGTCAAGCTGGACCGCCGCGCCTCGGACGACGCCGCGCGCCGGGCCGGGGCGGCCATTGCGGCGCCGCGCGGCACGCGGCCCCTGCTGGTGCTGGCCGGTGCGCTGCCGCAGGCGCCGCAGATCGCGCTGGGGCTTGCGCTGCGCGACTATGCCTTCACCGACCACAAGTCCCCCTCCGACAGCGACGAGGAACGGGGCGCGCCCGGCCCGGTGCGGATCATGGCGAACCGGCCTGACGACATGGCGCTGGCCGCGTCGGGCAATGCGGCGCGGGCCGAGGGCGTGTTCTTAACCCGCGATCTGGTGAACGCGCCCGCAAACGTGCTGACCACGACCGCCTTCGCCGACCGCCTGGCCGAGATGCGGGAAATCGGCCTTGAGGTCGAGGTCCTGGACGAGCCTGAACTGGAAAAGCTGGGGATGCGTACGCTGCTGGCGGTGGGGCAGGGCAGCGCAAACCCGTCCAAGGTCGTCGTCATGCGCTGGAACGGCGGGGGCGACGCGGCGCCGCTGGCGTTGGTCGGCAAGGGGGTGATCTTCGATACCGGAGGCATCAGCATCAAACCCGCCATGGGCATGGAAGAGATGACCGCCGACATGGGCGGCGCGGGCGTTGTGTCGGGCGTGATGCGCACGCTGGCGCTGCGCAAGGCGAAGGCGAATGTCGTCGGGCTTGTGGGGCTGGTCGAGAACATGCCGGACGCGGCCGCGATGCGCCCCGGCGACGTGATCCGATCCATGAAGGGCGACACGATCGAGGTGATCAACACCGATGCGGAAGGGCGGCTCGTTCTGGCTGACGTGCTGTGGTATGCGCAGGAACGGTTCGCACCCGCCGCGATGGTCGATCTGGCGACGCTCACCGGCGCCGTGATCGTCGGTCTTGGCCACGAAAAGGCGGCGGTTTTCTCAACCGATGACGGGCTTGCTGACGCGTTCCTGAAGGCCGCCGCGACGGAGTGCGAAGGCGCCTGGCGCCTGCCGCTGGACAGCGCTTACGAAAAGGCGCTCAAGAGCCGCGTTGCGGACATGCGCAACTCCGCCGGACGCGCGGCCGGTGCGATCACCGCGGCACATTTCCTGAAACGCTTCGTGCGTGACACGGTGCCTTGGATGCATCTCGATATCGCGGGCGTGGCGCTGCCGCCTGAACCGGGGCGGTTCGCCCCGAAGGGCGCGACCGGCTGGGGCGTGCTGGCGCTGGACCGGCTGGTGGCGGACCGCTACGAGGGCTGAGCAAGGCATGGGCGTGCTGCGCTTCTACCACCTGACCCGCGCGCCGGTGGAACAGACGCTGGCCCGCCTGCTGCGCCGCGCCGTCGATGCCGGAATGCGGGTACAGCTGCGCTGCCCCGATGCGGCGCGGGCCGACTGGTTCGACCAAAAGTTGTGGCTGTCGGGCGAGGATCCGTTCCTGCCACACGGGCTGGCGGGCGGACCGCATGATGCGCTGCAACCCGTGTTGCTGTGTGACGGCGATGCGCTGCATGACGGGATAAGTTGCCTGATGAGCGTCGAAGGCGCGCCTGTCCAGCCCGAGGAGGCCGCGCAGGTCGATCGCGCCTTCATCCTGTTCGACGGTCATGACACCGCTGCGCTGGACCATGCGCGGGGCCAGTGGAAGGCGTTGACCGGGGCCGGGCTTGGCGCGGAATACTGGTCCGAAGCGTCGGGCCGCTGGGCGATGGAACGGTCGGTCGACGCTGCAGGCTAGCCGCCCGGAACAGTTTTTACCCTTTTAGCGTTTAGTGTGCCTTCGCGCACATAAGGCGTGGTGCAGGCGGGCTAGAACCATTTCATCAGTTCGCGGGCGGCGCTTGGGTGGCAGGCCCGAACCGAAGCGACGATGCGTCCTGCGTGGCGCGCCGCGGTCTGATCATCGTGTGCCGGGACCAAGGTCATTCCCCGCCTTGCGGACCGGGTGGGGGTGCATGTGCCACAGCGGTACGTGCACCCTCCGCGCGTTTTGGAACGTGCACGTCCCGTCGGGCCGACTGCCGCCTCAGCGGATCAGCGTCAGCGTATCGCCGGTGATCGACAACGACGCGAAGCGCGACAGGTATGTCATGCCGAGAAGCGAAGCGGGCATCGCCCCGCCGCTGACTTGCGCGGGCACGTTTCGGTCCACCTGCCCGCCCAGTTCCACCCGGTCCAGCGTTATCCGCGCGGTCTGCACCGTGCCGTTTGCCGTCGCCGCACGGCCTGTGAAGCGCAGGTCGGCATGGGCGATGCCGACGCGCTCGGCGTCCTGCACGCTGAGGACCATTTCGCTCGCGCCTGTATCGACGAGAAACTCGACCGGCGTGCCATTCACGCCGAGCGTCAGATGGTAGTGGCCGTCCGGGCTGCGCGTCACCTCGATCCGGTCGCCCTGCTGGTACACGGACTGGAGACTGGCCGAGGTGCTGCGGATGTCGTCCCACAAGGCCGCGCCCGCGGCGACGCCGATGAAGATCAGCGCCCAGATCGCGCCCTGCTGGGCGATCTTGCCCATGCGGTGCCGGTTGGCGAGCAGAAAGTAACCCGCGATCACCGTGCCCAGAAGGCTCAGGTAGATCAGCGATGCGATGCTGTCGGCGGTCATGGCGGACTCTCGGCGGTTATGCGGCGCTTTCTCACCACATAGGCGTTCGCACACCGATTTGCAGGGGCGGCCCGGTCAGCCCGGCATCACGCCGAGCGCGTCCAGTCCGTCCAGCACGAACTGTACCGACAGCGCGGCCAGCAACATGCCAAGCAGCCGCGTGACCACGAGGATGCCGGTGCGTCCCAGCGCCTTCTCGATCAGCCCGCCGATCATGAACATCGCCAGCACCAAAGCGATAACGCCCAGCATCACAAGATGAACCTCCAGCTTGTCGAGCCAGCCGACATCGGTCCCGGTGTTCAGCAGGATCATCGCAGCCATCGCGCCGGGCCCCGCGATCAGCGGCGTCGCCAGCGGAAACACCGATGGGTCGTGTTCATCGTCTTCCTGCGCGCGGTCTTCCCTTCGCTTCGTGCGCTTTTCGAACAGCATGTCCACCGCGATCAGGAACAGCAGCAGACCGCCCGCGATGCGGAAGGCCGGCAGCGATATGCCGAGCGATTCCAGCACCGTGTTGCCGGCAAGGCCGAACACGGTAAGAATGAAAACCGCGATCAGGCAAGCGCGCAGGGCGACGATCCGGCGCCGGGCCGGTGCCATGCCCGCGGTCAGTGCCACGAACATCGGCGCGGTGCCGATCGGGTCGATCACGACCAGCAGGGTGACGAAGCTGGTCAGTGCCGATGCCATGTCCATTCGCTCAGCCCTCCGCCCGGTCCAGCTTTTCCTGCGCGCTCAGCCAAAGATCCTCGGCTCGGTCCAGCGCGGTCATCACTTCGGCATACTTGCGCTGCCAGACCTCGGCCTCGCCGATCTTTTCGGGCCCATAGAGCGTTGGATCGGCCAGTTTCTTCGCCAGCTTGTCGCGCATGTCGTTCAGCTTGTTCACGCGCTCCTCGCTCTTGCGGACCTCGCCGCGCAGTGCGAGCACCGCGTCGCGTGACAGGCGCTTGACCTCCGGCTTGCCCTTGGCGGTCTTGTCGGCATCGGGCTTCGGATCGCCCGCCAGCAGCATGCGGCGATAGGCGTCGAGATCGTCCTCGTAGGGGGTCACGCGCCCGTCGCTGACCAGCCACAGCCGGTCGGCCACCAGCGAAAGCAGGTGCATGTCGTGGCTCACGAGGATCACCGCGCCGGTATAGTCCGACAGCGCCGATACCAGCGCCTCGCGGCTTTCCATGTCGAGGTGGTTGGTCGGCTCGTCGAGGATCAGCAGATGCGGGGCATCGAGCGTGGCAAGCAGCAGCGACAGGCGCGCCTTCTGCCCGCCCGACAGGCGGCGCACTTCCGTGCCGGCCTGGTCAGCGCCCAGCCCGAATCCCGCCAGCTTGGCGCGCAGCTTGGCCTGTGGCATCTCGGGCCGTTCGCGCTGAAGGTGCTGCAGCGGCGTTTCGTCGACGTGCAATTCGTCCACCTGGTGCTGCGCGAAATAGCCGATACGCAGCTTGGTGGAGGTGATCATCCGGCCCGACTGCGCCGACAGCCGTCCGGAAAGAAGCTTGGACAGCGTGGACTTGCCCTGTCCGTTCTTGCCAAGCAGCGCGATCCGGTCGTCCTGGTCGATCCGAAGCGACAGCTGCGACAGCACGGGCGGCCCGCCATAGCCGACCTGCGCGCCTTCGAGGTTGATGATCGGCGGCGACAGTTCCTCGGGCTGGGGAAAGGTGAAGACCTGGGTCGCCGCGTCTTCGGGCGCGGTGATCGGCGTCATCTTCTCCAGCATCTTGACGCGGGACTGCGCCTGCTTGGCTTTGCTGGCCTTGGCCTTGAAACGGTCCACGAAGCTTTGCAGATGCGCGCGCTGAAGTTCCTGCTTCTTGGCCTGCGCGGCTTGCACCGCGCGCTGTTCCGCGCGCTGTCGGGCGAACTGATCGTAAGGACCCTGGTAGAAGGTCAGCTTGCGGTTCTCGAGGTGCAGGATGCCGTTCACGGCGCGGTTCAGGAGCCCCCGGTCATGGCTGATGATCAGCACCGTGTGCGGGTATTTCGCCAGATAGCTTTCCAGCCACACCGCGCCTTCGAGATCGAGGTAGTTGGTCGGTTCGTCCAGCAGCAGAAGGTCGGGCTGCGCGAACAACACCGCCGCCAGCGCCACCCGCATCCGCCAGCCGCCCGAGAAATCCGAACAGGGCATCCGTTGTTCGCGATCGTCGAACCCCAGCCCCTTCAGGATCGCGCTGGCGCGTCCTTCCGCCGACCACGCGTCGATATCGGCCAGCCGCGTCTGCACTTCGGCGATGCGCGTGGCATCGGTTGCGGCCTCCGCTTCGGCCAGCAGCGCCGCGCGTTCGGTGTCGGCGGCCAGCACCGTGTCGATCAGCGATGTGGCCGAAGCGGGCACTTCCTGCGCCACGCCCCCGATCCGGGCTCGCGAGGGAAGGCTGATCGTGCCGCCTTCCAGCGTCAACTCGCCCCGGATCAGCCGGAACAGGGTCGTCTTGCCGGTTCCGTTACGGCCGATCAGACCGACCTTGTGGCCGGTGGGGATGTCCGCGCTGGCCCCTTCCAGAAGAGGGCGGCCTTCGACGGAATACGAAATGTCACTTATCCTGAGCATGCGCCCCCTGTGCCGCAGGCGGGGCTGGCCGTCAATCGCGGCTTTTCAACGCTGCGCGCGCGTGATAGCAGGCCAGCGACCGAACCGTGGGCAAGGGGCCCGCGCGACGCAAGCGGAAAGAGTATCAGTATGGCCACCGAACGCACATTGTCGATCATCAAACCCGATGCCACCAAGCGCAACCTGACGGGCAAGATCAACGCGAAGTTCGAAGAAGCGGGGCTGCGCATCATCGCGCAGAAGCGGATTCATTTGACCAAGGCGCAGGCCGGAACCTTCTACGCCGTGCATGCCGAACGTCCGTTCTATGATGAACTGTGCGAATTCATGGCCTCCGGTCCGGTGGTCGTTCAGGTACTGGAAGGCGAAAGCGCAATCGCCAAGAACCGCGAAGTGATGGGCGCGACCAACCCGGCCGACGCGGCACAGGGCACGATCCGCGCCGAGTTCGCCGAAAGCGTCGGCGAGAATTCGGTCCATGGGTCCGATGCACCGGAAACCGCCGCGGTCGAGATCGCCTATTTCTTCTCGGGTCTCGAATTGGTCGGCTGACCGGATCTTTCGATCACCCCGATTTCCGCAAGGGCCGCATCCAGATGGGTGCGGCCCTTCGCGTTGGGGCCTTCGGTGTACTGCCGGTCGGTGCCCGGGCCATCCACGTTCCGGCCGATGCCCTCCGGACGCGCGCCGGTCTTGAGGGCGTCAAAGCGGCGGCGCAGGGCTGACTTCTCGTCGCCGCGCGCGTCGTTCCAGTGGCGGCCCTGCAGCCCCATCGCAACGGCAAGATATGCGATGAAATGCGGACGACTGCCGCGGTCCAGAAGCCTGCCATAGGCAGCATCGGGGCCAAGATCGCGCAGGGTTTCCGCATCGGGCACACCGGCCGCGGCGAAGGCGGACTGCATCGCCGCCCCCAGATTGCGAATGGTCGTGATCGGGGTCGTCATGGCTGCATGAGACCGCGCCGGAGGCCGGTCCGCAAGCGGTCATGGCGCCGCGATCAGATCATCGCCCAGTCCTTGAACTGGTAGGGTTTCACCGGGTCCGGGCGCGGGCGGCGCGCCATCGGCGGAACGGTCTGGCGTGGCGGGGTTTGGTCGCTGGATTGGGACATGGGGGACACTCCTTCTTAACACCCCCATGACAGACTAATAAAATTACAAAATCCAGACTTTTGACGAACAATGGTTACCAAAGTATGGTTCTCCGCCATCCTGTCGTCTGAAAACCACAACCAAGGTCGCAGTCCCTGCACGTCTAACGCGATTTCAGCGCCTCGAAATTGGCGGCAAGGCGGTTTTGGATGTAGTCGGCGGCGGTGATCGGCGGGTACTTGCCCAGCGGCCCCTGAAGAATCGCATCCCGGTTGGCCTGCGCGAAGAACGGGATCGAATAGCGCGGGCCGAGATATTCGTCGGGGCGGGGCATCCGCACACGATGCGGGTTTGAAAGCAGCCGATCGTCGGACCAGCGCATCAGCATGTCGCCGATATTGCAGGTGATGATGCCTGTGACCGGCGCAACGTTTGTCCAGTCTCCGCCCTCGGCCTCGGCACCGGGGCAGACCTGCAGGCCGCCCTGTCCGGTTTTCTGGTGCAGAAGGGTCAGGCAGTCGAAATCGGTATGCGCCCCCGCGCGCCAGCCTTCGAAATCGCCGGGCTTGGCATCGGTCATCGGCAGGTAGTGGATCAACCGCAGCGTGGACTGGTATTCCGGGCTTGCCGGATCGTGGTGCCCGGTGAAGAACGGCTCGTCCAGTCCCATCTTCAGCGCGAAGCACGACAGCACCTTCATCGCCACGTCCCAGTTCGCGCGCTCGAAGGCGAGCATCGTGTTGCGGAACCCCGGTATCGCGGCTTCGTCCGGCCAGAGCCCGTCCATGCGCGGGCGGGTGATCTGGTAGCTTTCCTTCTGGTCCGGCGTGCCGGTGGAGGGGCGCACCTGGCTCTTGAATTCCCAGCCTGCGTTGGTGCCTGGCTTCAGTGGCATGCGCGCCTTTTCCGCTTCGGGAAGCGCGAAGAAGGCTTCGGACAGCGCGAAGGCTTCTTCGATTCGGGCCATCGGGATGCCGTGACCTGTCAGCTGAAACAGTCCCAGCCCGGTCGCCGCCTGCCACAGTTCGTCGGCGATCTCGGCCTTGCGGGTGTCGAAATCGGTCAGGTCGATCAGCGCGACCTCGCGGTCGCGCTCGCGGCCCATGCCGCCGATCCGCGTCTCGCGGTCCAGTTCGTCAAGTCGGGAAGTCATGGCAGTCTCCATCCAGCATAAGGGGCTGGAGCAATGACCTGGCGCGCTGCGCCTGACTGCTTCTACTCCGGTCGCGCCGGAAGTTCGCGGCATCCACACAAGGGAGGAGCAAGGAGGACACCGCGAACCATCCGGCAATGTCACCTTGCCAAGTGGCGCCGCCTCCGCATAGCCGGGCCTCGCGGGTCAGGCTGCGCTTCTGCCGCCACCGTGGGTGGTTGAACGGTTTTTGTGCAGAACCGCCCCGCCCGTTCAAGAGGGCGGCAATTGTGAAATCGGCGATGTGTCTTTCGGCGCCGACGGTCAGCGCAGGACGTTGTCGCTGACGGGAATCACATCCACCGCCTGCGTGCTGACATTCGGGCCCGCCGTGCGCAGTATGCCCTGCACCGGCGCGATGTCGTCATAGTCGCGCCCCACCGCGACCACGATGTGATCGGCGGCGGGCGTGATCGCGTTGGTGGGATCGTATTCCACCCAGCCCGCATCCGTCCCGCACCACGCGCGCACCCAGGCGTGCATCGCATCTGCGCCGTCCAGTCGCGGCTGTCCGGGGGGCGGTTCGGTGCGCAGGTAGCCGCTGACATAGCCCGCAGGCACCCCAAGGCTGCGCAGGCATGTGATCATGATATGGGTGAAGTCCTGGCACACGCCGCGCCGCGCTGCGAACGCCTCGCTGGCGGGGGTGTCCACGTTGGTTGCTTGCGCATCGAAGGCCATGTCGGCGTTCAGCCGTGCGCCGATCGCCTGCACCGTGCCGCGCGCGGTCATGCCCGGCGACAGGCAGGCACGGGCATAGGCGGCCATCCCGTCATCGGCCGGAATGCGCGGCGACGGGCCGAGGAAGTGATGCGGTGCCTCCGCCGAAAGCGAGGTGACGGAAGCGATGTCGCCCGGCAGGTCCGTCAGGGCCGCAGACACATCCAGATCACCGCTGCGGGGCAGAATCTCGACCTGAGCGCGCATGGCGATGCTCATGCGGGCATGGGGGGTGTCGTGCATGACCGTGGTCGCCGTGTTGCCGAAGAAGTCCCGCCGCGTGGCGTATTCGGCCGCCGCGGGCGTCACCACTAGCTGCTGAACCGTCAGCCGTTGGCGCCCGGCGATGTCGGCGGGCACCACGCGGATCTGGTGCCGCCCGGTGCCCGCGGCGCCGGGGTAATCATGGGTGATCCGCAGGCGTATGTCATACCGCATGGCGCGCTCAGTGCAGGTAGGTTGTTGAAATCAGGTCTGACAGCCGCCACAGGCCCAGCCGCAGACCGGTCAGCTTCGCGGGTGTCAGTGTGTCCGGCGTCTCCACAGCCAGCCGAGTGTGGATCTGCAGGCCCAGCCGCGCCATCGGTGCCAGCCGCCCATGTTCCGAAGATCCCGGCAGGTGATCGATATGCGCCTTGGCACGCGACAGGTGGTAGAGCACGGCGCGCGGGTTGGAATCGTCCAACGCCATCAGGTCCGACACGCTGGTCGGGGTGGCCGCACCGGCATAGCGCGTGCGGTGCGCCATCGCGCTGTCGCCCAGTTCCAGCAGCAGGTCGAGCGCGCCGTCCGGTGCATCGTCGCGCGCCAGTTCGGCCAGCAGCGTGCACATGTTGGCCGCACGTTCCAGCGACAGCCCGAGGCTGAGAAAACGCCAGCCGGTGGACCGGTACATGTTCTCGTGCACGAGGCCGGAAAAGCCCGTGATCTTGCGTAGCAGCACGGACACCTTGCGCGGGATGTCGTCGGGAGGGATCGGCGTTGCCGACATCTTGCGCGCGGCTGCGACGAGATCCTGCAGCGCCATCATGCCATCGACCGAGAAGCGGTCGCGCACCCGGCTGCCGCAGGTCAGCGCGGCCTCCAGCGGATCGTCGAAACTCCGAGCCAACTGGCGCGGCATGACCGTTGCCTCGCCGCTGCCGGGGGCGATCAGTCCTTGCACAGCGCGCATCAGCGGCTGGTCCGAGGACAGCCCGCCGCCGCGCCGGTCGTGATACGCCCGGAACAGGCGCATGTTGCCCTCGGCCCGTTCAAGATAGCGGCCCAGCCAGAACAGGTTGTCGGCCGACCGGCTGGGCAGGGCTTCGGCTTCCTGCGGGTGCGCTTCGGTCAACAGGGACGGGGCAGCGGTGATCTGTCCGCCCGCGCGTCCGGCCGCGCCCATGACCCAGACATCTGCGACCATGCCGCCCTGCTGCATCGCGATGGCGGCGGTGTCGGCGCCGCTGCCGATCCGCGCGTAGCCGCCGGGCATGGCCTGCCAACCGTCACGGGTGCGCGCCAGAAAAACGCGCAGCACCATCGGGCGCGCGACCAGCCCGCCATCGGACCAGACCGGCGTCGTGGACAGCGTCACCGCCTCCTGGCCGACAAGGTCGCGCCCCTCGCTGGCGAAGCGCCGCGCCAGCGCGCCGGTGTCCATTCCGCCGCCGATCGACGTGCCGTCGCCCGCATCGAACGGCAGCCGCGTGGCATAGGCCGACCCGATCATCATCCGTTCGCGGTTGGCGAGGACGTGGTCGCGTTCCCTCGGCTGGCCGCACCACCATGTTGCGATGTTCGGCAGCGCCAGCGGGCCGCCGGTCCAGGCCCGGCTGATCTTTGGCAGGAAGGACAGCAGCGCGCGGGTTTCGAGGATCCCGGTGCCAAGCGCATTGACCATCCGCACACCGCCCTGGCGTACCGCGTCCACCAGCCCGGGCGTGCCGATCTGGCTGGCCGAGGCCAGTTCGATCGGATCGCAGGTCACGGCATCGAGCCGCCGCCACAGCACCGATACCGGGTGCAGCCCGTCCACCGTGCGAACCAGCACCCGGCCCTTGCGCACGGTCAGATCCTCGCCCTCGGTCAGCAGCAGGCCAAGATGACGCGCGATGAATGTGTGCTCGAAATAGGCGTCGTTCATCGGGCCTGGCGTCAGGATCGCGATGCGGCCCTTCTGCCCGTCCTCGCCCCGCTGCGGCTCCATCGCCTGCTGGAAAGCGCGGAAGAAACCGGCCAGCCGCCGCACGTCGCTACGTGCGAAGAAATTCGGAAAGATGCGCGAGGTCGCGGTCCGGTTTTCCAGCGCGAAGCCGGATCCGGACGGGGCTTCGGTCCGGTCGCCCAGCACCCACCACTTGCCGTCGGGCCCGCGGCCGATCTCGAACGCGACGAAGTTCAGGAAATGCCCGCCGGGTGGTTCCACACCGACCAGCGGGCGCAGCCAGCCGGGGTTCTGCGCTATCAGCGACGCGGGCAGGAAGCCGTCCGCGACCAGCCGGTTCTCGCCGTAGATGTCGGCGACGACCCGTTCCAGAAGGTCGGCGCGCTGCTTCAGCCCGTCGGTGATCTGCTGCCATTCGGCATCGGCGATCAGTACCGGCACATGGCTGAGCGGCCAGTCGCGTTCCGCCGGGCCGCTGGTGTCGTACTTGCGGTAGAACACCCCCGCGTCGCGCAGGTAGCGGTCGCCACGCGCGAAGCGCAGGGCGATCTCGGACGGGCTGAGCCGCGCGAGATGCGCCGCCATGTCCCGCCAGACCGGGCGCAGGCTGCCGTCGGGAAGGACCAGCTCGTCCGCCTGACCCGCCGTGCGGCGATACGCCTGCAGCAGGCGCGCCAGGTCGTCGTCGCGGATCTGTTCCCCCCGCCCGGTCACCGGTTCACAATCCCGGGCGCCGCCGCAGATCGAGCGTCATCGGAAACTCCGGATGCGGCGTCTCGGCGGGTGGCGCATAGGCGCCTGGCGTGTGCCCGTGTGGTTGGAACCGCGCAAGGCGGCGCGCCTCGGCCTCGTTGCCGTTGACCGGGAACGTGTCGTAGGACCGCCCGCCGGGATGCGCCACGTGATAGGTGCAGCCCGCCATCGCCTTGCCCGTCCAGGTATCGAAAATGTCGAACACCAGCGGCGCATCGACCGGCAGCACCGGGTGCAGCGCCAGCGGCGGCTGCCAGGCCTTGTAGCGCACCGCACCGACCGATACGCCGTTCGCGCCGGTGGGTTTCATCGGCAGTTGCCTTTTGTTGCAGGTGACGACATAGCGCGCCGGGTCCGCGGCGGTCAGCCGGGCCTGGATACGCTCGACCGAACTGTCGGTGTAGCGCACGGTACCGCCAATCGCGCCGGTTTCGCCCAGCACGTGCCAGGGTTCCATCGCCTGCCGGATCTCGAGGTTCACACCCTCGGCGTCGATTTCGCCGCAGAAGGGGAATCGGAACTCGGCCTGGGCCTTGAACCAGTCAGGTTCAACGTTGAAGCCATGCTGGCGCAAATCGCGGATCACGTCTTCGAAATCCGCCCAGACATAGTGCGGCAGCATGAACCGGTCGTGCAGCGCCGTGCCCCAGCGCGTCAGCGGGCCCGACAGCGGCGCCTCCCACAGCCGCGCGATGATGGCGCGGATCAACACCTGCTGGGCAAGGCTCATGCGCGGATCGGGGGGCATCTCGAAGCCGCGGAATTCCACGAGGCCGAGCCGCCCGGTCGGCCCGTCGGGGGAATAGAGCTTGTCGATACAGATCTCGGACCGATGGGTGTTGCCGGTCACGTCGATCAGGCTGTTGCGCAGCAGCCGGTCCACCAGCCAGGGCAGCGGCGGCATCCCCTGGTCGGGCGGCATGATCTGGTCGAGCGCCATTTCCAGCTCGTACAGCGTGTCGTGCCGCGCCTCGTCGATGCGCGGGGCCTGGCTCGTCGGGCCAACGAAGATCCCCGAGAAGAGATAGCTGAGCGACGGGTGCCGCTGCCAGTAGAGGATCAGGCTTTTCAGAAGGTCGGGGCGGCGCAGGAACGGGCTGTCCATCGGGGTGGAGCCGCCGACGACGACATGGTTGCCCCCGCCCGTGCCGGTGTGGCGCCCGTCGATCATGAACTTGTCCGCGCCAAGGCGGCACTGGCGCGCCTCTTCATAGACCGCTTCGGTGGTGGCGACGCATTCGTCCCAGCTTGCGGCGGGGTGGATGTTGATCTCCAGCACGCCGGGGTCGGGCGCGACGCGGATCACGTTCATGCGCGGGTCATGCGGCGGCGCATAGCCTTCGATGTGCAGCGGCAATTTGTGGGTGCGCGCGGCGGTTTCGGCGGCTTCAACCAGTTCCAGGTAATCCTCGATCCGTTCGACCGGCGGCATGAACACGCACAGCCGCCCGTCGCGCGGTTCCACCGACAGGGCGGTGCGCACCGGGCCGTCCAGTTCGCTCAGCGCGCCGGGGCGCTGTTCGCGCTGGGCCGCGTGCGGGGTGTCGGGCGTGAAGCTGGCGCGCGGCTGGCCAT
Source organism: Meridianimarinicoccus roseus (assembly GCF_003172915.1). Taxonomy (GTDB): domain Bacteria; phylum Pseudomonadota; class Alphaproteobacteria; order Rhodobacterales; family Rhodobacteraceae; genus Meridianimarinicoccus; species Meridianimarinicoccus roseus. The sequence goes on from NZ_QGKU01000029.1 coordinate 37,707, forward strand.
GCCCGTCCGGCCCTTCGCCGGGTGCGGGGGTGCGCACCGGGTCGGGGAGGGGGCCGCGATCCTCGTTCGGGTCGGCGGGATAGGTATAGGGAAAGGCCACCGGCGCGATATAGGGCAGGCTATTGAGCGGCAGACGGTAGCCCACCGGGCTGTCCCCGGGCACCAGGAACAGGTACTTGCGCCGCAGCTTCCAGCGTTCCGACCGCCAGCCGCTGGTGGACCGGGCCTGCCATTTCTGCACCGGCAGCGCGAAGCCAGCGGGCTGCGTCAGCCCGCGTTCGAAGACCCGCGCGATGCGGGCGCGTTCCTCGGCGTCCTTCAGCTTGGAGTTTTCCGGCGTGACATTTTCGGGCAGGTTCGCCTCGCGCAGCATCCATTCGGCCGGATCCTCGTAGGCGGCGAGGATGTTGTCGCGGGGTACGCCCAACTCGTCCGCCATGCTGGCAAGGATCGCCTCGGCCTCGGCCGGACCCACGTCGCGTTTTCTGCCTTCCTCGGCCACGAGGTCGGGATCGGTCCAGATCGGCTTGCCGTCCCCCCGCCAATAGAGCGAGAAGGTCCAGCGCGGCAGCGTCTCGCCCGGATACCATTTGCCCTGACCGTAATGCAGGAACCCGCCCGGCGCGAAACGGTCGCGCAGGCGGCGGATCATCTTGTCGGCCAGCACCCGCTTGGTCGGCCCGACGGCGTCGCTGTTCCATTCGGCGCTTTCGAAGTCGTCGATCGACACGAAGGTCGGCTCGCCGCCCATGGTCAGGCGAACGTCTCCCTTGGCAAGCCTCGCGTCGACCTCGTGGCCCAGTCGGTTCAGCGCCGTCCAGGCGTCGTCCGAGAACGGTTTGGTGATGCGCGGATGCTCCGCCGTGCGCCGCACCTGCATGTCGAAGTCGAAATCGACTTCGGGCGCACCGTCGGCGGTGAACCCGCCCGAGATCGGCGCGGCGTTGCGGTAATGCGGCGTGGCGGCCAGCGGGATGTGGCTTTCACCCGTCAGCAGGCCGCTGGTCGGATCCAGCCCGATCCAGCCCGCGCCGGGCAGGTAGACTTCGCACCAGGCGTGCAGGTCGGTGAAGTCGACCTCTGTGCCGGACGGACCGTCCAGAGCCTTTAGGTCGGGCTTCAACTGGATCAGGTAGCCCGACACGAACCGCGCCGCGAGCCCGAGATGCCGCAGTGCCTGAACCAGAAGCCAGCTTGTGTCGCGGCACGAACCCTTGCCGGTCTCGAACGTCTCTTCGGGTGTCTGCACGCCGGGCTCAAGCCGGATGACATAGCCGATCTCGTTGGCGAGGCGGCTGTTGATCCCCACGAGGAAGTCGATGGTGCGCTGCTTTCCGCGCGGGATTGATGCAAGGAACTTGCGCAGGTGCGGCCCGGCCGGGTCTGGCTGGCGGTAGATCGACAGGTCGATGTCGATGTCCTGCGGGTATTCGAAGGGAAACTCCTCGGCCACTTCCTCCACGAAAAAGTCGAACGGGTTGTAGACCGACATGTCGGCGACGAGGTCCACCTCGATCTTGAACTCGCGCACGGGTTCGGGAAACACGTAGCGCGCCAGCCAGTTGCCGTATGGGTCCTGCTGGTGGTTCTCGAAATAGGGGCCGGGCGAGACCTTCAGCGAATGCGAGATGACCCGCGTGCGCGAATGCGCCGCCGGGCGAAGCCGGATGACTTGCGGCCCGAGCGTGACGGGTCGGTCGTACTTGTAATGGGTTAGGTGGTAGATACTCGCCGTGATTGACATGGGGCCTCTTTCTGGCTGCGTCGGGGGCAGCCTGCGACGGTCGCGGGTCAAACGCAACGCACCATATGCGCCGCCCCGCAAGGTTAATCGCGGGGTTGCGCGTTTCTGCCCATGTTTCAAGCAGGGTCCGGGCGGACCCCGTCAGAGGTTCTGGGACTGCGCCATTCCGAGCACATGGTAGCCGCCGTCCACATGGACGATTTCGCCCGTGGTGCAGGCGCCGTAGTCGGACGCAAGGTACACCGCCGTACCGCCCACCGCTTCCAGCGTGGCATTGGCGCGCAGCGGCGCGTTCGCCTCTGTGGTCTTGTAGGTCTTTCGCGCGCCGCCGATCGCGGCCCCCGCCAGCGTCTTCATCGGACCGGGCGAGATCGCGTTCACGCGGATGCCTTCGGGGCCAAGGTCATTGGCAAGATAGCGCACGGCGCTTTCCAGCCCCGCCTTGGCAACACCCATCACGTTGTAAAACGGCGTGACCTTGTTGGACCCCTGGTAGGTGAGGGTCAGGATCGTGCCGCCCGCGGTCATCATCGGATGGGCGCGGCGCGCCACCTCGATCAGCGAATAGCACGAGATGTTCATGGAGTTCAGGAAATTGGCGCGGCTGGTGTTGATGAAGCGCCCGGTCAGTTCAGACTTGTCCGAGAACGCGATCGCATGGACGAGGAAATCCAGCCGGTCCCACCTGTCGGCCAGCGCAGTGAAGGCAGCGTCCAGCGACGCATCGTCGGTCACGTCCACATCGACAAGGATGTCCGACCCCACGCTGGCGGCAAGCGGTTCGACCCGCTTGCCGAACGCTTCGCCCTGGTACGAGAAGGCAAGCTCCGCCCCCTCGTCGGCCATGGCGCGGGCGATGCCCCAGGCGATGGACCGCTCGTTGGCGACACCCATGACAAGCCCGCGCTTGCCTTTCATCAGGTCAGGCATTCAATTCTATCCGTGATATTTGCTGAGAATGAGCGTGGCGTTGGTGCCGCCGAAACCGAAGCTGTTGGACAGAACCGTGTCGAGGCTGACGCCGTCGCGCCGTTCGGTCACGATCTCGGCCGGATCGAGCGCCGGATCGAGTTCGGTGACATTGGCCGAGGCCGCGATGAAATCGTCCTGCATCATGAGAAGGCTGTAGATCGCCTCGTGCACGCCGGTCGCGCCGAGGCTGTGACCTGTCAGCGACTTGGTGGACGACATCGGGGGTGTGCTTCCACGCCCGAAGACCCGGCGCACGGCCTCCACTTCGGTCACGTCGCCCGCCGGCGTGGAGGTGCCGTGCGCGTTGATGTAGTCCACCTTGCGGTCGCCGATGGTGGCCAGCGCCTGACGCATGGACCGCTCGCCGCCTTCGCCGGAAGGAGCGACCATGTCGTACCCGTCTGAAGTCGCGCCGTAGCCGGTCACTTCGGCATAGATCTTGGCGCCGCGCGCCTTCGCGTGCTCAAGTTCCTCCAGCACGACCATGCCGCCGCCGCCGCCGATCACGAACCCGTCGCGCGTCGCGTCGAAAGGCCGGGAGGCGGTTTCGGGCGTGTCGTTGTACTTGCTGCTCATTGCGCCCATGGCGTCAAAGAGGCACGACAGCGTCCAGTCGACCTCTTCTCCGCCGCCGGCGAAGATAACGTCCTGCTTGCCCATCTGGATCAGTTCCGCGCCGTTGCCGATGCAATGCGCGCTGGTCGAACAGGCCGAGGTGATGGAATAGTTCACGCCCTTGATCTTGAACGGCGTCGCGAGGCAGGCCGACACGGTGGACGACATGCAGCGCGTGACCATGAACGGGCCCATCCGCTTCGGCGCGCCCTTGTCCTTGACGATGTTGTGCGCGGTAAAGAAGTTCGACGTGCTCGGCCCGCCAGAGCCCGCAACCAGACCCGCGCGGTCGTTGCTGACCTCGGCCTCGGTCAGGCCGCTGTCCTCGATCGCCTGCTGCATTGCAAGATAGGCATAGGCGGCCGTCGGCCCCATGAAGCGTAACTGGCGCTTGTCGACCGCTTCGGTAAGGTCGATCTGCGGGATACCGGCGATCTGGCTGCGAAAGCCGTTTTCGGCATAGACCGGTTCGGGGCGGATCCCCGAGCGGCCGTGATACAGGCTGTCGCGCACCTCAGCGGCGGTGTTGCCGATGGGGGAAACGATCCCGAGTCCGGTGATGACGACGCGGCGCATACTGCTCTCCTCACTATTGCTGGAGCGGCGGGGCGGTCAGCCTTCGGCAGCGGCCAGACCGACTTTCATGTTGGAAACGACGCAGACGACCTCGCCATCGGCAAGCACTCGGCCATCGGCCACGCCCATCTTGAGGCGGCGGTCGATCACGCGGGTGAAATCCACCTCGTAGCTGACAAGCTTGCGGTCGGGGCGGATCATGCCGGACAGCTTCACCTCGCCCGCGCCAAGCGCGAACCCCTGGCCCTGCCATCCGCGCCAGCCCAGGTTGAAACCGGTCAACTGCCACAGGCCGTCCAGCATCAGGCAGCCCGGCATGACCGGATTGCCGGGGAAGTGGCAGGGAAAGAACCACAGGTCCGGTACGATATCGAGTTCGGCCCGCACATGCCCCTTGCCGTGCGCGCCGCTGTCGGCTGACACGTCGGTGATCCGGTCCATCATCAGCATCGGCGGTTCGGGAAGCTGCGCATTGCCCGGACCGAACAACTCGCCGCGTGCGCAGGCCAGCAGCCCGTCCTTGTCGAAATGCGTCGGATAGTCACCCATACGGTGTTGTCCCCCCGGATCTTGCATGTTTGGCGTGTCCAATAGCACCGGCGTCGGACCACTGGCAAGGGCACCCGGACGGCGCACCGGCGCACCCGGGCGCGCTCTGGTCCGGTGTCTTGGGTGCCGCGCTGCGGTGCCATCACCCGGCGCGGCGCCGGGTCGTGGTTACCCTGTGACCGGATTTCATTTGAAAAAGAGGGTGTGCGCACCTTATATACTCCCCATGGCAGTTCATTCCCATCCTTCCGATATCGCAACGGACAATGCCGCCCACTGGCTCGGCCGGGCCGGGCTGCGCCCGACACGGCAGCGCGTGATGCTGGCGCAGCTTCTGGTAGGAGACGGGCAGAACCGTCACGTCACCGCTGAAAGCCTGTTCGCCGAAGTCGTCCAGAGCGGCGAGAAGGTCGCACTGGCCACGGTCTACAACACGCTTCGCGCTTTCTGCGATGCGGGGCTGATGCAGGAAGTGACGGTGGACGGCACGAAGTCTTATTTCGATACTCGCACGGACGATCATCCGCATTTCTACTGGGAAGACACGTCCGAACTGACCGACGCTCCGGCGAGCGAACTTGAGATCCACAGCCTGCCGACCCCGCCCGAGGGCGCAGAGATCGCAAAGGTCGACGTCGTCATCCGCCTGCGCCGCGTCTGATCCGTTTCCGGGCGCCTGCGCCGGAGGTGCGGGCAGGGTGATTGCAGCGCGCGGGTGCTTTGTGTAAAGCGCCCCAAACCGCGTTTTCGTGAAAGTGCGCCCGATGCCGGAGACGAAGAAGCTCTTCATCAAGACCTACGGCTGTCAGATGAACGTCTATGACAGCGAACGGATGACCGAGGTGCTGGGCGCGTCGGGCTATGTCGCCACCGACACGCCTGACGATGCCGACATGATCCTGCTCAACACCTGCCATATCCGCGAGAAGGCGGCAGAGAAGGTCTATTCCGAACTGGGCCGGATGAAGGGGCTGAAGGCGACCCGCCCGGATCTGAAGATCGGCGTGACCGGCTGTGTCGCCCAGGCCGAAGGGGCCGAGATCATGCGCCGCCAGCCGCTGGTGGATCTTGTCGTCGGTCCGCAAAGCTACCACCGTCTGCCCGAACTCGAGGCACGGGCGCGCGGAGGGGCCAAGGCGCTGGACACCGAGTTTCCCGAAGAGGACAAGTTCGAGCACCTCGCGGCCCGGCCCAAGGCGCGGCGTGCGCCGAGCGCCTTCCTGACCGTGCAGGAGGGTTGCGACAAGTTCTGCGCCTTTTGTGTCGTGCCCTATACACGCGGGGCCGAGGTCAGCCGCCCGGCCGACCGTGTGCTGGACGAGGCGCGCGAGCTTGTGGACCGCGGGGTGCGCGAGATCACGCTGCTTGGCCAGAACGTGAACGCCTATCACGGGGTCGGCCCGGACGGGCGCGAATGGGGTCTCGCCCGGTTGATCCGCGAACTGGCCGGGATCGACGGGCTGGCGCGCCTGCGCTTCACCACCTCGCACCCGAACGACATGGATGACGACCTGATCGCCGCGCATGGCGATTGCCCCAAGCTGATGCCCTACCTGCACCTGCCGGTCCAATCCGGTTCGGATCGCATCCTGAAGGCGATGAACCGCAGGCACACCGCCGACAGCTATGTCGCGCTGGTGGACCGGCTGCGCGCGGCGCGGCCCGACCTGCTGCTGTCGGGCGATTTCATCGTGGGCTTTCCCGGTGAGACAGAGGCGGATTTCGCGGACACGCTGGCGCTGGTGCGGCGGGTCGGATACGGGCAGGCCTATTCGTTCAAGTATTCCACCCGGCCCGGAACGCCGGCCGCCGACCGGCCGCAGATCGACCCCGACCTCGCCAGCGAGCGGCTTGCGCGCCTGCAGGCGCTGCTGACCGAACAACAGCGCGCCGCACAGGACGCGATGGTCGGGCGCGAGACGACCGTTCTTTTCGAAAAGGCGGGGCGGTTGCCGGGCCAGTTGGTCGGCAAGTCCGAGCATCTGCATGCGGTCCATGCCGATGCTCCGGGGTCGCTGATAGGGCAGGTCGTGCCGGTGCGGATCGTCGAAAGCGCGCCCAATTCGCTGCGCGGACAGGTGCTGCCCGACGAGGCAGGCGCCCGTCCGATTGTTTCGCCTGCGTGACATTTCGCAGACCCGGCTTGCCATGCGGGTTCCGACTTGGCAGGCTGTGAGTGCACCCTCACCCAGGAGACCTGTTTGCACACCAGCGCGTTGATCCCGCCCCAGCCAGGCGCGGCGGCCCCCGAGGTCAAGCTTGAATTCCCTGACAATCGTCTGCTGATCGACCTCTGCGGCCAGTTCGACCGCAACCTCGCCCAGATCGAATCCACGCTCGGCGTGCAGATCCTTCGGCGCGGGAACCAGCTTGCGCTGTTCGGCGATCCCGAGGCGCAGGCTCTGGCGGCCGACGCGCTGAGTGCGCTTTATGCCCGTCTCGAGGTCGGCAAGACGGTGGAGCCGGGCGATATCGACGGCGAATTGCGGATGTCCCGCGCGCGCGAGCTTGATGTCGAAGGCGACCAGCTGGAGATGTTCAAGCGAGAGCAGGTGGAAATCCGCACCCGCCGCAAGACGGTGGAGCCGCGCACCGACGCGCAGAAGGCCTATGTTCGGGCGCTGTTCGATCACGAACTGGCCTTCGGCATCGGCCCTGCGGGGACCGGCAAGACCTATCTTGCCGTCGCGGTCGGGGTGTCGATGTTCATAGACGGGCAAGTGGACCGGATCATCCTGTCCCGTCCCGCCGTGGAGGCTGGCGAGAAGCTCGGCTACCTGCCGGGCGACATGAAGGACAAGGTCGATCCCTACATGCAGCCGCTTTATGATGCGCTGAACGATTTTCTGCCCGGCAAGCAGACCGCCAAGCTGATCGAGGAGAAGAAGATCGAGATCGCGCCGCTCGCCTTCATGCGCGGGCGGACGCTGTCCAACGCCTTCGTGGTGCTGGACGAGGCACAGAACGCCACCACGATGCAGATGAAGATGTTCCTCACCCGTCTTGGCGAAGGCTCGCGCATGGTCATCACGGGCGACCGCAGCCAGGTGGACTTGCCGCGCGGGGTGCAGTCGGGCCTGCGCGAGGCCGAAACGCTGCTGGCCGGGGTCAAGGGTATCTCGTTCAGCTACTTCACCGCCAAGGACGTTGTGCGACATCCGCTCGTGGCGCGCATCATCGAAGCCTATGACGCCGCCGATGCCGCCACTGGTTGACACGCTCATCGAGGATCCCGGCTGGTCCGAGGTCGGGCTGGAGTCCTTGGCCGAGGCTGCTGCCCAGGCTGCCCTTAGCTATCTGGGGCTGGACCCCACCAGGTTCGAGATCGCGCTGCTGGGCTGCAGCGACGCGCGCATTGCCGCGCTGAACGCGGATTTCCGCGGCAAGCCAGCACCGACCAACGTGCTGTCCTGGCCGTCCGAGGATCGCGCGCCGCAAAGTCCCGGCCTGAAGCCGGTTCTGCCGCGCGTCGCCGCATCCGGCCCACCGCTGGAACTGGGCGACATCGCCATCGCGATCGGCACCTGCCGGGCCGAGGCGGATGTGGCTGGCGTGCCATTGTCGGCGCATGTTTCGCACCTCATGGTGCATGGCGTCTTGCATCTTTTGGGCTTTGACCACATCGACGACGCGGACGCGGAACTTATGGAAGCGGCCGAGGTCGCTATATTGAAGGGCATGGGCCTGCCCGACCCCTATTCCGGGGCGGGTGCGGACACCCTGGTTTGACTGGGACAGGATGATGACGGACGCCGACGGGTCGTCTAGCGCAGCGCCAAGCGCGCAGGAAGAGACGGAGACTGGCTCCGGTGGGTTCTGGGGCCTTCTGACGGGCCGCAAAGTGAAACCACGCGGGGACCGGGTGAACGGTACGGCTGCGCCCGTGGCACGATCGGGCAATGGCGGGGCACGTCCCGGCCTGTCCAACCTCCGACGCATGCAGATCGCCGACGTGGCCATTCCCAAGGGCGAGATCGAGGCCGTGGCCGCCGATACCGACCTCGCCGATCTGGTCGACATGTTCCGCGAAAGCGGCTTCACGCGGTTGCCGGTGTTCGAGGGCACGCTCGACATGCCTCTTGGAATGGTCCATCTGAAGGACGTGGCGTTGCAATACGGCTTCGACGGCGAGGCTACGGCATTCGACCTGCGCAAACTCGTCCGACCGCTGATCTACGCGCCGCCTTCCATGCCGATCGGCATCCTGCTTCAGAAGATGCAGAGCGAGCGGATCCACATGGCGCTGGTGATCGACGAATATGGCGGCACCGACGGGCTCGTGACGATCGAGGATCTGATCGAACAGGTCATCGGCGAGATCGAGGACGAACACGACGTCGACGAGGACCAGCCCTGGACCGAGGAAAGCCCCGGCGTCTACGTGGCGCTGGCGCGCGCGCCTCTCGATGAGTTCGAGGACGAGGTCGGCATCGACCTGTCGATCCCGGACAGCGACGACCTGGCCGACACGCTGGGCGGCGTGGTGTTCCTGCTGACCGGGCGCGTGCCCGCGCGGGGCGAGATCGTAAAGCACCCCGCCGGGGTCGAGATCGAGGTCGTGGATGCCGACCCGCGCCGGATCAAGCGGCTGCGCATCCAGGTTCCCAAGCCCACTGTGACGGCCGCGCCGGGCGCCGGTGATGCGGACGACTGACCGGCGTGCCGGTCCCGCTATGCTCGGTTCGACAAGCCCGCCTGTGTGCATGTGTCCTGCCACGCCCGCCTCGCGATGCCTGACGGCTTGATCCCGGCCCGAATGCGCGTTGCGCCGCGTCTTTTGGCGGTCGCGGCCGGGGCTGCTATGGCGCTTGGCCATGCCCCGTTCGGCCTGCCGGCCGCGACGCTTGCCGCGCTTGCCGCCGCTTTGCTGCTGCTTGACCGTGCCGTTCCGGGGGCGGAGGGGGCAGGAGCCGACACAACCTGCCCGGGGCTGCGCCGCGCGGCCTTCACCGGCTGGGCCTGCGGGTTGGGATATTTCGCGGTCACGCTGCACTGGATTGTGGAACCTTTTCTGGTGGATATCGCGCGCCACGGCTGGATGGCGCCCTTCGCACTGGTGCTGATGGCGGGCGGGTTGGCGCTGTTCTGGGCGGCCGGCTTCGCGGCTGCGGTCTGGCTGGTGCCAGCCAGTGGCTGGCGGCGCGGGGCCGCGCTGGCGGTGACGCTGACGCTGGCCGAGATGCTGCGCGCGGTTCTCTTCACCGGCTTTCCGTGGGGCCTGATCGGGTCTGTGTGGGTGGACACGCCGTTGCGGCTCTGGACGGCATGGATCGGCCCGCACGGCCTTGGTGCGCTGACCGTGCTGCTGGCGGCCTCGCTTGGCGCCGCCCTGCGCCCCGGCGCGCCCCGGCGCGGGGTTTGGGCGGCGGGCACCGGCGCTGCGTTCGCTGCCGCGCTTCTGGCGGGAACGGTGGCGCAGCGCGCGGCGCCGACCGTGCAAGACGCCGCGCGACCGGTGATCCGGCTGGTGCAGCCCAACGCTGCGCAGCACCTGAAATGGCGGCGCGACATGATCCCGGTGTTCTGGAACCGCGCCCTGGATCTGACCCGCGCCCCCGCCGCGCCGGGCGCTCAGACGCCCGCGCTGGTGGTCTGGCCCGAGGTGAGCCTTTACTATCTTCTCGGCACAGCGCCCGAGCAGGACGCCGCGATCGCGGCAGCGGCGGGCGGGGTGCCGGTGATCGTGGGGGCGCAGCGCTTCGATGGCCCGGACCTGCGCAACGCACTGGCGGTGATCGGCCCCGGCGGGCGGATCGGCCAAGTCTACGACAAGTTCCACCTCGTCCCGTTCGGCGAGTACTTCCCCGGCGGGGCGCTGGCCGCGTGGCTTGGGCTGGAAGGCCTGGCCACCGATTACCTTGGCGGCTTCACGCCCGGTCCCGGTCCCACGCTGATCGACCTTACGGCCGCAGGGCTGGGCCGCGCGCTGCCGCTGATCTGCTATGAAGTGATCTTCCCGCGCCATGCCGCGGCGCCCCCCGGCGGACCGCGCCCCGACTGGATCTTGCAGATCACCAACGACGCATGGTTCGGCCGCTTCGCCGGCCCGCAGCAGCACCTCGCGCAGGCCCGGATGCGCGCAACCGAACAGGGCCTGCCGTTGGTGCGCGCCGCCAATACCGGCATCTCGGCGATGATCGACCCGGTGGGGCGGGTGACAGGCGCGCTGGCACTGGGCACGGCGGGCGCGCTGGATCGTGCGCTGCCCGCGCCGCTGCCGCCGACGCCGTTCGCCCTGGTTGGCAACGTGCCGCTTCTCGCCGCTGCGGCGCTGGTCCTTGCCGGGCTGCTGCGGGCCCGTCGCCGCGCGCTTGGCTCTTGACCTTTCCGCTTGGGCTGCGCATCCCACCGCCCATGAGCCGACCGACGAAGCCCCCCGAAGCGCCGTGGCGCAATTTCTATGGCCGCCGCAAGGGCAAGCACCTGCGCGATAGCCAGATCGACTATCTTGAAAGCGATCTGGACGCGCTGTCGCCCGGCGCGGTGGACTGGACGGCCAATCCCGACCGCACGCCGCTGGACCTGACCACGCTGTTCGACGGGCGGCCCGTCTGGCTGGAGATCGGCTTCGGCGGAGGCGAGCACATGGTCCATCAGGCCGCCGCCAACCCGCAGGTCGGCATCATCGGCTGCGAGCCCTACATCAACGGCGTCGCAATGCTGCTGGGCAAGATCCGCAAGGCGGGGGTGGAGAACCTGCGCATCCATCCCGGCGATGTGCGGGACATGTTCGACGTTCTGCCGCCCGCCAGCATCGACCGGGCGTTCCTGCTCTACCCCGATCCCTGGCCGAAAAAGCGCCACCACCGCCGCCGCTTCGTCACGCCCGAACACCTCGATCCGCTGTCGCGGGTGTTGGCCCCCGGCGCGATCTTCCGCGTGGCGACGGACATACCCGACTACGTTCGCCAGACGCTGGAACAGATGCTGCCGCGCGCCGATTTCGACTGGCTGGCAACCGGGCCAGCCGACTGGCGCGCGCCCTGGGACGACTGGCTGTCCACCCGCTATGAACAAAAGGCCCTGCGCGAGGGCCGCACCCCGCATTACCTGACCTTCCGGCGCACCGACGCGCCCGCGCCGCAATAAGGAACCGCCCATGTCTGCACACGGCCCCGCCCGCCCGCTTTCCGCCCATGCCGCCGGTCCGCTGACCGGGCAGGCGGATGTGCCCGGCGACAAGTCGATCTCGCACCGGTCGCTGATCCTGGGCGCGCTCGCCGTGGGCGAGACACGGGTCACAGGGCTGCTGGAAGGGCAGGACGTGCTCGATACCGCCGCGGCGATGCGGGCCTTCGGGGCCGAAGTCACGCGCCATGGTCCCGGCGCATGGTCGGTGCACGGCGTCGGCGTCGGTGGCTTCGCGGAACCCGATCAGGTGATCGACTGTGGCAATTCCGGCACCGGCGTGCGGCTGGTGATGGGCGCGATGGCGACGACGCCGATCACCGCGACCTTCACCGGCGATGCCAGCCTGCGCGGGCGGCCGATGGGCCGGATCACCGACCCGATCGCGCAGTTCGGCGCTGCGGCCCACGGGCGCAAGGGCGGGCGGCTGCCCATGACCATCGTGGGCGCGGCGCAGCCGGTGCCTGTGCGCTATGTCACTCCGATGCCGTCGGCGCAGGTCAAGTCCGCCGTGCTGCTGGCCGGGCTGAACGCGCCGGGCCAGACCACCGTGATCGAGGCCGAGGCGACGCGCGATCATTCCGAACGGATGCTGGCGGGGTTCGGCGCCGAGATCGTGACCGAAACCACGACCGAGGGCCGCGTCATCACGCTGACCGGCCGGCCGGAGCTGCGCCCGCAGACAATCGCCGTGCCGCGCGATCCCAGTTCTGCCGCGTTCCCTGTCTGCGCCGCGCTGATTGTGCCCGGCTCGGACGTGCTGGTGCCCAATATCGGCCTGAACCCGACCCGCGCGGGCCTGTTCGAAACGCTGCGCGAGATGGGCGCGGACCTGACCTATGAAAACGAACGGCTTGAGGGCGGCGAACCGGTGGCCGATCTGCGCGCGCGCTTTTCGCCCGACATGGCCGGAGTGGAGGTCCCGCCGGACCGCGCGCCGTCGATGATCGACGAATATCCGATCCTGTCGGTGGTCGCCGCCAACGCGTCGGGCGCGACCCGCATGTTGGGCGTGAAGGAACTCCGCGTGAAGGAAAGCGACCGGATCGACGCGATGGCGCGTGGTCTGGAAGCGTGCGGCGTCCGGGTCGAGGAAACCGAGGACACGATGACCGTTCACGGGCTGGGCGCGGGACAGGTGCCGGGCGGCGCGACCTGCGCGGCGCGGCTCGATCACCGCATTGCCATGTCGTTCCTGTGTCTCGGGATGGCCACGCGCAAGCCGGTCACGGTGGATGATGCGGGCCCGATCGCCACGTCTTTCCCGATCTTCGAGACGCTGATGTGCGGACTGGGCGCGCGCTTCGCCGAAGGTTGATCGCGGCCCGAGAAAAGCAGTGCCCCCGGGCGCGCCCGTCACGGCGCGACGACGATCTGGGTGTCCCATTCGCGGCATCGCGCCTGCACCTGCGCCGGGGGCGGCCTGTCGGTGAAGAACATGTCGATGTCCCGAAGCGAAGCGATGCGCGCCGGCGCGGACCGGAAGAACTTGGAATTGTCGGCGACAAGGAAGGTGCGCCGCGCCTGCCGGATGATGCTTTTCGACACGCTGACCTCCTGCACATCGAAGTCCAGCAGGTCGCCGTCTTCGTCCAGCGCGGAACAGCCGATCACCGCATAATCGAACTTGAACTGCGCGATCACCTGGCTGGTCAGATCGCCCACCAGCCCGCCATCGGCGCGGCGCAGCAGGCCGCCGGCCACCACGATGTCGCAATTGTCGTTGGCGACAAGAATGTTGGCGACGTTGATGTTGTTGGTCACGACCATCAGGTCTGTGCGGTTCAGCAACTCTCGCGCCACCTGTTCGGTGCTGGTGCCGATGTTCAGAAACACCGAACAGCTGTCCGGGATCTCGGTCGCACAGCGCTTTGCGATCGCGGCCTTCTCGGCGTGGTGCAGGTCGCGCCGATGCTCGTAGCCGATGTTCGACACGCCCGACGGCAGCACTGCACCGCCATGAACGCGTTCCAGCTTGCCGGTATCGGCCAGTTCGCAAAGGTCGCGCCGGATGGTCTGGACGGTCACGCCGAAGCGTTCGGCCAGGTCCTCGACCGTCACCTTGCCCTCGCTCAGAGCGATTTCCAGGATATCGGTCTGACGAAAGCTGTGCGCCATGCGATTTGTCCTCCCCTTCGCTCGAATATGTTCGTTTGAGGGCGGGCGAGCAAGACATTCTCGCTCTTGGAGCGAACTGTTACGCGGGTTGTTGAGGCGCTTTTCCTTTGCACATGCAGCATTTTGCGGCCTATCGACGGGTGCGAAATGCACAAAGCGAACAAAAACGAAAAATGACGTTGACATATCGCGGCCTGCTGTGGTGTGGTATTGCCAAGCAGACATGCCGGGGAGGGCATCTTGCAGACATCACCGGAATCACACCGGGTCGTTGATCTCTTTGTCATCGGCGGCGGGATCAACGGGTGCGGAATAGCGCGCGATGCGGTCGGTCGGGGGCTTACGGTCGGCCTGGCCGAGATGAACGACCTTGCCTCCGCGACCTCGTCCGCCTCGACCAAGCTGTTCCATGGCGGCCTTCGGTATCTCGAGTATTTCGAATTCCGGCTCGTGCGCGAGTCGCTTATCGAACGCGAAACCCTTCTGCGGGCGATGCCCCATATCAGTTGGCCCATGCGCTTCGTGCTGCCGTATCACAAGGACATGCGGTTCGAGAACGCGACGCCGACTTCGAAACTGCTGAACACGGTGATGCCGTGGATGAAGGGCCGACGTCCGGCCTGGCTGATCCGGCTGGGCCTGTTTCTCTACGACAATCTGGGTGGGCGGAAGATCCTGCCTGGCACGACAACGGTCGATCTGTCCAAGGACCCGGCGGGTGCGCCGCTGAAGGAAAAGTTCAAGCGCGCCTACGAGTATTCCGACTGCTGGATCGAGGACAGCCGCCTCGTCGTTCTGAATGCCCGCGACGCCGAAGCGCGCGGGGCAGAGGTGATGACCCGCACCCGCGTCGTGTCGGCCACCCGCGAGGACGATCTGTGGCGGGTCGCCCTGCGGGACACCGAAACCGGCGCCGAACACACGGTGCAGGCGAAGATGCTGGTCAACGCGGGCGGCCCATGGGTGCGCGACGTGATCCAGAACACCGTGCGGATCAATTCCAGCGAAGGCGTCCGGCTGGTGCGTGGCAGCCACATCGTCACGCGCAAGCTGTTCGACCACGGCAAGTGCTATTTCTTCCAGGGTGAGGATGGCCGGATCATCTTCGCCATTCCCTACGAGACAGATTTCACGCTGATCGGCACCACAGACCAGGAACATACCGACGTCTCGACCAAGCCCGAGATCACCGAGGGCGAACGCGACTACCTGCTGAACTTCGCCTCGAACTACTTCAAGACGCCGCTGGGCAAGGACGATGTCGTCTGGACCTATTCCGGCGTGCGCCCGCTCTATGATGACGGCGCCAAGTCGGCCACCGCGGCAACGCGCGACTACGTGCTGTCGGTGGACACGGCCGGGGGCGCGCCGCTGCTCAACGTGTTCGGCGGCAAGATCACCACCTATCGCCGTCTCGCCGAATCCGCGATGGAAAAGATCGGCACCTTCTTTCCGGGCCTGAAGGGTCCGTGGACAGCCGGCGTGCCGCTGCCCGGTGGGGACTTCCCGGTGTCGGATGTGGACCGGCTGATCGGCGATCTGAAGTCGGCCTACCCGTTCCTGACGGATTTCTGGGCGCGGCGTCTGGTGCGCGCCTACGGCACCGAGGCGGCCACGATGTTGGGCGATGCGCAGGCCGAGAAGGACCTCGGGCAGGGCTTCGGCGCGACGCTGACCGCCCGCGAGATCGAATGGCTGATGGACAAGGAATACGCCCGAACCGCCGAAGATGTGGTCTGGCGCCGCTCCAAGCTTGGCCTGCGGCTGAGCGCGGAGCAGATCGAAACACTGGACGACTGGATGGCACAGGTCAGGCGAGCCCGCCGCGACGCCGCCGAATAAACGGCCGGTCAGGCCAGAGGGAGGAACCGAATGACGCTGAGACTTGAAGGCGTTTCAAAAGTCGTGGGCGGGCAGACGCACATCCATCCGACCGATCTCACGCTCGAACCGGGCACGATGAACGTGCTTCTCGGGCCGACGCTGTCGGGCAAGACCTCGCTCATGCGGCTGATGGCGGGGCTGGACGTGCCCGCCACCGGAAAGATCTGGTGGAACGGCGAGGACGTGACCGGGATGCGCGTGCAGGACCGGGGGGTCGCGATGGTCTACCAGCAGTTCATCAACTACCCGTCGATGACCGTCTACGAGAACATCGCAAGCCCGATGCGCCTGCTGGGCAAGACCGGGCCGGAAATCGATGCGGCGGTGCGCAAGGCTGCCGACCTGATGCAGCTTGGCGCGATGCTGGACCGCAAGCCGCTGGAACTGTCCGGCGGGCAGCAACAGCGCTGCGCACTGGCCCGCGCGCTCGTGAAGGACGCGGGGCTGGTGCTGCTGGACGAACCGCTCGCCAATCTCGACTACAAGCTGCGCGAGGAACTGCGCATCGAGATCCCCAAGATCTTCGAGGAAGCCGGTTCGATCTTCGTCTACGCCACTACCGAACCCGAAGAGGCGCTTCTGCTGGGCGGCAAGGTCGCCACGCTGTGGGAAGGGCGGATCACCCAGTTCGGCCCGACACCCGAGGTCTACCGCCAGCCGGTCGATGCCACCACGGCGCGGGTGTTCTCGGACCCGCCGATGAACTTCCTGCCGATCACCAAGTCCGACGGGCGGCTCAATTTCGGGGACGGGCAGTCGGTGGCGGCGGCCGGGCGGCTGGCCGACCTGCCCGACGGGCGCTTCACCGCCGGTTTCCGGCCCAATCACCTGGAAATCGCCCGTCACAGCGACGACGCGATGACCTTCACCGCCACGCTCAGCGTGACCGAGATCACCGGGTCCGAAACGTTCGTGCATCTCGACCACCACGGCGAACGCTGGGTCGGGCTGATCCACGGAGTGCACGCGCTGGATCTCGGCCGCCCGATCGAGGTGCATCTTGATCCCAGCCACGTCTATATCTTCGGCGAGGATGGCCGCCTGTTCGCGCCCGCGTCCTACGCGCTGGCCGCCTGAAGGGGGAACCGCACATGGCAAAGATCACGCTCGACAATCTCGCGCATTCCTACATGCCCAACCCGGCAAGCGAAGACGATTTCGCCTTGAAGGAATTGAATCACGACTGGGCTGACGGCGAGGCCTACGCGCTGCTCGGCTCGTCCGGCTGCGGCAAGTCCACGCTTCTGAACATCATCTCGGGCCTGCTGCATCCCAGCCAGGGCCGCATCCTGTTCGATGGCAAGGACGTGACCGGCGCGCCCACGGCGGAACGCAACATCGCGCAGGTGTTCCAGTTCCCGGTCGTCTACGACACGATGACGGTGCGCGACAACCTTGCCTTCCCGCTGCGCAACCGCGGCGCGGACCCGGCCTATATCGCACAGCGCGTGCAGTCCATCGCGGCGATGATCGGGATGGAGGACACGCTGAACCGCAAGGCGCGCGGGCTGACGGCCGATGCCAAGCAGAAGATCAGCCTTGGCCGCGGCATGGTCCGCGAGGACGTGAACGCGCTGCTGTTCGACGAACCGCTGACGGTGATCGACCCCCACATGAAGTGGGAGCTGCGCACCCAGCTCAAGCGCCTGCATCACGATTTCGGCCACACGATGATCTACGTCACCCACGACCAGACCGAGGCGCTGACCTTCGCCGACAAGGTCGTGGTGATGTACGATGGCCGCGTGGTCCAGATCGGCACCCCGGAAGAGCTGTTCGAGCGCCCGGCGCATACCTTCGTGGGCTATTTCATCGGTTCGCCCGGCATGAACGTGATCCCCGCGCGCATCGAAGGCGACCGCGCCCATGTGGAAGGTGGCAGCGTCGCACTGCCCGGTGGCTTCGCGCCGCTTTCGGGCAAGGTCGAGATCGGGGTGCGCCCGGAATACGCGCGCCTGACCTCGGGCGAAGGGCTGCCCGTCACCATCCGCCGGGTCGAGGACGTGGGCCGGCACAAGATCGTGCGCGCCACCCTCGGCGAACGCGACCTCAACATCATCGCCGCCGAAAGCGACAGCATCGGGCCGGACATGACCCGCGTGACCTTCGATCCGGCCGGCGTGAACGTCTATGTCGATGACTGGCGCGTCGCGCCCGGATCGACCCAGCCCAGCAAGGTCGGGGAGGCCGCCTGACATGGAAAAGACAGTAAACCAGAAAGCCTGGTTCCTCGTGCTGCCGGTGCTCGTGCTGGTCGCGTTCTCGGCGGTGATCCCGCTGATGACCGTGGTCAACTACTCCGTGCAGGACAGCTTCGGGCAGAACAACTTCTTCTGGGCCGGTCTGATCTGGTTCGAGGAACTGCTGAACTCCGAACGGATGTGGGACGCGCTGGGCCGCCAGCTTGCGTTTTCCGCGATCATCCTCGCAATCGAGGTGCCGCTGGGCATCTTCGTGGCGCTGAACATGCCGAAGAAGGGGTTCTGGGCTTCGGTGTGCCTTGTGCTGATGTCGCTGCCGCTGCTGATCCCGTGGAACGTGGTGGGCACGATCTGGCAGGTCTTCGCGCGGGTCGATATCGGGCTTCTGGGCTACACGCTGGACAAGATCGGGGTGGACTACAACTACACCCAGGACTTTTTCGCCGCCTGGGCCACGATCATCGTGATGGACGTGTGGCACTGGACTTCGCTCGTGGCACTGCTGGCCTATGCCGGGCTGCAATCGATCCCCAACGCCTACTACCAGGCCGCCAAGATCGACCAGGCCAGCCGCTGGGCCGTGTTCCGCTACATCGAGTTTCCCAAGATGCTGGGCGTGCTGATGATCGCGATCCTGCTGCGCTTCATGGACAGCTTCATGATCTACACCGAACCGTTCGTCGTGACCGGCGGCGGACCCGGCAACGCCACGACGCTGCTGTCCATCGACCTCGTGAAGATGGCGCTGGGGCAGTTCGATCTCGGCAACGCCGCCGCCTTCTCGATCATGTATTTCCTCGTGATCCTGGCAATTTCCTGGGTGTTTTACACCGTGATGACGAACCTCGACAAAAGGGACGCTGGCTGATGGCCGACATGACCGCCCCCCGCACCGCCGCCGCGCGCAGCCTGTCGCTGCCGCGGGTCAACGGATCGGCCATCGTGATGGTCGTGTACCTGCTGTTCCTGCTGCTGCCGATCTACTGGCTGCTGAACATGAGCCTGAAGACCAATACCGAAATCCTCGGCACCTTCTCGCTCTGGCCGCGCGACCTGACCCTCGCCAACTACGCGACGATCCTGTCGGACCCGTCCTGGTACATGGGCTACGTCAACTCGCTGATCTACGTGGTGATCAACACGACCATCTCGATCACCGTGGCACTGCCTGCCGCCTATGCGTTCTCCCGCTACACGTTTCTGGGCGACAAGCACCTGTTCTTCTGGCTGCTCACGAACCGCATGGCGCCGCCTGCGGTGTTCGCGCTGCCGTTCTTCCAGCTCTATTCCTCGGTCGGGCTGTTCGACACGCATATCGCCGTGGCGCTGGCGCATTGCCTGTTCAACGTGCCGCTGGCGGTGTGGATCCTCGAAGGCTTCATGCGCGGCGTGCCCAAGGAAATCGACGAAACGGCCTATATCGACGGCTACAGCTTCCCGCGCTTCTTCGTGAAGATCTTCATGCCGCTGATCGCCTCGGGCATCGGGGTCGCCGCGTTCTTCTGCTTCATGTTCTCCTGGGTGGAACTGCTGCTGTCGCGCACGCTGACCTCGGTGGACGCCAAGCCGATCGCCGCCACGATGACCCGCACGGTGGGCGCCTCGGGCGTGGACTGGGGCGTGCTGGCCGCCGCAGGCGTGCTGACGATCATCCCCGGCGCGCTCGTGATCTACTTCGTGCGCAATTACATCGCCAAGGGCTTCGCCCTGGGCCGCGTCTGAGAAAGGAGACCGACAATGGCATGGATGGCCTGGACCACCCCCACCGCGATCTTCTTCCTTGTGATCGCAAGCCTGCTGGTGATCTTCACGATCCTGGCGATCAAGTTCCCCGAAACCCCGCGCCGCGGCGTTCTCGGGATCGACACGACGCGCGGTGACCGGCTGTTCATCACGCTTCTCGGCTCGGCCTTCATCAACCTGGCCTGGCTCGGATTGGTCGGCGCAGAGCTTCAGCCCTACGCGCTGATCGTTTGCCTGGTCTATGCCGTCGCGGTGTTCCGCTTCGTCTGAGATCAAGCCTCCGGCATCGGGACGGCTCCCGGTGCCCAATAAACCCACTGGTTCATCTACGGGAGGAAATCCATGAACCGTCTTTTCAAATCCAGCACGGCCCTCGGGCTCGCGCTGTTCATCGGCGGCACACCCGCCTTTGCCGACATGGAGGCCGCGCGCGCCTTCCTCGACGACGAGATCGCAGGCCTGTCCGTGCTCACGCGCGAGGAACAGGAAGCCGAGATGCAGTGGTTCATCGACGCAGCCGAACCGTTCCAGGGCATGAGCATCAACGTGGTGTCCGAAACCATCACGACCCACGAGTACGAATCGCAAGTTCTGGCCCCCGCATTCACCGCGATCACAGGGATCGAGGTCACCCATGACCTGATCGGCGAAGGCGACGTGGTGGAACGCCTGCAGGTGCAGATGCAGACCGGCGAGAACGTCTATGACGCTTACGTCAACGACAGCGACCTGATCGGGACCCACTGGCGCTACAAGCAGGCGCGCAGCCTGACCGACTGGATGGCCGGCGAAGGTGCCGACGTGACCTCGCCGACGCTCGACCTCGACGATTTCATCGGGCTGGACTTCACCACTGCGCCGGACGGCAACCTCTACCAGCTGCCCGACCAGCAGTTCGCGAACCTCTACTGGTTCCGCTACGACTGGTTCAACGACGAGAAGAACCAGGCCGACTTCCGCGAGGCCTATGGCTACGATCTCGGCGTTCCGGTGAACTGGTCCGCCTACGAGGACATCGCCGAATTCTTCACCGGCCGCGACCTGTCGCACATGGGCGTCGAGGGCGAGGTCTTCGGCAACATGGACTACGGCAAGAAGGACCCGTCGCTCGGCTGGCGCTACACCGACGCGTGGATGTCCATGGCCGGGATGGGCGACGTGGGCGAACCCAACGGCCTGCCGGTTGACGAATGGGGCATCCGGGTGAACGAACAGGGCCAGCCCGTCGGCTCCTGCGTGGCACGCGGCGGCGCGACCAACAGCCCCGCGGCGGTCTATGCCGTGACCAAGGCCATCGAATGGCTGCAGAAGTACACCCCGCCGGCGGCGATGGGCATGACCTTCGGCGAGGCCGGCCCGATCCCGGGGCAGGGCAACATCGCGCAGCAGATGTTCTGGTACACCGCCTTCACCGCGGCGACGGTCACCCCCGACCTGCCCGTGATGAACGAGGACGGCACGCCGAAGTGGCGCATGGCTCCCTCGCCGCACGGCGCCTACTGGCAGGAAGGCACAAAGATCGGCTATCAGGACGTGGGCTCGTGGACGATCCTCGACAGCACGCCGGTCGATCGCGCGAAGGCGGCATGGCTCTATGCGCAGTTCGTCACCTCCAAGACCGTGGACACGAAGAAAAGCCATGTCGGCCTGACCTTCATCCGCGAGTCGACGATCAACGACGAAAGCTTCACCGAACGCGCGCCGCGTCTCGGCGGCCTGGTGGAATTCTATCGCTCGCCCGCACGGGTGCAGTGGTCGCCCACCGGCACCAACATCCCCGACTACCCCAAGCTGGCGCAGCTGTGGTGGCAGAACATCGGTGATGCGATGTCCGGCGCCAAGACCCCGCAGGAAGCGCTCGATGCGCTGTGCGAGGCGCAGGAGAGCGTTCTGGCACGGCTCGAACGGGCCGGCATCCAGGGCGACATCGGCCCGAAGCTGAACGAGGAACGCGACGCCTCCTACTGGCTGGAGCAGCCGGGCGCACCCAAGCCCAAGCTGGCCAACGAGGAAGAGGAGCCCATGACCATCGGCTATGACGAGCTGATCAAGTCCTGGCAGTAAGCCCTTCCGGCCGGGGCGCGCACGCCGCGCCCCGGCCTTCGCCTGTCCGCCGGACCGGGCAGGCCCGAATTCCAGACCCCGGCCACGCCGCCGGGCAGACGAAGGACCGCGACCCGTGACCCATATCCTCGCCATCGACCAGGGCACCACCTCCAGCCGCGCGATCCTGTTCGACGCGGACATGCGCATCACCGCCACCGCGCAGGAGGAGTTCGCCCAGCACTATCCCGACAGCGGCTGGGTGGAACACGACCCGCTCGACCTGTGGTCGACCACCGCGGGCACCTGCCGCGAAGTGATCGAACGGGCCGGGATCGCGCCGCGCGACATCGCCGCCATCGGCATCACCAACCAGCGCGAGACGACGGTGGTGTGGGACAAAGCCACCGGCAAGCCGGTGCACAACGCGATCGTGTGGCAGGACCGGCGCACCGCCGATTTCTGCCGCACCATGCGCGAGGCCGGGCACGAGAAGACGATCACCGAAAAGACCGGCCTGCTGATGGACCCGTATTTCTCGGCGACCAAGCTTAAATGGATCCTCGACAACGTGGACGGCGCGCGCGAACGCGCGCAGCGGGGCGAGCTGCTGTTCGGGACCGTGGACACCTGGCTGATCTGGCGCATGACCGGTGGGGCCAGCCACGTGACCGATGCGACGAACGCGTGCCGCACGATGCTTTACGATATTCACAAGGGGGCCTGGTCCTCGACGATCTGCAAGCTGCTCGATATCCCGATGCAGATGCTGCCCGAGGTGCGTGACTGCGCCAGCGACTTCGGCGAGACGCGGCCGGATCTGTTCGGCCACGCGGTGCCGATCCTCGGTGTCGCGGGCGATCAGCAGGCGGCCACGCTGGGGCAGGCCTGTTTCGGCGAGGGAATGCTGAAGTCGACCTACGGGACCGGATGCTTCGCGCTGCTGAACACCGGGGCTGTGCCGGTGCGGTCGGAGAACCGGCTGCTGACGACGGTCGCCTACCAGTTCGACGGCACACCGACCTACGCGCTGGAAGGGTCAATCTTCATCGCCGGCGCGGTGGTGCAGTGGTTGCGCGACGGGCTGAAGATCATCCGCGAGGCGAAGGAAACGCAGCCGCTGGCGGAAACCGCCGACCCGGCGCAGCAGGTGGTGCTGGTGCCGGCCTTCACCGGGCTGGGGGCGCCCTACTGGAACGCGGAATGCCGCGGGGCGATCTACGGGTTGACGCGCAATTCCGGCCCTGCGGAATTCGCGCGCGCGGCGCTGGAAAGCGTCGGCTACCAGACCCGCGACTTGCTGGAGGCGATGGCGGCGGACTGGCAGGCCTCCGGTGCGGGAGACGTACTGCGGGTGGATGGCGGGATGTCCGCGTCGGACTGGGCGATGCAGTTCCTGGCCGATATCCTCGGCGCACCGGTGGACCGGCCCGAGATCACCGAGACGACGGCGCTTGGGGCGGCATGGCTGGCGGGGATGCGCGCCGGGATCTATCCCGATGCCGAAGGCTTCGCCGGAAACTGGCGGCTGGAGCGGCGGTTCGAGCCGCGCTTCAGCGAGGCCGACCGCGACGCGCGCTACGCACGCTGGAAAGCGGCCGTGCAGGCGACGATGACAGTCTGAACGCGGCAGGGCAGGGGGGGGCTCCCGCCCGTCTTCGACATCTGCCGATGTCTCATCCCGTTGGGCCCGGCCGCGCGCGTGCCGCGCGCGGCGGTGGCGCCGGATCGGGGTCGTGGGCTCCTTGCCTGTCATGACGGGTCCCACGGATCGCGTGGCCGGTTTCCCGTTCTGGCGGGCGCTGTGAGGCGGCCCGCGACTTTTCCAGACTGTCCTGCCAGCGTCATGTCCCAGCTGGAGCGGCGCTGGCTTCGGGCATCTGGCGCTGTCCCGCTCCATCACCGCGCGCCAAGCGTCGGCAAAGCCGTTCCGCAGCGCCGATGCTCCGTCCGCACCGCCGCCGAGAAGCCGCCTCGCGCGCAGTTCGGCACTTCAGTCGACCCGGGCCTGTCCGCCCTGCCTTCGCGCCGACCCGATCATGCGCACCGGCATCGGCGACGCCCGCATTTCACCGGACCCGTGCCATGTGCCGCGCGCGCGCCGCCGTGATCACTCCCGACCCGGGGGCGTCCGGACAGCACCGCGACCTCCTTGCACCCGCAGTGGCCCCCACGCAGGGTGGCCGCAGCATCATCGGAGGATTCCATGCGCATTCTGTTCACCGGCGGCACCGGCAAGGCCGGCCGCCATGTCATCCCGGACCTGCTTTCCCGCGGACACGAGGTGGTCAATATCGACCTTGCTCCGCTCGACCTGCCCGGCGTGCCGACCCTGATCGCCGACATCACCGACAGCGGCCAGATGTTCCAGGTGCTCACCTCGCACGGGACGCTCGCGGATCTGGAGGCAGGCACCGGCCCGCGCCCCTTCGACGCCGTCGTCCACTTCGCCGCCATTCCGCGCATCCTGATCCGCCCCGACGGCGAAACCTTCCGCGTCAACACCCAGGGCACCTATAACGTGCTCGAGGCCGCCACCAAGCTCGGCATCGGCAAGATCGTCATCGCCTCGTCCGAAACCACCTACGGCATCTGCTTCAATGACGGCCCGTTGGACCCGCCCCACCTGCCCATCACCGAGGACACGCCCACCGACCCGATGGACAGCTACGGCCTCTCCAAGGTCTGCAACGAGGCCACGGCCCGCGCCTTCCAGCGCCGCAGCGGCGCCGACATCTGCGCCCTGCGCATCGGCAACGTGATCGAGCCGCACGAGTACGAAACCCTCTTCCCGTCCTTCTTCGCCGACCCGGACCAGCGCCTGCGCAACGCGTTCTGCTACATCGACGCGCGCGACCTTGGCCAGATCGTCCACCTGTGCCTGACGACACCGGGCCTTGGCTACCAGGTGTTCAACGCCGGAAATGACGGCAACTCGGTCGCGCTCACCACGCCCGAGATCATCGCGCGCTACTACCCGAACGTGCCGCTGACCCGCCCGATGGGCGAGAGCGAGGCGATCTATTCCAACGCGAAGATCCGCGAGGTGCTCGGCTTTGTGGAAGAGCATCCCTGGACCCGCTACGTCGCGGACCCCCGCGCCTAGGCCGCCGCGCCCGGCGGCGTGAACGCCGCCCGCGCCGCCGCCGCCACGGGCCTCATCGCGCAGCCCTCCGCGTGCTCGTTCACCAGCCCCATCGCCTGAAGGAAGGCGTGCACCGTCGTCGGCCCGACAAAGCGCCAGCCGCGCCGCTTCAGTTCGGCCGACAGCGCGACCGACGCGGGCGAGGTCGCGCGCACCGGCGCGGCGGGCCGGTCTTCCTGCGGCTCGAAGGACCACACGAACGCCGCGAAAGACCCTTCCTCGGCCACCAGCGCGCGGCAGCGCACGGCATTGTTGATGACCGCGGCGATCTTGCCCCGGTGCCGCACGATGCCCGCATCCGCCATCAGCCGCGCCACGTCGGTATCGTCGAACCGCGCCACCGCGTCGAAGTCGAACCCGGCGAAGGCTGTGCGGAAATTCTCCCGCTTGGCGAGGATCGTGCGCCAGCTCAGCCCGGATTGGAAACTCTCAAGGCAGATCTTCTCGAACAGCCGCCGGTCGTCCGCCACCGGGAAGCCCCACTCGGCGTCGTGATAGGCGAAGAACTCCGGCGCGGCGGCGCACCAGCCGCAGCGCGGTCGGCCGTCCGGGCCGGGCACCGTGCCGTTCATCCGGTGATCTCGAACCCGTCCGTGCTGGGCGGCGGGGCGGGGGCGGTGGTCACGCTGTCCACGCGGGCGGCCTGCGGGCCGTCATGCAGCGCGGCGAGCATGGCCTGAACCGCCGCGCCGGGTCCATGCAGCAGCGCGGTGACCGATCCGTCCGCCTCGTTCCGAACCCAGCCGCTCAGACCCCGCGCGCGCGCCTCCGATTGCGTCCAGGCGCGGAAGAAAACGCCCTGCACCCTGCCGGTGATCGTTGCTGTCACTGTCATCTCGTCCATGTACCCAGCCTGCCAGAGCGCCCCGCGCCGGTCCACCCCACCGCGCGGGGGAAGGTCAGCGCAACCGGCCCCAGATGAACGCTCCGGTGATGCGGTGGTCCAGCGCTTCTGAGAAAGGTGCCAAGTGCGCTGGCTGCGGTGTTGCACCAAGGGCCGCGACCGGCCCGAGGGTGGGGGCGGTGAAACCGCGCCCGCCCTGGGGGGCGGGTCGGGCGCGGCCCGGCGTATCCGCCGGGCGGGTCATGCTTCGTCAAATGGGTCGGGGAAATGCGGCGGGGGCGGAGGAAATCGCTCCTGGCCAGCTTCGGGCTTGATAATGCTCTCATAGCACGTGCTCAGCCCGGCTTGGACGTTCTCGACCGATGATCCAAGAAGAACGGTCGCGCCAAGAAGCAGACCACCCCAAAGAGTTTTCGACGTAATCAACTCCGCGCTGCGCTCGCCCAAGCGACCGTAAAACGCATCGTGGAACAGCCGCCGTTTGTCGGGATCGCCGGTCGCCTTGTCCGCGTGTGCCGCCTGCAACCGACGGTTCAGGTACGAAATCGTCCTGGCCATCAGCGGCAATATCCGCATCAGTGCGGCTTCCTTCTCGGTCATCGGCGCATCGCCGTCGGCGGTTTCGGCGATCTGATGCAGGATGACCGGCAGGTTCTCCAGCGGCTGCAGGCAGTCCGGCAACTGGTTGCATACCTCCCGCCGATACTCGTCCACGGCGCGGTCGATCAGTTCGCGCAAGCCGTTTGCCTGCAGCACCGTGATTTGCGGACGAAGCAAAAGCACCTGCGCCTGCGCGCGCGCCGCTTCGGGCGGAATGGGCGCGAACTGGTTCTCGATCTCCGCAACCCGCTTGGCCACCTCTGCCGGTCCGGCCTGCCACACACCGTCCGGGATCAGCGCCACATCGCGTTGCAGCGCCCAGTCCATCGGCTGGCCGTCGAACATGCCGCGATACCAGCGAGCCCAGAAATCCCACTTGGCCGGGTCGGCATCGAGGAACCGCAGCAGCGAGGTGCGGCCCTTGGCCAGTCCTTCCGGTTCGTCGACGCTGCGCCAGACAGGTTCATTGAACAGGAGTTCCGGCGATTCGGCTGCCTCGACGCTAGCCACTGCATCCTGGTTGAAAGCAGAGAAGGCGTCGGGGACGGCGCGGGAGCCGACAGAGATGACGGGCGTCGGATTTGGATCAGAGGCCTCCAGGGTCACGGCACTACTGATCGCACGAGTGATGCTCTTGGTGGGGTTCATTCCTGCTGCGACGCGGGCTGCGTAATGCGAAATGGCTCCGGCGGACATTGCGGGGCGTGCACCAGAGAAATCTGCATTAACGGCACGGCGTGCGGCGCTGCGGAGCCTGCTTTCTTGAGCAACCGGCGATGTGGCGCTTGCGCCAGCTACAAGAACCGCGCGGAACACGACCAAGACGAGACGCTCGCTTGTTTCGCCATCCGCAGCTCCCAATGCGGCGAGGCCGCGCAGCGCAATTCGCGCCGCCATCGCCACGCAGACCTGTTTCGGCTGCATCTCCAGCCAAGCCCGTGCGCCTTTTTCGTCCGTGATTTCGACCATCGCCCGCCCTGCCTTCCGCGCCCACGCTAGGCGCAGGGGGCGCGTGGGCGCAAGCTGGCGCATCGGTCCCGGCACGGGTCGCGCAGGGTGGGCAAGGTGGGTTTTCCCCGACCGCACCCCTGCCGTGCCTGCCGTCGCACGCCTCGCTCCCCGCGCGGCCCGTGTCTTCGCCGTCCGGCTTCGGTCAGCCACGGTGCCGCTTCGGAATCATATGAAAGTCATATGGAATTCATATGCGAGTCCTACGGGCCTCGAGCGGGAGGCGCCCACCGCCTTTATGCGCTTTGCACGGCCATTGACTGCCCCGCGAAACAGCCGCATATCCCCCTGCATGACCGATCTCGCACATATCCGGAACTTCTCCATCGTCGCCCATATCGACCACGGGAAATCCACCCTGGCCGACCGGCTGATCCAGCTCACCGGCACCGTCGCCGAACGCGACATGCAGGAGCAACTCCTTGATTCCATGGATATCGAGCGGGAACGCGGGATCACGATCAAGGCCAACACCGTGCGGATCGAGTATCCGGCGAAGGACGGGCACACCTACGTGCTGAACCTGATCGACACGCCGGGCCATGTGGATTTCGGCTACGAGGTGTCGCGATCGATGCAGGCCGTGGAAGGCTCGCTTCTGGTGGTGGACGCGTCCCAGGGGGTGGAGGCGCAGACCCTCGCCAATGTTTACCAAGCCATTGAAGCGGATCATGAAATTGTCCCCGTTCTGAACAAGGTGGACCTGCCGGCCGCCGATCCCGACCGCGTCCGCGAACAGATAGAGGACGTCATCGGCATCGAGGCGCATGACGCGGTGGAGATCTCGGCCAAGACCGGCATCGGGATTCCGGACGTTCTGGAAGCTATCGTCACCCGGCTGCCGCCGCCCCGCACAGGTGACCGCGACGCGCCGCTGAAAGCGATGCTGGTGGATAGCAAGTACGACAGCTATCTCGGGGTCATCGTGATCGTCCGGATCATCGACGGCGTTCTGAAGAAGGGCGACCGCATCCGCATGATGAAAACGGGCGGCACCTACGACGTGGACGACGTGGGTATCTACCGCCCCGCCATGACCGCCGTGAAGGAGCTTGGCCCGGGCGAGATCGGCTATCTGAACGCGTCGATCAAGCAGGTCCGCGACACCCGCGTCGGCGACACGATCACCCACGAAAAGAAGCCCTGCGCCACGGCGCTGCCGGGCTTCAAGCCCTCCGTCCCAGTTGTGTTCTGCGGCCTTTTCCCTGTGGACAGTTCCGAGTTCGAGGACATGCGTTCGGCCATCGAGAAGCTGGCGCTGAACGACGCCTCCTTCAGTTTCGAGATGGAAACCTCCGCCGCGCTCGGCTTCGGGTTCCGCTGCGGCTTCCTGGGCCTGCTGCACCTGGAGGTGATCCGTGACCGGATCGAACGGGAATACGATATCGAGCTGATCACCACGGCACCGTCGGTCGTCTACCACCTTCACATGAAGGATGGCGAGATGAAGGAGTTGCACAACCCCGCCGACATGCCCGACATGACCTATGTCGACCATATCGAAGAGCCACGCATCAAGGCGACGATCCTCGTGCCGGACGAATACCTCGGCGACGTGCTGAAGCTCTGCCAGGAACGGCGCGGCATCCAGCTTGACCTGACATATGCCGGCAGCCGCGCGATGGCGGTGTACGACCTGCCGCTGAACGAGGTGGTGTTCGACTTCTACGACCGGCTGAAATCGGTGACCAAGGGCTATGCGTCCTTCGATTACCAGATGGAAGGCTACCGCGAGGACGCGCTGGTCAAGATGCAGATCCTCGTCAATGATGAACCCGTGGACGCGCTGTCGATGATGGTGCACCGGGACAGGGCCGAACAGCGCGGGCGCGCCATGTGCGAGAAGCTGAAGGAGCTGATTCCGCGCCACATGTTCAAGATCCCGATCCAGGCGGCGATCGGCGGGCGGGTGATCGCGCGCGAGACGCTGAGCGCGATGCGTAAGGACGTGACGGCCAAGTGCTATGGGGGCGACGCGACCCGCAAGCGCAAGCTGTTGGACAAGCAAAAGGCCGGCAAGAAGAAGATGCGCCAGTTCGGCAAGGTCGAGATCCCGCAGCAGGCGTTCATCTCGGCACTGAAAATGGACAGCTGACAGACAGGGCGAACCTTCGGTTCGCCCTTTACGTGTCGAATCGCACGGAGCTCGTCGTGCAGCAGGGTTAACTTCCCTTCAGATAAGGGAGGACCCCATGCAAGATATCCTCGAAGCGTCCATGCTCATCGCCTTCTCGCTTGGCTGGTACATGTCCGTCATCAAGATGCTGCGCACCGGTGTCGCCGCCGGCAAGAGCAAGCTATGCGTCTCTATGGTCTGCTTCGGCTACTGCGCCGGGGTGGCCGCCAAGCTCTTTGAATGGAGCGTCACCGGCGCTCTGAACCCGCTGATCTGGCTCTATGCCTGGAACTTCGCGGTCACCGGCTTCGACCTTTTTCTTGTGTTTTACCTCGGCCGCAAGGCCGGTCGGGCGGATTTCTGCGCGGCCACATGAACCCGGCGCTCTCCTCGCCGCAGGGGCGGGCGCCGCGACTGGCCGACCGAGGAACAGGAAGGACACTCCATGCAACAGACCTATGAAGCCGCCATGCTCATCAGCTTTTCCGTCAGCTGGTATTGGTCGATCGCCAAAATGGTCCGCACCGGGCAGGCAGCGGGAAAAAGCGCCTTCTTCGTGGTGCTGATCTGCTGCGGCTACATCGCAGGTGTCGCCTCCAAGCTGGAGGTATGGCAGGCGACCGGCATTCTCAGCCCGCTGATATGGCTCTACCTTTGGAACCTGGTCGTAACCGGCATCGACCTTGTTCTCGTGCTGGTTCTGACGCGCCGCGCACAGGCACGTATCGCCTGAACCGCTTGCTCAGCAAACCGGGTCGGGATTTCCACTATTTCGGATCGCGCGTGGGGATTGCCGACTTGGCGCACGCGATCTCGTCACACTACCTTCGTGACACGCCCTGGCGCCACGAGTCGCGAAGTAGGGCCGCCCGCCGCCGCGCCTTGCGCAGCGCGGCAAAATCCGGAGCCAACATGCCTGAACTCATAGTCGAACACTGCCAGCAGATGCGGTCCAACCTGTGCTGGGCCACCTGCGGCGACATGCTGACGGCGCATTACGGTGTGCGCCAGTCGCAGATTGCCTTCGCCAATGCGGGGGTGGCGCTGCTGGGGCTGGAGAACGCCAACTGCAAGGCAACGGCCCATGATATCGGACGGCTGATCAACCGGATGGTACCGGGTCTGCGCATGGCTTGGACCGCGGAGAACGCGGCCAGCATGACTTTTGCGCAGGTGCGCGATCATATCGACAACCGCCGCCTGATCATCGGGTTCCGCAATGCCCATGCCACGCTGATCGTCGGCTACGACCAGGTGGACGGGAAGCCCGCACTGATCCTGCATGATCCGGCCCATGCTCCGGGTGCGCACGGAGCGCAAGGGCCGATCTTCTTCGACACCTATCGGCAGGGCTGGGTCGCGTCGGCCTGGGTGACGTCCTGGGCCAACGCGCAGGCGTTGGATCCACTGGGCGTGGAGTGACCCTGCCACACCATCGCGGCGCGGGTATCTGACGGCGGTTCAGGGCCCGGATCAGGTCCGGGTCTGCCCGTGACATGGGCCTGCACGCCGACCGCCCATGTGGCGTATGCGTCGTCTATTCCGCCGCGAGTCCGTGGAGCGTGTCGAGTCGCAGGAACCGTTGTGCGGCCTCTCCGGCGAGGTAGCTCAGCCGTCCGCCTGCGATGGTTGCTTCGACCAGCCGCGACTTCGCGTTCACGATGGTCACATCCGCGCGCTTGCCCGGCGCGATAACGCCGCGGTCGGGCAGGCGCGCGATCCGCGCGGGCAGTTCCGACACCAGCCGCCAGGCGCGTTCCAGTGGAAGCACGCCCTGCTCCACCAGCCGGAACACTGCGGGCACCAGCGATGCGCCGTGGTGCCCCGACACCAGCGCGTCGCAGAGCCCGGCCTGCACCAGCGCGGCGACGCGCGGCCCGGGCCGACCGGCGGCCGGGTGCAGCACGTCATCCGCGCAGGCCAGCACCGGGTCGCCCACGGCGCGTGCGGCTGCGGCCACGCGGGCGGTGCCGGGGTTCAGGCACAGGCGCGCCCCGATCATGGAATGGTGTTCGCGCACCTCTGCCGTAGCGTCGCCATCCGACCCGTAGAGGATGCCCGCCGCGTCGAAGACCTCGGCCAACCGGCACAGGCCGCGCGGCACCGACGGTGCGTTGGGCAGCACCGCGTCGAGCGCGGCCGACAGGGAGTCCGCAGTGCCGCCATTGGCCCAGGCCCAGCGTTGGAACGCTTCCGGGTCGCTGGCACGCAGGTCACGGATCTGCAGCGCGCGGTTGCTGAAGATCACCTGGCGCACACAGTTGCCCTTCACAAGGTCGAGCAGGGCGTCCTGCGTGTCGGTCATCAGCGCTTCGCAGGCGATTTGAAGGTGCAGGTCTGTCAGCGCCTCGGTCCGGTGCGCGCTGAGCCGACGGGCGAAGTCGATGGCCGCCTCGGGCGCGACGCCTTCGCGTTCCCACGACCATGGCACGGCAAGGCTGCGGGTGGTCACGCCATGCGCTGCCGCCTCTCTGTCGATGCGCGGGAGCCCGTTGCCCGTGCTGTCAAGGTTCTGGCGAAACCCTGCCGAATGCAGATCGACCATCCCCGGCAGCACGTAGTACCCCGGCAGGTCGATCGCCGGATAGGGGCCGGTGGTGAACCTGCCCTGCGCCAGTGCGATGGACCTCTGCTGCAGCTGGCCATCGCGCAGGCACAGGGCACCGGTCAGGCGCAGAGGGGGCAGGTAGGCTGGCATGAACACTCCGTCTTGCAGGTTTGTTGTGGATAAGTCCCAACTGTGTCCAGCATGTGACACGGGACTATTGAAATCATGAAAGAATGCGGAAACGCCCCGTCATTGGCGCTGGACCGCGACCGGCCCCGTGCCTAGCGTCGGGGAAGGCAGGAACGGGGGCAGGCATGGCGGGCAGGGCGATCACGGTGGCGCAGCAAAAGGGCGGGTCCGGCAAGACGACGCTGGCGGTGAACCTTGCGATCGCGCTGCTGGGCCGGGGGCATACGGTGGCGGTGCTGGACACCGATCCGCAAGGCTCGCTCGGGCGCTGGTTCATGGCGCGCCGCGCCGCGATGGACGATCCGGGGCTGGAGTTCGCCACCGCCAGCGCTTGGGGGGTCGGCTATGAATGCGAGAAGCTGAAGAAACACCACGATTTCGTCATCATCGACACGCCGCCGAAGATCGACAGCGACTTGCGCCCGGCGCTGAGAGAGAGCGCCCTTGTGCTGGTGCCTGTGGCGACGAGCCATGTGGACCTCTGGGCGACGGAGTCGGTCCTTGAATTGACCCAGCGGGTGGGCTGTCCGGTGCTGATGGTGCTCAACCGCGCGTCGAGCCGGGCCAAGCTGACGGCGGAGGTGAGTGGCGCGCTGGACGGTCTGGATGCGCCGCGGGCCCGCACCGCACTGTCGAGCCGCGTGATCTATGCCGAGGTGATGGGCGAGGGGACCGGCGTGACAGAACGCGCCCCGCGCGGGCCTGCGGCCGTGGAAGTGCAGGCGCTTCTGGACGAGATCGGCGGCGTCTTGGACGGCTGACTAGCGTCAGCCCCGACCCCAACCGATCCGGGCCCAGACCCGCTCGTGCAGCACGTAGAACAACAGCCCGCTCAGCGCGCCGGTCACCGCGATCGACCCGCCCGCACCTACCGACCCGGTGACGACGAAGCCAATCGCGGTCATCACGACCAGACCCAGGGCCTGCCATGTCAGGGCTTTCACAACGGTGCGCTTGGGGCTTTCCATCGGCGGGCTCGCGCTTGTCAGGGGTGTTCGGTTGCTCGCCTGTCTAGTCCGACTGGTGTTCGGGGGGAATTTCGTATTTGGTCCGCTTTGTGACATCATTGATGATGAAATGCCCCGGATGGTGAGGAAAATGCACAAACAGGATCGGGCAGCGCTGTTCCGCACCAGACTTTCCGACGTCATGCAGCGCGACGGCGTGACGCGCAGTGCGCTTGCGCGGCGTGTGGGTGCCGACAGATCCACGATCGCGCAGGTGCTTCAGGACGGCGCGGTGCGGCTGCCGGGAGGACAGCTTGTGGCCGAGTTGGCCGAGGCGCTGGGGGTCAGCGCGGACTGGCTTCTGGGGCTGACGGACCGGCCCGAACGACCGGGCGATGTGCTGGCCGCCGCTCTGACCCTGACCGGGGCCGAACGCAGCACGGCGGATGCCCAGATCGTCGCATGGCACGCCGAAGCACGAGGCTACAAGATTCGCCACGTGCCTGCCACTCTACCTGACCTTCTGAAGACCGAAGCGGTGCTGCGGTGGGAATACGCAGCGGCGGATGCGCAGACCGCGGACCGCGCGGTCGAGGTCGCTGCGGGACTGCTGGGCTGGCTGAACGAGGCGGGCAGCGATTACGAGATCGCCTTGCCGCTGGGCGAATTGCGGGCCTTCGCGCAAGGCGCCGGGTATTACGAGGGGTTGCCGCTGGAGGTGCGACGCGCGCAGCTCGATCACATGGCGGAGCAGTGTGAAGCGCTTTTCCCGGCGCTTCGGCTGTTCCTGTTCGATGCGCGGCAGGTGTTCAGTGCGCCGGTCAGCGTGTTCGGGCCGCTGCTGGCGGTGATCTATGTCGGGCGGTTCCACATCGCTTTTCGTGAGGGCGTGCGGCTGCGCCGTCTGACCGAACATTTCGACTGGCTTGTGCGCGAAGCGGTTGTTGATGCCCGTGACGCGGCGCGAACCCTGCGCGAGATGTCCGCCGCTCTGCCGCGGACGACATCGCATGAAAAAGGGGCCTGACCGGCCCCTTGAGTGCTGTCCGGCGTTTGGTGTGGCTCAGGCGAGCGACAGGTTTACCGCGCTCGACCGTCCGTCGCGGCCGGCTTCGATGTCGAAGGTTACTTTCTGGTTGTCAGCGAGACCGGTCAAGCCGGACCGCTCAACAGCAGAGATGTGCACGAACACGTCCTTGCCACCCTCATCGGGTGCAATGAACCCATAGCCCTTGGTAGTGTTGAACCATTTCACGGTGCCAGTTGCCATCGTGAAGTCTCCTGTCAGTTGTCTGCCCGCGGGAGTGCGGCAGCGTGGCGCCTGTCAGCGGATCGATAGAACTGACGGCACGGGGCGCGAGACAGGGATCGAGAACGGCAACGGTCGCATCCTCAAAATTACAGTGATTCCCGTGTTTTTCAAGCATTCGGCACAGAAATCACGGGATCGTAGGGGGGCGCGGCGGTTGAAACGGCGTCTCATTGGGCACAGGTCGGTGGCATGCCCGGCGTTTCTGCCGGGTGTTCCGGAAACCCTGAAGGAGATTTCATGCCCTATTCCAAAGCGTTCGCCGCCGCCGCCGGTCTGTCCCTCGCACTTGCGGGCGGGGTTGCCCCGTTTGCCGCGCTGGCGCAAGAGAGCGCGCAGGCCGAAGCTGCGGATCGCTACGACGACGCGACGCTCGAACGGTTCGTTCTGGCCGCGCTTGAAGTCGGTGCAGTGCGCCAAGCCTATGTGCCGCGCGTGCAGGGCGCCGCGAATGAGGAGGAGGCGCGCGCCATCGCGGAAGACGCCCGTTCCGAGATGCAGGCCGCCGTCGAGCAGGTCGATGGCATGAGCGTCGACACCTACGTGGAAATTGGTGAAGCGGCGACCGACGACGAGGCCCTGGCCGCGCGCATCACCGAGATCGCTCAGCGCGTGCAGCAAGGCGCGGCACCGCAGAACCGATGATAGCGCGCCGGTGTTACGACCGGAACATGCAAAAGGGGGCGTGCGAAATCGCGCGCCCCCTTCGTCTGTCTGGGCTCCGGCAGGGCCGGAGGAACCGGCTCAGGCCAGTTCGATGTTCGCTGCGCTTTCGCGGCCGTCACGGCCTGCTTCGACGTCGAACGTCACTTTCTGGTTGTCGGCGAGGCCGGTGAGACCAGCACGCTCAACTGCCGAAATGTGAACGAAGACGTCCTTGCCACCAGTTTCAGGTGCAATGAAGCCGAAGCCTTTTGTTGAGTTGAACCACTTTACGGTGCCCTTGGCCATATCCGTAATCTCCAGTCTGGTTGCCACCCGCAGTATGCGATGGCCCGGCGTAGTAGGTCTGAAATCGAGACTGAGCGCCGGATGAGGGAGACAGTGGGTCGAGATAGAATAACGTCGCGAGTTCCCTATGACAGGTTTTCGGGCCTGTAGCAAACGCGAATATCGCGACGGGTGCTTCGGCGCGGGATCCAACGTTCTCAGGGACAGGTTTGCGGGCGAGTTGAAACGCGAGTCGCGCGAAACTATATTCAAAAAAATGAATACCAATATAGGTGGTCACGTGACACGCCGTGAACTTCTCTGTCTTGATTGTGGCCAGGTCAACCGGCTCCCGCCCGACCGGCCTACGGCGGTCGCGCAATGCGGTGGGTGCGGGCAGTTACTGGCGCCGGCCGCGGTGCAGGAGACGACGCCGGACCGGCTTGCCGCCGCTCTGCGCACGGACATGTTGCCGCTGATTGTGGAGTTCTGGGCTCCGTGGTGCGGGCCTTGTGCCAAAATGGACGCGGAACTGCAGGTCGTGGCCAACCGCTTTCAAGGCGACATGCGCTTCGCAAAACTGAATGCCGAGGCGCATCCCGGCGCGTGTGCCCGATATGGCGTGCAGGCGATGCCGACCCTAGTGTTGTTCCGGGATGGGCGCGAACAGGCCCGTCACATCGGCGTTCAGCCGTCCGTCCTGATCGCCGAATGGGTCGTGGGCAGCGCTGCGCGGAGCACCTGATCAAGACGTGGACGAAAGGGAAGAGGCAATGACACTTGCGGACGTGACCACCTTCTTCGGCTGGATGACCGCCGTGAATATCGCCATCTACCTGCTCGCGGTGCTGGCGATCGTCGGGGCGCGCGGACCGATGGCCGCGATGCACGAACGGCTCTTGGGTGTCCCGCGCGCGGACTGGCCGCGCATCTACGTGGACTATCTGGCGCGCTACAAGATCGCCATCGTGATGCTCAACCTCGTGCCGTGGCTGGCGCTTCTGATGCTGGGCTGATCCGCATGGACACTGCGCGCGTCGCCGCCTAGCCTGCCCCGGCATGCAGAGAAGGGGCCGCAATGGGACCGATGGCGACGGGGATATTGATGGGCGTGGCGGGCACTGCCGCGATGGATGCCTGGGCGCAGGGCCTGTATCGCCTCGGCCTTCAGGACCGGCCGGACTGGGCAATGCCCGGCCGCTGGCTGGGCCACCTCGCGCGGGGCCGGGTGTTCCACGATGACATCGCCGCCGCTGGACCCGTCGGCGGCGAGAACGGCCTGGGCTGGGCGCTCCACTACGGTGTCGGGGTTGCCTATGGCGTGGCCTTTGCGGTTCTGGCCGGGGCTGGCTGGCTGGCTGCGCCGACCTTTCTGCCGGTCTGGGCCTTTGCGCTGGCCACCATTGCCGCCGGATGGTTCCTGCTGATGCCGGGCATGGGCCTTGGCTGGGCAGGTGCGCGGCTGGACCGGCCCTGGCTGGCGCGCGGGATGGGCCTTCTTGCGCATACCGCATTCGGGCTTGGCATGTGGGTCGCGGCGCTGGCGGTTGCCTGAACGCGCTCAGCGCGGGATATCGAAGTCCGGCGGGGCGAGCGTGAAGCCTTCGAAGCGGAACGCGGGCGAGACGGTGCAACCGACAAGGCTCCAGCCGCCGGTGGTTTCCGCCGCCTGCCAGTGATGCGCGGGGACAATGCCCTGCGGGCGATGCCCCGCCGCGATGTCGGGTCCCAGCATCTGGGAGTCCACCGGCCCGCGTTCGGTCGCGGCGACGTGCAGCTTGAGCGGCGCGCCGGCGTGGAAATGCCAGATCTCCACCGCGTCGACTGTGTGCCAGTGCGACCGTTCCCCCGCCTTCAGCAAGAAATAGATCGCCGTGCCCGCAGGGCGTTCACCCGGTGCGGCGTCGGCCACCCAGGTCTGCCGGTAATGCCCGCCCTCGGGATGCGGGGCGAGGTTCAGCGCGGCGATGATGTCGGCGGCGGTCTGTTTGCTGGTCATGCCGCCACGATGACGCGTGCCCTCGCGGGGCGCAAGGGCAGGTGGGGTGCGCGGAGTTTTCGGGAGGTCCAGGGCGGGCCGGTGGAGTTTTTCCCCGCCCTAAGCTTGCTCAACTCCTCGGACGAATGAGAGGCTACCGCCCAAATTTCTTGTACTTGATCCGCTTCGGCTCCAGCGCATCGGGCCCGAGGCGGCGTTTCTTGTCCTCTTCGTAGTCCGCGAAGTTGCCCTCGAACCACTCCACATGCGCGTCGCCTTCGAAGGCAAGGATATGCGTGCAGATGCGGTCGAGGAAGAACCGGTCGTGGGAGATCACCACGGCGCAACCCGCGAAATCGACCAATGCGTCTTCCAGCGCGCGGAGCGTTTCGACGTCCAGGTCGTTGGTCGGTTCGTCGAGCAGCAGCACGTTGCCGCCCTCGCGCAGCAGGCGGGCCATGTGGACGCGGTTGCGTTCGCCGCCCGACAGGAGGCCGACCTTCTTCTGCTGGTCGCCGCCCTTGAAGTTGAAGGCGGAGCAATAGGCCCGCGCGTTCACCTCGGCATCGCCCAGCTTGATGATGTCCTGCCCGTCGGCGATCGCTTCCCAGACATTGGCGTTCGCGTCCAGATCGTCGCGGGACTGATCTACATAGGCCAGCTTTACCGTCTCGCCATAGGTCACGCTGCCTTCGTCGGGCTGTTCCTGCCCGGTGAGCATGCGGAACAGCGTTGTCTTGCCCGCGCCGTTGGGGCCGATCACGCCGACGATGCCGCCGGGGGGCAGGGAGAAGGTCAGATCCTCGATCAGCAGCTTGTCGCCCATCGCCTTTTTCAGCCCCTCCGCCTCGATCACCTTTGCGCCGAGGCGCGGACCGTTGGGGATGATGATCTGCGCGCGCGACAGCTTCTCGCGTTCGGACTGGTTGGCCAGTTCGTTATAGGCGTTGATCCGGGCCTTCTGCTTGGCCTGCCGCGCCTTCTGACCCTGCCGCATCCATTCCAGTTCGCGCTCCAGCGTCTGCTGGCGGGACTTGTCCTCGCGCGCTTCTTGGCTGAGGCGCTTGGCCTTCTGTTCCAGCCAGGCCGAGTAGTTGCCTTCGTAGGGGATGCCGCGCCCGCGGTCCAACTCGAGGATCCAGCCGGTGATGTCGTCGAGGAAATAGCGGTCGTGGGTGACGATCAGGATGGTGCCCTTGTAGGCGATCAGGTGCTGTTGCAGCCAGGCGATGGTTTCGGCATCGAGGTGGTTGGTCGGTTCGTCCAGCAGCAGCATGTCGGGCGCTTCGAGCAGCAGCTTGCACAGCGCGACCCGGCGCTTTTCGCCGCCCGACAGGGTGGTCACGTCGGCATCGTCGGGCGGGCAGCGCAGCGCCTCCATCGAAACGTCGACCTGCGCGTCCAGATCCCACAGGTTCTCGCTGTCGATCTCGTCCTGAAGCTGCGCCATCTCGTCGGCGGTTTCGTCGGAGTAGTTCATCGCCAGTTCGTTGAAGCGGTCGAGCTTGGCCTGCTTGGCCGCGACCCCCAGCATCACGTTGCCGCGCACGTCCAGTGCCGGATCAAGCTCGGGCTCCTGCGGCAGGTAGCCGACATGCGCGCCCTTGGCCGCCCAAGCCTCTCCGGTGAAGTCGGTGTCCTGGCCCGCCATGATCCGCATCAGCGTCGACTTGCCCGATCCGTTGACCCCGACGACGCCGATCTTCACGCCGGGCAGGAAGGACAGGCGGATATTCTCGAAGCATTTCTTGCCGCCGGGATAGGTCTTCGACACTCCATCCATGTGATAGACGTATTGATAGGCTGCCATTGTGCGATCCTCCTGCGGTTTCGCGCAGAGGTAGCCGAGCCGCGCACGAAGGGCAATTGCCAGACCGCCCCGCCGCCACGGTGTTTTTCGCCGTATGCGCGCTAGCGCACAGAGCAGCCCGAGAATGCCCGCCATCATTTGAATGTGATATCGGGCCAAGGCGCGCGCGAGCCGCCGCCGTAGGCCAGCACGAAGGGGAAAATCGTGTCGCAATTGCTAGATCTTGGCGGTCCGGGCCTGGGCCGCCGCCTCGATGCGCTGAACGCCGGATGGCGCGGTGCGGTCGTTCGGGCGCTGAACCTGAACGGCGATGACTTCCAGCTTCTCACAGGCGCGCTGGACGCCGGGTTGACTCGTACCGAACGCGGGCTGGCACAGCTGGCCGACCGGGTGCCACCTGCAACGGAAGTGGCGGCACTTGCACCTCCCGGGCGAAGCACGCCGCGGTTCTCGCAAGGGTACCGGCGCCTGCTGGACGCGCTGCTGCCGGAAACCGAAAGTGGCTTGCGCGGGTTCCTGGGCGACGACTATCCGTCCTGGGTGTCCTTCCGCAACGCCGCGCGCACCGGCCCTCCGCAGCGGCTGCTGTTCGGCCTTTGGGTGCGGGCACAACTGGCGGCCGACCGGCGGCGGCGGGCCACCATGCTTTTCGACGAGGCGGCGCAGGATGCGGTCAGCCTGGCCCGCGACGCATTCGGGCAGGTTCGGTTCCGCCGCACTGAGGTCAGCCCGCGGGGGGCGGTGCGGCACGTGCCGGGCTATGGTATTGGTCCTGACGTTCTGCAGCGCGCGATGTTTCCGCTTCAGGGCACCTGTATTTCCTACGACAGCGAAGCCCCGTGCAGTGCGGGTGCAGGAGCATTGCGGGTGGGGGGCGGCACGCCTGGCCGGGCCGGGCTGCTTGGGCGCGACGCATCTGAGACGGACACGTCCGACATTCTGGATCAGCGGGTCGCCGCTGCGCGGATCACGGTGGTCGGGCGGATCGGCGCGCGCGGCGTGGTCACGGTCCAGCCCGAAGGGTGGTACGACCCTGCCACCGTGCAGCGCGCCTTCCGGGCCGGACCGTGCCGCGAGGTTTGGGACGACTGGTCCGCGACCGGGCGCTGGTGCAGCTTCTTCGGGCGGGGCGGTCTGCTGTCGCGCCATGTGAGCCATCTGGTTTTCGTCGCAGGTGCGGACCTAACTCTGTCCTGTCACGGCTGCTTCGATGCGGCTGAACAGGCGGCGCTTTGCGCGCGGATCGGTCTGCGACCTGACATGCCGACCGCGCTCGGGGCCGGTGAGGCCCGGAGCGCAGGGATATGGCCATTCACGTTGCCGCGCGGATTTGCGGACATGATTGGGCGTCTGCATTTCGATGCAGCCGGTACGTTGCACCTGTCACTGCGTCAG
The DNA here is from genome assembly GCF_003172915.1 of Meridianimarinicoccus roseus. Classification (GTDB taxonomy): domain Bacteria; phylum Pseudomonadota; class Alphaproteobacteria; order Rhodobacterales; family Rhodobacteraceae; genus Meridianimarinicoccus; species Meridianimarinicoccus roseus. Next base: position 78,099 of record NZ_QGKU01000029.1, read on the forward strand.
ACACCGGGCAGCCTTCAGTGCTGGGGCGCGCGCGTCGGAACGTTGGCGGAATCGAGCTGACGCACCGGTTTTTGCCCGCCTGCAAGCCCGGTCCGGCCGCCCCGCCATTTCTGGGGAATGTCGCGTGCCGCCGGACAGTGTTAATCTTTTGTAAAGTCCTGGGAACAACCTCGCCGCGCCGCGAGTTGACTGAGCACTTATTGGACAGAGCTGATTGGACTAATTGATATTTTATGGACTTGCCTGACCTGATACCCCTTCTGTCGGGGCTGGACCCGCACGACGTGATGACATTCGAACAGATGCTGGACCTGCGCAAATTGCCGGATCGCAGCGTGGTGTCCCGGCGGGGCACCCCCGGCCATGATGTCTTCGTCCTTCTGACCGGGGCTTGCCTCGGGCTGGTGCAGTCGCGCAGCGGCAAGGACATCGTGATCGACCGGATCGGCCCGGGCCGGGTGTTCGGCGAACTCGGTGCGCTTGACGGCGGATCGCGTGTACGCACTGTGCGCGCCGACGGGCCGGTCGAAGTCGGCGCGCTGCCGTTGCAGGACTTCGAGGCGTGGCTGATGAAGACCCCGCAGGCCATGCGGAACCTTCTGTCCGAACTTGCCGGAAACACCCGTGAGCTTTCCGACCGCTATTTCGAGATGGCGGTGCACGACGTGGAAACGCGGGTGCGGCTGTTCCTGATCCGGTTGCTGATCGAACATTGCGCACTGCATGATGGCGGTGCGCTGGACCCGGCCCCCAGCCACAGTACCATTGCCGCCAATGTGGGCGCCAACCGCGAGGCGGTCAGCCGGGTCATTTCGCGCTTTGGGCGGATGGGGTTCCTCGACAGCGGGCGTCGCCGTATCGTGGTGCTGGACGCCGCCGGGCTGGAGGCTGGCCTGAAGGGGCCTGTTTGACATCCCGCGCGAACGGCGGAACATGTGCGGAAAACGCAGCAAGAGACAGGGTAGCCCACATGACCTATTCCCCCGCCGAAGACCGCTACGAACAGATGATCTACCGCCGGTGCGGGCGGTCCGGGCTGCAGCTGCCGGTCGTTTCGCTGGGCCTGTGGCACAATTTCGGCGAAGACACCCCGCACCAGACCAAGCGCGAGATCTGCCGCGCGGCCTTCGACAGGGGTATCACGCATTTCGACCTGGCGAATAATTACGGCCCGCCCGGTGGCAGCGCGGAAACGGCGTTCGGCGATATCCTGCGCACCGATTTCGCGGGGCACCGGGACGAGCTGATCATCAGTTCCAAGGCGGGCTACGACATGTGGCCCGGCCCCTACGGCGAATGGGGCAGCCGCAAGTACCTGATCGCGTCGTGCGACCAGTCGCTGAAGCGTATGGGGCTCGACTATGTCGACATCTTCTATTCGCACCGCTTCGACCCTGACACACCTCTGGAGGAGACGATGGGCGCGCTCGATCATATCGTTCGGTCCGGCCGCGCGCTCTATGTCGGCATTTCCAGTTACAACAGCCAACGCACCCGAGAGGCGGTGGCGATCCTGAAGGATCTCGGCACGCCCTGTCTGATCCATCAGCCGAGCTACAACATGCTGAACCGCTGGGTCGAACGGGACGGCCTGAAGGACACCTTGAGCGAGCTTGGCATCGGGTCCATTGCCTTCACGCCACTGGCGCAGGGCATGCTGACCAACAAGTACTTGCGCGGGGTGCCCGAAGACAGCCGGGCGGTGCAGGGCAAGTCGCTGGCGCAGGACCGGATCTCGGACGCCGCGCTGGAGAAGATCCGCGGCCTGAACGCCATCGCGGAGGCGCGCGGTCAGACGCTTGCACAGATGGCGCTGGCGTGGGTGCTGCGCGATGGCGGGATCACCACCGCGCTGATCGGCGCGTCGCGGGCATCGCAGGTGGTCGATTGCGCCGGTGTGGTGGCCAACATGGACTTTACGTCAGAGGAACTCGGCAAGATCGACGCGCTGGCCACCGAGGAAGACATCAACCTCTGGGCGCGCTCTTCGGAAGGCGTCTGAGCCGCAGTGCGGCCGGGCCACCGCTGCCCGGCCGGGCACGCCGCGAAGGGCATCACTGGCGCGCGGTTGCGCGGGCCTTTTCGTTGTTGGTCGGGCCGTCAGGCATCACGTTGTGGGCGTAGGCTGCGGGCAGGCGTCCGCCGCGGCGGGTGACGTTCTGCATGTCACCGGGCATGGGCGGGGTCCGCAGGGCCAACGTCCCCGTCACGTGGCTTGCGCCGCCTCGATGAGGGGTTGCCTCGGCCGTGTCGCCCTGCAGCCCGGCGCTTCCAAGCGACATCAGGTGCACGGCAGTCAGGCCAGCGATGAACGCCAAGACCGGGGCGGTGGCCGCGATGGTGGCGGAGATGTTGTTGAACCTCCGAAAGTTGGTCATCTGATGGCTCCTCGGTGATCGTTTCGATGCGATCACCCTAGTCGCGCTGACCGGCGGATTCTGTGCGGTTAATCACGTTTTGCGGGACAATTGCGGAAGGTCCGGAAAACCGGACCCCCCTGATGGACAATAGCTTGGGATTACTGTCCCAATGCGATCCCCTCGCGGCGGGGGTCGGCGCCGCCTCGAAGGCCGTCCGGCATGACGGCGATGGCATGCAGCCCCGATGTCAAATCGCGGGTGTTCACCTCGAAGCCCAGTTCGGCGAGGGGCCCTGCAAGCGCCTCCGCACCCGTTCCGGCCTCAAGGTCCATCGTGCCGAACCGGTTCACCACGTGGCCTGCGCTGACCGCCTGCTGCACGTCCATGCCCCAGTCGAGATGCGCGATGATGGCCTGCGCGACATAGCCGATGATGCGCGACCCGCCCGGGCTTCCGATCACCAGCACCGGCGCGCCGTCCTTGAGCACGATGGTCGGCGCCATGGAGGACCGCGGCCGCTTGCCGGGCGCGACCGCGTTGGCGATCGGCACGCCGCCGTCATGGCTGGCGAAGCTGAAATCGGTCAGCTCGTTGTTCAGCAGGAACCCGCCCGGCGCCATCAGCCGGGATCCGAAGCCGTTCTCGATCGTGGTCGTCATCGAAAGCGCGTTGCCCCGCGCGTCCACGATGGAGATATGCGAGGTGGATGGCAGCGAGATGTCCACGTTGTCGGCCCAGTGCAGGGCGTGGTCGAATTCGGGGGTGCCGGGGGACACCTCGGGCAGCGCGTCATCGCCTGCCAGCAGTTCCGCCCGGCCCGCAAGGTAGTCCGGGTCCAGCAGTCCTGCCGTCGGCACTGGCACGAAATCGCTGTCAGCCATGTAGCGGCCCCGGTCCGCGAACGCGAGCCGGGAGGCATCGCCGATCAGGCGCCAGGCTTCCGCGCTGTCCGGCCCAAGCGCCGCGAGGTCGTAGTGATCCAGCATCCCGAGGATCTGGCCAACGGTCAGCGCCCCGGAGGATGGCGGGCCCATCCCGCAGACCTCGTGGGCGCGGTAGGGTGCGCAGACCGCAGGCCGCTCTATCACGGTGTAAAGCGACAGGTCCGTCAGCGACAGAAGGCCTGGGTTGCCCTCGGCGCTGCGGACGGTGTTGACGATGCCCTCGGCGATCTCGCCGCTATAGATGGCGCGGCTGCCGTCCGTGGCCAGCCTGCGCAACGTTTCGGCATAGGCCGGGTTGCGCAGCGTGCTGCCTTCCGTGATCGGGGTGTCGCCGGGAAGGAAATACGCGGCCGTTGCAGGGAAGCGTCCCAGCTTTTCGGCATCGTCCGCGACCAGTGCCGCCAGCCGGGGCGAGACGGCGAACCCGTCCTCGGCAAGCGCGATGGCCTCGTCGAACAGTCCGCCCCAGTTGGCCCGGCCCCAGCGGCGATGGGCGGTTTCCATCAGCGCGGGCGTGCCGGGTGTGCCCACCGACAGCCCGCCGACCACCGCGTCCCAAAAGCCCAGCGTTTCGCCTGCCGCATCCTGGAACAGCGTCGGTGTGGCGGCCAGCGGCGCCGTCTCGCGGCCGTCGAGCGTGGTGATCTCGCCCGTGGCGGCGTCGTACCACACCAGGAAGGCGCCGCCGCCCAGCCCGGAAGATTGCGGCTCCACCAGCCCCAGCACCGCTTGCACGGCGACCATCGCATCAGCGGCGCTGCCGCCTTCGGCCAGCACCCGCGCGCCGGCCTGCACGGCCAGCGGGTTCGCGGCGGCGACCATCCAGTCGCGTGCTGCGACCGGGCTGCCCTGCGCCTTGCTGTCCCGCGCGGCGGTCGCTGCGGCTTCGGGCGCGACGGCATCGGCGGCCTGCTGCGCTTGTGCAGGCAGGACCAGCAGCGCCAGCGCCGTGGCCCGGCCGATCAGTCCAGTGACATGTCTCATGGCGATCTCCCTTCAATCAGAACGTGTTTTTGTCCAGCATGGGGGCGGTGCCGGGTGATGTCCACCCGGTGCTGGCGGGTTGCGAAGGCTTCCCCGTCATGGTCTAGCGGCAGGGCACGACAAGGAGCAGGCGATGCGGCGCGCATCCCAAACAGCCCGCCGGGGAACCGGCCACACACCAGGCCGGACGGTAGCGTGAGACAGGGATTCCCACACGCCCGCGCGGGCCAGCGGATCGGCCTGCTGGGCGGTTCGTTCGACCCGCCCCACGCGGGCCACGTCCATGTCACACGCGCCGCGCTGCGCGGTTTCGGGCTGGACCGCGTGTGGTGGTTGGTCAGTCCGGGCAACCCTCTCAAGGCCGAGGGGCCCGCGCCGCTGGCGACCCGAATGGCTGCCGCGCGCGCAGTGATGGACCACCCGCGCGTCACAGTCACCGATGCCGAGGCGCGACTTGGCACCGTGGTGACCGCCGACACGCTTGAGGCGTTGATCGCGCTTTACCCCGGCGTGCGGTTCAGCTGGCTGATGGGGGCAGATAACCTAGCCACGGTCCATCGCTGGGAACGCTGGCCGACGATCTTCGCGCAGGTGCCGGTGGGCGTGGTGGCGCGCCCCGGCGACGGGTTGTCCGCGCGCCTGACACGGGCGGCGCGGCTTTTCCGTGGGGCGCGGCTTCGGGCGGGGCAGGCTCATGCCCTTGGCGGCGCGATCGCCCCGGCGTGGTGCTACCTGCGCGGCCCGCAGGTTGATCTGTCCTCCACCGCGATTCGCGAACGGGGCGACTGGGTCCGCTGACCGGCACAGTGGGCGCGCCCCCGTTCACGGTGCCGTGAACGGCCGCACGGGGCGGCGGAAATCCGCCTTGTCCCGCCATGGTGCCCGTGGCTATGTGACGTCATGATCGTCACCCGACGCCTCCTTCTGGCCGGCCTGTCCGGGGCCGCGGCAAATGCCGCTATTGGCCCGGCGCTGGCGAATGTCACCCAATCCCCGCGCCCCAGACTGCGCCCGCCGCCGCCGCTTCCGCCTGACCTCGGGTCGGTCACGCTGGGCCGCATCGCTGAGGCGGGTCTGAGCGGCGATGTCGCCTGCGTGCTGGCGGATGCCAACACCGGAGCGATCCGCTTCGCCTACCAGCAGGACCTCGCCCTGCCGCCCGCCAGCACCGCCAAGGCGATTACCGCGGCCTACGGCTTCGACCTTTTGGGGATCGGCCACAGGTTCGAAACGCAGGTGATCGGGACCGCGCCAGTTCGCGACGGGGTGCTGCAGGGCGACCTGATCCTCGCCGGGGGCGGGGCGCCGGGCCTTGCCACCGGAGATCTGGCCGAGCTGTGCGCGACACTGAAGGCCGCCGGGCTGCGCGCCGTGACCGGGCGGTTCGAGGTCTGGGGCGGCGCGCTGCCCCGCGTGGAGGAAATCGACCCCGGCCAGCCGGATCACTTGGGCTACAACCCGTCGGTGTCAGGACTCAACCTGAACTACAACCGCGTGCATTTCGAATGGCGCCGCGCCGGTGCGGATTATTCCGTAAGCATGGACGCGCGCGGGGGCGGGTACACCCCGCAGGTCACCCATTCGCGGATGCAGGTCGCCGGGCGCAGCGCTCCGCTGTTCGCCTTGTCGATGGATGCCGATACCGGCCGTGAAAGCTGGTCGGTGGCGCGCAGCGGGCTGGGTGGCGGCGGCACGCGCTGGCTGCCGGTCCGCAACAGTGCACTTTATGCCGGCGACGTGTTCCGCACGCTTGCCCGGGCGCAGGGCATCGCTTTGCCCGTGGCGCAGGAGCGAAGCGCGCCGCCCCAGGGGCTGGTGCTTGCCTCGCTTTACGGCCCGCCGCTGTCGGAGGTCGCGGCGGGGATGCTGAAATACTCCACCAACCTGACCGCCGAGGCGATCGGAATGAGCGCGACCAAGGCTTTGCTCGGGCGTGCGCCGGGTACGCTTGCCGCTTCGGGCGCGGCGATGTCGGGCTGGGCGTCGGGACCGCAGGCACTTGGCATGACCGAAAGCCGGTTCGTCGATCATTCCGGACTGGGGGATACCTCGCGCGTCACGGCGAGGGACATGGCCGCGGCGCTGGCCCGCCTCGGCCCGGATGGGGCGCTGCGCCGCGCGATGAAGGACATTCCGTTGAAGCGCGAGGATGGCACCCGTGCCCCGCTGCAACTGTTCGCAAAGACCGGGACGCTGAACTTCGTCAGCGCGCTGTGCGGCCACATCCGTCCGGAGGGCGGCCCGCCGCTGGTTTTTGCGATCCTGACCGCCGATCTGGCGCGACGCGCGGCGATCCCGCCTGGCGGGGAGGAGAACCCTCCGGGCACGCGCACCTGGACCCGGCGATCGCGCGCGATGCAGTTCGACCTGGTCCAGCTTTGGGCGCGCTATGCCTGACGCAGAGGGGCATCCGCCGCCCGACCCGCGCCCGCCATTCAACCGGCGATACGCCCCCACAGATCATATTCGCCGGCCTCGTCCACCTCCACGGTGACGACGTCGCCCGGGTGCAGCGTTGCGTGCCCGTCATCGATGAACAGGTTGCCGTCAATCTCGGGTGCGTCGGCGGTGGTGCGGCAGGTGGCGTCGTCGTCTTCCACCAGGTCGACGATCACTTGCATACGCGTGCCGACCTTAGCGGCCAGCTTCGCCTCGGAAATGGCCTGCGCCTTTTCCATGAAGCGGTTCCAGCGGTCCTGCTTGACGTCGTCCGGCACATGGTCCGGCAGCGCGTTGGCCCGCGCGCCGGTAACGTTTTCGTACTGGAAGCAGCCGACCCGGTCGAGTTGTGCCTCGTCCAGCCAGTCCAACAGGGTCTGGAACTCCGCCTCCGTTTCGCCGGGATAGCCCACGATGAAAGTGGAGCGCAGGGTGATATCCGGGCAGGCGGCGCGCCAGGCCGCGATCTCGTCCAGCGTGCGGGCGGCGGCGGCGGGGCGGGCCATGCGCTTGAGCACGTCCGGGTGCGCGTGCTGAAACGGGATGTCGAGATATGGCAGAACGCCGCTTGCGGGATCTGCCATGAGCGGGATCAGGTCGCGCACATGGGGGTAGGGATAGACATAGTGCAGCCTTACCCAGGCGCCGAGAGTGCCGAGGTCGCGCGCCAGATCCAGGATCGGTGCCTTCGACGGGCGGTCCTTCCAGTCGGTTCCATAGGCGGATGTGTCCTGGCTGATGACCAGAAGTTCGCGCACCCCCGCGCCAACCAGCCGCTCCGCCTCGCGCAGGACCGCGCCGTGCGGGCGGCTGACAAGGCGTCCGCGCATATCGGGGATCACGCAGAACTTGCACTTGTGGTTGCAGCCTTCCGAAATCTTCAGATAGCTGTAGTGCCGCGGCGTAAGGCTGACCGCCTGCGCTGGAACGAGGTCCATGAACGGGTCTGGCGCGGGCGGCACCGCGGCGTGCACCGCATCGAGTACCTGTTCGTATTGATGCGGACCGGTCACCGCCAGCACGCGCGGATGCGCTCCTGTGATGTAATCGGGTTCAGCACCGAGGCAGCCGGTGACGATCACGCGACCGTTCTCGGCCAGCGCCTCGCCGATCGCGTCGAGGCTTTCCGCCTTCGCACTGTCGAGAAATCCGCAGGTATTGACCACCACCGCATCCGCACCGGCGTAGTCCGCGCTGATGGCATAGCCTTCGGCGCGCAGCCGGGTCAGGATGCGCTCACTGTCCACAAGCGCCTTGGGACAGCCAAGGCTGACCATGCCGATGGTCGGCTGGCCGGGGCGCGATGTATCGCCAATGCGGGGCTTCGGCGCGAGGTCGGGGCGCAGGTCGGGCGGGTTTTGGGTCATGGGGCTGGCCTTATCCCAGAGCTGGCTGCCGGGGAAGGGGAGTCATACGGTCTGAAAAAAGATCAACCGGTTGCCGAAGGGGTCGGTGACAGACACTTCCAGCATGCCCCAGGGTTGTTCCTCCATGCCGGGGTTCATGCGCCGGTGCCCCCGGGCCTTCAGGTTGCGCAACAGCGCGGAAACATCGTCACAGGCGATTCGTACTGTAATGCCGGGAACGCCGTCACCGTGATGCTCGCTGAGATGCAGTTCGCAGCGGTCGCTGCGCAGCCCCATGTAAAGCGGCATTCCGGGGGCAAACCGGTGCTCGAACTCCACCGAAAACCCAAGATAGCGCACATAGAAATCGCGCGCCTCGGTTTCGTTGAAGCTCCGCAGCACCGGGATCGGTCCGCCGAGAGGCACCGGATCAGCGTCGCCGGTCGCGCCGTGCGCTCATGGGCTGGAAGGCGACGCCGACATGGGCCTCGCAATAGGGTTTGCCTTGTTCCACGGGCAGACCGCAGAACCAGAAATTCGGCGTGGCCGGGTCGCCGATCGGCCATTTGCAGGTTCGCTCGGTCAATTCCATCAGCGACAGCTTGCGCGCCCGCTTCTCCACTTCGCGTTGCGAGGCCAATGCTTCGGGGCTGATCTCGTTCGCCGAAGGCTGCGGCGGGAGCGGCTGGCCCGCAGGAATGATCTGGCGGCGGCTCGCGGGTGTCGCCTTTGCCGGGGCGTCGGCCTCTGCCTCGGCGACGGCCGTGTCAGCCGTGCCGGGCTCCGGCTCGGGTCCGGCTTCCGGTGTGGCGGGCGCGGCCTGTGCGGGCGCTGCGCTGCGCGGGGCGGGGGCCGGCTCCGCAGGCTGCGGTTCTGGCGCGGGGGTTCCTGCGGTCCGGTTCGACAGACCAAGGCGATGCACCTTGCCGATCACCGCGTTGCGCGTCACCCCGCCAAGCTCCTTGGCGATCTGGCTCGCGCTCTGGCCTTCCGACCACATCTTCTTCAGCGTCTCGACGCGTTCTTCGGTCCAGGACATGGGGTGCCTTTTCGTGAATTTCTGTGTGCGGCGGGCCGGGTCGCAGCAAAGCGGCGCGCAGCCCTTGGAGTTTTCGTTCAAACCTCTATTCTAATCAGCCCGCGCCGGGATACAAGGCACGCGCGTCCGGAACCACCACGGCGCGGGTCCGGGACGGTGCGCGACGGACACAAGCCGACACGACAGGCCCGGCGGCAGGTCGGGCAAGGGCCAGACGAAAGGCAAGAGATGACGGATTTTCGCGAAATGGGCGTGCGCCGCTTCGGCAGCGTCAACTGGCTGGGGCTGCGCACGCTGGCCCGGCGCGAGACGCAGCGGTTCCTCGCCGTGTGGTCGCAGACGCTGATGGCGCCCCTGATCACCGCGGGGCTGTTCCTTGCGATCTTCAGCCTGGCGATCGGCACGCGGCGGGGCGACGTGATGGGCGTGCCCTTCGTCCAGTTCATTGCGCCGGGCATCCTGATGATGACGGTGATCCAGAACGCATTCGCCAACACCTCGAGCGCGATCATGATCGCCAAGGTGCAAGGCAACATCGTGGACACGCTGATGCCACCGCTCTCGCCGGCCGAACTGGTGGCGGGCTACCTGTCCGGCTCGGTGTCGCGCGGCATCTTTGTCGCCTCGGCGATCCTGCTGGTGGCGGCGGTGTTCCTTGGGCAAGGTATCGCACACCCGCTTTGGGTTCTTGTTTACGTGGTGCTGGGCAGCGTGTTCCTGGGCAGCCTTGGGATCGTGGCGGCGATCCTTGCCAACAAATTCGACCAGATGGCGGCGATCACCAATTTCGTCATCACGCCGCTCAGTTTCCTGTCGGGTACTTTCTATTCGGTGGAGGGGCTGCCGCGTGCGATGCAGATCATCACCCATGTTAACCCGGTGTTCTACCTGATCGACGGGGTGCGCTATGGCGTGATCGGCACCTCGGACAGTTCGCCCTGGATCGGCCTGCCGATCGTGCTGGTGTTTACCGGCGGCGCCGTGGCGCTGTGCTTGCGCTGGTTCCGTACCGGCTTTCGACTGAAGGCGTGAGAGCATGAGCGGGATCTACGATGGCCTGTCGCAACTGGGTGGCCCGGCCGCGCCGCTGCCCGAAAGCCCTGAGGCCGCGGTTCTGGAACGGGTCGCCAACCCGCAGGCGGACGTGGCCTATTTCGTGCGCTTCACCGCGCCTGAATTCACCTCGCTCTGCCCGATCACTGGACAGCCCGACTTCGCCCACCTTGTGATCGACTACGTGCCCGGCCCCTGGCTGGTCGAAAGCAAGTCGCTGAAACTTTATCTCGGGGCTTTCCGGAACCATGGTGCATTCCACGAGGATTGCACGATCTCTATTGCGCGGCGGCTGGTCGACCTGATGGCGCCGGCATGGCTGCGCATCGGCGGGTACTGGTATCCGCGGGGTGGAATTCCGATCGATGTGTTCTGGCAAACCGGCACCCCGCCCGAGGGCGTGTGGATCCCTGACCAGGGGGTGCCGTCCTATCGCGGCCGTGGCTGAGCAGGACCGGTGCAGCGGCTCAGCCAGGCGGCTGCGGATCGCGGCGGGCTGGGCGCCTCATGCCACCTGCGTGCCACCGCAGGCGGAGCCTGCGCGGCCCAACGGGATGAGACACCGCGAGGTGTAGAAGACAGGCGGGAGCCGACCCGCCCCGCAGGGCGTCAGGCGCTATGCGCGCCGTCGGCAAGCCCCTTCACGAAGTCCAGGATCTCGGGCACCGGCCGCCCCTCCTCGACCAGTTTCACGATGGCGGTGCCCACAACCGCCCCGTCGGCAACCGCCGCGATGGCGCGCGCGCTTTCCGGGCTGCGGATGCCGAAGCCCACGATCACCGGCAGATCGGTCTGCGCCTTGATCCGGGACACTTCCGGGCCAACGTCGCCCGCCTGCGCTGCGGCGGCCCCGGTGATCCCCGTGATCGACACATAGTAGACGAAGCCGCTTGTGTTCTGCAGCACCTTGGGCAGGCGCCGGTCGTCGGTGGTGGGCGTCGCCAGCCGGATGAAGTTCAGCCCCGCCGCCTGCGCCGGGATGCACAGCTCGTCATCCTCTTCGGGCGGCAGGTCGACCACGATCAGCCCGTCGATCCCCGCCTCTTTCGCCTGCTCGAGGAACCGTGCCACCCCGCGCGCGTAGATCGGGTTGTAGTATCCCATCAGTACGATCGGCGTGGTGTCGTCCTCCTCGCGGAAGGCGCGGGCCATCGCCAGCGTGCGGTCCAGGGTCTGGCCCGCTTCCAGCGCGCGCTGCCCGGCCAGCTGGATCGTCGGCCCGTCCGCCATGGGATCGGTGAAGGGCAGCCCCATTTCGATGATGTCAACGCCCGCGCCCGGCAGGCCGCGGATCAACTCCAGCGAGGTGTCGAAATCGGGATCGCCCGCCATCACATAAGCCACGAAGGCCTTGCGCCCCTGCGCCCTGAGGTCTGCGAACTTCCGGTCGATGCGTGTCATGTCTGCCCCTGCCTTTGCGTCCACGGGGTGTCGCCCATGCGCCGAAAAAAGGCAAGACGGCGCAGGGCGCTGCTGTCCCTGCGACGCGTGATCGGGCCCCGGTAGTGCCGACTATCCGGTCGATCAGAGGGGCCTGTCGGACCGGGCATGTCGCACGGGGCCGGTCGGCCTGTGTGCAGCAGAAGACAGCCTGGGTAAAGCCCGTGTCATGCATGGCGGGGATAGGTGACGCCCGTCCACCAGATGTGCGTGGCGACCTTGCATGCACATCATGGGCATTGCGATCGGGCCCTGTCTGCGGCCGCTCGACATAGTGTCGGTACGTGCCGGGTTTTAGAAAATCCGCCCGGCGCCCCGCCGGGTCAAGGCGCCAGAAACTGCGGTCCGCGCCAACGGTCTGGTCGATCTTGAGAAGCAAGGCGGAAAAAGGATGGACATGATCCGGAGGGTAAGGTCACGTTCGTATTGGGCCATGCGGAACGCTGCGGGTTCGGGAAAACCTTCGGCATGCGTGTCAGCGAAATCCCAGCCAGGACACGGCGGATCACCCCGCTGCCCCTGCGCCGCTTGCGCCTGCCCGCCGCGGGGCCTAGAAGCGGGCCGAGTTTGCAAAGAGGGCGACATGGGTTTCAAGATGGGTATCGTCGGCCTGCCGAATGTCGGCAAGTCGACCCTGTTCAACGCGCTGACGCGGACGGCAGCGGCACAGGCGGCGAATTTCCCGTTCTGCACCATCGAGCCGAATGTCGGCGACGTCGCGGTGCCCGACCGGCGGCTCGAAACGCTCGCCGCGATCGCGGGCAGCCGACAGATCATTCCCACCCGGATGACCTTCGTGGACATCGCCGGGCTGGTGAAGGGGGCCAGCAAGGGCGAGGGGCTGGGCAACCAGTTCCTGGCCAACATCCGCGAGGTCGATGCCATCGCCCACGTGCTGCGCTGCTTCGAGGACGATGACGTCACCCACGTGGATGGCCGCGTCGATCCGGTCGCCGATGCCGAGACGATCGAAACCGAACTGATGCTCGCCGACATCGAAAGCATTGAAAAGCGGCTCCAGGGCCTGACCCGCAAGGTGCGCGGTGGGGACAAGGACGCTATCCAGCAAGAGCGCCTGCTGAAGGCCGCGCTGTCGGTGCTGGAGGAGGGCAGGCCCGCGCGCAGCGTTCCGGTCGATGCCGAGGACGCGAAGGCGTGGAAGATGCTCCAGCTTCTGACAACGAAGCCGATCCTTTACGTATGCAACGTTGACGAAAGCGCCGCCGCCACCGGCAATGCCCTATCAGAGAAGGTCGCAGCGATGGCCGCCGCGCAGGGGGCTGCCAGCGTCGTGATATCGGCCGCGATCGAGGAGGAGATCAGCCAGCTCGACGCAGACGAGGCGGCGGTGTTTCTCGAGGATCTCAGCCTCGACGAGCCGGGCCTCGACCGGCTGATCAAGGCGGGGTACGACCTGCTGCATCTCGAGACTTACTTCACCGTTGGCCCGAAGGAAGCGCGCGCCTGGACAATCCGGCAGGGCACGCTTGCGCCGCAGGCGGCGGGGGTGATCCACGGCGATTTCGAACGCGGTTTCATCCGGGCCGAAACCATTTCCTACGACGACTACGTCGCGCTGAAAGGCGAGGCGGGCGCGAAGGATGCCGGCAAGATGCGGGTCGAAGGCAAGGCCTACACCGTCAAGGACGGCGACGTGCTTCACTTCCTGTTCAACGCGTAACGCGGCGCGCAAGGCGGTCGGCCGGCCTCGCCGGCGCGCTGCGGGAGGTGTCGGCGCGACCCGATCCGGCCTGACCCGGACCCTAGCCGCCGCCGCGTGCGTCGGCCTGCGGACAGGGGGCGGCAAAGCGCTGACTGAAATCGCTGGACTGGCGCGGCGGCGGCGGACCATGCTGTGTTCAACCCCCGATGCCGGAGGTGGCCATGCTCAAGTCCGTCTTTACCACGCTGCGCGAACTGCTCTGGACTCTGATAGCCGTTCTGGCGGCGCTCGCGCTGTTCGGCGCCGTGCTCGCACCGGCCGAATTCGCCGGGCGCCTTGCGGGCATCTTTGACGAGCTTGAAGGCGCGGGCTTCGACATCAAGATCAAGACGCCGGTGGGCGAGGCGTCCTTCGACCGCGCCAAAGCGCAGCAACTGGTCAACTCGGACCGGGAAATCCTCGACCTGCGCGCGGAACTTGAGGCCGCCCGGGGTCGCATCGCCCTGCTGGAGGCAACCGCGCCTTCCACTCCTACAGTCGTCCTGCCTCCAGCGCCGCTGCCCGAAACCGTGCCGGAATCGCGGCCCGAACTCGTGATCGACCCCTTGATCGACCCCGTGCCGGGGCAGGCGGGCGAGCCTTGGGTCGTGATCGCCGGGACGGAACGCGATCTGGACAGCCAGCGCAACGAGCTTGACGCCCTCCGTCGCGCGGGCTTCGGCGACGCGGTGATCCTGAACAGCGGCGGGTGGTACCAGACCGCCGTCATCTACCCGGACCGTGCCGCGGCCGACGCGGCGCTGCCGCGCATCGCCGAGGTCGTCGGCGCTGGGCGCGGCGCCTATGTGCGCGCGCTCGACGTGATCTGCCGCGACCCTGCCGAGGTCGCGGGCGTTCCGGACCTGCTGGCCTGCGGCTGACCCGGCGACGCTTCGGTCAGGCGAGCGCTTCCAGAGCTGCGCGCAGATCGAGTGCGCCGTCATACAGCGCCCGCCCCGAGATTGCTCCGGCCACGACGCCGGTATCACGCAGCGCTATGAGATCGTCCAGCGACGACACACCGCCCGAGGCGATGACCGGCACCTGCACTGCGCGGGCCAGCGCGGCGGTGGCCGCGATGTTGGGTCCGCCCATCGCGCCGTCACGGTCGATGTCGGTATAGATGATTGCGGCGATCCCCGCGTCCTCGAAACTGCGCGCCAATTCGGTGACCAGCACCTCGGTTTCCTCGGCCCAGCCGCGCGTGGCCACGCGCCCGCCGCGCGCATCCAGCCCCACGGCGACGCGGCCGGGAAAGGCGGCGGCTGCCTCGCGCACCAGCGCCGGGTTCTCCACAGCCACCGTGCCGAGGATCACCCGCGCGATCCCCTTGTCGAGCCATGTCTCGATTGTCGCCATGTCGCGGATACCGCCGCCAAGCTGCGCGGGAATGTCCGTGGCAGCCAGGATCGCCTCTACCGCCGCGCCGTTGACCGGGCTGCCCGCAAAGGCGCCGTTCAGATCGACGAGATGCAGCCAGCCGCAACCGGCGTCCTGAAAGGCGCGTGCCTGCGCGGCCGGGTCTTCGCCGAACACCGTGGCCTTGTCCATGTCGCCGCGCAGCAGGCGCACGCAGTGGCCGTCCTTCAGATCAATGGCGGGGTATAGGATCATGGGCGGGCCTTTCGCTTTGCGGATGCTGCGGAGATGCTTTGGCACGGGGCGCTAGCGATGCCAAGGGGCCCAGCTGCCGTGGCGGTCGGTGCCCGGCCCGCCGCGGCGAAGCCCTGCGCAGTCGCCCGATGGCCCCGCCGCAGCGTTACGGCAGGCGCGCCGTGGCGTCACGGTTGCCCGGCGCGCCCTGCGCGGCAGTGTGACGTCGCAAGCGCAGGGGAGGATACGATGCGTGGATGGAAGTTTCTGATGGCGGCACTGGCGTTGGGCCTTGCCGCAGGAGTGGCGCAGGCCGATCCGGTGGAGGGCGTCTGGCAGACCCAGCCCGGTGATGACGGAGCGTTCGGGCATGTCCGCATCGCGCCGTGTGGCGGCGCGATCTGTGGCACGCTGGTGCGGGCCTATGGCGGAGATGGCAAACCCCGCGAGACGGAAACGCTTGGTCGCCGGATCGTCTGGGACATGGCGGCCGAAGGCGGCGGGGCCTATGGCGGCGGCAAGATCTGGGCACCGGACCGCGACAAGACCTACGCCTCCAAGATGATGCTGGACGGCGACAGGCTGAAGGTGTCGGGATGCGTCATCGGCATCTGTCGCACGCAGACCTGGGCGCGGGTGGAGTAGGCCCTCGGCGGGGCCGACGGCGGCGGGCACGCCCCTATCCTGTCAGGGCGCCCAGGACAGGAAGTTCGCGATCATCCGCAGCCCGGTGGCCTGGCTCTTCTCGGGGTGGAACTGGAGCCCGATCACGTTCTCGCGTGCCACGATGGCCGTGACATCGCCGCCGTAGTCCACATGCGCCAGTCGCGCCGCCGGGTCCGCCACGCTGAACTGGTAGGAATGAACGAAATAGGCGTGATCGCCCGTGGCGATGCCGTCGAGCACCGGATGCGCGCGGTCGATCACCAGGTCGTTCCAGCCCATGTGCGGCACCTTCAGCGCCGGGTCGGATGGGGCGATCGGCACCACCTCACCGCTCACGAGGCCGAGCCCGTCAGTCACGGCATATTCATGCCCGCGTGTCGCCAGCATCTGCATGCCGACGCAGATCCCCATGAAGGGCACTGCGCGCCGCGTGACCGCGTCAACCATCGCCTCGAACAGGCCGGTGCGGGCGCGCAGGCCCGCAAGGCAGGCCGGGAATGCGCCGTCGCCGGGCAGCACGACACGGTCCGCCTGCGCCACGTCCTCGGCTCGGTCCGACACGATCACCGGGCCCGCGCCCGGGCCCGCTTCCCGCGCCATGCGCTGGAACGCCTTCTCAGCGGAATGCAGGTTGCCGCTGTCGTAGTCGATCAGAACCGTGCTCATGACTCAGAGGCTGCCCTTGGTGGAAGGGATTGCGTCGCCCTTGCGCGGGTCGGCTTCCAGCGCGTCGCGCAGCGCCCGCGCCACCGCCTTGAACGCGGCCTCGGCGATGTGGTGGCTGTTGACCCCGTGCAGCGCGTCCACATGCAGCGTGATCCCGCCATGGGTCGCAAGCGCCTGGAAGAATTCGCGCACCAGTTCGGTGTCGAAGGTGCCGATCTTCGCAGTCGGAAAGTCGATGTTCCAAACGAGATAGGGACGGGCGGACAGGTCAAGCGCGGCGCGCACCAGCGCGTCGTCCATCGGAAGAAGGCAGGAGCCGTAGCGATGGATCCCGCGCTTGTCGCCGACCGCTTGCACAAGCGCCTGACCCAGCGCGATGCCGGTGTCCTCAACCGTGTGGTGATCGTCGATATGCAGATCGCCCTCTGCACGTACCGTCATGTCGATCAGCGCGTGGCGCGACAGCTGGTCGAGCATGTGGTCGAAGAAACCCACGCCGGTCTGGTTGTCGAAGCGCCCGGTGCCGTCCAGATCGACGGTAACGGTGATCCGGGTCTCGGCGGTGGTGCGGGTGATGGAAGCTGTGCGCATGGGCCCCTCGTTCTGCTCGGTCCCCGCTATAGCGGCGGGCGGCGGGCAGGGAAAGGCCTGTCGGGTGTGCTGTCAGGCCGGGACGGGCAGGTCCGGTTTCTGGAGCGGGCGAGGCGATTCGAACGCCCGACCCCAACCTTGGCAAGGTTGTGCTCTACCCCTGAGCTACGCCCGCCTCCTTGAACCGGCTCTTCTGGAGCGGGCGAGGCGATTCGAACGCCCGACCCCAACCTTGGCAAGGTTGTGCTCTACCCCTGAGCTACGCCCGCCTCCTTGAAGAGTAGCGGTTCTCTAACCACCCGCGCGGCGCGGTTCAAGCGGAAAAAGCGTGCGATGGGCAGGCGGGGTCAGAAAAGCGCAAGGGCCGCCGCAAGAGCTGCGGACACCCTGATCTGCGTCACGGTCAGCGGCATGCCGCCCCATGCATTCGACCATCGCTGCGCGCCGGAGCGGCGGTGTTCAGCCTTGTTCCCGCAAGCAGTGTCGTGCCGCGCCCATGCAGCGACGATGCAGGCCGGCTGCCGATTTCGCCCATCAGAAGCGGCAAACCCACCGGCGGGTCATTGTGCCAGTTTGCCCTTCGCCCGGATCGCCGACCGAAGCGAACCGAAATGGCTATCGCCCATCGAGTCCCTTTGCTTCATGCGCATACGGATCAGCCGGACCGACAGGCCGATCAGCAGCACCGCCAGAAGCGCGGAATAGCGCGGGATCACGACCGGCACGGGCGCGCCGGTCACTGCGGCCGACTTACGACCCGCGTGCGGCGCGCCACCCTTCGGCGCGCGCCTCGCTTTCCGAACAGAACCAGCGCTCGCCGCGGGCGGGACTGATGCGGGTGCGATCGTAGTATTGCGAATAGGGTGTGTGGTAGATGCGTTCTCCGGTGGCGTTGATGTTGCCCTTGATCGGGCACCCCGGACGCGGCGCGCTTGCGGCGCTACCGGCCCAGCGGCGCGCGCGGAAGTCCCATGGCGGCGTCGGGTCCACAGCGCGCCAAAGTCCCAGCCGGTCCCGGCGCGCGGCGGTTTCCTCGGCGTCGTAGGTGTCGCCGTAGCGGCGGAACACCATCGCGTGACCGTCGGCCACCATGCGCCGTCCCAAGTCGATGCCGTCACGCGTGCAGACGCCAAGCAGGCGGCCATAGGCGTCCGTCGCGCTGGCCTGGCAAGTCACATCGCCACCTTGCACCAGACGGGCCAGATGGCGCGTCGCTTCGGTGCCGCAGGGCAGGGCGCCGCAGGACTGACCGCTTTCGGGTGCGTCGATATGCAGGAGCCTGACCTGACGGCCCGCAACCTGCACCGTGTCGCCATCCACCACCTGTGCCGGACCGGTCACGGTCTGAGCGTGCAGCCGAGCCGTAGGCAGTGCACCAAGGCACAGACCGGCAAGGCACAACGCGGCAACGCGGTACATGGCGAAAAGGCTTGGCGATCGCATTACAGGCGCTCCGTCGGCGATATTATTGGCGAAGTTTACACTTTGTTAACTAATATGGTACGCGCGCGACGGGAATCACAGGGGGTATCGGCCGACTTGGTTAAGCAGGCCGGAGGCCGGGCAAACGCCACCCGTGCCGTTTTTCGGCCGGTCTGGGTTTTTGCGGCTTGACGCCTGTGCGTGCTTTGCCTAGTCAGCATCGCACTTCGGCGGAGTAGCTCAGTTGGTTAGAGCAGCGGAATCATAATCCGCGTGTCGGGGGTTCAAGTCCCTCCTCCGCTACCATCCCTCCTTTTTGATCCATCGTCGGCTGTCAGAGCGTGGCACGGCGACCTGCATACTCATGGCCGGGGGGGCAGACCGTCGGCGGTTTCCGCCGGACGAATGGCCGTATGCGCTAAGCCGAAGGCGGGATTGACCACAGGTCGTGCGATCAGCACCTAAGAAACAAGGGTCATTTTCTGCACGGAGCCGACTCATGCCATCACTTCGCGTTTTCCTGAGCGTCATCGGCGCTCTCGTGCCTGCGGTGTTCGTGCTGCTGGCCGTGGGCGGGCGTCTTGGGTGGCAGGGCGATGGCGCGCCGCTGGTTGCGCATGTTACGCTGGACAACCGCTGCGCCGTGCCTGACCGGTACTTTGTCGTGCAGGATACCGTGAGCGGCGTGCAGCGCAGCTTTGTAAACGGGTCTGCGCGGATCGACTCGCGCGCGGGCAACCCGTTGACGCTGCAATTGCAGGACCGCTTTACCGATGTCCGCTACCTCGGGGACAGCGCGCCGGCGCGGGCGGACATGACGCTCGTGGCGCGCTGCAACGGCGGCGGCTCGCGCCTTTCGGGCATCTCGAGCGCGTTCAAGTAGGTCGCGGTCCCGCCTCAGCCGCGCGTCGCAGCCGCCACCTCGGCCCGATACAGCGCAGGCACGGGATCGTCCTTTGCGAAGCGCACGTCGTCCAGCCCCAGCACCGCGCCTTGCGGAATGTCCCGCAGCAGCGGCACGCCTTGAGCGAGGCCAATGGGCAGCGCGTCTGCCGCTCGGGCCAGCGGCTGCGCCTTGCCCCAGACCGTGAACCCGCCTTCGCCATCCAGTATCTCGCCCGCCTTCAGCGCGCGCTTGGCGACGGCGACCACGGTGCCGCGCATCTGGGTCGCGCAGCCCGTCGGCTCACGCCGCAGTGCTGCGCTCAGCACCGAAATGGACAGTTCCATCCCGATCAGGTGAAACGGTTTGTACATCGCCGCGAAACGACCCGTGCTGTCCGTCGGTAGCCCGTACTGGCGGAAACAGGCGGCGGCGTAGGCGGTGGGTGCCTCCAGTACCACATACACGCCCCAGCGCAGGTCACGGAACACCGGCCTTCCGTCGCGTTCCAGCGAGGACACCGTTTCGACCATGCCGCGCCGGTCGAGTTGTCCGCCCAGATCACGCGGGCGCAGCACATGGGCCAGGTCGTCCACACCGCAGGGCGGGAAGCCCAGCCCGCCATCTGGCACGTCGAGCGCACAGGCATTGGCGATGGCGACCATCTCGATCGCGCTCTTGGTGCCGTCCAGGAACGAGTTGAACATCTGCGGGTTCATCCCGGCTGCCGCGGCTTCGTGCGCGGTCAGCCCGTAATGGGGCCAAACGTCGTCGGGCGTGACCGCGTGATAGGCAGGCAGGTATTTCGTGCCTTTGCCGGCGGCGGCGACGTGAAAGCCCGCAGCACGGGCCCAGTCCACAAGTTCGGCCACCAGCGCGGGTTGATCGCCATAGGCCATCGAACAGACCACGCCCGCGGCGGCGGCTTCGCGGGCCAGCGCGGGGCCCGCCAGCACGTCCGCCTCCACATTCACCATGACGACATGCTTTCCCGCGCCGATCGCGGCGCGCGCATGGGCAATGCCCGCGCGCGGATGACCGGTCGCCTCGATCACCACATCCACGTCATCGCGGGCCGCCAGCGCGGCGCCATCGGCGACGAAGTCGGTGCGCGAGACCGCCGCCTCCGTCCAGCCGGTGCCGCGGCAGGTCGCGCGGGCACGGTCCGGGTCCAGATCGGCAATGGCGGTGACCTCCAGTCCCGCGATACCCGGCACCTGCGCCAGGAACATCGCGCCGAACTTCCCTGCGCCGATCAGCCCTGCCCTGACGGGAGCGCCGCGCGCGCCCGCCTCTGCCGCCAGTCTTGCCAGGTTCATGCGACCCTCCCGTGCCGTTGCTTCGCTCTGGCGCGCAGATAACCGCAGCGCACCCACGAAGAGAAGCGCAAACGGCGCGCCGCTGGTCCATCAAGGCGCTTGCGCGCAACGCGGCTTGGGCCTATCGCGCAAACTGAGATTCGCCTGCCAGCGTTCGGCCCCACCCCTTGTATCCGCGACAGCCCCTTGCCTTCCGGACTGACCGGCGCGCCCCCTGCGCCGCCGGGCGCAGCGCAGACCGGAAACGGGGGCCGCGCAGCGCGCCGGTCGGCGACAGGCCGCCTGTATCTGCGCCTGCTGCGCGGCCTTTCGCCGGTTCGTCGCCGCACTGCCCGTTCCGGTTGCAGCCTGCGCAGCTGCGGCAGAGACCCGAAGCCACCCACCGAAACGCCACCTCCTGCACTTCGCGTGCCCGGCTGGAAAGGCCATGCCATGAACAACCCGTCCCTTCTGCCGTTCGGCCCAAGCCGCCGTGCCGTGCTGCGCACCGGCCTTGCGGGGCTTGTCGCGCTCGCCGCCGGGTCTGCGCGTCCTGATTCCGCAGCGTCCCCGGCCCGGGTGCGCTTCGACGATCTGGTGGCGCGGGCGCGGGCCGCGGCGGCGCAGCCCTATGTGCCGCCGGTCGTGCCCGCACCCGACCTGATCGCGCAGGTCGATTACAGCGCGCATTGGCAGATCAGGTTCCGGCCCGAGGCGGCGCTGCGGCCTGCCGGGCCGGATGCGCCGGTGCAACTGTTCCATCCCGGACGCTACTTTCCCGAACCCGTGCGCATACATCTGCGCGAACCGGACGGCACCGCGCGTGAGATACCTTTCGGCCGAGGGCTTTTCACCATGCCGCCGGACAGCCCCGCCCGTGCCCTGCCGGACGGCTTCGGGTTTGCCGGATTCCGCGTGATGCGCCCCGGCGACGGGCCGGACTGGGTGTCGTTCCTCGGCGCCTCGTATTTCCGGACCGACGGGCCCTCCGGGCAGTACGGGCTGTCCGCGCGCGGCATCGCCGTGAACACCGGGTTGGACCAGCCAGAAGAGTTCCCCCGCTTCACCGCCTTCTGGATCGGCCCGCCCGAGGCGCCTGACGAGACGCTGTCGGTCTGGGCGGAACTGGACGGTCCTTCTGTTACCGGCGCATTCCGGTTCGGGCTTGTACGCGGCACGGCCGCTGCGGCGGGCGAGGACGAGACCGATGCCGCGCCCGGACATATGACCCGTGTGTCGGCCCGCCTGTTCCTGCGCCGGGACGTGGAGCGGCTGGGGATCGCGCCGCTGACCAGCATGTACTGGTATTCCGAACGCAACCGGGCGCGCGGCGCGGACTGGCGCCCCGAAATCCACGACAGCGACGGGCTGGCCCTGCGCACAGGAACCGGCGAACGGGTCTGGCGCCCGCTCGTCAACCCGCCGCGCCTTCATGTGACCAGCTTTGCCGATGCGGCCCCGCGCGGCTTCGGCCTTATCCAGCGCGACCGCGACTTCGGCCATTACCAAGATGACGGCGTTTTCTACGACCGGCGTCCATCCGCCTGGGTAATTCCGCGCGGCGATTGGGGGCGGGGCGCGGTGCAACTGGTCGAGATCCCGACCGGGGACGAGACCTTCGACAACATCGTAGCCTTCTGGGTGCCGGAGCAGCCTGTCCGGGAAGGTGATGAGCTGCGCTTCGACTATGACATCGGGTGGCGCGCGCGCGATCCGCAGCCCGAGAACGTGGCGCGAGTCGTCGCGACGCGGCAGGGGCAGGGCGGGGTACCCGGCCAACCGATTCCGCCACACCGCGCCAAGATGGTGGTGGACTTCGCCGGGCCCCCGCTGAACGGGCTGGATACCGGCAGCGGGGTGGAGCCGGTGGTCGAGGCCACGCAGGGCCGCGTGGTGCCGCCGGTCGCCGCCTATCGCGTTGTCGGAACAGATCGCTGGCGGCTGACGTTCGATTTCGAACAGGACGGTGCCGACCCGGCAAGCCTGCGCGCCTACCTGCGCCGGAACGGGCAGGCACTGACTGAAACATGGCTGACAGACGCATGGGTGGACATGAATCGATGACAAGACCGAGCCGCGCTTTCGCCACGCTTGTTGCCCCGCGACATGCGCCTTTCAAAGGGGTCGCGCGATGACTGCCAAATTGTCACGGCGCGCCTTCACGGCGTTGATGCTGGCCGGCCTGCTTCCGCGCGGCCTTGCGGGCCAAGCCGCGGCCGACGCGGCGGCGCAACTCGTGCCGACCGCCGGGGTTCAGGGCAGCTACGCTTCGGTGGTCATGCTTGCCCGGGCGCGGGCGCAGTCGGAGGCGAAGTTGCGTAGCGGCAGGCTGACCGCGCCTTTCGCCGACCTGTCCTACGACGCCTATCGCGCGATCCGGCCTGCGCCGCAGCCTTTGGGGGAAGCGGGCACCGGGCTGATGTTCGATCCGCTGCCGCCGGGGCTGGTCTTCGCGAACCCGGTCGCGCTGTCGGTGATCGACGGGGCGCAGACCTTCGATCTGCCGTTCGATCCGGCGCTGTTCGACTTCGATCCAGCGTTCTTCGACGCCGACGACATTGCCCGCCTGAAGGACAGCGCACCAGAGGGCGATCTGGGTTATTCCGGGGTCCGCCTTCGCGTGCCGCTGAACCGTCCCGACCGGCTGGACGAGGTCGCGGTGTTCCAGGGTGCCAGTTATTTCAGGGCCGTGGCGCGGGGCATGGTCTATGGGCTGTCGGCACGCGGGTTGGCGATCGGCACCGCCGCGCCCGAGGGCGAGGAGTTCGCCCGATTCACGCAGATCTGGATCGAGGTGCCGGAGCGCGGCGTGCAAAGCGTCGTGGTGCGCGCGCTTCTGGAAAGCGCGTCCTGCACCGGCGCCTACGAATTCACCATCTCGCCAGGCGAGACGACTGTGATGCAGACCCGATGCACTCTGTTCCCGCGCCGCGAGATCCAGCAGATCGGGATCGCACCACTGACCTCGATGTACTTCTTCGGCCCGTCGCGCCGCGCCGGTGTAGACGACTTCCGCGACGCGGTGCATGACAGTTCGGGTTTGCAGATGGTGACCGGCGCGGGACGTCGGATCTGGCGGTCCCTGGCCAACCCTCAGGAGGTGCAGGTGTCGGCCTTTGTGGACGAGAACCCGAAAGGGTTCGGGCTGTCTCAGCGCCAGCGCGAGTTCGCCTACTACCAGGATGCGGAGGCGCGGTATGAAAAGCGCCCTACCTGCTGGGTGGAGCCGGTCGGTGGCTGGGGGCGTGGATCTGTGATTCTTGTCGAGATCCCGGTGAGGTCCGAATTCAACGACAACATCGTTGCGTTCTGGCGGCCGGAGGCGCCGTTGCAGCCCGCCGACCAGGGTCACGAATTCCGCTACCGGCTGCACTGGGGCGCCGCCCCGCCCGATGCCGCGCCTCTGGGGCGGGTTCAGGCCCTGCGCTCGGGCCGCGCGGTGAATGCTCCGGACCGGCGCGTGCTGGTGGTCGATTTCCGCAAGGACAGCGCATGGGCCGAAGGGATCACGGTGGAGGCCTTCGCCAACGGCGCGCCGGTCAGCGACGTGTCACTCCACCATCTGCCGGACGAGAACGGCCTGCGCGCGGCCTTCGTCCATGACCCGGATGGCGCAGAGGTGACCGAGTTCGAACTGACGCTGATGGGCCCGGACGGGCCCGAGACCGAAACCTGGCTCTATCGGCTGGACCGGCCATGACGGTGCGCGCGCAGCCCCGCGCGGGGGCCGTTCCGCCGCGCGCGCCGCTGGCGATGCCGACCCGTCCGTTGGCTCCGTTCGCGCCGCGCCACCGTCTGGCGCAGGGCGGGCGGGTTCATGCTGCCCGTGCAGTGGCCTTCGGCGGTGCCGCAGGTCTGAGCGTGCTTGGTTTCACGCAGATGAGCCAGGTGTTCGGCAACGAAAGTTCGACCCTGCTCCAGACACTGTTGCTGGCGCTGTTCACGGTGACTTTCGGCTGGATCGCGCTGTCCGCGACACAGGCGCTGGCGGCGGCCTTCGCTGCGCCGCCCCCACCCGATGACGGAGGCGCGGCCTCCGGCTGCGGCGCGGGCCGGACCGCGATCCTGATGCCTGTCTACAACGAGGACCCGGCGGCGACCTGCGCCGCGCTTCAGGCGATGGGAGAGGGGATCGCGCAGCGCGGCCTTGGCGACGCGTTCGAGATCTTCGTGCTGTCGGACACCACCGATCCGGCGGTCTGGGTGCGCGAGACGGCCTGCCACGCCGCGCTGCGCCGGGCGCTGCACGGCAAAATGCAGGTCTGGTACCGCCGCCGCAAGCGCAATATCGGGCGCAAGGCCGGCAACCTGCGGGATTTCGTCGAAGGCTGGGGCGCGCGTTACGACCACATGCTCGTGCTCGATGCCGACAGCCTGATGGACCCGGACACGGTGATCGCGCTTGCGCACCGTATGGCGGTCGCGCCGCGGCTGGGCATCCTTCAGACCGTGCCGGTGCTGGCTGGCGGCCGGACCGTCTTTGCTCGGCTCCAGGAATTCGCGGGCCGGGTGTACGGGCCGGTGATCGCGCGCGGCGTCTCGGCATGGCAGGGGCGCGACGGAAACTACTGGGGCCACAACGCGATCATCCGCACAGCGGCTTTCGCGCAGTGCTGCGGGCTGCCCGAACTTCCGGGGCGCAGCCCGTTCGGCGGGCATGTGCTGAGCCACGACTTCGTGGAGGCGGCGCTGATCCGGCGCGGCGGTTGGGAGGTCCGGATGGACCCGGATCTGGGTGGAAGCTGGGAAGGCGCGCCGCAGACGCTTCTGGACCTGGCCGCCCGCGACCGCCGTTGGGCGCAGGGCAACCTTCAGCACGCGGCGGTGCTGGGCGCACCCGGCCTTGCCTGGGCGAACCGGGCGCATTTCCTGATCGGGATCGGCTCCTACCTGATGTCGTCGGTCTGGCTGGCACTGCTGGTCACCGGCGGGCTGCTGACGGGTCAGAGCCTGATCTACGAAAGGGAGTATTTCAGCGACGGGCCACAGCTTTTCCCGCACTGGCCCGTGTTCGACGCCGAACGGATGATGTGGCTGCTGGCGCTGTCCATGGCGCTGCTGTTCCTGCCCAAGATCACCGGCATCGTTCGCGCGCTGGTGCTGCCCGCGTTGCGGCGATCCTTCGGCGGCGGCTGGCGCATCCTTGGTGGTGCCGCGCTGGAAGTGGTGCTGTCGGCGCTGATCGCGCCTGTGTTGATGTTGTTCCAGGTGCGCCAGGTGGTCGAAATCCTTGCCGGGCGCGATGGCGGCTGGTCGGCGCAAAGCCGCGATGCCGCCGACATGCCGTGGCGCCGGGCCATTGCCGCCCACGTCGGGCAGGTGGCGTTGGGTACGGCGGCGCTGGTCGCGGTGGTGATCCTCGCGCCCGCGCAGATCGTTTGGCTGGCACCCGTGCTCGTCGGCCTCGTTCTGGCGCCGGTCCTGTCGCGGCAAACCGGACGCGTCGCGGACGGGACGCTGGGGCGGCTGCTTTGGATCCCCGAGGACCGGAACGTGCCGGAGGTGGCCCGCCGCTGCGCCGCGCTCAAGGCGGCCTACGTGAATGCGGCCGGCGTTTCGCCTGCGGACCTGCTGTCGGACCAGACGCTGGCGGCAATCCACCTTGACGCGCGGATGGACGACCAGGCGCCCGACATGGTTACGGGCGGAAGCGGGGGCACAGATCTGGATCTCGTCACCGGCGCTGCGAAACTTGCCGCAGCATCGCACCCGGACGAAGCGCTGTCTTGGCTCAGCCCTGCGGAAACGCGGGCGGTTCTGGGGGATGGCCCCGCTCTGCGGCGCGCTTGCGCCCGCTTTTCGGACAGTACGGCCGGCGCGCCAGCACGCCGCGGCGCCTGAGCCGGCACCCCCCGCGCCGACCGCTGATCAGAGGGTCATGTGCCGCGCCCGCGCACCGCGTTCGATGGCCGCGGCGTGCAGCCTGTCCAGCGACAGTTCGTACCGCATTTCCTCTAGCAGGCGCAGTTCGGCTTCGTTCAGGGTGCCGTCGGCCGCGGCCACATCGCAGGCCAGCGCATAGGCTGTTTCGAACAGCCGCTCGGGCAGCGCCTCCCGCACGAGGCCGAACAGCGCATCCAGCCCGTCCTCTTCCTCGAACAACTCGAACACGAGCGAGCTGACCTGCGTCAGGCGCGACTGTTCGTAGTCGCCGAAGATCGGCAGGTGATTGAGCATCGATTGGATGCGCACCAGTTCCGAGGTGCGGATCTGCGCGTCAGATGCGGAGATGGCGATCATCAGCGCCACGAGGCTGTCCTGCGCGGTCAGCGGGTGAAGGTCGGCGGAGGTGTCTTGCACGGTCATGTTCCTGCGGTTGCTCCTGTGATCTATATCCCCGCGTGGCGGCCGGCAACAGGGACGGCGAATTGACGTTGACCGCGTGCCGCTTTAGGTCGGGCGCGTCTGCGTGGCATGGGGCCGCGTGGCACACCCCGTGGGATGACCGATGACCGAACTGCGCGCGCTTGCGATGAGCTCCAAAGCCTGGCCCTTCGAAGAGGCGCGCCGCGTTCTGAAACGCTACGAGAAGGCGCCGCCGGAGAAGGGGCACGTTCTGTTCCAGACCGGCTATGGGCCTTCGGGGCTGCCGCATCTGGGCACGTTCGGCGAAGTGGCGCGCACCACGATGGTGCGGCGCGCCTTCGAAGTGCTGAGCGACATTCCCACGCGCCTGATCTGCTTCTCGGACGACATGGACGGGCTGCGCAAGGTGCCAAGCAACGTGCCAAACCAGGACCGGATGCACGAGGATCTGAATCTGCCGCTGACGCGCGTGCGCGACCCTTTCGGCACACATGAGGGCTTCGCGCAGCATAACAACGCACGGCTGCGGGCGTTTCTGGACAGTTTCGGGTTCGAGTACGAATTCGCCAGCGCGACGGAATACTACACGTCGGGCCGGTTCGACGCGATGCTGTTGACCGCGCTGGAACGGTTCGACGACATTCAGGCGATCATGCTGCCGACGCTGGGGGCGGAGCGTCAGGCGACCTATTCGTGCTTTCTTCCGGTCAGTCCCAAGACCGGCCATGTCCTGCAGGTGCCCACGCTTGAGCGCAACGTGTCGAAGGGCACGATCGTTTACCAGGAACCCGATGGCGAGAGGGTTGAGATCCCGGTCACGGGCGGCAACGTGAAGATGCAGTGGAAACCCGACTGGGCGCTGCGCTGGGCCGCACTTGGTGTCGATTACGAGATGTCGGGCAAGGATCTGATCGACAGCGTCACGCAATCCACCAAGATCTGCAAGGCACTGGGCAAGGCGCCGCCGGTGTCGCTGTCCTACGAGTTGTTCAACGACGAGGCGGGGCAGAAGATATCCAAGTCCAAGGGCAACGGGCTGAGCATGGAGGAATGGCTGACCTATGCCGCGCCGGAAAGCCTGTCGTATTTCATGTATCTGAAGCCCAAGACGGCCAAGCGTCTGTATTTCGACGTAATCCCGAAGGCGGTGGACGAGTACCATCAGCAGTTGCGCGCTTATCCCGGCCAGGACGCGGCGGCGCGGCTGAATAATCCAGTCTATCACATCCACGGCGGCAAGGTGCCGGCATCTGACATGGTGGTACCCTTCGCCATGCTGCTCAACCTCGCGTCCGCGTCGGGCGCGGAAGACACCGAAACGTTGTGGGGTTTCATCCGCCGCTATGCGCCTGATGCCGCGCCGGACACGCATCCGGGCCTCGACTCGGCGGCGGGGTTTGCGGTGCAGTACTACCGTGACTTCGTGAAACCGGCCAAGACGTTCCGGCTGCCCAACGACCGCGAGCGCGCGGCGCTGACGGACCTTGCCGCCCGTCTGCGCGCGCATGAGGGCACACGCGATGCCGAAGAGCTGCAGAGCGTCGTGTTTGCCGTCGGCAAGGACGCCGGGTTCGAGCCGCTCCGCGACTGGTTCACGGCGATCTACGAAGTCTGCCTTGGTGCCAGCCAGGGGCCGCGCTTTGGCGGCTTCATCGCGCTTTACGGCCTGGTGGAAACCGCTGACCTGATCGACAGCGCGCTGCGGGGCGAACTGGCTGCCGCCTGACCCGCGCTGCCGCCGTTTGACGCTCTCGGGCCGTCGCCTATCTTGACAAAGAGTACGAAGGGAGACGGGCGATGCGCAACATGATTTTGGCCGCTATGGCCGCGGTGATGCTGGCCGTTGGGGGTCTGTCCGCCGCCCGGGCGCAGGACGGCGATGCGGCGGCGATACAGACCGTGATTCAAAGCCAGATCGAAGCGTTCCTGCGCGACGATTTCGCGGCTGCATTCAGTTTCGCATCCCCCGCGATCCGCGAGATGTTCGGCACCTCCGACCGGTTCGGAATGATGGTCAAGCAGGGCTACCCGATGGTCTGGCGCCCCGAACTGGTCGAATTTCTAGATCTGCGTGAAATCCGGGGTCAGCCTTGGCAGGTCGTGTTGATGCGCGACGCGAACGGCGCGTACCACACGCTGGGCTACCAGATGCTGCAGGGCCCGGACGGCGGCTGGAAGATCGACGGCGTGCAGATCCTGCGCGAGGACGAGATGGGCGCCTGACGCCCGGATCGCGGCTTGTGCAAGGCGGGTTCGATGCCCACCTCAGGCGAACAGCAACAGGAGATGCCGATGCAGTGCCCGATTGATGGAACGCAACTTGTGATGACCGACCGCAGCGGGGTCGAGATCGACTATTGCCCACAATGCCGCGGCGTGTGGCTTGATCGCGGCGAACTGGACAAGATTATAGAGCGTTCAGCCGTGGCTGCGGCTCCGCCCCCGCCGCCGCGTCCGGTGCAATACGACGACCGCCCGCGCCACGATTCCAGCGGATATCGCAAGAAGAAGCGCGGCGGCTTTCTGGACGATCTGTTCGATTTCTGATCGCGGCCGCCACGTCGGCGCTTACAGTTAATCCTCGGATACTTCGGGCAGCACCGCCCAGCCAAGCCTGTGCGGATTGATCTCGTTTTTGGGGTGCATCTGTGCACCGGTGACGTTTCGGTTCGCATGGCGGTAGAGCGACTGCCAGAATGGCTGAATGATCACCCCGTCGGTCTGAAGGATCTGCTGGAGCCGGGCCATCGTGTCGCGCCGCGTGTCGGCGTCCGCGATGGTCACGGCGCGGTCCAGCAAGCGGTCGAATTCGGGGTTGCTGAAGCCGGTTTCGTTCCAGACGGCGCCGGTCCGGTAAGCCAAGGCCATCACTTGTACGCCAAGTTCGCGGTGGTTCCAGTTGGTCGCGCTGAAGGCGTAGCTTTTCCAGTTCATGTCGAAGTCGTCGCGTGGCACGATACGGCGGCGTATGCGGAAACCGGCCTCCTGAAGTTGCGCGGCGACCGCGTCAGCGGTCGCGCGGCGCCATGTGTCATCCACCGATACCAGCTCGTGTTCGAACTCCAGCATACCGGCCTCGTCCATCAGCCTGCGCGCTTCGGCGGTGTCGGTGCGCAGAGGCGGCAGATGGGCGTAGTCCGGCTGGATCGGCGACACGTGATGGTTTTCCGCCACAGTTCCGCGACCGTCTATGCCCAGCTCCAGGCAGATGCCATTGTCTACCGCGCGGGCCAGCGCGCGGCGCACCCGCAGATCGGAATAGGGCATCTGTCCGTCGATCGTGGCTTGCTGGTTCGGCCGGACCACGACTGTCGACGCGGTCTGAACGCTGTAGTTCGTCCAGCCAAGAGCGTCGAACGTGGTGATATAGCCCGGTTCGGTCCGGGCGGTCATGTCGAACAGGCCGTCTTCGGCGGCGGCACGCCAGCGCAGCGGATCGGCGCCGAAATCAATGTATTCCACCCGATCGAGGGCGGCCGTGCCCCAGTAGTCGTGATCCTCCGCGCGGTCCAGCACGGCGCGTACCGATGGCTCGAACGCGGTGATGCGATAGGCGCCTGTTCCGATGCCGTGATCAAGCGGGTTGGTTCCGACCAGGTCTGCCCGCTGCACAGCCGCAGGGTAGTCGGCGACCGACGGGATCAGGGTGATGTCGGGCTGCGACAGCCGAAGCCGCACCACAAGCGGATCGATCACCTGGATCGCGCCCTCGCGGGCGGTGCGGGTAACAGGGTCGATCAGCGCGGTCAGGCGACTGGCCATCGAATTGCCGGGCACGGTCGCATCGGCCCATCCGACGAAATTCGCGGCCACGTCTTCGGCGGTGAAAGGCGTGCCGTCGTTCCAGCGCACGCCTGGCCGCAGATAGAGGTGATATTCGGTCGCTTCGGCGTTGGCCTCCCAATCCTGCAGGAGCATGCTTTCGAAGCGCCCGTCGGGGGTATATTCGACAAGGTATTCCAGAAGCCCGCGGGTGAGGTTCGCGCTTTCCGAAAAATCGTGCAGCCGTGGGTCGGTCACCGGGCGCACATCCATCTGGATCCGCAGGGTGCCGCCCGGTACGGGGCTCGGGCCGGTGGTCTGTGCCCGGCCCCGCACACCGATGGCGGACAACGCCGCCGCGCCTGACACTCCCAGCGCCGTGGCGCGGGTCAGGAATTCGCGGCGGGTCAATTGCCCCGTGCGGCACTCCACCGCCAGAGCGCGCACGGCGTGCAGGGTGCCGTTCGGCAGGGTGCGGCCGGATCTGTGCATTGCAGCGTGCCTGTGCTTTTGATGCGTTGGTCAGGTGATAACCATCGGTGCGACAATGGCCGTGCACCCGCCCTGTGACAAGGCTTGATCGGGAGGGGGCCGGTCGGAAGGGCCGGGCGCCGTCCTGGCGACAGAACCTGTCAGGCCGACCATCAGGATATCGGCAGCAATGGTCGGCAATGCGCCGAAGGCCCCGCCAAGAGGCGGATGCGCTTAACCTTTCTGGTCGGCGCTGCGCCGCAGGGCACCGAACCCGGTGGGCACTTCGCCGACGCCGCGGGCGCGCTGGGCGGTGCCGTTCTGCTGCATGTCGTGGCGCGTGAGCCATAGCCCGATCAGCGCGGCGCGGTGATAGAGGATCTCGTCCCCCATCGGACCGGCGGTGGCGCAGTCGCGGCGGAATCCTTCGATCAACTCGTTCAATTCGGTCTGCTGCTGCAGCGACGTCAGTCGAAGGTGCAGCAGATCGCCGGGAACCGGCAGATCGCCGCGTCCGCCGAGGAACAGCGCGGTGCCCTGCGTGCGGCCGCAAGCCTCGCAGGAATGAGGCGTGTTGGCCGGCAGGAAAATGGCATTGTGAGCGGTGTATCCACGCATCTCGCCATTGACGCTGAGACGTCCTTGACCGCAGGTGAACCACAGCAGGACAGGCACAAGATAGCTGCGCGGCGTGTCGATTGCCCATTTCGCTTCACGTGCGAGATGCGAGACGGGAACCGCCTTGGGCGGGCGCTGGGTCTGGTCGTTGGTCTGGCTGTCAAACATGCGATGTCCTCGTCCTTTTCGCAGCTTATGCGGTGTTGATAGATTCGGCCAAGGTCGGATTGCCCGTGACTTTCCGGGATTAGGGCCTTTTTCTCGTGTGTTGCCCGGAATCCTCGCACAAGGTCGCGGCATGCAGGGCAGGCCAGTGCTGCATTCTTCGGCGAAACCAGGTGCGTTGCCGCTTGGCGTATTGCCGTGTCGCGATACAGGCCCGCGCCGCTGCCTCCGATTCGCGGAGTGTGCCGTCGAGCACGGCGATCAACTCCCGCGCGCCAATCGCGCGGGACGAAAGGTGCACGGGGTTCCAGGCCGGTCGCATCGCGCGCGCCTCTTCCAGGGCGCCCGCGCGTAACATGGCATCGAAACGCGCCGCAATGCGCGGACCGAGCAGGTCGGGCGGGGCGACGATCTGGATCAGGTGCGCACTGTCCGGCGGCAGCAGGGGAAGCCCGGTATCGTCCTGCCAGCTGGCCAGTCCGCGCCCGGTCTGCCGCAGAACCTCCCAGGCGCGCTGCACGCGCATCGGGTTGCGGGTATCGATCCGACCGCGGGTTTCGGGGTCCAGATCGGCCACCAGCGCCGCAAGCCCGGCGGTTTCACGGTGGCGGGTGGCTTCGGTGCGCAGGGCGGGATCGGTTTGCGGGATGTCGGCCAGACCCTCGGTCAGCGCTGTGAGGTAAAGGCCGGTGCCGCCGACGATCACGGGCGCGGGGCGGCGGTGCAGAAGCGGTGCGACCTCGCGCAGCCAGGCGCCGACGGAATAGTCCGCGTCGAAGGGCAGATGGCCATAAAGCAGATGCTCGGCGCGGGCATGGTCGTCCGCGGCGGGCTGCGCGGTCAGCAGCGGCCAGCCGCGAAACACCTGCAGCGCATCGGCATTCACAACAGCCCGTCCCTGCGCCTGCGCGATGCGCAGCGCCAACGCGGACTTGCCTGACGCGGTCGGTCCGGCGATCAGCACGCAGCGGTCGGGCGACAGTACGGCGGGATCGGGAACTGCGTCTGGGGGCGGGTGTGGCGACATGGGCGAGCGATGCCAGAATCGCGCCGCACCGGCAAGCGGCCGACGGTCGGCACGCTGGCCGGGCGGCGGTGCACCGCCGACACGCTGCCCGGCCGCGCCGACAATGGCGATTGAATCCCGCGCGGCAATCCGACATTTTCCGGGCGACATTCCCGACAACAGGACCGGTTCCATGAGCGACGACACTGCAGAGCCACGCGCCAAATTCACACGCGTGCTTCTCAAGATTTCGGGTGAGGCGCTCATGGGGGATCAGGGGTTCGGGCTGCATCCGCCGACGGTGGAACGCATCGCGGGCGAAGTGAAATCGGTTCACGATCTCGGTGTCGAGATCTGCATGGTGATCGGTGGCGGCAACGTGTTTCGTGGCCTTCAGGGTTCTGCGCAAGGGATGGAACGGACCACTGCGGACTACATGGGCATGCTGGCGACGGTGATGAACGCGCTGGCGATGCAGTCCTCGCTGGAACGCATGGGGGTGAACACGCGGGTGATCTCGGCAATCCGGATGGACGAGGTTTGCGAGCCGTACATCCGCCGCCGCGCGGTTCGCCATCTCGAGAAGAAGCGTGTCTGCATCTTCGCGGCGGGCACCGGAAATCCCTACTTTACAACAGACACCGCAGCGACGCTTCGTGCCAACGAAATGCGTTGTCAGGCGATCTTCAAGGGCACCAAGGTGGACGGGGTCTATGACAAGGACCCGGTCAAGCATGCCGACGCCAAGCGGTATGACACGGTGACCTATGACGAGGTTCTGCAAAAGCATCTCGGGGTCATGGACGCCTCGGCGATCGCGCTGGCGCGGGACAACGACGTGCCGATCATCGTGTTCTCACTGGACGAGACCGGGGGCTTCCGCGGCATTCTCAACGGCGAGGGCACCTATACAAGAGTGCACGGATAGCGCTATAGCGGCGCGGTATGACGGTCCGGCGGCAGCGGGCGCCGCGCGAAGGCGCGCCGCGAAACGTCGGCAGGGTTCACGAAGAAGGACGCAAGAACGATGTCAGACGAAGACCTCGAGATCGACACCGACGATCTGAAACGGCGCATGGAAGGGGCGATGGCATCGCTCAAGCAGGAATTCCTTTCGCTGCGGACAGGCCGCGCCGCTGCGTCGATGCTCGACCCGGTGACGGTCGATGCCTACGGCACCCAGACCCCGATCAACCAGGTCGGCACGGTGAACGTGCCCGAGCCGCGGATGCTGACCGTGAATATCTGGGACAAGTCCCTGGTCGGCAAGGTCGAGAAGGCGCTGCGCGAAAGCGGCCTCGGGATCAATCCCGTCGTGGACGGCACGATCATCCGGCTGCCGATCCCCGAACTGAACGAGGAGCGGCGCAAGGAACTGACCAAGGTCGCGGCACAGTACGCCGAGCATGCCCGCGTGGCGGTGCGCAACGTGCGCCGGGACGGGATGGACCAACTCAAGCGGGCCAAGTCGAACGGCATGAGCGAGGACGATCACAAGCTGTGGTCCGCCGAGGTGCAGGAACTGACCGACGCCTACATCGCCAAGATCGACGAGGTGCTGGAATCGAAGCAGGCTGAGATCATGCAGGTTTGACCTGACTGCGACGTCGACGGCGGTTTGGATGGAACGGGCAGCAGAACGAGGCACGGTATGGCGGCAAAGGACAGTCGGCACATAGGGCCGGAACACGTCGCCATCATCATGGATGGCAATGGCCGCTGGGCCACGCGCCGTGGTCTGCCCCGACTGCGCGGTCACAAGGTCGGTGCAACTCGCGTCCGCGAGATCGTGCGGGCCTGCCCGGACCAAGGCGTGCGATACCTGACCCTTTTCGCCTTCTCGACCGAGAACTGGCGCCGCGCCCGTACCGAAGTCGCGGGCCTGATGGCGCTTTTTCGCAGTCACCTGCGCAGCGAGGCGGACGAGTTGACCTCTTCGGGCGTGCGGGTGCGCTTTATCGGGGAACGTTCGGCACTGAACCGGCGTCTGCAGGATCTCATGTCCGCCCTCGAGCACCGGACGCGCGAGAATGACCGGCTGCACCTGACCATCGCGCTGAATTACGGCGCCCGGGACGAGATCGCGCGCGCTGCCGCCCGCATCGCCGCCGCGGTTGCGCGCGGCGAAATGGCGGTCGGCGACGTGTCGGCCGCCACCATCGGCCGCAACCTCGAAACCGCTGATCTGCCCGACCCAGATCTCGTGATCCGCACGTCCGGCGAGACGCGCATCTCGAACTTCCTGCTGTGGCAATCGGCTTATGCGGAGTACGAGTTCACCCCGGTCCTTTGGCCGGATTTCAGTGCCGACCATATGGCCGATATCCTGCTGGAATTCGGCGGTCGCGAACGCCGCTTCGGTGCCGTCCTGACATGACCTCGGCCGCCGGCGGCAAATGGGCGGACCTTGCCCCGCGCCTTGCGACCTCGGCTGTTCTGATCGCCGTCGGCGTTGTCGCCATTTATCTTGGTGGGGCGTGGTTCGCCGCGCTTGTCGCCTTGTCCATAGGCCTGATCGCTTGGGAGCTGTCCCGTATGGCGCAGTCGCCACGTGCTGTGCCGGTTGGCGTTCTCTCCGGGCTGTGCTGCCTTGGCATGCTATGGTTGCCCGACGGCTGGGGCCTGCCGCTTGTGCTGGTGCCGGTGCTGGCAAGCCAGCCCACGCTGCGCCGGGCGCACTTGGCGCATGCTGTGTTCCTGTCGCTTGCGACCCTTGCCGGCTACGGGTTGGTAGACCTGCGCGGCGCGGCCAGCCCCGGCTGGCTGGTATGGCTGGTGCTGATCGTGGCCGCCACTGACATCTTCGGCTATTTCGCGGGGCGGTTGCTGGGCGGCCCGAAATTCTGGCCCCGGATCAGCCCCAAGAAGACGTGGTCGGGCACCGTTGCCGGCTGGATCGGTGCCCTGGCCGTGGGCGCGGTGGTCTGGGCGCAGGGCGCTGCGGGTCCCGAGATAATGGCCGTGTCCGTGGCCGTGTCCATGGCCTCGCAATTGGGTGACATTGCGCAAAGCGCGCTCAAGCGCCATGTCGGGGTCAAGGACAGTTCCAACCTTTTGCCGGGGCATGGCGGCGTGTTCGACCGTTTCGATGGCGTGCTGGGCGCTGCGGTGTTCCTGCTGCTGGTCGAGCAGATCATCGATTTTCCCCCGGTGCCTGCGTGAGCGTCCGCAGGGTCAGCATCTTCGGCGCGACCGGATCGATCGGCGAAAACACGGTCGATCTGCTGGCACGCGCACCGGACAGGTTCCGTGCCGTTGCGCTGACGGGCGGCCGCAACGTGGCGCGACTGGCCCAGCAGGCCTGCGCGTTGAACGCGGAACTGGCGGTGACTGCCTTTCCCGACCTTCTGGACGATCTGCGATCGGCGCTGGAGGGCAGTGGTATCGCGGCGGCGGCCGGTCCGGCCGCGCTGCTGGAGGCTGCCGACCGGCCCGCCGATCTGATCCTGTCGGGCATCGTTGGTGCGGCGGGTCTGCCGCCGGGGCTGCGGGCGCTGCGGCAGGGCACCACGCTGGCGCTGGCCAACAAGGAAAGCCTGGTCTGCGCGGGACCGTTGATGATGGCGGAAGCCGCTGCACACGGGGCGCGCATCCTGCCCGTGGACAGTGAACATTCGGCCGTTTTCCAGGCGCTGGTGGGCGAGGACATGGCCGCGGTCGAGCGCATCGTGATCACCGCCTCGGGTGGGGCGTTCCGTGACTGGCCACTGGAAGCGCTGGCCTCGGCCACGCTGGCCGAAGCGTCGAGCCATCCGAACTGGGATATGGGCCAGCGCATCACCATCGACAGCGCGTCTATGTTCAACAAGGCCTTGGAACTGATCGAAACCCGCGAGTTCTTCGGCATCGACCCCGCCCGGATCGAGACCATCGTGCATCCCGAAAGCCTGATCCATGCGCTGGTCGGCTTCCGTGACGGCGCGCTGATGGCCCATGTGGGTCCGCCCGACATGCGCCACGCCATAGGGTATGCGCTGAACTGGCCGGACCGGCTGGACCTGCCGGTGGCGCGGCTCGATCTTGCGCAGGTCGGCAGCCTGAACTTCCGCGCGCCCTGCGAGAAACGTTATCCCGCGCTGCGCCTCGCGCGCGAAGTGATGGCGGCGCGCGGGCTGTCCGGCGCGGTGTTCAACGCGGCCAAGGAACGCGCGCTGGATCACTTTATCGCGGGCCGCATTAGGTTTACCGACATGTCGGCGATGGTGGAGGACGTTCTGACCCGTCTGACCGGCGACAGCGGCTTTCATGCTGACGTCACCCTTGATAACGTCCACCATGCGGACCAAATGGCACGCAAGGCAGCGGACGGGTGGTTGAGCGCCGAGGCGTCCTGACGCGCCCGACCGTCCACACGCACTCAACCGGCCAGAGGGGTACCCGGCGTTTTGGAAATTCTCGGTCTGATCCCGTCCTTCGGGGGGCTCGCTTACACGATCGGGGCTTTCGTCGTCGCCCTGTCCGTCATCGTCGCCATCCATGAATACGGTCACTACATCGTCGGCCGCTGGTGCGGCATCCATGCAGAGGTGTTCTCGCTCGGGTTCGGGCCGCAGTTGTTCAGCTGGCGCGACCGGCGCGGCACGCTGTGGCAGGTCGCGGCGCTTCCGTTGGGCGGCTATGTGAAATTCCTCGGCGATGCGGACGCGGCCAGTGCAGCGGATGGGGCGGCCATTGCGCGGATGGATCCGGCGATGCGCCGCCGCACGATGCATGCCGCGCCTTTGTGGGCGCGGGCTGCCACCGTGGCGGCCGGGCCGGTGTTCAACTTCCTGCTGTCGATTCTCGTCTTCGCGGCGGTGGTGATGTGGCAGGGGCAGGCGCAGGAGCCGCTGACCATCGACGAGATCTCGCCGATGCCGCAGGCGGTGCAGACGTTGGAGCCCGGCGACCGCATCCTCGAAATCCACGGCCGCACGGTGCCGTCCTTCGATGCCTTCTCGGGCTTCGTGGAAAACCTGCCGCGCGCGCCCGAGCTTGACTACACCGTGTCGCGCGACGGGCGCGAGATCACTGTTCCGGGTCCCTATCCCTATCCGCCCCTGGTGTCTGGCGTCGCACCGCAATCGGCGGCAATGGATGCCGGGCTTCAGGAGGGCGACGTGATCACACATGTGGGCGGCACACGGATCTCTTCGTTCGAGGATCTGCGCAGCGCTGTCATGGTATCGGATGGCGCGCCCATAGACCTGACAGTCTGGCGCGATGGCGACAGCTTCGCGCTGTCGTTGAC
This sequence comes from Meridianimarinicoccus roseus, assembly GCF_003172915.1. Lineage (GTDB taxonomy): Bacteria > Pseudomonadota > Alphaproteobacteria > Rhodobacterales > Rhodobacteraceae > Meridianimarinicoccus > Meridianimarinicoccus roseus. Next base: position 116,083 of record NZ_QGKU01000029.1, read on the forward strand.
GCCGCGCAGCGCCGACGTGCCGCTGCCCGATGGCGGTTTCGAGAAGCGGTTCCTGATCGGGGTGACGGGGGGGCTATTTTTCGCGCCGGTCACCGAAACGCCCGGGCCGTTGGAGGCGCTGGGGATCGGACTGGACCAGACCGGCTATATCATCACGCAAAGCCTGTCCGGCCTTTACCACATGATCACAGGCGCGATCAGCACCTGCAACCTCTCCGGTCCGGTTGGCATCGCCGAGACTTCCGGCGCGGCCGCCTCGCAGGGGTTGGCGAGCTTCGTGTGGTTCATCGCCGTGCTGTCCACCGCGGTCGGGCTGATGAACCTTTTTCCCGTGCCGGTCCTGGATGGCGGGCATCTGGTGTTCCACGCCTACGAGGCGGTGACCGGCCGCCCGCCAAGCGACCGCGCGCTCCAGGTTCTGATGGCGGGCGGGCTGGCTCTGATCATCACGCTGATGCTGTTCGCCGTCACCAACGACCTGTTCTGTCCCTGATCGCAGCGTGCGGCGCTGGCGGAGGGGTCGCACCGCGCGCCAAAATCCGCGCCCGGCCAACAGGCGTTTTGACAAGCCGGCCCGCGCCCCTTAACCGGATGTAAAAGACCGGCCGGGGCCGGGTGCGGGGCGAAAGGGCAGGCGGATGACGATGCGACGTGCGGAACTGCGGGCAGCGGGACGGAAAGCGGCGGCCAGGTGGGCGCGCCTTGCGGGGCTTGCGCTGGCAGCGGGCTGCGTGTCTGGCGCGGTCTGGGCGCAGGCGAGCTTCGGGCAGATCGACGTTCGCGGAAACCAGCGGATCGAAACCAGCACCGTGCTGACCTACGCAGGCATCGAACCGGGCAGCCCGGTGACCGCCGGGCAGATCAACGCGGCCAAGCAGCGGCTGCTTGCGTCGGGGTTGTTCGAAAGCGTGGAGGTGACGCCCGCGCGTGGCACCCTGATCATCGAGGTCCAGGAATTTCCCACGATCAACCGCATCAGCATCGAAGGCAACCGCCGCCTGAACGACGAGGTGCTGGAAGGGCTCGTGACCTCGCAACCCCGCCGGGTTTACAGCCCGTCCACCGCCACCGCCGACGCGCGCGCCATCGCGGACGCTTATTTCCAGGCCGGGCGGCTGGCAGCCACGGTGACGCCGAAGATCATCGTGCGCGACCAGAACCGCGTCGATCTGGTGTTCGAGGTGACCGAGGCCGCCGTCGTCGAGGTCGAACGCATCGGGTTTGTCGGTAACCGAAGCTTTTCGGACCGCCGCCTGCGGCAGGCGCTTGGCACCAAGCAGGCCGGCATCTTCCGGCAGATCATCCGCCGCGATACCTTTCTTGAAGACCGCGTGCAGTTCGACCGGCAGGTCCTGACGGACTTCTATCGCTCTCGCGGGTTCGTGGATTTCGAGGTTCTGTCGGTCACGCCCGAATTCTCGCGCGAACGCGACGCGTTCTTTCTGACCTTCAACATCCGCGAAGGGCAGCGCTTTGAACTTGGCGAGATCTCGGTCACGACGGACGTGCCCGACCTTGACGTAGCGGCGTTCGAACGGGTGGTGCGGGCGCGCACGGGCCAGACCTATTCGCCGACGCGCATCGAGGACACCGTCGCGCGGCTGGAGCGCGAGGCGATCGAACTGGGGCTGGACTTCATCCGGGCCGATCCCGTGATCACCAGAAACGACCGCGAGCTGACGCTGGATGTCGCCTTCAACCTGACGCGGGGGCCGCGTATCCTGGTCGAACGCATCGACATCGAGGGCAATTCCACCACGCTGGACCGGGTGATCCGGCGCCAGTTCCGCGTCGTCGAGGGCGACCCGTTCAACCCGCGCGAGATCCGCGACAGTGCCGAACGCATCCGCGCTTTGGGGTACTTCGCCAATTCCGACGTGACCACCCGGGAAGGCACGGCACCCGACCGCGTCATCGTTGACGTGAACGTGGAGGAACAGCCGACCGGGTCGCTGACGCTGGGCGGCAGTTATTCGCTGGACGAGGGGTTCGGCTTCGCCATCGGCCTTTCCGAACGCAACTTCCTAGGCCGCGGCCAGTTCCTGAACGTGTCCATCGCCGCGGGGATCGACAACAACAATTCGTCCCTGACCTTGGCCGAGCCGTCGCTTCTGGGCCGCGACCTGAACGGGTCGGTCAGCATCTATTACCGCTCTACCGACAGTTTCAATGCGGACTTCAACACCGACGAGTTGGGCTTCCGGCCGACGCTTGGATTTCCGGTCAGCGACAACGGACGACTGGAACTTAACTACCGTCTGTCGCGCGACACGATCAGCGATGTCCAGAGCGGAGATCCGACCATTCTGGGCGACAATGGATCCTCTGCCATCATCCAGCGCGAGGAAGGGCGGCTTGTCACCTCGTCCATCGGCTACAATTACAGCTACAATTCGGCGCGCACCGGCCTTGATCCGAACACGCGCTACCGGTTCGAGTTCGGGCAGAATTTCGGTGGCGTCGGCGGCGATACCCAGTTCGTGGAAACGCTGGCGCTGGCCGGCTACGAGACCAAGGTCATGAACGAGGATGTGGGACTTTCCGCGACGGTGCGCGGGGCCGCGCTGAACTTTACCGAAGGCAATAGCCGTGTGATCGACCGCTACCGGGGCCGCAATTACGCGCGCGGCTTCACGGCGAACGGCATCGGCCCGCGCGATCTGACCGCGACGAACCAGGACGCGCTGGGGGGCAATTATGCCGTCGGCGTCGCGTTCGAGGCGGATTTTCCCGTCGGCCTGCCCGAGGAATACGGCATTCGGGGCGGTGTGTTCTATGATATCGGGTCGATCTGGGGGCTAGACGACACGGCCGGTACCGGCGGCGAGGTGGACGATGATTTCCACCTGCGACAGGTCATCGGCGCGACGATCTTCTGGACGACTCCGATCGGGCCGTTGCGCTTCGACTTCACGCGCGCGCTGGAAAAGGAAGACTATGACGACGAGCGCACCTTCGATTTCCGGGTATCGACCCGGTTCTGACGCCCTTCGGCGGGCGCTGCTGCGTCTGGCTGCACTGTTTGTTCTTCTCTGCGGACTTGGCATGGCCGGTCTGCCAGCCGCGGCGCAGGGAGGGGGCGGGCCGCGCCTCAGCGTGGTGACGCTGGACCAGGAGGCGCTGTTCCTGCAATCGGCCTTCGGGCGGCGCGTCACCCGCGAGTTGGAACGCGACCGCGACGCGTTGGCCGCCGAAAACCGCCGGATCGAGTCCGAGCTGATCGCCGAAGAACGAGCGCTCATCGATCAGCGCGCTGCTCTGCCGGCTTCCGATTTCGCACCCCTTGCCGATGCGTTTGACCGGAAGGTCCAGCAGATCCGCGAAGAACAGGACCGCAAGGGCCGCGCGCTTCAGATCCAGCTTGACCGTCATCGCCAGAGGTTCCTTGCCGAGATCGGCCCGGTCCTGACCGACCTACTGAGCGAACGTGGCGCGCAGGTCTTGCTGGACCGCGCCGCGGTTCTGATTTCTGTCGAGGGGATCGATATCACCGGTGCCGCGATCGCCGCGATCGATGCGCGGCTTGGTGACGGGACCTCGGCGAACTCCCCGCTGCCATCACCCGGCGCGGAACTTCCGGCCGGCGATGATGGCGTGGCGGACCCCGGTGTGGCGCGGCAGTAAGCGGCGGGTGGCCGGGGCCGGGCGACGGGTGGCTTGTGCCTTCTGGTCCGGGTTGCTACGCAGTGGCGAGCGACAAAACAAGCCGGGACACCCATGACCGACATCCCCACCTGCGCCGATATCGGCCTGATCCAGCGCGCGATCCCCCATCGCTTTCCGTTCCTGATGATCGATCGCGTGCGCGACATCGTGCCGTCGAAAAGCGCCGTGGGCATCAAGAACGTGTCGATCAACGAGCCGCAATTCGCAGGTCATTTCCCCGGCCTTCCGGTGCTCCCGGGTGTGCTGATCGTGGAGGCATTGGCCCAGACCTCGGCGGTGATGGTATCTCTGTCGCTGGACCTGATCGACAGCGGGGCGGTGGTCTATTTCATGGGCATCGACAAGTGCCGCTTCCGCCGCAAGGTAGAACCGGGCGACGTGCTGGAGTTGCGGGTCGATGCGCTGCGCGGTGGCGGCAAGGTGTGGAAATTCAAGGGGCTTGCGACCGTCGGGGACGAAGTCGCCTGCGAATGCGAATTCATGGCCATGATCGACCGCGAGGGCGCCGGGGCATGAGTATCGCGCCCACCGCCGAGATCCATCCCAGCGCCGTTGTCGAACCGGGCGCCGTGATCGGCGACCGGGTGCGCATCGGACCGTTCAGCCTGATCGGCCCAGAGGTTGCGCTTGGCGCGGATGTGGAGGTCAAGAGCCATGCCGTGATCACCGGTCGCACCGACATGGGCGAAGGCTGCGTGGTGTTTCCCGGCGCGGTGGTGGGCGAGATCCCGCAGGACCTGAAGTTCAAGGGCGAGAAGACACGCCTGATCGTGGGGAAGCGAAACCGCATCCGCGAAGGCGCGACGATGAACACCGGCACCGAAGGCGGTGGAGGCGTGACCCGCGTTGGCGATGACGGGCTGTTCATGACCGGCAGCCATGTCGGCCACGACGTACAGGTCGGGAACCGTGTGATCCTTGCCAACCAGGCCGCGCTTGCAGGGCATTGCGAGATTGCGGACGATGTGATCATCGGCGGCCTGTCGGGGATACATCAGTTCGTGCGCATCGGGCGCGGCGCGATCATCGGTGCGGTGACGATGGTGACAAACGACGTGATGCCCTACGGGCTGGTGCAGGCCCCGCGCGGGGAACTGGACGGGCTGAACCTTGTCGGACTCAAGCGCAAGGGCGTGAAACGGTCTGACATCACCGCGCTGCGCGCCGCGTTCCAGATGCTGGCGCAGGGCGAGGGCCCGTTTCTGGACCGCGCGCGGCGGCTTGGTGAAGAGACCGAAAGCCCCTATGTGCGCGAGATCGTCGATTTCCTGCTGGCCGATACGGGCCGCCATTTTCTGACCCCGCGCTAGGGCCTTGACAGGGCCTGTTGGCATCATGGCAGGGCGCGGCGTGTTGCCGGCCCACCTTGCGCGCGCGCTGGCCGGTCAGGGGCGCGACGTTGTGCTGGCCGAGATGGCCGGGCATGGCGCGGACAACCCCGAAGGCCTGCCGGTCATCGGCTACCGGGTGGAAAAGCTGGGCGCGCTGTTCAAGGCGCTGCGCGCCGCCGGGGTTCAGGAGCTTGTTTTCGCCGGCGCCGTGGCGCGGCCGAAGCTTGACCCCGCAAGTTTCGATCTCAAGACGATGCGGCTTGCGCCGCGGATTCTGTCCGCGATGAAGGGCGGCGACGACGCCACGCTGCGCGCCGTGCTCGACATCTTCGAGGGCGAAGGGTTCGCCATCCGCGCCGCGCACGAGGTCGCCCCCGACCTGCTGCCCGCGCCCGGTGTCCTGACGCTGGCGAAACCGGGCACGCGGGACGAAAAGGATGCGGCACGCGCCGCGCGGATCGTGAAGGCGCTGGCCGGGGCCGATGTGGGGCAGGGCGCCGTTGTCGCGCAGGGCGTCGCCCTCGCGGTGGAGGCGCTGCCGGGGACCGACGCGATGCTGGCCCATGTGGCGGATGTGGCCGGAGCCTGCAGGCCCGATCCTGCGGGCGCGCGAGGCGTGCTGTTCAAGGGGCCGAAGCCGGGGCAGGACCGGCGCGTGGACCTGCCGGTGATCGGTCCGGGCACTGTCGCGGGGGCGGTTCGCGCGGGCCTGTCGGGCATCGCGATCGCCGCAGGTGGGGTGATGATGCTGGACCGGACCCGTACGCTTGCCGATGCCGATGCCGCCGGGCTTTTCATCTGGGTCCGGTCCGACGGCGGCGTGTCGTGACCGGCCCTCGCGTGTTCCTGATCGCCGGGGAAGCCTCGGGCGATGCGCTTGGCGCGGCCTTGCTGGGCGGGTTGCGGCAGCTTGCGCCAGGCACGCAGGCGCAGGGGATCGCCGGGCCGCAGATGCAGGCGCTGGGAATGGAAAGCCTTTTCCCGATGCACGAGTTGTCGGTGATGGGCCTGGCCGAGATCGTTCCGAAATACCGGCATCTGAAACGGCGGATCGCGCAGACTGCGCAAGCGGTTCTGGACGCCGGACCCGATGTTCTGATCGGCATCGACAGCCCGGATTTCTGTCTGCGGGTGGCGAAGATCGTGCGGGCCGCCGACCCGTCGATCCGCACCGTGCATTACGTTGCCCCGTCAGTTTGGGCGTGGCGACCCGGGCGCGCCGTGAAGATGGCGCGAATGATCGACCAGGTGCTGGCGCTGCTGCCGTTCGAACCGCCGCTGATGCAGGCTGCCGGGATGCGCTGCGATTTCGTGGGCCATCCGGTCGTCGCAGCCCCGCAGGCGGATACCGAGGCTGCGGCGGCACTGCGCGCGTCACTGGGTATCGCCGGGCCCGCTCCTCTTGTGCTGGCGCTGCCGGGTTCGCGCCGGTCCGAGATCGAACGGCTCGCGCCGGTGTTCGGTCCTGCGCTGGCGCAACTGGCACGAGAGTGTCCGGGCACGCAGGTCGTGCTACCTGCCGCTCCCGGCGTTCTCGGTCTGGTGCGCGAAAAGGTGGCAGGTTGGAACGTGCCGGTGCATGTCATCCCCCCCGATGCGCCGGATGCCAAGCGTGCCGCCTTCCGCGCCGCGGACGTGGCGCTGGCGGCGTCCGGCACAGTGTCGCTCGAACTCGCGGCGGCGGGGACGCCGATGGTGATCGGCTACCGGATGGCGTGGCTGACCATGCAGATCATGCGGCGGATGGCGCTGATCGACACGGTCACGCTCGTCAACCTGGTCACGGACACGCGGGTTGTGCCCGAATTCCTCGGCGACGCCTGTACGCCCGATGCGCTGTGCGATGCGCTTCGGAAGGTGCTCGCCGACCCCGGTCCACAGCTTGCGGCCTGCGCGCTGACGATGGACCGGCTTGGTCGTGGCGGCGAATCGCCTGGTCTTCGCGCCGCGCGGGCGGTTCTGGACGGTCTGGGCCGCTAATCCGGGGCGGTTTTGGGCTGGGTGGATCGGATCAAGCTAAAATGCGCCACGCTTTCTTCGCCGTGCGGACCCATGCTGGAATGGAGACGCTGCCGCCGTTCGGACGGGGCAGGTCAGGCCTCGCTCAGCCGCGCCCGCCCGCGATCCAGCCGCCGCCGAGGATGCGGCTGCTGCCATCTTCATAGAAGACGCAGGCCTGGCCGGGGCTGACCCCTTCCTCGGGTGTCAACAATTCGACCTCGGCGGTATGGGGGCCGGTCGGGCGCAGGATCGCCGCACGCGGCGGCCGGGTGGAGCGGACCTTGACCGCGATCTCGCGCACCGAACCTTCGAAAGCGCCGTCGCCCAGCCAGTTGATTTCCTTGACGGAAACGACGCGTGTGGCGAGGGCGTCTTTCGGGCCGACAACCACTTGCCGCGCCTCCGGGTCCAGCTTGACGACGTAAAGCGGCGTGTCGAGCCCGCCGATTCCCAGCCCCCGGCGCTGACCGACGGTGTAGTGAATCACCCCGTCATGGTAGCCCAGCACTGTCCCGGACTGGTCAACGATTTCGCCCGGGTCTGCTGCGCCGGGGCGCAACTTTTTGATAACGCTTGCATAATCGCCATTGGGCACGAAGCATATATCCTGGCTGTCGGGCTTGTCGGCGACGCTGAGTCCATAGCGCGCGGCCAACTCCCGCGTGGCCTGCTTGGACGGCAGGTGGCCCAGCGGAAACCGCAGGTAGGACAGTTGTTCCGGTGTGGTCGAGAACAGGAAATAGCTCTGGTCGCGGGCGGCATCGGCGGCGCAGTGCAGCTCCGGCCCGCGCGGCCCGACCTTGCGCTGGATATAGTGACCCGTCGCCATGCAGTCAGCGTCAAGATCCTTAGCGGTTTCAAGCAGATCGCGGAATTTCACCCGTTCGTTGCAGCGGATGCAGGGCACCGGAGTGGCGCCCCCGAGATAGCTGTCGGCAAATTCGTCGATCACCGCTTCGCGGAACGTGTTCTCGTAGTCCAGAACGTAGTGCGGAAAGCCCATTTCCTCGGCCACGCGGCGCGCGTCATGGATGTCGCGCCCGGCGCAGCACGCCCCTTTCTTCGCAAGCGCCGCACCGTGGTCGTACAACTGCAACGTCACGCCGACCACGTCGTAGCCTTCCTCGGCCAGTTGCGCGGCCACCACCGAACTGTCCACGCCGCCGGACATGGCTACGACCACGCGGGTGTCCTGCGGCGGCTTCGGAAAGCCGAGCGAGTTAAGGGGCTGGGTCATGCGACAAGGGTCTCTAGCGTCGAGGGGAATTTGCAGAAATATAAGAAAATCATAGGCATTAACAAGGGGTGTGTTTCAGGCCCCGTTAAGCGTGCTCCCGCCATCCCTGACTTCGGTGAAGTGAGGAGTGTGGTGATGTACCTGAAAAAAGTGGATGGCCCGAGAATTGTGACCCTGCCCGATGGAACGTGCCTGTCGCGCGCGGACCTGCCCCCCGACACGACGGTGCGCTGGGTGGCAAGCCGCAAGGCGGTTGTGGTGCAGGCGGTGAAATACGGATTGCTGGCCGAGGACGAGGCACTGTCGCGCTACAACCTGTCCGAGGACGAATTCGCAAGTTGGTGTTCGGCGGTGGACCGTTTCGGGGAAGAGGCCCTGAAAACAACGACTTTGCAAAAGTACCGTCAACTATAGATTGTTTTTTTCGCGGTCCCGTTCATAGTAACCGAAGGTTAACACCTCTTGGTCACGTTAACTGTGAACCAAGGACCTTGCGGAGAACTGCCATGCGAGTGCTGCTGATTGAGGATGATCCGACGATCTCCAAGAGCATCGAGTTGATGCTGACCCACGCCAATCTCAACGTCTATTGCACGGACCTTGGAGAGGAAGGCGTGGATCTTGCGAAGCTCTATGACTACGATCTGATCCTGCTCGATCTGAACCTGCCGGACATGAGCGGTCATGAAGTATTGCGGCAACTGCGGGTGGCGCGGATCGAGACGCCGGTGTTGATTTTGACCGGCGAGGACGACACGGAAAGCAAGGTCAAGGGCTTCGGATCCGGTGCGGACGACTACCTGACCAAGCCTTTCCATCGCGAGGAACTGATCGCGAGGATACACGCGATCATCCGGCGGTCGAAGGGGCACTCGCAGTCGCTCATCCGGACCGGCAAGATCGTGGTCAATCTCGACACCAAGACGGTCAGCGTCGGTGGAAGCCCTGTGCACCTGACCGGCAAGGAATACCAGATGCTCGAACTGCTGTCCTTGCGCAAGGGCACCACCCTCACCAAGGAGATGTTTCTGAACCATCTCTACGGCGGCATGGACGAGCCTGAACTGAAGATCATCGACGTGTTCATCTGCAAGCTGCGCAAGAAACTCAGCCAGGCCACCGAGGGGGACAATTACATCGAAACGGTCTGGGGACGCGGCTACGTGCTGCGCGACCCCGAGGTGGATGCCGCCGCGGCCCCGATCGCCCTGCAGGCCTGAGCCGCGCGGCGCGGGGGACTGGACCCCGCTGCACTGCCCCCCTATCACGCCTGTATGAGGGCGAATTCTGGGGGCGCTGGTGAGCGGGACCGATACCGAAATCGAGCAGCTGGACGAGGCCGCAGCAGCGGCCGAGCTTGAACACCTGGCGGCGGCCCTTGCGGGGGCCGATGCGGCCTATCACACCGAGGATGCGCCGGTCATGGACGATGCGTCCTACGACCGGCTCAAGGCTCGCAATGCCGCCATCGAGGCGCGTTTTCCCCATCTCAAGCGGTCGGACAGCCCGTCGGACCGCGTCGGCGCCGCCGCATCCGATGGGTTCGCGAAGGTTACACATGCGCGACGGATGATGTCGCTGGGCAATGCCTTCTCGGATGAGGACGTCGCCGATTTCACGGCAACGATCCGGCGCTTCCTCGGGCTGGACGCCGAGGCACCGCTGCACGTCACGGCCGAACCCAAGATCGACGGGCTGTCACTGTCGCTTCGCTACGAAGAGGGCGTTCTGGTCTCGGCGGCGACGCGCGGCGATGGCAGCGTCGGCGAGAACGTGACGGAAAACGCGCGTACCATCGATGATATTCCGACAAGGTTGACCGGCGCACCACAGGTCCTCGAAGTGCGCGGCGAGGTCTACATGCACCACGAAGATTTCGCCGCCTTGAATGCGCGGCAGGCCGACGTCGGCGGCAAGACCTTCGCCAACCCGCGCAACGCTGCCGCTGGGTCGCTGCGCCAACTCGATCCCCGGGTCACCGCGTCGCGACCGCTGCGCTTTTTCGCCTATGGCTGGGGCGAGCTTTCCGAACCGCTGGCCGGCACGCAGGCCGATGCGCTTGAGCGGCTCCGCGCGCTCGGATTCGCGATAAACCCTCTGACCCGCCGCTGCGACGACACGGATGCCATGCTGGCGCAGTACCGCGAGATCGAGGCGCAACGCGCCACGCTGGGCTACGACATCGACGGTGTGGTCTACAAAATCGACGATCTCGCGCTGCAGGAGCGACTCGGTTTCCGGTCGACCACGCCCCGCTGGGCCATAGCGCACAAGTTCCCGGCGGAACTGGCCTGGACCCGGCTGGAGGCGATCGACATCCAGGTCGGCCGCACGGGAGCGCTTTCGCCGGTGGCACGACTGACGCCGGTGACGGTCGGCGGCGTCGTGGTGTCGAACGCGACGCTGCACAACGAGGACTATATCGCCGGGCGCGACGCGGACGGCGCACCGATCCGCAATGGACGCGACATCCGCGTCGGGGACTGGGTGCAGGTCTACCGCGCTGGCGACGTGATCCCGAAGATCGCGGATGTGGACCTTGACCGCCGCCCGGGCAGCGCGCAGCCCTTCGTCTTTCCGGACATATGCCCCGAATGCGGCTCTGATGCGATCCGTGAGGAAGGCGATGCGGTGCGCCGTTGCAGCGGCGGGCTGGTCTGCCCCGCGCAGGCGATCGAGAAGCTCAGGCACTTCGTCTCGCGTGCGGCCTTCGACATCGAAGGGCTGGGCGCGAAGCAGATCGAGGCGTTCCATGCCGACGGTTGGGTGCGCGAGCCCGCCGATATCTTCGCGCTGAAAGACCGCTATGGCAGCGGACTGCAGCAACTCAAGAACCGCGAGGGCTGGGGCGAGACGAGCGCGGCCAACCTGTTCGACGCGATCGAGGCGCGGCGCCGCATCCCCCTGCACCGGTTGATCTTTGCGCTCGGCCTGCGCCATGTGGGCGAGGTCGCGGCGAAGGATCTCGCTGTTCATTTCGGCACCTGGGACGCGCTGGTCAGCGCGGCCGACACCGCGCGCCCGGCGGCCGAACGGCATCTGCAGGCTGACGCCGCCCGCGCAGCGGAACGGCGCGCCGCCGCCGACGAGGGGCGCCGCGCCCAGCCCAAGCGCGCGGCGGACGCGGTCTGGGCTCAGGAGCCGCCGGTGCCCCAGCCCGCGCGCGAGGCCTGGGACGACCTCGTTGGTATCGACGGGATCGGTGCGGTCGTGGCGCAATCGCTCGTCACGTCGCTGGCGCAGGCCGAAGAACGCGCGAGCATCGACCGCCTCGTTGCGGGGCTGGAGGTCGAACCGGCCGCCGCGCCCGACGGCACGGGCAGCCCGATCGCTGGCAAGACGCTGGTCTTTACCGGCAACCTCGAGACCATGACCCGGGCCGAGGCGAAGGCCCGGGCCGAGGCGATGGGCGCCAAGGTGTCGGGCTCGGTTTCGGCCAAGACGGACCTTGTGATCGCAGGGCCTGGTGCGGGCTCCAAGGCGGCCAAGGCTGCGTCTCTCGGGGTCGAGACGCTGGACGAGGACGGTTGGCGCGCCCTGATCGGTGAGGCATGACCGGAAGCCGCCCCCCGGTTCTCTTTCCGCTTTTCGCAGAGCTGGAGACATTGCCGGGCGTCGGCCCGAAGGGTGCGCGCGCGTTCGAGCAAATGCAGATCACCCGTCCGCGCGACCTGCTGATGACGCTGCCCCATGGCGGGGCGGACCGGCGGCCGCGGCCCAGCGTGCAGGGCGTGCCTTCCGGACAGGTCGTCACGGTCGAGGTGACGGTGCTGCGACACCAGCCCGCTTCCGGGCGCGGTCCCTACCGGATCGTTGTGGAGGATGCGCAGACGACGCTGACGCTGGTATGGTTCCGGCCCAATCGCGGGTACCTGGAAAAACTGTTGCCGGTCGGTGCGGTGCGGCTCGTGTCGGGCAAGCTGGAGCACTATGACGGGCACGCGCAGATCGCGCATCCCGATCACGTTCTGGCGCCGGATGACGCAGGTAGCATCCCGCCCTTCGAACCCGTCTACCCCCTGACGGCCGGGCTGACGGCACGTACCATGGCCAAGGCCGTGGCGGGCGCGCTGGAGCGTACGCCCGACTTGCCGGAATGGGCCGATCCCGCGCTGGTGGCAAAACGCGGCTGGCCGTCATGGCGTGAGGCGGTGCGGCAGGCCCATGCGCCGGGCAGCGCAGCAGACCTGTCGCCGGAGGCCCCGACCCGCGCGCGGCTGGCCTATGACGAACTGCTTGCCCACCAGATGACGCTGGCGCTGGCCCGTGCGTATCAGCGGGTTCCGAAGGGCCGCGAAAGCCGCGGTGACGGGCGGCTTCAGGCGCGGGTTCTCGACGCGCTCGACTTTGCGCCCACAGGCGCGCAGCGCCGCGCCATCGCCGAGATCACCGGCGACATGGCTCAGCCGCGCCGCATGTACCGCTTGTTGCAAGGCGACGTGGGCGCGGGCAAGACGCTTGTCGCCCTGATGGCCCTTCTGGCGGCGGTCGAGGCGGGAGGGCAGGGCGTGATGATGGCGCCGACCGAGATTCTCGCGCGGCAACATGCCGAGGCGCTGGCCCCTCTGGCAGCGGCGGCGGGTGTACGGCTCGAGGTGCTGACCGGACGCGACACGGGGGCGGCCCGCGCGGCGCGGCTGGCGGCGCTGGCGGTGGGTGAGATCGACATCCTCGTAGGCACCCATGCCGTATTCCAGGCCAACGTGGCATTTGCCGATCTGCGCCTAGCGATCATTGACGAACAGCATCGCTTTGGCGTGCGTCAGCGGCTGGAACTTGGCCGCAAGGGCGACCGGACCGACGTACTTGTGATGACCGCAACGCCGATTCCACGCAGCCTCGCGCTGGCCCAGTACGGCGATATGGACCTGTCTGTGCTGGACGAAAAGCCCCCGGGCCGAAGCCCGGTCAAGACCGCGCTGATCGGAGCGGAAAGGCTGGACGAGGTCGTCGCCCATCTGCGCCGCGCGGTGGATGAGGGGCGTCAGGCTTACTGGGTCTGCCCGCTGGTCGAGGAAAGCGAGGCGGTGCCGATGGTCGCGGCCGAGGCGCGGTTCCGCGACTTGCGCGCTGCGCTTGGAGAGGGCGTGGTCGGACTGGTGCATGGCCAGATGCCGCCCGACCGCAAGGATGCCGAGATGGCCGCCTTCGTGCAGGGGCGCACAAAGGTTCTGGTGGCGACCACGGTGATCGAGGTCGGCGTGAACGTGCCGAATGCGTCGATCATGGTGATCGAACAGGCGGAAAGCTTCGGGCTGGCGCAGTTGCACCAGTTGCGTGGACGCGTTGGACGGGGCGCGGTGCAGTCCACCTGTCTGCTGCTTTATCACCCACCGCTCGGTGAAACGGCGCAGCGCCGACTGACGCTGCTGCGCGACACCGAGGACGGGTTTCGCATAGCAGAGGAGGATCTGGCGATTCGCGGCGCTGGCGACATGATCGGCGTGGCGCAGTCCGGCCTGCCGCGGTTCCGCATCGCGGATCTGGAACGCCAGACCGCGCTGATGGAAACCGCCCGCGACGACGCGCGCGCGCTACTGGCACGCGATCCCGACCTGACCGGTCCGCGCGGCACCGCAATGCGCGTGCTGCTGTGGCTTCTAGAGCAGGACAAGGCACTGGGGTTGCTGCGCGTCGGATAACTGTTCCGCAATTGTTCTTAAAAAACCCTTTACACGAATCGAGAGAGAACATAGCAAGAACACATCGGATGGATCGGGAGAAAGACGATGCTTCAGGATGTGAAACAGGCCCTGCACCGCGCGTCGGACACGCTGTGGCATGATGCGATCGGCATGGCTGCCCTTGGCGTTCTCTTTCTCTGCGCGCTCTATCTGCCCAGCTTGCTGGGCGCTGTCTGAACTGCCCCGCGAACCGGACCCACGCCATCAACCCCTATGGTCTGCCTGCACACGGGTCTTGCCTGTCCCGCTGCTTGCCGGTTCGCACCACTGACGCCGCGCCTTCGGTTGCCCCCGAAGCGCGGCGTTTTTTTCATGGCCCATGCGGCGCTGCTGTGGCGTCCCTTCAGGCATAGGCACCGGCGGAATATATAAGCTCGTAGCCGTGGCTCCAGAGTTCGAAGACGATCCCGAAGGGATCCTCGACATAGACCATGCGAACGTGTTTCTTTCCGGGATAGTATTCGCGCACCGGCATCCATTGTCGCCCGTCGGCGGCGACGATCCGCGCGGCAGGCCCTTCGATATCCGGGTCCTGCACGGCGAAATGGAATGTGCCGAGACGCTTGTGGTCCAGCTTTCCGTCGGGCGCGTAGTTGCCGGAACACTCGAAAATTTCGATCCGGATGCCTTCCGCGGTGGACGGGTGCGCGATCATCAGGGAACCCCAGCCGGGCCCGAACACGTCGGTGCACATGGCACCAATGGCGCTGTCGTCCTCGATCGCCTCGGACGAGGCCATCACGACGTATAAGCCCAGCACCTCCGCGCAGAAGGCGACGGCGGCATCTGAGTCGGGAACGGACCGGCCGATATGGAAAAGCTGCGCGAGACGGGTCGTGTTCACCCGGACGGCGGACCGGCTGAACACGACCCAGCAGGGTGTCAGCCAGCATCTGAAGAAACTGGAACAGCAGGTCGGACAGGCGCTGATCGGGCGGCAGGGGAAAAGCTTCAACTGCACCCCGGCGGGGGAGGCGGTGTTCGCTCTTGGTCTGTCGCGCCGGGCCGAAGAGAAGCGAATGCGCGCCGCGATCGAGGTCGATGACAAGGACGTGGGGACCGTGCGCATCGCCTGCTCCGGCATTTTCGCGATGCTGCTTTACCCCGTCCCAATGCCGTGGATCGGCGCTGCGCCGGATCTGAGGATTCATCTTGAGGCCGCACCGCAGGCCTATATCCTTGCCGGGGTGCTGGACGGGCGTTTCGACCTTGGTGTTCTCGGTGCCGACCCCGGCCATGCGCGGCTGGATGCTCGGCATCTCGGGCGCGAGGAACTGTGCCTCGTGCTTCCTGCCGATGCGCTGGCCGCGGCGCTGACCTTCGCCGACCTTGAGGCGCGGGGCTTCATCGCCATCCCGACGGGTATGCCTATGCCGACGACTTGCTGAAGCTGAATTTTCCCGGTGACTATCCGGGGTCGGACTGGCTGCGCCCGCGCGGGGCGATAAACCGGATCGGGCAGATCTCGGCGCTGGTGACCCAAGGCATCGGATACACGCTGCTGCCGCGCAGCGGGGTGGAGGCTTTCGCCGACAAGGCGCGTCTTGCGGTAGCACCGCTGCCGAAGCGCCGTTGGTACGAGCTTTGGCTGATCGTTCGGCGTGGCCGCACGCTTTCGGCGCGGATGCGCCATGCCACGGACTTGATCGCAGATGCCGCCGGGCAATTGCGCTGGTGGGGCGGACGGCAGGCGTCAGGCGTGGCCTTGCCCTGCCGCTTCGGTGTCGTCGATCGCGGCGAGGGTCGCGTCGAGGCTGAGCAGGATGGACGCGTGGCGATTGGCGAAATCCCGTGCGGCCTCCATCACCTGCAACCCGTCGAAGGGCGCGGCGGGTGCAGGGCCGCCCGATTTCAGCATGTCCGCCAGCGCCGCGCGGGCCGCCGCCAGTTCGGCACGGCTGGCGCCCATCACGGCGCCGCCCACGACCGACGCGGCGGCTTGTCCCAGCGCACAGGCTTTCACGTCCTGCGCGAAGCGGCTGATGCGCCCGTCCGTCATGTCCACATCAACCGTCACCACCGATCCGCATAGCGGCGCGCGGACCCGCGCGGTACCCATAGGCGACTCCAGGCGCCCGGCATGGGGGATGTCAGAAGCCAGCGCGAGGATCCGCTTTGAGTAGAGGTTTATGAGGTCGGAATCGGACACGGGCAGGTTTCCCTTGGCTATCGCATTGGCTACATAGCGGGCGTTGCGCGGTGAGCAAAGGATGCGAGATGGAATTTGACCCGGAAAGCCTGAAATTCGACGAGAATGGGCTGATCCCCTGCATCGCACAGGACGTGGACACGCGCGAGGTTCTTATGATGGCGTGGATGAACGCGGCATCGGTGGCGCGCACGCTGGAAACCGGTCTGGTGACCTATTGGTCGCGCTCGCGGCAGGCGCTTTGGATCAAGGGCGAGACGTCCGGACATGTCCAGACACTGGCCGACCTGCGGTTGGATTGCGATGCGGACTGTCTTCTTGCGCTGGTCCGGCAACGCGGTCCGGCCTGCCACACCAACAGAAGGTCTTGTTTCTATACGGCTTTGCGCGATGGTGACGCGGTCGAGCTTATGGTGCCGGAGGAAGTCTGAGCCGCGCGCGCAGCGCGGCGGGGGTCAGCCCTTCGTCGCGATAGAGGCGGATCGCACGGGCATCGTCGCGCTTGGCCAGCCGTTTTCCGGCCTCGTCGCGGATCAGCCGGTGATGGTGGTAGACCGGCGTCGGAAAGCCCAAAAGCCGTTGAAGCAGAACGTGAACCAGCGTCGCGGGGCCAAGATCTGCGCCGCGCGTGACATGGGTGATGTCCTGCGCCGCGTCATCGACCACGACCGACAGGTGATAGCTTGTCCCCATGCCGCGCCGCGCCAGCACGATGTCGCCGCACGTGTCGATCATCCGGGGCAGCGGTAGCGACGTGGCGAACTTGTCGGTTTGATCCCCGGTTTCGACGAAATCAAGTGTTTCCGGCATGTCGGTTGCTGACAGTCGGGCGACGGCACGGGCCATGTCAAGCCGCAGCACCCCGTCGGGGCGCGGTCCGGTGGGCGGCGTGGCGGGCCGGCAGGTGCCGGGATAGACCGGCCCGTCGGGGCCTTGGGTCACTCCTTCCTGCGGGGCGGACAGCGCCTCGGCGATGTCGCGCCGTGTGCAGGAGCAGGGGTAAAGAAGTCCCATTTCCCACATCATATCAAGTGCTTCACCATAAGCGGGCAGGCGGTTCGACTGCCGCATCACGGGCTGCAGCCAGCGCAGACCGAGCCAGTGCAGATCCTCGAAGATCAGCGCCTCCCATTCGGGGCGGGCACGGGCGCGGTCGATGTCTTCGATCCGCAGCAGGAAATCCCCGCCGACCGCGCGCGCCATGTCATGTGCCAGCATCGCGGAGAATGCATGTCCGAGATGCAGCGGCCCGGTAGGCGAGGGCGCGAAGCGACTGACTATGCTAATCTTTTCGATCCCGCATCAGCCGTGCCGTGCCCGACTGGTGGATCAGGAACCACGCCAGCAGGATGAACATCGGGTGGGTCAGCCCGCCCGAGAACAAGATCGCGGGCACCCAGATCAGGAAGGTGATGATGGCCACGACAGGCCGCCCGGCGATCAGGATCGATAGCGGCGGCAGCAGGATGGCGAGCAGGTAGTTCAAGGTTCGGACCCTCGTCATTGGCGTGTGTAAAGCGTGTCGGATCCCTTCAGGAGACCCGTAGGAGTGTGCTGCGCCCCCCGCGCGCCGCGACGGTAGCGTGGGCCGGGGCCGGGCGGCAAGCCGTCCGGCCGGCGCTACCGCCCCCGCCAGGGCGCGGACTTGAACCATGCCGCGAGGTAGGCGACGCCGACCACCATCGCCATCCCGGCGAGGTTGACCGCCAGCGTCGGCCCCCAGCCGCGTTCCGCCGTGAAGTCGAGCGCGAAGCCCAGCATCTGCGCCGCCCACATGGAGAAGATGAACACCGCCAGCGACTGCTGGCCGACCTTCAGGATCACCCCGCGCGCGCCGTCCCAGAGCCGGGCGAGTGCACCGTGCCCGCCGGTCATAAGCCGCGCGCCGCCCGGTCCGGCCGCCGCCCAAGCAAGGTAGGCCATTGCCAGGAAGTGCAGGTAGCGCAGGATGCCCTCCTCCGTCTTGGCGAAGAGGATCGTGTTGGCGTCGCGCCACGACTCGATCCAGGGGACTTGTGTCCAGATCTGCCAGCGCCCGAACGGCACCGACGCGATCAGGAACACCGCCGCCAAGGCGATGAGGCCTGTGGTCACCGGAGGTTTCGGCAGCCAGCCGCGCATGAAGGCGAAGCCGGTGAAGAACACCAGCTGCCACCCGAACGGGTTGAAGAACCACGGCCGGTCGCCCCAAGGTTCGGCCGGCAGGTCCAGCGCGCCGGTCTGCGCCACCGCCCAGACGGCGACGCAGCCGCCCATCGCCAGCCATGGGTGAACCCGCGCCGCCGCCATCACCAGCGGTATCATCCCGAGGATCACGAGATACATCGGCAGGATGTCGAAATAGTTGGGCACGTAGGTCAGCGTCAGCAGCCCGATCAGCGCCTCTTGCGTCTGGTCGAAGAAGCGGGTGATGCCCATGCTGTCGACGAAGTTCTTGTCGAACGACCCGTACGCCTGCCAGACGCCCGACAGGTCGATCGCCGCTTTGGTCGCGGCCACGGCGAGGAACAGGCAGACATGCGCCCAGTAGACCTGCCAGCAGCGATACGCGACGCGGGCCAGCCCCATGCCCCAGCCGCGGGTCACGAACACCTTGCCGAAGGCCAGCGCCGAGGCCATGCCGGAGCAGAACACGAAAATCTCGGCCGCGTCGGACCAGCCGTAGCGAGCGGGAATGTAATTCGACAGGCGGTTGAACGGGATATGGGCAATTAGGATGATGAACATCGCGATGCCCCGGAAAAAATCGAGCCGGATGTCGCGGCTGCCCGCCGTTGCCGCGGCGCGGGCCGGGGCGGACGCAGAGGTGCCGACGTTCGTTTGGGTGTGCGGGGCTGGGTTGGTGTGGGCTGTGCTCATGGCGCGAGTATCCGTCGGATCAGGGCCGCCGCAAGCGGTTTTCCGCGCTGCGGCGAAGGTGCCGGGTCATTCGGCCGACAGCGCCGCGGGCGTCTGGCTGAGCGTGTCGATCAGGGCGCGCCGACGTTCGGCGAACCCGTCTTCGTGCCCGCCGCGCCGGGCCGTGCGGTCGTCAAGCAGCGCGCGTACGCGGCCCCAGTGCCCGGCGCGCAGGCCCGCGTCGATGGTGATCCTTTCGAACACGTCGCGCTGCGCGTGGCTGCCGCCGGCGTCCTGCATTGCCGGGCGCGCTGCGCAGAGCCGGGCGAAAGCGGTAGCATAGGCCCCATCGCCGAACGCCTCCAGTCCTTCTGCGGCGGCGGTGCCGGGATTGGCGAAGCGGCGGTTCATGTCGGTGGGGGCGGCGGCGGCGTCGCGGGCGATGCGGGCCACCAGCGTGCGTGCGGCCTGCGGGCGATCGTCGCCCACCAGCGCCAGCAGGTAGTGAAGATCGGCGAAGATCAGGCACCCGTCGCCGGTGCGCCGTTCGGCGAGGTCGGCCAGTTCCTCCCAACGGGTGCCGACCGGAACGCCGTCGAGTTCCAGCCGCATCAGCAGCGAGGTCGCGTTGGAGATGTCGCGGTAGTCGTCGGTCCGTTCGGCCCGGATCTGAGTGTCATAGAGCGCGAGCACGGCATCGGTCTGGCCGAGGTCGAGATGCATCAGCGCCTTGTGCCACCAGACATGGAAACGGAAGTTGTTGCAATGGGCCCAAGCGGCTTCGTTGCCTGACAGCCAGTCGAGCCCGGCCGCCGCGTTGGCGGTCATATCGTGGACATGTGCGACGGCGTGCAGGCCCCAGGCATCGTCGGCGCTGTGCGCGAGCCCGGCCATGCCAGCCGCGTGGGCGCAATCATAGGCGCCGTTCTCTTCCAGCGCGAAGGCACGGCAACCCATGTAATAGCCGTAGGCGGGGTGCTTGGGGTCGTAGGCCGGTCGCACCCGGTCGAGCACGTCCAGCATCGCCCGCCGCTGCCCGAGGATGAAACGGATGCCGTGCGAGAGTTTCATCGCCAGCGCGTCGCCGGGATGGGTGTCGAGCACGGACTCGATGAGCAGCGCGGCCTGTTCGGGAGTATCGGCCAGCCATGCTGCGAGTGCGTCGGCATAGGCGGCTTCGCGTGCGGTCGGGCTTCCGGCGGCGCGCGCGGCGTCCAGTGACTCGCGGGCAGTGGGGATCATCTCGCGGCGGCCCAGCAGCAGTACGAATAGCCCCTTGGCCGCGTGCCCCAGCCCGAAACCCGGATCCGCGGCGAGGGTCGCGGCCAGGTGGTCGGGCGCGGCGGCACCATGCGCCAGAACTGCCTGCTGAAGAGCGTTCCAGCGTGCCAGCGCCTGCGGGTCGGTCAGCGCCACGTCGGAGCCATAGAGGTCGGTCAGCACGGCGTTCTCCCGCATGTGCGTGGTGGTGCCTTAAGTGTCGGCATGGCGTGCGGCGTTGTCCACCACGCAGCGCCGGATCAACGCGTTTGTGTTCGCCCGTGTGCGAGGGAAGGGCTTTTTATGGGGCTTTCTTGGGCTGATCCAGCCAGTCGTGCAGGGCCTGCGTGCCTTCGCCGAAGGCGGGCGGCGCGCGATGCGCGCGCACCGGCGTGCCCGAAAGCTTGAGCGGGTTGCCCAGAACGCGCACCGGGGGCGCGCCGTCGCGCGGCAGGCTCAGCACGGCGCCGCGCGCTTCGGCCTGGTCGCTGGCCAGTGCCTGCGGCACGGTGTGCACCGGCCCGACGGGCACGCGGCGCGACTCGAGCCCCGCGATCACCTCGGCCATGGTGCGGGCTTCCAGCGCTGCGGCGATGGCCGGGATCAGTGCGCCGCGGTGGGTCAGCCGCGCAGGGTTGGTGGCGAAGCGCTGGTCCTCGGCCAGGGCGGGCAGGCCGAGAAAGTCGCAGAACCGGGCGAATTGCGCGTCATTGCCCACGGCGACGATGACATGCCCGTCGGCGCAGGCGAACACGTCGTAGGGCACGATGTTGGGATGCCCGTTCCCGCGCCGCTGCGGCGGGATGCCGGAGGCGAGATAATTTGTGCCCTCGTTGATCAGCCAGGCCATCTGGCTGTCTACCAGTGCGAGGTCGATGTGCTGGCCCTGACCTGTGGCGTCGCGGTGGCGCAGGGCGGCGAGGATGCCGATGGTGGCGTACATCCCGCACATCACGTCCGCGATCCCGACACCGACCTTCATCGGCGGGCCGTCCGGCGTGCCGGTCAGCGACATGATCCCGCCGTAGCCCTGTGCCATCAGATCGTAGCCCGGCTTGTCGCGGTTCGGCCCGGTCTGCCCGAAGCCCGAGATGGAGCAGTAGACGAGGCCCGGGTGGCGGGCCAGTAGCGTGTCGTGGTCCAACCCGTGCCGCACCAGCCCGCCGGGCTTGAAGTTCTCGATCACAACGTCGGCGCGCGCTGCAAGCCGCTCCACGAGCGCGCGGTCCGCCGGATCGGCGAGATCGGCCGCGACCGACCGCTTGCCCCGGTTGGCGGCCATGAAATAGGCGCTGAGGTCGCTGTCGCCGCCCGCGCCGTCGGGCGCGTAGGGTGGCCCCCAGGCGCGGGTGTCGTCGCCGCCCGTGCCCGGATTCTCGATCTTCCAGACGGTGGCGCCCAGATCGGCCAGCAGCTGCGTGCAGGTCGGCCCGGCAAGGATGCGCGACAGATCAAGCACCACGAGGCCGTCGAGGGCACCGGGCGCGCCGAGCGGGTCAGATGCGTCCGTCATAGGCCCCCCTGTCGATCATCGCGGCGATCACGGTGAATCGATCTGCCGCCTGCGCCTCGGCCAATGCTGCGGTCAGCGCGGCGCGGTCCGTTACGGTCACACCTCGCCCGCCGAAGGCGCGCCCGATCGCGGCGTAGTCATGGACGGCGAAATCCACCCCGGCATTGGGCAACTGCCGTTCACGCTGTTTCTTCTCGATCAACGCGAGGCTGGCATCGACGAACACCACAATTATCACCGGCAGCGCCAGTTCGGCCAGCGTGGCCAACTCGCCCGCGATCATCAGAAACCCCGCGTCGCCGGTGAAGGCCACGACGGGCCGGTCCGGCGCGACCAGCTTGGCGCCCGCCGCCAACGGGATCGCGCAGCCCATCGTGCACAGTCCGGTGGATTGCAGCAGCGTGCGCGGTTGCGTGCAGGTCCACATCTGCGACAGCAGAATGCGGTGCGCGCCGCTGTCCACGGTCGCAATTGCGGTGTCCGGCAGCGCGGCGCGGGCGGCCGCGATCACAGCGGCTGGCCCCCAGTCGTCCCCTGCGGGAAAGGCGGCGCCAAGCGCGGTCCGAGCGTGAACGAGGTCACCCTCGGGCCAGGTCGGGCGTGGCGGCGTGCCTTCGGACAGCGCGGCGAGGGTCGGGGCGATGTCGGTGCGCAGAAAGACGGTGCTGGCGTGCATGTAGTGCGGCATGTCCTCGGCCGCGATCTCGATCACCGTCTGGCGGGCCGGGTCCCAGGCGTCGCGCCAGCCCGGGCGCATCTCGATCGGGTCGTAGCCAGCGGCGATCACCAGGTCGGCCCGTGCCACCAGCGGCAGCAGGATGTCGTCGGCCAGCGGCGACAGCCCCGCCGCACCCAGCGAAAGCGGATGCGTTTCGGGCAGCAGGCCCTTGCCCCGGTAGGTGGTGATCACCGGCACGCCATGCGTTTCGGCAAAGGCGGTCAGCGCCGCGCCCGCGTTTTCGCACACCGCGTCGAGCCCGGCCAGCAGCACCGGCCGGTCGGAGGCGGCCAGCGCGCCGCGCGCTGCGTCCAGTGCCGGGCCGGGCGCGGGCACGCTGGCGGCGGGAGGCGTGCGGCGCGGCCCGACAGACCCGGCGGGAGCGGCGGCGACGGCGATCGGCACGTCGAGATGAACGGGGCCCGGACGCGGGGCCAGCGCGGTGCTGACCGCGCGGTCGGCGATTACGCCCGCGGCGGCGGGGGTCAGGGTCAGCGTGTCCTTGGTGATGGTGCGGAACACGGCTGCGTGGTCCATCACCTGGTGGGTATAGCGGGCGGTCTCGTCCGGGTCGACGCAGCCGGTCAGCACGATCAGTGGGACGCGGTCCTGGTGCGCGTTGGCCACGACGTTCACGCCGTTCATCGCGCCCGGGCCGAGCGTGGCGACCAGAACGCCCGGAGCGCCGGTCAATGACCATACCGCTTCGGCCATGAAGCCTGCCGCATTCTCGTGTTTGACCAGCACGAAGCGGATGCCCGCGCGTTCCAGCGCATCGAGCAGGGTCAGCACCTCGCCGCCGGGCATCCCGAAAGCCAGGCGGCAGCCGGCATCGTACAGGCGGCGGGCCAGCAGGTCGGCGGCGCGAGCGGGATTGGTCGTCACCGGGCCCTTCGCGCGGGACTTGCTGGGGGCAGGGGGGGAGGGAGAAGTCATCGGCGGCTCCTGGGCGGTGTGCGGACATGGCTAGCATGCCCGGCGGGCTTGTCCATTACCGTGCAACGAGTCGCCTGCGACACGCAGGAGTGCGGGTCGCGAACCAAAAGGGCGAAAGCGGGCTGACAGCATGGCCCGGCACGGCTGTTCGGTTGCTTGGAAAGCAGGCATTTTCGTGGGGATGAGCGGTATTTCAAAAAAACTTCACACGGGCCTCAAAAAAGCTCTTGCGACTCTTGGTTGGTCTGTTTAGACACCCCTTCACCGACGGGGCGGCGACGCTCTGACGGGGCCCGGGACGGGACGGCGGCTAAGGTTGCTGGAAGGTTTCGGGGAAAATCTGAGGCAGCGTTGATCGGGTAGCGCCAGGTAAGTTTGGCGCCACACGGTTGATTTTGTCTCTGGAGCTTTCGGGTTCCGCGCTTTTTGACAATTGAGTATCTGAAGAGATATGTGGGCGGTTTGGTCTGTTCGATGGATCAGCCTCTTTCATATCAACGCTTCTAGGATTTCGGTCCGATGATGAAGTGTCAGCTTCACTGTTTGTCGGTATCACGTTTCTTCGGAAACTGATGCACGAGAAACAGAAGATGTCTGTTGGCCTGCGGGTTCTGGTGATTGGGGTTCGTCCTCAAGTAGCCGGAGGCGGTAGGACAATGGATGATGTGCAGAGGTTCGAACGTCAAGGATATGCCTTCGGGCATTTCAACTTGAGAGTTTGATCCTGGCTCAGAACGAACGCTGGCGGCAGGCCTAACACATGCAAGTCGAACGAGATCTTCGGATCTAGTGGCGGACGGGTTAGTAACGCGTGGGAACGTGCCCTTCTCTACGGAATAGTCCCGGGAAACTGGGTTTAATACCGTATACGCCCTTCGGGGGAAAGAATTTCGGGGAAGGATCGGCCCGCGTTGGATTAGGTAGTTGGTGGGGTAATGGCCTACCAAGCCTACGATCCATAGCTGGTTTGAGAGGATGATCAGCAACACTGGGACTGAGACACGGCCCAGACTCCTACGGGAGGCAGCAGTGGGGAATCTTCGGCAATGGGCGCAAGCCTGACCGAGCCATGCCGCGTGAGCGATGAAGGCCTTAGGGTTGTAAAGCTCTTTCGCCAGGGATGATAATGACAGTACCTGGTAAAGAAACCCCGGCTAACTCCGTGCCAGCAGCCGCGGTAATACGGAGGGGGTTAGCGTTGTTCGGAATTACTGGGCGTAAAGCGCACGTAGGCGGATTGGAAAGTTGGGGGTGAAATCCCGGGGCTCAACCCCGGAACTGCCTCCAAAACTATCAGTCTAGAGTTCGAGAGAGGTGAGTGGAACTCCGAGTGTAGAGGTGAAATTCGTAGATATTCGGAAGAACACCAGTGGCGAAGGCGGCTCACTGGCTCGATACTGACGCTGAGGTGCGAAAGTGTGGGGAGCAAACAGGATTAGATACCCTGGTAGTCCACACCGTAAACGATGAATGCCAGACGTCGGGCAGCATGCTGTTCGGTGTCACACCTAACGGATTAAGCATTCCGCCTGGGGAGTACGGTCGCAAGATTAAAACTCAAAGGAATTGACGGGGGCCCGCACAAGCGGTGGAGCATGTGGTTTAATTCGAAGCAACGCGCAGAACCTTACCAACCCTTGACATCTGGATCGCGGTTTTCCGAGAGGAATTCCTTCAGTTCGGCTGGATCCAAGACAGGTGCTGCATGGCTGTCGTCAGCTCGTGTCGTGAGATGTTCGGTTAAGTCCGGCAACGAGCGCAACCCACGCCTTTAGTTGCCAGCAGTTCGGCTGGGCACTCTAAAGGAACTGCCGATGATAAGTCGGAGGAAGGTGTGGATGACGTCAAGTCCTCATGGCCCTTACGGGTTGGGCTACACACGTGCTACAATGGCAGTGACAATGGGTTAATCCCAAAAAGCTGTCTCAGTTCGGATTGTCGTCTGCAACTCGACGGCATGAAGTCGGAATCGCTAGTAATCGCGTAACAGCATGACGCGGTGAATACGTTCCCGGGCCTTGTACACACCGCCCGTCACACCATGGGAGTTGGTTCTACCTGACGACGCTGCGCTAACCTTCGGGGGGCAGGCGGCCACGGTAGGATCAGCGACTGGGGTGAAGTCGTAACAAGGTAGCCGTAGGGGAACCTGCGGCTGGATCACCTCCTTTCTAAGGATGTTTCTGGAAGTGATGCTTGCATCACTCGTGAAACACTTAGCAGTCACGGTCCTTCTCACGAAGGCACGGTCAATTGGCCGGAAGTGACATATACGGCCAGGCCGTCCTCATATCTCTTCAGGAAGTTGCAGACCTACCGGTCTGGATCTTGGGTCGGTAGCTCAGGTGGTTAGAGCGCACGCCTGATAAGCGTGAGGTCGGAGGTTCAAGTCCTCCTCGACCCACCATGATTATCAAGGATGCGCCCACCAGAGGCGTCGGGTGCAACCTTACGGGGCCTTAGCTCAGCTGGGAGAGCGCCTGATTTGCATTCAGGAGGTCAGGAGTTCGATCCTCCTAGGCTCCACCAAAACAACTTCGGATACTCATGATCATCGGCGCCGATTTGACCGGCAAGCAAGGCGACTTGCTTTCCCGTCCAATCGGACACGCGGCTCCGGCCGCGGTTTTGACATCGTTTAGAGAGATACAACATCAGAGCTACGGATCTTCCGCGTGAGGAAGATCGGCGCGGCCTTCGGGCCGTTGCGACGTAGTTTTGTTCCAAGTCAAGTACACTAACCAACATGGCATTCATCACGAACCAGGATGAATGCCGGGAAAGTACGACTTTTGATCTCAAGCCCCCGAGCGAGCAATCGCACACAAAAGGCGGGGGTCAGGAAGAGGCCTTGCTTCTTCTGGATCAAATCAAGCGCGAGAAGGGCGTTTGGTGGATGCCTTGGCAGTAAGAGGCGATGAAGGACGTGATAACCTGCGATAAGCTTCGGGGAGCCGGTAATAGGCTTTGATCCGGAGATTTCCGAATGGGGCAACCCACCTGACACTTTATTATTGTCGCTTCGCGGCGGTCTCTCCGGTCCGGCCTTTGGTCGGTTGGGGGTGTCGTGGCGAGGTCGTCAATAATGGGGTGAAACAGGTACTAATAACCTGAATACATAGGGTTTTTAGAGCAAACCCGGGGAACTGAAACATCTAAGTACCCGGAGGAAAGGACATCAATTGATACTCCCCTAGTAGCGGCGAGCGAACGGGGACCAGCCGAGCCAGAGTTGTGAGCAGAACCGTCTGGAAAGTCGGGCGATATGGGTGACAGCCCCGTATGCGAAGCAGCAATGGACGTATTAAGTAGGGCGGGACACGTGAAATCCTGTCTGAAGATCGGGGGACCACCCTCGAAGGCTAAGTACTCCTTACTGACCGATAGCGAACCAGTACCGTGAGGGAAAGGTGAAAAGCACCCCGACGAGGGGAGTGAAACAGTACCTGAAACCGAACGCCTACAATCAGTCGGAGCCTCCTTGCGGGGTGACGGCGTACCTTTTGTATAATGGGTCATCGACTTGGTCTATCCAGCAAGCTTAAGCCGTTAGGTGTAGGCGCAGCGAAAGCGAGTCTTAATAGGGCGTCGAGTTGGATGGATCAGACCCGAAACCGAGTGATCTAGGCATGACCAGGATGAAGGTACGGTAACACGTACTGGAGGTCCGAACCCACACCTGTTGAAAAAGGTCGGGATGAGTTGTGCCTAGGGGTGAAAGGCCAATCAAACTCGGAGATAGCTGGTTCTCCGCGAAATCTATTTAGGTAGAGCGTCATCCGAATACCCCGGGGGGTAGAGCACTGGATGGGTAATGGGGCCCCACAGGCTTACTGATCCTAACCAAACTCCGAATACCCGGGAGTACTAGATGGCAGACACACTGCGGGTGCTAACGCCCGTAGTGGAGAGGGAAACAACCCTGACCTCCAGCTAAGGCCCCCAATTCACGGCTAAGTGGGAAAGCAGGTGGGACGACCAAAACAACCAGGAGGTTGGCTTAGAAGCAGCCATCCTTTAAAGATAGCGTAACAGCTCACTGGTCTAAATAAGTTGTCCTGCGGCGAAGATGTAACGGGGCTCAAGCCGTGAGCCGAAGCTGAGGATGCCGCAAGGCATGGTAGCGGAGCGTGGTGTGACATAGTCCGTGTCTGTTATGCCGCCCGATGTGGAAGCGCGAAAGCGCCCAAGCAGCGAAGCGGTAGCGCAGACAAGGACTCTACTGTGAAGCCGGGGCGTAAGCCATCCGGTGGAGTGATCACCAGTGAGAATGATGACATGAGTAGCGACAAACAGGGTGAGAGACCCTGTCGCCGAAAGTCCAAGGGTTCCTGCTTAAAGCTAATCTGAGCAGGGTAAGCCGGCCCCTAAGTCGAGGCAGACATGCGTAGACGATGGGAACCAGGTTAATATTCCTGGGCCAGGAGGATGTGACGGATCGGAAACGTTGTCGGGTCTTATCGGATTGACCCGGCCGCCAACCGGTTCCTGGAAATAGCCCTCCATCAGACCGTACCCGAAACCGACACAGGTGGACTGGTAGAGAATACCAAGGCGCTTGAGAGAACCACATTTAAGGAACTCGGCAAAATACCTCCGTAAGTTCGCGAGAAGGAGGCCCGGTTCGTAGGCAACTATGGGCCGGGGGCACAAACCAGGGGGTGGCGACTGTTTACTAAAAACACAGGGCTCTGCGAAGTCGCAAGACGACGTATAGGGTCTGACGCCTGCCCGGTGCCGGAAGGTTAAAAGGAGGGGTGAGAGCTCCGAATTGAAGCCCCGGTAAACGGCGGCCGTAACTATAACGGTCCTAAGGTAGCGAAATTCCTTGTCGGGTAAGTTCCGACCTGCACGAATGGCGTAACGACTTCCCCGCTGTCTCAAATGTGGACTCAGCGAAATTGAATTGCCTGTCAAGATGCAGGCTTCCCGCGGTTAGACGGAAAGACCCCGTGCACCTTTACTACAGCTTCACACTGGCATCAGGCCAAGCATGTGCAGGATAGGTGGTAGGCTTCGAAGCCGTGACGCCAGTCGCGGTGGAGCCTCCCTTGAGATACCACCCTTGCTTCGCTTGATGTCTAACCGCGGTCCGTTATCCGGATCCGGGACCCTGTGTGGCGGGTAGTTTGACTGGGGCGGTCGCCTCCTAAAGCGTAACGGAGGCGCGCGAAGGTTGGCTCAGAGCGGTCGGAAATCGCTCGTTGAGTGCAATGGCAGAAGCCAGCCTGACTGCGAGACTGACAAGTCGAGCAGAGTCGAAAGACGGCCATAGTGATCCGGTGGTCCCGAGTGGAAGGGCCATCGCTCAACGGATAAAAGGTACGCCGGGGATAACAGGCTGATGGTGCCCAAGAGTCCATATCGACGGCACCGTTTGGCACCTCGATGTCGGCTCATCTCATCCTGGGGCTGGAGCAGGTCCCAAGGGTACGGCTGTTCGCCGTTTAAAGAGGTACGTGAGCTGGGTTTAGAACGTCGTGAGACAGTTCGGTCCCTATCTGCCGTGGGTGTAGGATACTTGAGAGGAGTTGCCCCTAGTACGAGAGGACCGGGGTGAACGATCCACTGGTGGACCTGTTGTGGCGCCAGCCGCAGTGCAGGGTAGCTATGATCGGAAAGGATAACCGCTGAAGGCATCTAAGCGGGAAGCCCCCCTCAAAACAAGGTATCCCTGAGGACCGTGGTAGACCACCACGTCGATAGGCCGGAGATGTAAGCGCAGCAATGCGTTCAGTTGACCGGTACTAATGGTCCGATAGGCTTGATTTGATCCAGTAGAAGCCAGGCGCTTCCGCAAAATCAAAAGCCGTACACAAAACGTGTACCCGACTTGGAACAATATCTGATGAAGGCGGCTTCCTCGGTTTGGTGATCATAGCGCAAGTGAAACACCCGATCCCATCCCGAACTCGGCAGTTAAGCACTGTCGCGCCAATGGTACTGCGTCTCAAGACGTGGGAGAGTAGGTCATCGCCAAACCTAGAAAGCCGCCAACCTCTCAAAACGATGAAAACAAACAACCAGCGCGGGATGGAGCAGCCCGGTAGCTCGTCAGGCTCATAACCTGAAGGTCGTAGGTTCAAATCCTACTCCCGCAACCAGCGAAATCTGACTATCAGACAGCAAAGCGCCCCAAGGGGCGCTTTGTCGTGTCTTCTCATCACCTTGGAACACGTGCGACGCCGCACCCCGGATCTCGATCCGCATCCCGTCGCGCGCCGCCGCATCCCCCCACACATGAACGGCGCCCAGAAGCTCGCGAAGCAGCGCATTCGCCGCAACCATCTGATCGCTGCCCGTCAACAGATCCTCAAGACGCTCCACCTGCGCACGGTAGATCTCTTCCAGCGCCGCCAGCGTCGGCATCACCGGCGCCGCGGCAACGGCCATCGCGTCGAGATCGCCCTGCAGCGCCGCGCGCTCGCCCTCGCCCTGGAACAGGCTGTTCCCGCGCAGCGCGCGCAGCAGGCGCGTCGGCCCCGTCCGATCGCCTGGCGCGAGGGCAGGGAGCACGGTGTCGTGCATGACCTCGGCCGCGCATCGTGCGCGGCGCAGGGCGTCTTCGACCAGCGCGGTCAGGCGATCGGGATCGGCGGGGAAGTCGGCGGGGCGCATCAGCCGTGCCCTCCCGCCACCAGCGCGGGCGTGAGAACATCGCGGCGGCCGCCGGGAAACTCGCGGTTCGGGCGTGTCGCCAGCTTCTTGGCGGCGCGGAACTCGGCCGCCATGTCGCGCTCGGCCTGGAACCGCGCGCGCAGCTTCTGCATGTCCTCGAACGCCGCGCCCGTCAGATGGCCGAGCACCGGGGTCGCGCGCCCGCCGAGCGTGAACGACTTGTGCCCCACCGGCACCATGACACGCCGGATGCACACGAAGCGCGTCGGCTCCATCAGGC
>NZ_QGKU01000003.1 GCF_003172915.1 Meridianimarinicoccus roseus
CGCCACCGGCGCGTCGTTTTGCCCGGTGATCGCGACGGTGACGGTGGCCGTGTCGGAGCCGCCCTGCCCGTCGTCTACGGTGTAGGTGAAGCTGTCGGTGGCCTGCTCGCCCGCCGCCAGTGCCTCGAACGCGCCGTTCGGGTCGTAGCCGAAGGTGCCGTCGCCGTTGTCGGTGACCAGCCCCAGCGTGCCGGTGGTATCCACACCGCTCACGGCCAGCGGGTCCGCGTTCGGGTCGGTGTCATTATTCAGCGCATCGACCAGGATCGCCGGGCCATCTTCGTTCGCGGTTGCGGTGTCGTCCACCCCGACCGGCGGCAAGTTCGATCCGCCTACGGTGATCGTCACAGTCGCCGTGTCGATGCCACCATTGCCGTCGGAGATCTGGTAGGCGAAAGTGTCCGTGGCGCTCTGGCCTGCTCCCAGCCCGGCGAAGGCGCCGTTCTGATCGTAGCTGAACACCCCGGTGGAGGTCAGCGTGACCAGCCCGCCGTTGTCGGTGGCCACGGGCGTGCCGAGGTTGATGCCGCCCTGCACCCCAACCACTGCAAGCGCATCGAGCGAGTCGATATCTGTGTCGTTGGCCAGCACGTTGCCTGACAGCGCCGCGCCGACCGCGACCGCGAAGGTGTCAGCGGCCGCGTCGGGCGCGTCGTTCACACCGTTCACCGTGACGAACACCGTCGCAAGGTCGGTACCGCCCTGCCCGTCCGAAAGACGGTAGGTGAAGCTGTCACCGGCCGAGCTTCCTGCCGACAGGCTTTCGAAGGCGCCGTTCGGGTCGTAGGTGAAGCTGGCCGACGCGTCGCGTGTCACCAGCGCACCGCTGGTCAGCAGGACCGACGCGCCAATCGCCAGCGCGCCGCCGTTCACCTCGTCTGCCACGAGGATCGTTCCTGCATCCGGGTCGGTGTCCACGCCCCCGCCGTTGTTGGCCAGCACGTTGATAGCGATGCCGGTTTCCTCGTCGGTGACGACACTATCGTTGGCGGCGACCGGCGCATCGTTCACACCGGTGATCGTGACCGAGACGGTGGCCGTGTCGCTGCCGCCCGTTCCATCGCCGATGGTGTAGCTGAAGCTGTCCGTGCCGTCCGGTCCGCCGGCGGCCAGGGCTTCGAAGGCGCCGTTCGGATCGTATGTCACCGTGCCGTCCGCGTTCAGCGTTGCCGTCGCGCCCGACCCGAGGGCCACCGCCACGCCGACCGCGGCTGCTGATCCTTCGATCGTGGTCACGCTCAGCAAATCGCCGTCGGCGTCGGTGTCATTGCCCAGCACCGCGATGTCGGTGGCTGTGTCCTCGTCCGTGGTGGCGCTGTCGGGCGCTGCGACGGGGGGCGTGCTCGATCCGTTGATCGTCAGGGTCACGGTCGCGGTGTCGGTCTGACCAAGCGCGTCGCTCAGGGTGTAGGTGAAGCTGTCCGTCGCGCTTTGGCCGTTCTGAAGCGAGTCGAACTGGCCGTTCGGATCGTAGCTGAAGGTGCCGCCTGCGTTGACTTGAAGCAGCGCCCCGGAACTCAGCGTGATCTGTGTGCCGACGGCCGCCGTACCGTTGATCAGCGACACAAAGAGCGAGTCGCCGCT
Organism: Meridianimarinicoccus roseus; assembly: GCF_003172915.1. Classification (GTDB taxonomy): domain Bacteria; phylum Pseudomonadota; class Alphaproteobacteria; order Rhodobacterales; family Rhodobacteraceae; genus Meridianimarinicoccus; species Meridianimarinicoccus roseus. The sequence continues at coordinate 1,585 of NZ_QGKU01000003.1, forward strand.
GTCCGGGTCGGTGTCGTTCGCGGTGACCGACAGGCCGGTCAGCGTTGCCGTTTTGCCGACGGCGAAGCCGTCATCCACGGCGTCCGGCCCGTCATTAAGTCCCGAAACGGTGACGAACAGCGTGGCGATGTCGGTGCCACCATTGCCGTCGGACACGCGGTAGGAAACGCTGTCCGTTCCGCTGGACCCTTGCGCGAGGCTGTCGAAGGCGCCGTTCGGATCGTAGTCGAAGGTGCCGTTGGCATTGAAGCTGAACAGCCCGCCGCCGGCCCCCGCCACAGACGCACCCGGCACGGCCGCCACGCCGCCGAACTGATCGATCGCCAGCGTGTCCGTGCTGTCCACGTCGCTGTCATTGCCGAGCACGCCGATGCCCGAGATCGCGGTGTTCTGGTCGGTGCTCGCACTATCGTTCAGCGCCACCGGCGCATCGTTCACACCCTGCACCTCGATCGTAACCGTCGCCGTGTCCGATCCGCCGTTGCCGTCGCTGATCGTGTAGGTGAAGCTGTCGTTGCCGGTCTCGCCGACGGCGAGACTGTTGAACACGCCGTTTTGCAGGTAGGAGAACGTGCCGGTCGCAGCCACGTTCAGCGTCGCGCCCGACCCCAGCAAGAGGTTTGTGCCGACATTCGCCGCCAACCCGTTCACCGTGACCACCGTGATCGTGTCGCCGTCGGGGTCGCTGTCCGGCCCTGTCGAACCAACGAACAGCGGTGCGCCGAAAGCGTTGACGTCCTCGGTCACGATCTGCAGGTCGTCGCCCGCGACGGGGTTCTGGTTGGTGCCGTTGACCGTGATGTTCACGGTCGCGCTGTCGGTGCCGCCGCGCCCGTCGCTCACAAGGTAGCCGAAGCTGTCGCTGCCGCCGCCGGACAGCGCGCCGTTCGGATCATAGGTCACGTCGCCGGTATTCGTGTCCAGCGTGACCAGCGCACCGGTCGCCGTGACGGTTCCCTGGAACACACCGCCGCCGAGATCGGACACGCCGCTGACCGTGCCGTCGAAGCCTGTCACGCTGACCGTGTTGGCCGTGTCCACGTCGGTATCGTTGGTCAGCAGGTTCAGCGTCACCGTCGCGGTGTCGTTCACCGTCGCGGTGTCGTCGCCGGCGACGGGCGCATCGTTCTGCCCGTCGATCGTCACGTTGACGGTTCGCGAGGTTTCAAGCAGGCCGTCCGTCACGGTGTAGCTGAAGCTGTCGAACCCGTTCTGGAAATCCGCCAACCCTTCGAAGGCGCCGTTCGGATCGTAGGTGTAGTTGCCCGCGGCGTCGATGGTCAGAAGTGCGCCCGACAGCAACGTGAGCTGCACGCCGACATCCGCGCCCTGGCCGTTCACCGCCGACACCGAGATCGGGTCGCCCCCCGGATCGCTGTCATTGGTCAGCACGTTGCCGGTTCCGGCCGGGCCGTCCTCGTTCACGATGAAGTTGTCGGGCCCAGTGATCGGTGCGGCGTTGATGACGGTCACGGTGAAGCTGTCCGTCTCGAACGCATTGGCTGCGCCGGAATTGTCGTCGACCGTCACGGTGACGGTGAAGCTGCCTTCGCTGCCATAGACATGCGACAGGTTCGGTGTAAGCGACGTGCTGTTGAACGTCTGAAGCGCAGAGCCATCGCCATAGTCCACGGTGAAGCTGCGCGTGTCGAAGTCCGGATCGGTCAGCGTTATCTGCCGAGTCAGTGTCTGTCCTTCGCCAAGCGTCGCGTCTGTCCCCGCCTCAAGTCCCGGCGCGTCGTTCACCGGGGTCACGGTGATGTCGGCCTGCACTGCCGTCGGCGCGAAAGAAATTCCGTCCGATCCGGTCCACTGGAAGCTGTCGGCGCCGTTGAAGTCCTGGTTGCCGAGATAGACGAGATTGCCCGCGATCAGGTCGGCGCGGCTGATCTCCTGCCCGGCGACGACCGGCGTGCCTGACAGGGTGAGGGTGCCGTCATTCGGGAAGGTGTCGATCCGCACGGACTGCAAGGTGTTGCCGTTCGGGTCGGTAAAGCCCGCGTCGAACAGTGCCGCGTCAAGCACGATGGCCGTGTCTTCGGCCCCGGTCGCACTGATCGGCGACAGCACGGGCGCGTCGTTGCCGTAGACCTGCAGAAGCGTGGAGCCATTGAAGGCGACCACGAAGCCCCCGCCGGGCAGGCCGGTGATGTCTGGCTGGTTCTGTGTTCCAAGGAATGTCGTATTGACCTGGAACTGGCTGTCGAGTCGGTTGCCCGCCGCATCGTACTGCTGGGCGAAGACGCCCTGACCGCTGCCGTCGGTTCCGTTGTTGTCGGTCCAGGCGATCACGAAGCCGCCGGTATCAAGCGATGCGATCACCGGGTCGAACTGCGTACTGATGCGCTGGTCGTTGACGCGGAATTCGTCCGTCACGGCCGTGCCGGTCACGTCGTAGATCTGCGCGAAGACGCCGGTGCTGCTTTGATCCGCCGCACTGTCTTCCCACACAACGACGATGTTGCCGTTGTTCAGCGCGGTGACCACGGGGTCGGACTGGCTGTTCGCGGTGGTCGTGTTGATCCGGAATTCCGTGCCCAGTGCGTTCGCGTTGGCGTCGAAACGCTGCGCGAAGATGCCGTTGCTGCTGCCGTCGGCGGCGGATCGGTCTTCCCAAGTGACAAGGAAACCGCCATCGGCCAGCGCCGTTATGGACGGATCGCCCTGGCTGCCCGCTGTTGTGGTGTTGACCACGAACTGCCCTGCAACCGGGGTTCCGTTTGCCTCGAACAGGCGTCCCAGAACGCCCTGGCTGTCGCCGTCGGAGGCCCCGCCCGAATTGACGGATTCCCACGTCACCACGAACCGGTCATTGGTCAGCACGGCGACGGATGGCATGTCCTGGGTCGAGCTGGTCAAGGACGGGACGATGAATTCGGTGCCATCCAGCGGTGTGCCATCCGGATTGAAGATCTTCGCCGCAACGCCGGTGCTGCTGCTGTCGATCGTGCTGTCGGACCAGACAACGACCCAGCCGCCATTCGAGAATGCCGCTACATCCGCATCGAACTGGTTGCTCGAAGTGCTGACGGTGTTGATGCGGAACTCGTCCGTCACGCCGCTGGCAAGGCCTGTGCCGTCGCGCGCCACCGGGTTGCCGAGGCTGTCGAAGCGTTGTGCCAGAAGCCCGCCGCCGGACCCGTCTGCGCCGCCGCTTTCGAACACTGCGATGAAATCGCCGCCCGTGTTCGGAAGACCGGCCACTTTCGGCGCGCTTTCACTGCCGGTGTCCGTGGTGTTGATCACGCGCTCGCCGCCCACCGCAACGGCAGCGTCCGGCGTCGGGTCGATGGTCAGAGTGACCAGAGACGGGGCGGAGGCCCCGCCATCGCCGTCCGTGACCTGGATGCGCAATTCGCGCGTCGGCAGAGGATCGTCCGAAATGTTGCGGTAGGTCAGATTCTCGACAAGCCGTTCAACCAGTTCGGGGGTCGCGTTGGCGTTGAGACGCAGTTCGAACGGGCTGCCGTTCTGCCCGTCCTGCAGGATGGTGGCGACCAGCGTGCCGTCGATGCTGACGGCCGTGCCGCTGATCGTGATGCCGTCGGCCTGGCGCAGGCCAAGCTGGTCCTGGGTCAGATCGTCGGGCGCGTTGATCTGGTCGATCAGCGGGGCCGAGGACAGCACGTTCGACACCAGGATCGACCCGCCATCGAAATCGGTCGCGGTCGGGTGCGACACGGCGGCGGCCCCGTTCTCATCGATCAGTTGCGGCAGGCCGTTCAGCAGGTTCTCCGAATAAGTGACCGTGCGGTTGACGCCGTCCAGAACAGGCCCGGCGCCAAGGTTGAAGTCGGCTGGATCCCCGATCAACCGGTGGAACACACCGCCACTGTTGCCGTCGCCTGCGGTGGCGCTGGTGTTCGAGGTGAAGGACACCACGAAATTGCCGCCAGGCAGCGCTGCGATGCTGGCGTCGTCCTGGGTACTGGACGTCTCGACATTGACCTGGACCGGCCCGTCGATCCGGTTGCCCGCCGCGTCGTACTGCTGGACATACACGCCCCGGCCCGATCCGTCCGTGCCATTCTGATCGGTATAGGTGACTGCGAAACCACCGCCATCGGTTGCGGCCACGTCAGGATCGGTCTGGGAGCTATCGACTACACGGTTCACAAGGAACTGTTCGCCGATCGGTGCCCCGCCCGATGTGAACACCTGACCGTAGATTCCGGACGTACTGGTGTAGCTGAAATCGTCGCCGATGTCGCTTTCGAACACGACGACGTAGCCGCCGCCGTCCAGCGCGGCGATGCGCGGCGCAAACTGATCGAACCGGACGATTTGGTTCACCGTTACCGGCAGGCCGAGCGCAGTGCCGTCTGCCGCGAAACGTTGCAGGAACACACCGCTGTTGTTCGCGCCCGACTCGTCCAGCGCCTGTTCCTGGAACACCACCGCGAAGGTGCCGTCGGCCTGTGCCGCGACATCGGCATTGGCCGCGCTGTTGCCGCCGGGCTGCGCGATCTCGAACTCGGTGCCGACCGGGCTGCCGGTATCGTCATAGCGCTGGCCGAGGATCTTGTTGCCGAAGGGCGAAGCGCGGTCCTGCGCGTGGTGAACCATGACAAAGCCGCCCGCATCGAACGCCGCAAGCGCGGGTGCGAACGGGTTCTGCGAGGTCGCGCTGTCATGGGCGGTTTCGCCCCCGACCCGCTGGCCGAGCGCATCGAACACCTGGAACACGACTTCTTCGTCGTTGTGCGAACTGGACGCGCGCGAGGTGTCCCGCCAAGCGACCACGAAGCCGCCATTGGCAAGGCCTACGACCTCCGCATCCGACTGCGATGCGATGGTGACCGTGTTCACGAGGATCTCGCCGCCCACCGGGGCGCCCGCCGCGTCGTAGCGTTGCGCGAAGATGCCAAGGTCGTTGTCGCCGGTCGCATCCTGATTGGTCGAGGTCCAGACGATCACGTAGCCGCCATCGGCCAGTACACCGACATGGCTGTCCAACTGGTTGTCTATGGTGAAGCTGTTGGTGAGCACCTCGTCGCCGACCGGGGTTGCGCCATCGGTCTCGGGCGCGATGGACAGCGTCATGGTCTGGCGCACCACGCCGCCATCGCCGTCGGTCAACTGTATCGCGATCTCCCGCACCTGTTCGGGATCATTCGACGTGTTCGCATAGCTGACAGCGCGCAGCACGGCCTTGACCGCGTCCGCGTCCGCCGCTCCAAGAAAGGTGATCTGGAGCGGCGCGCCGTCCACCCCGTCGGACGTGATCGTGCCGACCGGCGTTCCATCCACCAGCACACTGGTTCCGGACAAAGACACGCCGGAGATCGAAATCAGCGAAAGCTGGTCTTGCGCCCCATCATCCGGACCGATGAACTGTTCCTGAACGGTCGCGTTCTGGGTGACCGACACGGTCAGAACGCCGCCCGCGAAATCCGGACTGTCGGCATCGCCGAAGCCAAGCGCGGCGCCGATCTGCTGCGGCCCCGCGTTCACCGCCGCTTCGGTCAGCGCGAGGTCGGTCAGCCCGGTGATCAGCGGCGCATCGGACTGCGAAAGCCCGGCCCAAAAGGTCTGCTGGAAGACGCCGTTCTGGTCGCCGTCCCCGGCGCTGCCGGAGGTCACCGACGACCAGTTGACGACGAAACCACCACCCGGCAGCGCGGCCACCGAGGCGTTGTTCTGGGCACTGCTGGTCTGCGTGTTGACCTGGAACTCACCGTCCACGCGGCTGCCATCGGCAGCAAACTCCTGGCCGAATATCCCCTCGCTGGAGCCGTCCTGTGCGTTGTCCGTCCAAACGACGACCCAGCCGCCATTCGCCAGCGCGACGATGTCGGGCTGGTATTGCGAATTCAGGGCCGTTTCGTTCACGCGGATTTCGGCTCCGACCGGGGCACCGGCGCTGTCGAAGCGCTGCATTATTACGGCCGAACCGCTGCCGTCATTGCCGCTGTCGTCCCGCCAGACGACGACGAAGTCGCCCCCTGTCAGGCCGGTCACATGAGGATCGCTCTGACTATTGCCGGTTGTCGTGTTGATGGCGAATTCCAAACCGATCGGCGCGCCTGCAGCTGTAAAGAGCCGTCCGAACAGGCCGTTCCCGCTGCCATCGCCGGCGGGCGCGGAGTCGGCCGAGGTCCAGACCGTGACGCTGTTCCCCCCAGCGAGGACCGCGACCGAAGGTTGGGACTGGTTAGAACTGGTCTGCGTGTTGACCTGCACCGAGGCGCCAAGCGCGTTCCCGGCACTGTCGAAAGCGCGCTGGAACACGCCCTGACCGCTGCCATCGGCGTTACCGTTATCCCGATAGGCAACGATGATTTCGCCGTTGCCGCGCGCGGCTATAGTTGGCTCGTCCTGGTTCGAACTGATCTGGTCGTTCACCACGAATTCGGGCGAAACGGGCGTGCCCGCGGCATCGAAGATCTTGGCAATGACCTTGGTGCCGATGTTTTGCCCGGCGGCCAGAACGGACGGGTGCGCCCAGCTGTCATCTGTCCAGGCCACAGCGAAGCCGCCTGTGGGAAGGCCGGTGACGACCGGCGACTGCTGGTCGAATTCGGTGTGCGCGTTGATCCGGAACTCTGCGCCAATCGGATCGCCATTCAAATCGAACAGTTGCGCGAAGACGCCGAAGCCTCCGTCCTGCGGGCGGTCCTGGTCGCGGCTGGCCCAGACCGACACGGTGCCGATCTGCACGCCGCCGGTGTCGAACACCGCAGCGACGGCGGGCGATTGCTGAGTATTTCTGGCCTGCGTATTGACCTGCCATTCTTCGCCTGTAGCAAGCGCTGTTCGGTCCACTTCCGGGGTCACTGTCAGCACGATGGGTGCGCTGGTCACCGATCCGCCGTCGCCATCCGTCACCTGCACGATCACGCTGCGGGCGTCTACAGGGTTGTCGGACTGCGTGCCGAAGCCCAGCCGCGCCAGGACCGCCTCCACCCGTTCGGGCGTGGCGTCGCCGTTCAGCGCGATCCGCAGGACCGCACCGTCCTGTCCGTTGTCCGATGTGTCGATCGTGCCAATCGCCGTCCCACCTACAGAAACGGTGGAACCGGAGATTGTTACGCCTGCCCCTGCAAGAACACCAAGATCGTCCGGGTTGGGCGCAAGCTGGTCGAACAGTGCGGTATCATTTGTTACCAGCGTCGAAACAAGGATCTCGCCACCGTCGAAATCAGTGGAATCCGCGTCCGTCAGCGACAGCGCTCCATCGGTGTCGATCAGTTGCAGACCTGCGTTCACGGCCGCCTCATCGAAGGTCGTGCCATCGGGCAAACCCACCAGCACCGGGGCCTCGGCGCCCGCCGCTGGGGCGGGCGAAGCGAACAGCTTCTGGAACACACCGTTGCTCGACCCGTCCCCGGCGCTGCCAGAGGTCGGGGAAACCCAGCCCGTGACCACCGTGCCGTTTGCCAGCGTCGCCATCGTCACCGAGACCTGGTTGCCGCTGGTCTCGCTGTTGACAAGGAAAGGCAGGCCCACGGCTGTGCCGTCGGCCGCGAATTCCTGGGCTGTCACGGCGGTGCCACTGTTGTCGGCTTCGTTGGAGAAGTCCTGCCAGGCAATAATGAAGCCGCCGCCCGGACGCGCTGCGATGGCAGCGAAGGATTGCGTGGATTGCTCGTCGGAATTGACAAGGATCTCGCTGCCCTGCGGCGTGCCGTCAAGCGCGAAGATCTGTGCGAAGATCCCGGTGCTGCTGCTGTCGGGGCCGTCCCAAGCCACCACGAACCCGCCCTGCGGCAGGCTTGCGCTGGCCCCGAGGCTGGCGACGAAGGGACTGCTCTGGCTGCCAGCCGCGACGGTGTTGATTTGCGTCTCGGCCATGGTCGCGGGCGGCAGCGCGCTCCCGTCGAAGGCCAGCGGATTGCCCGTCGCTGCGTCGAACCGTTGCGCGAAAACGCCTGCGGACGACCCGTCATTCGGGCCGAAATCGGTCCACACGACCAGAACGTCGCCATCGGGCAACGTGGCTACCGACGGCTGGCCTTGGTTCGACGAGGTCTGCGTGTTGACCTGGAACTCGCCGCCCTCGGGCACACCTGCGGCGTCGAAGATGCGAGCGAAGACGCCGCCTCCGTTGCCGTCGCCAGCGGACCCGGAATTGACCGATTCCCAAACCGCCATGAAACGCCCGGCATCGAGCGCTGCCAGTTGTGGGTGATCCTGGTTGGAGCTTGTTTCCTCGTTTAGCTGGATCACCACGCCCTGCGGCGTGCCGTTCGCGTCGAAGCGCTGCGCGTACACGCCGATGCTTGATCCGTCCCGCCCGCTGCCGTCGGACCACGCGATCACGAACCCGCCGGTGGACAAGCCGATCACGGACGGATCGTACTGCCCGCCCACCGCCGTATCGTTGGCGCGGAATTCGGGCCCGACCTTCTGGCCTGCTGCGTCATACACTTGCGCGAAAACGCCGTCGGCGCTTGTGTTGCTTTCCTGCCGGTCCGAGGTCCACACGAAGACGTAGCCGCCCCCGGCCAGCGCGGTAACCTGCGGATCGTCCTGAGCGCGCGTCTCGAAGGTGTTGACCTGTACCTCTTCGCCGGACGCAGGGGCGACCGTCACGAAATCCCGGTCGATGGGCGCGCTCAGGCGGTTGAATTGCGTCTGGTTCCCGGCGCCGTTGGCGACCACCAGGTCCCAGCCGACGGTGTTGGTGTTGTACTGACCGTTCAGCGCGACGGTCAGCGCCTCGACAAGCGCCTCCACACTTTCGGCGGTGGCGGCGGCGTTCAGGTCGATCTGGAGCGGTGCGCCGTCCACGCCGTCGGAGGTCGCGTTCAGCGTGCCGATGGCCGTGCCGCCGAAGGTGACTGTCGTGCCGTCGAAGCCGATCTCTCCGGCACCGGTGCCCGTGTTGAGCACTGACAGTTGCTGCGCGTCGCTACTTGAAAACACGTTGGTCAACCGCACGAAGCCGGTATCGAAGCTGGCGCCGACGAAGTCGTCGAGATCGACATCCGCGTCGATGACAAGTGGCTGGGCGTTCAGTGCGATTTCGCTCAGACGCGGAAGGGCCTGCAATTGCTGGTTCTCGGACACGCCCCAGTCGTTAAGCTGCAGGCCGGTCGTGCTGTCTGTGCCCGTCAGAACCCGGACGAATACGGATTGCGGGTCACTCTGCCCGCCCGCGCCGTCGGTGAGGGTCACGCCCACCCCTCGGGTGGTATTGGTGACATTGGCCGCGGTGTCACTGGATGCGAAGGCCAGCCGTTCGATCAGCAGCTGGACGGCGGCCGCATCGGCATTCGCCGTCAGATCGATCCGCAGGCCCGCACCGTTGGCACCGTCCAGCGTGCCGTCTATGGTTCCGACCAGCGTGCCGTTAACGCGCACTTCGTCATTGGCCGCACCGGTGATCGTCACGGGGCCGGTGGCCGCCAGAGACAGCTGATCGGTCGCCTGCACTGGCGTGGTGTAGTAGAAGTCCAGCACACCGCCCGCATAGGTGCCACCGTTCGGATCGACCAGCGCGACCGCGTCGTCAAGCACGCGCGCCCCCGCTGTCACGTCATTGGAGAACAGCGTCGAGAGACGGGTCAGGTCTTCGATCCGCGGGCTGCTGTCGGCGGGCGGCGTCGTCTCGAACCGGCGCAGGACCACCGCGGTGGAGCTTCCGTCGCCGGATCCGGCCGAGGTTTCCGCGTTGAACACGGCGGTGAAGCCGTCTGCCGTTTCGGCCAGCGCGATGCCGCTCTGGTTGGAGGAGTTCTCCACGTTGATCCGCGTCTGGCCGTCGATCCGGTTGCCGCTCGCGTCGTACCGCTGCGCGAAGACGCCGATGCCCGATCCGTCCAGCCCGCTCTGGTCTTCCCAGCCGATGACGAAGCCGCCATCGCTCAACGCGACAACGTCGGGGCTAAGTTGGCCGCTGTTCGTCGTGGTATTTACCCGGAACGCATCCCCGAGCGGCGCTCCGCTCACGTTGAAAATACGGGCGAATACGCCGTTGAAACTGCCGTCGGAAGTGTCGTCGGTCCAGGCTATGACGTGACCGCCACCCGCAAGGCCGACTACGGTCGGCTGCGTCTGGTTGCCCGCGGTCAGGGTGTTGACCAGCGTGTCAGGGCCAGTGGCCGCGCCGGTGGCGTCATAGGCCCGCTGGAAGATACCGAAACCGCTGCCATCACCCTGCGCGCCGCTGGTGTCCGAGGTGAAGACCACGACATGCCCGTCGAAGGCGCCCAGGCCATCGACCAGCGCGGCGATCGCCGGCTGGCTCTGGTTGCCCAGTGTGTTGGCGGTGTTGATGACCTGTTCGGCGCCGACCGGTGTGGCGGTGTTGTCGAAGGTCTGCGCCAGCACGGCCTGCGCGCTGCCATCTCCGTCCTGAGAGAAGAAGCTCACGATGTAGCCGCTGGCGCCGAGCGCCTCGATCGCGGGCTGCGCCTGGGTCGAGAAGGTCGTGCTGTTGACCTGCACCTCGCCCGAAGTGGGCGTGGTGTCGGCGGCGAAGGTGCGTGTCACGACGCGCGCACCCGACCCGTCGGCGCCGCTGTCATCGCGCCACGCGACGGCAAACCCGCCGGTGGCAAGTGCAGTCACGACCGGATTGTATTGCGAGGCGACCGTTGACAGGTTGACGGCGAATTCCGGGCCGGACGCCGCGCCATTGGCATCGTAAAGCTGCCCGAACACGCCGTAGCCGGAACCGTCCTGACCACCGCTGCGCCAGACGACGATGGTTTCCCCGCCCGAAAGGGTGGCGACATCGGGCACGCCCTGTTCGCTTTCGGTGTGGGCGTTCACTATGCGCTCGGGCCCGTCGACCAAAGTGCTGTCCGTTTCCGGCGAAATGCGGAGGTCGATGACCCGGCTTTGTGCCGCCGCGCCGTCCCCGTCGCTGAGGTCGATCTGAAGCCGACGCAGCGGCGCCGGATCGTCCGACGGGTTGGAGTAGCCAAGGTTGCCCAGGATCGCCTCGATTGTCTCGGGCGTCGCGTTGGCGTTCAGATCGAGGGTCAGCGGCGCTCCGTTCACCCCGTCCGAGGCAATGGTCGCGACGACCGTGCCATCCACGGACACAGTCGCGCCGATGCCAGTGCCCGAGAACGTGACCATCCCGTTGCCAACGTTGCCGGCAATCAGTCCAAGTTGGTCCTGCGCAAGGCCGTCCTGTCCGCCGAACTGGCTGATTTCGTTGAACGTCGCGTCGATGCTCACGGAAAGGCGCCCGCCGCTGAAATCCGCGCTATCGAGGTCGCCGACCGCGACGGTGGCGTCCTCGTCCACCCGCACGAGACCCGCGTTCACATCCGCCTCGGACAAGGTGACATCCCGCGAAAGACCGTCAATCACGGGGGCGATGTTCAGTGCGAAATCCGCGGGGTCGCCAAAGATCTGCTGGAACACGCCTTCGCCGGACCCGTCGCCGGTGCTGCTTTGCCAGGCCGCCACGAAATTGCCGTTCGGGAGCGCCGCGACAGCGGGGAACTGCTGGGAGCCCGTGACGCCGCCGCTGATCGGGAACGACCCATCGATCCGCGCGCCGCTGGCGGAATAGAGCTGCCCTTCGACATCGACCGTTCCGCCGAAATCCTGCCATGCGATCAGGAAGCGCCCGTCGGTCAGTCCGGTGACCGAAGGCGACTGCTGTGTGCTGACCCGCTGGTCGTTGACGACAAACTCACCGCCGACGGGAACGGCCGACGCGTCGAACCGCTGCGCCGCGATTCCGGTTCCGCTGCCGTCCTGGCCGCTTGAATCGGCCCATGCGATGACGAAGCCGCCATCCGCCGTGGCGCCGATGCTGGGATCAGACTGAGTGCTGAAGGTTTCAGTGTTGACCCGGAATTCAGGCCCCGCCGGGACGCCGGACGCGCTGAAAACGCGCGCAAAGATGCCGGAGGACGACCCGTCGCCTGCGCTGCCGGATGTCTGCGACGTCCATGTCGCCACAATCCGGCCATCGGCCAGAACCGTCAGCGCGACGTCCTGCTGCGTTGAGCTGGTTTCCGTGTTCACGACGATGGGGGCGCCGACTTGCGTGCCCGTCGCGTCGTAGAGGCGCATCCCGATTCCGTAGTTGCTGCCGTCGAGCCCGAACGAGGCATAGCCGATGGCGAAACCGCCGCCCGGCAGCCCGACGACCGAAGGGTCCTCCTGCGTCGATCCGGTGTCGCCGACATTGACCAGTGTCTCGCCGCCCTGCGGCGCGCCGGTGCTGTCATAGCGCTGGAAGAAAATACCGAAGTCGTCGCCGTTGCCGTTGCCGTCCCACGCAACGATCCATCCGCCATCGGCCAGCGCTGCGACAGACGAGCTGTCCTGCGCGCGCGCCTCGGTGGTGTTCACCTGAACTTCGCCGCCGGTCGTGGCGCCGTCCGCCGTGAACCTCTGCTGGAACACCGCGGCACTGTCGTCATCCTGACCCGCCGAAGTCCATGTCACCACCCATCCGCCATCACTGAGCGTGGCGATGGCGACCTCGTCCTGATTGCCGGGGGTGAACGTATTGACCTGCGTCGCATCGCCCACCGGGGTTGCGCTGCCCGCATCGGGTTCGGCCGTGACCGACACGGTGAACACGAACGGCGCTGTCACGCCGCCCTGTCCGTCGACGAAGCTGGCCGAGAAGCTGACCTGCGCGGACGGATCGTCCGACGCAGTGGTATAGGTCAGCGCACCCAGAAGCACCTCTATCGCTTCGGCACTGGCGCCGGGCAGGAAGGTCAGCAACAGGTCTGCGCCCTGCTGACCATCCTCAACGATGGTGGCCACGTTGAGACCGTCCACAGTAAGCGTGGCGGGGCCATTCAGGCCGATCCGCCCGCCCGACGCCACCGACAGGCCGAATTGCGTTTCGTCGTCCGGCGCGTTGTAATCGAGGATGTCCTGCTCGGTCGACACGCGCGTGACGCGCAGGCTTCCGCCGCCGAAATCGGTGGTGTCGGGGTCGCTTAGCGACGCGGCGCCGGCGGTGAACAGACGTGCGCCGAGATTGGCGTCGCCTTCGGCCAGAAAGATGGTGCCCGGAAGCCCGGAGATGATCGGTGCGGCCGAGGTTGCAAGTTCGGCCTGATCGCCCACGAGTTGCTTGAAGATGCCGCTGGAGGACCCGTCGCCCGCGCTGCCCGACGTGTCGGAGCGCCAGATCACCACGTGATTGCCGTCCGGCAGGGCGGTCATCACCGCCTCGTTCTGCTCCCCGCTCACCTCGGTGTTCATGCGCACCTGGCTATCGACCCGCGTGCCGTCTGCATCGAAGACCTGTGCGAACACGTCCGAGCCGCTGCCCGGTGCCGGGGTGCTGGTGTCGGTCCACGAGATGACGAACCCGCCGGTCGTCAGTGCGATGATCGCCGGATCGGTCTGGTTGCCCAAGGTCAAGTCGTTCACGCGGATCTCGCCACCGATCGCCGCGCCGGTATCGTCGAACCGCTGGTAGTAGATCCCGCCGGAACTGCCGTCCTGTGCTTCGGAGCGCCAGGCGACGACGAAATCGCCGTTCGCCAGCGTGTCAATTACAGCGCCGGACTGGTTGTTTTCGGTCGTCGTGTTGACCGCGATGTCGCCCGTCGCCGCCGTGCCGTTGGCGTTGAACACGCGTGCCACGACCGAGTTTGACGATCCGTCGCCGTTGGCGATATCGGTATCCACCCAGGTAATGGCGAAGCGCCCGCCGCTCAGCGCGGTCACTTCGGGGGTCTGCTGGGTACCGATGGTCTGGCCGTTGACGATGATCTCGCCGCCGACTGGCGCGCCCGCGGCATTGAAGATCTGCGCTATGATCCCGTTTGCGCTGCCGTCCCCGGCGCTGCCGGATGCCTGCGACACCCAGGTCACCACATAGCCGCCATTGGTCAGCGTCTCGACCTTCGGGTCGAACTGAGTGCCGCTGCTTTCCGTTTCCACCTGCAATTCGGTCACGGTCCGCACGCCTGCCGCGTCATAGCGGTTCAGACGGATTCCGGCGATGTTGTCATCGTTCCACACGACGACGAAACCGCCATCGTTCAGACCGGCGACATCGGGGTCGCGCTGCCCGGCGCCGATGGTCGTGTTTACCTGAAATTCGGCCCCCACCGGGACCCCGTCAGCGTCATAGCGCTGTGCGAAGACGCCTTCGTTGTTGTCGCCTGGATTGTCTTGGTTGCGCGATTGCCAGACGACAACATAGCCGCCATCGGCAAGCGTGTCCGCCGCCGGGTGCTGCTGCGCATCGTTGACGACCGTGTTGACCCGCGTTTCGCCACGCACGAAACCTTCCGCGTCCAGTTGAGGCGAGATCGTGATGTCCACGACGACAGGATCGCTGGCTGCGCCGTCCCCGTCCTCTAGCTGGATGGCGACGCTCAGCGCGCTGACCGGATCGTCCGACAGATTGGCGTAGGACAGGTTCTCGATCAGGATCTCGACCCGGGCTGCGGTCGCGTCGGCGTTCAGCGCCACGACGAGGTCGGATCCGCCCGTGCCGGGCGAGGTGATCGTGCCGACCGCCGTGCCGTTCACGCTGACGATGCCGCCGGCGACGGACACCGGCCCGCCGGTCAGCAGGCCGAACACGTCCTGCGCGTCGGCGTCCTGTGGCGCGAAATCGTCATCGTCCACTGACCGAGACAGGCGCCCCACGATCAGCCGCCCCCCGGCGAAATCGGTGCTGTCTGCATCCGAAATGGCCGCCGCGCCGTCCGCGTCGATCCGCTGCGGGCCAACATTCAGGTCCGCCTCACTGAAGGTGCGGGTGGTGGACATTGCCTCCACCTCGGGGCGGGCCGGGGCCGCGATGAAACCGGCAGGGTCGCCCAGCAGCCGTTGTGCTATCGCGCTGCCGCTGCCGTCGCCCGCGCTGCCGGAGGTCGCGCTTTGCCACGCGATGACGAAATCGCCGTTCGGCAACGGCGCCACGGTCGGCTGCTCCTGGTTGCCCGAGGTCTCGGTATTGACGATCGTCTCGCCGGTCAGCGGCGTGCCGTCCATGTCGAAGCGCCGCGAGATGACCCCGTAACTGCTGCCGTCGCCTGACCCGCCCGAGTTGAACGCGCTCCAGGTGATGACGAAGCCGCCATCGCTGGTCGCGGTGATCGCCTGTTCGTACTGCACACTGGACGTTTCGACATTGACGAAAATCTCACCGGTCACGGGTGTCCCGTCGCCTTCGAACACGCGCGCGAACACGCCATAAGAATTGCCGTCCTGCCCGTTCCGGTCATTCCAGGTCACGACATAGCGGCCGTCGGCCAGCCCGGTGACCTGCGGCGCCTCCTGCGTTCCGGACAAGGTCGTGTTGACCGCGAATTCGGGTCCGACCGGCACACCGCCCTGGTCGAAGCGCTGCCCCAGAACATCACCCGCCGACTCGAACACGACGACGAAGCCGCCACTGGGCAGGCCGTTCGGCCCGATCGACGGCTGGATCGCGGCGACCGACGGTTCCGTCTCGAAGGACGACGAGCCGCCGCCGGTCGTGTTGACGGTGATTTCGCCGCCCACCGGCGCACCGACCGCGTCGAAGACCTGTGCATGTACGTCGCGCACCAAAGACGACCCGTTGCCGTAGTCGCTGTACCACGACACCACGAACCCGCCGCCCGGAAGCCCTGCGATGGACGGATCGTTCTGAGTGCCGAGGGTGCTGCTGGGCACCAGCGTTTCGCCCCCCACCGGGTCGCCCTGCGTGTCATAGCGTTGCAACAGAATAGCAGGCCCGCTGGTATCGATCCCCGTCCACGCGATGGCGAAACCGCCATCGGCGGTGCCGGTCACGACAGGCTGGCTTTGGGAGCCGTTCCCATCTGTATTAACGATGAATTCGATGCCGATCCGTTCGCCCTGCGCGCTGAACATCTGCGCGACGATCGTGTTGCCGCTGCCGTCCTGCCCGTCACTTGTCCAGGCGAGCACATAGCGCCCGTCCGCGAGGGCCGCGACGGAGGGCTGGGACTGGTCCCCGACCCGGACGCTGTTGACGATGTCTTCGGGAGTGAGCGGCGTGTTCATCGGACTGGATCCCCGTGCGGCGGCGATCCGAAAGTTAAGCCAGTTGCCGGTTCACGCGCGGCAAGCCCGTCGCACGCACCATTACCGACCCGTTGGCCTGAGTCTCTTGATCGCCGGTCAATTCATTAACCTGAAGTAAACGTGTCTCGGTGGCCTCTGACCTGTCAATATTTACATTTGATGGTGACGGCGGCGCCCCTTTGGCTAGCATCAGAGCGAACAAAAAAGGCAATTTAATCAGATACTAAATGAATTGGTCCGGAAAACCCTACCAGAGTGTCAAAAACATTAATGGTTAATCTTCAAAGGGCCGCGACACGCCTTGCGTGTGCGCGTGTTACACTTGCGTCGCGGCGCCGTCACAAATTGCAACCCTGGCGAGAACTGGGTTGCCGACACCCTACGAATCCGATTCGTCCGTGTTTTCAGGCGACCTGACGGCCCTGTGCCCAGACCCCGCGCAACACCGGAAGTCCATCGTCGAGGGCAAAGCGGATCACGTCCGCGCGCAGGCCGGGCACCACCGCGCCCCGGTCCGTCAAGCCGACCCCGCGCGCCGGCGTCGTCGTCACCGTGGCAAGGCCACGCGCCATGTCGTCCCACATCGTGCCCAGTTGCACTGCCGCCATCAGCAGCGAGGACGGCACGTAGTCGGACGACAGGATGTCAAGCAGCCCGGCCTGCGCCAGATCGGCCGCCGCGACATTGCCCGAGTGGGATCCGCCGCGGACAAGGTTCGGCGCGCCCATGATGACCCGGATACCCGCAGCTTGGCAGGCTTGTGCCGCCTCGTGCGTGGTTGGGAACTCGGCCAGACGGATGCCGTAGGAGGCCGATACGCCAACCTGTCCGGAGGTGGTGTCGTCATGGCTGGCCAGCGTCGCGCCGAAACGGCGCGCGGCGGCGACCGCCGCTTCCTCGTGCAGCGTGCCGACGCGAGCCTGCAGCGCGCGCAAGTCATCGAAATAGGCGCGGGTCTGTTCCTCGCTCAGCGCGTGCTTGCCGCGCAGGTAGTCCATGAACTTGCCCTCGTCGCGGAACTGGCGCTGGCCCGGTGTGTGGTCCATCAGGCTTACGATGCCGATCCGGTCATCCGGGCCGAATTCGTCCAGTTCGGCCGCCAGGGTTTCGGAACAGATCTCGGCCCGCAGGTGCAGATGATGGCTGATCTTCAGCAGCCCCGTCTCGCGGATCGCAAGGATCTCGCTGGCCATGGCGCGCGCGTATTTCTCGTATCCGGCCTTTGCATTGGAGGTGATGGAGCCGACGCGTACCGCGTCAAACACCGTGGTGATCCCGACCGAGGCAAGCTCGCCGTCATGGGCCATGATCGCGGCCTTGTGCGGCCAGTCCACCTTCGGACGCGGCGAGATGTGCCGCTCCAGGTTGTCGGTGTGCAGTTCCACCAGCCCGGGCGCCACGTAGTCGCCGCCGCAATCCACCGCGCCGGGCGGCACCTGCGCGCCGGTGTCCACGGCGCTGATCCGCCCTCCGCGCAGCACCACCTGGCCGCGCAGGGTTTCGTCGGGCAGCACCAGTGTTGCATTGGCGAGGATCACGTCGGATGTCATGGGAAGGTCACGCTTTTCTGGAAACACGGGTCACATCGGGATCGGGTCACGTCATGGGTTTTGCACGCTACGCTGTCTACTTCACGCCAGAAGGCACGGGCTGGGGTGATTTCTGCGCCGCGTGGCTTGGTTGGGACAGTGCGGCGGGCCGCACGCTGTCGCATCCGGAGGTTCCGGGCCTGCCCGCCCCCGCCGCGGAGTTGACCGAACGTCCGCGAAAATACGGGTTTCACGCCACGCTCAAGCCGCCCTTCCGGCTGGCGAACGGGACGGACGCGGGCGGGCTGGCACGCGCCACGCAGCGGCTTGCGGCGGATCTTGCGCCGGTGACGCTGGACGGACTGGCGCTGGACCGCATTGGCGGGTTTCTTGCGCTTGTGCCGCGTGGCGATACGGCCGACCTGTCGGATGTCGCGGCCCGCGTGGTCGAGAATCTTGACGCTTTCCGCGCGCCGCTGTCCGACGCCGAACTTGCCCGCCGCCGCGCTGGCGGGCGCCTGTCGCCCCGCCAGCAAACACTGCTGGACCGCTGGGGCTATCCCTACACCCATGACGCGTTCCGCTTCCACATGACGCTGACCGGTCCGCTGGCCCGGGCGGATGCCGACACCGCCCGTGCCGCACTAGCGCCGGTGCTGGGGCCGCTTCTGCCGCGCCCGTTCCGGATGGATGCGCTGACGCTGCTGGGCGCCGATGACGCGGACAGGTTCCACCGCATCGCGCGTTACCCGCTGGCCGGGTAAAGCGCGGCCCGTGCCTGCTCTACGGTGTCCGACAGCGCGCCGTCGTTCCACAGTCGCGTCACCGGCACGCCCGGCGGGACCGGCGCGCCGCTGCGCGCCAGCCTCGCACCGATCGCTTTCGCGCTTTCCCGCCCGCGCCGGTGCAACCGCGCAGCCAGCACCTCGGGCGCGGCGTCCAGCGACAGCACGTGCAGCCGGGCGGCACGCGCCGCGGCATCGGGCAGCGCACCGCGCGACAGGTTCGCCAGCACGTCGCGCCCATCGACCAACCCGTGAAGGGCTGAATGCGGGATGCCATAGAACAGCCCGTGCGCGCCCCAGTTCAGCGCAAAGGCCCCGTCCGCGCGCAGTGCCTCGAAGCGGGTCACGGTGACGCTATCGAAATCCTCGCTGCCATTGTCGGGTGGCCTGGTGATGCAGCGCCGCGCGATGTCGAGCCGCGGTTCGATCCCGGCCAGCGCGCGCATCACACTGTCCTTGCCAACGCCCGACGGGCCGACGACGGCGATCAGGCGGCCTTGGGTCATGCCGCCACCGGGCGGAACGCGCCGACATCGACCTCGCGGTCGCAGACCGCCGCGCGCGCCTCGACATCGTGGAAGATCCCCAGGATCGCGGCGCCCCGCGCCTTGGCTTCTTCGATCAGCGCCAGCACCACCCCGCGGTTCGTGGCATCAAGGCTTGCGGTCGGTTCGTCCAGCAGCAGCGCCGGGTAGTCGTGGGCGAAGCCGCGCGCGATGTTCACGCGCTGCTGTTCCCCGCCCGAGAAGGTGGACGGCCCGAGGTCCCACAAGGCGGCGGGCACGTTCAGCCGGGTCAGAAGCGCCGCCGCCCGGTCCCGCGCCGCGTCGGGTGCCCATCCCACCGCCAGAAGCGGTTCCGCCACCACGTCCAGCGCGGGCACACGAGGTACCACGCGAAGGAACTGGCTGACATAGCCCAGCGTGTCTCGGCGCAGCCGCAGCACGGTCCGCGGATCGGCGCCCGATACCTGCACGCCGCCCACCGCGATGCGCCCGGCCTCGGCCAGGTAGTTGCCGTGGATCATGCGCATCAGCGTCGACTTGCCCGCGCCCGATGCCCCGGTCAGGGCCACGCATTCACCGGGTGCCACCTGCAGCGTCGCGCCAGACAACACCTCGATCACCGCGCCGCCCTGATTGTGCAGCGTGAACCGCTTTGTCACGTCCTTGCAGTCGATCATCGGTCCGCCCCGTTGCCTGCCTCTTTGTTCATTTCGTCAATCCGTCCTCAGACCTGCAGCACGGAACTGACCAGCAGCTGCGTGTAGCCGTGCTGGGGATCGTCCAGTACCTGGTCGGTCAGCCCCTGTTCCACGACGCGCCCGTCCTTCATCACCATCAGCCGGTCGGCCAGCAGCCGCACGACGGCAAGATCGTGGGTGACTATGACGGCACTCAGCCCCATCTCGCGCACGAGGCCGCGCAACAGGTCCAGCAGCCGCGCCTGGACGCTCACGTCCAGCCCGCCGGTCGGCTCGTCCATGAACACAAGCCGCGGCCCTGTCACGAGGTTCCGCGCGATCTGCAGCCGCTGCTGCATCCCGCCCGAGAACGCCGTGGGACGGTCGTCCATCCGTTCGGCTGCGATTTCAACCCGGTTCAGCCAGTCAGCGGCCCGGGCGCGGATGTCGCCGTAGTTTCGTGCGCCCACCGCCATCAGCCGCTCTCCCACGTTCCCGCCGGCACTGACCCCCATGCGCAGCCCGTCCCGCGCGTGCTGGTGCACGAAGGCCCAGTCTGTACGCCGCATGCGTCGCCGTTCGGGCTCGGACAGGCGCAGCGTATCGCAGAGCCCGCCGTCCATGTCGAACAGTACCTCGCCCGCGTCAGGCTCCAGGTGACCGGCAAGGCAGGACAACAGCGTGGACTTTCCGGACCCACTTTCGCCGACGATACCCAGCACCTCGCCAGGCCACAAATCGAAGCCCACATCGCCGCAGCCCAGCCGCGCGCCATAGCGTTTCGTAACGCCGCGCACTCGCAGCAGCGGTGTGTCCGTCACCGTGGTCATGCCGCGCTCTCCGTGCCGCGATGGCCCTTCTTTTGCCGGGTGCTGCAGTAATCCGTGTCGGAACACAGGAACATGCGCCCTCCGGCGTCGTCGGTGATGACCTCGTCCATGTAGCTGTCGGTCGCCCCGCACAGGGCGCAGGGATGGTCGGCGCGTGATGGGTCGAACGGGTGATCCTCGAAGTCGAGACTGACGACCTTTGTATGCGGCGGGAGCGCGTAGATCCGCTGCTCGCGGCCGGCGCCGAACAGCTGAATCGCGGGGCTTTCCAGCTTCGGGTTGTCGAAACGCGGGATCGGGGACGGGTCCATCACGTAACGCCCTTCCACCTTCACCGGGTAGGCATAGGCTGTGGCGATGGTGCCGTGCCGGGCGATGTCCTCGTAAAGCTTGACGTGCATCAGGCCGTATTCCTCCAGCGCGTGCATCTTGCGGGTCTCGGTCTCGCGCGGTTCTAGAAACCGAAGAGGTTCCGGGATCGGCACTTGGTAGACGAGGATCTGGTCCTCGTGCAGAGGCGTTTCCGGGATCCGGTGCCGCGTCTGGATCACGGTTGCCTCGCGCGTCGCCTCGGTCGTGGCGACGCCGGCGGTGCGCTGGAAGAACTTGCGGATCGACACGGCGTTGGTGGTGTCATCCGCGCCCTGGTCGATGACCTTCAGCCGGTCTTCGGGCACCAGCGTCGCCGCAGTTACCTGAACCCCGCCGGTGCCCCAGCCATAGGGCATTGGCATCTCGCGGCTGGCGAACGGCACCTGGTAGCCCGGCACCGCCAGCCCCTTCAGGATCGCGCGGCGGATCATCCGCTTGGTCTGTTCGTCAAGGTATGCGAAGTTATAAGCGGCCTCGGTCATGATCGCGGCCCCATCTGGACCGGGCCCGGCCCGCGAGGCAATGAGGACACGTCATGGAGTATCACATGCTGTTCAGCATTCTGTTCATCGGCGGGATGATTGCCTTTGTGCTTCTGTTTCCGGCGCTTCTCGGCAAGGGATGGCGCATCGACCGGTTCGGCCTGGGCGGCGGCACGGGCAACAATTGCGACGGTGGGGGAGACGGCGGCGGCGGCGATTGAGGTCATTTCGCTCCCTCCGCACCCGTTTCCGCGTCGCGCCGCAGTTTGCGCACCAGCTCCAGTTCGGACTGAAAATCGACGTAATGCGGCAGCTTGATGTGTTCGAGGAACCCTGTCGCCTGGATGTTGTCGGCATGGGACAGGACGAATTCCGCATCCTGCGCCGGCGCGCCTACGAAATCCTCGCCCAGTTCCTCCCAGCGCAGCGCGCGATCTACCAGCGCCATGGCGATCGCCTTGCGCTCGGTCTGCCCGAACACCAGACCGTATCCGCGGGTGAACTGGGGCGGTTCCGATTTCGACCCGGTGAACTGGTTGACGGTCTCGCATTCGGTCATGGTGATCTCGCCGATCTCGATGGCGAAGCCCAATTCGGGAATGTCCATCTCGACCGCGACAGTGCCGATCCGCAACTCGCCCACGAAGGCGTGATTGCGCGCGTAGCCGCGCTGGGTGGAATAGGCGAGGCCCAGAAGGAACCCCTCGTCCGCGCGCGCCAGCGCCTGCAGGCGCAGCGCGCGGCTCGCCGGCAGCTCCAGCGGCTCGCGTGTCAGGTCGGCCGGAGCAGAGTGCGCCAGATCCGGTTCGCGCGATGCGGGTTCGATCAGCCCGTCGCGGTCGAGAAAGCCCAGAACATGCGGCTTGCGTGGCGGGTCGGCGTTACGGTCGGCCCCCTGTGCCTCGTCGGCGGCATCGCCGGGTGTGCCCTCCTCGGCTGCCAGCGCAAAATCCAGAAGCCGGTGCGTGTAATCGAATGTCGGCCCCAAGACCTGCCCGCCGGGCACGTCCTTGAACGTGGCCGAAATGCGCCGGTCGCAGGCCATCGCAGCCGTGTCCACGGGCCGCGATGCCCCGAAGCGCGGCAGTGTCGTGCGATAGGCCCGGATAAGGAAGATCGCCTCAATAAGGTCGCCCCGCGCCTGCTTGATCGCCAGCGCGGCAAGATCCGGATCGAACAGCGACCCTTCTGCCATCACGCGGTTGATTGCCAGACCCTGCTGCTCGCGGATCTGCGCGATGCTTAGTTCAGGCACGTCCGGGGCGCCCCGGCGCTCTTCGGCCAGCCAGGCATGGGCGCTGTCGATGGCCCGTTCGCCGCCCTTCACCGCGACATACATCAGCTGGTCACCTTCGTGCTGCGCGGCAGAGCCGCAAGGCGGTCGCCACAGGTGAAGAAGAAATCAAGCCCGAGCGGAAACCGCGCGGCGTTGCGGCGGAACACATCGGTTTCGGGCAGAGACAGCGCCGCCTGCCTGGCGATGCCGGGGCCTTGCAGCGTGGCGCCCGCAGGTTCCAGCCGGTCCGTTTCGACGATCAGGGTCGCGCCCCGGTCCGGGTAGTCGGACGTGCCGCACGCAAAACGATCAAGCGGCCGCAGCGCATCCCAGACGCCGATGGCAAAGCTGCACGCCCCGGCCGCGCAAAGCGGTGCGCCGGTGTGGAAGGTGATCCAGTCCCGCAGCATCGGCGTGTCATGCACGCCCGTCAGGTGGACGGGCGTATCCGCGTCGCACAGCGCCAGAACCAGCGTACCCGCGGCGGCGGAAAGCGGCGCGGGTGGAGCGGCGCCCGCCACCTGCCGGATCCTGCCGGGCTGCGCCATCGCGGTCATCGCGGCGCGAAAGGCATGGGCGGCCTGAACGGGCGCGTCGGCGAACCCGCCGGACAGGGCGTCGGTGTCCATCAGTCCTCCCCGCGCACTAGTGTGAAGAAATCGACCTTGGTGGCGGCGGCCCGCGCCGCGCGGCGGCTGCGGGTCAGGTCCAGCTCAGCGGCCAGCGGATCCAGCACGGCGGCGCTCAGCGCGTCGGCACAGGGTGTTTGCATCAGCGCGTCGATCAATGCTGCAGTGCGGGCATGGGCCTTGTCGCGCCCCTGGACATAGCCGTGCCCGACCGCGCCGCAGGCCAGACGTGTCGAACAACGGGTCACGGTCATCTCTCCAAGGTTGAACGGCGCGCCCGTCGCCCCTGCCCGACCCCGTACCATCACGGCCCCGATTTCGGGTGGGCGCAGCAAGGTGTGCTCCGGCTCGAGCCCGAAACCCTGCCACAGTGCCGCGAGGCGCGCGGTTGGGGCGCGGGCCAGCAGGCCCATCCATCCCTTGCGTTTCTCGATTTCGCCCATGCCGGACCCCTTGCAGCCGCGCGTTCATTTCTATACAACTAGACAAATATTGACCGATCCGGCGGGAAAGGACAAGCCCGCCGGTGTGAAGATTTGGTGACACCTTGGCCCGAACCCCGATCTGGAGAAACATCGCCGATGCGCTGTCCGCCGATCTGGCGGCAGGGCACTACGGACCGGGCGACAAGCTGCCAACCGAGGCGCAGCTTTCCGCGCGGTTCGGCGTCAACCGCCACACGGTGCGCCATGCGCTGGCCCATATGGCCGAAGCGGGGCTGGTCCAGGCGCGGCGCGGTGCGGGCGTGTTCGTTGCCGAAACTCCGACCGACTACCCGCTGGGGCGCCGCGTGCGCTTTCATCAGAGCCTCGCCGCTGCCGGGCGCGAGGCCGAGAAGCGCATCCTGTCCATCGACACCCGCAGCGCCGACCGCGAAGAGGCCGACGCCTTGCGGCTGGAGCCTGGCGCGGCGGTGCATGTCTGCGACGGGTTGCTGTTCTCGGACGGCAAGCCGGTCGGTCTTTACCGAAGCGTGTTTCCGGCCGACCGCATGCCCGACTTGCCGCGCCGCCTACGGGCCGATCCGTCGGTCACGCGGGCGCTGGCGGCTTGCGGCGTGCCCGATTTCACCCGCGCTTTCACGCGTCTGACGGCGAAGGCCGCGAAGGCCGTGCAGGCACGACATCTCGACATTCCCGAAGGCGCGCCGCTCCTGCGCAGCGTAGGTGTGAACGTGGACCCGGACGGCGCGCCGGTGGAATACGGGCGGACTTGGTTCGCGGGTGACCGTGTGTCGCTGACGGTTGGCGATCCGGATGCCCAGGGTTGAGCGATTGTGACGCTTTTGTGAAATTTCATTGCGTAAGACGTATTGCTTGGGCAACTTTCTTGACCCGGCGCCGTAACGACGGTTAACGAACCTTGACCATCTTCCAAGGAGCTTTGCCGATGCGTTTCGTTATCCTGTCCGCGCCCGCCGTCTCTTTGACTTCGCTGCTGTCCGGTGCACCCGCGCTTGCCGCATGTGTCGAGAACCCGGCGGGCACGTATGTCTGCACCGGCCTTCAAACCGGCGGGCTGACCGATAACGGCGACGATGTCAGCGTCACGGTGGTGTCAGGCGCCGAGGTCCAGAACGCGGGCGGCGACGCTTTGCGCGTGCGCGGCAACGACACCACCGTCGTGAACAACGGCACGCTGACCGCGGATGGCGATGGCGTGGACAGCGGCGACGATGGGTTCGGCCTGACCGTGATTAATACCGGCAGCATGAACGTGCAGGCGCGTGGCGTGAACGCCGACAACGAGGACAACGTCACCGTCGACAACAGTGGGACGATCAACGCGCCCAACAATGACGGCATCCGACTTGGCGATGGCGTGAATGCCACGTTCCGCAACACCGGGGTTTTGATCTCGGGCGACGAGGGCATGGAAGCAGGGAACAGCGCCACGGTGCTGAACCGCACCGGTGCCAGCATCACCGCGCTGGAAGATGCCGTGCAGGTTGGAGAAGACGCGCAGATCCTGAACGAGGGCGCGATCATCAGCACGGGTACCGACGGCGACGGGCTCGACATGGACAGCGGTATCGTGATCAACACCGCGACGGGGACCATCGCCACCGCTGCGTCCAGCTCCGCAGGGATCGATTTCGATGCCAGCGCCGTTGCGCAAAGCGTCATCGTGAACAGCGGCTCCATCGAGGGCGGCATAGGCATCCAGGTCGAACTGGGAGGCGCCGACCCGGCCAACACACAAACGCAGATCGTGCTGACCGACGGGATCATCACCGGGACAGGCGGACTGGCGGTGGAACTGGGCGAAGGCGCCGATACCGTGGCGGTGTTCGACTCGTTGGCCTTCCTGTCGCAAAGTGGCGTTCCGGTGCAGTCGGGGGATGTGGTGGACGTGACGCTGGGCTCAGGAGCGGCGGCGCAGATCAATGGGCTGGTCAGCCTCGGCGCGGGCGACGATTCCGCCGGGTTTTTCAATATGGCCGATGGCGGCATGCTCTACGATGCCGTACTGGACGACATCTTCGACGGCGGCGCTGACACCGACACCGCGTTCTTCTCTGCCGGGCTGGCGGAGCTTGCAAGCTCCGTGCTGGCGGGTGAAGTGCTCAGCCTGACCTTCGCAAGCGGTCAGATGACCCAGGTAGTGAACTTCCGCAACTTCGAGTTCTTCACCTTCGGCATCGATCCGGTTACCGGGCTGGGCGGTCAGACTGTCGCGCTGGCCGATCTGACCGCGCCGATACCGCTGCCCGCAGGGCTGCTGTTGCTCGGCGGGGGGCTTGCCGTACTGGGCGCCGCGCGCGCCCGTCGCCGCGCCTGACAGCGGATCGCGCGCTGCAGGAGACGGGCTGCCCGCCGGGGCGGCCCTTTCTTGTCGCTCGCGAGGCGGGTTATTCGTGCCGCTCAAGGAAGGCTTCTGCGGGCAGCGTGCGGAAATCCTCCAGTGCGGCGCGCAGGCGCTCGTGGCTCCAGTCCCACCAGGCCAGCGTCATCATCCGGTCCGCGATGCCGGGCGCAAGGCGCGGTCTGACCGGCTTGGCTGGCAGGCCCGCCACAATGACGTAGGGTGGAACGTCCTTGGTGACGACGGCCCCGGCAGCGACGACTGCGCCGTGGCCAAGCGTCACCTCTGGCTTGATCATTGCGCCGTGCCCGATCCATGTATCGTTCCCGATCACCGCGCGCCGCGACCTGCGATGCGCGAACCACACCTCGTCTGCTGCCGCGTCATCGAAATAGTCGTCTGAACGGTAGTGGAAGTGATGCAGGCTCGCCTTGTCCATCGGGTGGTCGGTCGCGCCAATCCGGGTGAAGCTGGCGATGTTGGCGAACTTCCCGATCGAGGCATTTGCGATGTCGGCATAGCGGTCGCAATAGGAATAATCTCCGATCTCGCTGTGCGCCACGCGGCTGCCGCGCCCGATCTCGACATAGCGCCCGAAACGCGTGTCGGTGATCTCGCAATCCGGGTGCAGGAATGGCGCTTCCGCAGTCAGCCGTGCCATGTGGCTGCTCCGGCTTGCTGCACCGTTCGCGGCGGGTTAGGGCGCGCGATCACGCGTCGCCGCCCCCGGTGATGAGCCGCCGCCGGAGCACGCCCGACACCCAGTCCATGAACATGACCATAAGAACGATCAAAAAGATGTAATAACTCACTTCTTCCCAGTCCTTTTGGGTGATGATCGCCTGCGTCAGCAGCAGCCCGATCCCGCCGCCTGTGATCGCGCCGATCACGGTCGCGCTGCGCGTGTTGCTTTCGAGATAATACAGCACCTGGCTGAGCAGCACCGGGGTGACCTGCGGGATCACCCCGAAGCGGTAGCGTTGAAGCGGTTTGGCACCCGTGCTCTGCACGCCTTCGATTTGCTTGTCGTCGACATTCTCCAGCGCTTCGCTGAACATCTTGCCGAAGCTGCCGCTGTCGGTGATGAGGATCGCCAGCGCGCCGGTCATTGGCCCCGGCCCGAAAGCGCGGCTCAGGATGATCGTCCAGATCAGCCCGTCCACTCCGCGCACGAAGTCGAACACGCGGCGGATGGCGAAACGAACCGCGCTCAGCCGGTTGAAGTTTCGCGCCGCGACGAACGCCATGGGTAGCGCCACGATCGCCGCGCCCATTGTGCCGAGGAACGCCATCAGGATGGTCTCGAAGATAGCCCATAGCACGTCCTTGTGGCGCCACATCTCGTTGTTCCAGACATCCGATGCGATGGCGGACAGGTTGCTCCGGTCCGGTTCCACCCGGTCGCGGCTTAATGCCAGCGAAGCGAGTTCGACCGGCGACTTGCCATGAAAAGGACTGTCCAGCGTGAACCAGAACAGTTCCCAGCCGAAGGAATAGCGGTAGACCTCGGCCCGGGCGCGGGTGACGATCGCGCGGCCGCCCTCGCCGGTGATGTCGATGCGCGCGCTGCTGGCGCTGATCCAGTCCGGCAGTGGGCCGGGGGGCGTTTCCAGGATGATCTCGCGGCCCTCGACCCGCACAAGGATGTCGCCGTAATCCGGCACCGAATAGACCAGCGATGCGCCGTCTATCACGGCGCTTTCGCCGTCGGTGAGCGCGATGCGCGCGGTATCGGGCCCGGTCATAGTGACGAAGTCTGGGGTCATGCCTTCGGGGTAGGTACCCTTGCGCTCGCCCTCCACGGCGATGCTGGTGCCGCCGTTGCGGTTGTCGTGGGTGATGTGCGTCTTGTAGCTGTAGCTGTCGGCCACCAGCACGGCCGCGTTGTCCATGCGCGCGCGTTCGGCAAGGCCGGGAAGGTCGAAGGCGAAGAACACGTAGGTGAAATAGGCCAGGAGGACGGCCGGAACGGCGAAGGCTGCGATGCGCTTGCCGCGAAACAGCGTGTCGATGTCCCGGCGCAGGTCGGTGGTGACGCCGCTGTCGGTGATGGTCATGTCTCAGCCCCTTCCCACAAGCTTGTTGCGGTAGTGGTCGGATAACTGGTCGAAGAACACGATGGTCAGGAACAGCAGCAGGAAGATCGCCGCGACCTCGTCATAGCGACCCTGCCCCCACGAGAACGCGTTCTTCAGATCGTAGCCGATCCCGCCCGATCCCACGAAGCCGAGGATGGCGGAGGCCCGGATGTTGATCTCGAACCGCAGCAGCGCATAGCTGAGGTAGTTTGGCGCGACCTGCGGGATAACACCCAGCCACATCCGCTGCGTCCACGTCGCCCCGACCGAGGCGAGTCCCTCCACCGGCTTCAGACTGGCATTCTCGTTCACTTCCGAGAAAAGCTTGCCAAGCGCGCCGACCGTGTGGATCGCGATGGCGATCATGGCCGGAACCGGGCCGCCGCCCAGAATGAAGATCAGCACCAGCGCGATCACGATCTCGGGCACCGCGCGCATCACGTCCATGGCACGGCGCACCGGGCTGATCAGCGCCGGAAACTTGGCCAGCCCGCGCGTGGCCAGCAGTGACAGGATCACCGCAAGGATCGCGCCCAGCAGCGTGGCCGCCGCCGCGATGTTCAGCGTCTCGATAAGCGAGGGCAGGAATTCGATCATAAGTCCGGGCAGGAGTGCCGCCTTCTCGCGCGCCTCGGCCACGACCTCGCCGGGAAACTGGAAGATGTTGAGGATACCGTCCCAGAACCCGCCCGCGTTGCGGCTGTCGGCCAACATGAAGCCCGATGTCATCAGCGCGACGAACACGATCAGCAGGATGCCGCCATACATCCGCTTGGTCCGAGCCATCGCGAGGTAAGCGTCGCGGATCGTGTCGGTGTCGCCATGTGCGCTGCCCAATGACAGGTCGGCCATGTTTCGGTGCCCCTCGGAAAGGAAAGGGCCGGCCCCAGGAAGGGACCGGCCAGATGCAGTTGCGTCAGATCACATCTTCGACTTGCGCGCGTCGATGATCGACAGGTAGGCGTCGTGATTGATCGGCATCAGGCCAAGCGCCTCGCCGGCCATGAAGTTGTAGGCGCAGTCGGGATCCATGGCCGGCATCGAGGCCAGCATCGCGACCATGTCGAGCTTGACGCGCTCGGGCAGCGCTTTGCGCAGCACAACCGGGCCTTCCGGGATCGGCTTGGATTTCCAGATCTCGACCAGTTCGTTCATGTCAACGAGGCCGGCGTCTGACGCCTTGCGCAGCGCGCCCGAGTTGTACCCGTCTTCCCATGCGCCAAGACCGTCGGCCCAGGTCACACCCCCGTCCACATCGCCGTTGGCGACCGCGACGATGGTTTGTTCGTGGCCGCCAGTGAACTTGACCTCACCGAAATAGTCGCCCGACTCCATGCTCGCGCCGGTGGTCTGCGGGATCTCGATGGAGGGGATCAGGTAGCCGGAGGTCGAGTTCGGGTCGCCGAAGCCGAAGACTTTGCCCTGCATGCCTTCGAGCGAAGTGATGCCACTGTCCTTTCGGGCGAAACCGATGGAATGATAGCCGTAGGATCCGTCCACGTTGACCTTGACCAGCACCGGTTCGACCGCTTCCGCATCGGTCAGATAGGTCTTTGCGTAGGCCGATGCGCCCAGCCACGCCATGTCGATGCTGCCGCCCAGAAGACCCTGGATCACGCCGTCATAGTCGGCCGGGGTGAACAGCTTGGTCGGAACGCCAAGCAGTTCCTCGGTAGCGGCGCGCACGCACTCGTTGGACGTCATGCGATCCTGCGCGTTCTCCCCGCCGAGGATGCCTATGCGGAATTCAGTGATGTCCTGCGCCATCGCGGGGGCGGTCAGCGCGGTCGTGGCCAGAACGGCGGCGAAGATTGCTTTCATGGTCTCTCTCCAGGTTGGACTTCCGACCGATGGCCGGGGTGGTTGAAAAGGGGGGGCGGGTGTCAGATCGCGGCCTGCGCCGGGCGCAACATGGCGCCTGCGTCGTCCAGCGCCTCGATCGAGGTCGAGGTCGCCGCTTCGGAGAACCCGGCGTCGGCACCGTAGATGTCGCGCGCCACGCCCGTGGTCAGCTGCGCGGGCGTGCCGTCGAACACGACGCGGCCCTCGCGCATTCCGATCACGCGGTCACAATAGCGCCGTGCGGTATCGAGGGTGTGCAGGTTCGCGATCACCATGCGCCCGTCCTCGTCATGGATGCGGCGCAGCGCGTCCATGACAATCTGTGCGTTCATCGGATCGAGGCTGGCGATCGGTTCGTCGGCGAGGATGATCTTGGGATCCTGCATCAGTGCTCGGGCGATCGCGACGCGCTGCTGCTGGCCGCCGGACAGCGCCTCGGCCCGCTTTGGGGCCTGCGCGGCGATGCCAAGCCTATCAAGGATGTCGATGGCTCGGTGGATGTCCTCGCGCGGATAGAGGTTGAACATCGTTGCCAGCGTGGAGCGGCGGTTCAGAGTGCCATGGAGCACATTGCTGACCACATCCATCCGCGGCACGAGGTTGAACTGCTGGAAGATCATCGCACATTGGCCCTGCCAGGCCCGGCGTGCGCCGCCGCGCAGGGCGGTCACGTCCTGTCCCTCGAACAGGACATGCCCCTCGGTCGCGTCGGATAGTCGGTTCACCATGCGCAGAAGCGTGGACTTGCCCGCGCCAGAGGCGCCGATGATCCCGATCATGGCAGGTTTCGGGAAGGTCAAGCTTACCGCGTCGACTGCGGTGTTACCCTTGAAGCGTTTCGTCAGGCGGTCGAATGTCAGCATCTGGCCCCCGCTGTTTCATCGAGCGGGTATCCCGGCCTGCCGACCGTTTTGTGTCAGGTGCGTAACTGTTTTGTAAAATTGCACCGTGACGTCGCGGGGGCGTCTGCCAACGGTTGCGGGCCCCTCGCTTGCGCGGCAATCCGGCCAGCGGGGCGGCACGGCCTGCCCGGATAGCAGGCAGGCCGACGCATCTTGGTGCGGTTCGCGAAAGCGGATCAGCCGCCTGCTGCAGCCAGCAGGCTTGCGTTGCCGCCCGCCGCCGTGGTGTCGATGCAGACATGGCGTTCCACGAGGCAGCGTTCGGCCAGATCGTCCTCGGCCAGAAGCGGCAGGATCGCGCCGTCGCGGCCTGCAAGCGCGCGGCGCGCCGCGGCCAAATCCTCCGGGCCGGACCACAGCGCCACCGCGTGGAACCCCTGCAGCCGCCCCAGTGCCGCCCGGTCCAGCACGCCGTCCACCGACAGCGGCCCGGTCGCCCCCGGCACGACGATGACCGCGCGGCAGCCGTTTCCGCGCGCCACGCGCGCCTGCTCTGCGGCCGCGTCGCGGCTTGGCCCCAGGCACAGCACGACGCCGCGGCCATAGACCGAGAAGCGGTTGCTTTCGCCGGTCGGGCCGGGCAGCGAGACGCTGCTCAGCGCGCCGGGTTGCGCGCCGCCCGCTGCGTCAATGGCCGCCTGCACCGCCGCCTCGTCCGCGCTGTGCCCGTCCAGCGGATCGAGCCGCCGCGTGGCGGGCTTGGTGAATCGTGCCACGTAGGCCGGGCCCCCGGCCTTGGGGCCAGTGCCGGACATGCCTTCGCCGCCGAATGGCTGACTGCCGACTATGGCCCCGATCTGGTTGCGGTTGACGTAGATGTTGCCAACGCGCAGCGCCTCGGTCACTTCCGCGACACGGTCGTCGATGCGCGAATGGATGCCGAAGGTCAGCCCGAAGCCCGACCCGTTGATCGCCGCCAGCACTTTTTGCATATCGCGCGCCTTGTAGGTGGCGACGTGGAGCACCGGGCCGAAGATCTCGCGGTCCATGTCTTGCAGGCCGCGTACCTTGATGACGGTCGGGGCGATGAAGGTGCCGGCACTGGGCACGGACAGTTCCTTCAGCACCCGTCCCTCGGCGCGCGCGGCGTCGATATAGGCGGCGATGTCGTCTCGTGCAGTTTCGGTGATGACAGGGCCGATATCGGTCGCAAGGTCCCACGGGTCGCCCAGCTTCAATTCGTCCATTGCTCCGTAGAGCATCTTCAGAACGGTGTCCGCCACGTCCTCTTGGACGTAGAGGCAGCGCAGCGCCGAACAGCGCTGCCCGGCCGACTGGAATGCGCTTGCGAGGATGTCGCGCACCGCCTGTTCCGGCAAAGCGGTGCTGTCCACGATCATCGCATTCAGTCCGCCAGTTTCGGCGACCAGCGGCGCTGTAGGCGCCATCTTGTCGGCCATCGCGCGGTTGATCCCCTGCGCCGTTGCGGTTGAGCCGGTGAAGCACACGCCTGAAACGCGGGAATCCGAAGTGATCGCCGCCCCCACGGTCTTGCCTGTACCCGGCAGCAGCTGCAACGCGCTGCGCGGCACACCCGCATCATGCAGGCAGGCCACCGCCAGTTGCGCGGTCAGCGCCGTGGGTTCTGCCGGCTTGGCCAGCACCCCGTTGCCTGCCGCAAGGCAAGCAGCGATCTGCCCCGTGAAGATCGCCAGCGGGAAGTTCCAGGGCGAAACGCAGGCCATCACGCCGCGCGCCGGGGCATCCAGTTCGCGCCCCCGCGCCGCGTAATAGCGCAGAAAATCCACAGCTTCACGCAACTCGCCGATGGCGTCGGCCTGCGTCTTGCCGGCCTCGCGGCACAGCACCGCGAAAAGCTCGCCGAAGCGTTCTTCCATCAGTTCGGAGGCGCGTGTCAGCGCCGCCGCCCGCTCCCCGGCCGGGGCCTTCCAGGCCTCGGCCGCCGCCAGTGCGTTCTCCACGTCATCGGGACTGGCCTCTGTTACGCGGCCGACAAGATCGTCCGGGCGGGCCGGGTTGCGCACCTCGTGCTCCGTGCCGCCCCCCGACGCGGCGGCCGCCGCCAGCACCGGCCCGGCCGACCATGTCGCGCGCGCGAAGTCACCCCGCGCCGCGTCGATTTCGCCGGTGTCCAACATGTCCCGCAAGTTCCAGCCGCGCGAATTGCGCCGCTCCGTGCCATAAAGGTCCGCCGGGGCCAGCACGGCGCGGTTGTTTCCGCCACGGTCGAAGGCGACAAACGGGTCGGCAGCGACTGTTTCGGGGGGCACGTTCTCGTCCACGATCTGATTCACGAAGCTGCTGTTCGCCCCGTTCTCCAGGAGTCGTCGAACCAGATAGGCCAGCAGGTCGCGATGTGCCCCCACCGGCGCATAGATCCGGCAGCGCGCGCCCGCGTTCTTGATCACGAGGTCATGCAGCGCCGCACCCATCCCGTGCAGGCGCTGGAACTCGAACCGCTCACGGTCGGTCCCGGCCAGTTCCAGGACCGCCGCAACAGTATGCGCGTTATGGGTGGCGAACTGCGGATAGATCCGGTCGGTGCGGTCCAGCAGCTTTTCGGCGCACAGAATGTAGTGCACGTCCGTCGCTTCCTTGCGCTGGAAGACGGGAAAGCCTTGCAGTCCTTCGACCTGCGCGCGCTTGATCTCTGTGTCCCAGTACGCACCCTTGACCAGTCGCACCATGATCTTGCGGTCCAGCCGTTCGGCCAGCGCATAGAGCCAGTCGATCACGTGGCCCGCGCGCTTGCCATAGGCCTGCACCACAACGCCGAAACCGTCCCAGCCGGAAAGGCTGTCATCCGCCAGCACGGCCTCGATCACATCGAGCGAGATATCGAGGCGGTCCGCCTCCTCTGCGTCGATGTTCAGTCCCATGCCCGCCTCGCGCGCCATCCTTGCCAGCGCCAGCGTGCGCGGCACCAGTTCGGCCATGACGCGGTCGCGCTGCATCTCGTCATAGCGCGGGTGCAGAGCCGACAGCTTGATCGAGATGCCGGGGTTGCGCCGCGTGTCCTTGGACTTGCATTCCGCCGCCAGCTTCCTGATCGCCCCGGCATAGGCATCGTAGAAATCCTGCGCGTCATGGGCGGTCAGCGCAGCTTCGCCCAGCATGTCGTAGCTGTAGGTGTAGCCCTTCTTCTGCATTTCGTGGCCCCGCGCGACGGCTTTCTCGATGGTCTCGCCCAGAACGAACTGTGCGCCCATCTCGCGCATGGCGCGGCCTACGGCGGTGCGGATCACCGGTTCGCCGAGGCGCCGCACGGCGCCGCGCAGCGTCTGCGCCATGCCGGTGCCGTCCTTGAGCACCTTGCCGGTCAGCATCAACCCCCAGGTCGCGGCATTGACCAGAGAAGACGACGAATGCCCAAGGTGGGTGCCCCATTCGCTGGGGGCGATCTTGTCCTCGATCAGTGCGTCGATCGTGTCGGCATCGGGAACGCGCAGAAGCGCCTCGGCAAGGCACATCAGTGCGACGCCTTCCTCGGTGGACAGACCATACTCGGCAAGGAACACTTCCATCAGGCCGGGGCGGCTGTCGTTTCGGATGCCTTGGACCAGCGTGACGGCGCGCTTGTGCGTGGCGTCGCGCAGGGCCGCGTCGAAGCGCGTGGCGGGCCTGATCGCGGCGATCACGTCGGCGTCGGAAGCGAGCGTCTGGCGACGCATGGACTGGCGGATCGTTTCAAGCTCGGTCATGGCGCAACTCCTGCGGTGGCTCTGGGCTCTCTACACCTGCTTGCCAAAGTCTGTCCGACCGAAGATAGTCAAAATGCAGTCCGATCACGTCGGATTTATGACTTACTAAAGGTCAAACGCCCATAAAAATGGAAAATCGCAAACAAATCGACCAGTACGACCGCCGGATCCTGGATGAGCTGACCCGCGACGGGCGGGTGTCGGTCACGGAACTGGCGCGCCGGGTGGGCCTGTCGAAAAGCCCGGCGCAGGTGCGGATGCAGCGGCTGATCGCCGAAGGCTACATCCTAGGTTTCTCGGCCATGCTGGACCAGGCGCGGCTCGGACGCAACCATGTCGCCTTCGTGGAGGTAAAACTGACCGACACCACGGAACCGGCGCTGCGCGCGTTCAACGCCGCCGTGCGCGCGATTCCGGAAATCGAGCAGTGCCACATGATCGCGGGCGCGTTCGACTACCTGCTGAAGGTACGCACCAGCGATATCGGCAGTTACCGGATGATACTGGGCGAACAGATCTCCAGCCTGCCGCATGTCGGCAGCACCTCGACCCATGTGTCGATGGAGTCGGTGAAGGACCAGACTCTCTGAGCGGCTTGCGCGGCGCGCCGGTCGTGGCCATGGTGCCGCCATGCGCCTGACCGTTCTTTACCGCCTTGTCCTTGCCGCCCTTGCCGCGCTGCCTGCTTCGGCGCAGACCGACGCCTATCGTGCCGCGGGCCCGGTGTCGCGGCCTGTGCAGACCACCGCGCCCCGTGCCGACGGCCCCGGCCCGCGTTTTTCCGACATGCGTGCGGTCCTGCCCGGCCCGCAGCATGTCTATGGCGGCGGGTGGGAGCATTTCGTCGGCGGCGGGGTAGCTGTTTTCGACTGCGACGGCGATGCGCGGCCGGACCTACTGGCGGCGGGAGGCGCGGAGCCGACCACCGCATATCGCAACGTGACGCCGCCGGGCGGCGAGTTGGCGTTCGCGACGTTGGCAATCGCGCCGCTGGACGGGGTGACCGGGATCACTGGAGCCTACCCGCTGGATATCGACAGCGATGGCGCGATGGACCTGTTCGTACTGCGCGCGGGTCCCAACATGGCGCTGCGCGGCGACGGGGCCTGTGGATTCCGCGACGCGACCGCCGACTGGGGCATTGCGCCGGGCAACGCGTGGTCCACCGCCTTCACCGCGACCTGGGAGCCGGGGGCGGACTGGCCAACGCTGGCGATCGGAAATTACGTCAACCGGGACGATCCCGACGGCCCCTTCGAGGCGTGCGATGACAATGTGCTGCTGCGCCCTGTCGGGTCGGGTTACGCGGGCCCGGTCGCGCTGTCGCCGGGCTTTTGCGCTCTGTCGGCGCTGTTCTCGGACTGGTCGCGCCAAGGGCGCGCCGACCTGCGCCTATCGAACGACCGGCACTACTACGTGCGTGGTGGATCGGAACAGATGTGGCGCCTGTCGCCTTTGCGGCTTCTGGGCCCGCAGGACGGCTGGCGGCCTATCTCCATCTGGGGCATGGGCATCGCGAGCCGCGATCTGAACAACGACGGCCGACCGGACGTGATGCTGACTTCCATGGGAGACCAGCTTCTGCAATACGCGACCGACACGGCGGGCTATGTGGACGCGCCATGGGGGACCGGCAGCCACGCCACGCGCCCTCATGTCGGCGATGACGGGCGCCCGTCCACCGGTTGGCACGCGCAGTTCGGCGACGTGGACAATGACGGGCTGGCGGACCTGTTCATCGCCAAGGGCAATGTGGACCAGATGCCCGACAATGCGATGCGTGACCCCAACAATTTGCTGATGGGCCGCCCTGACGGCACCTTCGCCGAAGCCTCGGTCGCGGCCGGTATCGCCAGCACTGACCGCGCGCGCGGCGCCGCATTGGCCGATCTGGACGGCGATGGGCGGCTTGACCTTGTTGTGGTGAACCGTCGTGCCCCGCTGGAGTTGTGGCGCAATGTGACCCCGGACACCGGCGCCTGGCTTGCCCTGACGCCCCGACAGGCGGGGCCGAACACGCATGCGGTGGGCGCGTGGATCGAAGCGCGCCGCCCGGATGGGACGGTCGCGGTGCAGGAACGCACAGTCGGCGGTGGCCACGCCGGCGGGCAGGCCGGGCCCCTGCATTTCGGGCTGGGCGCGGCGGACCGCGCCGAGATCCGTATCACCTGGCCGGACGGAGCCGTGTCCGACTGGCTGAGCCTGCCCGCGCGGCAGGCCGTTACGCTGTGGCGCGACGGCGCGCGGCTGGCTGCGCGCAGCGACTAGCGTTCCACCGGCAGACCACTCGGCACGGCGTCGGGCACGCCCAGTCGCCCGGCGATGGCGGCCTCGTCGGTCAGGCTTTCAAGGAACGCGACCAACGCCGCGATCTCGGTCCCGGACAGTGCCACCCCCCAGTCCGTCGCAGCCTTGCGCAGCGCCGCGACCTCGGCCGGATCGTCCATTACCGCGAAATCCGATGCGCCCGGTAGCGCGGGCAGCACCGCCTGCGCGCGATTGTAGCGCTCGGGCGCGGCTTTCGGGTCGGCATGGTCGGCCACGAAGGCCTCAAGGTCCGAATAGGCGCCGTCGTGCCCCCACGGGCCGGTGCGCGCGACGTTGCGCAGGGCAGGCGTGCGAAACGCGAAAAGGTCCGCAGGGTTGGCCGTAACTCGGAAGCGCCCCTCGTCTCGGGCATGCCGTTCGAACCGTCCAACCTTGCCCGGGCCGATCTGCGGCATCCCCATCGCGTGAAAGCCGTGATCGGTCAGGAACGGGCCGGCATGGCAATCGGCGCAGCCGCTCGGCCCGTAGAACAATTCCATGCCCGCAGCTGCCGCCCCTTCCAGCGTGGCCTCGCCGCGCAAGTGGCGGTCGAAGGCGCTGTCGTCGCTGCGCCATTCGAAGGCCATGAAGGCGGCGATTGCGTTGGAGATGTCGGTGAAATGAATGTCCCCCGGCGCATCGAGGTGCGGGTAGACCTCACGGAACCGCGCCGAGTACTCCGGGATCGCGGCGACCCGGCGTGCGATGATGTCCCAAGCCCCGCCCGGCCCGGTGATGCGACCCTGCCGCACGGCCTGCGCCACATCGTTCTCGCTGTAGTGGCCCGCCATCTCGTCCTGGCTGAGCACGGGGAACATGGTCTGTGCTGAAACGATGCCGGAAAACCCGCTGGCCATATCATCTTCCAGCGGGGTGCGGAAGCCCGCCTTGCGCGTCGGGTCCAACTCGATCCGGCCGTCGTGGAAAAGCGCGGGCAGATCCGCTGCGCCCAGGTTGAACAGCGCGGTGGAATTGCGCGGCAGCCGCCGTTCGGGCAGGTTGTCCGGGTCCGCCCTGCGGCTGGGGCCAAGGCCGATCCCGCCCTCGCCCAGCGTCAGCGAAACTCCGTCCGCCGTGGCGAAGCGCGGATGATGACATGATGCGCAGGAAATGTTCCGGTTGCCCGACAGGATCGGGTCGTAGAACAGCAGCCAGCCCAACCGCGCCTCGTCCTCGTTCACGGGTATGAAATCCGCGTCGGACAGCGGGCGTGGCAACCCGTCGCTGTGCGCGGCGGGTGCGCACAGAAACAGGGCCAGCAGCAACAAGCGAAAAGTGGTCATGACGCCACCCTGCCCCCGCCGCCCGGCCCGCGCAATCCCCCGCGATGCGCGGAGCCGGCAGGCGCCGTCACATCAGCGCTTCGAAAAGGGCGCGGGTGTTTTCGCCCGTCATCTCGACCGGGTTTCCGCCGGTGCTGGGATCGCGCAACGCAGCCGCTGTGAGCGCCTCGAGGTCGGGACTGTGCACCCCCAGATCTGTGAGCGTCGCCGGAATTCCCAGCCCCGCGTTCAGGTCGTCCACGAAACGGCAAAAGCCGTCGAACCCCCCGGCAATCCCCAGATACGCCGCCGCCATGTCGAACCGGGCCGCAATGGCGGGCGCATTGAACTGCAGGACGGCGGGCATGCACACGGCATTGGTTGTGCCGTGGTGGGTGTGGTGCACCGCGCCGATCGGATGGCTCAGCGCGTGGATCGCTCCAAGACCCTTTTGGAACGCGGTCGCGCCCATTGCTGCCGCTGACATCATGTGCGCGCGCGCCTCGATGTCGGTGCCGTCGGCATAGGCGCGCGGCAGGTAGTCCTTCACCAGGCGCATCCCTTCCAGCGCGATGCCCTGGCTCATCGGATGATAATGCGGGGAGCTAAAGGCTTCCACGCAATGCGCGAAGGCATCAAGGCCGGTCCCGGCTGTGATCGCGGGCGGCATCCCGATGGTGAGTTCCGGATCGCAGATCACCTGCGCAGGAAGCATCTTGGGGTGGAAGATAATCTTCTTCTCGTGCGTGTCCTCGTTGGTGATCACGCCCGCGCGACCGACCTCGGACCCGGTGCCCGCCGTGGTCGGAATCGCGACGATGGGCGCGATGCCCGCCGGGTCGGCTCGGGTCCACCAGTCGCCGATGTCCTCGAAATCCCACAGCGGGCGGGTTTGCCCGGCCATGAAGGCCAGCACCTTGCCAAGATCGAGGCCAGAGCCTCCCCCGAAGGCGACCACGCCGTCGAAGCCGCCCTCGCGCATCACGCGCAGCCCGTTCTCCACGTTGCGGCCCGACGGGTTGGCGTCCACGTCGGAAAAGATCGCGCGGCCCAGTCCCGCGGCTTCCAGAAGGTCCAGCGCGGCGGCCGTGATCGGCAGGCCTGCAAGCCCGCGGTCGGTGACCAGAAGCGGCTGTGACATGCCGGCAGCGCGGCACGCGTCGGGCAGTTCGGAAATGCGGCCCGCGCCGAAGCGCACGGCGGTCGGGTAGGACCAGTTGCCAACCAGTTTCATCTGTCAGCCCTTCTTGAGGTGGTAGGATTTCGGCCGGGTCAACGCCTGGTAGCCTAGCATGGACAGGCCGGTGCCGCGCCCGGTGTCTTTGCAGCCGGTCCAGCATAGCGCCGGGTCGAGATAATCGCAGCGGTTCATGAACACGGTGCCTGTGCGCAGCCGTGCCCCTATCCGGTCCGCCGCCGCTGCGTCGCGGGTGTATATGGCGGCAGTCAGGCCGAACTGACAATCGTTCATCAGCGCGATCGCCTCTTCGTCGCCGCCGACCGGCATGATGCCGACCACCGGGCCGAAACTTTCCTCGCGCATCACGGCCATATCGTGGGTGACCCCGGTCAGCACCTGCGGCGTCAGGTAGGCCCCGCCGTCATCGGCCTTGAAGGTCGGCACATGGGCCGTCGCCCCCGCCGCGACGGCATCGGCGATCTGGGCGCGCACAACCTGCGCGAAGCGCACATGGGCCATCGGCCCCAGCGTCGTTTCCGGGTCAAGCGGATTGCCCAGCACCATGCCGCGCGCGACCGATAC
Organism: Meridianimarinicoccus roseus; assembly: GCF_003172915.1. Classification (GTDB taxonomy): domain Bacteria; phylum Pseudomonadota; class Alphaproteobacteria; order Rhodobacterales; family Rhodobacteraceae; genus Meridianimarinicoccus; species Meridianimarinicoccus roseus. Next base: position 41,221 of record NZ_QGKU01000003.1, read on the forward strand.
CGCCTTTTCGACGAAGGCGTCGAACAAGCTTTCATGGACGTAGATCCGTTCGATTCCGCAGCAGCACTGGCCGGAATTGAACAGCGCGCCGTCCATCAGACCGTCCACGGCGGCGTCGAGGTCGGCATCCTCGCGCACATAGCCCGGGTCCTTGCCGCCGAGTTCGGTGCTGACCGCGGCGAAGGTTCCGGCGGCCGCGCGTTCGATCGCACGCCCGCCGCCGACCGATCCGGTGAAGTTGACAAAGTCGAAGGCACGCGACGCGATCAGGGCACTCGTCGTGTCATGGTCCAGCACGACGTTCTGGAATACGTCCTCGGGCACGCCCGCCGCGTGGAACGCTTCGGCCAGATGCTCGCCGACAAGCAGCGTTTGCGTGGCATGTTTCAGCACGACCGCGTTGCCTGCGATCAGCGCGGGTGCCAGCGTGTTGATCGCCGTCATGTAGGGATAGTTCCACGGCGCCACAATTAGCACGGTGCCTTGCGGCTCGCGGGCGATCTTGCGCAGGAAGCGGTCGCTGTCTTCGATCACGGTGGGCGCCAGCGCCTCGGGCGCGATGTCGGCCATGTAGTCGGCGCGTTCCTTGAAGCCGCCATATTCGCCGCCATAGCGCACCGGGCGACCCATCTGGTGCGCGAGTTCTGTGGCCATGCGGTCCGTCTGGGTGCCGATGATCTCGACCGCACGGCGCACCAGCGCGATGCGGTCGGACAGCAGCCGTGCGGCCCAGTCGGGCTGCGCGGCCCGCGCGCGTGAGGCGGCGTCCTGTGCCGCTTCGGCGGAGAGGATGGGGCGGCGGGCATGGACCGAGCCGTCGATGGGCGAGATGCAGTCGAGCGTTCTCACGTCGTTTCCTTTGGATGGCGCGCCGACGCGCGGCGCAGTCGTTGCAGGGTTGCGGTCAGGCCTTCTCGAAGCCACGCGCGATTTCCCAGTCGGTGACGGCGCGGTCGAACTCTTCCTGCTCCCATTCCGCGCAACGGGTGTAGTGGTCAACCACCCCGTCGCCGAAGGCGGCCCGCAGCATGGCCGAGCTGCGAAGCGTTTCGGTCGCCTCGCGCAGGCTGCGCGGTACTTCCTCACCGTCGCTGTCGTAGATGTCGCCGCTCATCGGCGGCGCGAGGTCCAGCCTCTCCTCGATACCCTTCAGGCCCGCGGCCAGCATCGCCGCTTGCGCGAGATAGGGATTGAGGTCTGACCCGCCGATGCGGCACTCCACGCGCACGCCGGGCGTGCCGTCACCGCACAGGCGGAAGGCGGCGGTGCGGTTGTCCACCGACCATGCGGTGCGGGTCGGTGCGAAGGTGCCCTTGGCGAAACGCTTGTAGCTGTTCACGTAGGGCGCAAGAAAGAAGGTGTAGTCAGCGGCATAGGCGATCAGCCCGGCAAGATAGGCGCGCATCAGCGCCGACATGCCAAGTTCGGCCTGCGGGTCGAAGAAGGCGGGCGCGCCGTCGCGCCACAGGGATTGGTGCACATGGCTTGAGCTGCCGACACGGCCCGGCGCGAGCTTGGACAGGAAACTGGCGGCATGGCCATGCTGCCAGGCGATTTCCTTGACCGCGTGCTTGGCGATGGTGTGGTGATCGGCGCAGGCCAGCGCGTCCGCGTAGCGGATGTTCAGTTCTTCCTGCCCGGCCTCGGCCTCGCCCTTGGTGCCTTCCACTGGAATGCCCGCTGCGGCAAGGTGATTGCGCACCGGGCGCAGGATCTTCTCCTCCTTGGTGGTGGCGAAGATGTGGTAATCCTCGTTGTACTTGCCCAGCGGGGTCAGGTCGCGGAAGCCGCCTGCCCGGATCTCGTCCAGCGACTTGTCAAACAGGAAGAATTCCAGTTCCGTCGCCATAACGGGCGCAAGGCCCATCGCTTCGGCACGGGCGACCTGTGCCTTGAGCATGGCGCGCGGGTCGTGCGGCACAGGCGCGTGGGCGTGATGGTCGAGGATGTCGCACAGCACCATCGCCGTGCCGTCGAGCCACGGCACCGGGCGCAGCGTGTCGAGGTCGGGCTGCATGATGTAATCGCCATAGCCCTTGGCCCAGCTGGACGCGGCATAGCCGTCAGGCGTGGCCATCTCAAGGTCGGTCGCCAGAAGGTAGTTGCAGCAATGAGTTTCGTGGTGGGAATGGTCCACGAAGTTGCGGGCGTGAAAGCGCTTGCCCATCAATCGGCCCTGCATGTCGGTGAAACATGCCAGCACGGTGTCGATGCGGCCCTCGGCCACGGCGGTCTTCAGGTCGTCGAAACTCAGCACGGCGGGCATGGGTCTTCCTGCTTGTGGTCGAAATAGGCGCCGACCCCGTGCGATACGGGGTCGGCCGATGTGTAGGCGGGGATCACTCGAAGTTGTAGGGCGGTCCGGCCTGGTTGATGACCTCGTTGTAGTCGCGGAAGATCTGCACGATCTTGGCGTGGGTCTCGCTTTCCTCGGCGATCTCGTTCCAGAACTCCTTCGCGGCGTCTTCGACCACCGCCCATTCGTCGGCCGGAACCGACCGCAGCGCCAGCTTGTCGCCCTGCGCGCGCAGTCGTGCCTCGCCGCCCCAGTACCACTGGTTGCGGTAGGTGTGCCCGGCTTCGATCGAGGCCATCACAAGCTGCTTGAGGTGGTCGGGCAGTTCTGCCCAGCGTTCCTGGTTCACGAAGAATGATCCGATCCACGCGCCCGAGATGTTGTTGGTCAGGAAATAGTCGGTCACATCCGCCCAACCGACGGTGTAATCCTCGGTGATGCCGGACCAGGCCATGCCGTCCAGTTCCCCGGTCTGCACAGCGACTTCGGCATCCTCGTAGGGGATGTTCACCGACACGACGCCGAACTTGGCAAGGAAGCGGCCCGCTGTCGGGAAGGTATAGAGCCGCAGACCGTCGAGATCGTCGACCGACGTGATTTCCTTGGTGGTGTTGAAGTTGCAAGGGTCCTGTCCCGCCGCCGACAGCCACTGCACGCCGACCTTGGCGTATTCCTCGCGCCAGATGTCGGCAAGACCGTACTGGTTGAACAGCACTGGCACGTCGAGGATGTGCTTGGTGGCGAAGGGGAAGTAGCCGCCGAACACGCGCAGCGGCGTGGGCGAGGCCATGCTGTCGTCGTCCGAATGCACGCCGTCGATGGTGCCGCGCTGAAGCGCCTGGAACAGCTCGCCCGTGGGCACGATCTGGTCAGCGTAGAACAGCTCGATCTCCAACTCGCCCTGTGCGGCGGCGTTGATGTAATCGATGATCGGCTTGGTCACCTGCTCGCCAAGCGCGGCGCCGGCATAGGTCTGGAACCGCCAGCGGATCGGGGCCTGCGCCTTGACGATGGCCGGGGCCGCCAGCGGTACCGCCAGCGCGCCAGCGCCGGTCGCCGTCAGGAACTTGCGTCTCGTTGTCATGTCACTCTCTCTCCTGTTGGTAAGGGGTCGGATCGGTCCTTGCAGTGTCCCGTTCGCCGGGATCGTTGTATCAGTTTCCATAGACGACACCCGGCAGCCACAGCGCAAGCCCGGGGAATACCATCACCAGCACCAGCGCGCAGACCATCACCAGCACAAAGGGTGTGATCGACCCGTAAATGTCGCGCAGCGTGATCTCGGGCGGGGCCATCGCCCGCATCAGGAACAGGTTGTAGCCGAAGGGCGGCGTCATGTAGGCGATCTGGCAGGTGATCGTGTAGAGGATTCCGTACCAGACAAGGTCGAAGCCAAGTTGTCCGACCAATGGCACGTAAAGCGGCGCCACGATGACCAACATTGCTGTATCGTCAAGAAACGTGCCCATCAGGATGAAGCTGAGTTGCATCAGTATCAGGATCACCCAGGGATTCAGCCCCAGCCGTTCGGTAAAGAGCGCCTCGATGGCCTTCACCGCTCCAAGACCGTCGAATACCGCTCCGAAGGCGAGCGCGGCAAGGATGATCCACATGAACATGCAGGTGATCCCGAGCGTGTTGCGCACGCTCGTTTCGAACACGTCGCGGGTCATGCGGCCCTTGGCGACCGCAACGAGGAATGCCGTGATCGCCCCGATGGCCGAGCTTTCAACCAGCGAGGTCCAGCCGTTGACGAAGGGCACCATCATGGCCGCGAAGATGCCCAGCGGCAGCAGGCCCGCACGCAACAGGCGGAGCTTCTCGGCCCGGCCGACATCGCGGTCCTCGGCGGGCAGCACGGGGCCGAGTTCGGGTTGCAGCCGACAGCGCACGACGATGTAGAGGATGAAAAGCGCCGCCATCATCAATCCCGGCACCACCCCGGCCAGCCACAACTGCCCGACCGGCTGGCGCGCGATCATCGCATAGAGCACGAGCACCACCGAAGGCGGCACGAGGATGCCGAGGCTGGAGCCCGCCTGGATCACGCCAGTGACCATCCGCTTGTCATAGCCGCGTTTCAGCAGTTCTGGCAGCGCGATGGTGGCCCCGATCGCCATGCCCGCCACGCTGAGCCCGTTCATGGCCGACACCAGCACCATCAGTCCGATGGTGCCCACTGCCAGTCCGCCCCGCAGCCCGCCCATCCAGACATGGAACATCCGGTACAGGTCGTCCGCGATGCGGCTTTCGGACAGCACGTAGCCCATGAAGATGAACATCGGCAGTGTCAGCAGTGGGTACCATTTCATCAACTTCATCGCTGCCGAGAAACCCAGGTCGTACCCGCCTCGGTCGCCCCACAGCAGAAGCGCGGCCATCACCGCAACGAAGCCAATGGCCCCGAAGACGCGCTGCCCGGTCAACAGCATCAGCATCATTGTTGAGAACATCAGTGCCGCGATCATCTCGTAGGGCATCAGACGGGCTCTCCCTTCAGGCGCAGGATGTCCTTGGCCAGTTCGGATAGCGCCTGCAACAGCATCAGCGCGATCGCGAAAACCATGATGCACTTGATCGGCCACAGGTAGGGGCGCCACGCCGTCGGGCTGCGTTCGCCGCCGTACTGGAACGAATAGATCGTGCTGTCGATCCCGCCCCACAGCAGAATGCCGAGATAGGTGATCAGGAACAGCACGGTCAGCGCGTCGACCTGTGCCTTGCGACGGTCCGACCAGTTTCCGTACAGCAGATCCATGCGCACGTTCGACCCCATCTGGATCGAGTAGGGTCCTCCCAGCATGTAATAGGCGACCATGGCGAACTGCGCCATTTCGAGTGTCCAGAGCGACGGCACGAAGAAGGTCTTGGACACGGACGACCACAGCAGGATCGCCATGATCACGAAGATGCCGTACATCACAACCCGTCCGATGCGGTAGTTGACGCCATCGACAACGCGCACGAAGCCCCGCAGCGCCCCGGTCATGCCGACCCCTGTTCGGTCACGCCGAGGTCGGCCAGCGCAGTGCCCAGCAGCGCCGACAGGCGGACCACCGCAGCCCCTACGCCCTGCTGGTCGCGGATCAGGTCGTTGCGCAACTCGATCATCACGTTAAGCATCCCCTGCGGTGCAGCATGTCGGTCGAGCGTGTGCAGCACCCCGTCCTGCGGACCGTAAGGCGCATTCAGTGCGCAAAGCCAGCCCGTCTGGCCCGTGTGCACCAGCATCGAACGTGCCAGTCTGTCGTCGTCGCCATGTAGCAGGCCCAGTTCCACGTCCCGCGGTGTGCCGTTGTAGACTGGTGTGAAACTGTGCACCGTCACCAGGACGGTCGGCCGGGTCCGCGCGGCCAACAGCGTGGCAAGCGCGTCGTGGAACGGTTCGTAGACCAGAGCCGTGCGGCGCGCGCGTTCGGCCTGCGGCAGATCCTGGTTTCCAGGGATCTCGAAAACCTCGCTGCGGGCGGGGATCGCGTCATGCGCCTCGGGTGGGCGGTTGCAGTCATAGACCAATCGCGAAAGGCGCCCGGCAACCAGCGGCGCATCGAGCCGCTCGGACAGCCCGCGCGCCAGATCGAGCGCGCCGATGTCCCAGGCGACGTGCGACTGCGCCGCGACTGGGCCAAGGCCCAGTCCATCGAGCGCGGGCGGGATCGTGCGGCTGGCGTGTTCGCACACCAGCACGATCGGCGCGCGTCCACCGGGGTTGGAAACGGCCACCGCAGGGCCGAAGTCGTTGTCGGATCGGGAAGGAGAGAACCGCATGTGTAGACACCACTACATTATTTCAAATCCTGTCAAGAAATTTTCGTAGACGGGTCTACACTGCCTCACTACCCTTGCCGCAATGGTGAAGAACAAGGCAATCGATGTGCCCGTTAACGGCAAGACGGTAAAATCGCTCATGCGTGACAGGATGGCCGACTTGACGCTTTCAGAGCGTCACCTGGCCAGCGTGCTGATGCAGGACTACCCGATCGCGGGGCTGCAATCGATCACGGAACTGGCCCAGGCGGCGCATGTGTCCACCCCGACCGTGGTGCGTATGGCGCGCAAGCTGGGCTTCGACGGGTTCTCGGCCCTGCAGGAGGCGCTGCGCGCCGAGATCTCGGACCAGATCAAGAAACCGATCTCGAAGCTGGACGAAATCTCGGGCGAGGATCAGGCTGCGCACAAGCTCTATCGCTTCGCGGCGGCCGTGTTCCGCAACCTGCATGAAACGCTGGCGCGGATCGACGAGAGCGAATTCGACGCGGTCGCCGCCCTGCTTGCCGATCCTTCGCGCGCGATCTTCATCGAAGGTGGCCGGATCACCCGGTCGAACGCGGACTACCTTTTCAACCACATGCAGATCATCCGCCCCGGTGTCACCGCACTTGGCCGGAGTCCGGGCATCTGGCCGCAGTTCCTGCTGGACATGGATACCTCCTCCGTGCTGGTGCTGTTCGACATCCGCCGCTACGAAAGCGACCTTCTGAAGCTGGCCAAGCTGGCAAAGGCACGGGGCTGCCGGATCGTTCTGTTCACCGACCAGTGGGGGTCGCCCATAGGGCAGCTGGCCGATCACAGTTTCCACGGACTCGTGGAAGCGCCGTCAAGCTGGGACAGCACCATCGCCCTTATGCTGCTGATCGAAGCGCTGATCGCCGAGGTGCAGACACGGCTGGCGGGCGAAAGCCGCACGCGGATCGAGCAACTGGAATCGATGTTCACCGCCACGCGGATGTTCCGGGACTTCAACTGACCGCGCCCGCGGTCTCTTGAACCCGTCATGGCAAGGGGCTACTCCCGCACCGGATATCACCCGGAGGACCATATGACCCAGCAACCGACCCAGCCGCAGATCGACCGTGTGGACCGCGCCGGCCTTCAGGTCGCGCGTGTGCTGGCCGAGTTCATCGAGGATGCGGCCCTCCCGGGCACAGGCGTTGCCGCCGACGCATTCTGGTCGGGCCTTGCCGCGTTGCAACACGATCTGGGCCCGCGCAACGCCGAGCTACTGGCGACGCGCGACGCGCTTCAGAAGCAAATCGACGCGTGGCACGTAAAACGGCGCAACCAGCCGCACGACCACGAGGCCTACAAGGCGTTCCTGACCGAAATCGGCTATCTGCGCCCCGAAGGCGGCGATTTCTGCGTCGAGACAGCCAATGTCGACCCTGAGATCGCGACTGTGCCGGGTCCGCAGCTTGTCGTGCCGATCACCAATGCCCGCTATGCGCTGAACGCGGCCAACGCGCGCTGGGGCAGTCTGTATGACGGGCTCTACGGCACCGACGCGATGGGCAGCCTGCCGCCGGCGGGCGGATATGACCGGGGCCGCGGCGCGCGGGTCGTGGCACGGGTGCGCGTCTTCCTCGACGAGGCGTTTCCGCTTGAAGGCGCGAGCCATGCCGACGCGCGCCGCTACCACGTCCATGACGGTGCGCTTCTGGTCGATGACATGCCGCTGTCGCAGCCCGAGAAATTCGTTGGCTATCGCGGGCATCCCCGCGCGCCGGAGGCGGTGCTGCTGCGCAACAACGGGCTGCACGTGGAACTGGTGTTCGACCGCACCCACCCGATCGGCAGCCGCGACCAGTGCGGCCTTGCCGATGTTCGGCTGGAAAGCGCCGTGTCCGCGATCATGGATTGCGAGGACAGCGTCGCCTGCGTCGATGCCGAGGACAAGGTGCTGGCCTATCGCAACTGGCTTGGTCTGATGAAGGGTGATCTGACCGAAAAGGTCGAAAAGGGCGGCCGCACCATCACCCGCGCGCTTAGCCCCGATCCGGTCTTCACAGCGCCACACGGAGGTGAGGTCGCGGTCAAGGGCCGGGCGCTCATGCTGGTGCGCAATGTCGGCCACCTGATGACCAATCCCGCGATCCTCGACCGCGACGGCAACGAGATCTTCGAAGGCCTGATGGACGCTATGATCACGGCGCTCATCGCCAAGCATGACCTGGCCAAGACGGACGGACCGCGCAATTCGGTGGCCGGGTCGGTTTATGTGGTCAAGCCCAAGATGCACGGTCCCGACGAGGTCGCCTTCGCGGGCGAGATCTTCGCCCATGTCGAGAAAGTGCTGGGCCTTCCGCCCTATACCGTAAAGCTGGGTATCATGGACGAGGAGCGCCGCACCTCCGTCAATCTGAAGGAGTGTATCCGCGCGGCGCTGCACCGGGTATGCTTCATCAACACCGGATTTCTGGACCGCACAGGCGACGAGATCCACACCTCGATGGAGGCCGGACCGTTCTCGCGGAAGGATTTCATCAAACGCAAGGGCTGGATCACCGCCTACGAGAACCAGAATGTCGATATCGGGCTGGAATGCGGCCTGTCCGGCCGCGCGCAGATCGGCAAGGGCATGTGGGCCATGCCCGACCGGATGGCGGCGATGGTCGAAACCAAGATCGAACACCCGAAAGCGGGCGCCAACTGTGCCTGGGTGCCAAGCCCCACGGCGGCCACGCTGCACGCGCTGCATTACCACCGGGTCGATGTGTTCGCGGTGCAGGACACGCTGAAAAAGGGCGGGCGCCGGGCTTATGTGGATGCGCTTTTGGGCATCCCCGTTGCGAGCTTCCGCAAGTGGAGCAGCGCGCAGATCCGGCGCGAGGTCGAAAACAACGCGCAAGGCATCCTCGGCTACGTCGTGCGTTGGATCGACCAGGGGGTCGGGTGTTCCAAGGTGCCCGACATCAACGACGTTGGTCTGATGGAAGACCGCGCGACCTGCCGCATCTCTGCCCAGCACATCGCCAACTGGCTGCATCACGGCGTCATCGGCGAGGCCGAGACGATGGAGATCATACAAAAGATGGCCGAGGTGGTGGACCGCCAGAACGCGGGCGATCCGGCCTATGTGCCGATGGCGCCCGGATTCGACGGGATCGCCTTCCGTGCGGCCTGCGATCTGGTCTTCCTCGGGGCACAGCAGCCGTCGGGCTACACCGAACCGGTGCTGCACGCGCGGCGGATTGAACGCAAGGCGCAGGCCTGAGCGACGGGCGGGGCGCGCCGGACTGGCGCGGCCCCGCGACACGGGGAGGAGAGGACCGGACATGAACAGGATCACCCACGACGCGGCACGGCGCATCATCGCGCAGGCGCTGGAACAGGGCCGCGCCCTTGGCCTCAAGCCGCTGTCGGTCATCGTGCTGGACGCGGGCGGCCACCCGCTGGCCTTCGAACGCGAGGACGGCGCCAGCCCGGGTCGCTTCGCCATCGCGCAGGGCAAGGCCTATGGTGCGGTCATGCTGGGCATGGCCGGCACCGCGCAGATGCAGCGCGCCGAAGCGCAGGCCTATTTCATCACTTGCGCCAACGCGGCCTTCGGGGGGCAGATGATCCCGGTGCCGGGCGGTGTTCTGGTGCGCGACAGCGCGGGCGACGTTGTCGGCGCGGTCGGGGTGACCGGGGATACCTCGGAAAACGATGCCGCGGCGGCAGTCGCGGGGATCGAGGCTGCAGGCTTCACCGCCGAGATCTGACGCCGCTTTCCGCCGCCCGGTCCGATTTTCATTGAGCAAGCCGCGGTTCTTGCCTATTCGGGGGGCATTCTCAGGGCGGGGTGAAATTCCCCACCGGCGGTAATAGCCCGCGAGCGCCCTGCCGGTTCGGCAGGGGTCAGCAGATCCGGTGTAATTCCGGGGCCGACGGTCATAGTCCGGATGGAAGAGAATGGCGCGAGGCGCGGGCCCCGGTCCGTGTTCTGTGTCTAATTCGCTCTGGGATTCTGTCACGTGGTGAAAGGAACAGAGCGATGACAAAATCCCCGAAGATCGCCTTCATCAAGGCGCGCTGGCACGCCGCGATCGTGGACCGCGCCCATGAAGGCTTCGCGCAGCGGATGGCCGAACTGGACCCTGCGGCGGAGGTCACGGCCTTCGACGTGCCCGGTGCGTTCGAGATGCCGCTGCTGGCCCAGCGTCTGGCCCGGTCCGGAGCATATGACGTGATCGCCGCGGCGGCGCTGGTCGTTGATGGCGGGATCTACCGGCATGATTTCGTGGCGCAGGCTGTGGTGACCGGCCTGATGGACGTGCAACTTGCGACCGGTGTGCCGGTCCTGTCGGTGTCGCTGACACCGCATAATTATCAGCCAACGCCGGATCACGAAGCCTTCTTCGCCTCGCATTTCGTCGAGAAGGGGGCCGAGGCAGCCGAGGCCGCGGTCGCGGTCACCGCGCTTGGTTACGCCGCGCGGCCCGATGCTGCCGGACTGCGCAGCGTCGGCGTCTAGCAAAAGCCCGCGCGCCCCGATGCGGGGCGCGCGGCCGCATCATTCGAACCGCCAGCCAAGGCCCATGCCCGCTAGCACGTTCTGCGCACGGGCCGGAAGGTCGGTGATGATCCCGTCAACGCCCATACGTGCCACGCGCGCGATCTCGTCCGCGTCGTTCACGGTCCAGACATGCACCGCCAGCCCCAACGCTTGCGCGCGCTCGAGATCGGCCTGCGCAAGGTCGGTGACATGCGGGCACCAGACGTGAGCCCCGACCTGCGCCAGCGCATCGGGCATCCCGCCGTCCCGTGCCGCCGCTTCCAGCCCGTCGAGCCAGGGTGATCCGGGATACACTGTTGCCTCTGTGTCGGCACCGGGCCTGTCAAGCCGGGCGAGATAGCCGCGCAGGATGTCGGGCGCCTGCGCCTTGCAGGCGGACAGGACGCGCCAGTCGAAGGATTGCACCAGCACCCGGTCGGCCAGCCCATAGCGGTGCACCGGGTCGAGCACCGCGGCCAAGAGCTCGCCCGGCGGTGGCGTCAGGTCAGGTGCATTGGCGAAGGACTTGATCTCGATATCCAGAAACATCGCCGGTCGCGCCTGTGCCCATGCGCAGAATCGCTCCAGGCTTGGAATCTGGACGCCGCTCAGCCGGGCCTGTTCGGGGAACCGGGCGTGATAGGCGCTGCCCGTGCGGATCGCGCCGACATCGTATTCGCGCAGCGCCGCCCACGGCGTCTCGATCAGCTTGGGTCCCTGCCCGTCCAGCCAATCGCCCTTCCCGTCGCGGGTGGTATCGGCCAGCAGGTAAGGGTTGTGGGTCAGCACCGGCACCCCGCCTGCCGCGCACAGCACGTCGAATTCCACAGCCTGGATACCGATTGAGGCAAGGTAGTCGAAGCCCGGCATCGTGTTTTCCGGAAACGCGCCGCGCGCGCCCCGGTGGCCGTGGAGCAGCACCCGGTCGTCGCGCCGGCGCAGGCGGTTCAGTGTGTGCGCGTTCATGTCAGCCGAAGACCGCTTGCGGGATCGAACAGGTGAAGGTGCCCCGGTTGCACCGAAAGGCGCAGCGTCTCGCCCCCCGCATCCAGCCTGCGCACGCCAGGCAGGCTGGCGGTGAACCCGATGCCGGTCGGGCCCAGCGTTCCATGCAGCAGTGTGTTCGCGCCCAATGGTTCGGCAAGATGTGCCCGCAGTTCCAACGGTCCGTCCGGGTCGAGCGCGACATGTTCCGGGCGGATACCGAGACTCACCGGTCCTGTCCGCGCCGCAGCGTCCCCAATGAACGCCTCCCCGACGCTGATCCGGCCATCCCGCGCCTGCGCGTCGAGCAGGTTCATCGACGGGCTGCCGATGAACTGCGCCGCGAACAGCGTGCGCGGACGTTCGTAGACATCGAGCGGGGTTCCTATCTGCTCGGCCCGGCCATCGTTCATCACAATCATCCGGTCGGCCATCGTCATCGCCTCGACCTGGTCGTGGGTGACGTAAAGCGCGGTCACACCCATCTGCGACTGCAACTGCCGGATCTCCAGCCGCATCTGCACCCGCAGCTTGGCGTCGAGGTTCGACAGCGGTTCGTCGAACAGGAACACCGATGGCGCGCGCACGATGGCCCGGCCCATCGCCACCCGCTGGCGCTGCCCGCCTGACAATTCGCGCGGTTTGCGGTCGAGATAGTCGGTCAGTTGCAGAAGCGCGGCTGCCTCACGTACCTTGCGGTCGATCTCGTGCTTCGGTAGGCGTGCGATCTTCAGCCCGTAGCCCATGTTCTGCGCCACGCTCATATGCGGGTAAAGCGCGTAGTTCTGGAATACCATCGCGATGTCGCGGTCCATGGGTTCCAGCGCGTTGACGACCCGGTCGCCGATCCGCACCTCGCCGCCGCTTATGGTCTCGAGTCCCGCGACCATGCGCAGAAGAGTGGACTTGCCGCAGCCGGACGGGCCGACGATGACCACGAACTCGCCATCGGCGATGTCGATGCTGACGCCGTGGATCACGTCGGTCTTGCCGAAACGCTTCCGGATATCGCTGAGTTGCACGGTGGCCATGACTTATTTCTCGCTGTCTACAAGGCCGCGCACGAACAGCCGCTGCATGGAGATCACGACGAACACCGGTGGGATCATCGCCAGGATCGAAGTCGCCATGATGACAGGCCAGTCCGCCACGTCGTCGCCCGAGGGGAACATCTGGCGGATACCCATCACGATCGTGTTCATTTCGGGGTCTGTGGTGATGAGAAGCGGCCAGAGATACTGGTTCCAGCCGTAGATGAACAGGATCACGAACAACGCCGCGATGTTGGTGCGGCTCATCGGCAGCAGGATGTCGAGGAAGAAGCGCATCGGGCGCGCCCCGTCCACGCGGGCGGCCTCGGCCAACTCGTCTGGCACGGTCAGGAAGAATTGACGAAACAGGAAGGTCGCCGTGGCTGACGCGATCAGCGGGAAGATCAGCCCCGAATAGCTGTTCAGCATACCGAAGCCCGCGACCACCTCGTAGGTCGGCACGATACGGACTTCCACTGGCAGCATTAGCGTCAGGAATATAAGCCAGAAGAATAGCGTGCGACCGGGAAAGCGGAAATAGACGATGGCGAAGGCCGACAGCAGCGAGATGACGATCTTGCCAAGCGCGATCCCCATAGCCATCACGAAGCTATTTAGCAGCATCGTGGCGACGGGCACGTTCACTCCCGACAGCAGCGCGGCGCGGTAGTTGGCAAGGAACTGGTCACCGGGCCAGAGCGGCATCGGCGGGCGCACGATTTCGGGCTGAGTGACGGTGGAAGCGACGAAGGCCAGCCAGATCGGAAAGAAGATTACCAGCACCCCGGCGATCATCCCCAGATGGGTGAGCCACAGCCCTGCCCCACGCCGTTCGACCATGCCAGTGCGTTCGCGCGCCATCAGTAGTGCACCCGCTTCTCGATATACTTGAACTGCACCACGGTCAGCGCGCCGACCACGACCAGCAGGATCACCGACTGCGCCGCAGACGACCCGAGGTCCTGCCCGACGAATCCGTCCGCGAAGACTTTGTAGACCAGGATTGTCGTCGATTGCTGCGGCCCGCCGCTGGTGATGGTGTGGATCACCCCGAAGGTTTCGAAGAAGGCATAGACAACATTCACCACCAGCAGAAAGAATGTGACGGGCGACAGCAACGGCAGCACGATGGTGAAGAAGCGCCGCCAGAAACGCGCGCCGTCGATCGCGGCGGCCTCGATCACGGACCGGGGCACCGCCTGCAGGGCGGCGAAGAAGAACAGGAAATTGTAGCTGATCCGCCCCCAGGCGGAGGCGACGACGACAAGGCCCATCGCCTCGCCGCCGTTCAGGACGTGGTTCCAGTCATAGCCGAGTTGTCCGAGGTACCAGGAAATCACGCCGACGCGGGTGTTGAACATGAACATCCACAACACGCCCGCGACGGCCGGAGCGATGGCATAGGGCCAGATCAGCAGCGTGCGGTAAACCCCGGCTCCCTTCAGCAGCCGGTCGGCCATCACCGCAAGGAACAATGCGGGCACCATCGAGACAAGCGTCACAAGTGTCGAAAAGACTGCCGTCGTCACGAAGGATTGCCGATAGAACGGATCGGATAGAAGATATTCAAAATTGCCCAGCCCGACATACTGCATTGACAGGCCGAACGGGTCGGGGATGAACAGCGACTGCCAGATCGCCTGCCCCGCAGGGTAGAAGAAGAACACGGCCGAAATGGCGACCTGCGGTGCGATCAGCAGCAGCGGCAGCAGCCAGCCCTTGAATGTGACGCGTTTTTCCATCGGTGCTCCGGCGCGGGGGACCGGGCGGGGGCAGTGCCCCGCCCGGTGGCGTCAGTTGGGACTAGCGGTTGGCCTGCTCGAAGCGGCGCAGCAACTGGTCGCCACGCTGCACGGCGCTGTCGAGTGCCGTCTGCGCGTCCTTGTCGCCGGCCCAGACCGCTTCCAGTTCCTCGTCGATGATGCCGCGGATCTGGTCAAATGATCCAAGGCGCAGGCCCTTGGAATTGCCCGTGGGCTCGTTTGTGGTCATCTGGATGACGGCCACGTCGGTGCCCGGGTTCTCGTCGTAGAACCCGGCTTCTCGGGTCGCCTCTCCCGCTTCCGTGGTGATCGGCAGGTAACCGGTGTCCTGATGCCACTTGGCCTGGATCGGGGTGGAGGACAGGAACGACAGAAACTCGGCCACGCCCTGGTAGTCGGCCGTGTCCTTGCCTTCCATCACCCAGAGCGATGCGCCGCCGATGATCGTGTTCTGCGGAGCGCCTTCGACGCCCGACCAGTAGGGCAGTGGGCGCACATCGAAGTCGAACTGTGCTTCGGCCTTGATACCGGCATACCCGGCCGAGCTTTCGGTGAACAGCGCACATTCGCCCGCGCGAAAGTTTGCCCCGCCCTCGTTGCGGCGCCCGGCATAGATGAACTTTCCGTCCTGCGCCCACTGGCCCATCGCGCCCACATGCGCGACCTGCACAGGGCCGTTGAAAGCCAGTTCGGTGCCGAGTCCGCCGAAGCCGTTGTCCAGCGTGGCGAACGGCACGTCGTGATAGGCGGACAGGTTCTCAAGGTGGATCCAGCTTTGCCATGCTGTGGTCAGCGGGCAGGTGCTACCGGCCTCCTTCAGCGTGTCGAGGACAGTGCCGACCTGTTCCCAGGTGGACAGGTCCGTGTCGGGGTCGATGCCCGCAGCCGCCAGCGCGTCGCGGTTCACCCACAGCACCGGCGTGGACGAATTGAACGGCAGCGACAGCATCTGCCCGTCCTCGGTAGTGTAGTAGCCCTTCACCGCGCCGATATAAGCGTCCGGGTCGAACGGCGCATCGTTCTCGGCCATCACCTCGTAGACCGGCTTCACCGCGCCTTCGGCGGCCATCATCGTGGCCGTACCGACTTCGAATACCATCAGGATATGCGGCTGTTCGCCGGCGCGGAAGGCCGCGATACCGGCGTTGAGCGTTTCGGAATAGTTGCCCTTGTGCGATGCCACGACCGTGTAGTCGGACTGGCTTGCATTGAAAGTTTCTACCTGTTCGGCGACCAGTTCGCCAAGACGGCCAGTGAACGCGTGCCAGAACTGGATCTCGGTCTGCGCCATTGCGGCGAAGGGTGCGGCGATGGCGGACCCGGCAAGCAAAGCGCCGATTGCGGATAGCTTCATTGTCTTTCCTCCCTGAGAGGCAGCAAATTTAGGTTTCCCCAGAACGCCACGTTGCCCGTGTGCCCTGCGCTGCCCGTACTATCGCTACTCTATGACATGTATAAGACAACCCTATTTTTTCTTGCCACATCATAACATAGTGTTATGGTTCCGCAAAATCCTCGACGGGAAAAGGAGTTGCGATGCGCCCCTCGCTGCGGCTGCGCCAGCTTGAGGCGCTTAAAGCGGTTTCAGATCACGGTTCCATGACACGAGCGGCCCAGGAACTGGGGATTTCCCAGCCGGCCGTGAGTCGCCTTTTGGCCGACCTTTCCACCGGGCTTGGCTTCGACCTTTTCGACCGTCGGCAAGGCCGCCTCGCCCTGACCCAGGAGGCGCGGGTGATGATGCCCGACATCAACCGCCTTCTCGAGATGATGACCCATATCTCGGATCTCGGACGCAACCTGACCGAACGCAAGGCGGGCCATCTGCGCATCGCGTGTCTGCCTGGCTTCGCCACGAGCCACTTGCCCGGCGTGCTGGCGCGGTTTCTGGCGGACCGTCCAGGGGTGACCGCGACGCTTGAACCGGACCGCCCGGAACGCATCCTCGAATGGATCATCGGAGAACAGTACGATTGCGGTATTACCGACGGATTCGACGGGCACCCGGCTGTGGACAGCGAAACGGTGGCGATCCGGTCGGTCTGCATCCTGCCGGCCGGTCACCGCCTGCTGGCGCGCGACCGGATCAGCCCGGCGGACCTGCACGAGGTACCGCTGATCCATACAAGGCGCGACAGCACCTTCTTTCGCGAACTGTCGGAAGCCTTCGCTGCCGAAGGCGCGGCGATGACGCCGATCGTGGAAACCCGCCAGTTCACGGCGGCATGCGAGATGGTGGCGGCGCGCGTCGGTGTGTCGGTGGTTAGTGAGCTTGACGCGGCGGGGTATGGCGGCGCGGGGCTGGACTACCGTCCCTTCGTGCCCGGGGTGCCGCACCGGTTGGCGCTGGTGCGGCCGGTTCACAAGCGCCCATCCATGGTGACGCTCGAATTCATGGACATGTTCCGCGAATCCCTGCGCCCGTTCGAAGTCTTGCCGGTGCAAACGCAGGCCTGATGCGCCGGTTTACATGCGCCGCCGCAGACGCATGATGGTGGCACGAAGCCGAAGGGGATGCCGATGACGATCCTTGCCGACCTGCGCACAGGGCTGCACACCGCTGCCGGGAACCTGCGGGCCTTTTTCGTGGTGCATCTTGCGATCAGGCTGATCGTGATGGCACTGATCGCGCCGCTTGGTTCGATGCTGCTGGCGGCGGCGATCGCGACCTCGGACCAGAGCGCGCTGACCGACCAGGACATTGCCCGATTCCTGCTGACGCCCTGGGGTTTCGCGGCGGCATTGGCCGTGATCAGCCTTACGATCTGCGCCGCAGTGCTTGACCTTTCGGTGATGACGGCGATCCTGCGCCACCGGGCGCGGGGCGGCGCGCGGGCCGGGGCACGGCGCGCGCTGAACATCGGGTTGCACATGGTGTTGGCCCGGGCGGGGGCGCTGCTGCATTTCGCGGCGCTGCTGGTGCTGCGGATCGCGCTGATCGTGGCGCCCTTCGCACTGGCGGCGGGCGCCATCGCCGCCGTGACCCTGCGCGCCTATGACATCAACTATTACCTGACCTACATGCCGCCGGGCTTTGTCGCCGCGGCGGCTGTCGGCGCGCTGCTGGCGCTGGGGTTGGCGCTGGTTCTGCTGCGGCGGTTGTCGGGCTGGGCGATCGCATTGCATTTCCTGCTGTTCCGGGGGGCCGCTCCGCGCGAGGCCTTCGCCCAAAGCACTCGGCGGCTGGCCGGTCATCGCCGGGCCGTGCTGCTGCGCATTGGCGCCTGGGCAGGGGTGCGAATGGCCATCGCCGCCGGTGTCAGTGCGCTGGCCGGTGCGCTTTTGTCGGCGGTGCCTGGCCTGTTCGGCGCGCACCTTGCGACGGCGGCGGCGGCAAGCCTTGCGATCCTGGTCGTGTGGGGTTTGGTCGGCGCGCTCGTCTCGGCGCTGGCGAACGCGACGCTGGCGGACATGCTGGACCGGCTGTTCGTACGCGTGACGCCCGAAGTCCCTCGTGCGCCCCTGCCCGAGGCTTGGCGCCGTACCGCGGGCGCGCTTCCGATGGCCGCGCTGGCGCTGGCGGCGCTGGCGGCCATCGGGATAGGCGCGTTCCATGCCGATGCGCTGCTGTCCACCGTGCGCGATACGCGGGAGGTTGCCGTGATCGCCCATCGCGGCGCTGCCGCCACCCGGCCCGAGAACACGCTTGCCGCGGTGGAAAAGGCGCTGGAGGACCGCGCCGACTGGGTCGAGATCGACGTACAGGAAAGCGCGGACGGCGAGGTGATCGTGGCCCATGACAGCGACTTCATGAAGCTGGGGGGGGATCCGACCAAGGTCTGGAACGTGACCATGCCGCAACTGTCGGGCATCGACATCGGCAGTTGGTTCGACCCGTCTTACGCGGACCAGCGCACGCCCACCTTGCGGCAGGTGCTGGACACCGCCAAGGGCCGCGGCAAGGTGATGATCGAGCTTAAGTATTACGGCCATGACGTGCGGCTTGAGGAGCGCGTGGCCGAAATCGTCGAAGCCGCCGGCATGGCGCAGGACGTGGCGGTGATGTCGCTGAAGTATTCTGGCGTGCGGAAGATGCGCGCGCTGCGTCCCGATTGGCGCTACGGTGTGCTGGCGGCCACCTCCATCGGGAACCTGTCTGGCCTCGAGGCGGATTACCTTGCTCTCAATACCGGACAGATTTCGATGCGGACGCTCCGCCGCGCCCATGCGCAGGGCAAGCAGGTCTATGCTTGGACGGTGGATGACCCGGTGACGATGTCGCGAATGATCTCCATGGGGATCGACGGGCTGATCACGAACCGCCCCGATCTCGCCCGCGAGGTGATGGCGGCGCGGGCCGCGCTGTCCGTGCCCGAACGGTTGATCCTTTGGGTGACCGACAGGTTCCGCATCGGTCGGTTCGACCTGCAGGTGAACGGGGTCGATGCCTGAGCGGCCGGAGTGTTTGGGCCGCCCGCGACCGCCGGGTCGGCGTGTTGCGGCGCTGCTGCTGGCGCTGGCCGGGGGTCTGACGGGGGCCACTGCTGCGGCGCAGACCCCCGGCCCGGTCCCCGAAAGCCTGCAGCGCGTGCTGGAACTGCCCGGGCAGCGCGGCCTGATGCGGGTCATCGACGCCATGCGCGGCGTGCCCGGCCCGTTCACGACGGACGGGTGCAGCGGTGGGCTATCGGCGGGCTGGGCTCTGTTGTCGGATGTCGTGCCCGGCTTCACCGATGCCTATGCCCACCGTCCCCCGTGGGAGACGTGCTGCATCGCCCATGACCGGGCTTATCACGTGGCTGGCGGTGCGCGAGAGGCCGAGCAGGGTTATGCCGCGCGGCTTGCCGCGGACATGGCGTTGCGGGCTTGTGTTGCGGCGACGCCTGCCACGGAAGGCGCGGGCAGTCCCTCCGGGACCGCGCCGCCATATGCCGATCTTGCCGACGCGATGTTCGGCGCGGTGCGGCTGGGCGGTGGGCCGTGCAGCGGGCTGCCTTGGCGCTGGGGCTACGGGTTTGCGCCCTGTATTCCCGAGTTGCCCTGATCCGCGCCGGTCAGGCGATGAACATGAAATCGTCGGTGTAGAACGGGCGGTCAGCATCCTGCGCGGTACCGTCCAGGAACATCTGCGCAAGATCGTAGGCATCCGCGCCGACCTGTCTGCCGAGCGCGCGCCCGTTCATGTCACCGTCGTTGAAATGAATCCCGCCGTAGAGCCGCGACAGCCCTGCCTCGTCCGCCGCGTCCGAAAACGTGTCCCAGGACAGGGTCGTTTCGGCGAAGGGCACGCCGGGTTCGAACTGGATCGAGTCCGGGGCGAAGGTAACGAACCCCCCGAAATCGTCCGACCCGGTGAAGCGCAGCAGGACCTCTGCCCCGGCCGCACTGAACCCGCTATGACCCGAGGTGTATTCCGAGAAGGGCGGCGATGCGTCACCGTTGGGTCGCTGAAAGGTTACGAAATTCTCGGCCAGGATCGTTCGGGTGCCGCGTCCCGCGCCCGTCTCGTCCAGCCCGCCCCACGCCTCGATCACGTAACCTTCTTCGCCGGTGACCTCATCGGTGCCCCATTCGCCGATCAGGCCAAGCTCGCCCAGATCGCGGATCGCGCGGACCGGGCGGGCATAGTCATATTCGACCTTGGCATGCCAGGTTGCGATGCCGGCATCAAAAACCGCGTTGCCCATCGCCAGAAACATCGCCGCGTCCTCGTCCAGCGTATGCCCGTCGCGGGCCGACACGAACTGCGCGAAGGTCATGAACGTGCCCGGCGGGAAGGCGGTCTGGCCCGCGTCTTCCCAGAATTCGGCAATGATTTTCTGCTCGTCTGTCAGGGCTGCCGAGATATCCACCACTTGCATCGCCTGGTCGATGAATCCCTGGTTGATGACTGTGCCGATCAGGTCCTTGGAAACGGGGATCACGTCACCGGCCATGTAGTCGGTCCCGTCCAGCGATAGGGCCGCAGACAGCGTGATGGTCTGCGCCCCGAAGTCGAGCTGAGAGCCCGCGAAGGCGTCGGTGAAGAAGTCCTTGGGCGGCGGCGGCAGGGTCGCGCTGAAATCGGTGTCGCCCGCCGCGTCCTCCAGCAGCGCGAAGCCCTCGACGTCCTCCCATTGCGGGGTCAGGAAGGATTGCAACGGCAGAACCCCCTCCGGGTCGATGGGCACGCTCTCCGGGGTCCATGCTGTGATGTCGTTGATCTGGTCGGGTCCGGGGTTCGTGGGCGTGAAGCTGCCCGCATAGCCGCCCGACTGGTTCGCGCCGTCGTTGATCCGCAGGCCCAGAATATCCTCGGCGGCGTCGATGCCGATCGCCGCCTCGACGCTGCCGTCGTCGGTCAATTCATAGCCAAGCCGGTCCTGCATCACGGTTTCCAGCAGTGCCTCGTGGCCCGGCAGCAGGTTGGAAAGCACCGTGTAAGCGGCATAGCTCATCGCTTTCGCCTTGTTGGCTTCCGTTGCAACGGCAAGCGCAAAAAGCCCGTCATTGTCCCCTTCAAGGTCGAAGGACACGCGCACTGCCACGTCGTCATAGCTGGCCCAGGCATCGTAGATCGCCGTGTGCACCATTGCGTAGGCGCGGGATGCGACGGTGGGTCCGTTTGGGCCGACATTCTCGATGATCATCTGCTGCACGGTTCGGTCCCAGATCACGCTGACCGTGGGATCGGTGTCGTTGACTGTAACCGTCTGCGTGCCGCCACCCACGCGGATAACAGGTACCTCCGGATCGGCATAGATCGCCGCAAGTTCATCAATGCTGAGGTCCGCGTCGGCGAAGCTCACGTTCTCGAACCCCTTTGCGGTGAACACCTCGCCCGAGAACCGCCCCGTAAAGCTGACCTCATGCCCACTGATGGCGATGTCGTAGCTGCCCAGGTGCCCGGTCAGAACCAGCGTGTCGGTTCCGGTGCCACCGAAGGCCGCGCCCGCGCTGCCATCGGTGGTCAGCCGGTCGTCGCCGCCGCCGAGCCGGACAAGACCCGCGCCTGCCTCCAGAGTAACGTCGTCGTCGCCCGACCCTGCATCCACCGTTGCGACATGCGCCTGCGCCAGTAGCATGTCGTCGCCCGAGCCCAGCCGGATTTTCCCGCCGCCGCCGTCCAAGGTGACGGTGTCATCACCCGACCCCGCGTTCAGATCTTCGACAGTCCCGGCCGCGTCCAGCCGGTCGTCGCCCGACCCGAGCGAGACCCGCCTGGCCCCGTCCTGAAGAGTGATATCGTCGTCGCCCGACCCGGCGCGCAACTGGTCGACCCGCCCTTCGGCCAAAAGCGTGTCGTCACCGCGCCCAAGATCAACCCATCGTGCGCCTTGCATCATCGTTGCGGTGTCGTCGCCGTTTCCGGCGCGAAGGCTCTTCAGCGCGCCAAGCGCCGTCACCGTGTCGTTGCCGTCGCGCAGCAGTGACGAGATTACTCCAGTGCCCAACGTGACGGTGTCATCGCCTTTCGTGCCGAAATGCAGACGATCGTTGACCACCTGTGGTGCGAAAAAGCCCGGCGTGGCAGCGGGAGTGCGGTCTCGTCTCATCGAAAATATCCTTTCGGACGCTTAATCGCGCTGGGTCGTCCCGATCTTCCAGCCTGATCATGCTGCCGGGAGCAACCTGAAGTGCAGGATCACATACGCGTTGCAGGCTAGTGCCTCCGCTTGAGGATATCAAAGGAGCGAAAGAGTATAGGATGCGGCAATTTCGAGAGTCGTACCTCTACTTTAGAACGTCTGAGCATCAAAGGAGTGGGGCCGCGGTCACGGCCATGCGACTTCCAGTTGGGGGAAGGAAAGCGGTTTGCCGCGCGCCACGGGGCGGGGCAAGTGCAGCCAAGACCTTGTTTCAGTTGGTTGCCCGGCACCTTGGCTCGCGCGACGGTGCGTCGTTCCGGCCACCGCGGGTGCCGCCGGTGGGAAATGGACCTGCCAGCTGCAATCGTGCGTGTCTGCGGAGCGTGCGCGCCGCCTGTCAGGCGGCGCTGTGCAGTTTCGCGCCGTCCGGTCCGCGCACGATGCCACGGTCGAAAAGCCGCGCGATCTCGGTGTCGTCCAAGCCGGTCACGTCGCTCAAAATCTCCTCGGTATGGGCACCCAACACCGGTGCCGCGCGCGGCGGATCGCGCTCCAGCGCCGAGAAACTGGCGGCGTGTCCGGGCACCGGGAAGCGGCCTAGCTGTTCTTGCGCGAGGTCTGTGAAGATCGGGTTGTCGGGCCCTAGATCAGGGTCTTGCGTCACCGCCTCGTGGACGGTGCGGAATTGTGACCAGGTCAACTTCGCCTCGTCGAACAAATCGGCAACAACCTTGGACGGACGGGCGGCGAACCACGGGCGCAGGATTGCGGTGATCTGCGCGCGCAGTTCCCAGCGCGCGCCCTCGTCGGCCAGATCGCGGCCCGTGCGGCGGGCCAGCCGGTCCATCTCGGCCTCGGTCCCCGTAACCTGTACAAGCCCTGTCCATTGCCGCGCGGTCAGGCCGATCACCATGACCCGCTGCCCGTCGGCACACACAAAGTCCTGCCCGTAGGCGCCGTAAAGCGCATTCCCGGACTTTCCCCGTACAGCGCCGTTCAGGACCGCATCGCCGATCATACCGAGATGGCCCAGCGTGGCGGCGGCCACGTCCTTGAGCGTCAGCGTCACCTCCTGCCCCGCGCCGGTGCGCAGGCGGTGCCGTTCGGCGGCCAGCACCGACGATACACACATGTGCCCCGCCACCAGATCCCAGGCCGGCAAGGCGTTGGCGACCGGCCCGTCATGGTCTTCGGGGCCGGTGATATCGGGAATGCCGAGCGCGGGATTCACCGTGTAGTCCACTTGCGGGCGACCCTGCCGGTCGCCCAGCAGCGTCACCATCACAAGGTCTTTGCGGTGGCAACTCAGGGTTTCGTAGTCCATCCAGCCGCGCACGCGCAGGTTGGTCAGGAAAACGCCGGCATCCTTTCCAGGCGCCGTGATTGTGCGGGTAATCAACTCGCGGCCCTCTGGATGGCTCATGTCCACGGCGATGGACCGCTTGCCCTTGTTCAAGCCGGCCCAGAACAGACTGCGGCCAGATGGTGCCAGCGGCCAGCGACCGGCATCTAGCCCGCCTTGAAGACGGTCGAAGCGGATCACGTCGGCGCCCATCTGCGCCAGCGTCATCCCCGCCAGCGGCACTGCCACGAAGGCGGACCCCTCGACCACCCGCATTCCTTGAAGAATTCCGGTC
Organism: Meridianimarinicoccus roseus; assembly: GCF_003172915.1. Lineage (GTDB taxonomy): Bacteria > Pseudomonadota > Alphaproteobacteria > Rhodobacterales > Rhodobacteraceae > Meridianimarinicoccus > Meridianimarinicoccus roseus. The sequence continues at coordinate 64,694 of NZ_QGKU01000003.1, forward strand.
ATTCTCAGTCCTCCCAATCCGCTGTTGCCGTCATGCCCATGTGCCCCGCCGCGGCGACGGTGCACATGTCAAGGCTGCCGCCGGCCCCGTGCGTCGCGCAGAGGCGCAGGTCGCTGTCGTGAAACATCGGGTGGACGCCGCGGAAGCTGAAGCTGTCCGGACGGCGGCCCTTCCAACGCATGGCCTGCGCGATCAGCAGGTTTGCCTGCAACGGTCCGTGCACCACGAGACCGGGATAGTGTTCTACATCGCGCGCGTAGGGCAGATCGTAGTGGATGCGGTGCGCGTTGAAGGTGATCGCCGAATAGCGGAACAGCAGTGCGGTGGAGACGGGTTGATGCCGGTCGATGACAAGGTTTTCCGTCGGCGCTGGTCTTTTCGGGGGCGGCTTGAATGTCGGTGCGAACGGAAGGTACACGATCGACTGCGTTTCGCGCACGGCGAGTCCCGCGGCGCCGCGCAGTTCGTGTTCGACCACGACGAAGACCATCGGCCCGGCGGCACCGGACTTTTCCTCGACAGCGGTGATGGTGGACGATTTGTCCATCCGCTCTCCGACGCGCAGGTCGGCGTAGAATTCCAGCTGCCCGGACGCCCACATCCGGCGCGAGCGCGGCACCGGGGGAAGGAAGCCGCCGAGGCGCGGATGCCCGTCTTCCGCGAGGCCGTCCATCGGCACGGCGGGAGGGAATGCATACCAGTGCCACAAGGGCGGAAGCGCCTCACCCTCTACCGGGGCCGCGTCGTCCGACTGGCCCAGGGTCGCGTGTATGGTGCCCGCGACAGAGGGCGGCACGCAGCCCTGCATGCTTTCCTGCCGTCCGATCCAGTCGGACAGGCGCAGTCCGGTGTCGGCGGGGGGTGCCGACACCGGTGCAGAGGCGCGCGCGACACTCATTTCAGCGTCACGCCGCGCTGCGCGTGGGCGCCAGCAAACGCGCCACTGTTTCGCCCATCGCCGACGGGTTCGGCGCGACCTCGATGCCGCAGGCGCTGAGCAGGGCAACCTTCTCTTGCGCGCTTTCGCCGAAGGCCGAGATGATCGCGCCTGCATGGCCCATCTGGCGGCCCTTCGGCGCGGCAAGGCCGGCAATGTATGCGGCGACCGGCTTGGTCATATGATCGCGCACATAGGCCGCGGCCTCGGCTTCTTGCGGACCGCCGATCTCGCCGATCATGATCACCGCGTCGGTCTCCGGGTCGGCTTCGAACAATTCCAGGATGTCGCGGAAGGACGAGCCGTTGATCGGATCGCCTCCGATCCCGATGGAAGAAGACACACCGATGCCGAGCGCCTGCATCTGCGAGGCGGCTTCATAGCCCAGCGTGCCGGATCGGCCCACGATGCCCACGCGGCCGGGGGTATAGATCGCCGGTGGCATGATCCCCATGAATCCCTTCCCAGGACTGATGATCCCGGCGCAGTTCGGACCGATCAGGCGCATCTTTCGATCACGCGGAAAGCGGCGCAGGAAGCGCTTCACGCGCATCATGTCCTGTGCCGGGATGCCATCGGTCACGCAGACTGCGGTGCGGATCCCGGCATCGGCAGCTTCCATCATCGCGTCCGCCGCAGCGGGCGGCGGCACAAACAGAAGGCTCGCATCGGCGCCGGTGGCCTCCACGGCTTCGCGCACGGTATTGAAAACGGGTCGGTTCAGAACGGTGGTTCCGCCCTTGCCCGGCGTCACGCCGGCGACCACGCGTGTGCCGTGCTCGATCATCTCTTGGGCATGGAACTGCCCGATCCGGCCGGAAAGGCCTTGGACGACGACGCGGGTCTCTTCAGTGATGAGAATGGCCATATCCGTGCCCTTTCATTCGGCTGCAATTGTGTGCGGACGGGCGGCGACCGCGGCATGCGCAGCTTCCGAAAGGGTGTCCGCCCCGATGATCGGCAGACCGCTGTCGCGGATGATCCTGCGCCCCGCTTCCACGTTGGTGCCGGACAGGCGGACCACGACGGGGATCTCGATTCCGACCTCCTTGTAGGCCTGTATCACTCCGTTCGCGATCCAGTCGCAGCGGTTGATCCCTGCGAAAATGTTCACGAGGATCACGCTGACGTTGGGATCGGACAGCACCGTGCGGAACGCTTGGCAGACACGTTCCGGGCTGGCGCCGCCGCCGATGTCGAGGAAATTCGCGGGCGCACCGCCGGCCAGTTGGATCATGTCCATCGAGGCCATGGCAAGCCCGGCGCCGTTGATGATGCATCCGATGTCGCCATCGAGGCCGACATAGGCCAGTCCGTGGTCGTGGGCGAAGCTCTCGCGCGGGTCTTCCTGGCCCGGATCGCGCAGTGAGGCGACTTCTTCCCGGCGGAACAACGCATTGGTGTCGAAAGACATCTTGGCATCAAGCGCCACGATGCTGCCGTCGTCGCACACGACCAGCGGATTGATCTCCACCATCATGGCGTCGAGGTCACGATAGGCGCGGTAGCAGGCCCGCAGCGCAGTGACCATCTGGCCCACCTGCTGGCCCGATAGGCCAAGCCGGAATGCAAGCTCGCGCGCCTGGTAATCCGCGAGTCCGACAGCCGGGTCGATCACCATGCGGATCAGGCTCTCGGGATCCTCTTCGGCCAGGTCCTCGATTTCCATCCCGCCATGCCCGGAGGCAACGATCATGATGCGTTCGGACTTCCGGTCCAGCACGAACCCCAGATAGAGTTCCCGCGCAATGTTCGAGGCTTCCTCGATCCACAACCGGTCGATGCGTTTGCCTGCGGCGCCGGTCTGCTTCGTGACCAGCGTTGTGCCCAGAAGTCCGGATGCGAACTCTCGCACTTCGGCGTCGGACCGGCAGAGCTTTACTCCGCCAGCCTCGCCGCGCCCGCCCGAATGGACCTGCGCCTTGACCACGCAGACCTCGCCGCCGAGGGTGCGAAAGAGATGAGCGGCCTGTTCGGGTGTGAAAGCCACCCCGCCGCGCGGCACCGGCACGCCGAAGCGGGCGAGAATGGCCTTTGCCTGGTGTTCGTGAATATCCATGACGAGTCCTCCGGATGTGGCGCCTATTCGGCGGCGACCGCCTTGGCGGCGATCGCGTTGGCGGTGTCGATGACGTTTCGCGCCATCTTTTCGCTGGCCGCGTCGATCATCTTTCCGTCAAGGCTGGCCGCCCCCTTGCCGGCGGCTTCGGCCGCGCGCAGTTCGGCGATGATGCGCTGCGCGCGCGATACCTCGGCATGGGGCGGGCTGAACACTTCGTTGGCCATGTCGATCTGGCTGGGATGGATCGCCCACTTGCCTTCGCAGCCCAGTGCCGCTGCGCGGCGCGCGCCGGCCATGTAGCCATCAGGGTCGCTGAAATCGCCGAATGGTCCGTCGATGGCGCGCAGCCCGTAGGCGCGGCAGGCGATGACCATGCGGGTGATGGATGCGTGCCACTGGTCGCCCGGATAGTCGGGGTTCAGCCCGCCGATGTTCACGGTCCGGGCGCGCATGCTGGCCGCGTAGTCGGCCACACCGAAATGCAGCGCCTCCAGCCGTCCGCCGAACTGGGCGATTGCCTCCACGTTGGCCATGCCAAGCGCTGTTTCGATCAGCGCTTCAAGCCCGACGCGGGTTTCGAGCCCGGCGCCCTGTTCGATCTGGTTCACCATCGCCTCGACCATGTAAAGGTCGGACGGCACGCCGACCTTGGGAACGAGCAGCGTGTGCACCCGGTCGCCGGCCTGCTCCATCACATCGACGACGTCACGATACATGTAATGGGTGTCAAGCCCGTTGATCCGCACCGATACCGTCTTGCCCTTGGCTGCCCAGTCGATGTCGTTCAGTGCCTGGATCGCGTTCTTGCGCGCCTGCACCTTCTCAGGAGGTGCGACCGCGTCTTCCAGATCAAGGAACACGAAATCGGCGGCGCTGTCGGCGGCCTTCTCGATCATCGTAGGATTGGAGGCCGGGACAGCCAGTTCGGACCGGTGAAGGCGCTGTTTGCGCAAGGGATGCAGCGTATGGGACATGTGTGGGATTCCGGATGCTTCGGGGGCGGATGAAGGGCGGGCCTCAGCGGCCCGCCAGTTATTCTGCGGCGACCTGCAGCATCGGGCGCTTGGCGGCCTGCGCCGCGTACCACGCCTGCGCGGCGCCGACGCCCGCGCCCAGTTGCAGCTTAACACCCGCGCGGTAGAGCGCCATTTCGGCGACCGACAGCGCGGTCAGGCACATCGCCTCGTTCAGATCCCCGAGATGGCCGATGCGGAACACCTTGCCTGCGAGCGGACCAAGTCCGCTGCCGAATGAGGTGTTGAAATCTTCATAGGCGATGCGCAGCACGTCGCGTGCATCCACTTCCGCTGGCACGCGGATCGCCGACACAGTGTCGGAGTACAGCGTGTGATGTTCCGCCACGAGCGACAGGCCCCAGGCTGATATGCCTCGGCGCACGCCCTCGGCCAGCCGGTGATGCCGGGCAATGACCTTGTCCAGCCCTTCCTGTTCGATCCGGGCCAGCGAGCGGCGCAGCCCGTGAAACAGCTGGGTTGGCGGCGTGTATGGGAAGTAGCCGTCCGCGTTCATCTTCAGCATGTCGGCGAATTCGAAATAGGCCCGGCGCATTGTCGCGTGGCGGGACGCCTCCAGCGCCTTTTCGCTGATCCCGAGAATGCCGAGGCCGGCCGGAAGCATAAGACCCTTCTGGCTTCCGGTGACGACCAGATCGACCTCCCACTCGTCCATCCGGAAGTCGAGAGACGCGACCGAGGACACGCCATCGACGAACAGCAGGGCGTCGTGGAAGTTCTCGTCCAGCGCGCGGCGCACCGCGGCGACGTTTGATGCGACCCCCGTTGCGGTCTCGTTCTGGGTGACGAAGACGGCCTTGATCTTGTCATCGCGATCGGCGGCAAGGCGGCGGGCGAATTCCTTCACGGGTGTACCCGCGCCCCACGGCAGGTCCACCACTTCCACGTCGAGACCGAGCCTCTGGGCCATCTCGACCCACAGGCCCGAGAACTGGCCGTGGCGCGCCATCAGCACCTTGTCGCCGGGATTGAGCGTGTTCGTGATCGCGGCTTCCCACGCGCCGGTGCCGGAGCCGGGGAAGAACATGACGGTGCCTGTCGTAGTGCGCAGGACCGATTTCATGCCCGCGAACAGGCCGAGTGTCAGCTCGCCGAAATCGGCGGCGCGCATGTCCTGCATGGGCACGTTCATGGCCTGACGGACCGTTTCGGGTACGTTGGTGGGGCCTGGGATGAAAAGATGTGTTTGACCGGTGCGCATGGGATGTCCTCCTGAACTGGACCCTGCGTAAGCCGGTGTGACCCGATGCTGCAAAGGCAAACGGGTCGCGCTGTGTGCGCACAAGTTCACAAAAATCACAATTTGTGATGTTGTGAACTTCGTGCTACACGAAACCCATGAAGACCTTCATCGGACCGCGCCTGCGACGTCTTCGCCGCAATGCCCAGCAGACCCAGGCGGAAATGGCCAAGGTTCTCGGGATCAGCAATTCCTATGTCAACATGCTGGAAAAGAACGAACGCAGCGTATCGGTCCCGGTGCTGCTGCGCCTGTTCGAAGCCTATGGCGTCGACTGGCGCGACATCGCGGACGAAGACGACGCCGCGACGCTGGGCAGCTTGCGCAGCGCCTTCCAGGACCCGCTGTTCGACGACCACAAGCCAGACATGCCGCAGCTTCGCGCGCTGCTGTCCCATGCGCCGGATGTCGCGCACAGCTTCCTGCAACTGCATCACGCCTATCGCGCGGCGACTGACCAGCTGCTGCTGTTGTCCAATGCAAGCGAATCCGACCTGAACATTCTGCGCGCCTCGCCAGAAGCGGTCGTGCACGACTTTTTCCGGGACAACCGAAACCATTTCCCAGAACTGGAGGCCGCCGCCGCGTCGTTCTGGGGCGGCGTGCCGGTCGAGCCGGACGAAACCTACGCCATGCTCAAGCAGCGCCTGCGCGAGCGGCAGAGGCTGCGCACCCGCGTGGTGCCTGTCTCCGAGATGCCGGACGCGCTGCGCGAGTACGACGAGGACCGTCGCGAGGTGCGCCTGTCCGAAGGGCTGGACCATCCCAACCGCGTGTTCCAGTTGGCCCATGTGACCGGCCTGATCGAACAGCGTGACGTGATCGACGGCATCCTGTCACGGCTGAACATCGACGAACCGGCCGGTTTGAACCGCTGCCGCGTCGAACTGGCAAACTATTTCGCCGCGTCGGTGCTGATGCCCTACGACGCCTTCCTGACCGAAGCGTTGGCCTGCAAGTACGATTTCGCCCACCTGTCGCTGCGCTTCGGCGTGAGCTTCGAGCAGGCCTGCCACCGCGCCACGACGCTGCAGCGCGAGGGTGCGGAAGGCGTGCCGTTCTTCTTCCTGCGCATCGACAAGGCGGGCAATGTCACCAAGCGGTTCAACTCTACCGGCTTCCACCTTGCGGAATACGGCGGGGCCTGTGCGCGGCTGGACGTGCATACCAGTTTCCGCAGCCCCGGCAGCATCGTGCCGCAATTCGTCGAAATGCCGGACGGGGCGCGGTTCTTCGTCTTCGCGCGCACAGTAAACCGGCCGCGCTTCACAAGGCATACCCAGGACAAGCGGCTCGCCATCGCGATGGGCTGCAGCATCGAGCATCTCGAGGCGATCGGCTACGCCGAGGATTTCCGCAAGACCGACGCGAGGATCACCGAGGTCGGCATCAACTGCCGGATCTGCCCGCGCGCCAATTGCGACCAGCGCGCCCACAACGCCATGATCCTGAACGAACCGGTGGATATCAGGCGGCGCGGCACCACGCGCTACGCGACCTGAGTGGTCCCCTGACCATCTTGGCTACCCCGTTTTCCGAGCTCCTGCCCGGTGCCAATTCCCGCTCTCTCACGGGCCCGTCACACCGTCCGTCTTCAGCTGCCGCGCCATCCGGCTGAGCGTATCGTAAAGCGGCCCGGCATCGGCACGCCATTCCGCGACCGACGCGCGCTGGCGTTGCAGCACGTTCTGGTCGCCCCGCGCGGCCGGTCCGGTCAAGGCTTCCGCCGGGCCGAGCCGTGCCACGCTTTCCGCCGCTCCGGCGAGCAGCGAATTGCCAAGGCGCGCGGCGATGTCCGGCGCCACGCCGGCCTCCGCCCAAGCTTCCTGCGCCAATGCCTGAAGCACTGTTGCGAAGTTGTTCGAGAAGACCGCCGCCGCGTGATAAAGCGCCTTGCGTTCCGGATCGACCGCGAAGGGCAAGCCGCCCAGGGCGGTCACCAGGCCTTCGGCGCACCGTGCCGCTGCCGGGTCGCCTTCCACCGCGCAAAGCGTGCCGGGGAACCGTGCGGCAGCGAGGTGCGGGTCGGCGAATCCGAGAACGGGATGGCAGCTTGCCACCGACCATCCGAGCGCACGCAATGGGGTCAGCACGTCCGAAGACAGGAATCCGCTGCAATGGATGACCGAGGCGGTTTGCGTGGTGGATCGGCGATCGAGGCGTTCGGCAAGCTCGGCGGCCAGTGGCTCGATCCGGTCATCGGGCACCGACAGCACCCACAGCTCGGCGGGCCGCAAGTCGCCGATCCCGGTCACCCCGCGCCCGGCTCCGACCGCCGCCGTGGCGTTGGACCCGTCCAGCGGCTTCCGGCCAAGCACATCGCCAAGCTCCAGTTCCGGCGCAGCGGCGACAAGGGTCATCAGCGTGCGCCCGACCTTGCCCGCCCCGATGATGTTGACGCGCTGCATGTCCTGTTCCTTTCGAGCATGTAGCCTGGAGATGATCGCTTGCTCGCAAGCAGCCTCGGCAGGTGCCTGATGGCGAGGCCGGGCCTGCAACCCAGACAAGCGCACCACAGGGCTGCAATGACGCTGGGTTTATGTTGCGCAAATCGGATGGAGCCCGGACCACCTCTGTCCCCGAACGCATTTATCCAACAGACGCAGTGACGCGTACCTGAAATCGACCCTCGAAGCCATCGCCGCCAAAGGCCGCAGCGTCCTATCCCCATAGACACCACCCGACCTCCGCTCCTTCAAGCTTGGGAGGATTTCCAACGCGGGCCGACCGAGCGCCAGGCCGCACTAGCACTGCGCGTCCCGAAGCGAAAATCTTCCACCACAAATGCGCATTGAGCGAGGTCATTGAATCCTGGACCCGCAGCCTGCATTGCCGACATTCACCGCCTTCGTGACACGAGAAGATCTGCGGACGTGCGGGTTTGTAGGTCGTTGGTGATCTCGCGCCCGCATCTACGGACGACCTGAGCGTAATGCTTGGGGACTCTTTCCCGTCCATTTCCGGAAGGCGCGCTGAAACGCGTTCGGGTCGCGGTAGCCTACGAGGTGCGCGATCTGCTGGTTGTTCAGGTCGCTCTTGACGAGATAGCGGATTGCCAGTTCTTTCCGCGTCTCGTCCAGCAGTGACTGAAAGGTTGCTCCCTCGTTTGCCAGGCGCCGCATGAGGGTGCTCCGGCTCAATCCCAGGCGTGTGCAGACATGGGCGATCGTGGGGTTGGTCACCGAGAATGCCTCCAGCATCGTCGCACGGACCCGCTCTGACAGGGAAAGGCCATTGGACTGGATCATCGCTTGGGCCTGCAGATCCGCTTCCGTGGCCTCCCAGAGCTCGGGATTGTCTGAAATGAAGGGAACGCACGCATCTGTGCGGGCATAGATCAGCGTTGCCTCACCTTCGTCCGGGACCTGTTCGAAAACGTCGGCAAGTCTTTCGCGTTCGCCCCGTGGCAGAGGCAGGCACACCTGCAGGGGCCGGATCGCCTGGCGCGCCAGGGCGCTTGCCTGCGCGTGAAGATAGATGATCTGGGGGCTGCTGAAGGATCCCGGCAGGGACAGATCCGCGCGATCCGGGGCGACGCTGACGCTGAAGTTCGATAACGTACGGGTCACGACGAAGCGCATCGGTCCGAACAGGCTCTTGAACCTGGACATGCGGTCGATGCCGGTCTCGAAATCGGGCGCCGTCGACAGTGCGAAGAGAACCGGGATCGCGGGCCCGCTCGCCATTCGTACCCCGAGAAGCTTCGAGACGTCCTGCTGCTGCGACAGGTCCATCATCGAGGCCCAGAGCGCCAGGTATTCGTCGGCAGAGACCAGGAAGGCCCGGTCGTTGCGCCCGGTCGCGTTGATGCCCGCATGGGCCAGAACCTCGTACCAGCCGACCCCTAGCATCCCGCAAATCGGGCCGGACAGAACGGCCGACGTATAGAGCGGCGATTTTTCCGGATCCTGCATCAGATACCCTTTCGCGCGAGACCGACCCGTTTCACCAGAAACGCTTTCCGCTCCGCTCGCAACTTGCCTGAGATGATCTGCAAGTCGATGGGCCGATCTGCACGTCCCAGACTGTAGATGGTCGCTGCGCCCAAGAGCTAACCTGAAAGCGAAATCTGTGCTTGGAGTTGTGAGCTTGGACCTGACATCGAAGATCATCCTGGTCACCGGCGGCGGCTCGGGCATCGGGTTCGAGTTCACCCGGCAACTCGCGGCGCTCGGCAACACCGTCATCATCTGTGGACGGGACGCGGGCAAGCTTGCCGAGGCCGCTCGGGTGACCGGGGCGCAGGCCATCGTGGGCGATGTGATCAGCGCTGACGATCAGGACCGCATCCTCTCGGACATTCGAGCAAAGCATGGACGGCTCGATCTTCTGATCAACAATGCAGGCATATTCCTACCCTACGACTTCGCGGCAGATCCGGACGTACTACAAAAGATCGAGAGCGAGATCGCGATCAACGCCACCGCACCTTTGACCCTGACGCGGCGCGCGCTGCCACTCTTGCACATGAGCGCCCAGCCGGGGGTTCTGTTCATCGGATCCGCCGTCGCGTTTGTCGCGTCGCCGGGAACGCCGGTCTATTCCGGAACCAAGGCGTTGATCCATCACTGCGCACAAACCCTGCGCCACCAACTGCGGCCACACGGCATCACAGTCTTCGAAGCCCTGCCGCCGGTCGTTGATACCGACATGGCAACGGTTCTGAAATCCAAAAATTTCAAGAAGATGAAGCCAGCGGATCTGGTGCGCGCCATCATCGATGGGCTGCGCCGAAACCAGACCGAGATGCTGCTGGGGCAGTCCCGGCAGATCAGGTTGCTGAGCAGGATCGCGCCCGCGTTCCTGTTCCGACAGTTCGCGAAGACCGAGTTTCACTGACCCCATGAACGAGGCCACTGGCATGCTCCCCGATATCTACCGCGGCCGCCTCAATGCGCTGGCGATCTTCAGCTCCGCCGCCTTCTTCGGTGCCAATCTGTTCATCGGCTTGTCGATGGGGATCTACTGGCTGAGCCTGCCTCCAACTGAATTTGTGGCACAGTTCTTCCCCCAGTTCAGCAGATTCCTCTACACCATCATGCCGCTGTTCCTTCTTATGCCGCTCGGGGTGATCCTGTCGGCACGGTTCGATTGGCACATCGTCCCGGTGCGGCGGAACTGGGTGATCGCGCTATGGCTCTATCTGGCCATCTCGCTGATCACTCTCTTCTTTCACATGCCGCTCAACGTGCGCCTTGCGGCGGCGATCGGATCGCCCGTGGGGGATACGCTGGATTTCTACAAGGCAATCGCCCTCGTCGGCCCGGTGTCCGAGGAGAACGCGGCCTCGATCCGATCGATCTGGCTTCTGGGCCACATCCCACGCGTCCTGATCACTCTTGCCATTCCATTTTATGTGCTGCGCGCGCTCTTCGCCAGAACCGCGCTCTAAGGCGGCTAGGCCCGCAGCCAGGAAATTTGTCCACGATGACACCCGAAACCTACCGAAAGACGGTCAACCTCACCACCGTCATCGCATCCGCAGCCTTTGCGGGCGGCGGCCTGCTTATCCTCGTTTCCTACGGTATCCGGTGGCTCGGGATGGATTCGCTGGTCTGGAGGGCAGGCTTCTGGGACGAGTTCCTGAATTTCGCCCTCACGATCATTCCGCTCAACTTGGTCACGCTTGTCGGGCTGGTGCTTTCGGTGCGGCTCGATTGGCAGAACCGCGCGGCGCGCAGGCTCTGGATGTGGGCGGTCCGGCTCTATTTCGCCAATGCCCTTTTCACGCTGGGCTATTTCATCCCGCAGAACATCCTGTTGATCTTGGACAGTTATACAGCCTCCGAGGCATCGACCGTTCGGGCGACCTGGCTTGGGCTGCATGTCATTCGGGTGGCGATCGCTTTGGCCGTTCCGGTCTTCGCGCTGCTGGCAGTTTTCGAACGGTCTGAAAGGGCCGCGACATGACACGGACGACCAAATGGGCCATCGCTCTCTTGATGGGCGCCACGATATTTCGGGCGCAAACCATTCTGTTTCTGCCCGAAGTGCAAATGTTCGGCGGGCCCGCGCCAGATGGTTGGTTCGGCCCATGGCTGAGCGACACGATCATCGGCTTGGCGGTGCCGGTTATGCTCTACCTGTTCTGGACCCGGCGCAGCGTGGCGGTCTGGGGTGCGCTTGTCGCCTACAACGCCGTGGGGGCCTTCGACTATTCCCAAGGCCTGATCACGCAGGCGATCAGCCCCATGCCGGTCGAAATGGCTTCGGCCGCGACAGTCTACCTGGGGATCGGCCTGTTCATGGTCGCCCAGCTGGTGGCTCTTGGGTTGCTGTTCCGCCGGGATGTTATCGCGGACTTCAGTGGAGCGGATGTGCGATCAGCGCCTCCCGCTTGATCACTCGCCATGATGACCCGCTACCTACCCGGTCTTCGAGTACTGCGATTACGAATGCGTCAGCGCCTGACGAAAAGACGATGGCGCCTGACCGGTCCACCTTCTGAAGCTTCTCGAAAAGCTGTTGGCGTCGCGGTAGGCGAGAACGCTCGCGATCTCGTCGGCGCGCAGATCGGTTTTGGTGAGATACCGGATCGCCATGTCGCGCCGCGTGGCGTCGAGAACTGCCTGATACGATGTCCCTGCATCGCGCAAGCGTCGCTGCAACGTGCTGCGGCTGATCCCAAGGGCAAGGGCCACGTCCTCGGCGCCCGTGCGCCCGGTGGGCATCAGATCGACCAAGGCTCCGCGCACCCGGTCCGCGATGGGCCAGCGGCCGTTCTGGGCGGCCAATTGAAGCCTGAGGTCAGCCTCAATGTCTGCCCAGAGCGCCGGGTTTTCGGAAATGAACCGGCGTTTCGCATCCTCGGGAGCAAACGCCACGTAGGCGGCGTGCGAATGCTCCGGCATGATGCCCAGATGACCGGCGATCATGCGCCGTTCCTCCTGCGATCCGTCGAAGCCCGCCGCAACCGGGCAGACGTGTTGAGCGGCTGCGCCGCGAATGTTCTCGACCGCGACCACGAGTTGCAGGGCGCCAAGGCTTGGCGGCATGGGCACGCGGGCATCGACGCTGTCGAATTCCAATCTGAGCAGTTCGCCCTCCCAGAACACCCGTATGAGCGTCGGACCGAGCAGCGTCTTGAACTGCGCTAGACGCATCAGCCCGGTTTCCATGTCCGGAGCGCAGGACAGCGTGAAAAAGACCGGGATGACCGGTCCGCGCGAGATCGCGATTCCAAGGTGGGGCACATAATCGGGGCGCGGCGACAGCACCTCCATCGTGTTCCAGCAGTCGAAATACTGCTGCGCTGTGACGCGCGACTCGGTCCGGCCATGGGCGAGCGCGCCAAGCCCCGCGGTCTCCAGCATCAGCACCGGATCGACGCCGAGGATGCGGCAGGCCACGTCGGTCGCCATGAAGAGGGAATAGGTCGGTTCTGTGTCCATGGCCTCGGTCTTTGATCTGTCCGGGCCTGCATGCCACGGGCCGCGGATTGTCGCCAGATGCCTGTCGGTCATTGACCGGATTTGCTTGTCCCTGACCGTATCTGCATATCGCTGCCTTGTGAAAGCGGGCTTAAGCTGAAATCAACGACGCGTCACGCGTCCATCACAGCCCGGCCGGAGACCGCAATGGACCTCACGATAAACGGCACTTCCCACACGGTGGATCTGCCAGATGACATGCCTCTGCTCTGGGCACTTCGGGACGGTCTGAACATCACCAGCGTCAAATACGGCTGCGGGATCGCGCAATGTGGTGCCTGCACTGTGCATATCGACGGCGAGGCGGTGCGGTCGTGCCAGGTGGCGCTTGCCGATGTCTGGGGCGAGATCACGACAATCGAGGGGCTGGGCACGCCTGACGCCCTGCACGTGATTCAAGCGGCCTGGATCGAACACCAGGTGGCGCAATGCGGCTACTGCCAATCCGGCCAGATGATGCAAGCCGCCGACCTTCTGGAGCGCAACCCGGAACCATCCGACGAAGATATCGACGCTGCGATGTCCGGCAACCTGTGCCGCTGCGGGACCTATCCCCGCATCCGCGCCGCCGTCCACGCTGCGGCCAGCGCGATGCGGGAGGCGTGAGCCATGGGACGCGCAAGAACCATCGCCCGCCGCAGCTTTCTGATCGGATCGGCCGCGATCGCCGGCGGGGTCGCGTTCGGGGCCTATTTCGTCACGCGCCCGACACCAAATCCCCTGCTTGATGGTCTGGCCGAGGGCGAGGCCGCACTTACCCCATTCGTCAAGATCACGCCGGACGGGATCACGCTGATCGTACCGCGCGCGGATGTGGGCCAGGGCATCGCTTCGACCCAGGCCATGCTCATCGCCGAGGAGCTCGATATCGACCCGGGCATGGCGACGCTCGACCCGGGCCAGCCGCATCGGGCCTATTTCAACGGCACCGTCGCCGCTGATGGGCTGTCGTTTCCGGGATGGGATAAGGGATTCGTCGCTGAGACGGTGCGCGACCTTATGATGAATGTCGCCCGGCTGTCGGGTTCGCAGTTCACCGGCGGGTCCTCCTCAACCGCCGATCTGCACGAGACCCTGCGCCGCGCGGGTGCCACCGCGCGCGAAACGCTGAAGGCCGCCGCTGCGGCGCGCACGCGGCTGCCGATATCTGACCTGCGGACCGAAGAGGGGCACGTTGTCCTGCCCGACGGTGGCCGCATCGCCTATACCGATCTCGCGGCAGATGCGGCGGTTATCGCACCTGTGACCGACGTGGCCCTTCGTCCGGCTTCCGAGTGGACGCGGCTTGGCAAGCCCTATCAGCGGCTCGACATCGTGGCGAAATCGACCGGTACACAAGCGTACGGCATCGACGTTGTCTTGCCCGGCATGCTCTACGCCACCGTCCGCGCCAATCCGGGACGCGGTGGCGGCTTGGCGGACTACTCGGCGGATGCCGCTCTGGCGATGCAGGGCGTGCAGTCGGTCGTCGAGGTGAACGAAGGCCTTGCGGTCATTGCGAACAACACCTGGTTCGCGTTCCAGGCGGCGCAGGCGCTGGAGATCGACTGGCTCCCACCCGACTACCCGGCCAGCAGTGCCGAGATGTGGCAGGCGCTCTCGGATGCGCACGCGGATGAGTTCCGCAACAGCCGGTTGCGCGACGAAGGCGATGTGGAAAGGGCGCTGAACAGGGCCACCAAGATCGAGTCGGAGTACCGAACGCCCTTCCTTGCCCATGCGGCGCTCGAGCCGCTCAGCGCAACGGTGCTGGTCGAAAAGAACCGCGTGACGATCTGGACCGCGACGCAAGTCCCTCACGTGGTGCGGGATGCGGCCGCCGAGGTGACAGGCATCGACGCGGCCAATGTCATTCTTCATGCCCTTCCAGCCGGGGGCAGTTTCGGCCGCAGGCTCGACCACGATTATGTCGTGCAGGCGATCCAGATCGCCGCATCCATGCCCGGCACGCCCATCAAGACCACCTGGAGCCGCGAAGAGGACATGAGCCACGATTTTCCCCGGCCGTTGCACATGGCTCGCGGGCGGGGGACAGTGGAAGATGGCCGCGTGGTGGCCTTTGATCTCGACACGATCAGCCCGTCGCTGGTCGCCTCTTGGTTCGGGCGCGTCTTCATTGTGCCGCCGGGACCGGATGCTATGCTTGTCTGGGGCGCCTTCGACCAGCCTTATGCCATCCCGAACTATCGGGTGACGGGCTATGCCGCGCCGCCGCTGGTGCCGGTCGGGTCGTGGCGCTCGCCCGGAGCCTGTTCCAACAGCTTTTTCCACGAAAGCTTCCTGTCCGAGCTGATACACGCCGCGGGGGCAGACCCGCTCGAGGAACGCCTGCGCCTGATCGACCATGCCGACTCGCGCCGGGTTCTGGAGGCCGTGGGCGAGATGGCGAGCTGGTCAGGCGCCGACATCGGACCGAGGCGCGGGCGCGGCGTCGCATTCGCCTATACCCACGGCGTACCGGTCGCCGAGGTCATCGACGTGACCCTGACCGAGCAGGGTATACGCATCGACGAGGTCTGGATCGCCGCAGATTGCGGCACTGTCTTCGACCCGGTCAACGCCGAGGCGCAGCTGACCGGCGCTGCGGTCTACGGCTTAGGCCACGCGATGAATTGCGAGCTGACCTACGAGAACCACGCCGTGCAGCAAACCAATTTTGATGCCTTCGAGGGGATGCGTCTGCACCACACACCGCGGTTCCATACGCAACTGCTTGGCCTCGCCGAACGGGTCCGGGGCATTGGAGAACCCGCGACAGCCCCCGCGGCACCGGCCCTTGCCGACGCGATCTTCGCCGCGACGGGTCGGCGCCTGCGCGAGATGCCATTCAACAAGTTCGTGGATTTCGCGTGAGACATGCCGCGCGCCTGTCCCTGACATCCGCGGCCAGTGTCATGACAGGACCGCCTGCGCCCGGGCAACGTCGCAGCACCAGACCACCCGACGTCGAACGAACGCGATGGCACGCCTAGGACCGCGAACGCCGGTTTCACGACACTCCACCGAAAGGAACGACCTGTGGCAAATACCGATTATCCCCGCAGCAGCACCGCGCTTCTTTGCGTCGATCCCTATAATGATTTCCTGGCCGAGGACGGCAAGATGTGGCCCGCGCTCAGCGAAGTCTCGGTATCGGTTGATCTCCATGCCAACCTGGCCAAGCTCCGTGCCGCCGCGCGGGAGGCCGGACTCGCGATCTTCATCCTGCCCCATCACCGACACCGCGCCGACGACTTCGAGGGGTGGGCGCATCTGACGCCGTTCCAAGCCGCGGCCCATGAACACGAGATGTTCGCCGAAGGCAGCAAGGGCGGTGACTGGTACGAGGGGTTCGGCCCGGACCATGGCGACATCGTCGTCAAGGAACACTGGGGCGCATCCAGCTTCGCCAATACCGACCTTGATTTGCAGTTGCGCCAACGCGGCATAACCCATGTCATCTTCGTAGGCGCGATCGCCAATACCTGCACCGAAGCCTCCGCTCGCTATGCGGCCGAGCTTGGCTATCATGTGACCCTCGTTCGTGATGCCACTGCGGCCTTCTCCGCCGAAGCGTTGCACGCCGCGCACGAGATCAACGGCCCGACATATGCCCACGCGATCCTCACCACGGCCGAGGTGGTTGGGTCTCTTGGCAGCGAAAAGGCCGCATGATCCCGGCGCCGAGCGGTCGATTGCGCGCGATCATCGGGCCGCCCCATTCGGCCATCGCGGCGCTTCAGCACGTAAGGAGCGTCTAATGACCAACTCCGACGCGGACAGAGGCGGCCACGATCACCAAGTCCCAGCCGCCCTGATCGCATGGCGGCGCATCTTTCTTCACCGTGACTGGAACGCGCTGCCGGAGCTTCTGGCGGACGACGTGACGTTGCACACCCCTGCGGACGCGGCCCCACTGCATGGCAAAGAGGCATTTGTTGCCAGCTTGCGGCAGTCGTTCGGCCTCTTCGAGTCCTTCGGATACGGGAGGGACTTCGTCGGTGACGAGGGCCATGCGCTGGAGTTTCGCGGCACCGTCGGCAGTGCTGCCTTCACCGGCATGGACATCATCCGCTTGGATAAAGCAGGCAAGGTGACGGAGCTTGTCGTCATGATACGCCCGATATCAGCCATGATGGCGCGCGGGGAAGCGCAAGTCCGCTGATCCTCGGACACGCGGCCACGACACTGGTTGCGAAAGGCGCTACGCCGGACATGCCCTGAGCGGCTGCTGGTCAGCGCCCTTCTGATCGAAATTGCGATGTACATCTTCGGGGCGCCTGGCATCGAGACCATGGCCCCGACAGGCACGGACGGCCCTGCTATTCGCTTTTATGGTGATCTGGCATAACGCCTCGGATAGTTAAGTGTGATAGCGGCGAACGACCCGAGTGCCGGAGCTGGAGGCTCGGCCCAACACCGTAAAGTGAGGCGGTTCCGTCAGACCCCAACCTGGAGGCCGCATGGCCGAAGCGCGCGCCGTTTTTCTCGAGGGAAACCTCTTTCGCCATATCACTGTGATGTCGCTGACCTCGTCGGTGGGGCTGATGGCGGTCTTCGCGGTCGATTTCATCGATATGGTCTTCATCGCGATGCTCGGCAACGCGGAACTGGCTGCGGCGGTGGGATACGCGGGCGCGATCCTGTTCTTCACCACCTCCTTCGGCATCGGCATGGCCATCGCCGCGGGCGCCTTGGTGGCCCGGGCCTTGGGTAAGGGCGACGCGGAGCTGGCCCGCGCGCAGGCGGCGGCTGCGCTCGTCTGGGGTGTGGTCTTCGGCGCGGTCTTCGCAGCGGCAGTCTGGCTGAACCTCGAGACATTGGCTTCGTTGATGGGGGCCTCGGGCGAGACGTTGGATCTCACGGTTCTCTACCTAAAGATAATCGTGCCGAGCCTGCCCTTCTTGATCGTCGGCATGGTTGGCGGAGCGATACTGCGGGCCCATGGCGATGCCCGCCGCGCGATGATGGCGACGATCTGGGGGGCGCTCATCAACGCGGTGCTCGATCCGATCCTGATCTTCGGACTGGGGCTCGACCTGACTGGCGCGGCGCTAGCGAGCGTGGCGGCGCGGCTGGTGATCGCGGGCACCGCGCTGATCCCGATCTTTCGCCATCACGGCGGGCTGGTGCGGCCCGGTGTTCCTGAACTTTACGTCTCGCTGTCGCCTATTTTGACCATCGCTGCCCCGGCGATCCTGACCCAACTGGCCACGCCCCTCGGACAGGCTTTTGTCACCCGCACCATGGCCAACTACGGCGAAGCGGCGGTGGCAGGCATGGCCATCGTTGGTCGGCTGACGCCACTGGCCTTCGGCGTGATCTTCGCGCTGTCGGGGGCAATCGGGCCGGTGATCGGCCAGAACTTCGGCGCGGGGCACATGGACAGGGTCCGGCAGGCGTGGCGCGACGGGCTGTTGTTCTGCGGGCTCTTCACCGTGGCCATGACCGCGATCCTCTTTGCTCTGCGCGGCCCGATCATCGCACTGTTCGGGGCCGAAGGGGTGACGCGCGACCTGATCGTGCTCTTCTGCGGCCCGCTGGCGCTGGCCTTCTTTTTCAACGGGGTGATCTTCGTCGCGAACGCGGCCTTCAACAACATGGGCTATCCGTTCCGCTCCACCTGGATCAACTGGGGGCGGCACACGCTGGGCACGGTGCCCTTCGTGCTGGTGGGCGGCGCGCTGTTTGGCGCGTTGGGTGTGCTGATCGGGCAGGCGGTCGGCGGCGTGATCTTTGCCGCCGTGGCCGCCATGATGGTGCGGCGAATAATGGATGGAGAGGCCGGGGCGCTCACAGCGGAAGAACCTTTCGACCGCCAGGCGCGGCTCATGAGCCTGATGCACCGCCGCCGCTGACCGGCGTTGTGGCTGGACCAGTACGTGATGCGATGGCGGGCGGGAATGGTCATGCTCTCAAGAAGCGTCTTACGGCATGAATTCACGAAGTGAATCTTTCGCCATCAGACGAATGGAACTACGCCCGGTCGATGCGATATTTGAAGCGCCATGACTTTGCGCCGCTGTTTCTTGCCAGCGCGAAGAATTTGCCAACGTCGCTGACCTTGTAGGGCCTGTCCTTGATCTTGAAGTTTCAAGATCTGGACGTCACTCAGAGGCATTGCGGGGTACGCTCGCTCCTTGTCTTGAGCCGCACCCCGATACGCACCTCTTTTTTTGGGGGGGGTACGCCATCGTATCAAGAGAGACTTCATCGAACGTACGACGTCGTTAAACCCCTTGCACACAGGGGTAGTCTGATGTCACTGGAGTTCTCGCGATGATATGGTGGTGCCCCCACACGGACTCGAACCGCGGACCTACTGATTACAAATCAGTTGCTCTACCAGCTGAGCTATAGGGGCACTGCGCGAGGTCTTTAAACATCGCCGGGGCAAAGCGCAATGCCTTCTGGCAGTGTCAGGCGCTTCGAGCGATCAAAGCCTCTTCCAGGAAATCGAGCCGATCCTGCCCCCAGTAGCGGGTTCTGTCCAGAACGAAGGTGGGTGAGCCGAACACTCCCTCGTCGATGGCCGCCTTGGTGCAGGCATCGGCCTGGTCCGCGATGTCGGGAGACGCGGCCCTGTCGAGGATCGCGGTTCCGTCCAGCCCCGCCGCGTCAAGCGCCGCGGTCAGTTGCACCGGATCGGCGATGTCACGGTCCTCGGCCCAGACGCCGCGCAGACAGGCGAAGCTGGCAGCGTCCTGATCCTGCCCCAGCGCCCCTGCGGCAAGAATCGCGCGGCAGGCAAGGCCCGGCGGTGTCGGCCAATGCGCAGGCTGCGGGGACATCTCAAGGCCCTGCCGTGCCGCAAGCCGGGCTTGGTCCTCCACCCGGTAGCTGCGACGCACCGGGTTCTGCGCGAACGGCGGTGTCGTGTCGGCGGCGGCGAACACGCGCGCGATTTCGACAGGGCGGAACCGCACGCGCGCCCCGCAGCGCCCGGCAAGCGCCATCAGGGGCCGGTGGCCGAGATAGGCATATCCGGAGATCGGCGCAAAATAGTAGTCGATGGTCCGGGCCATGCGGCGTGCTCCTTGAGAGGTCGGCGGTGCGGTTGCGCGACTTCCAAAGACGCACTGCCCAAACCCAAGCTAACCCGGAGAGTTTGTCAATTGCCCGGGCTTGGCGCAGCGAAGTGGAGCCTGCGCCGGGGTCGGTCTGCCTGAAAAAGAAGCAAGCGCCGGGTCAGCCTTCCTGCGCTGGGGTGTCGAGGTCGGCCGCGTCGTGCCGTTCGCGCAATTGCTCTTCCGCCTCGCCCCAGGTTCGGTTTACCCGCCGCCCGCGCTGCACGGCCGGGCGCGCTGCGATGTCAGTCGCCCACCTCTGGACGTTGGGATAGTCCTGCGTCGAAAGGAACCGCGCGGCATCGTAGACTGCGCCGGTTGCCACACCGCCATACCAGGGGTAGATCGCGATGTCGGCAATGGTGTAGGTGTCGCCGGCGACGAAGCGCCGGTTCGCCAGGCAGCGGTCCAGCACATCGAGCTGACGCTTTGACTCCATCGTGAAGCGGTTGATGGCGTATTCGAACTTCTCGGGCGCGTAGACATAGAAGTGCCCAAATCCCCCACCCAGATACGGGGCGGACCCCATCTGCCAGAACAGCCAGTTCAGGGTTTCGGTGCGTCCGGCCGGATCGTCAGGCAGGAAGGCGCCGAACTTTTCGGCCAGATAGAGCAGAATAGATCCGCTTTCGAATACTCGGGTAGGAGTATCCTTGGACCGGTCCAGAAGCGCCGGGATCTTCGAGTTCGGGTTGATGCCCACGAAGCCGCTGCCGAACTGGTCGCCTTCGCCGATGTCGATCAGCCAGGCGTCGTACTCGGCCCCGACATGCCCCAGTGCCAAAAGCTCCTCCAGCAGGATCGTGACCTTCACCCCGTTCGGCGTTGCGAGGGAATACAGCTGAAGCGGATGGGTGCCGACCGGAAGCGCCTTGTCATGCGTGGCCCCTGCCACGGGGCGGTTGATGCTGGCGAACTTGCCGCCGCTGGCCTGGTCCCATGTCCAGACCTCGGGGGGCGTATAGCTGCTGTTTTCGCTCATTGGTGTTCCCTTTCCCTGCCGCGCTTCCGAACCTTGCGGTCAGGCGGGATATATCGCGGCACGCGCGCAGACACAGCCCCCTTGCGCCTCTTCTTGCGTCAGACCAACCGGATCGCGCCGGGATAGCGGGCAACCTTGGTGTCGGCCGTGATCAGCGTCATGCCCTCGGCTTGGCTTTGCGCCACCAGCAGGCGGTCGAATGGATCGGCATGAAGGGGCGGCAGGCTGGCCAGCGGCAGGCAGTGGCGCCCGTCTACCGCCAATTCGCCATAGCCGTTGCCCAGCAGTCCGGCGCGCAGCACGCCTGGGTCTGTGCGGAAGTCGGGCCGGTCGAGGCCGCGCTTGATGGCCACTTCCCAGATGCTTGCGGCGCTGAACCAAAGCGCATTGGCCGGGTCCAGCAGAAGAGCACGGGTCTGAGCGGTCAGTCGCTCGTCACCGGCTGCCGCCCAGAGAAGGATATGCGTGTCCAACAGCAGGTTCACGGATCGGGATCGGCTCCGCTGAACAGCGCGGCAATGCTGTCCGCGCCCATGTCGTCGAAATCATCTGGCGCATCGATCTGCCCTGCCAGAAAACCGATGCGGCGCGGTGGCGCATCTTCGATCACCTGCACCTTGACCAGCGGCTTGCCTGCCCGCGCGATGATGAACGGCTCGCCGGCGACTGCGGCGTCGATCAGGCGCGACAAGTGCGTCTTGGCTTCGTGGATATTCACGGTCTTCATGGCGACCTCAAACTTAGTTCACTCAACCTAGTCCACTTGCGCGGGGTCTGCAAGTCCCGGGGCACCCTGATGCGCCCCGTGGGTGCCGGTCAATCCAGCGCCAGTTCCCGGCAGCCGGTTTCCAACAGCGCCAGCACATGCGGCGCGAATGACCGCCAGACATCGAGCCGAAATTCCTGCGCCGCGTCGCGCCACAGGATCACGCTCACACCGTCGAATACCGTGCGGCGCCCCTGCCCCGCAATCAGCGCGTCAAGGTCGCGCGGGCAGCCCAGGGTCAGCAATTCGGCTGCTTTCGGCCCCTCGATGCGCACGGATACTTCGCGGTCCGGCAGCGCGACAAGGCTGTGCGGCGCGTCGCAATAGGCATCGCCGCATGCAGCCTCAATCGCAGGGCCTGCGCCATCGGGCGCGACCAGAATCCATTCGTCAGGACCGACGCACAGCGCCTCTGTTCCGTCCGGCGCGGTCCCGCGGGCGCGTTGCCCGATGGTCACGGGCAGTTCCAGCGTCAGCGCCGCCGAAAGCCGAGCGCGGTCTTCCGGCCAGACCCGGAGCGAAAAACGCGCGGTCGGCGCCAGCAGCGTCACCGTTGCCGCCGCGCTTGTGGCCAGCGGTTCGGGCACGAAATTGGTGGGAAGCACAGTCATCGCGATGTCCTCGGGTCAAAGTTTCAGGCGTGCGCCCTCAGGGTCGTGGAACACGGTACCGGTCACGGTCGCGGCGACCACGCCGTGCGGCATCGGGATGTGCACCGTCTCGCCCATGCGGGCGTGGCCGCCCTCCAGAAGGGCAAGCGCGATGGGCCGTCCCGCCGCAACGCTGCGGTAGGACGATGTGACATGTCCGACCATCTTCATCGGCACCGGCTGTTTCGGATCGAGCACGATTTGCGCTCCTTCCTCCAGCCGGGTTGCGCCATCTGCGGTCAGCAGCCCGACCAGTTGCTTGCGGCCCTCGGCCACGAGGTCTGGCCTCTGCAATGCGCGCTTGCCGACGAAATCCGGCTTGGCCTTTCCAATGGCCCAGCCGATGCCCGCGTCCTGCGGCGTGACCGTGCCGTCCGTGTCCTGCCCGACGATGATATAGCCCTTCTCGGCGCGTAGCACGTGCATCGTTTCGGTGCCGTAGGTGCAGATATCGAATGCCTGGCCTGCGGCAAACAGCGTTTCCCAAAGAGCGCGGCCGTGGCGCGCGGGAATGTTGACCTCGAACCCGAGTTCGCCGGTGAAGCTGACGCGGAAAAGGCGTGCCGGGATCCCTGCGACGGTGCATTCGCCCACCGCCATATGCGGGAACGCCTCGGGCGAGATGTCCAGTCCCTCGACGAACGGCTCCAGCAGCTTGCGCGCGTTCGGCCCGTTCAGCGCGATCGTGGCCCATTGCTCGGTGGTGGAGGTCAGCCAGACCTTCAGATCGGGCCACTCGGTCTGGAGGTAGTCCTCCATCATGTTCAGCACCCGTGCGGCGCCGCCCGTGGTGGTGGTGACGTGGAACCGGTCGTCCGACAAGCGCCCGATGACGCCGTCGTCGCGAATGAACCCGTCATCGCCCAGCAACAGCCCGTAGCGCGCGCGTCCGGGCTGAAGCTTGGTCCAGGGGTTGGTGTACATGCGGTTCATGAACTCCACCGCGTCCGGGCCGACCACCTCGATCTTGCCCAGCGTCGATGCGTCGAACATCCCAACGCTTTCGCGCGTCGTGCGGCACTCGCGCAGCACCGCGTCGTCCATGCTTTCGCCCTTGCGGGGGAAGTACCACGCACGCCGCCACTGGCTCACGGGTTCGAACACCGCACCGTTCTCCTCGGCCCAGCCGTCGATCGGGGTCTTCCGCGTCGCCTCGAAATGCGTGCCGCGATGGTAGCCCGCGAAGGCGCCGAACGTGGTCGGTGTGTAGGGCGGGCGGAAAGTCGTCAGGCCAACCTGCGGCGCGGGCTTGCCAAGCGCATCGGCCGCGATGTTCAGCCCGTTGATGTTGGACATCTTTCCCTGGTCGGTCGCCATCCCGTTGGTGGTGTAGCGCTTGACGTGCTCGATCGATCGCATCCCTTCGCGCACGGCGAGGCGAAGGTCCTTCGCGGTCACGTCGTTCTGGAAGTCAACGAAAGCGCGCGCGCGCGCGGCACTGCGGTCGGTGGGCAGTTCGGTGTGACTGGTGCCAGTGCCGGGGCGGTCGTTGCCGACGTCGGTCGTTCCCACCTCGGCCTCGCGCCCCAGCGCCCGCGCCGCGGCTGCGCCCATTGCGGCCCCGTCGTTCAGTGCGGCGCCGATGCCCCAAAGCCCGCGCCCGGCGCCGGCGATCTGGCATGCCTCGGTCACGTGGTCGGGCAAGAAGGTGTTCTGCGTCTCGTTCCACTTCAAGCTGCCCTTGGTGTGCGAGAAAAGGTGCAGCGATGGGGTCCAGCCGCCGGACATCAGCAGGCAGTCGCAGTCGATCTGTCGGCCGAAGCCTACCGTGCCGCCGCTCACGCGGTTCACGCGCACAGATTTTACCCGCAACCGACCCGCCGTGCCGCTGACCGTGTGCCCGGCCAGCACCTTGATGCGCCGCGCGGCAGCCTCGGCCATAAGGTCGGGGCGCGGTTCCACACGGGTGTCCACGATGGCCGCGATCCTTGTGCCCGCGTCCGCAAGGTCGAAAGCCGCGTACCATGCACTGTCATGGCTCGTCACAACGACAGCCCGGTCGCCGACGCGCACACCATAGCGGTTCAGGAAGGTCTGTGCCGATCCGGCCAGCATCACACCGGGACGGTCGTTGCCGTCGAACACCAGCGGCTTTTCCAGCGCGCCCTGCGCCAGCACAACCTGCGACGCGCGTACGCGCCAAAGCCGTTCGCGCGGCATGTCCGGGTTCGGGGTTTCCAGGTGGTCCGTCAGCTTCTGGCACAGGCCGACCATGTTCTGATGGTAGTAGCCAATGGCAGTGGTGCGGGTCATGACCCGCACGCCGAGCGCTTCGAGAGCCGCCAGTTCGGCCGCGACCCAGTCCCAGGCGGCCTGTCCGCCGATCATGGCTTGCGGCTCGCTCAGGAGCGTACCGCCGACTTCAGCGTTCTCGTCCACCAGCGTCACCCTCAGCCCGGCCTCGGCCGCGGTGCGGGCGGCGGCCAGACCGGCCGGGCCGGCCCCCACCACAAGCACGTCGGTGTGCAGGTTTCGCGAGGCGTAGTGGTCCGGATCTACCTTGTCGGGCGACACGCCAAGACCGGCGGCAGCACGAATGAAGGGTTCGTATACCCGGTCCCAGAACGACCGGGGCCACATGAAGGTCTTGTAATAGAACCCGGCCGAGAACAGCATGTAGGCCCGGTCGTTGACGGCGCCAATGTCAAACTTCAGACTGGGATACTTGTTCTGGCTGGTTGCCTTCAGGCCGGGGAAGATCTCCTGCACGGTGGCGCGGGTGTTCGGCTCGAAGCGGCCACGGCCGCGCGAGGTGCCGATAAGAGCGTTGGGTTCTTCGGATCCGGCGGCCACCGGGCCGCGCGGGCGATGGTATTTGAACGACCGGCCCATCAGGTGGCGCCCCTGCGCCAACAGCGCGGAGGCGACCGTGTCACCCGATAGTCCGTGGATCGTCTCGCCGTCGAAGCGGAACTTCACCGGGCGGTCGTGATCGACGCGGCCACGGCCCGGAACGCGGAAATCGGTCATTCTGCGGCGTCCTTCAAAGCGGTGAGGTCGGGGCGCGGCGCGCCCGCCTTGTAGGTGGTCAGGAAACGGTCGCTCACGGTGTCGCGCACCGCGTTGAAGAAGCGCCCGCACCCATGCGCGTGACGCCAGCGTTCGAAATGGTCGCCCTTCACGTTCGACCGGATGAAAAGGAAGTCGCGCCATTCCTCGTCGCTTGTGGAGGACGGATCGAGCGGGCGGGCGACATGCGCTTCTCCGGCATAGGCGAATTCCGCCTCGGGAAGGGTTTCGTCGCAATAGGGGCAATGGATCAGGAGCATCTCGGTGTCCTCTCTGGGCAGGGTGAGTTTTTCAACCCACCGTCCCTGTCTGTTCAGTGCGCAACGGCCGCGGCGGCCGCTTCGTCGATCAGGCGGCCGGTGGTGAACCGCTCCAGCGTGAAGGGCGCGTTGATCGGGTGCGGCTCGTCCCGTGCCACAGTGTGCGCCAGTACATGCGCCGCGCCCGGTGTCGCCTTGAACCCGCCCGTACCCCAGCCGCAGTTCACGTAAAGCCCCGGAACCGGGGTCTTGCCAAGGATGGCGGACCGGTCGGGCGTGACGTCTACGATACCGCCCCATTTTCGCAGCATCCGCATCCGGTTGAAGATCGGGAACACCTCGCAGATCGCTGCCACCGTGTGTTCGATAAGCGGTAGCCCGCCCCGCTGGGAGTAGCTGGTATACTGATCGGTGCCCGACCCGATCACCAGTTCGCCCTTGTCGGACTGGCTGATATACGCGTGCACCGTGTTCGACATCACCACGCACGGCATCACCGGCTTGACGGGTTCCGACACCAACGCCTGCAGCGGAAAGCTTTCCAGGGGCATCCGCACGCCGGCGCTGTCCATTAGCACGCTGGTATGCCCAGCGGCCGACACGGCGACTTTCTTCGCCTTTATGAAACCTTTTGCGGTGTCCACGCCCTGCACCGCGCCGTCGGGGCCGCGCCGGATCGCGATGACCGGGCAGTTCTGGATGATGTCGACGCCCCGCGCCGCCGCGCCGCGCGCATAGCCCCAGGCGACCGCATCGTGCCGCGCAGTGCCAGCGCGCATCTGCAGCGCCGCGCCCATTACCGGATAACGCGCGTCGGGCGCGATGTTCAGCGGCGGGCAGAACGCCTTGGCCTCTTTCGCGGTCAGCCAGCGGTTGTCCACCCCGTTCAGACGGTTGGCGTGGATGTGACGCTGGAAGCTTTGGACATCATGCACGTTGTGCGCCAGCATCATCACCCCGCGGCGCGAGAACATGACGTTGTAGTTCAGTTCCTGGCTCAGGCCCTCCCACAGGTCGAGCGCGTGATCGTAGAGCCGCGCGCTTTCGTCGTAGAGGTAGTTTGACCGGATGATGGTGGTGTTGCGGCCCGTGTTGCCGCCCCCCAGCCAGCCCTTGTCGATCACGGCGACATTCGTGATACCGTGCTCCTTGGCCAGGTAATAGGCCGCGCCGAGCCCGTGACCGCCCGCGCCGACGATGACCACGTCGTACTCGTCTTTCGGCTGGCTGTCGGGCCATTGCTCGGTCCAGCCCTTGTGGCCGGTCACCGCGTTCCTGAGAAGCGAGAGTGCGGAAAATCTGGTCATCGGCGAGCGCCCTTTCACAACCGGAGTTGATCGGCGCTATCATGTTATCGGCCTCCGGCGCTGGATCATTGCGCCGCTTTTGTTGTAGGATTGCGTCATGACAGCACCGACTCCCGCGTCCCCCCGCGCCGCCGCGACCCGGCTCGTTCCTGTCGGGCCAGCCCGAAAGCGGCTCAGCGTGGCGTTCCTGCTGGCGGACCGTTTCACCCTGTCGGCCTTCGCCAATTTCGTCGATGTTCTGCGCCTTGCAGCCGACGAGGCGGACCGCTCGCGCCCGATCATGTGCGAATGGACAGTGCTGTCGGCGGACATGAGTCCGGTCCGGTCGTCCTGCGGGGTCAAGGTCGCGCCCGACCGGCGGCTGCGCAATGCGGCCCGCTACGACTATGTCGTGGTGGTGGGCGGGTTGATGGGCGAGGCGCGGGCCCTCGACCCGGCGGTGCTGGCATACCTGCGGGACTGCGCGGCGCGGGGCGTGCCTATCGCGGGCCTGTGCACCGGGGTGTTTCTGCTGCACGAAGCCGGTCTGCTGGACGGCTACCGCGCCTGTGTGAGCTGGTTCCACCATCAGGACTTCCTTGACCGGTTCGAGGGTGCGACGCCGGTGTCTGACCAGATCTTCGTGGTGGACCGCGACCGGCTGACCTGTTCGGGCGGGCACAGCGCAGCGCATCTCGCGGCCTTTCTGGTGGAGCGCCATGTCGGGCAGTCGGCCGCGACCAAGAGCCTGAACATCATGATCATCGACAGCCCGCTGAGCGCTGACAAGCCACAGCCCGGCGCGCCGGGAACGCCGGGGGCGCGCGATCCGCTGGTGCGGCGCGCGCTGTTGCGGATGCAGCAGCGGATGGACACACCCGACAGCGTGGCGGCGCTTGCCGCGGCGCTGAAGGTCAGCAGGCGGCAACTTGAGCGGCGGTTCCGTGAGGATCTAGGCACCACGCCGCAGCGCGCGGGGCTTCGGCTGAGGCTTGATCGGGCGTGTGCGCTGCTGACCGAAACCGACCGGACGGTCACGCAGGTAGCGATGGCGACCGGGTTCTGCGATGCGCCGCACCTGATCCGCAGTTTCAAGGGGGATCTGGGGCTGACCCCGGCTGAATACCGCGCGCGCCATGTTGCTCATCGGTGCGCGCCCGGTGTGTCCAGTGCTTCCGGTGCGTTGGCCGCACCACTGCCACCGCCCACACCGACCTCGGCAGGCCGTTGATGCCGCCGATGCGCCGTGGCAGGAAGGGGCCACACCTCGCAAAAGGCCCGCGCCGATGATCGACCTGCCCCGCAAGACCCTTTTCGACCTGCCGGACGGGGTGATCTATCTCGATGGCAACTCGCTCGGGCCACTGCCGAGAGGAGCCGCATCGCGTGCGGCGCAGGTCATCACGGATGAATGGGGCCGCTCGCTGATCCGGGCCTGGAACAGCGCGGGCTGGATGGATTTGCCCGCCCGGGTGGGTGACCGTATCGCGGCGCTTATCGGGGCGCAGCCCGGGTCCGTCGCCACAGGCGACACGCTGTCCGTAAAGGTTTTCCAGGCGCTGGACGCGGCCTTGAAGATGCGCCCGGACCGTCGGGTGATCCTATCGGATGCGGGCAACTTTCCGAGCGATCTCTACATGGCGCAGGGGCTTGCGCGCAGCCTTGGGCAGGAGCACGAGCTGCGCACGCCAGCGCCGCAGGACGTGGCGGACGCGATAACCGAGGACGTGGCCGCCGTGATGCTGACCCATGTGGATTACCGCACCGGGCGGCTCCACGACATGGCGGACATCACCGCCCGCGCTCATGCAGCCGGTGCCGTGATGATCTGGGATCTGGCGCATAGCGCAGGCGCCGTACCCTTGGAAATCGGCGCCGTCGCGCCCGAGTTCGCCGTTGGATGCACGTACAAATTCCTGAACGGTGGCCCCGGATCGCCCGCATTCATCCATGTCCGTCCCGATATCGTGGAGGACATCGCGCCCGTTCTGGCCGGCTGGATGGGGCACGCTGCGCCCTTCGCGATGGAACCGGGGTACCGTCCGGCCCCCGCAACAGAGCGTATGCGCGTCGGCACCCCGCCGGTCGTGCAATTGTCGCTCCTCGATGCCGCACTGGATGTCTGGGACGGCGTGTCGATGGAGGTTGTCCGCGCCGCCGCGCTGCGCCTGTCGGACCTGTTCATCGCCGAAGTGGAGGCGCGTTGCCCGGACCTCGCGCTCGCCTCGCCGCGCGACGGGGCCGCGCGCGGCAGCCAGGTGTCGTTCCGGTTCCCCGGCGGCTACGCCGCGATCCAGGCTCTGATCGACCGGGGCGTGATCGGGGATTTCCGCCAGCCCGATATCATGCGCTTCGGCATCACGCCACTCTACCTTGACGCGGACGACATACGCGCCGCCGCCGCGGCGATCGGCGAGGTGATCGGGTCCGGCGCTTGGCACGACCCGAAGTACCAGATCCGCGCACGCGTCACATGATCGGAGCCTAGCCGATGTTCTCAGCCCTGCCCGACCTGCCCGAAGATGCGATTCTACGGCTGATGGCGCTGTACCGCGACGATCCGCGCCCGGCCAAGCTGGATCTGGGCGTCGGGGTCTACCGCGACGCGGACGGGCGCACCCCAGTCATGGGCGCGATCAAGGCGGCCGAACAGCGGTTGTGCGACACGCAGGACACCAAGTCCTATGTCGGCCTTCTGGGCGCGCCCGACTTCGCCGCCGCGATCACTTCGCTCGTGCTGGGTGATGACATGGCCGCGCGCACGGCATGCGCCGCGACACCGGGCGGCACGGGCGCGCTGCACCTTGCAGCCGAACTGGTGGCGATGGCCGCGCCTGGCGCCGCGGTCTGGCTGCCCGACCCGACCTGGCCCAATCACGCCGGGATCCTGGCCCATTGCGGCCGGTCTGTTCGTCACTATCGCCATGCCGCGCCGGACGGGCGTTTCGATGCCAAGGGGATGGCCGAGGATCTGCGCGCCGCGGCACCAGGCGATGTGGTGCTGCTGCATGGCTGCTGCCACAATCCCACCGGCATAGACCCGGACGCCGATGAGTGGGCGGCGCTGGCGGCGGGCCTTGCCGAGCGCGGTTTGCTTCCCCTGGTGGACCTCGCCTATCTCGGTTTCGGGGCCGGGCTGGCGGCGGATGCCGCACCGCTACGGGTGCTGGCGGCACATTGCCCGGAGATGTTGATCGCGGTGAGCTGTTCCAAGACCTTTGGGGTCTATCGGGACCGTGTCGGCGCATTGCTGGCGGTCGCGCCGCAGCCCGCGACGCGGGAGCGTACGGCAGCGGCGCTGGCGCATCTCAACCGGCTCAACTTCTCGTTTCCGCCTGATCACGGTGCGCGCGCGGTCACTCTTGTGCTGGAAGACGACGGGCTGCGGGTGCAGTGGCACGACGAACTGGAGGCCATGCGCCGCCGCATCGCCGGATTGCGCGCCGCTCTGGCCGCCGGGCTGCGGCAGGCCGCCCAGACCGACCAGTTCGACGGGATCGCGGCGCAGCGGGGCATGTTCTCGCGGCTGGGGCTGAAGCCGGAACACATCCGTGAATTGCGCGACCGCCACGCGGTCTACCTTGTCGGGGACGGGCGGATCAACATTGCCGGTCTGACCGACGACGTGATACCCACCTTGTGCCGACAGGTCGCCGATGTGCTGCACCGCGCCTGAAGGTCGCCGCCCGCCCTGTCCGCCCCGTGCCGCGTCCACCCCGCGACCGGAGCCAACCTGCCGGAGAAAGCCATGAACATGATGCAAAAGGACGCCCCCAGCCTGTCGGCCTTCGACTGGGCCGATGCGCTGCGGCTTAACGATCAGCTGACCGAGGACGAGCGGATGATGCAGGCCGCCGCCCGCGCCTTCGCGCAGGAAAAGCTTCAGCCCCGCGTGATCGACGCCTACCGCGACGAGGTGACGGACCCTGACATCTTCCGAGAAATGGGCGCGATGGGCCTGCTGGGCATGACCGTGCCCGAAGCCTATGGCGGGCTTGGCGCATCCTATGTCAGCTACGGGCTTGTGGCGCGCGAGGTGGAGCGCGTGGACAGCGGCTACCGGTCGATGATGTCGGTGCAGTCCTCGCTGGTGATGTACCCGATCCACGCCTACGGGTCGGAGGAGCAGAAGCGCCGCTACCTGCCGAAACTCGCTTCGGGCGACTGGATCGGCTGTTTCGGGCTGACCGAACCGGACGCCGGTTCCGACCCGGCGGGCATGAAGACCACCGCGCGCCGGTCGGGTGACGGCTACGTGCTGAACGGCAGCAAGACCTGGATTTCGAACAGCCCGATCGCCGACGTGTTCATCGTCTGGGCGAAATCCGAAGAACATGGCGGCAAGATCCGGGGCTTCGTTTTGGACAAGGGCACGCCGGGTCTGAGCGCGCCGAAGATTGGCGGCAAGCTGTCTCTGCGCGCGTCGATCACAGGGCAGATCGTGATGGAGGACGTCGCGGTCGGCGCTGACGCGCTGCTGCCGGGCGTGGAAGGGCTGAAGGGCCCCTTCGGCTGCCTGAACCGGGCACGCTACGGGATCAGCTGGGGCGTACTGGGCGCGGCCGAGTTCTGCTGGCACGCCGCGCGCAACTACGGGCTGGACCGCGTTCAGTTCGGCCGCCCGCTGGCACAGACCCAACTTTACCAGAAGAAGCTGGCGGACATGCTGACCGAAATCGCGCTTGGCCAGCAAGCCAGCCTGCGGGTCGGCCGCTTGATGGACGAGGCGCGCGCCGCGCCCGAAATGATCAGCCTGGTTAAGCGCAACAACTGCGGGAAGGCGCTCGAGATCGCGAGGACGGCGCGCGACATGCACGGCGGCAACGGCATTTCCGAGGAATACCAGGTCATGCGCCACGCGCAGAACCTTGAGACGGTCAACACCTACGAGGGCACTCATGACGTGCATGCGCTGATTCTCGGGCGCGCGATTACCGGTCTGCAGGCGTTCTTCTGACAGTGCCGGTTGGCGCCTCGCTAAAATGTCATTCTATCTGACCTTTTTTCTCCTTCGGCGACTTTACTTGCGCGTCAATCAGGACTAGGCAAGCCGACGTCGCGACTCGCCTTAGCGGCGATCTGCCAGATTCAGGGCCGCACCGGCCAGACTGGCTGACCATTCCTCAGAACCGTGCGAGCGGAACAACCGGAGCAGACCATGCCCAGGGACTTCACCGATGACGCCTTGCGCGTCGCGGCGGGACAGTATTCGTATTCGCACATGGTGCATCCTGCTCGGGATGCCTGTGCGATCCGCCGTCCCGACGAAGCCTTGCTGGCGTCGCGCGGCGCCGTCGCCGTTGTTGCAACGTGCCGCGGTGCGGCTTGCGCCGAGGAGTCTGGGGCCGGCCTGGACGCGGCGGGCGAAGGGCGCGCAGCTTCCGACGCCGCGACCATGTTCCTTGCCGCCTACTACGCGACACCGGTTTCCGTGTCGGTTCCGGCAGCGGCGCGCAGCGCCATCGAAATGGTGCGGGACAGGCTGGCGACGCAGCACCGCGCGATGTCGGCAGGATGTCGCGCACCGCATCTCGGTGTCATGATGATCGCCGGAGCGACCGCGCATGTGCTGACCTGCGGCATCTGCCAGGTGTACCGCCTGACTGCGCAGGGCCAGCTCGAGCCGCTCACTGGTCATGTCGATGCGGAAACCGGGCTTCCGCTCTCCTCTATGCCCTCCGCGACGGGTGTGATCGGACAGCGGCGCACTAGCGTAGCGCCCAATGACATTTTCGTGCTGACCTCGCGTCCGGTCGACCACTGGATCGACGGTGAGACCGTCAACGAGGAGGTGCAAAAGGGCAGCCTGAACTCCGCCGCGCGTGCGCTTGCACTTCGGGCCGAGACCGCCGGCCTTGTCGGTCCGCTTGCGATCCAGATCGTGCGCATAGACGCGTTGTCCGCGTCGGACCCGGCGAGCATGTTCGATCTTGCGGCGCTGCCGGTGCCCGTGCTGCCCGGCGAAGGTGCGCTGCTGGATGGTTTCCGGATCCTGCGCAGGCTGCACGCATCGGCCTATGCGCATGTCTTTCTCGCCGCTGCGCCGGACGGGCGCAGGGTCGCGCTGAAACTGCCCGGACCCGAGACGGCGGCTACGCCCGCGCGGCTGCGGCGCTTTGCGTTGGAAGCGTGGGTCACGCGGCGGGTCGATAGCCCGCACGTGCTGCGTGGGCTTCACATGCGCCAACGCCAAGAGCAACTTTACATCGCGACGAACTACCTCTCAGGACCGACCCTGCGCGGTTGGATGGACGAGCATCGGGCGCCCGACCCGGAGCAGGTGGTGAGAATCGTTTCGCAGATCGCCGTCGGTTTGCGGGCCCTGCACCGGCGCGACCTGCTGCATCGCGATCTGCGACCGGAAAACGTGATGTTCGACACAGACGGAACGGTCCGGATCATCGGATTTGGCGCCGCTGCCGTGCCCGGCGCAGACGCGACAGCACCGCTATGGCGTGGCCCGGTTCCAGGGGCGCTGGCGTATGCCGCCCCCGAGGTTCTGGCTGGCCGTCTGGTCAGTTGGCGAACCGACCAGTACGCGCTTGCGACGATCGCCTACGAGATGTTCACCGGCCATCTGCCCTACGGACCTGAATCGGCTATGATCGCCTCAGCCCGCGCCCGCCGAAGGCTGACCTACCGACCCGCGCGGGCCCAAGTCGGACAGGTGCCGGACTGGATCGACGCGGCCCTGCGCCGCGCGACCCACCCGGACCCGGCGCGCCGCTATGACCGGCTTTCGCATTTCCTGGCCGATCTGCAACATCCCGCCCAGGATTGGACCCCGGCGCGCGGGCTGCCATTGTCGCAACGCAATCCGCTTGCATTCTGGCAGGGCCTTGCGGCGGTACTTGCCACGGTCTGCGCTGTGCTGTTTGCTCGGATGGGCGGCTAGCCGCAGGCCCCCCGCCGCTGGGCGGTGCCGCCCGCTCGGAACTCTTCCGCAACCGTCTCCGTCTCTGACACAGCCACAACCGCGGCAAGCGGCGCCTCTGTCGCCGTTTCCCCGACACGAGGCCAAGTGACGAGGATCGTGGCGCAGCCAGTGACACCGTGGCGTGCCAGCAGATCCGGTAGCGTTGAGACCGGGCCGCGCAACGTCCGCGCACCGGGCTTGCTGACATCGACCGCGACGGTTACCGGCGTTTGAGGCGGCAGGCCGCGCGCCACCAGCCCGGATGCGATCCGCCCTGCCTGCGCCACGGCCATGTAGAAGGCCAACGATGTACCGGGGCCCGCGTGGCGCAGCGCATCGGGCAGCGGGTCGCCCGCCCGCGCCATGCCCGTGCTCAGCACCAGTGTGTCGCTTACTCCGCGTTCGGTCAGCGCCGTCCCCGCCGACGCCGCTGCCGCACAGGCAGCGGTGACGCCCGGAACCATTTCCACCGGGATGCCGGCGGTGCGGGCGGCGGCCAGCTCCTCGGCTGCGCGGCCGAACACGCCCGGATCGCCGGACTTAAGACGCACGACGCGACGGCCCTTGCGCGCCTCTGCCACGATCAGCGCATTGATCCGGTCCTGCGGCCAGGCATGGGCACCGACCTGCTTGCCGACGAAGACCCGTTCGGCATCGCGGCGGGCCAATTCCAGAACGTCGGCATCGACCAGCCGGTCGTGGAAGATCACGTCGGCCTCCTGAAGCCGCGCGACGGCGCGCAGGGTCAGCAGGTCGGGCGCGCCCGGCCCCGCTCCGACCAGCGCGATGCTGCCCGTTTGCGGCGCGGCGTCCGGCACGCCGCCCGCCGTGATCGCGGACTTCACCAGTTGCGCTGCATCGCGCTGCGCGCCCCGGTCCCAGGCCTGGCGCGGCGCACCGCCGAACACCCAGGCCCAGAAGGCGCGGCGCTGTGCGCGCGGCACACGGCCCGCCACGGCGGCGCGCATCCGCCCGGCGAAGGCGGCGAGCCCGCCAAGGTCCGGGGCCAGCATCTGTTCGACTCCGGTCTTGATTTGTCGCGCCAGCACCGGGGCCGTGCCTTCGGTGCCGATGGCGACAACCACTGGGTCGCGGTCCACCAGCGACGGCGTGGTCAGGTCGCACAGGGCCGGCTGGTCCACCACATTGACCGGGCAGCCCACCGCGCGCGCCAGCGCATGAAGGCACGCATCGGTTCCCGGACAGCCCGTCGCCACGAAACCCATCGCCGCGCCGGCAAACAGGGCGGGCGTGACCGGTCCGTTGTGCCACGCCGCGCGCCCCGAGGCGACCAGCGCGGCGAGTTCCGCGTCGAGCGCGGGCGCGGCCAGCACCAGCGCTGCGTCTGTCTTGAGGATCAGTCGCGCCTTTTGGGCGGCCTGTTCGCCCCCGCCGGCAATCACC
Organism: Meridianimarinicoccus roseus; assembly: GCF_003172915.1. Taxonomy (GTDB): domain Bacteria; phylum Pseudomonadota; class Alphaproteobacteria; order Rhodobacterales; family Rhodobacteraceae; genus Meridianimarinicoccus; species Meridianimarinicoccus roseus. Next base: position 99,716 of record NZ_QGKU01000003.1, read on the forward strand.
ACGTGGCGGCCGGTGGTGCGGATGAACATCGGAAAGCTCTTCATGGCGGTCTCCTGCCGATTGGCTGTCTGGCGTGCGTCAGGCGGCACGACAACGGGGGCGATCGTCCCAAAGATCGCGCGCAGCGGCCCGCGGGTCGGCTACGCCGAGCGTATCGAGCGCAAGCGCCGCGGTGCCCACGATCACCGCCTCGGCGAAAGGGTCGCGCAGGCAGCCCTGCCATAGCGCGCGCAGCATTTCCGGCGCGGGCGCAGCACTGCCGGCGCCGGGTGCGCCGTTCGACAGGCGCCGGGGCGGCATGTCCAGCAGCGGCGGCAGAACAGTTTCCCACGCCCCGCCGCCGCGCAGCCCGAAGACCGGCGCGGGCTTGCCTGGATGGCGTTCGAACTCGCCGCCGCCGCCCTTGATCACGCTCAGCGCCTGCCAGCCCAGGAGTGCGGCCGCATCCGCCTGAAGCAGCCGGTAGGACGGGTGAAAAACACCCTGTACGCTTGCAGCCGCGCCCGCGGGGTTCAGCATCCGGCACACGGTGTTGATGCAGGACCGCAGCCCCAGAACGCTGCGCAAGCCGAGCAGCGCGAAGAGTGGCGGGCAAAGCGTTTCAAGCGGCAGATAGACTGGTCGCCCCTCCGCCATCCGCGCCCGCGCAGCGGCAGCGTTTGGGGCGATGCCGATGCAGGCGGCGTGCAGTCCGGCGCGCACCGCGCCATCCGGCCCGTTCCAGCCATGCAGCAGCACGCGGTGCCCGGCCATCGCGACAAGCCGCGCCGAAAGCAGGAAAAGCGGCAGCCCCCGGGTCCGCCCCGCAGCATAGCACGGCCAGTCGAGATCGGCCTGCGGCAGCGTGGGCAACGCGCTGCGCGCGGCCTCGGCCAGCCCGGCGATCTCGGGCGCGGTTTCGCCCTTCATGCGCAGCAGCATCAGCAGCGCGCCCACCGCCTCGGGCGCAGCGCCGGGTGCCAGCATCAGGCGCATCGCGTCCGCCGCCTCGTGCCGGTCCATCGACCGCGCGCGTCCGGGCCCGCGGCCCAGCGTGCGCACGTGATCCGCCAACGAGGTCATTGCGCAGCTTCAGGCGCGCGGGCCATTGCCAGCAGCGCCGCGATCTCGGACCGGCACGAGCCGCAATTGGTGCCCGCCCGCAGCGCCGCGCCCACCGAGTCCACACTGGAAAGTCCATCCGAAGCGATCGCACCGAGGATGGTATTCACCCCGACCGAGAAACAGGCGCACAGCACCGGTCCGGGGTCGGGCTGGTCGCCTGGACGCAGTCCGCTCAGCGCGTTCTGTGCTGCGCTTCCCGGAAGCCCGGCAAGGTAGTCGCGCATCACAGCGACCGGGCTTGCCGCCACGAACAACGCCGCGCGCAATCGTCCGTCGTTACGGAAGGCAAGGCGGGCGATCCCGCGAGCCTCGTCCCGGACCATCTGCACTTCGGCATCGGGCAGGCGGAACAGCGCGCGGGCGGTGCCTTCCCAGTCATCGACCGGGTCGAGCCCGGCCAGTTCCGCGCGGCACCCCCGAGCGGTGCGGGCCAGCGCCCAGTAGTCGGATTGCGGGTACAGCGCCCCGTCGCTCACGGCGAACCCGTACCATGCGGCCGGAAACCGCGACAGAGCGACCACGGCGGCCTTGCTCTCGGGCTGGCCCGACACTGGGTCGGTGACGGCGGCGACCAGCGCGTCGATCCGCGCGCTTGGCGCGGTCTCGCCGGTCCAGTGCATCGGCGCGAAGACCTGCCCGCGCGCAACGCTGTCGGTAATCCGGGCGCGCAGGATCGCCTGCCCGTCCCGCGACGTCACGCGCACGAGGTCGGCGCGCCCGATCCCAAGATCGGCCGCGTCCGCCGGGTGCAGGTCCAGAAAGGGCTCGGCCAGGTGCGCAGACAGGCGCGGTGAAAGCCCTGTGCGGGTCATCGTGTGCCACTGGTCGCGCACGCGCCCCGTATTCAACCGGAACGGATAGCGCGGACCGGTGCGCGCGGCGGGCGGGCGGTGGTGCAGCGGCAGCATCCGCGCCTTGCCGCCGTCGTGGAAGAAACCGCCCTGCGCAAAGAACCGCCCGCCCTTCGCCGCCGCGGCGTTGTCGGACACCGGCCAGCGGGTCGGCGGCAGCGCGTCATATGCAACATCGCCCAGATCGCGCAGTGCGGAGATGTCGAAGTCCCGACCCAGCTTCGCGGCGATGCCCGACAGTGCGGCGTGTTCGCGAAAGATCTCTGCCGGGGACTCGTAGTCGAAGGCGTCGGACCAGCCCATGCGCTGCCCGACCTGCGCGAGGATCTGCCAGTCGGGGCGCGCCTGCCCCGGGGCAGGCAGCACTGCGCGCTGGCGCGAAATCGTGCGGTCAGAATTCGTGACAGTGCCGTCCTTCTCGGCCCAGGCGGTGGCCGGCAGCAGCACGTCCGCCAGCCGCGCGGTGTCGGTCGCGGCGGTAATGTCGCTGACGACGGTGAAATCGCAGCGCGCGATGGCGCCGCGCACCGCGTCCGCGTCGGGCATGCTGACCGCCGGATTGGTGTGAATGATCCACAGTGCCTTGATCCTGCCCGCCGCGACGGCGCGGAACATTTCCACCGCCTTCAGTCCCGGGGCCTGCGGCATGGCGGGCGCGGCCCAGAACGCCTGCACAGCCGCGCGGTGATCGGCGCGTTCGATGTCGAGATGGCAGGCCAGCATGTTGGCAAGGCCGCCAACCTCTCGCCCGCCCATGGCATTGGGCTGCCCGGTTACCGAGAATGGCCCGCAGCCCGGCGTGCCAATGCGGCCCGCGGCAAGGTGGCAGTTCAGGATCGCGTTCACCTTGTCCGACCCGGAGGAAGACTGGTTCACGCCCTGGCTGAAGACAGTGACGACTTTCGCGGTCCCGATCCACAGCGCGCAAAAGTGGGTGATGTCCGCCTCAAGCAGCCCGGTCGCCGCACCGCTTTCGTCGCGCGCGGCGGCCATTGCGGCATCGAACCCATCCACGTGGCGCAGGAAATCCGCATCGATCGCGCCGGCGTCCTGGATCGCCGTCAAAAGCCGGTTGAACAGCGCCACATCGCTGCCCGGCATCAGCGGCAGATGCAGGTCGGCGGCTTCGCAACTGGCGGTGCGACGCGGGTCCACCACGACGATCCGGGTGCCGCGCGCCTTGCGTGCCGCCAGCACCCGCTGGTAGAGAACCGGGTGACACCACGCCATGTTGGACCCGACGAGAACGACGAGGTCGGCATCGTCCAGATCCTCATAGGTGCCGGGCACGGTGTCGGTGCCGAAGGCGCGGCGATGGCCCGCCACGGTAGAGGCCATGCAAAGCCGGGAATTTGTGTCTATATTGGCCGACCCGATGAAGCCCTTCATCAGCTTGTTTGCGACGTAGTAATCTTCGGTCAATAGTTGGCCCGAAACGTAGAAGGCGGCAGCGTCCGGCCCGTGTTCGGCTATCACCGCGCTGAACCGGTCCGCCACCTGTTGCAGCGCGCTGTCCCAGTCCGTCTCCAACCCGTCCACGCGCGGGGCGAGCAGCCGACCCTCCAGCCCGACGGTTTCGCCAAGCGCCGAGCCCTTGGAACACAACCGCCCGAAATTCGCCGGGTGGTCCGGGTCGCCCCGCACCGCGAGCCCACCCCGCCCGTCCGGGCGCAGCAGAACCCCGCAGCCAACGCCGCAATAGGGGCAGGTGGACCGGGTTTCGGGCAGGCCCGCGCCGTCCATCAGGCCGCGCTCCGTTTCCCGAGCGCGTCCGCATCGATCAGGATGCGCCCCGCCACATCAAGCCTCACCGGGTAGGTCGCGATCCTCCCCTCGTCCGCGCCCATTGCCTCGCCGGTTTCCAGCGAGAATACCCAGTTGTGAAGCGGGCAAGTCACCTTGCGGCCATGCACGATCCCTTCGGACAGGGGGCCGCCTTTGTGCGGGCAGGCGTTGGACGTGGCGAAAACCTCCGCCTCGGCGGTGCGGAACAGGCCGACGCAGCCCAGCCGTGTGCGCACGAGCCGGGCGCCGCGCAGCGGAATGTCGTCGATATGTCCGATGTCGAGCCAGCTCATTCCGCGGCCTCCAGTGTGAGATCGGCCAGCGGGGCGAACCGCGGAGCATCGGCGGCGTGTTCGGCCCAAGGGTCTTTGCGATAGACGGTTTGTGAAACTTCGAACCTGGCCACGAGCGCGCGGCGATTGTCCGCATCCGCGACGACATGGTTTTTGACCCAGTCCAGCCCGACCTTGGCCACCCATTTGTAGGGCCGATCCAGATACTTGGCATTCTCGCGGTAGAGTTGAATAAAGGCGACGGTCATCTCGATCGCCTCTGCCTCGGTCGCCACATCCGCCAACCGCTCGGTTTCCTTTAAGTCCATGCCCGCCGCGCCCGCGACACCGACCTGATAGCCGCTGTCCACACAGACGATGCCCACGTCCTTGCAGGTCGCCTCTGCGCAATTGCGCGGGCAGCCCGACACCGCCAGCTTGACCTTGTGCGGCGTCCACGACCCCCACAGGATCTGCTCCAGTTTGATCCCTAGTCCGGTGCTGTCCTGCGTGCCGAAACGGCAATGGTCGGTTCCGACGCAGGTCTTAACAGTCCGCAGACCTTTGGAATATGCATGGCCCGAGACCAGCCCCGCCCGGTTCAGATCGGCCCATATGTGCGGCAGATCCTCACCCTTGACGCCCAGCAGGTCGATCCGCTGCCCTCCTGTCACCTTCACCGTAGGCACATCGTATTTCTCGGCCGCGTCGGCGATCGCGCGCAACTCGGCCGCGTTGGTGATCCCACCCCACATGCGCGGCACGACCGAGAACGTGCCGTCCTTCTGGATGTTGGCGTGCTTGCGTTCGTTCACGAAACGGCTTTGCGGATCATCCCGGTATTCCACCGGCCAGTCGGCCAGCAGGTAGAAGTTGATCGCCGGGCGGCAAACGTGGCAGCCGTTTGGCGTGGACCAGCCAAGTTCCTGCCAGACGGCGGGCTGGCTTTTCAGCTCCTGCGCCTTGATCAGGCGGCGCACGTCTTCGTGGGTCAGCCCTGTGCAGCCGCACACAGGTTGCGCGGCGGGCGCGGCATAGTCGTCACCCAGCGTGACCTGAAGCAGCTGTTCTACAAGCCCGGTGCAGGTGCCGCAGGACGCGCTGGCCTTGGTCGCAGCGCGCACAGCGCCCAGATCAGCAGCGCCGCCATCGATCGCCTGCACGATGGTGCTCTTGCAAACGCCGTTGCAGCCACAGATTTCCGCCTCAGGCGGCAAGGCTGCAACGGCTGACAGAGGGTCCGCGGAGGCGCCCCCTTGGAACGCCGGACCGAAGATCAGTGTCTCTCGCATCTCGTCGATCTCGGTGCCGTCGCGGATCAGACCGAAGAACCAGTTGCCGTCCGCCGTGTCGCCATACATCACCGCGCCAACCAGCCGGTCGCCTTCGATCACCAAGCGCTTATAGACGCCGCGTGCTGGGTCGCGGAAAACGATATCCTCCCGGCCCGGTCCGTCAGCGAAATCCCCGGCGCTGAAAAGATCACATCCGGTGACCTTCAGCTTGGTCGCGGTGTCGCGGACGGTAAAGGCGTCGGGCCTGTCCAGAAGGCCATGCGCAACAACCTTCGCCTGATCGTAGAGCGGCGCGACCAGCCCGAAGAGATGCCCGTCGAATTCCACGCATTCGCCCACGGCGAAGACGTCGGGGTCCGAAAGGCTTTGCATCTGGGCGTTGACCGCGATGCCGCGCACGACCTCAAGCCCGGCATCGTTGGCCAGCCGCGTTTCGGGCCGAATGCCCACCGCCATGACCACCAGATCCGCCTCGAGCGCGGTGTCGTCGGCCAGCAAGACGCCTTCGACCCGGTTGGCGCCAAGGATTGCGGTGGTGGAGGCGCCTGTTAGCACCGTGATTCCGCGCTTTTCAAGGTCGCGGCGCAGCAGATACCCTGCCGCCTCGTCCAGTTGCCGCTCCATCAGGTGACCCATAAGGTGCACGACGGTCACGTCCATGCCGCGCTCGGCCAGTCCGGCTGCGGCTTCGAGGCCCAGCAGGCCGCCGCCGATCACGACCGCCTTGCGCCCCGGCCGCGCCGCAGCGATCATCGCGTTCGTGTCATCGAGATCGCGATAGGTGATCACGCCCTCAAGGTCGCGCCCATCCACTGGGATGATGAAGGGCGCCGAGCCGGTTGCGATCAGCAGTTTGTCATAAGGCACGTCGCCCTTGGCGCCATGCACGATCTTCCGGGTCCGGTCGATCCGCGTCACCGTCTCGCCAAAGCGGCAGGTTATGGCGTGCTCCGCGTAGAACGCATCGTCATGGGTGACGATGTCGTCATAGGTTTTCTCACCGGACAGCACGGGAGAGAGCATGATGCGGTTGTAGTTTCCGCGCGGCTCGGCGTTGAAAAGCGTAATGTCGTAGGCAGCCGGGTCCAGTGCCGCCAGATGTTCGATAACGCGGCCCGACGCCATGCCCGCGCCGATGATGACGAGTTTCTGAGTCATTCGGGTCACTCCGCTGCGAGGGCTTTTGTCGGCGAGGCGGCTGACGGCTTCGGTTTTGCGCCGTGTTCATATTCCTCAAGGAAATCTAATACTTCCTGCCGGTAGTTATAGTAATCGGGATGCTCCAGAAGCGCCTTGCGGGTGCGCGGGCGCGGCAGGTTCACGTCGGTGATCTTGCCGATAGTGGCATGCGGACCATTGGTCATCATGACCACGCGGTCAGCCAGCAGGATCGCCTCGTCGACGTCATGGGTCACGCAGATCGCGGTGACCTTGGTGCGCGACCAGACCTCCATCAGGACTTCCTGCAATTCCCAGCGCGTCAGGCTGTCGAGCATCCCGAACGGTTCGTCCAGAAGCAGCAACTTGGGGCTGAGCGCAAAGGCCCGCGCGATGCCGACGCGCTGCTTCATGCCGTTGGACAGATCGGCCGCGGCCTTGTCCATGCTGTCGGCCAGCCCCACCCGTTCGAGATAGTATTCCACCACGTCTTGCCGTTCGGCCTGCGACGCACGGGGATAGACCTTCTCCACGCCGATCGCGACGTTTTGCTTGGCACTGAGCCAGGGAAACAGCGACGGCGACTGGAACACCACGGCGCGTTCTGGATCGGCGCCTTCCACGTGGCGCCCATCCAGCTTGATTGCGCCCTTCGAGATGGCATTGAGCCCTGCGGCCATCGTCAGCACGGTGGACTTGCCGCATCCGGAATGGCCGATCAAGCTGATGAATTCGCCCCGGTTCACCTTGAGGTCGAAATCCTCCACCACCGTGAGAGGACCTTTGGGTGTCGGGTAGATCTTGTGGAGTTGCGAGAAGTCCAAGAAACGATCCTCGATCATGCCCTGGGTGGTGTCTTGCACCGCCGCGGGCACCCCGTGGATCGGCGTGACCTTCGGCAGGGTCCGGTTGCCCTCGGCCTTCGCCTCGACCCCGGCATCCATCAGGTAGGTGGTCACCGCCGCCCGTAGGTCCTTGAAGCCGTCATGATGGTTCATCTCGGTCCGGTCGCGGGGGCGCGGGATGTCCACCCGGAACTCGCGGCCCAATGTTCCATCCGGGTTCAGCGCGATGATCCGGTCGGCCAGCACTATCGCTTCGTCCACGTCGTTCGTGATCAGCACACAGGTTTTCTTCTCCTGCTCCCAGATCGCCTCGATCTCGTCCGCAAGGTTGGCGCGCGTCAGCGCATCTAGAGCTGACAGCGGTTCATCCAGCAAAAGTACTTCAGGATCCATCGCCAAGGCACGGGCAACATTCACTCTTTGCCGCATCCCGCCGGACAGTTCCGCCGGACGGCGTGTGGCGGCGTGGCCAAGGCCCACCATCCGGACGTAGTGCGCGACCTTGGCGGCGCGGTCGGCCTTCGGCATGGACGGGAAGATCGTATCAACGGCAAGGGCGACATTGCCGCTGACCGTCAGCCAAGGCATCAGCGAATAGCTTTGGAAGATCACGCCGCGTTCCGGGCCGGGGCCTGTGACCGGCTTGCCGCGAAAGGTCACGTTGCCGGAACTGGGCATTTCCAGCCCCGCCAGAAGATTGATCAGCGTCGTCTTGCCGGTACCGGAAAAGCCAAGCAAAACAAGAAACTCACCCTCCTTTACGTCTAGGTCTATGTTCCGCAGAACGTCGCTGCGCTGCGTGCCTTCTCCGAAGCTTTTGGAAACGTTGTCGAGGTGCAGGACACTCATGGCGGTCACCGATTGTTCGTGAAGGTGAAGAGCGACTGCAGCGCATACATCACACGATCGAGCAGAAACCCAATGATTCCAATGGTGAACACGGCGACCATGATCTTGGCGAGGCTGCTGGACGAGCCGTTCTGGAACTCGTCCCAGACGAACTTTCCAAGGCCCGGGTTCTGGGCCAGCATCTCGGCGGCGATCAGCACCATCCAGCCAACCCCCAGCGACAGGCGCAGCCCGGTGAAGATCAGCGGCAACGCGGAAGGCAGCACCAGCTTGGTGATCTTTGTCCAGGTGTTCATCTTCAGCACCTTCGACACGTTCACCAGGTCACGGTCGATGGATGCGACACCAAGAGCCGTATTGATCAGCGTAGGCCAAAGTGAACAAAGGGTTACAGTAATTGCTGAAACTAGGAACGACTTGGAAAACAGCCCGTCATTGGTGGTGTAAACGGCCGAAACGACCATGGTGACGATGGGCAGCCATGCGAGCGGTGAGACCGGCTTGAATATCTGGATCAGCGGGTTCAGCGCGGCGTTGGCGGTTGCCGACAGGCCCGCCGCGATGCCCAGCGGAACGGCGATGATCGTGGCGATCAGAAAACCGAAGAACACCGTGTTGATGGAGGTCCAGATCTGCTGATAGTAACTGGGCGCACCTGTATAAGCGACTGTTTTGACATCGTCATCGCGTCCCTGTTCGATCAGGCGCTGGTTACGCTTCTCGACCATCGCCTCGAACTTGGCGCGCTTTTCGCCGGTGGCCTGTGCGTCTTCGTGCAAATTCACCGCCTCGGTCCAGACCTGCGCCGGGCCGGGAATGGCACCGAGCGACGTCTGAACCTGCGGCGCGAGGGTGCCCCAGAGCAGCAGGAAGGCCGCGATCGCCAACAGAGGCACGAACAGAAGCCGCCATATTTCGGACAATTGCGCGCGGGGATTGTCGCCTGCCGCTGCCTTGAGCATGGGTGTCAGCCACGACAGGCCGATGACCTGGAACCATTTGTCGGCGGCGTTGATGCGGGTGAACAGGCGCTCGCGGCGCGCGGCGTGGGCGGGGTCTGCGGCGATGAAACCGGGATCTGTGGCGGTCATGGCGAGGCTCCTTGGCGGGGCTGGCGTCAGCTGAGGGGCGAAGAACGGGTTTGGGACTGTGCTGGAGTCTTGTAAGCGTCTCTTGGGAGTCCACGCGGGGCGCTGGTTGGGCGCGCGACCTGTGCAATGCCCGCCCGCCGCGCTCCCGTGAGGCGCGGCAGGCAGGCCGGGATCAGCCTTCGACGCCCGCGCCGGTAACGCGCTGGTCGCCCTTCAGGCCAATCGGAAGGCTGTCGAGATAGGCGTTCGGTGTGCGGCCGTCATAGGCGATGCCGTCGATGATGTCGGAGGCGGGGGTCGGCGCCTTGTAGCCGTCGCTATCCCAAGGGAAGTCGGCGGCGTCGGCCAGCCCCTCATCGACCAGAAGCTGCGCGGCAGCCAGGTAGATCTCGGGCTTGTAGACCGACTTCGCGACCTCGTCATACCAGCTGTCGGGCTTGGCTTCGGCGATCTGGCCCCAACGGCGCATCTGGGTCAGGTACCAGACCGCGTCGGAGTAGAACGGGTAGGTCGCATTGTAGCGGAAGAACACGTTGAAGTCGGGTACCTCGCGCACATCGCCCTTCTCGTATTCGAACGTGCCGGTCATGGAATTTGCGATCACCTCGGCGTCGGCGCCGACATACTGGGACTGGGCCAGCATCTCCACCGCCTCCATGCGGTTGGCGTTGTCGTTCTCGTCAAGCCAGATTGCGGCGCGGATCAGCGCCTTGACCACGGCGAGGGTCGTGTTCGGGTTCTCCTCGGCAAACTCGGCGGTGATTCCGAACACTTTCTCAGGATTGTTCTTCCACAGCTCGTAATCGGTTATGACCGGCACGCCGATGCCCTTGAACACCGCCTGCTGGTTCCACGGCTCACCCACGCAATAGCCGTAGATCGTGCCCGCCTCGAGGGTGGAGGGCATCTGTGGCGGCGGCGTCACCGACAGGAACACGTCGGCGGCGATCTGGCCGGTCACGTTCTCGGGGGAGTAATAGCCGGGGTGCAGCCCGCCGGCGGCGAGCCAGTAGCGCAATTCGTAATTGTGGGTCGACACCGGGAACACCATGCCCATGTTGAACGGCTTGCCTTCGGCGCGATACTTCTCGACCACAGGAGCGAGCGCGCTGGCGCTGATCGGGTGCTGCGGGCGGCCGTCATCCATGGCGGGGATGTTTGGCTTCATCTCGGCCCAGACCTCGTTGCTGACCGTGATGCCGTTGCCGTTCAGATCCATCGAGAAGGGCGTGATGATATGCGCCTCGGTCCCGTAGCCGATGGTCGCGGCGAGCGGCTGGCCCGCCAGCATGTGCGCGCCGTCGAGTTGACCGCCGATCACGCCGTCCAGCAGCACTTTCCAGTTGGCCTGCGCTTCGAGCGTCACGAACAGGCCTTCATCGAGGAAATAGCCGTTCTCGTAGGCCACGGCGAGCGGCGCCATGTCTGTCAGCTTGATGAAGCCGAACGTCAGTTCGTCCTTTTCCAGTTCGAGTGACTGCGCCAGCGCCGGGGACACCAGCGCGGTCGTGGCTGCAAGGCCGAGAAGAAGGGTTTTCAGGGTCGTCATGGTGTGGTCCTTTCCTTGACCCGGCGCACCGGGAACGAAAAAAGCCGCCGACAGCACCGCCGGAAGGGGCGGAGTGTCGAGCGGCTTTGCTCATGCAATCCCGGTCATTCGGGAGGAATTAGGTGAAGCGGCGTCGTTGCCGGATCTTCCCCTTCATCACGCGGTGGGCGCGGGGCGTCCATTGAAACGCGCGGTGCGCGCCGGATTTGTCGCAGGTGCGGCGTGGCACGTGCTGCGGCTGCACAATTCTTGCGCGTCAGTCCGGCGCGGGCTCAAAAATGCGGCCATCGAAGAACGCGTCGCGGCGGAGAATCAGCTTGCCCGCAGCCGAAGCGACGGCAGTGTCGGCCTGCACCGCCCCTTCGATCTTGACCGACGCGCCGGGCAGGTCGGCCGAGGTGCCGTGCAGCGCGGCGCGGTGCAGGTCGCTGCGGTAGACCGAGCGCGCGGCGCGGGCGGCGGCGTCCGGGTCGCGCCCGGTGCGGGCGGCAAGGCGGCGGCCTATCCATTCGGCTTGGCTCCGCCACGGGAAGCTTGCCGCACCGCGGTGGAATTCCACGAAACCGGGCACCTGCCGTTCCTCGCCCGCCGCCGAAATCACAAGCCGCCCCGACAGCGCGCGTTCGATCACCTCGGGCGCGAGATCGAGAAAGCCGGGCCGGGCCAGCAATTCACCCGCCAGAAGGCGCGAGGACGGATCATCGAGCCAGCGGCCCGCGCGCCAGACCGCGCGGATCAGCCGCCCGGTCAGCGAGGTTTCGGTTTCGGCCCAGTCCTCGCGCACGGCGAGCACCTTTTCCGGCGCGAAGGCCCAGATCGCGCAGCAAGGCAGCAGCAGAGCGCCGACCCCGTCATCGACCGTCATCGATCCCCACGGCTCGCCCACGCAGAAGGCGTCGATTTCGCCGGCGGCGATGGCACGGGCCATCAGCGCCGGCGGCACGGTGCGGATTTCGACACGGGGAGCGGCATCGGGAGCCAGCGCTTCCAGCCAGTAGTGTACAAGTTCAGCGTGCATCGAGAACGGGAACGGCACGCCGATACGCAGTGGCGCGCCTGCTGCGGCCAGCAGCGCGCGACCGGCGGCGTAGGGATCGTTGAAGGCGAAGTCGTGTCCGGCGTCTCGCAGTCGGGTTTCCAGTGCGCGGCTGACACCGATCACGTTGCCGTTGACCGACAGCACCGACACTGCGGCGAGTGGCGCGCCCGCTCCGCCCAGCCCCATCGCGGCGGCGACCGGCACCGGAGCGAGCATGTGGGCGGCGTCCACCTGCCCGAAGCGCAACATGTCGCGCAAGCTGGACCAAGACGGCGCGCGGCGCAGGTCGAGCGCGATGCCTTCCTCCTCGGCGAAACCCATCTCCTGTGCCACGATCAGCGGCGCGGCGTCCACCAGGGGGATGTAGCCGACGCTGAGTTCGGTGGCCTTCATGACAACAGCCCCGCGGCGGTGACCAACGCGGCGGCGACATCGGCCAGCCGCTTGCCCTGGTCCATCGCGGCCTTGCGCAGGATCGCGTAGGCCTCGTCCTCGTCCACGCCGCGGGCCTTGATAATGATGCCCTTGGCGCGGTCGATGAGCTTGCGTTCCTCCAGCGCGCGCTTGGTTTCGGCAAGTTCGGTCCGCATTCGCTGGAACATTCGGAAGCGGGCGATAGCGGCATCGAGGATCGGCTTGAGCCGGGCGGACTGCATCCCGTCCACAACGTAGGCGGACACTCCGGCCTCGATCGCGGCGGCGGTCATGCCGTCGTCGGACCGGTCCACGAACATCGCCACGGGGCGGTCCATCGGTCCCGACGCAAGCGCGAGTTCCTCGAGCATGTCGCGGGAAGGGTTCTCGATGTCGATCAGCACCACGTCGGGCTGGCGGGCCTGGATCTGCCGCGCAAGGCCGGTGGGGTCGGCGATGACGTGGATCTCGTAGTCGCCCGCGGCGCGCAGGCTGTCCACGATCTGCATGGCACGGCTGCGGTCGGCTTCGACGACGATGACGGAAAGTGCATTCGGCATGGCCGGAGCATCAGCAGCCGCCGCCGACAGAGTAAAGCGCCATTGCGGTGCGGATGCCGATGATGCGCGACTTTCGCGGCCCGGCTGCCCGAAAAACAGGCAGCCGCAGGACGTTGCGGGCGCCGATCAGATCGCCAGCGGGTCGGACGGCCCGGAATGTTCCAGCACCCAGACCGCCGACCACGCCCCGTCGCTGCGCGCCAGCGTCAGGTAGTTGCGCTCGGCGGCGTAGCGGCCGGGTTGGCCAGGAATGCGGTGGATGCGGATCGGGTGGCCTTTCAGCGGCGCCTCGCCCAGCAGCGCGATGCTACCGAGGATGCGCGCCCAGGCCTTCGGCGGGGCACGGTGCGCGATGCCCGACGCGACCAGCTGGTGCAGCACGTGACCCGGCGCGACGTCCATCGTGGCTCGTGTGGCGAGGTGGATCTCGCCCGACAGCGCGGTGATGTCCTGCCCTTCGGTCTGCGCGATGTTGCAGACCAGCCGTAGCATCCGCTGCCACGACGCCCGATGCGCGCGGCTTTGCCACTGGTCACGAAGGTCGTCCTCATAGTGCTGCATCTTGGGTATAACCAGCATCAGGCTTTCCAGCAGCGACAGTCGAGGCCCCAGCAGCGGCACGCTGGACATCAGCAGCGTTCGGCCTGGCGCCGCGCGCCGCGCTTCGGTGTCCATCATCGCCCAGCCAGCCGACCCCATCACCTGACGGCGCGTGCGTTCCGATCGCAGGTCCGGTGCCAGCAGCCGCAGCCCCGGCGCCTGTACCGACCAGCCGAGGCTGCCACCCGCGCGATCATGGAAGCGCGGCGGCAGCGCTCCGTCCTGCGCCCCATGCTGAAACACGAGGAAGGCCTCGCGCGCGATGGAAAAGAGCGTCTGCCCCACCGCCGATCGGGTCGCACCCTCTGCCAGTGAGCCCCATCCGTCGCAGATGTCGTGGTCGTCCCATTGCATCAGCGAGGGCACCCGAGCGGCCAGCCACGCAAATTCCGGCGCCGCGTAAAGCGCGGCATAGCGCGCCAGAAACTTTTCCCGGAGATGCTTGCGCAGCCCGGCGACCTCCGTCCCTGTGGGCGTGGTCGGCAAGCGCCCGGGCCAGCCGTCCGACAGCGGGTGGCCATGCGTCGCTTCGTCGGCATAGACTTGGTCGCCGCCATGCAGCAGCAGCGCGAAAGGCGCACGCCGGTGCTCCGCCCCGAGCCGCGCCCACATCGCGTTGCGTTCGGACCCTTCGCGGTCCAGATCTCCCGTCTCCTCGCCGTTGCAGGACACGAAGGCGAGCCGCAGGTCGCCGGAAAGATCGCCCGCCAGCGGGAACTCCTGCCCGTCCCATGCGTAGACGGAGCGTCGGGTTGCGGGCCGCGTGAAGCGCGCGACATGGACCGAGGCGCCGGGATAGTGGGCGATGCACTGCATCGGGGCCGCCTGCCCGTCCACCGTCAACGGGCCGGGCACCTGCCCGGCGGGAGCGATGAACAGCGCGGCGAGGTGCAGGGCTCCGTCCCGGATGTCGTCGAGGATCAGAACGGGGCCGATGATGCCGGAGATGATGCTGGAACAGTTGGACATGGCAGGCGGGGCGATGTGGCCCCTCGGGGTCCTTTTGGCTGGGTCGGTCGCTCAGGGGGCATATAGACCACCGCGCGCTGAGGACCGCCAGTGCTTGCAGGTGGCCGCGGTTCTCGGAACCGCTCGCCCGCGCAGGGCCATGACCGGCGCGCCGCACATCGGGCGGCGTGATGCGTCGGTGCACGCGTCGTCAATTCGCTCCTGCGCCTGCCCCGCCTCTGCCACCCCGTGCCAGCCCCCGTGCTCTCATGCGCTGCGTGTCATCTCTAGCGCAGCTCCTGCGCGCCCCGCGTGCGCCCTTGCAAGCAATAGGAAAGGAAGCCGATTTGACTGAACCTGAAACACCGCCGCGCAAGCCGTCACTGGGTCTTGCGCTTGTTCCCGTGGTGCTGACGCTGGCCACGCTGGGCCTGCAGCTGTTCTATTTCGGGGATTTCACCCCGCATATCCCGCTGGCGATCGGCCTTGCCATAACCGGCCTTGTCGGCCTTTCGCTGGGGCACACCTGGCCCAGCCTCGAGGACGGGGTGTTCCGTGTCATCAACGTGTCGCTGCCATCGGTGTCGGTGCTGATCGTCGTGGGCATGCTGATCGGCGTGTGGATCGCCAGCGGCACGGTGCCGACGCTGATCTACTACGGTCTGATCATCCTGTCGCCGCAGATCTTCCTTGCGGCCGCGATGGTCATGTGCGCCGTCGTCTCGGTGTCGCTTGGCACCAGCTGGGGCACGGTCGGCACGATCGGGCTGGCGCTGATGGGCATCGGCGCAGGTTTCGACGTGCCGGTCTACTGGACCGCCGGCGCCGTCGTGTCGGGCGCATTCTTCGGCGACAAGATCTCGCCCCTTTCGGACACGACCAACCTGTCACCGGCCGTGACCGGGCAGAACCTGTTCGCGCATATCCGCAACATGATGCCGACGACTGTTCCTGCCATGCTCATCGCACTGGCGATCTATACTTGGGCGGGATTCTCGATGGTCGAGGCGGGCGGCACCTCGTTCGAGAGGATCGACAGCATCACCACCGCCCTGCAGGCGAATTTCCTGATATCGCCCTGGCTGCTGGCGCCCGCGCTTCTGGTGATCGGGCTGGCGGTGGCGCAGAAGCCGCCGATCCCTTCGCTGTTCGCGGGCGTGATCGCGGGCGGGCTAACGGCGATGCTGGCGCAGGGATCCGGGCTGCATGACCTTTTCGGCTATGCCAATGGCGGCTACAGCATCGACACCGGGGTGCGCGAGATCGACAGCCTGCTGAACCGGGGCGGGGTGCAGTCGATGATGTGGACCATCTCGCTCATCCTGATCGCGTTGGGGTTTGGGGGCGCACTGGAGCGCACCGGCTGCCTAGAGACGATCATCCAGGCAATACTCGCGCGGGTCCACAGCTTCGCAGGGGTGCAGACTGCTGCCATCGGTACGTCGGTGGCGACCAACCTCGTGGCGGGCGATCCCTACCTGTCGATCGCGCTGCCGGGCCGGATGTATGCGCCGGTCTATCGCGGCATGGGCTATTCCACGCTGAACCTGTCACGGGCCATCGAGGAGGGCGGCACGCTGATGTCGCCGCTGATCCCGTGGAACGCCGGCGGTGCCTTCGTGATCTCGGCGCTTGGTCTTGGCATCGCGCAGGGCGAGTTGGTGAACCTGATGTACATTCCGCTGGCCTTTGCCTGCTGGATCACGCCGATCATCGGCATCGTCTATGCCTGGACGGGTCTGTTCTCGCCCCGCGCCTCCGAGGCGGAAATCGCAGACTGGCGCGCGCAGGATCGGGCGATCCTTGACATGAGCGCACATGGCTACGGCCATCCGCTGGAGAACGGCCCCCGTCCGGCCACGGCCTGACGCGTCCGGGCCGGTACCAGGCCGGTCCTGGGTCGTAACTGGACAGGGTGTTCTGGCAAAACACCCCGCTCCGGCCTTGCCCCCGGTTCCCTGCCTTCGCATTGGCGGATGGCAGGCACGATCCGACCCTATCCGGACGACAGCGCCGGTTCCGGGGCGCGTGGAAGGGCCAGGTTCTGCCCGTCCTGCGCTCCGAACAGCGTATGAAGCGCCTCTTTCGCTGGCCAATGCAGCCAGTCGGCGGTGATCGGTGTGACGTCGTGCAGCGGTGCCGCGCACCACCGAAGGCGAAAGGCGTCTTTGGACGCGTCGAGTTTTCGGGCGGTCACGGCGCTCCGTATTCGGGCGGGCTACACGTCGTCACCTCGCTGCCCGCGCGTCGCGCCGTGTCGCCGCACCGGTCCCGGCGCGGGCTCAGAGCCCGTATTGTTCGCGCGCGTAGTCGCCCAGCCCGACGGCGTCGAGCCGTGCCAGCGGGGCGAGGAAGGTCACCTGAATAACTCCGGGCGCGCGCCCGATCTCGATCGCGCCGTTGACCGTCGCACGGTTGCGTATTTCGGCCACCGACAGGCCGAGCAGCGCCGCGGCCCGCGCCAGCCCGTTCTCGATCGCGTCGTTTAAATTGGCGGCGGTACCGATAACCGAAACCGGGGCCAACGGTTCGATCTCGCCCACCCCCCATTTCGCAGCCAGCCGCACGCCCTTGGCGATCTCGGCCTCGCTGAAGGGCCGGGCGAGCGGCGGTAGATCCTCGGCCAGCGGAAACAGGACCGGCCCGTCGATCGGGTAGCCTTTAACCACCTCGACCTGCAGCGTCACGCTCCCGGATACGTCCATCGTGTGCCCGGCGATCTCGCCATCGCCCTGCCCGGCGTGCATGTCGCCCATGTAGACCCCGGCGCCCGGCACCTTGACCGGCGCGACAAGGATCGCGCCGGCGCGCACCGCGTCGATGTCCATGTGCCCATCAGTCTTGTGTTCGGCCAGTTGTTCGGCGGTGATCCCGTAGTCATGCGGCGCCCCGACGAGGAAGGCGCCGAAATCGCCGGCATTATGGCTGTCGGGCATCGGCATCGACGGGCAGGTGCCGAGCTGGCCCATGAACGGGCGCATCCGCACCAGCGTACCGGGCATGTCGCTGGGTGCGTAGGTCAGGATCGAATGTTGGCGGCTGGCATCTGGCAGCGCCGCGTAGTGGTCGGCTTGCCGGGCGATCGTTTCGGCGGCCTCGCGCGGGAGGGTCAGCCCGACGCTGCGGGTATCGTCGAACGTCACCGTGTAGCCGTGCACCACCGAGAACGGCGTGACCGCGTTGCCGCAGGCGTCGCATTTGACCGCGTCCTGCCCGATGCCTTCGACATGGGTTTCCGGCCAGACGGTGTCACAGGCCGGGCAGCGCGCAGCGACGTAGGGATCGCCGAGGCAGAAACTCTCGGGCGAGCTGTCATGCCCGGACGCGGTGGCGATGGAGGTCACGGTGATGTCGCGGATGCGGATCGCGATGCCGTCGCCGACCTCTGCTCCGGCCACGAAGACCGGTTGCGTGACCTCGTGCCCGCCCCGCAGGCGCGGGGTGATCATCGGGCCCCAGCAGCCCGGCGCGGTGTTGGCGATGATCGTGCCGCCGTCCTCGACCGGACCCAGCATCGGCGCCCCGGGATCGAGCACGCTGTTCGTGAAGTCCTGCACCACCACGCTGCGCCGCGGGATCGCCCCGCCGGTGTTTCCGTCCGCCATTCCATCCTCCCGTTCATGCGGCCGCTGCGGGCCGATTGCTTCTGCGCCGTTGCGCCGTTTGCCACGTACCCCTTTTGCCGTGCGCGTTGCGCCGCGCCCCGGTGCGTGGCACCAAGGATATCAGAGTGCGGGAGCGCGGCGGACACAAGGAAAAACACATGGACCTGAATTCGGATTTCACGCGGCCGGTGCGGGTGCAGGCCGGGCAGCTGCCGTGGACGGCCTCGCCGTCGCCGGGTGTGGAACGGCGTATGCTCGACCGGATCGGCGGCGAGGTCGCCCGCGCCACCAGCATCGTGCGCTTCGCGCCGGGGCACAGCTTTTCGCCCCATACCCATGGCGGCGGCGAGGAATTCCTGGTGCTGGAAGGTGTGTTCCAGGACGAGCATGGCGACTACCCGGCGGGCACCTACGTGCGCAATCCGCCGACCACGCGGCACACGCCGGGGTCGCGGGACGGATGCACGATCTTCGTCAAGCTTTGGCAGTTCGACCCGGACGACCGCACACAGTTCCACCGCCCGATCGTCGATGGGCTGGTCCCCGCCGGGCCGGGCGTGCGGCAGGCGGTGCTGCACCGAGACGCGCGCGAGACGGTCAGCCACATGGTGCTGGCGCCGGGCGCAGCGCTGAACCTCGACCCTGAGGGCGGCGCGGAACTTCTGGTTCTGTCGGGCAGCCTGTCGGATGGCGGCGGCGAGGTACTGGAGCCGCAGGGCTGGCTGCGGCTGCCGGTCGGGGCGCCGCTGCGCGCCCGCGCCGGGCAGGAGGGAGCGGCGCTCTGGATGAAGACGGGTCACCTGCGCTTCGTCGTTGCCCCTGATGTCTGAGGCGGGCGGCCCTGCGGCGCCGCACGGCGAGCCGCGGTGAGCGCCCAGCCCCCGGCCGCCGCAGATGTGGCGATCGTCGGCGGCGGGCTGACCGGGCTGGCGTTGGCCCGGCATTTCCACGCCGCCGGGTTGGACGTGCAACTGTTCGAGGCGCGTCCACGCTTCGGCGGCCGCATCGCGGTGCTGGACACGGGTGACGGCGGGGCGGTGGACCTCGGGCCGTCGTGGCACTGGCCCGGTCAGCCGCGCATCGCGGCGCTGGCCCGCGCGCTCGGCTTACGGGTGTTCGCGCAGCACGATACCGGGCATTTCGTGCTGGAGGAGGCGGGCGGCGCCGTGCGGCTTTTGGACGGCATTTCGCCGATGGCGGGCACGCTGCGGGTGGAAGGCGGGATGGGTGCGCTGATCGCGGGGCTGCTGGCTGGGCTGCCGGCCACGTGCTGCCATGCGGGGCACGCGGTCACAGGTGTCGCACCTGACGGGCGGCTCACGTTTCGGCAGGGCGGAGAATGCATGGCGCGCCGGGTGTTGCTGGCACTGCCTCCCCGGCTGGCGGCGGACCTTGCGGGCGGGCCGGAAGGGGGTGTGCTGGACGCCGCAGCGCTGCGCGCGGCGCGTTCGGTGCCGACCTGGATGGCGGGCCATGCCAAGCTGGTCGCGGTCTACGACCGGCCGTTCTGGCGCGATGCCGGCCTTTCGGGCAGCGCCCAAAGCCGACTTGGCCCGCTGGTCGAGATCCATGACGCCAGCGGGGCGGACGGACGTCCTGCGGCGCTGTTCGGCTTCGTCGGAGTGTCGGCCGCGCAGCGCGCGGGCAACGACGCCGCCCTAGTTGTGGCGGCGCTGGCGCAACTGGCGCGCCTGTTCGGCCCGCAGGCGGCGCATCCGCGCCTCCACGCGCTGCAGGACTGGGCGCAGGAACCGTTCACGGCCGTGCCCGCCGACCGCGACCCGCCACCTGGGCACCCGGTCTATGGTCCGGTCCCGGCGCTGGTGTGGTCAGGCGCGGGCCGGGTTCACATCGCGGCGAGCGAAACCGCGCCCGAGGCGGGCGGGCTGATGGAGGGTGCGCTGGCCGCGGCGGAAGACATGGCCGCGCGGTTACTCGCGGGCCAAGCGCCGGAGGACCCGCGGTAGCGCGTGTGCTGCCCCGCCCGGACCAGCACGCGCCATCGCCGCAGGAGAGCGGCCCGGAGCAGGCCCGGCGCTTGCCGCGAGGCGGCGGCACGCGGCATCGGCAAACCCGACCTTGACGCGGGCGGGTCGTGCTGCATGGTCATCGAGACCGCCGACTGGAGATCCCACCATGCGCCGCGCCCTGCCGATCCTTCTTTTCCTGTGCGCCCTGCCCTGCCTTGCTGCGGCACAGGATCGCGTCGCGCTGCTGATCGGCAATGGCGGGTATGCCGACGATGCGCTTGGGCTGCGCAACCCCGCCAACGATGTGCGGGCGCTGGACACTGCGCTGACCGAACTCGGGTTCGAAGTCCGCGCCGAGGTGGACCTTGGCCGCCCGGCGATGAGAGAGGCGCTGGACTGGCTGCGCCGCGCGGCACAGGAGGCCGAGGTTGCGCTGGTGTTCTTCGCCGGGCATGCGGTTCAGGTCGGCAGCGAGAACCTGATGATCGGAGTCGATCTGCCCGAGTTGTCCGCCGCAGCGGTCGCCGGGTCCAGCGTCACGCTGACCGAGGTTCTGGATGCGGTCGAAAGCGCCGGGGCGGACCTTGCGCTGGTGGTACTGGACGCCTGCCGCGACAACCCGCTCGGCGCGGCGCAGGTCGGCCGGGCGGGCCTTTCGCCGGTGTCGGGCGGGCTCGGCACGCTGGTCGCCTACGCCACCGATCCGGGCAACGTGGCCACCGACGGGTTCGGCGACAACAGCACCTTCACAGAGGCGCTGCTGGATCACGTCGCGACACCGGGCATCGACGTGCGGGTCATGTTCGGCCGGGTCCGCCAGCAGGTCGTGCGCGCGACGGGTGGACAGCAGGTGCCTTGGGTCGAGGAGGCCGTTCTGGGCGAGCATTACCTAGCCGCCGCGCCGCCGGAGCGTACGCCGGATGACGAGGTACGGATTTGGCGCGCCGCAGTCGCGGCACAGACGGTCGAGGGCTACAGCGATTATCTCGGCCGGTTTCCGGAGGGCATCTACCGGATCGTGGCTGGGCTGCGGATCGACGAGTTGCAGGGCGCCGCGCTGCCCGCCGCGCACGAGGTGCCGCTTACGGCCGAGCAACTCGCCGATGCACGCGCGGCGCTGGAAATGATCGGCTATGTCGTGCCGGGCGCGGTTGAGGTTGGCCCCGGGCGCATCCGGCAGGCCTTCGCGCTGTGGCGGTCGGTACAGCCAGGCGGAGCGGGCGATTTCTCCACCCTGATGCGCGAGGCGGCCCGCACGGCAACCTTCGTGGGCACCTATACTGCAGGCATTCTGCAGACCGACCTGCGCCGCTTCGCGTCGGTGGACGAGGGCTACCGGGCATCGGCGGAAAACCTTCGCATCGCCGAGGCTGATTTCGCGGACGATCCGGCGGCGCAGAACGCGCTGGAAACGATGCGCGCGGATCTCGGGCGGATCGGCCAGATCCGGCTGGAGGTCGCCGCCGATCTTGACCAAAGCCGAACCTATTACGGCGATCTCGTCACGCTGACGGTGCGGCACCTCGCCGATTGGATGACTGAAGCCGCGCAGCCGCGTTTCGCCTCCAGCCGGGGGATCACGCGTCTGTCTGACCGGGCACTGAGCGATGCCCGGATGTTCCACGATCACCTGCGGATGGCTCGCACGGCGCCCGATGGCTCGTATGCGTGGCTGGCCGCGATGCTGAAGGAGTTCTGAACGATGACACGGGCGTGTGCGATCGTGCTTGCGGTGCTGGCGCTGCTGGGCGGATGTGGGTGGCCGGACTGGTCCGGCGGCGACGGCAACGCAAATACGGGATGGCGCTCAGGTTGGAGCGAGACGGCACCGGCCACGGAGCAGGCTCCGCGCACGGGCTGGCAGTCCCGGCCCGCCGAACCGTCCATTGCGGCGACGACGGCCATTCCCTCGGCCGAGGAAATGAGGCTTTGGGAAGAGCAATGGGCCCGGTCGCGCCGGGCGTTGGCCGACGCGCAAGCCGAAGCCGCTGCCGCAGGCCGGAACCTTGCGCCGGAGGTGAGCGCGGAGGTGACTGAGGTTGTCAACCGCGAGGTCACCGCCCCGGACGATGCCGCGCGGCTCGAGCGGCTGCAACGCTCGGTGTCCGATGCCCGCCGCCTTGCGGAGATCGTCGGCGCAGGGTGATGACCCCGACGTGACCTGCCGCCTGAGGTTGCGCCGCGCCCCGTTGCCGTCGCCTAGCATTGGGCCCAGAACAGTGGCGCATTGGCCGAACTGCATCACCTGCCGCCCCGCGGTCGGTTGCCGGTTGCCCTGTCTCTTCATCGCGGCGTATCTACACGAAAATATCCGCTCCCAGCTGCATCGGTGTTCGCGGCAGATGATCTTGCGTCTGCCCGAGGCAATGCCGTCCGAAGGGGCAACAGAATTGGAGTCATCATGACCAAACGGGCGCTGATCACCGGGGTGACGGGACAGGACGGGTCGTACCTTGCCGAATTCCTTTTGGCCAAGGGCTACGAGGTTCACGGAATCAAGCGCCGGTCCTCGCTGTTCAACACGCAGCGGATCGACCACATCTACCAGGATCCGCACGAAAGCCACCAGCGGCTCAAACTGCATTACGGCGATCTGACCGACAGCTCCAATCTGACGCGCATCATTGAGCAGATCGAACCCGACGAGGTCTACAACCTTGGCGCACAGTCTCATGTCGCGGTAAGTTTCGAGGCGCCCGAATACACCGCCGATGTGGACGCGATCGGAACGCTTCGCCTGCTGGAGGCGATCCGCTTCATCGGGCTCGAACGCAAGACTCGATTCTATCAGGCGTCGACCTCGGAACTTTATGGCCTTGTGCAGGAAACCCCGCAAAGCGAAACGACGCCATTCCATCCGCGCAGCCCATATGCGGTGGCCAAGCTCTATGCATACTGGATCACGGTGAACTATCGTGAAGCCTATGGCATGCACGCCTCGAACGGCATCCTGTTCAACCACGAATCTCCCAGGCGCGGTGAGACCTTCGTGACCCGCAAGATCACGCGCGGCTTCTGCAACATCGCGCAGGGACTGGAGTCCTGCGTCTACCTTGGCAATATCGATGCGCTGCGCGACTGGGGCCATGCGAAGGATTTTGTGCGGATGCAGTGGATGATGCTGCAGCAGGACGAGCCAGAGGACTACGTGATCGCGACCGGCGTGCAGTATTCCGTGCGCGAATTCATCGACTGGACGACCCGCGCGCTGGGAATCACCCTGCGGTTCGAGGGCACCGGGACCGACGAGATCGGCATCGTTGAGAGCGTGACCGGCAGCGACGCGCCGGCGGTGAAGCCGGGCGACGTGATATTGCGCATAGACCCACGCTACTTCCGTCCTGCGGAGGTCGAGACGCTTTTGGGCGATCCGTCGAAGGCGCGCGAGAAACTGGGTTGGCAGCCCGAGATCACGGCACAGCAGATGTGCGCGGAAATGGTGGCGGAGGATCTGCGATCGGCCCGCCGCCATGCGCTGATCCGCGAACACGGTCTGGAATTGCCGGTCGCCATCGAGGGCTAGGCGGACGGGGCAGTCCGCCACGGGGCAGATCGTCCATTCGGCTTGCCACCCGAAGCCCTTGGCCATATCGGAGGGCCACGTGCAGACCTTGGAGCACATGAAGATGTCACAAACCCAAGCGCCCTTTGCCCGCCTTTTGGACGCGCCCGTGACGCTGGGGGACGAGCGCGGCAGGATCCGCATCCTCTACGAGCAGGGGAATGTCGTGCTCAAACGGTCGAGTTCTGTCCAAGGCGTCTTTCGCGGCCTGCACCGGCAGGCAGCCCCCTCCTTGCAGGAAAAGATCATCCGAGTCTTATCCGGGCGGATTTACGACTTCGTGACCGATCCCGACGATTCGGACGGCGTCATCTGGTATCGCGAGATCACACCGGAAACAGACTGGGTGCATATCAATGCGCGCTATGCTCATGGGTTCTACGCGCTGACCGATGTCGAATTCGAATACTTCTGCGACGGGCGCTATGACGAGGCCGCCGAAGAAAGCTACAACGTGGCGGACACCTTGCGTGACGCGCTGAACCTGGGTGCCATCCAGTTGTCCGCCAAGGACAGTGCAGGCATTCCGATGTCGCGTCCCGTCCGGCGCGCGGGGGACAATTGACCATGACCAGACTGACGCTTCTGACCGCCTGCTACAACAGCGCCGCCACGGTGGCCGACACGATCCGGTCTGTTAATCTTCAGGATTATCCGGACATTGAGCATATCATCATCGACGGCGCATCGCGCGACGACACGGTGGACATCTGCCGCGCGGAAGGCCGCCGCATCGAAAGCATCGTAAGCGAGCCGGACAAGGGAATTTACGACGCCTACAACAAGGGCCTGACCCATGCCACGGGAGAGGTCGTGGGCTTCATCAACTCGGACGACTACTATGCCTCGGCCTCTGTGGCCTCACGGGTGATGGAGGTGTTCGAAGACCCCGCCGTGGACGCCTGCCATGCAGATCTGGTTTATGTGAACCCTGAGCGGACGGATCAGATCGAACGCCACTGGCATTCCAAGCCAATCACCAAGTCCGCGCTGCGCAGTGGGTTCATTCCCGCGCATCCGACCGTGTTCCTGCGGCGCAGCGTCTATGACCGCGTCGGAAATTTCGATCTGTCCTACCGGCTTGCGGCGGACTACGAATTTTTGCTTCGCACGTTCTACACGCACGAGGTGACGTCGGTTTACGTCCCCGAGATCTGGGTCCGGATGCGGTCCGGCGGGGCGACGGGCGGCAATATGTCCTCCATCCTCAAACAGAACCGCGAGATCCGAGCCGCGCAGTCCAAGCACGGAATCAGCTGTTCCCCGATCAGGTTCTACGGTCTGAAGACCGCCGACCGGCTGATGCAGCGCGCGCGCGGTCGGTTCGTGAAGGCGCCCGACCTGATGGCAACGAGATAGCGATGATCGACGGCAAGCGCGTTCTGGCTCTGATCCCGGCCCGGGCCGGATCCAAGGGGTTGCCGGACAAGAACATCCGGCCCCTGCTGGGCAAGCCGCTGTTGGCCTGGCCGATCGAGGCCGCGCGCGGGTCCGCCCATGTGGACCGCGTGGTGCTGTCCACCGACTCGCCGCGTTATGCAGAGATCGGACAGGGCCACGGCGCCGAAGTCCCCTGCCTGCGTCCCGCCGAGCTGGCAACCGACACGGCTCCCAGTATCGCGTTCATCCTCCACATGCTCGATCACCTCGAGGCGGCTGGAGACCGGTTCGACATTTTGGTGTTGCTGGAGCCGACTTCGCCGATGACGGACAGCGGCGACATCGACGCGGCGCTTGCCGCGCTGGCGGCACAGCCCGCCATGTCGGCGGCGGTCGGGGTGACCGCGCTCGAAACACAACACCCGGCCTTCGCAGTGCGACGCGATTCGGCCACGGGGCGCATCTCGCCTCTGGGCGGCGGCGGGTTTGGGGCGCTTCCCAGACGGCAGGACCTGGATCCGGTCTTCGCGCTGGACGGAAGTTTCTACCTGTCCACGACAGAGGCAATTCGCCGCGAAGGCGGCTTTTGCCATGACGCCACGCTGGGAATTCAGACAGACCGCATCAAGGCACTGGAAGTCGATGACCTTGTCGATTTCCTTTGTATCGAGGCCATCATGAGACACCGGGCGGACCAAGCCCTGTCCGAAGGAGACACGCCATGAAGAGATGTACCCGCTGCCTGAACGTGGAGACCGTGGATACGCTGACCTTCGACGAGGACGGCGTCTGCAGCGTGTGTCGGCAGTCGGAATACAAGGCCGATGCGATCGATTGGGAGGACCGCCAGCGCCAGCTTGACGCCCTGATCGACGAATATGCCGGGAAGGGTGTCTACGACTGCATCGTGCCGTTCTCCGGCGGCAAGGACAGCGTGTTCCAGCTTTGGTACATCGTGCGCAAGCTGAAGCTGAAGCCGCTGGTCG
Source organism: Meridianimarinicoccus roseus (assembly GCF_003172915.1). GTDB lineage: Bacteria > Pseudomonadota > Alphaproteobacteria > Rhodobacterales > Rhodobacteraceae > Meridianimarinicoccus > Meridianimarinicoccus roseus. The sequence goes on from NZ_QGKU01000003.1 coordinate 125,579, forward strand.
TGCGCTTCAACCACTGGGGCTACCGGCCCAAGGTGGAAGAGAACAACACGATGGTTTTCAAAAAGCTCGGCGTCGACGTGATCGAGTTCCAGCCGTCCTTCCACGTGGTCCGCGAGTTGATGCTGGAAAGCTTCAAGCGCAGGGGCGATTTCTGCTGGCACTGCCATACCGGCATCTATGCCGGCGTCATGCACATGGCCGTGCGGTTCGAGGTGCCCCTGTTGTTTTGGGGTGAAAGCACCGCTGAATACCACAGCTGGTACACCTTTGAGGAGATGGAGGAAGTCGACGAGAAGCGGTTTAACCGCCTGATGAACCAGGGCATCACGGCCGACGACATGTACGAGTTCCTCGGTGGCCGGGTCGAGATGCGGGACCTGTGGATGTTCAGCTATCCGAAGCGCAAGGACCTGATGCGTCTCAAAGTGCGGTCAATCTGCCTTGGAAATTACATCCAGTGGGACACGCGCGCCAATGTGGAACTGATTGGCAAGGAACTGGACTGGTTCGGTCACGAGGTCGAAGGGGTGCCGCCGGAGTATCACTATGAGAAGGTCGAATGCACCTTCCAAGGCATGCGCGACTATTCGAAGTTCGTGAAGCGGGGCTACGGGCGGACCAATCACCTGATGTCGATCGATATCAGGCACGGCCGCAAGACCCGGGAGGAAGCGCTGCGCCTGGAGGCGCAGTATGACGGCAAACGCCCCGCGTCGATGGACTGGTTTCTCGAGATCCTCGGCATGACCGAGGACGAGTATTACGAATACCTGCGCCCTCTCGCGATCCATCCGTGGGAATTCGACCGCTCCAAGGTCGAGACTGGGCCGGTGCCTTACGACTTCGACAAATGGGACCGGACCGACCTGAGCGATGTTCCACTGGGTCCGGAGGACAAGACTTGGGGACGTGTGCGGACCGGGGAGAAGGCCGAGGACAAGTAGATGATCGTGATTGTCGATTATGGCATGGGCAACGTCCGTTCGCTGTCCAACGCCTTCGACTTCCTTGGCTATGACGCAGAGATCAGCCGCGATCCGGCCGACTTCGCGTCGGCGGACCGGATCGTGCTGCCGGGGGTGGGCGCGTTCGGCGACGCGATCGACCTGATCCGGTCACTCGGCCTTGAGGCGCCGCTTAACGAACAGGTCCTGCAAAACCGCAAGCCGGTGCTGGGCATCTGCCTCGGGATGCAACTGATGGCCGCCACGAGCCACGAACACGGCCACCACAGCGGCTTGGGCTGGTTCGATGCCGATGTCGTACCAATGGTCTCGACCCCAGATGCGAAGGTGCCGCAGGTCGGCTGGAACCGCCTCGACCCGGTCGGCGATGGATGGTTGTTCCGCGGTCTGCCCGCGAAGGGGAACGACGTTTATTTCGTCCATTCGTTCCATATGAAGTGCCGGAATGCGGCTGACGTGATCGCCACGACGCATCATGCGCAGACCGTGACCGCGGCGGTGGCCCGCGACCACATCGTTGCGACCCAGTTTCACCCCGAAAAAAGCCAGGACAACGGCTTGCAGATCCTGCAGAACTGGATGGAAAGGGACTTCTGAGTGCTCAAGAAGCGCATCATTCCCAAGTTCCTGATCCGCGACGGGCGGCTCGTGAAAGGGATCGAGTTCTTCGGGGGCTGGCGCGAGGCCGGCAACCCGGTATCCACCGCCAAGGTTTATGACAGCTATGGCGTGGACGAGATGATATTTCTCGATATCGATGCAACGCTGCAAGGCCGTCCGGCCAACGGGCGGATCATCGAAAGGGTATCCGAAGAGGTGTTCATGCCGCTGACCGTTGGCGGCGGGATCACGACTCTTGGCCAGATCGAGGACTTGCTGAAGTCCGGAGCCGACAAGGTCGCTATCAATTCCTCCGCGATCGCCGATCCGGGCTTTATCACGCGCGCTGCGTCGCGGTTCGGCGACCAGTGTATCGTGGTCGCCATCGATTATCGCAGCGGCCCGGACGGGGCGAAGGTGCACACCCGCTGCGGCACCGAACCGACGGATCTGGACGCGGTGGACTGGGCGCTTCGGATGGAAGACGCCCATGCGGGCGAGATCATGATGACCTCCATCGACCGGGACGGGACGATGGATGGCTACGATCTGGACATGATCGCGTCGCTGGCGAACCGGCTCGACAAGCCGCTGATCGCATCCAGCGGCGCGGGCACGCTGAAGCACTGCATGGACGCGCTGGATGCGGGCGCCTCGGCCATCACGATCTCGTCCATGTTCCTGTTCACAGACCAAAGCCCGATCAAGGTGCGCAGCTACCTGTCAACCAACGGGTGCAACGTCCGCTCGCAACACGGCAGCCGGTCATGACGGTGCCGCGGGATCTGCGCGCTTCGCTGGATCCGGACCAGCTTGCTGACTACGCCGCTGCACAGTGCAACACGCATTTCCCGGACCCGCAGCCAGTCACGGCGGAAGATCTTCGTGGTGCAGTGCCCTCGGCGCTGGCCCGGCTGGGCCATTGCTTCGCGCAGGTCGGCAACCGGTATTTCTTTGATGGCACCCAGTCAGTGTTCAGCCATCTGCATGGCGACCAGTATGCGATGTGGCTGTACATGCTGTCGAACGAACTGTTCCGCCAGCGGGGCGACACGCAGGTGTGCAGTAAGCTGTTCCTGCTCAACAAGGCGCTGCACGGCTGCGATATCTTCTACGAGGTGGCGCTGCCTGACGTATTCCTGCTGGTACATCCGCTGGGCACCGTGCTCGGTCGGGGCAGCTATCAGGACTATTTCGTCGCCTATCAGCGCTGCGGCATCGGCTCCAATCACGACGTCTATCCGCGCCTCGGCCGACACGTCACTCTGCGCCCCGGTGCCAGCGTTCTGGGGTCCAGTGTCGTGGGAGCGCACTGCCAGCTTGCCGCCGAAACGCTCGTGCTGGACGCGGAGATCCCCGACGGCACGCTCGTTATAGGCCGACCCGGCCATACCAGGATGAAACCCAACACCTCGCCCTTTCCGCTATGGCGCAACATCGCTTGAGGAGCCTTCGCCATGTCCCGCGACAAGACCGACAACCAGAGCCTGCGCCAACGCCTTCACGCGGTCATTCCTGGAGGAGCGCATACATATTCCCGCGGCGACGATCAGTTCCCTGCCTGCGCGCCTGCGTTGCTGGAACGGGGCGAAGGCGCCTATGTCTGGGACACTGACGGCAACCGGTATCTCGACTATGGCATGGCGCTGCGGTCGGTGACGCTGGGCTATGCCCACCCTGCGGTCAATGCAGCGGCCATAGCGGAGATCGGCAAGGGCGTCGGGCTGACGCGCGCGTCGATGACAGAACTGCACGCTGCCGAACGGCTAAACGATCTGATCCCGGCTGTCGAGATGGTCAAGTTCGCCAAGAACGGGTCCAACGTGACGACCGCCGCCGTCAAGATCGCGCGCGCCCACACGCGCCGCCGCTATGTGTGCGTGCCGCGCCAGCATCCGTTCTTCTCGTTCGACGACTGGTTCATCGGCGCGACCGCGATCAAGCGCGGTGTGCTGGCGGAACATGCCGAAACGACGCTGCTGTTCGATTACAACGATAGCGCTTCGCTCGAGGCGCTGTTCACAGCCTATCCCGACCAGATCGCGGCGGTCATGCTTGAACCGGCGACCCACCTGACCCCCTGCCCCGGCGACTGCCCGGTGACCTGGCCTCGCACAGCCTGCGCGGCCTGCCCGAACACGAGCGAGAATTTCCTGCAGAAGGTCCGGGCGCTGGCCCATGCCAACGGCGCGCTGTTCATCCTGGACGAGATGATCACCGGCTTTCGCTGGCACGTAAAGGGAGCGCAGCATTTCTTCGGCGTCACCCCGGACCTCGTGACCTTCGGGAAGGCAATGGCCAACGGGTTCCCGCTGGCCGCGGTCGGCGGCAAGGCGGAATACATGGAGGTCGGTGCGATCAACCGCCCCGGAATGGAACGCACGTTCCTGCTATCGTCCACGCATGGCGGGGAAATGCCGTCGCTGGGCGCGTTCCTGGCCGCGTCCCGTCTGTGCGAGGAAGAGGACGTGCCGACGCATCTTTGGGACTATGGCGCAGCGCTACGCGATGGACTGCGCGGTCTTGCGGCGGAACGGGGCATCGCTGAACACTTTGTGCTTGAAGGTCCAGCGGTCGCGCTGAACTATGTGACGCGGGATGCGGCGGGACAGCCAAGCCCGGTGATGCGCACGATATTCAGCCAGGAAATGCTGCGCAACGGCGTGATGATCCCGTGGATCTCCGTCTCGCTTGCGCATGGAGATCCGGAACTCGACCAAACGCTAACGGCCGCCGCGGCCGCGCTCGATACCTATGCCGCCGCCCTTGACGGCGATCCGGCCCGGTTCCTAGACGGTGACGCGGTAAAGCCCGTATTCCGCAAGGTCAACTAGGGCCGCTTATCCCGGGTTGGTCCGGCCGACCCGCGTCCACAGAGGAAAGACTCTTGACCGAATCGCGCCCAGGGCTGGATCTGTCCGGCAAGACCGTGATCGTGACCGGCGGCGCCGGGATTCTCGGCCGAAATTTCTGCCGCGGCTTTGCCGATGTCGGCGCAACTGTCGCCGTACTGGACCGCGATGCCGACATGACCGGCGCAGCCGCCGAGGAAATCGGCGGCACGTCCTTTGGCATCGCCTGCGACATCACCTCGCCAGAATCCGTCCGCGAGGCGATGGAAAGCGTGACGGGCCGGACCGGACGGCTTGATGTGCTGGTGAACAACGCGGCGTCCAAGTCGCGCGACGTGCGCGCGTTCTTCACTCCGTTCGAGGACTACGATCTCGACATCTGGCGTGACGTGATGGCAGTGAATGTTGACGGGATGTTCCTGATGTCTCAGGCAGCCGGGCGGCAGTTCCTTGCGCAGGGCGGTGGCGGGTCTGTGATCAACATCGCCTCGATCTACGGGTTGGTCGGACCGGACCCGCGGATCTACGAAGGGTCGGACTACCTCGGCGGGCCGATCAATACGCCCGCCGTCTACTCCGCGTCGAAGGCGGCAGTCGTGGGTTTGACGAAATGGCTCGCCACGCATTGGGGTCCTCGAGGCATCCGCGCCAACTGCCTTGTTCCCGGCGGTGTTGCAAGTGGGCAGAACGGCGTTTTCCAGCAGAACTATGCCAGCCGCACGCCAATGGAGCGAATGGCCGAAGCGCGCGAAATCGTCGGTCCCGCCGTTTTTCTGGCTTCCGATGAAGCGAGCTACATCACCGGGCAGGTCCTTGCCGCGGATGGTGGCTGGACGGCCTGGTAAGGCAGGCTGCATGTTCGTCGTCCTCTTCAAGTTCCTCGAAGTCGGCAGCCGCGCGGTTTTCGTGGTGTTCACGATCTATACGCTGGATGTGGCGCAGGCCGGCCAGTTCGGGCTTCTGGTCACACTCCAGGGGCTCGCGTCCTTTGCCATCGGCTACGAAAGGCACCTCGATCTTTTGCGCGGCATGGCAGGTCGACCTGCGGCAGAATTCGACCGCGGCGTCGCCGGGTCGCTCCTGCTGTTCGGCGTGAACTACCTGCTGGTGCTGCCCGTTTTCGTCGCCGCGCTTGCACTGATGGTCGAAGCTTCTCCGGCGGTCATCACGATGTGCCTCGTTATCGCCACCGCCGAGCAATTGATGAACCTTGCCTACCACATGGCGATGGTAGAACCGCGCTATCGCCCAATGCTGACCGTGACGGTGGTCAAGAACACCTGCATCGCGGGCGGTGTGCTGTTGGTGGCATTGTTCTGGCCGGAGCTGACGCTGACCAAGGTGATCGCGCTTTGGGCCGCCGGATCGCTGGCGGGGCTGGCGGTGATCGCCCGGATCTGGCTCCGTCTGCGCGTATGCACGCCATCGCAGGAGCCTTCACCGGGCCTTTTGGGCGAGCTAGCGCCGCAATACCGCGCATCGCGAACGCATTTCCTGCTGGGCCTGACGGCTGTGCTGACGCTGCAGGCCGACCGGCTGCTGGTGGGCGGTTTGCTCTCGCTCGAACAGGCGGGAGTGTTTTTCAGACACGTTATGCTTGTCTCGATGCTGTACCAGGTATTCAACATTGCGTTCTACAATCGCATCATGCCCAAGGTGTTCGTGCAGGGACGGGACGGAAGCCCGGCGCAACTGGCGCGGATCGTGCGGCGCGAATACCTGAACGTGCTTGTGTTCTGGGGGCTTGCTGCAACCTGCGGCGCGGCGCTTCTTTGGGCGACTGGAGGCGCGCTGGAACAACGATACCACCTCGAACAATCGTTTTTCCTCGGCCTCCTGGGCGTGTCCGCCATTCGCGCGCGGGCTGACCTGAACGGGCTGGTCTTCAACGCGCTGCATCGCGAAGGGTTCGTGTTCCGCGCGCAGATCCTGTCCTTCGCCATCGGCTTCCCATTTATGGTTGGCTTGACGATCTGGTTCGGCATTCCCGGCCTGATAGCGGCCACGGGACTGGGCGCAAGCGCCTACCTTCTGCTCACCCGGATCCGGCTGGCCCGCCTCATGACGGAGTATTCACATGTCAGATGATCGCAAGGGAACCGTGCTGATCTATTCGATCCACCGCACCGAACCATGGTTCCGTCACCTTGGCCAAAACATGGGGTTCGACCGCAGCTTCACGGTGTCGGACCTGCCCGGCGAGGGCGATTTCTGCGTGGTGGACGACTTCAAGGCGCATCAGGCCGCGTTCTACAGGGCCAGCGCCACCGCTTCGGATCTGCTTGACGAGGACGACCTCGCCGAGATCCGAGCCCGCTGCAGGGTGCTGCGGTTCCTCAGCGTGCGCCGCGCAGCGGCCATGACGCTTGCGATGGCAGAAGCCTTTCAGTCAGTACTGGATCGGACGCGGCCGGATGTCATCGTCAGTTTCCCTATAGACCGATATGTTTCGGATGTTCTTTCGATCATCGCCCGGCGCCGTGGCATCCCGTTCTACGAACTGACCGTGTCGGCGATCCCGGATATGTCGATGTTGATGCAGAAGGGCGTCCTGTGCAGGCACGGACCCGAACCCGACCCGGCAGAGGTCGACCGGCACGTGCAGGCGCTGGCAACGCCTCTCTTCACTCCTTCCTACGTACAGGGGGTCGCCAACTTCAACCAATTGCGATTCCTGAAGGTGTTCGGCTATTTCCGGCTGCGGGGCTTCGTTTTCTGGCTGATCTCGCTTTGGAAGGGGGACCGGCTGAACCTGCACTATCTCGATGCGCAAAGCTTTCTCGGACACAAGCCGACGCTGTCGGATCGCGTGATCACCCGGATGGTCGACTACGGCTGGCGCGAAAAGATCGACGCCTTCCCGAAGAAGCGCCGGGTCCTGTTCGGGCTTCAGCTGTTCCCGGAAGCCTCGATCGACTACTGGATCCACGATCTTGAATTGATTGAACACGAGGATCTGGTGGTCGAGGCCGCCGAGGCGTTTTCCGCGGCGGGCTACACCGTTCTGGTGAAAGACCACCCTCTGCAATTCGGGTTCCGGCAGACCGGCCTGATCCGCCGCCTTCTGGCGTTGCCGAACGTGGTGTTCCTGCCCTACGAGGTCAGCGGCATGGAAGCGCTTAGCCTGTGCGGCGTGAACTTCACCTGCACCGGCACGCTGGGGCTTCAGGCGGCGCTGGCAGGTGCGAAATCTGTCACCACGCGCAATTACTACACTACGGACGACGACTTCATCCTGCTGGAGAACCGCGCTCAGGTGCCTCGCCTGCCCGAGCTTGTGGAAGCGTTTCCCGAGGTCGAAGATCTGCCTTCGCGCCAGCGGCGGATCGTGGCCAACCTGCTCCGCGGCAGCTTTCCGTGCGACTTCTTCTCGTTCAAGGGGTTCGATCCCTCCAATCCGTCCGAAGGGGCCACGGCGCTTGGGCGAATTCTGGGACGCGAGGTCGCCAGCCTGAAGGAAATCAAGGCCGCCACGCTGAAACAGCGCCTTGATGATGCAGGTTGATCGGTGCTACCCACAAATCAAACCGCATAGCTTGATGGAGGTGGCATGAGTTCCTTGGACTTCGACGTTCTGGACAAGCCCTCGACCGTGACCCGCTTCGATCCCGCGCTGAAATGGTCGCGCGATCTTGTCGATTACAAGGCGCACCCGGCCTACGCCGCGTTTGTCGGGTCTGCCGGTGTCGGGCTCCGCGCCAAGGCCGCGCTGCAGTTCGTGCGCGGGATGCTGCCCCTCATGGTAAAACGGATCACCCGCTATTCCATGATCCCTGTTGAAACCCGCAAGCCGCGTTCGGTCGGGGAATGTCTGAAGCTGGCCGGAACCGCTGGCCGGAACGCGCTGGGGTTGCACAGCGGTGAGCGACTTGCGCGCCCCCGCACCGAGGTGTTCGAAACGCTTGACCGTGACGGCGTGTGCGTGGTGCAGGTCCGCGAGGACCTTTTCGCCGAGATCGAGATGCTGGCACGGCCGCATTTCGCACGCTTGGAAGACCGCCGCGCGAAGACTGCCGGTGACGACCGGGCCTTCGAAGAATCGCGCAGCAATGTAGACGCGCGCGAGCACGGCCAGCAGCTCTACGACGCGATCAACGACATTCTGGAGAAATCGGGCATCCTCGATGCGACCAGCCAGTACTTGGGCCGGGATGCGCGACTGATCGACGTGAACCCGCAGATCAACGATCCGAGCGACAGTTTCTGGCGCAGCATCTTCCCGGACATGAAGGGCATGAAACTGCCGGACTCCGCCTACTTTCACCGCGATGCGTCTGGCGGCGATCTCAAGGCGATCTTCTACATGACGGATGTCGGGCCGGAAAACGGTCCATTCTCGTACGTAGTTGGTTCCAACAGGCTGAACATGTCACGCGTCGATGACATGATCGCCGAGGCCAACGATCACAACGGTCTGTCCGGCACCGGACCGGATGCGCGCCGTCGCTTCGCTGCACTGCCGGGCAAGTTGCGACAGAAAGGGTCTTTCGGGAACGATCTGCCCGACGACAGCCGCCTTGCCGGAGAGATCCGGAAGGGCACATGGCAGATCACCGCTGGCAAGGGCTCTATCGTTCTGTTCGACACCAAGGGCGTGCATCGCGGCGGCATGGTGGAAAAGGGCGAACGCTACGTGATTACCACCGTCCTCGGTTGACCGGCCGACAGGCCACAGGCGCCAAGGCAGGGAGCGGCCAGTGAGGTTCCATCCAGCCCTTTTCATGCTGATCGTATGGGCTGGTGCCCTTAGCGCATTCCTTTTGCTGCCGTTCCAGCTGACTCACCGCAGCATATCGCTCGAAGGTGTTTTGCTGCTGATGGCGTTCCTTGCGATGTTCTGCCTCGGCGGGCTGCTGCGCACGGTTAAGGTCCCGCAGCGGCCAGTACAGCACCCGAGCGAGTTGGACACGTCGCGGGCCGACTTGGTGCTAAAGGCGGTGTGCCTTATCGCATGTCTGACGATGGGGCTGGAGGTTATCCGGGGTGGGGCTCTAAACCTCGGCTTCGCCTATTCGAGCCGGTCCGATCAGGCGCAGGCGATGCTGCACGGGGCGCTTTCTGAAAGTTCCTCGATCTTCAAGCTCGGCTTCATCTGCTACCCGGCCGGCTACGTCTTCCTCGTGCGCGAGTTGCTGCTGAAGTCCAAGCCGGACTGGACCAGCGTCGTGATCTTCGGTGTTCTGCCCGGCGTTTTCGCGGGGCTCGCAATGGGTGGGCGGGCGCCGCTGTTCAACACCATGGCCTATGGATTTCTCGCCTACCGCGCACGGCCGATCCTTTGGGGCCTGAAGCAACCCGAGCGGGCTTCGAAACCGCGCAGGATCCATCCGGCGGCCAAGGTACTTGCCGTGATGTTTGGGGTCCTTGCCTTCAACTACTTCATCAACGTCTTCATCATCCGGGCGGAGGTCGTGGGCGGGGCGGAATGGATGTTGCACATGACCGCAACCCAATGGGGGGTGACCTTCGCAGGGCCGCGCGCGGAGTTGATGATCGACATCCTGGGGCCGACGACCACCTACCTTGTGTTCGTGTTCACATGGTACCTCATTCAGGGCATCGTGATGTCGAATTCGCTTTTCACGACCTATGAAGGTGGTGCGCTGATGGGTGTCTATGGAATAGACATCCTGACCGCAGTGATCCGTCGCTTCGACCCAAGCGGCGTGGCGGATGCGTTCAACTACATGCTGGGACTGGATACCTACGGCTTCCTGCCGTCCGCCTTCGGCACGCTCTATGTCGACTACCTCTATGGAGGACTGTTCGTCGCCTTCGTCTGGGGCTGGCTGGCCACGGTCGTGTACCGCAACACGCGGTTGGGGCGTGACGCGCGGTGGTTCCTGTTCGCACCGTTCATTACGCTTGGGATCGTTTTCAGCCTGGTGAACACGCCGATCGGGTTCAGCAACGGGTTCATCACCCATTTCTGGCTGGTGGTCGCGTTCTTCCTGATCCGGCGCCGCCGGGTTTCGCGCGCTGGCGTAGCGGCCATCGCCTAGTGTCCGAACGTCCAAGATACCGGCCCGAGATCGACGGCCTGCGTGCGGTCGCCGTACTGTCGGTCATCGTTTTCCACGCGCATGAAGCCGCTCTGCCCGGCGGTTTCGCAGGGGTCGACATCTTCTTTGTCATCAGCGGCTACCTTATCACTTCGATACTCCGGCGTGAGATCGCCGATGGCTCCTTTTCGTTGCTCGGCTTCTACGACCGGCGGGTGCGGCGCATCTTCCCAGCGCTGTTCGTCGTCATCCTCGCCTGCCTGCCCTTCGCCTGGGCGCTGATGACACCGGACCAGTTGCAGGACTTTTCACAAAGCATCCTTGCGACCAGCGTGTTTCTGTCCAACGTCTACTTCTATCTGAAATCGGGGTATTTCGAACCCTCCTCGCACCTGCTGCCGCTTCTGCACACATGGTCGCTCGCGGTGGAGGAACAGTTCTACATCGTCTTTCCTCTGCTGTTCTTCGGACTGATGCGATGGGGGCCGCGCAGCGCCGGGCTCGTCATCGCGGGGCTTGCGGCATTGTCTTTCGGATTGACGTTGGTCTGGGGGCCAACCGCGCCGACAATGAACTTCTTCCTCCTGCCGACTCGCGGCTGGGAACTTCTGGCCGGGGCACTGCTTGCCATCGGTCAGCCCGCCGTGGATGCAGCGCTGGGTCGGCATCCCAAAGCGCGGCGCGTGCTCGAACTGGTCGGCGCGGTTGCGGTTGTGTCCGGTATCTTGTTCGTTGACCAGTCGAGCCTGTTTCCGGGTCCGGCGACCCTGCCAGTGGTGCTCGGGACGGTGTTGCTGATCGGCTGCACGACCGGGTCGAGCCTTGTCGGCCGGATCCTGGCCAGCGGTCCGGTCGTGGGGATTGGGCTGATCTCCTACAGTGCGTATCTGTGGCACCAGCCCCTTTTTACCTTCGCACGCTTGGCCTTGGGTAACCTTTCGGCAGCGGCAGTCGTGCTGCTTATCTGCGCGACACTGGGGCTGGCCTACCTCTCATGGCGCTTTGTCGAACAGCCTTTCCGCAGCCGGACCTGGATGGGCCAGGGCGCAGTGCTTCGTGCCGGGGCGCTGGCGATCGTGGCATTCTCGACGCTGGGTGTACTTGGCCACGTCTCGAAAGGCGCGCCGTGGCGCTTCGATGCCGACACGCGTGCTCTGGCGGCGACGGCGCAGGCCAGCCCGTTCCGGGATGACTGCCACACCGACGGGGCCGAATTCCGCGCGCCGGCGGATGCGTGCGTCTACGGGGACGGTCCCGCGACCTGGGCGGTTTTCGGCGACAGTCACGGGGTCGAACTTGCGCTGGCTCTGTCCGAGGCGCTTGCCCCATCGGGCGAAAGCGTGCGCCATCTTACCTTCAGCGGCTGCCCGCCAGCGCTTGGATTCAATGTCGCCAATCCCGGCTGCCATGACTGGGTGGAACTTGCCGTCAGCCAGATGGAAGGGGACCCGGTCCTTCAATCCGTCCTGATCGTGTATCGCCATGCCTTCTACCTGCACGGCGAACACGGCGCGCTGGCGAGCGACCCCGCCGCGCTGGCCTCGGGTGCGCCTATCTACCTGCGCCAACTGCCCCCGGACGCGGCGCGCACGGCCTACTGGACGGGGCTGGAGAAGGTCGTGAGGCGCCTGCAGGCGGCGGGAAAAACGGTCTTTCTGGCAACGGCGGTCCCGGAATTGCCCCTTCCGGTCGAACGGGTGCTTTATGACAGGCAGCGTCCGATCGCCGACCGGTCCAATGCGACCGGACCGGACCCCGCGTTTCTGAAGGCCCGATATGACGGCGTGAACGCAGGCCTTCGCATCATCGCCGCGGCCACCTCGGCGCAGATCGTGCCGCTGGAAGACGCGCTGTGCAGCGGCGGGGCATGCATCGCCACACGGGATGGCGTCTCCTTCTATTTCGACGACAACCACCTAAGCCTGCCCGGCGCGCGTCATGTAGTGGACGACCTCGTCGCGCGCGGTGTCCTTCCGATCGAGGCCCCGACATCACCATGACCATTCTCGTCACCGGCGCCGCCGGGTTTCTCGGACGGCAACTTGTTCCAGTCCTGCGGCGCGAGGCACGAGTCATCGCGGGTGTTCGCACCGGTACGGCCCCGGATGCCGACACGCTACCGCTTGGCGACCTGGCCGAAATGCCAGAACTGGGCAGCGCGCTTTCGGATGTGGACTGCGTTGTGCACTGCGCCGCGCGGGCGCATGTCCTGAACGATACGGAAACCGACCCCCTGCCGGTATTCATGCGGACCAACTGCGAGGCGACTCTGCACCTTGCCCGGCAAGCGGCGGCGGCAGGGGTGCGTCGCTTCGTGTTCATCTCGTCCATCGGTGTACATGGCAATAGCACAGGCGATGCGCCGTTCCGGGAGACAGACGCGCCGCGACCGCACGCGCCCTATGCCGTTTCCAAACTCGCCGCGGAGCAGGGACTCGCCGACGTCGCGCGGCAGACCGGGATGGAACTCGTGGTGATCCGCCCACCGCTGGTGATCGGCCCCGACCCTGTCGGCAACCTTGGTACGCTGGCGCGCCTGATCGCTCGCGGCTTTCCCCTGCCCTTCGCGTTGGCCACCCGGAACCGGCGTTCCCTCGTTTCCGGCGAGACGCTGTGCGACCTGATCCGGGTCTGCACCCGCCATCCGGCGGCCCCCGGCCGCCCGCTGCTGGTCGCGGATGAGCCGCCCATGAGCACGCGCGACATCCTCGAACGGTTGGCCACCGTGACCGGCCATCGGCTATGTCTTGTTCCGGTTCCGGTGCCGGTGCTTCGGGCCGGCTTGTCACTGGCGGGCAAACGCGAGATAGGGCATCAACTCTTCGGCGATCTCGAGGTCGACATCGCCGCCACGAAATCACGACTGGAGTGGGCGCCGCGCCGCAACGGCGCGCCCGCGCGCGAGGACTAAGAATGCACACCTTCATCATCGCCGAGGCCGGTGTGAACCACAATGGCCAGGATGATCTTGCACTCGCGCTGGTGGACGCGGCCGCCGAGGCCGGGGCGGATGCAGTGAAATTCCAGACCTTTTCGGCCGAGAAAGTGGTCCAGAAAGGCGCATCCAAGGCGGAATACCAGAAGGCCGCAACCGGAGGCGGCAGCCAGTTCGACATGCTCAAGAAACTTGAGATGAGCGTGGACCTACACCACCTGTTGTTGCAACGCTGCGCCGAGCACGGCATCGAACTGATGTCCACACCGTTCGACAACGACGCGGCGGATTTCCTTGTCGGCCTAGGGATGCGACGCATGAAGATCTCGTCTGGTGAGATCACTAACCTGGTGTTCCTGCGGCACCTCGCTGCCAAGGGCGTGCCGATCATCCTGTCCACTGGGATGGCCACGCTGGACGAAATCGCCGAAGCTGTGGACTGCCTGCGGGCCCATTGGGCTGGGTCGGGTGACATCGCCGAGAACCTGACCATCCTGCACTGCACCTCCAACTATCCGACCGCGCCGCAAGATGTTCATCTGAATGCGATGCGGACCATCGCCGAAGTGACCGGCTTGCCGGTCGGCTATTCGGACCACACGGTCGGCATCGCAGTCTGCACTGCCGCCGCGGCGCTTGGTGCGCGAGTGATCGAGAAGCATTTCACGCTTGATCGCACGATGCCAGGACCGGACCACAAGGCCTCCCTCGAACCGGGGGAGCTGAAGGCGATGGTCGAACAGGTGCGCGTGGTCGAGGCCGCGCTTGGAAGCGCCGCCAAGGGTCCGACCGCGTCCGAACGCGAAATGCGGGTTCTCGCGCGTCGCTCCGTTTCGGCGGCGTCCGATCTTGCACCCGGCACCGTTCTGTCGGCCCGCGACCTTGTGATGCTGCGGCCCGCAACCGGCATCGCCCCGCGCGATCACGACGCGCTGCTGGGGCGTGTGCTGAAACGTCCGCTTGCGGCGGGACAAGCCCTGCAATGGGACGATCTGGAACAGGTATGACCGGATGAGGTCTGTCCTATACGTCTCGGGCACGCGCGCTGACTTCGGGCTGATGCGGTCAAGCCTGCTTCAAATCGATGCGGCGGACGGTTTGTCCGTGAAGGTGCTGGCCACGGGCATGCATCTTGATCCAGCCTATGGCGAGACTTGGCGCGAAATTGCGGCAAGCGGGCTGGCCATCGCGGAGCGGGTGCCGGTCACGCTGCACCCGGCGACGGGGGCGACCATGGCCCGCGGCATAGGGACGATGATCGGCGGATTCGTGAACGCGATGACCGCAGACCGGCCCGACATCGTGCTGCTGCTGGGGGACCGCGGCGAAATGCTTGCGGCGGCCATCGCGGCGATCCACCTGAACATTCCGGTTGCCCATGTGCATGGCGGGGAACGCTCGGGTACGGTGGACGAACCGGTTCGCCACGCGATTTCCAAGCTCTCGCACATCCACTTCACCGCAACGCATGAGGCGCGCGATCGGCTTGTCCGGCTGGGCGAGCGTCCCGATTGCGTGCATGTGACCGGTGCGCCGGGCCTCGACGGACTGGCGCGGCATCCCGTGCGCGCTCGCGGCGAGGTTTTGGCTGAGTTCGGGCTGTCGCCTGTCCGCCCCGTGGCGCTGGTGCTGTTTCACCCAGTGTTACAGCAGTCGGGCGATTCCGCAGATCAGACGCGCGCTGTGCTGGACGGGCTGTCGCGCGCGAGCTGGCAAGGGGTCGCGCTGATGCCTAACGCAGATGACGGCAGCGACGCGATCCGCGCGGTATTCGAGGCCTCGGCGTCGGATGATCTGCGTTGCCTCGTACATCTGCCCCGCCCCCGCTTCATCGAGATAATGGCTGTGGCCGACGCAATGGTCGGCAATTCCAGCGCAGGCATAATCGAGGCGGCCAGCTTTGGGACGCCGGTGCTGAACCTGGGACCACGGCAGGCCCTGCGTCAGCGCAATGCCAATGTCATCGACCTGCCGGAAGACGCGAGCCGCATCGCGGCGGAGTTGCAGCGGCTGGTGACCGCGCCCCGCCCCGCTACCGTGAACGTCTATGGCGACGGCAACGCCGGAAGACGAATAGCGGAACTGTTGGCGGAGATCGACCTTAACCCCGACCTTTTGAACAAGGTATTGACCTATTGACCACGATCCTGATCGGAGCGGGCGGCCATGCCAAGGTCGTGTTCGAGGCGCTGCTGGCATCTGGCAATGACCGGGGCGCCATTTCGGTGCGTGCGGACCGCGCCCAGTCATTCATGGGGCTGGAGGTGCGGGCGCCCGAACTACCGTCCGACATGGACGGCTTGTGGTGCCACGTGGCGATCGGCAACGGCGCCGTCCGGATGCGCCTTCTGGCGTCGGCTGCGGCAGCCGGGGCGCGGATGCTCAGCGTGATTCATCCCAATGCGGCGGTATCCGAGAGCGCGCAGGTGGGGCCGGGCAGCTTTGTGGCCTGCGGTGCGATCGTAGCAGCGCAGGCGCGGGTGGGAACCGGGGCGATCATCAATCACGGCGCGATCGTGGACCATGACTGCGAGGTCGCCGATGGCACCCATGTCGCGCCCGCCGCTACATTGGGCGGCGGTGTCCGGGTCGGGCGCGACGTGCTGATCGGAGCCAACGCGACGATCCTGCCGCTTCTGGAGATTGGCGACGGGGCGGTCATAGGGGCAGGGTCGGTCGTCACGAAAGCCGTTCCGCCCGGGGCGTGCTGGATCGGAACCGCCCGTATCGACGAGGAGCATCTCCAATGAAGCCCGACTGCATCGCACCGGACACGACCCTGCGCGACGCGCTGGCGCGTCTCGACGCAACTGGGCGCGGGATTCTCGTCATCGTCTCGGGGGCGGGCGCGGCGCTGCGCACGGTGACCGACGGCGACCTGCGGCGCCTGATCCTGAAGGGAAGCTCGCTGGAAGACCCGGTCAGCTTGCTGCCTGACCGCGCACCGGTCACCGCGCCTGAAGGACTGTCGCGGGTAGCGGCGCTTGGCATCATGGACGAGCACCATGTCGATCATCTGCCTGTCGTCGATGCCGGGAACCGCGTGATCGAGATTCTCGATCGCAAGACGCTGTCCAAGCGTATATTCCTGTCCTCACCCCATATGGGCGAGTTGGAACGCGAATACGTGGACGAGGCCTTCCGGTCCAACTGGATCGCGCCGCTTGGCCCGAACGTGGACGCTTTCGAACGCGAGATGTGCGAGATGATCGGGATAAGGGCCGCCGCCGCGCTGTCGTCTGGGTCGGCCGCGCTACACCTTTCGATGCGCCTTCTGGGTGTCGGAGCCGGCGATTCCGTGTTCTGTTCGTCGCTGACCTTCGTCGCGAGTGCGGCACCAATCATTTATCAGGGCGCGGAGCCGGTATTCATCGATTCCGAACCCGAAACATGGAACATGTCGCCGATTGCGCTTGAACGTGCTCTTGACGCGGCGCGCGCCGAAGCGCGCCTGCCCAAGGCCATCATTGTCGTCAATCTCTACGGCCAAAGCGCCGACATGGACCCCATCCTCCAGATCGCCGACCACTACGGCGTCCCCGTAGTCGAAGACGCGGCGGAATCTCTCGGCGCCCTCTACAAGGGGCGGCCGAGCGGCACATTCGGGCGCCTCGGCGTGTTTTCGTTCAATGGAAACAAGATCATCACCACATCAGGCGGCGGGATGCTGGTGTCGGACGATCCCGATCTGATCGATCGTGCGTATTTTCTTTCCACCCAGGCCCGCGAACCGGCGGTCCACTACGAGCACAAGGAAATCGGCTATAACTACCGGATGAGCAACATCCTGGCCGGCGTTGGACGCGGGCAATTGTCGCTGCTGAAAGACCGGGTGGCGGCACGCCGCGCGATTTTCGAAACCTACCGCAGCGCGCTAGCCGAGTTGCCCGGCATCTCGTGGATGCCGGAACCGGAGTGGAGCTTTTCAAACCGCTGGCTGACGGCGTGCACCATCGACCCGGACGTGGCCGGGATCGACAACCGCAGCATCCTAAAGAGGCTGGCAGACGAGATGATCGAGGCGCGCCCGATCTGGAAGCCGCTTCACCTGCAGCCCGTGTTCGAAGGGTGCCGCTACTACCGGCACGGCAACGAGAGCGTGGCGGACCGCCTGTATGAATTCGGGCTCTGCCTTCCGTCGGGGTCCAACATGTCCCCGGCAGACATCGCCCGGATCACGGATAAGATCTGTTCCTGCGTGGGATGACCCGATGCTGAAACGCCTGTTCGACATTGTCCTCGGTCTTGTGGCCGCGATCGTCTTTTTCATCCCGTGCGTGATCGTCGCGGTTCTGGTAAAGGTGACCTCGCCTGGCCCCGTGCTTTTCTGGTCGGACCGGGTGGGCCGGGACAATCGAATTTTCCGAATGCCCAAGTTCCGGAGCATGCGCAACGACACGCCGAACGTGGCGACGCATCTGCTGACGCAACCAGAAAGCTACATCACGCCGCTTGGCCGTTTTATCCGGAAGACCAGCCTCGACGAGTTGCCGCAGATCTGGTCGATCCTCGTCGGAGAGATGAGCATTGTCGGACCGCGCCCCGCGCTGTTCAACCAGGACGACCTTATCGCGCTGCGCACCGAAACGGGCGTGCACCGGCTGCGCCCCGGGCTGACCGGACTGGCGCAAGTGAAGGGGCGCGACAACCTGAGCGTGCCGGAAAAGGTGGTTTTGGATGCCGAATACCTCAGGACGCAAAGCTTGGCGCTCGACGTGAAGATCCTGTTCTGGACGATCCGGACGATCTTCTCCCGGGGCGACATCAGCCACTGATAGCCAATCAGTCGCTGCCTTCGGGATACTGCGGCAGCAGCCCGCCGCCTGCAGCGGGCAGTAACGGGGCCAACCTGCGCGTGAATATCGCCGCCCCAGCCGCGGTCAGGTGGCGGTTGTCGGCGAACCATTCGGTTCGCTGATCGTCCGCCCCGGTGTCCCAGACCGCCGACAATGGGATCACGGTCGCCCCCGCCGCTTCGAGGGTCTGCGTCGCCCTGGCGATCGCCTGCGTCAAATCCACCTGCTGTGCGAGACCGGCGGCAATCATCCGGGCAGCAAGTTCGGCCCGGTATCGGGCAACCAGTGGTATGCCCACCACGACGACAAGCTCTATCCCTTCGGCAGCAGCCAAGTCTGCGATGCGCCCGAGTTCGGCGCTGGTCCGCTCCAAGATCATCGGATCCGCCCGAACGGACCCGATGATGATCGGAGTAACGAAATCGGCTACCTCCCGAGCATGCTCCGGGACCGCCGGATCAGGCACCTTGTTAAACTCGAACCGCGCGAAGGGCGATCGGTCCGGAACCTCGATGCGCCCGGGTACAGGCAAGAGATGGCGGATCAGGGCTGTCGGCGGTATGCCTCTTGGCGGCAGGAACAAGGCTTCCAGCCAGCCCGCGCGGTCCCCGTCTATCGGCAGGAATGGCGCAAGAACCGAAAGAAGGCCGTGGGCGGCGTCGCGGCTGGCCGGGTTCAGCATACGCCAATCGTCGCGCGCCCCGTTATCCTGATACATCTGGTAAGGATCCAGCATTATGAAGGCGTAGGCGGGCGCGGCGCCCGCTTTCACGATCTGTTCGAACAGCGCGGCGGTTTCGAACAAGTCTGCGACGGGCAGCCATAGCGGTACATTACGCAGCCCGAGCAAATCATGTCGTACATCGACGTTGTAGGACGCGCCCAGCGAAACCGAATCGTGCTCGAGTGTTCCGATCCGGCGGACTGCCTCAAGCCGCGTGGGCATGATGGGAATGACGGCGTCTCGGGTCAGCCATGCACTGCCTTTCAGCAGGCTCAACAGAAGAACCGTGAAAACCACGGCGCGCAGCGGTGAAAACCGCCCCGAAGCCTCAGAACTGGAAATAGATGAAGGCATCGCCCGCTCCTTGCGGTTGGGACAACAGGACCAGAAGCCCGATCAGACCAAGATAGAGTGACCAGCGTGGAACGAGGCCCCTCGGCAGGTCCGTCAGGATGTTCGGTGCAAAACGCTGCGCCATCCACACGCCGGTCGCGAATGCGGCTATGGCAAGATCGAGCTTGTGAGGAATCGAGGCGTTCAGAAGATCTTCGAGCCGTAGGTCCAGCAACTGGCGATACACAAACCCGGCATGGAACAGCGACGGCGACAGAAAAAGGGTGCAGAATACCGCGCCAAGGAATGCCGTGCGCGCGATCCGCAGCGCCTGCCAGACGGGTCCGGAGGGCAAGGTCCAGCCCTGCCGGACGCAAATCGTTTCAAGTACTGCGACCGTGCCATGCAGTGCGCCAAACAGGATGAACGTCACGTTCGCGCCGTGCCACAGCCCGACCACGATGAAGGTCACGAACGTCGCGGCATAGCGACCCGCGCGGGAGGTCATGAGACCCGCCAGAGGTGCGTGCAAGTAGTCGAAGATCCACTTTGTCAGGGTCATGTGCCAGCGCTGCCAGAAGTCGCGGATCGACGACGCCAGCATGGGAGATCGGAAATTTCGCGATAGCTCGATCCCGATCAGGCGCGACGAGCCGCGGGCAAGATCCGTGTACCCGGAAAAATCCGCGTAGATGTAGAATAACGACAGACTTGTGGCGATCAGCAGGCTGACCGGGTTCGCGGGGGCGCCGCCTTCATAGACCTCAGCGAAGAAGGGTGTCAGGCTCGACACGATCACCAGTTTCTTGAGCAGACCCGAAAGGATCAGAAGGCCGCCACTTCTGACCCGGGTCCAGTCGAAGGGCCGCTGCGCGCGCAACTGGGGCAGCAGGTCCCGCGCCCGTTCGATCGGCCCCGCGATCAGCTGCGGAAAATAGGCGACGTACAGGAAGAAGTAACCAGGGTGCTTTTCGGGCACCTGCTTTCCCCGGAACACGTCGATCGTGTAGCCCATCGATTGCAGGGTGAAGAAGGAGATGCCGATGGGCAGGATCATTGCATCCATCGTAGTGACGAAACCGCCACCGGTCAGGTAGTCGAACCCGTCGACGAGAAGCACGCGATACTTGAAATAGGCCAGGAGCCC
Organism: Meridianimarinicoccus roseus; assembly: GCF_003172915.1. Classification (GTDB taxonomy): domain Bacteria; phylum Pseudomonadota; class Alphaproteobacteria; order Rhodobacterales; family Rhodobacteraceae; genus Meridianimarinicoccus; species Meridianimarinicoccus roseus. The sequence continues at coordinate 145,933 of NZ_QGKU01000003.1, forward strand.
GAGGTTGCCGGTGATGCTGGCCATCAGGAACGCCCGCCTCACCGCCTGTCGGCGCGAATGGAAGATCGCAAGCCCGCAGACATAGTCCAGACCGCCGGACGCCATAAGCAGCCACACAAGCCCGAACTGCGACGTGGCATAGAACACGTAGCTTGCGGTGACGAGAACGATCCACCGGGTCCAGACCGGCAGCACTAGGTAGGCCGCGAAGACGAGGGCAAGCAGAGCGGCATATTCGAAGGAATGGAAGAGCATCTGGGTCTTGTCGGCGCTGGGGCTGCTAAAAACTCGCTGTGTGCAGGTTCAGGTTGCAAGCCTTCCTAGGGCATGACCCGGCGACGGTCCATCGTCTCAAAGGCATGTATCCGCCGGTCAAGGCCGTCGCTATCCGGAACGGGAGGTCCGGCACGAGCTTGATGCTTTTTGGCCTCCGAAACATGGAAAACGACTGCATGAATAAATACATGCGCATCGGTTAACGTGCGCGCCCGCCCCGGCCGGCCCGTGCAGCAAAACATGGGAGGATGGCGTGCGTCTGGTTCGGTTTCAGGTAAGGAACTTTCGATCGGTGGAGGATAGTGGCTGGCTTGAGGTCGACGACGTGACGGCACTGATCGGTGTGAACGAGTCTGGCAAGACGAACCTGCTGCTCCCGCTGTGGAAACTGAACCCGGCCCGAGAGGGGGCGATCGAACCGACGTCGGACTTCCCTAAACCGAAATTCGGCGAGATCCGTGCCGATCCCGGGGCCTACTGGTTCATCGAGGCGGAGTTCACGCTGGACGAGATTGCGGCGCGGGTGGCCGAGTTGTCCGGTCTTCCGCTGACCGGCGGATCGGCAGTGCGGGTGCGGCGCTTCTATGATGGGCATTACGACCTGCATTTCCCGGAGCATGCGCCCGTTACCACGATCACCGCGCAGGAACTGGGCGGGATGCTCGGCCAGGCGCGGGCGCTTATCGCCGAGGTCATGCCGCTGCGCGACGAGGGCGAGGTCTATAACGCCGTGCTGGGCGAGATCGACGCGCTGATGGCCGCGCTTGGCGACGGCGCGCCGCGCGACGCCGCCGCGCTGGCCGAGATGCGCGCGCGGATCATGGCGGCGCTGCCCGAGACGCCGGATGCGCAAAGTGCGCTCGTGCCGCGGGTTCACGACCTTGCGGCGGGTCTGGTGCGGGCGCAATCCGCGCTTGAGGCCGTGCCGCCGCATGGGCGTGCTGGCGTGCTGGAGGCAATTCTCTCTGCGCTACCGAAATTCGTCTACTATTCCAACTACGGCAATCTCGACAGCGAGATCTACCTGCCGCACGTGGTCGAGAACCTTGAACGCGAGGATCTCGGTTCCAAGGAAGCGGCGAAGGCGCGCACCCTACGCGTCCTGTTCGGCTTCGTGCGGCTGAGCGCGCAGGAAATCCTCGATCTGGGAAGCGACGTTCTGAAGCCCGCCCCGGCGGAGCCGCGCAAATCGGGATGGTTCGGACGCGCCCAGAAGCAGCCCGACGAGAAGGATCTCGAAAAGATCGCCGAGCAAAAGCGCACGCGCTCCATCCTGCTGCAATCGGCGGGGACCGACCTGACCCGCAGCTTCCGCGACTGGTGGCAGCAGGGCGACTACCGGTTTCGCTTCGAGGCGGACGGCAACTTCTTTCGGATATGGGTGGCGGACTCGCGCCGCCCGGCCGAAGTGGAACTCGAAAACCGCAGCACAGGGCTGCAATGGTTCCTCAGCTTCTATCTTGTGTTCCTTGTCGAAAGCAAAGGCGCGCATCGTGACGCGGTGCTGCTGCTGGACGAGCCTGGCGTGTCGCTGCACCCGCTGGCGCAGCGCGATCTGTCCGCGTTCTTCGAACAGCTCGGGCGCACGAACCAACTCATCTATACCTCGCATTCCCCGTTCCTTGTCGAAGCCGACCGGCTGGACCGCGCGCGCAAGGTGTTCGTTGCGCCGGACGGCACAACAAAGGTGACCTCCACGCTGGGCGGTTCGGAGGGCACGGATACACAGAAGGGCGCGGCCTATGCCGTGCAGTCCGCTCTCAATCTCGGGGTGGCCGAGGGGTTGTTGCCCGAATGCTGCCCGGTCTTGGTCGAAGACCGGTCGGATCAGCATTACCTCGCCGCGATCAAAACGCTGCTGATCGCATCGAGGCGACTCGCGCCCGAGCGGGAAATGGTGTTCGCCCCGGCAGGCGGCACGCGCACGGCCCATGTCATCGCCGGGATCCTGACAGGGCGGGAGGAAACCCTGCCCCGCGTTCTGCTCGACGGGGACGAGGCCGGGCAGGCTGCGGCGCAGGCGCTGCGGGACGGGATCTACGCCGCCGATGCAGACCGCGTGCTGGACATCGCAGCGCTGGTGGACATGGACGGCGCCGCCATCGAGGATCTGTTCCCTCGCGCCTTCCTCGCCGAGGAGATGGACAGGATCGAACGCACCCCGGAGGTGCGCTTGCTGGATATCGTCAAGCCAGACCGGCCCTTCGCGCCGCAGGTCGCCGACTGGGCCGCGTCGCAGGGACTGACGCTCGGCGCGCATTGGCAGACCGATCTGTCGTTGCGCGTGAAGCGCCGGGCGTTGCAGCTCGGCCCGAACGGGTTCGACGATGCCGTGCTCGACGGCTGGGCGGCGGTATTCGCACGGCTGGCCCCGTAAACCGAACCCCGGCCAGCTTCGGCCAAATCGCCCGCGTTGCCGCCGCGCCCGGCCAGGCGTGGCGGCGCAGGACAAGAAGATGACAGGCGCGGTCAAGACCCGTGCGCCGCTGTCCGGCTAATCCCTGTGCGTCACAGCAAATCAGGGAGACACCCATGCAGACCGACGCACCCATTCTCGTCATTGGCGCCACCGGCAAGACAGGCGCGCGCGTCGCCGCTCGGCTCGAGGCGCGCGGCCTTTCAGTCCGCCGCGGATCGCGCCACGCCGAGATCCCCTTCGACTGGGAGGCGCCCGAAACCTGGGCCCCCGCACTAAGCGGCGTTGACGCCGCCTATGTTACCTATTTCCCGGACCTCGCCTTCCCCGGCGCGGTCGAAAAGCTGGAGGCGCTGTGCAACGTTGCGCGCGACGCCGGGCTGCGGCATCTCGTGCTGCTGTCCGGCCGGGGCGAGCATCACGCACGTCTTGGCGAAGAAGCGGTGCGTGCCTCAGGGATTGCCTACACCCTCGTGCGCGCAGCGTGGTTCGCGCAGAACTTCAGCGAAGGGTATCTGCGCGACCCCGTGCTTGCGGGCGTGCTGCCGATGCCCGGCGGCGCCATCGAGGAACCGATCATCGACGTGGAAGACATTGCAGATGTCGTGGCGACCGCCCTGACAGAGCCGGGCCATGCCGGGCAGCTTTACGAGGTGACCGGGCCGCGCCTGATGAGCTTTGCTGACATGGCCGCCGAACTGTCCGCCGCAACAGGGCGCGCAATCCGGCATATCCCAATCACGTTCGACGATTTCCACGCCAATGTCGCGCAGTCGGGCGGCACCTTCGTCGCGGACGTGTTCACCGCCATCGCCCGTGAGACGTTGGACGGGCGCAACGCTTCCGTAAGCGACGGGGTGCAGCGCGCCCTTGGACGCCCGCCGCGGGACTTCGCCGACTTCGCCCGGTCGGCGGCGCAGTCCGGGGCCTGGGCATCCGTGGCCTGACACGCTGTCCGACACGCAGCCGGGCGGCGGTGATCGCGTACCGCCGCCCGGCTGCAGCGCCGGGGGCCGGTTACGCGGCCTTGACGTCAAGCCCGAGGAGATCGCGCGCCCGCAGCCATGTGGCCACCGGGCAGGCGAGCTTCGCGCACAGATCGACTGCCCGGCGAACCAGCGCGGCATTCGATGGTGCCAGCCGCGCGCGGTCAAGTCGCACGCTATCCTTCAACCCGGTGCGAAATGCCCGCCCTTCGTGATGCAGCATTCATTCATGGCCAGTTGCGCAGGCCGACGTCGGCGCCGCACCACTGCGCATCGGGCACAAGCCGCGCCAGAAACTGAGTCAGAAATCGCGGTTGCGTTCATCGGTGGGCATCACGTCCTTCCCTTCCAGCACGAACTGCCCTCGGAGCGACCCGCGCAAGCGCCCGCCTGCGACCATCCGGCAGGTAAGCTCGACATGCCCCAGATCGAATGTCTCGATCTCGGGCTGGGCGTTGCGGGTTCGCATTTCGGAGGCCGGCCAGTTCACCAGGTCCGGGCTATTCTCGTACACACTCGTTTGAAAGTTGTTCGATCCTACCGAAAGCGACGCCGTCTTGGGCCGCAGCGATAGCATCCCACCGTACGCGCAACACGCGCCAGGCCGCCCGCCATGGGACTGCTGCACGATCATGCCTGCGCCCCCGGCCTGCCACTTGACAGGGCGCGGCGGCTCGGGATGCTGGCGGGCGTGCGGAGCCAAGGCCACGCGCCTGTGGCCACACGACGGGGAGACAGCCGCGATGTTCGATACGGGTCATCCTTGGTTCCGGCCGCTCTGGCGGCGGGTCGTTCTGGCACTTGTAACGGGAGGATGGGCGCTTGTGGAACTGGCGGGCGGCAACACGGGATGGGCGCTTGTGTTCATGGCGCTGGCCGGTTGGGTCGTCTGGGCGCTGCTGGTGACCTATGCGCCCGAAGGCGGCGCGGCGGGAAACGGCAACGATGGCGCCACGCCACCCGGCGCCAAGGATGACGACGGCGCGCCCTGACGGCGCCGCACTCTGGGCCTGCTGCGTCCCTGGCGGCAATAGCTCGGTCCCGGTGCGTTCCCGCCGTCAGTCCGGCGGCGGATCGGCGCGCGCTACCCGGCGCAGCGCGGCCAGCGTGGCTGGCGGGCCAAGGAGTTCGAAGAACACCGTTGCCGCCACCGTCAAGGTCATGATCGTCGCCCCCCAGTCAGGGAAGGCTTCGGCCGCGACCAGCGCCATGCCGACCGCGACACCGGCCTGCGGTAGCAGCGCAGGACCATAAGCGCCTCGTTCGCTGCGCGGCACCCCGGCCCACCGCGCGCCAGCGGCCCCCGCCAGCACACGGGCCAGTATCCTCAGCCCGGCGTACACCGCCGCGATCCAGCCTAGCGACACCAGCGCGCCCGGATCTAGCGAGGCCCCTGCAAGCAGGAAGAACAGGATCATGAACGGCCATTCGATATTCTCTATCTCGTGGAAGGCGAAGTCATGATGGCGCGCCAAGTTGGCGATCAGCGCGCCCGCCGTCATCCCGGCCAGCAGGAAGGATACGTCCAGCCAGATCGCGCAGCCGGTCGTCAGGAACACGATGCCCACCGCCTCGGTCTGGAGCGGCTCGCCCGGCTCCAGCCGCCCCGTCAGGTAGGCGGCAGGCACGCCGATGACCGCCCCCAGGACCAGTGCTCCGCCGATGTCATGCGCGGCACCCGCCAGCGGCGCGACCCAGCCGCCCGATTGCTGCACCAGCGCAAGGCACACCGCGAAGACGATCAAGCCCCAGATGTCGTCGATGGCGACGATCCCGCTCAGGGTTTCGGTGAAGCGGTTGCGCAGGCCCGATTGCCGGATCACGTCGGCGATGGCCGCCGGATCGGTCGCGGTCGCCACCGCGCCCAGCAGGAGCGCAAGGCCCGGATCAATCCCCAGCAGCGCCAGCCCGACCCAGACCAGCAGCGTCGTGCCCGCCACCACCGACAGAGAGATCCCGAGGATGGCGCGCCCGTGGCTTGCAAGGTTCTCGCGCGTCAGCTCCCCCCCCAGAAGGAAGGCGACCATCGTCAGCGCAACTGCGGACAACGGCTCGAACAGCGCCGTGACCCCGTCGGGCAGAATGTCGAAACCAGTCCGGCCCACGATCAGCCCAAGCGCCAGAAGCATCGTCACCCGCGGCAGGCGGGAGGCCCGGCTAAGCTGGTCCGCTGCCAGCCCGGCAAGGAACAGCAGGCCCAGCGTGATCAGGACGATCCCGTAATCCACCCCGCGCCGCCCCCTAGGCCGACCCGTGCGCAACGGGGCGGCAATGGCGCCCCGCCGTCAGCGCACCGCCGCGCCGCATCAGCGCAGCAGCCCCAGCGCGTCCATGTCTCGGCCAAGCGGGCCGGTCAGATCCTCGATCGCATCGTGCAGCAGTTCCAGCACGTAAGCCGGGTTGTGCGCATAGTTTCCCGGATCGGCCGTCACCAGCTTCCAGTTGTAGGCCGCGCGCAGGCTGCGCGGGGTCCAGGCGTTGTAAGGCACTGCCTTGCCGTTCGCCTGGTCGGCCATGCCATCACCATTGGAGTCCGCGAAGAAATAGGGATAGCGGCTGCCGTCATAGACGATCGGCACCAGTGCCACCTCGGCGGAATAGGCTTCGATCAGGTCCAGCAGCAGGTCGGCGTTGGCGGCGATGTCGTCGCGGATGCCCTTCGAGGTGTCCCCGCTGCCATCATAGCTTTGCCGCGAAATGCGGATGCCCTGCGGCTCGTCCGCCTGGTGGCAGGTCAGGCACGGCTCGAACGCAACCTCGAGCGTGTGTGGCTCGTGGCAAGAATTGCAGCTGGCGACCGGACGGGCATGAAAGAAACGGCCGGAATACGTCTTTCCATCGTAGTGATAGCCCGAGCCGCCATAGCCGCCCAACCAGGTGGCCGCGGCAGTAGCGTAGTGGGGATTGATGAACCGCAGCTCCGCATCCGGCGTGTCGGTCTCGCGCCCTGCCACCGCCGCCGCGACGTCGGTACCGGCGGTGCGGCCCTGGTGGCATGTCATGCAGGACGCCTCCACACCCTGCACGGGATGCATCAGGCCGCTGGGAAACTCGACCTCGGTCACCTCGGCAAGACCGGCGTTGTGGCAGGTGCCGCAATCGACGACCCCACCGGTGTCGATAGGCCCGTTCACGACCCCGGCTTCGGTTCCGTCGAGGCCGTGATAGTCTCGGAACCCTTCGCCCGAATGGCAGGTGGCACAGGCCGCGTTGATCTCCTCGTCCTCGTCCCAGTGCCGGAACGCCTCGGCCGCGGCATCGGCGTGGGCGGACCGGAACCAGTCGGTGATCGCCTCGCTGTTGCGGATCTCGACCTCGGCGGCATTGAACGGGCCCGCCCTGGGAATGGCGAAGGGAATCACGCTCTGCTCGTCCTGCGGCTGTGATTGTGCTCCGCCGGGGCCGCCCGCGTGACCCGCGCCGCCGGAGGATGGCTCGCCTTGCCCCAGCACGGCATGGCCCGCCGACAGCAGCGCGACGGCGGACAGGACGGCAAGAGCAGCGCGGGTGCGATGGGCGGGCATGGCATCAACTCCGGTGTGGTGTGGGGGGTGCATTCGTCTGCAACCTAGCAGACGGGCCGCGCACCGGACTTGCGATAGGTCAAATCCGCCCCGCCGGGCCCGTGCTAGACGGAGCGCATGTTCGCACCCGGTCCTCGTTCTGGTCTCACGCCGCGGTTCGCCGCGCCGCCGCCCGCCTTGCCGGACCGGGTGGAACCGGATCTTGATATCACGGAGGAGGCCGGGATCGTCGCGGGTCTCGGACCGGCACCACGGGTGGAGCTTCTGGCCGAGGAAGATGCGCATGTAGCACGCGGAGCGCCTGTTGCCCGTCTGCGCGATGCGCCGGAAATCTGCCTTGTCGCGCCGATGGCGGCGCGCATTGGGCGCGTGTCGCTGCTGCGGGGGCACCGCCTGTCCGAGATTGTCCTGTTTGCGGACGCGGGTGGCGACGCCCTGCGCCACGATCCGTCCGGCGCACGGACCGAAGCGGGACTTCGCGGCCTGATGCAGCGCGCGGGCCTTTGGCCGTCGCTGCGGCGCAGACCGTTCGGCGGAATGCCGGGCACCGCGGAGCGGCCCGCCGCGATCTTCGTCATGGCCACCGACACCCGCCCGTTCGCGCCCGATCCGCGCCTTGCACTGGACGGGCGCGAGGCGGCGGTCGCGCGCGGCTTGCATGCGCTGGCAGAGCTGACCGACGGGCCGGTGTTCCTGTGCCGCGCGCCGGGGCCAGGGCCCTTCACGGCGCAGGCCGCCGCACCGCGCCTGCGCGAGGTGATCTGCGGTCGGCGGCACCCGCAGGGCGCGGTTGGGCTGCGCGCTCATGCGCTGTGTCCTGCCGGGCTGGACCGCCCGGTCTGGGATATCCACGCCGAGGATGCGGCGGCGCTTGGCACCCTGCTGGACACCGGGCAGATGCCGCCGACGCGCCTTGTCGCGGTCTGCGGCCCAGCTCTACGCACGGCGCGGCTGGTGCGCACGCAGCCAGGCGCGGACCTGCGTGGGCTGACCAGGCGTATCGCGCAGCCGGGCGCGCATGAGTTGCTGTCCGGCACGCCGCTGGACGGGCACCCGGCGCACTGGCTTTCGCCTCGCGACCGCCAGGTGACCGCCCTGCCCCGTGCCGCGGCCCCCGGCGCACCGCACTGGCTGCTGGCCGCGCTGACCCGTTCAGCCCGGCCCGCGCCGGTGATCCCGACCGCCGCGCTGGAACAGTCCTTCGGCGGTGCCCTGCCCGCTGCGGCCTTCGTGCGGGCGCTTGGCGCGGGCGACGACGAGGGGGCGATGCGGCTTGGCCTGTTGTCACTGCTGGAGGAAGACGTGGCGCTGGCCGACTATGTATTGGGCGGCACCGCGGGGCTTGCCGGGCAATTACGCGCCATGCTGGAGCGAATCCGCACGGAACATGCCGCATGATGCGTGGGATCTGGACACGCGAAACGGTAGCGCTTCTGCTGATCGCCGCCTGCCTGCCGCTCGCCGCGTTCTGGCTGTGGTATGGTGGGCCCGGCGCGGCGGCGAGGCTCGGACTCGCGGCGCTGGTGCTTGCGGCCTGGCAGCTCGTCTTCCTGCTGGTCCGCGCGCAGCCCGTCTGCGTCGTCGGCGCGCTGACCGCACTGGCCGTTGCGATGCTCGCGCCAGAAGGACTGGGGCCGTGGCGGCTGGTGCTTGGCATCAGCTTCGGCGCGGTGATGGGCGAATTGGTGTTCGGCGGCTGGGGTCGCAACGTGGTGCACCCGGCCACCGTAGCGCTGTCGTTTCTGGGCTTCGGGTTTCCGGCCTTTGCGTGGCCCGAGATCGCGCTGCCGGTGGCCTGGGCGGCGATCCCGGCAGGGCTGATCGGCTTGGTTTCGGGGGTGATGCCTGTCGGCGTTCTGGGCGCTGCCGCACTGCTGGGCGCAGCCGCGACCGGGGCAGGCCTTGTCGATCCTGGCGTGCTGCCCGCCGCCGGGGTGGTTTTGGTGCTGCTGGTCGCCGACCCGGTCTGCAGCGCGTCAACGCGGCCGGGCCAATGGTTGACGGGCGCGCTTTACGCTGCGCTGACGGGGCTCTTCGCGGCGGGCTGGCACGGCGCGGCGCCGGTGCAGATCACCGTCGCAGCCGCGCTGCTGACCGCGCTTGCTGCGCCCGCGCTGGACGAGACCGCGCTGGCGGTCTGGCACGCCAACCGACGGAGGCGACATGGCCGCACCTGAGCGCAATCCCTGGCGACGGCTGCTCGCGCTACCGAACGAAAGCCGCACAAAGACGCTGCTGGTCGCCTTCCTGGTGGCAACCGTCTGCGGGGTGATGGTCAGCGGTGCGACGGTTTTGCTGCGCCCGATCCAAAGCGCCAACCGCGCCGCCGAGGAACAGGCCCGCATCGCGTCACTGGTGCAGGGCATCCCTGGCATGGCAGGCTTGCTGGACCGCTCGGGCGGCAAACTGTCGACTGTGGTGGTGGACCTGCCCATGGGGCGCGCCGCGACGGAGGTGACCCCCGCCAAGCTGGGCACGGCGCTTGCCGAGGCCGCCAACTGGACCGTGCTGTCGCCCGCCGCAGACATCGCCGGGCTGGGGCGGCGGCCGGATTTCGCGCAGGTCTTCCTCCTGCGTGATGGCGAGAAGATATCACTGGTGCTGCTGCCGATGACGGGACAGGGCTATGGCGGGCGGATCGACGCAATCCTTGCACTGAGCGGTGATCTGGACACGATCGCAGGCATCGCCATCACCAATCACTCCGAAACTCCGGGCCTGGGCGGCCGCATCGAGGAGCCGTCGTGGCAGGCGGGCTTCGCGGGCACAAGGACGCGCGACGCGGCGGGCACATTGCGCTTCGACGTCGCGCGCGGACCGGCGGGCGGACCCTACGAGGTGGACGGCATAACCGGCGCCACACGCACCGGGCGCGGCGTAGCGGGCATGGTCCGCTTCTGGTTGGGGCCGGACGGGTATGGGCCGTTCCTCGACGCCATCCGCAGGGGGGAGTTCTAGTCATGTCCAGTCGGACCGACCTGCGCGCGACTCTCACCGATCCGCTGGTGCGCCAAAACCCGGTAACGCTCCAGATCCTCGGAATCTGCTCGGCGCTGGCGGTTACCACGTCTGTGGCCACGGCGCTGACCATGTCGGTGTCGCTGACCGTCGTGCTGACCCTTTCGGCTGCCGCCATCAGCCTGATCCGGCGGCACATTCCCGATGCGATCCGGCTGATCGTGCAGATCGTGATCGTCGCATCGATGGTCATCGTGATCGACCAGGTGCTTCAGGCATTCTTGGGCGAGATCAGTCGCGCACTGTCGATCTATGTCAGCCTGATCACCACCAACTGCCTTGTTCTGGGCCGGACCGAGGCCTACGCGCGCCACCACGCGCCGCTGCCAGCCGCGGTTGACGCGTTCGGCAACGGGCTGGGATATTCGCTGGTGCTGCTGGTGGTGGGCGCGCTGCGCGAACTTCTGGGCCGGGGCGCCCTGTTCGGCCACTCGGTGCTGCCGACGGTGGACGAGGGCGGCTGGTTCACTCCGTTGGGGTTGATGCTGTTGGCGCCGTCGGCCTTCTTCCTGCTGGGCGGGCTGGTCTGGGCGATCCGGTCGCTTCGCCCCGAACAATCCGAAGCGCCCGAGCACACACCGCCGACCAGAACGGCGGAGGCGGCTGAATGACCGCGCTGTGGACACTGTTTCTGACCGCCGCCTTCGTGGACAACATGCCTCTGACGCTGTTCCTCGGGCTGTGTACGTTCCTTGCCCTGTCGCGCACACCGGGCAGCGCACTGGGGCTTGGCATCGCCATGACTGCCGTGCTGGGCGTCACCGTGCCGCTCAATCACGTCATCTATCACACGCTTCTGGCGCCGGGGGCTTGGGGCTGGGCCGGGCTGCCCGAGATCGACCTGTCATACCTTGCGCTCATCGCCTTCATCGGTGTGATCGCGGCGACTGTGCAACTGCTGGAAATGGTGATGGACCGCTTCTTCCCCGCCATCCATGCCGCCTTCGGTGTGTTCCTGCCGCTGCTGACGGTGCAGTGCGCGATCCTCGCGGGCAGCCTGTTCATGGTGGACCGCGCCTACACTTTGGCTGAATCGGCTGTATTCGGGCTGGGCAGCGGACTTGGCTTCGCCGTGGCCGTCGTACTGCTGGGTGCGATCCGCACGCGGCTGGCCTATGCCGACCTGCCCGCCGGGCTGCGCGGACTCGGCATTGCCTTCGTGCTGACCGGGCTGATGTCGCTGGGCTTCGCGTCCTTCGCGCAGATGGCGAGCGCACCATGACCGAGATCGCCCTTGGCAGCCTCGTCATCGTCGCGCTGGTGGTCGGTCTGGCGACCGGCCTTCTGGCGCTGCGGGCGCGGCTTTTCCCGTCGGGCGCTCTTGAGGTAGTGGTCAACGGCAGCGCCCATATCGCCGCGCGGCGCGGGGCCAAGTTGCTTGACGTGCTGCACGGCGCGGAGATCCCGGTGCCCGCGGCCTGCGGCGGCAAGGGCACCTGCGGGCTGTGCCGCGTCGCGGTCACTGGCGCGGGGGCGGGCACGCCGCAGGCAACAGAGCGGGGCCTGCTGTCCCCGAAAGAACGGCGCGCCCATGTCCGCCTTGCCTGCCAGACCGGGCTGCGCGGCGACTGCGCGGTTCAGGTGCCCGAGGGCATCATGGGCGCGGGCGGCGGCTTTTCGTGCACAGTTGCCGAAACCCGGATGCTGGCGCCGCTGATCCGCGAGATCGTTCTGGACCTTCCCAGGGATCGTCCTGGCGCCTTTCGTGCGGGCGACTTCATGCAAATCACCGCGCCGCCATACCGGCTCGACTTCGCCGATCTGGACCTCCCCGACACCTTCCGCGAAGCGTGGGAGATCGCGGGCTGGCGCGGCTTGCGCGTGACCTCGGACACCGAGGTGACCCGCGCCTACTCGCTGGCCAGCCGCCCCGAGGATGTCGGCCGCGCGGTGTTCAACATCCGCCTTGCCGTGCCCCCCGCCGGGCGCGAGGACGACATCCCGCCGGGCCTCGTCTCGTCCTGGATGTTCACGCTCAAGCCCGGCGACACGGTGACAGCGTCCGGCCCGTTCGGCGATTTTCACATTGAGCCCGGCCTGCGCGAGATGGTGTTCATCGGCGGCGGTGTGGGCATGGCACCTCTGCGGGCGATGATCCATCAGGAACTGGGCGCGGGCACGTCCCGGCGCATGCGCTACTTCTACGGCGCACGCAGCGCAGCGGACCTGTTCTATGCCGACGAGTTCGCGGCGCTGGCCCGAAGGTGCGGGAATTTCACCTGGACCCCGGCCCTTTCGGATCCGGCTCCCGGCGACCGCTGGACCGGCGCAATCGGCTTTATCCACGAGATCCTACGCACCGAGTTGAGCGGCCACCCTGCGCCCGAAGATTGCGAGTTCTACCTGTGCGGCCCGCCGGTGATGATAGCGGCGGTTTTGGCGACGCTCGACCGGCTCGGGGTCGGGCGCGAGACCATCTTCTACGACGACTTCGGAGCCTGAAACATGCAGCGAGACGCGATATCACGGCGCAGGGCGCTTGGCCTTTTGAGTGGGGCACTGGCCTGCCCCGCCGCCGCCCGCTCCTCGGTTGCGCCGGACCCGGCCGGTGCGGCCTTCGGCACGCAGTGGCGCGTGGCCGGACCGCCAGGCGCTGCCGCTGCGGCAGATCTCGGTCCCGCGCTGGTCGCGCTGTTTGCCGGGATCGACGCCGAACTGTCGCCGTACCGACCGGACAGCGCGCTCAGCCGGTTCAACGCAAGCCCCGCAGGCGGCCAGGCCGGCGCCGAGTTGCTGCGCGTGGCGCGCGCCGCCCTGCGTATCGCGCGCCTGAGCGGCGGCGCGTTTGACCCGACAGTCGGCCCATTGGTGGCGCGCTGGGGCTTCGGTCCGATCAGCGGCCGCGCGTCCGCTGGTGGCCCCTCTCCCGCGGAGGGCTGGCGCGGCCTCGGCATCAATGCCGGGCGCCTGTCCAAGACCCATCCCGACCTGACCTTCGATCCCTGCGGCATCGCCAAGGGCCGCGCGCTCGACCGTGCCACGGCGCTGGCTGCGGGGCTGGGGCTGGACAGGCTGCTGATTGATCTCGGAGGCGAGTTGTCCGCGCTGGGGCGCCACCCGTCGGGGCGCGACTGGCGCGTTGCGGTGGAACATCCGCTGCCGGGCAGCCCGGCAGCGGCGGTCCTTCACCTGCCCGCGGGAATGGCCGTCGCCACATCGGGCCTTGGGGTGCAAAGCTACACCCTTGGCGGCAGGGTCTGGAGCCATGTCATGGACCCTGCCGCCGCCGCGCCCGTTCAGGGCCGCCTCCGCGCGGTGACCGTGTTGGCTGCGGACGCGATGACGGCGGATGGCTGGGCGACGGCGCTGCTGGCTGCCGGGGACGATGCAGGGCCGGAGCTTGCCCGCGCGCGCGACATCGCCGCGCTGTTCCTCTACGATGACGGTGCGCGGATGCAGCGGGTAGAAACCGGCGGCATCGGTGCGGTGCTGACATGAAAGAGGCGCGCCAATGATGGAACTGCTGTTCGCGGTCGCAATCATCGCCCTTGCAGCTGCAGGGTTGGGGCTGGGGCTGATGCTGGGGCGCGGCCCTGCACTGACCAGTTGTGCCGCCGCGTCTGCCCTGCCGCAGGCCCGCTGCGAGGACTGCCCGCTGCGCCGGACCCACCACCGAATGACGAGTGACCCACCGCGTGCCGATGCCGCCCGGTGCCGTCATGGGTGACGAGGTGATCGCCGCGATCCTGCTCCGGGACTTTCCCGCGCTGGGGCCGGATACGCCGATCCGCCGCGCCGCCGCACTGCTGGTCGAAGGAGGCTTCGCCGCCGCTCCGGTTCTGGACCATGAACTGCGTCTTGTCGGCATCCTGACACAGAAAGACTGCTTCCGGCCCGCGCTCCATGCCAGCTATCACCGAGAATGGTCGGGACGGGTGGCCGATCACATGAGCGGCGACGTAATCTGCGTGGATATGGAGGACGACCTGATCCGCGTGGCCGAACTGTTCCTTGCCTGCCCCCACCGCGTTGTCCCGGTCATGCAGGCGCGGCGCGTCGCCGGGATGGTCCGGCGCTCGGACGTGCTTGCGCAGCTGATCCGCCTTGGATGAGGGCAAACGCTCGCGGCGCGGGCATACAAAAGACAGCGACACCCCGACCAAAGAGACCTTTTTGCCCGGCGCGCCAGACCGCTACAAAAACGGTGTTCGCCGGGTCCGGCGTCCTTGGGCAGAACCCCGGCAGAACAGCCAGGTTCCTTGTGCAGGACCTAAGCTGGCGCACCGTCGCACATGGTGGTTAGGGTGCGGCTACCACACCCTAATTGCCGGTTCGCGGCAGCGCGCCCCTTCACACGGTGGCACAACTCTGGGCATACTGCCCTCCAACGCCGGATGAGACTGACAATGACCCTTCCGTCCCTCCCTGTTGCCATCGCGGCCGCCCTCGACGCGCGATCACAAGCGCCGGTCATGGCCTTCGTTCGGCGGCGCGGCGATGATACGGTGCTGACCGGGTCCCAAATTGATGCCGGGGTCGCGGAACGGGCCGCGTTGTTGCGCGACTGGCTTGGCGTGGGGCGGCGCGTCGTGCTGGCGATGCCGAAGGACGTCGAGTTCACGCTGCTCCTGCTTGCGTGTCTGCGAGTCGGCATCCCTGCGGTCCCGGTTGCGGTGCCGCGTCGGGGCAGCAAGCTCGACCGTTTTGCCCATGTGCTGCGCAACTCGGGCGCTGCGGCGGTGCTGTGCGCACCCGAAAGCCGACAGGCGATCGAAGAGGCGATGCGCGATGTGCCGGACTGTCCTTGCGTATGCGTACCTCTTGTGCCGGGCGCGTTGCCGCCACCCGGAGGAGCAGACGCACGCGGCACCGAAGCGGTTGTGCAATACACATCCGGATCCACGCAGGCGCCAAAGGGCGTCCGCATCACCGGGGCGAACATCCTGGCCAATGCGGCGCTGGTCGGGCGTGAGTGGACGATGGACAGCCGCGCCCGACTCATAAACTGGCTGCCGCACTACCACGACATGGGACTGATGGGGGGGATACTCTACCCGCTTCTGTGCGGCGGCATGTCGGTGCAGATCCCTTCCGCGGATTTCATTCGCAGCCCGGCTCTCTGGCTGGAGACCATCAGCCGCTACAAGGGAAATTTCAGTGGCGGCCCTGCCTTCGGCTTCGCGGAAGTGATCCGCCGTGTGGCTCCGCCCGCACTTCAGGGTCTTGACCTGTCAGGCTGGTCGCGCGCCTATTGTGGGGCCGAACCCGTGCCCGCCGATCTCGGCCCGCGTTTTCACGCCCATCTGGCCGAGACCGGCCTGCCGAGCGAAGCGTTCTTCGCCTGCTACGGCCTTGCCGAGATGACACTGTTCGCCGCCGGGGTGCCTGGCACCGGGCGGATCGACAGCGCCCGCAGCTGCGGCACTGCAGGGAGCACGACTCTGCCCTGCGGGATGTCTGAAGCGCTGCGCGACACAATTCGCATCGCGGCGCCCGGCAGCATCAAGGCCCTGCCGGACGGCGAGGACGGCGAAATCCTTCTTCGCGGGCCATCGCAGGGCGCGGGGTACCTGTCGCTGCCAAAGGAAACGGCGGAAACTTTCAACACCGGCCTGGAAGAGAACACCGGCGAAGAAGGAGGCGCACCGCGCGGGTGGCTCAGGACCGGCGATCTTGGCCGGATCGACGCCGCCGGTTTGCACATATCTGGACGGATCAAGGACATCGTCATCTGCCACGGGTTGACCATCGCCGCGCCCGAGATCGAACGCGTCGCCTGCCTTGCGCATGGCGGACTCGACCCGATGGCCGCCGCGGCCTTCGCGCCCGATCCGCTGGTGTCGGGCAAGGCCGTTGTCGTCGCCGAACGGAAAGGGCGCGGCACCGGTCCGGACAGCGATACAGCCGCCTTTGCGGCCGCGGCCCGCGCCGTGATCGGCGAATGGGGGCTGGAACTTGCCGAGTTGCTTGTCGTTCCGCGCGGTCGGCTGCCGCGCACCACCAGCGGCAAAATCCGCCGCGCAGCAGTCGCGGCTGCATGGCGCAACGGAAACCTGGACGGTCAGCCAGCGACGGAGCCCGCAGCGGCCCCGGTCCAAGCCGCGCGATGACGGACGCGCCTAAACGCACCCGCCTGCCCGGCAGGCATCGGATCGACGCGCCAGACACGATGCGCGCGGTGTTGCTGGGCGCCGATTTCAACACGTGCCCGTTGCTGCCCTATCTCGACGCGCTGCGCGAACATCACGGGATGGAGCTTCCTCATTTCCGCGCTTTCGCGCGGTACGGGATGCTGTTCCAGAACGGGGCGGACCACCTTGCCATGAAGCGCGCAGTCGCGCCTTTCCTGACTGCGCGGCGGATCGCAGACGCGGAGCCGCTGATCGACGCCGGGATCGAGGCGGCGCTGGCCCGCTTGCGCGACAGCGCCGAGGCCGACCTTTTTACCGGGTTTTGCGAGCCGGCGGGAATCCCGGCGCTGCGCGGGCTAGCCGGTCTTACCGGTGGCACCGACGCACAGGTGCAGACGCTGCTGAACGAGACGCGTCTGCTGGCGCATGGCGGCCTTAGCCCAGCCCGGATCCAGGGAATCGAGGTCGCTATGGCGACACTCGACGGGTTTCTCGCGCCAGCGGGTCAGGACGAGAGCACGCTGGTGGAGCACCTGCGCACCGCAACCGGAGACGAAGCGATTTCCCGCGCCGGCGCCTTGGCGGCGGCAATGGCGGCCCATTCCATGGTTCAAACGCTTGCGCGGTCGGTCTTCCGCCTGCTGCTGACGGACCCGCCCGGATGGCGCTCCATCGCCGACAACGGCCTTTGCGATGCGGCTCTTGACCGGATCCTGCTGCGCGACACGTCGAGCAGGATCGTGTTGCGGATCGCGGCACGGGACACGGCCGCGGGGAGTTGCCCGGTCGCATCGGGTGACACGGTGGTGCTGGATGTCGCGGCAACGAACGCGAGACACCTCACGCAAGCGGCACGCGGAACGGGGGTTGTCTTCGGCATCGGCCCGCACAAATGCCCGGGCGAGCATCTCGCTCGCGCCTTCACCCGCAGCGCCCTGCCGCGGCTGGCGCGCGCCTTTCCGCGCGCTGCGCTGCACCGGGATCGGGTCAAACACTTCGTTTCGCCGATGGTGCGATATCCAAGCGTCCTTCCCGCGGAACTTAAGGGGCGAGACAGGCGGGTCTCGTCGCGTATGGTCGAGGTGCTGGAACCCGGCACGGCACGCCGCCTTGTCAACGACGATCGCAGCTGGGGACCGCCCCCTCTCGACACACATCTGCGCGCAGTGCAGCAACACACCGGCACCGAACTTGGCCCCGCGATCCGCATCGCGCGCAACGCGATGTTCTTCATGTCCGGCCCGCGCCACGCGGCGGCACGGCGCGAGGTCGCCGCAGTGCTGGGCGGCAATCGGATTACCGCCTGGCAGCCACTGATCGACCAAGTCATTGCTGACACGCTCGACACGCTGGCGGAGCGGCCCACGCCCGACCTGATCGCGGATTTCGCAGACCCATTGTTTCGCGGGATCATGCAGCCGTTGCTGGGCGTGCAACCAAACGATCGTGCCGTGTTCGACGCGGAAGCGCCCCTGCTTCAGGATGTGTTGGAGCCTTGGCTGCCGATGCGGTCGCTACTGGAGTTACAGAAGGTGTTCGACCGGTTGCTTGGCGCGATGCAGGATCCGAAAGCCCTGCCTGGCCAGCCGCAGCCCTTGCTGGGCCATCTGCTCGCGCGACCGCCGGAGGACTTCGATGCCGACGACTGCAAGGCGTTGGTTCTGGTGCTGTACGGTGCCAGCTTCAACCTGGTGCATACGCTCGGTAACGTGCTTCATCACTTGCTCGCCGTTCCCGGCGACAGGCCCGATATACCGTCATCGGCGCCTGACCGCGCCGCGCTTGTGGACGGGCTGATTGCCGTCTGCGCCTCGCCGAAGTACATCTATCGCGTGGCGCGCGAGGACGGCGCGGTGAACGGGATCAAGCTGCGCCGGGGCGACACGCTCCGCGTACAGCTTCTGTCGGTGAACCGCGACGCCGGTACAGGGCATCTCGCCTTCGGACACGGGCTGCACCGCTGCGTCGGCGCCGCTGCGACGCGGCACATCCTGCGGGCGGCGCTGCCTGCCCTTTTCGAGCGGTTCCCGGGCCTTGACCTCATTCCCGGCGCGGAGCGGTACCACGATATGACCCAGACGATCGCGCCCAGCCATCTACCCTGCACTCTTTGACCCTGATGGAGCCTGACCGCAACATGACCGACCCTACCGCCACTTCCGACGCCGCCGCCGCCCGCGTTGAGCCTTTCCTGATCGGTGCCATCGCGCGCTTCACACGACAGCCCGTCGAGGCAATTGCGCCGGATTCGGTCCTGGTCGATCTTGGACTGCAATCGATCGATGCCGTGCTTCTGTCAGGCGAGGTCGAGGATCATTTCGGTATCGAACTGGACCCATCGACGGTCTTCGAGCACGATACGCTCGATAGTTTCGCGCGCGAGATCGCCCGCAGGCTCGACGCCGCATGAGCCAATGGTATCTCGGCCTGTCGACTTCCGGGCACGACCCTGCGCTTGCGCTGGTGGACGCCGAGGGTACCGTGCGCTTCGCCGAGGCGACCGAACGTTTCCTGCAGGACAAACGCGCCTGGGGCGTAACGCCCGACCATGCTCCCCATCTTGGAGCCGCGCTCGACGAAGCCGGATTTGACCGCGACCGCGACACGCTGCGCGTCGGCACCAGCTGGGCGTCGGTCAAGGGCGCGATGGGCCGTCCGCCGCATGACGCGCTGCTTAGCGGTGCCGACACGCTCTGGATGCAGGCGGTGCAGACGCAGATGCAAGCGGCGGCAGGACTGTCCCTGCTGCGGCTGGGTCTTGCGCGGGAACCGGTGGAACCGCTGCGCTTCGACCACCACCTGTGCCATGCGGTGACCGCCGCCTGGTTCGCCCCCTGTGACGATGCGGTCTGCGTCGTGCTGGACGGAGAGGGTGAGGTCGGCGCGGTCAGCGCCTTCGACATGCGCGCGCGGCGGCTGACCAGACGCTGGCGGTCATGGGGGCCGGGCAGCCTTGGCACGTTCTATGGCTGGTTGACGGGCCTTTGTGGTTTCGACTGGCGCGCGGGCGAGGAATGGAAAGTCATGGGGCTGGCGGCCTTCGGTCAGGTCGATCCCGAGCTTGCGGCGCGGATGGACGGCATGATTGCGGTGGACCGAGGGCGCCTGCGCTTCGCCGACGAGGACATGCTGCGCACGGCGGACGCGCTTTGCCGCCCCTTTGGCCGAGACCCGGCGGAACCGGTAGAGCGCGCCGCCGACCTCGCCGCCACGGGACAGGCTGTATATTCCGCATTCGCGGACCGGGTGATCGGGTCGTGCATGGCCGACGGCGCGGCAACGGACCTGCTGCTGGCAGGGGGCTGCGCGTTGAACTCATCCTACAACGGCACTCTGCCAGGCCGCCATGGGATCGAGCGGTTGCACGTGCCCCCGTGTCCAGCCGACGACGGCAACGCCATAGGCGCGGCGCTGCTGGCCTATATGCACGAAACCGGGACCGACGCTGTGCCCCGAGGCGATGGCAGCCCATTCCTGGGCCACATGGCGCGGACACGTACGCTGGACAAGATGCGCGCCTCCGCGAAAGGGTTTGTGATCCGTGAGACTGGCGGAATGGGTGGGGCCGCGCGCGCCGTTGCCGGATGCCTTGCAGAAGGTCGCATCCTGGGCGTGATGCGCGGCCGGGCGGAGTTCGGGCCGCGCGCGCTTGGCCATCGATCGATCTTGGCGGACCCGCAGCAAACCGGGATGAAAGACCGGATCAATGCCGAGGTGAAAGGCCGCGAAGCTTACCGCCCCTTCGCACCTGCCCTGCGCCTCGCCGACACGGCGACGTGGTTCGGGCGGTCCGTCCCGTCGCCCTACATGTCGCTGACCCTGCCGTGGCTGAGCGACCGCCCCGCCCCGGTGGCCGCGACGGTGCACGCGGATGGTACTGGGCGTTTGCAGACGGTGGAGCCGCACACGGCTCCGTGGATGAGCACGCTTCTGGGTGCGCTAGAGCAGGCGACAGGTGTTCCGGTAGTTCTGAACACCAGTTTCAACATCATGGGCAAGCCTATCGTGCACAGCGTCGAGGACGCGGCTGGAATGCTGATGACCAGCGGTCTCGATGCCATCCTGGTCGAAGACACACTGATCGAGAAGCCTCTTGCAGCCAGCTGACCGTCCTGACTGAGCATGGAATTCCTGTCTGCCGCATTTCTTCTGGGGTTTCTGCCCGCCTGCCTTGGCGGGTTCTTCCTTCTGCGGCATCTGCGGCCCGGCGCTTGCACCGGTTTCCTGGCCCTTGCGTCGCTTGGGTTCCTCGCGGCGTCCTCGGCGCTCAGCCTTGCGGTGATCCTTGTCAGTGTCCTCGTCAACCGCGCCTGCGGTCTCGCGATGGCGCGCTGGCCCGTCGGGCGAACCGCTGCCCTGCTGGTCGGCATCGCGGGAAACATCGGGGCCATCGCGTGGTTCAAGTTTCACCCCGTGCCCTTGGGCGACAGCGCATCGGCGATGCTGGTGGTAGGCATGCCGCTAGGCCTGTCATTCTATGCCTTCAAGCAGATCACTTACCTGATCGACCGGCATCAGAACCGCGCGCCGGACCTGACGCTGCCGGACTATCTGCTCTTCTCGGTGTTCTTCGCACATCTTCCCGCCGGCCCGATCACACCTTACCGCCGCCTGCAGCCACAGATCGCCGCGCTGGCGCGCCAACGCATCGACCCGGCGCAACTGCTTGCAGGGCTGGCGTTGATCGTGCTCGGCGCGGTGAAGTTCCGTGTTCTGTCCGGGCAGATCGCGGGGCTGACCGTGCCGATCTATGCGGCGGCGGAGCGCGGGGCAGCCCTGTGCCTTCCAGAGTCCATCGCGGGCAGCTTCGGTTTCCTGCTGGAGTTGTACTTCAACTTCTCGGGCTACTCGGACATGGCAATTGGACTGGCGCTGCTGTTCGGGCTGCGTTTGTCGCCAAATTTCGACAGTCCTGTCCAAGCCCGCCAACTGGGCGACTACATCCTGCGCTGGCACATGTCCTTCATGCAGTTCGCGCGCGACTATGTCTTCGTCTACCTTCAGGCGGCGCTGACGCAAATACTACCGCTCCGGTCCGCGGTGCGGCGGCGGGTGGCGGCCTGGGGCATTGCCATTCTGGTGACCTACGTGCTGGTGATGCTCTGGCATGCGGCCAGCTGGACGGCGCTGGTGATCAGCCTGCTGACTGCCGCGGCGGTGGTCGCTGCGGGGCTGGCGCGGATGCGCAGCCGCGCTTGGGAAAAAGGTGACGGTGTCCTGCGGCGGATCGGCGGGCACCTTGTCTGTCTGTTCTTCGCCACCGTGACCATCGTGTTCTTCCGCAGCGGCGACGCGGGCACCGCGATGCAGATCTTCGAGGGTCTGACACGCTGGCCGGGGGTGCCGCTGCTGCTTGGCGGACCCGCTCCAGTTGCCGAGGTTTGCCCGGTCCTGTCGGGCACGCCATCGGATCTTGCGCTGCTCGCCGTGCTGGCGGCAGCCAGCGGGATCGCGCTGCTGGCACCCAACACGATGCGCTTGTTCGGGCTCTTGCCCGCACGCCCCGGCGCGCCGGTCTTCCGCCCGACCGTACCGTGGGCGATCGCGCTGGGGCTGCTGGCGTGGCTGGCCTGGATCGCGGAGGCACCGTTGTCGGGCGGAGTGATCTATGAAGGGTTTTGAGCCACTGCGGCCTGTACTGTTCGCTGCGCTTACGCTGATGGCCTTCTTTGCCGCGACGGTATTTGAAAGGTTGATAATCGGTGCAGCAGACGTGCTGAACGACGCGGGCGCCCGGATGCCTGCGCATCAGGGTCTTCCGCGCACGCTGCACCGCTTTCCGGCGCTGGCGGATCGCTGGCTGGAGAACACGGCCCGAGCGGGCGAGGCCGAGACCTGGATCCTCGGCACGTCAATCAGCCTGTACGGGTTCGATCCATGCCGGGTGGCGAATGCGGCCAGCTACGCGCGCTCCGCCGCGCAATTCGGCGACATGCTGGACTGGGCGACGCGTGCGGCCAACGCCAATGACCATGTCCGGACAATCGTCTTGGAACTTTCACTCGGCGAGATCACGGCACCCGCCCGGGACGTGCTGGGCAACCGAGCGGCGCTACTGGCGCTGTCGCTTCGCAAAATGGCAAGCGGTCGGGGCGACGACCCTGTCCCACCCGGCGCGGCCAGGGCTGTGTCCTGCGCAAGCCCGTTTCCGGACGCCGATCGCGACCTGAGGCAGTTACCACTGCTCTCGCCAAGCGAAGTTTTTTCCCGCGCCGAAGCTGCTGCGCAGCGATCCGAAAGGCTTGCAGACTGGTGCGCTCAGGCGCCGGGCAGACGCATCGTTTTCCACCTGCCACCGGTGAACCCGGCCGCGATCGCCGCCCAGCCGGACCTGCGCAGCACGCTGGATGCCCTCAGGGCCTCGCTGGAGAGCCAAATCGGTTCGCTCGCACGCCGCCATCCCGACTGCCGCATGGCTTTCCATGCGCCGGGAGCGGCGGGTAGCCACCCGCGTGATTGGCAGGATGCCGTCCACTTCCGCAGCGATTTCGGAACAGGTCTGCTCAAGAACATGCTGGCCGCGCCCTGAAAGACCCCGTGCCAACTGCCGCGCGCGGGTCAGCCTGCCGGGGCCAGGGCCCGCAACACGCCGCGCGCGGCCTTGCGCAGGTCGGGTTCGGTGCGCGACAAAATGGCGACCCGGTCAAACGCGTCGGGATCTTCTGTGACCGCGCGGCGCAGAGAGGCGCCAAATTCCATCCGCAATTCCGTGCCGATGTTGAACTTGCAAATCCGGCTCCCCCGCGCCAGCGCACTGCGCTGCGCCACTGGCACCCCCGAACCGCCATGGATCACCAGCGGAATGTCGGTCACCGCTTCAATCGCCCGGATGCGCGCCTCGTCCAGACCGCCCGCGCCGCGCCGCTGCAGATGTGTATTACCAGCCGAAATTGCCATCGCGTCCACACCGCTGTCCCGCGCGAAGATCGCGGCTTCCTCGGGGTCTGTACCCAGCGATTCCGCTCCGGCATCATAACCCACGAAGCCGATCTCGCCCTCGCAGGACACGCCGGCGGCCCGCGCCAGTTCGGCCACCCGCGCCGTCGTGTCGATATTCTGCGCTAGCGGCAGGCGCGAGCCGTCGAACATGACCGAGGTGAACCCGCTGTCCAGCGCCTCGCGGCACTCCTCCAGCGTATATCCATGGTCGAGATGCGCCACCACGGGAACCGATACCCGGTCCGCCAGCGACCGGAACATCGCGCCCAGCACCGGCAGCGGCGTGTGCTTGCGGCAGGACGGTCCCGCCTGAAGGATCACCGGCAGCCCCTCGTCTTCGGCCGCATCTGCGAAGGCGCGCATGTCCTCCCAGCCGAGGGTCACCAGCCCTGCGACCGCGTATCCCCCTGCAAGCGCCGGGGCCAGCACCTGTGTCAGCGTTGCGAGTGTCACTTGAACTTCGCCACCATGTCGAGGATTCCGGGGATCGTGTGAAGCTGGGCTTTGTGCGTTTCCTGAAAGTTCTGGACGAGACTGCGCTGGGTCAGCCCGCCGAGGATCGTGAAATAATACATCTCGTAGCCGGGCAGCACGCAGCAAGGATGATACCCACGGTCGATGCAGATCGTGGAGCCGTCCACGATGTGGTAGGCGTCGCCCGGGGTGCCGTCCTCGCGCTGGAGCATCTGCAGCCCCGATCCGTAACTCGGGCGGAACCGGAAATTGTAGGTCTCGTCGTGGCGCGTCTCGTGCGGCAGGTTGTCGGTGTCGTGCTTGTGACTGGGAAAGCCCGACCAGCCACCTGCGCCCACGGTGTAAAGCTCGGATACCAGCAAGCGCCCCACCCGGCCATGCTGCTGCTGGCCGAGGATATGCTTGATCTTGCGGTGCGTTTTGGTGTCGTCGGACCCGTATTGCACCATGTCGATCTCGTCAGCCCGCACGGCGAAAGGCTCCAGCACCTCGTCGAACCGAGCGCCCGCGACGAACACCTCGGCACTGTCGCTTGTGCATGTGATGCGCGCCTCGGCGCCGGTCGGAACGTAAACCCCCTCCGGCTCGCCGTCCCAGACATCGACACCGCGCCCGCCAAGTCCGGCCGCCGTGAAGCCGCCGACCGACACGTCGACAAGCCCTGTGGCCGGCACGATGCAGGTTTCGTATCCCTGCACGGCATAGCCATAGCTTTCGCCCTTCTGCAGCTTGACGATGTTGAAATAGTTGAGCGGCACGCAGGCATCGTCGGCATCGACGATCGGTCGGTTTCGGTTGTCGAACGGGGCGATGTGCATCGGTTATCCTTCGGGGCTGTGCGCGACAGGCTTCGGCGCGGGATGGGCGGCGAGAAACGCGCGCAGGTCTTCGGTGTCCGGCATAGCGGGGGCGCAGCCGGGGCGTGCGACGACAATGGCGGCGCAGGCCGATCCGCGCAGCACCGCCTCTTCAAGTGGGCGGCCGCCGGTCAGCGCGGCCAGCAGGCCGGCGAGAAAACTGTCGCCCGCCCCGGTCGGCTTCAGCGGGTCGACATCGAACACGCCGCTGCGCGTCTCGGCTCCGCCCGCAAGTGTGATCGCACCCTCCGGGCCCATCTTGTAGATCACCAGCGCTGCGCCGTCGGCTGCCAGCGCACGCGCCTTCGCCAGCCCTCTGTCGATCCCGCCGGCCATGAAACCGAATTCCTCGTCGTTGGCGACGATCAAGTCCGCGAGCGCCCCGGCGCGCGACAGAACTTCCTCGGCAACCTTCGGCGACGGCCAGCTGTAGGGGCGGTAGTCCACATCGAAGATCACCGGCAGACCGGCGGCGCGCGCCCGAGCGAAGGCGTGGAAAGCCGCCTCGCGTGAGGGTTCGGCCGCGAACACTGTGCCTGCGGTGACCAGCGCATCGAAGCGGGCGAAATCAACCGCGTCAACATTGGCACGGGTCATCTGGAAATCCGCCGCGCCATTGCGGTAGATCACCGACTGGTGGTCCTCCACACGTGTTTCGTAAAGCGCAAGCGAGGTGCGGTATTCGCCGGTTACGGTCGTGACATGGCGCGCGTCCACCCCGTAGCGGGCCAACTGGTTGCGGCAGAACCGGCCGACCGCGTCGTCCGACACGCAGGTCAGCAGCGCCGCCTGCGCGCCCAGCTTGACCAGACCCGCCGCAATGTTCGCGGACGAACCGCCCATCGCCACACCCATGCTTTCAGCATGTTCGATGGCGCTGCCGGGCGGTGTCGGTGACAGGTCCATTCCGACCCGACCCATCACGAGGTAGCGCCCGCCGCGCAGCTTTTCAGCCAGTGCCCACATCACACGCCCCGGCGCTGACGGGCGCGCGCAGCCTCGATCTCTTTGTGCTTCTCGCGCACCTTCGGATGGGCGCTGACCTCAGGGGTGCCGACTTCCCACCATGTGTGGCCTTGCGCGGTCCAGCCCTCGTAGGCATCGACTGTCATTACGATTACGCTGGTGCTGTCGGCGGCTTTTGCCTCCGCGAAGGCAGTGCCAAGCTGCTCGGGCGTATCCACATGTACTGCGCGCGCGCCCATTGATGCAGCATGGGCGGCGAAATCCACCGTGAAGGGTTCGGGTATGGTTGGCGTGTCATTGAACAGATTGTTGTAGCTTTCGTTGCCGGTGTTGTTCTGCAGTTTGTTGATGACCGCGAAGCCGCCATTGTCCAGCACCAGCACGATAAGTTTCTTGCGGGTCAGCACCGACGAATAAATGTCGGAGTTCATCAGCAGGTACGATCCGTCCCCGACGAACACGATTGTGTCGGCATCCGGTTCGTCCTCTGCCTGAGCGATGCGCGCGCCCCAACCGCCCGCGATCTCGTAGCCCATGCAGGAAAACCCGAACTCCACGTCGACCGTGCCGATATCGAGCGTACGCCAGTTCGCCGTCACTTCGGCTGGAAGCCCGCCCGCGGCGGTCACCACCCGGTCGCGCGGTCCGCACAGCGCGTTCACGACGCCGATTGCCTGCGCGTAGGATTTCGGCCCGTTGCCGGGCGCGACATTGCCCGCGACATAAGCGGTCCATTTTGCGCGCTCGGACTGCGCGAAGGCGGTCCAGGCTTCTGGCGCGCGGTAGTCCGGCAGCGCGGCATCAAGCGCCTCCAGCCCCAACTTGGCATCGCCCACCACCGGGAGCGACAGGTGCTTGCCCGCATCGTGGCGCGCAGCGTTGACCGAAATCAGCCGCGCATCACGGTCGAAGGCCGTCCACGACCCAGTCGTGAAATCCTGCAGACGCGATCCGACCGACACGATCACGTCCGCCGCCGCTGCCACCGCGTTGGCGCTGTCCGATCCGGTCACACCGACCGGTCCGATATTCAGCGGATGGTCATCGCGCAGGTTGGCGCGCCCGGCGATGGTTTCGATCACGGGAATGCCGCGCGCCTCGGCGAAGGCGGTCAGTTCGGCAACGGCGCCGGAATACTGCACCCCGCCGCCCGCGATCAGAACCGGCCGCGCGGCGCGGCCCAGCAGAGCGGCGGCTTCGGCGACCTCAGCGGTGTCGGGCGCCTGGCGGCGGATACGATGGGTGCGATCTTCGAACAGCGCGACCGGATAGTCATAGGCCCAGCCCTGCACATCCTGCGGCAGCGCGATGAAGGCCGGGCCGCAATCGGCCGGGTCGAGCATTGTGGCAAGGGCGGACGGCAGGCTCTGGATCACCTGGGCTGGGTGGGTGATCCGGTCCCAGTAGCGGGTGACAGCCCGGAATCCATCGTTCAGCCCCAGTGCTGGATTGCCGAAATGCTCGAGTTGCTGCAGCACCGGGTCGGGCAGCCGCGTCAGGAAGGTATCGCCGCACAGCATTAGCATCGGCAGCCGGTTCGCGTGGGCCAGCGCCGAGGCAGTCAGCAGGTTCGCCGTGCCCGGCCCCGCCGACGCGGTGCAGAACATGAAGCGTCGGCGAAGGTGATACTTGGCATAGGCCGCCGCCGCAAAGCCCATGCCCTGTTCGTTCTGCCCGCGGTACAGCGGCAGCGTCGCGCGATGATCGTGCAGCGCCTCGCCTAGGCAGGTGACGTTGCCGTGCCCGAAAATGCCAAACCCACCGCCGCACAGGCGGCGTCTCACGCCCGCGGTTTCGATGAACTGTGCGTTCAGGTAACGGATGATCGCCTGCGCCGTCGTCAGGCGGATCGTGTCGTCGCTCATGGGCGGGTCTCCCTTCCGGCGTGGTCGCGCGCTGCCGTTCCGCAGCTTTGCGCTTGACCGCTTTCCGGTTGGCACGATAGCAGTGTTGCAACCGGTTGCAACCGGATTTTGGGAGGACGGCCATGCGGGAAATCGGGATCGGGCTGGTCGGCGGCGGCTACATGGGAAAGGCGCATGCCGTAGCCTACAGCGCCGTAGGCGCGGTCTTCGACACCCGCCTGCGTCCCCGTCTGGAAATGGTCGCCGCGTCCAGCCCCGACTCGGCCGAACGCTACCGCGCGGCCTATGGCTTTCGCCGGGCGGCGCCCGACTGGCGAACATTGGTGGACGATGCGGCGGTGGAAGCGGTGGTAATCGCCGCGCCGCAGGCCACTCACCGCGTCATCGCCGAAGCGGCTTTCGCGCTTGGCAAGCCGGTGTTCTGCGAAAAGCCGCTGGGCGCCTCGATCGCCGATGCCGAGGCGATGTGCGCCGCCGCCGCAGCCAGCGGTGCGGTCAACATGATCGGCTTCAACTATGTGCGGACCCCGGCAACCCAATTCGCCCGGCGCCTGATCGCCGAAGGCGCCATTGGCGAGGTGACTTGGTTCCGCGGCGAGCATAGCGAGGATTTCCTGGCCGATCCCGACACCCCGGCAAGCTGGCGGACCAGCGGCGCGCCGAACGGCACGTTGGGCGATCTTGCGCCGCACATGATCAATGCCGCACAGGCGCTGCTGGGGCCGGTGCAATCGGTCATGGCCGATATCGAAACCGTGCACGCGGCGCGCGGCGGCACGGCGGTTACCAACGATGACCAGGCCCACATGCTGTGTCGTTTCTCGGGCGGCGCGATGGGCCACATGTATTTCAGCCGCGTGGCGACCGGACGGAAGATGGGCTACATCTACGAGGTGTCCGGCACGCACGGAGCGCTGCGCTTCAATCAGGAAGACCAGAACAGCCTGTGGCTTTATCGCGCCGAGGGTCCGCAGGCCGAACGCGGCTTCCGGCAGATCCTGACCGGGCCGGAACATCCGGATTACGCAGCGTTCTGCCAGGGGCCGGGCCACGGCACCGGCTACCAGGACCAGATCATCATCGAGGCACGCGATTTTCTGGAAGCCGTGGCCGACGGTGTCAGTCGCTGGCCGGACTTCACGGCGGGCCTCGACGTGGCGCGGGTGATCGACGCCGCACGCCAATCCCATGCGCACGGGCGCTGGCAGCCCGTCGCCTCACACCAAGGAGCCTGAACGTGACGATCCAGATCGGCAATGCCCCCTGTTCATGGGGGGTCGAATTCGCGCAGGACCCGCGCAACCCGGACTGGCGGTCCGTTTTGCGCGACGCGGCGCAGGCGGGCTATCGCGGCATCGAACTTGGGCCGGTGGGCTTCATGCCCGAAGATCCTCCGCAGGTCGCCGACGCGCTGGCCGAACATGGGCTCGAGCTGATCGGCGGCGTGGTATTTCGTGCCTTCCATGACCCGGACCAGTGGGACGACGTGCTGGACGGCGCCGTGCGCACCTGCCGGGCGTTGAACGCCCACGGGGCGCGGCACCTCGTGCTGATCGATTCTATCTCGCCGCGTCGGGCCCCCACTGCCGGACGCTGGGATGCGGCCGAGAAGATGGACACTGCCGAATGGACAGCCTTCCGCGACCGCATCGCTCATGTCGCGCGCATGGCAACGGAAGAACACGGCCTGACGGTGGGGATTCACGCCCATGCTGCCGGGTTCATCGATTTCGAACCTGAACTTGACCGGCTACTGGACGAGGTGGACGAAAGCCTTCTCAAGATCTGCTTCGACACCGGCCACCATTCCTATGCAGGCTTCGATCCCGTGGCCTTCCTCGAACGGAGGGTTGGGCGCGTCAGCTACATGCATTTCAAGGATATAGACCCTGAAGTTAAAGCGCGTGTGGTCGCGGACGGCACCGGTTTCTACGACGCGTGCGGCCAAGGCATCTTCTGCAATCTCGGCGATGGCGACGTGGATTTCCCGCGCGTGCGACAGATCCTGCTGGACAGTGGCTTCGACGGCTGGTGCACGGTCGAACAGGACTGCGACCCGACGCTGCCCGGAACCGACCCGCTGCGCGACGCAACGGTCAACCGTGCCTATCTCACCTCCATCGGGTTCGACTGAAAGGGCTGCCATGCAACGACTCAACTGGGGCCTGATCGGCGGCGGCGAAGGCAGCCAGATCGGCCCGGCACATCGGCTTGGCGCACTGGCCGACGGACATTTCGCGCTGGCCGCCGCTGCACTTGACGCGGACCCGGCGCGCGGGCGCGACTACGGGGCGCGACTCGGCATCGCGCCGGGCCGCGCCTATGGCGACTGGCGCGAGATGCTGGCAGGCGAACGCGGGCGCGACGACCGGCCCGAACTTGTCACAGTCGCCACGCCAAACAGCACGCATTTCGAGATCACCAAGGCGTTCCTCGAGGCCGGGTTTCACGTGCTGTGCGAAAAACCCATGACGATGACCGTCGAAGAGGGCGAGGAGATCGTAAGGATCGCGCAGGCAATGGAACGGATCTGCGCGGTGAACTACTGTTATTCCGCCTACCCGATGGTCCGCGAGATGCGGCACATGGTAGCCAGCGGAACGCTGGGACGGTTGCGGTTGATCGTGGCCAGTTTCAGCCACGGCCACCACGGCGACGCGGCGCAGGCCGACAATCCGCGCGTGCGCTGGCGCTACGACCCGGCGATGGCGGGTATCTCAGGCCAGTTCGCCGACTGCGGCATCCACGCGCTGCACATGGCATCGTTCATTGCCGGTGACGAGGTGGAGCGCCTTTCGGCCGATTTCGCCTCCACCATCGCGTCGCGAGCGCTGGAAGACGACGCGATGGTCAACTTTCGCTTGTCAAACGGCACCGTGGGACGGCTTTGGACCTCTTCCGTGGCGATCGGGCGCCAACACGGGTTCGACATTCAGGTGTTCGGCGAAACTGGCGGAATGCGGTGGGCCAGCGAACAGCCAGGACAGGTGATGTATACCCCGTTGGGCGGCCGCACCCAGATCATCGAGAAGGGCGAGGCCGGGCTGTCCGAAGACGCAACCCGCCTCAGCCGAGTGGCCATCGCACATCCCGAAGGCTTCCCGATGGCGGTGGCGAATATCTATGTGGATCTTGCCGCAGCGATCCGGGGCGAGCGCACGGGCGCGCTGCCGCTGGCTGGGGACGGGCTGCGTTCTATGGCCGCCGTGCATGCCGCCGTGGCATCGGCCGGGCAACAGGGCGCCTGGGTGGACGCGCGCCCGCCAATGTTCCGCTAGGGCGTCGGAACGGGGCGCAGCGTGCCCCGTTCGATTACCTCGCAGGGGAAAAGCCGCGCTTCGGGAATGCGGGCAGGATCGTCCAGCATGGCTACGACGAGTTCGATGCAACTGTCGATAATCTGCTGGATCGGCTGGCGGATGGTCGTCAGGTCGAAGTTCTGCCAGCGCGCCATCTGCATATCGTTCAAACCGATGATGCCAACGTCGTCCGGCACTTTCAACCCGCGGGTTTGCACTGCGCTGAGCGCGCCGATCGACAGCACATCGTCGCCGCAGAAATACGCCTCCGCGCGCTTACCATCGAGCAGGCGCAGCATCTCGGCCCGCCCCGCATCGAAGGAATAGGCCGCGGCGAAACTATCGCTCAGTGTCAGGCCCGGCACATTGTCAAGCACGTCGAAGAAGCCGCGCCGCCGGTCGAGGGTGGATGTCGCGTCCTCGGGACCGCCGAGGAACCCGATCCGGCGGTAGCCGCGTGCCAGTAGCGCCCGCGCCGCCATCCGACCGCATTCCACGTTGTCGATCCCAACCACATGAACCCGGGGCGCGCTGGCGAACCGGCCGAAGGAATGGACCACCGGCACCCCGGCATCGCGGAACGCGATGGCGAATTCGGGCGGCAGCGTGGACGAGGCGACGATCACGCCATCGACCGAATACTGCCGCACCAGCCTGACCGAGTTGGCCGGGTCCGTTTCGTCCGTCAGGTTGACCAGCAGCGGGCGCAGGCCGCGCTCCTGAAGGCTCCGGGTGAAGCGGTCGAACACCTCGAGGAACACCGGGTTGTGGAAGTTGTTCGAGATCAGCGCAATCAGCTTGGTGCGCCCGGTGGTCAGCGACGAGGCGAGCGCATTGGGATGATAGCCCAGCTCGCGCGCGGCCTTTTCGACCTTGCGCCGCGTCTTGGGCGACACCGACGCCCCGGCGGTAAAGGTCCGCGACACGGCCGAGCGCGACACTCCGGCCCGTTCGGCGACCTCTTTCAATGTGACCGGCACGCGCCCGGCTCTCCCCTGCTGTTCCACATGTCCAGTAAGACAGCTTTCGTCCAAGCTGAACAGAATATTTTGCAACCGGTTGCATTGCGTGGTTTCCTGTGCTTCTCTTTGCGCGTGCGGAGAACGTTCCGTTCGAAAAGCAAGAACAAGACCTGTCTGGGAGGACACGATGAAGAAAGTTGTGAAGTCGCTCGCGCTTGGCGCGGCGGTGCTTGCCGCCCCTGTCCCCGTCCTGGCCGAAGCGCATGGCAGCAGCCTGACCTATGTTCTGGTCAGCCACGCGCCCGACAGCGACAGCTGGTGGAACACGATCAAGAACGGCATCGCGCTGGGAGCCGAGCAGATGGGCGTCACGGTCGAATACCGGAACCCCCCGACCGGCGATCTGGCCGACATGGCCCGGATCATAGAACAGGCCGCCGCGTCCGGTCCGAACGGGATCATCACTACACTGGCCGATTTCGACGTTCTGTCCGGCCCGATCCGCAACGCGGTGGACAGCGGTGTCGATGTCATCATCATCAACTCGGGCACGCCCGAACAGGCCCGCGAGGTCGGTGCGCTGATGTATGTCGGTCAGCCGGAATACGATGCCGGCTATGCCGCCGGGCTGCGTGCCAAGGGCGACGATGTGGGCAGCTTTCTTTGTGTGAACCACTACATTTCCTCGCCCGCCTCCACGGAACGCTGCCAGGGCTTCGCGGACGGGCTGGGTGTGGATCTCGGCAACCAGATGATCGATTCAGGCCAGGACCCGGCCGAGATCAAGAACCGGGTGCAGGCCTACCTGTCGGCCAATCCGGAAACCGATGCCGTGCTGACGCTCGGGCCGACCTCGGCCGACCCTACGCTTCTGGCTCTGGACGAACTTGGCCTGTCCGGTGACATCTATTTCGGCACGTTCGATCTGGGCGAGAACATCGTACAGGGCATCCGCGACGGAGTGATCGAATGGGGCATCGACCAGCAGCCCTTCCTGCAGGCCTATCTGCCGGTCATCGTTCTGGCGAACTATCACCGCTACGGCGTGCTGCCGGGCAACAACATCAACTCCGGGCCCGGCTTCGTGACCGCGGACGGCCTGGAGATGGTCGAAAAGTTCGCCGGCGAATTCCGCTGATCCCGGCAGGGGCAGCCGCGCGAATACAGCGGCCGCCCCACCACATCCCCCGACGACCGCCAACGCCATCCACTCGGCAGACCACAGGAGCGCGGGACCATGTCCGAAACCGCATCCAACCCCGTCGACGAACGCGTCAAGCGGATTTCACCGCTTCGCCGTGCCCTCATCCGGCCCGAACTGGGCGCAATGGTCGGGACCATCGCGGTGTTCGCCTTTTTCATCCTGTTCGCGTTCGACAGCGGGATGTTCAACAGTCAGGGTGTGCTGAACTGGGCAACGGTTTCGGCGCAGTTCATGATCATCGCCGTCGGCGCCTGCCTGCTGATGATCGCGGGTGAATTCGACCTGAGCGTCGGCTCCATGATCGGCTTCGCGGGGATGATGATCGCGATTTTCGGGGTCACCATCGGCATCCCGATGTGGGCCGCGATCCTGCTGACCTTCGTTCTGTGCATCGCCATCGGCGCACTCAACGGGTTCATCGTGATCCGCACCGGTCTGCCCAGCTTCATCGTGACGCTGGCCTTTCTGTTCATCCTGCGCGGTTTCACGATTTTCCTGCCGCAACTGATCGAACGCAAGACCATCATCGGCGGCATTCGCGAGGCAGCCGAAGGTGACTGGCTCGCTCCGATCTTCGGCGGCAAGATTCTGGGCGGCCTGTTTGTCTGGCTTGGCGATGCCGGGCTTATCGCCACTTTCGAACGCGGTACCCGCGAAGGCCAGCCCGTCGTGGATGGTATCCCGATGCTGATCATCTGGGCGCTGGCGCTTGTCGTGTTCGGCCACGTGCTGCTGACCCGCACACGCTTCGGCAACTGGATTTTCGCTGCGGGCGGCGATGCCGAAGCCGCGCGCAATTCCGGCGTGCCGGTCACGCGCGTTAAGATGCTGATGTTCATGTTCACCGCCTTCTGCGCAACGGTCTTCGCGATCTGCCAGGTGATGGAGTTCGGATCGGCCGGCGCCGACCGGGGCCTGCTGAAGGAGTTCGAGGCGATCATCGCCGTGGTGATCGGGGGTGCGCTGCTGACCGGAGGCTACGGGTCGGTGATCGGCGCGGCGCTTGGCGCAGTGATCTTCGGTGTAGTCCAGCAGGGGCTGTTCTTCGCCGGGGTGGAAAGCTCGCTCTTTCGGGTGTTCCTAGGCGTGATCCTGCTCGGGGCGGTTATCCTGAAC
Source organism: Meridianimarinicoccus roseus (assembly GCF_003172915.1). GTDB lineage: Bacteria > Pseudomonadota > Alphaproteobacteria > Rhodobacterales > Rhodobacteraceae > Meridianimarinicoccus > Meridianimarinicoccus roseus. Next base: position 179,906 of record NZ_QGKU01000003.1, read on the forward strand.
ACCTATATCCGCCGCATGATCACGGGGGAGCGTTGAGATGAACACCCGCAGTAGCCACGCGCCGATCATCCAGATGCGCAATATCGAGAAGCATTTCGGCCCGGTGATCGCGCTCGCAGGTGTGTCGCTTGACGTCTATCCGGGCGAATGCCACTGCCTTCTGGGCGACAACGGCGCGGGCAAGTCCACCTTCATCAAGACCATGTCCGGCGTGCACAAGCCGACCCGCGGCGAGATCGTATTCAACGGCGCGCCGATGAATTTCGAAACACCCCGCGACGCGATGGAGGCGGGTATCGCTACGGTGCATCAGCACCTGGCGATGATCCCGCTGATGTCGGTCAGCCGCAACTTCTTCATGGGCAACGAACCGGTGAAGCGGATCGCCGGAATCAACTTCTTCGACCACGACCACGCAAACAGCGTGACCATGTCCGAGATGCGGCGCATGGGGATAAACCTTCGCGCGCCTGATCAGGCCGTCGGCACATTGTCGGGCGGCGAGCGGCAGACCGTGGCCATCGCCCGCGCGGTGTATTTCGGCGCCAAGGTGCTGATCCTCGACGAACCGACATCGGCGCTAGGCGTTCGGCAAACCTCGAACGTGCTGGCAACGATCGACACGGTGCGCAAGCAAGGTGTCGCCGTGGTGTTCATCACCCACAACGTTCGCCACGCCTTGGCGGTAGGTGACCGATTCACGGTGTTGAACCGCGGCCAGACGCTTGGAACGGCACAACGCGGACAGATCACACCGGACGAACTGCAGGACATGATGGCCGGCGGACAGGAAATGGCAACGTTGGAAGGCTCGCTCGGCGGCACAGTCTAGAGCCGCACTTCCTGCCAAGGCCACCGCTCCCGATGCGCCCAGCCTGCCCTGCATGGACAGATCTGGCGCGGAGTTCGAAGGCTATCAGTGCCCGACAAGCAACGAGATCGCGCCGACCAGCATAAGGCTCAGAGCCCAGACCACGTCTAGGTTGAACCAGCTGCGCGACAGGAACCGCAGGCCGAACCAGCGATGCACCGCGACGGCCAGCGCGCCCCCGGACAGGGTCATCGCACCGGTGTGCAGCACGGCAACGCCCGCCGCCAGCACCAAGTTTCGTCCCATCAGCGTTGCCGCAGCGGCATGTCCCGCCTCGGGTGGGCCGGACGCGCAGATGCCAAGGTAGATCGGCACCAGCATCAGCCCCGCCCCATGTGCCAGCGCCGCGAGGAAGGACCACAGCGCCAGCCGCGACGGCGGGACACGCGCCAGAAACCGCGGATGCCGCCGGTTGATCAGCAGATAGACGCCAAGGCCGATCACGAGACATGAGGCGACTATGCGAATTTCCTCGTGCCACGCCGCGATGAACATGAGCGCGGCGAAGGGAAACAGGATCACCGCCATCGCCAGAAGATGCCCCGCCGCCAGCGCAAGAAGCGCGCGGCGCAGGCTTCCCGGCGCGCGGTCCATAAGCGCGGCGGACACCGCCAACGGCCAGCCCATACCCGGGTTGATCCCGTGATATACACCCGAGGCCACGACAGCCCCCCAAAGGGCCGCCGCGGTCTGCGTATCCGGCACCCCTAGGCGGACGGGTAGCAGAAACTGTCCGTGGAACAGTCGCCGCCCTCAAGCCGGATCTGGTGGCTGCGATAGCCCTTCGGGAAATCGACATAGAAGTCCTTGTCCAGCTCCAGCCCGCCGTCGGCCCCCACATGGGCCATCACCATTTGCCCGCCTCCTTCGCCGGGATAGAACTGATCGTCCCAAGTTGAATAGAGCGAATTCGTCCAGTAGACGCGCTTGCCGTCGCGGCTGATCTCCACCATCTGCGGGCCGTAGGCGAACGGCTTGCCGTTCGGATGCGGGGTGCCGCGCGCAATACCGCCCAGATCGACCTTGCCGGCCAGCTTCGGGGCCATCGGGTCGGAGACGTCGTATTGGTGCATCTCACCCAGTCCCCAGCAGGCGACATAGAGATACTTGTCGTCGAGGCTCAGGTCGATATCGGTCACCAGTGGCGGCACCGCGCCGAAGCCCTGCAGGAGTGGCGGAAGGTTCTCGGGGGCTTCCGGCCGCGGGTCGATGGTCAGGGTCTTCTTCGCCTCGAACGTGCCATCGGGCTTTTGCCACCAGGTAAAGATGGCACCCTGCAGGTTCGTGGTGTCAACGACCACACCGCAGAAGCCGTAGTCCTTCGACGGGTCATGGGCCGGCCGGATCTCCAGCGCCATCTGGTGGTTGGCTCCCAGATCGATCGTCTGCACGTTGCGCCGCTCGCGCAGCTTCCAGAAATGGATCTTGTGACCGTACTTGTTGGACAGGAGGTCCTCGGGGACGATGCCGTTCTCGAATTGCGGCGGCAGGCCCCATTCACTGCTGACCATGTAGTCGCGCGGCAGGTTCCACCAGAAATCGTAGTGCTTGTCCTGCTCGCCCCTGTCCATCTCGTAGCGGCCTAGAATCTCGAACGTCTCGCAGTCCAAGATGAAGATGCCCGGAGGGCCGTCGGTGCCGTCCTCGCCACCGCCGCCCAGCGTGGAAACATAGATGCCCTCGGGGCCACAATGAATCGTGTGGGGACGCGAATAGCCGGTCTTGGCGAAGACCTCTTCGGGTTCAATGATCTTGTGGATCTTCGCGTCGCGCGGTTCTTTCACGTCGATGACGTAGATACGCGATGACCGGATGCCCGGCACGATCAGGTATCTCCGTTCGAGGAACGCATGTCCGCTCAGCGGCGACAGCGAGGACGAGCAGGCGTTCCAGCCGAAATGGTGAAACTCGTCGCCCTTGTTCGGCATGATGACCTGATGGACGATCTGTCCAAAAGTTGGCGAGGACGGGTCGACATCCACGACGGCCACGCCGTCGGGCTGTGACCCGTCGGGGCTTAGCATCAGCGTGAAGGCCAGCGTTTCCACCGGCGCCTGCATCGCCAGTTTCGGCGAGGCGTGAAACGTCGGATCCGGTCTAAGATTCATCCCTGTGTTCTCCCTTGGCAGTCCCTGCGCATCCCGGCACGGGGCGCATGGCAACCCTGCCACAGATTTCGCAATGCGCCTAAATCATTTGCATGTCGCGAACGGCCCGGTGCGGTGCCGATCAGGGCGAGGGGAAGCGTATCTCTTCGACATCGGCCAAGAAGAACGGGTAGTAGGCTGGTGTTCCGAACATGTTGCCGGCTTCCACGTGGAACGGCAGGCAATACCCCTCCACGTCACGGAAATCCGACATGACGGCGCCGAAGGGCTGAAGCCGATACTGCCGTTCGGGGTTCGCATCGCTCCACCGCTCGAAGTGCACTTCGACGGGGCGGCCCACCGCGTCCAGCCGCACATCGACCGACTGGCACAGCTCGCCCCGGCCGACCGTCACGCGGGCGGTGTCACGCCCTGCCGCCTCCCAGCGCACGCCCGGGCGCGGCAACAACGATGCTGGCGCCCAGATCACCGCCTCGGCGACGAACCGTCCAAAGGCCGCGCGAGCATGATCGCGAGTGCCGCCCAGCCGCGCAACGGGGATGAGGCCGAAGATCCTGAACCGGGTCCAGCGGCCAGTGTCCGACCCGGACAACGGCATCCCCCCGCGAGTTCGCATCGCCCAAACGAATCCATCCGGCGCCGCGAGAATCTGGCGCGCTGTCATCGGGCGGTAGTCCGGCCGTGCCTGCGTGCCGAGGCTGAATTGCCCGCTCATGGCGATCTGGGTGACGGGCAGCAGCGGCGTGCCGGGCGCAATCGCGTGAAGAAAGTAGCGTCGGGCCTGTTCCGGAATGTCGGCGACCAATGCGGCAGAGAAGTGCGCCGGGGCAAACGGCTGCAACCCGGCCAGCCAGCGCCATTCCCTCGCTTCGGCGCGCCGGTCAAGGATCCGCAGCACGGCAAGGCCGACAAGAACAAGGCCGCAAAGGACAGCAAGACCGACAGGAACGATTGCGAAGGACATGGCCCGACACCGTGTTTATGCCCGGGCCCAACCATCGCGCCACGGGCCGCGTTTCCACATGACTTGGATCAAGACGCCCCACGCCGCGTGGCCACCGACCACGTCATGACCGCTTATCGTGCGGACGCCGGTTCAGCTATCTCGGTCGAGGATCCACGCGACCTCGGGCGCTGGCACGAAGCGCCACTTACGCAACGGCCCGGCCATCACGTTCAAGTAATACATCTCGAACCCGTAGGGTGCGCCGCAAGGATGGTGGCCGCGCGGGACGAGGACCACGTCGCCATCGCTGACCGCCATGGTAACATCGAGGGTGCCATCGTCCGTATAGACCCGCTGCACCCCGAAGCCGTTTGCCGGATTCAAGCGGTGGTAGTAGGTTTCTTCAAGATAGGTTATTCGCGGGAAGTCGTCCTCGTCATGGCGGTGACTGGGATAGGACGACCAATGGCCCGCCGGGGTGAACACCTCGGTCACCAGCAGGCTGTCGGCGCAGTCGAGGTCCTCCATCGCGATGTTGTTGATGTGGCGGGTGTTGGTACCGTGCCCGCGCTCCGTCAGGATGATGCCATCAGGGCCGATCCGCCGCGGCGGGTGGCCGCCCCGCGATGGCGCCGTGCAAACCGCGATGGTGCAGTCTGTTACCGCTTCCGCCTCCCAGCCGGTGCCGCCGGGCAGGTACAGGCAATGCGGCGGTGTCTTTTCAAACACGTCCATCCGGTCGCCCAGCACGCCCCAGTCTCGTCCCGCGCCGTCGATCCGGGCATGGCCCTCTACCATCACGAGGATAACCTCGCGGTCACCGGTGGCCTCGGCGGCCGTTTCCCCGGCCCGCAGGCGGTAAAGCGAAAATCCGACATGGCGCCAGCCGGCCGAGTGCGGCGTGATCTCGTGCACCTTGCCATGGATTCCGTCGGGTTTTCGCAACAGGTCCGGCCGGGTCATCGTCGGCTCCTTTCAGGGGCGGCGGCGCGCCTCGTGTGCGGACAGTTCGCCATCAAGAGACGCTGCGTCAAGGCCCGCCTGCAGCGCGCGGGCGAACAGCGCCGCCTGGGTTTCGGGCGCAAGCCCGCCCTCGGGGGGATCGGTATCGAGGTTTGTGGGAAAGCTATAGCCCTCAGCGCAGGCGGCAATGGCCGCCGCGACCTGTCCCGGCCCCATCCGCCCGGCATCGCGCAGATCCTTCAGCGCTGGGTAGAGCGCACGGCACATCGCCCCGCGATCCACCACCTCCATCGCGCGGCCGAACGGCGATGAGACCTGAAGAAGGTTCGCCATGCGGTCGATGTCGGCGCTGTCGTTGGCGCCCGCGCCGTGGAACAGCGCCGGGTTGAAGAACACCGCATCCCCTTTGGAGAGCGGCAGTTGCACGCAACGCTCCTCGAACAGCGCGGCGAAAGCGGAGAGCCTATAGGCAAGATAGCCGGGCCGGAACAGCTGACTGAAAGGCAGCAGCCGGGTCGGACCGCTTTCCACCGGCATGTCGCAATGCGCCACCGCGCCCTGCAGCGTCATCGCCGCCGACAGATCGTGCACATGCGCCGGAAAGCGCAGCGCCATGTCGGCAGTCTGGAAGCCGAGGTGATAGTCCCGGTGCGGCAGTTGAGGCTTGCCGCCCGGACGCACGAGGTTGACCTGCGCCGTCATCTGGTATCCCGGCCCGAGCCACGCCTCGCAGACCGCCGCGATGACCGGATTGCCGAAATAAAGCGCGAAGGTCGCCGGATCGTTCATGCACAGCTTCTGCAGCGCGTTCCACACCCGGTCATTGGCTCCGGAGGCGGCGAAATGATCGGCCCCGCCGCGCCCTTTCTCGTCGGCGATGATCGCTTCGAAGGCGCGGGTGGCCGCGTCGATGGGGGCAGTGTCGGCATAGGCGCCGCGCAGCACCAGAACCCCGGCTCCCTGCCCCAGCACGTTGGCCCATTCGCCCATGAGCGCGCGGCGGGCGTCCGGCTTTGCCAGCGAGGACACATGGCGCACCATGTCGTAGACTGGCACGTTCTGCGCGATCTCGTCGGCGCGGGGCGCGTCAGTTGGGCCAGTGGTCCGGTCGATCAGCCGCAGGAATGCTGCAAGATCGTTGTCCGCATCCTCAAAATAGGCGGTATCCTTCATCGCTGTTCCCTTCCGTTCTCGCTTCCGGTGTCACCTGCGCGGCGTGCCGCACCGAGGTCAGGCGCCCGCCTGGGGCATAGCATCAAGCCGCACGGCCCGCCCCGTCTGCACCGAGCGCAGGGACGCTTCGGCCAGTTCCAGCGAACGCACCCCGTCCTCCCCGGTGGTCGGGGTCGGCGCCCCGGTCCGTACTGCATCCACGAAGGCAGCGATCTCGGCAGCGTAGGCGGCAGTGTAACGCGACATGAAGAAGTTCAGCAGCGGCGGACGTGTAAAACCCTCGGCCGTGGCCAGTTCGATGTTCGCTTCGCGGTGGTTCATCGCGGCGACCGTTCCAAGCGCGCCATGCACCTCGATCCGCTGGTCGTAGCCATAGCTTGCGCGGCGCGTGTTTGTGATCGTGCATTGGCTGCCTGACGCGGTCCGCAAGATCACGTTGACGCTGTCGTAATCACCCAACTCGCCGATTGCAGGGTCAGTCAGCACCGATGCCTGCGCCATCACCGTCTCGACCTCCTCGCCCAGCAACCAGCGGGCGACGTCGAAATCGTGGATCGTCATGTCGCGGAAGATCCCGCCAGACCTGCTGATGTAGTCTGCTGGCGGCGCGCCCGGATCGCGCGAAGTCAACGTGATCATCTCGACCCGGCCGATGCGCCCCGCGTCGATAGCCGCCTTCAGCGCCCGGAAATCCGGGTCGAAGCGGCGCTGGAAGCCGACCATCAACGTGCCGTCCGCCGCCGCGACCGCGTCCACGACCTGCCGCGCCCGCGCGACATCAAGATCCACGGGCTTTTCACAGAACACAGCCTTTCCCGCCTTCACGAAGCGTTCGATCAAATCGGCATGGGTATCGGTCGGCGTGCAGATGATCACTGCGTTCACGTCCTGCGCCTGTTCGATCTGCTCGATCGTGCGCACCGTGCCGCCGCGCCGTTCGCACAGGTCCTGCGCCGCCGCCTCGACGGCATCGGCCACAGCGACCAGTTCCGCACCGGGCACGGCACCTATGGCCTGCGCGTGCACCTGCCCGATGCGCCCCGCGCCCAAAACCGCAAGTCTGACTGTCATTCCCATCCTCGTCACTGATCGCGCACGGTCCGCCGCACACTGTCTTGCATTTCCGCCCCCCGCACCACACGCCAGGCTGGGGCGACCGTGCGCGGCGCGCTTGGCTGGGTCAATTCGCGCGGGCACAGTTTACGTCATAGATGACGCATATTGATCTGAATAAGATGCCGCTTTTACGTCAAAGAAACGGGCCTACAACATTTCAGGAACAACGAGGTGCGGATCGAGGAAATGCTGGCCAGAGATGCCATCATCGCCTTCCCTGACCGACCGGACCATGTGCGCGACAAGCTCCGTGCAGAGCGCGGGAAGCGGCGTGGTGATGGCCATGAGCGCATAGCCGTCGGTCAGCGCTGCCCGGCTTTCGCGCGTCACCTCGTGCACGACCAGCGCCGCACGCGGCCGCGGATGCGCCTCACGCAGCGCGGCGATGGCCCCCTCCATGCCGCCGCCGGCAACGTAGATCCCCTTGAGGTCCGGGTGCCGCCGCAGCAAGTCATGCGTCGCCTCGAAGGTCAGCTGCCGCGTCTCCAGCGTCACGAGAGTCTCCAGCACGGTGAAACCAGGCGCGTTCTCGCGCACAAAAGAGCGGAAGCCGACCTCGCGAAGGTCATGGCCGTGCCAGCGGTTGCCACCCACGAGAATCGCAAGTTTACCAGGGTGCGGCAACGACAGAGTGATAATGGAGGCAGCGATGCGGCCGATCTTGAGATTGTTGAGGCCCAGGTAGTTGCGCCGCACACCTTGGGCAAAATCGTTCAGGAGCGAGAACACGGGCACGCTGGCCTGCCTGAGTTCGGTGACGACCTGGGTCAGCGCCTGGTGGTTGACCGCCGTGGCTGCGATGGCGTCGCATCCAGCCAGTCCACGCAGCGCCGCGGCGAAATCATCCGGGCTTTGTGACGCGGCGAAGCGCACCACCGCGCGGCCCCTGATATCCGTGCGCGCCGCGACCGCGCGTTCCAGTTCCCGCGCAAGCGTCTGGTAGAACTCCTGTCGCTGCTTGATCAGCAGGAAGCCGAAGGTCATTTCGGGCACGGCCGCGTCGAGGTGCCGGTCGAACAGGCCCCGCGCATGATAGCCGACCCGGTGGGCGGCCTGCGCGATCCGGCGCATCGTCTCGTCGCGTACCCGCGCCCGCCCGTTCAGCGCCCGGTCCACCGTGGAGAGACTGACCCCCGCCTCGCGGGCGACATCCTTGGTTGTCGGGCGGCGTGCCATACGGGTCACCATGACGAAAAGACGTCATGACGGTAGCGCGTGGCGGCAGGCATGGCAATGCGCCGCGCAGCACAGCTCTGGGCGCGGATTGGCACCATGGCCGCAGGCCTATACGCAGCCGCCGCGAGCCAAATAGGCCAGCTCGGCCACAGGTTTCCCGGCGAAGAAACAAGCGGTGTGCATCGCGCCGGGTCGATCCCGTCCCTTGCGTCGAAACAGTAGTCCGCTATCCAGTCCTGGGTGTTCTCAGCAGCGTGGTCTCGATCGGGTTGAACTTTACGCAAGCATAGGCGGCGGACTATCGAACAAGTTTATTGCCGCCAGCGGGAAACTCCCTTGGCAGAACCACGGCTCCGGCCCGTCCAGCGGCGGGACTGCGAAGGACGTCTCAAAGACAATCTGCCGGTCCGGTCGATAAGGTGCTAGCGGTTACCACAGGTTGCGCGGTTCTTGATCATCAGCATTGTTGCGCGCCCCTCGAAATTCAGTAGGCCGGGGTCGTCAGCAGGCCAACCGCGCTGTCGCGGCGGATATGTCGAGGTCAAGGTGCGCGTTGCGTCGAGGCCATTGGCATGATCCCTCACCCGCCGAGCGCTAGGAGCCCAAATCGCCTTCTCGTCGCGCGGCAGGTAGTTGTGGCGCTCGCTGACATGGGCGATCCGGTCGTTGCGCAGCGCGTTGCGCGTCTTGTAGTTCAGCTTGGCGCACGGCAGCACTATGATGGTGTCGCTCATCCCGTGGTGTCGCGATTGGAGATAGTCGCGCCACCCTACGCGCAATGTAGGCCAAGCAGCCCGGCTCGGTCTCGGTCATCGTGATTTTTTAGGTTTCGCACCTCCCGTGGCGACCTGTCCGTGCCCAGGGGCATAAGGCGGTGCGCCAAGGTCCGGCCGCACGCGGCCATACCCGGACAGATTGGCTGGCTTCGGCGTTACAGGCCTGATCGGCAGCGCGAAAGAGACACGGCACCTCAGGGTTCGACCCGCCCGAAATCGCATTCGGACACTATGCGCGCAGTCCGCGGTCTTGTTCAGCACCTTGTCCTCGAACCTATCGGGAGCAGGCGGCGTCGCCGAACAGCAGCTCGACAGCAAGGCCGACTGGCGGAAAGTGGATCACTGTCTTGTCTATCTCTGTGTGATCGTCTGACGGGACCGACCCCAGACGGTTGCTCGCGGGCGAATTCGAACCCGAATACACGTCCCGCAATGCACCTGCCGCGCGTCGCCCTCTGGCCTCGGGGGGTATTGAACGAATGTTCCGACGCTCTCGAAGTGGTGCGCGCGAAATCCGCACGATCCAAGACCCGGCCGCGGCGCGCCACTTTCCGGCCAGGATGACGGTGTTCGACGAAGGCGATACTGCAACACCCGTATGGTTTCGCTGCTGCAGGTAGGAAGCAAGCTCGGAGCGCAAGATGGTCGCTGTCCTTGCCATGCCCTGCCGAAACTAAGGGGCGCGGACCTGGAGGCGCGCCGCGCGGGCCATTGCCGGCACGGCGACATCATCGACGCGAGCGGGCAGGACCGGTTCGCTCGCAGCTTCGAACGCGGCGGCTTCATGCTTCTGCCCCATCCCGAACGGTTGACTGGGGCGCCCCGACATTTTTTTTGCAACCACACCTAGGAGACATGATCTGCCCGTTCCGTCGCGTCCCTCCCCCGGCCTTCCTGTTCCGGGGCCGTTGGCGCATCGTGCCATTTCTCACCCGCAATCGGTTGGTGCGCAAAGGGCGTCCGCAGCAACCGGTCCCGCCAATGCGGCGTGTGGATCGGGCCGTGCTGCTGGCATCAATACCCCGGCTTGTGCTTCCCCGCTTCCGGGCCTGCACTATGCACGGCCTCGGCGCTGGCCGGAGTTGTGAACGGGGGCGGAGCCGCTGGTCTGGTTGCTGCACCCGTGCTGCACGCAAGGGCCGACACAGCGCTCATCCGGGTGCTGTCGCTGCCCGAGCGGGATCGGGCGTCGCGCCATTCCCGACACAGGTTCCCGTGGCATTACGGCGGGTGGTCCCGTGGGGTTCGGGATTATATGTGGTCCGCTTCTGCTGCGCCGAGCGCTCAGACAACGACCGTGCGCATCAGGTTCACCGCCGCCTGCGTGCCATCGATGATGGGTACCGGGCAGGTTTTCGCCAGTTTCGGCGCCAGACCGGCCAGCGGCCCGCCTCCCATCACGATACTGGCGGCCCCGCGCGCATGCATCTGCGCGCAAAGATCAGCCAACTCATCGTGATAACGGCGCTGCACCGTACCGGGATCTCCGAACTGGTCGCCCTCAACATGGGCTATGCCCAGGAGTGCATCGGCCATGGCGGCCTCTTCGACCTTGGCCCGCAGGCCTGATACCAGCCCCTTGCCAAAGGTCACGATGCCGAACCGCCCGCCAAGCGCCCGCGCGGCACAGAATGCCGCTGTGGCGATGCCCATGACCGGGATATCCCGGCGCAGGGCGCGGACCTCCTCGGCGCCAGTGTTGCCGAAAGACGCCAGCACGATGCCGTCGCAGGGGGCGCAATAGCCGCGCACCGTGTCGACCACGGCGCGTTTCGCCTCGGCAGCGTCCTCGTGGCTGACGATCAGTTCAGGCCCATAGTCAGGGCACAGCGTGGTGAAGGCGTCGCCGGGCTGCGCCGCCGCGTCGGCCGCCTCACGGATATGGTCCGTCACACCCCGCGACGTGTTGGGGTTCACGATCAGCAGCCGCATCACAGGATCACCGAGGGCAGCCAGAGCGACAGCGCCGGAAAGAGGTTGATCAGGACCAGCGCCACAAGCATCGCACCGATGAACATAAGCATGGACGGCACGATCTTTGCGATGGAGATCCGCGCGATGGCGCATGTGATCAGAACCACCGACGCCACAGGCGGGGTCTGCTGCCCGATGCCGAGATTGATTGTCAGGATCAGCCCGAAATGCACCCTGTCGATCCCGAGCTGGTCGGCCAGCGGCAGAAAGATCGGCACCAGCATAAGGATCGCGGGCGTGCCATGGATGATCGTTCCAGCCAGCAGGAAGAACACGTTGATCGCCAGCAGCACGACCCAATAGTTGTCCGAAATCCCGAGGATGCCCTGCGCAATGTCCTGCGGGATGCGCTGGTTTGTCAGGTACCAGCCCAGCAGGGTTGAGGTCGCTACGATGAACATCAGCATCGCCGACCGTTTCCCCGCGATCCGCAGCGTATCGATCAGCGTGCCTAGCCGCACGGTCCGATAGACCAGCATCGCCAGAACGATCGACCAGAACGCGGCGATGGCCCCGGCTTCAGTGGCGGTAAAGACACCACCGAGGATGCCCGCCAGCACGAGGATTGGCAGGGTCAGCGGAATCGCCGCATCCTTGCCGGTCTCTGCCACGCGACGCAGAGAGAACGCCCCTTCGGTCGGATAGCCGCGCCGCACCGCGATGGCATAGGCCGTGCCCATCAACAGGCCGCAGACCAGGAAACCCGGCACGATCCCCGCCGCGAACAACTCGGCGATGGAGGCATTGGCGACATAGGCATAGAGGATCAGGTTGAGCGATGGCGGCACGATGATCGCCATCGTGGCCGAGGTAGAGGTAACCGCGGCGGCAAAGGCCGCCGGGTATCCACGCTTGCGCATCTGCGGGATCATCACCGACCCGATCGCGGCGGCGTCCGAGGTCGCCGTGCCCGAGATCTCCGAGAAGAACAGCGACGTGAGGATGTTCACATGGGCAAGTCCGCCGCGAATATGGCCCACCAGCGACGACGCGAAGGCGATCAGTTTCTCGGCGATCCGCCCTTGGTTCATGATCTCGCCGGCGATCATGAATAACAGCGCGGCCACCAGAAGGTAATTATTGGCCCCGCCGAACGGGATCAGCCCGATGATCTGCGGGACGACCGCACCGTCCAGCAGGATCATCACGGCGGCGGTCACGCCCAGCACGAAGGCGATGGGCAGGCCCGCAATCAGCAGGCCGACAAGCAGGATCAGAATGATCCATCCGGGTTCCAGAAACATCACGCGTCGCTTTCGGGGAGAAGGTCCATCGGGTCGATCCGGCCGGACAAGATGCCGACCAACCGGACGGCACAGAACATCGCGATCAGCGCGCCGCCCAGGGGCATAGCCGCCCGGAACAGCATCATCGGCGCGTCTACGGAAATCAGCGAGCGGTCTCCGAAACTGGCTGCAGCGATACCGCCATACCAGGCCAGCAGCCCGCCGAAGATGCCCATCAGAGCAAGGTTCAGCGCGGTGACGACCCGTTTCGCCCGGTCGGGCATCACCCGCAATACCGCATCGAAGCCCAGATGCTCGTTGGTGCGGGTCAGGTATGCCGCGCCGATGAAGGTCAGCATGGCCAGGAGGTGCGCGGGCAGTTCCTCGCCCCAGGATACGCTGTCATTCAGGATGAACCGGGCGAAGACCGCCCAATTCAGAAGGAGCAGCAGCAGGCCGGCCAGCCCCACCACCATCGCATCGAGCAGAACGCCAAGCCAGCGGTCCACCACGGCTATGGCCGGTTCGAAACGGTGCATGTCAGCCTCCTGCTGTCCGCGTCACTCGATGCCGAGCGCGGCTTTTGTCGCCACGATCATGTCCGCCCCGATCACGTCCACGAAGGTCGGGCTTTCATACAGCGGCGCGGCGGCGGCCTGGAACGCAGCGAAGTCGATCTCGTTCACAGCGAGTTTCTCCGACAGTGCGGCGATGGTTTCGGTGTCGGTCGTGGCGCCCCAATCGAATGTCCACGGCGCGACCTCGGCCGCGACCGACAGCACCTTGCCGCGCAGTTCGTCGTTCAGCGAAGCCAGGAAAGGCTCTCCGATCACAAGGAAGGTGGGTAGGTAGACGTGGTTGGACAGTGACATGTAGTCCTGCACCTCAAACAGCTTGGCCGTGTCGACGACGTTGGCCGGGTTTTCCTGCCCGTCGATGGTGCCCTGGTCGAGCGCGGAGTAGACCTCGCCGAAAGACAGCGGCGTCGCGTTCGCGCCAAGCGTGTTGAACATCTCCACACGCTGGCGGTTCGTCGGAGTCCGGATCTTCAGTCCGTCTAGATCGGCCGGGGTCACGATCGGTCGTACGTTGTTGGTGATTTGCCGGAACCCGTTGTCCCACATTGCGGCCAGCACCATGCCGCTGCCGTCGAACCCGTCGGCCAGCATCTCGCCAGCCGGGCTGTCGATGAACGTCTGGACTGCGGAGCGGTCTTCGAACAGGTAGGGAAGATCGAAAATCGACGTGCGTGTGTTGATCTGCGAGACGGCGGAAGCGGACAGCGAGGCATGGTGCGTTCCGAAGCCGAGCCCCTGCAGCACGTCCTCTTCCTTTCCGAGCGTGTTGGACATGAAGATTTGCACATCAATCTCGCCCGGTGCTGCGGCTTCCAGACGACTTTCATATTCCTGCAGAAAGACATGCGCGAAGGAGCCCTCGGGCAGGGACGAGTTGATCTGCATGACGGCCTGCGCGGACGCGGCGGCCGGCAGGAACAGGGCGCCGGCCGCTGCCATCAGCGTGAGACGGGGGAAGGTCATTTCATGGTCCTTTCAATCGTGGTGTGAGCGGGCGTTATGCAAGCGGGTCGAATCGAGCGATCGGTCAGTTCGATCTCAGGGGTCGTTCTGCAATAATTTTTTCGTCATTTTTCACTTCAAGAAAACTATTTTTCTTCCCTCCACCCCGCGCATGCGTGGAGATGCCGCGAAAAGCAGCATGAATTTCGCCCGTTCTTATTTAAATTATGCAGATCGCAAACTGGCAGGCCCGGCGTTCCGAGACGCGCCCCGGCCGCTCAAAGCTCGTCGAAGCGCCTGTGCGCCTCCTCTATCGCGGCCATCCGGCCCCGGCCTTGCGGGCCGGCAAGCTCGATCGTGCGCGCGCCCAGAAGGTTGCACACCGCCATGCAGCCCACATGGTTCATCAGCGGCCCCTGTGTCGAAGTGGTGCAGCCGAGGTACCAGTCCGCCCCCGCCAAATCGGGCGAGGGACGGTCCTCCAGTAACGCGAACCGCGCGCAGGCCGCGCGCGCGGCGTCGGCCACAGCGGCGACCAGCTTGGGCTTGCGGCGCAGCGCGATCAGCACCACCACGTCACGGTCAGTCAGTGACACGAGGCTTTCAGCCAGCGTCTCGCCAGCGCGGGGCAACACCGTCACGTTTGTCAGCACCTGCGAAGTCTGCCAGCCAAGGTACTGCGCGAAGGCTTGCCCGGCCCGGAACCCGATGAACCAGACCCGCGGCGCGGCGATCATCGCCCGCGCCAAGCTGTCCACAACCGCATCGTCCAGCGCGCCGTAGGTGAGTTCCAGGTTCTGCTGCGACGTTTCAAAATGGCGCGCAACTGCGCCGGTCGCACTTGGCACGTCCGAGGACATGCGCAGCAACGCCGTTCCGGCCCGCTGTTCGTCGCGAACCGCGCGGCGGGCCTCGTCGAAAGACGCATAGCCGATGCGCCGTACGAACCGCGAGACCGTCGCGTTCGACACATTCGCCAGTTCGGCGATCTCGGTCGCGGTGTAGCCCGCCATCTCGCCGGGGAAGTCCAAAACCAGGTCGGCCAGCTTGCGCTCGCTCGGGTGCAGGTCCGGCAGGGCATCGGTCACGCGGGCAAGGAACGGTTTGCTCAGATCGGGTGTCATGGGGGCAAAATGCGTTCCCCGTCCAGGTTCGTAAACCGAATTGTCAGCAGCCAGGTACAGTCGCGGTCTATAGCGGCGCTTCGGCCAGACCGGCCTTGGCCAGCAGGATCTCGGCGCTGTCGTTCCAGACGTTCATGGTAACGATCTTTCCGCCGCGCACCACGAAGCAGTCGAGATACCTGTTCGTCTCGAACGTGCTGCCGTCGGGCCACGCACCGTAGAGATACCCTGTATTGTAGACATGGACGTCGCCACTGTCGGGATCGGCGCAGGCATCGGTGCGCAGGAAACGCTTCTTGACCCAGGCATAGCGACGGGCGTTGAAGGCTGCAGTGTCTGCCGGGCCGGAAAACCGCCGCCCACCGGTGAAGATCACTTCGAAATCGTCAGCAAGATAGGCCGACGCGCCTTCAGGGTCAGGCACCATCGACCGTTCAAGGAAGGCTTCGACGATTTCCCTTGCGGCACTGAGTTTATCTTTCATGGCGCGCTCTTTCTGGCTGTGGATAGGTCAAGATATGCTGCCGAGACCGGCGGCGCAGGCCAGCGCGATCAACGCCCGGTCACGACCCGGCGGCCCGACAAGGCTGATGCCGACCGGCCCGCCGTCCACACGCCCCGAGGGCACGGAAAGCTGCGGCAACCCGCCCAGACCGGCCGGGCAGAGCATGTCGAAGGCACGGGTGCGGAAAACATCAAGCGACGCGGCGTCGGCGGTGCGCAGCGGCGCCGGGCCGGGGCCAGTCGGCAGCACGAAAACCACATCGGGCAGCAGAACTTCGGAAATACGGGCACGCAGGTCCGCCTTGCGCCGGTCTGCCGCCGCGAAGGTGTCGGCATCGATAGAAGCCGCGATCGCGAAGCGCTCGCGCACGCCGGGGCCGAAAGCGGGCGCATGGGCGGTTATCCAGTCGCCATGAGTTTGCCAGATCTCCGCCGCCTGGCAGATCCGGAACGTCTCGCGCCAGTCCTCCAGCCCGCCGGGAGCCAGAACGACGGGCCGGATCGGACCGGCGAGATCCTGAAGCGCCGCGAGTGACCGGGCAGCCGCCTCGACCGTCGCAGCGTCAGCGCGGGCCCACAGGTCGACCGGCATCACCAGTCCAGCGGGCGGCGGTGCGGCGGGGCAGCCGCAGGCTTCGGCGACGCGGGCCATCGTCTCGCCGTCCCGGGTGAACCAGCCCACGGTGTCGAACGACCGGGTGAACGGCATCGCGCCGTCAAGCGAAAGTGCGCCAAATGTGGTGCGCAACCCCCACAGTCCGCAGAAGGATGCAGGTAGGCGCACCGATCCGCCGGTGTCGCTGCCCAGCCCGATATCGACCAGCCCGGCGGCGACCGCCGCGGCAGACCCGGAGGACGACCCGCCCGGCACCCGGCGCGGATCGGCCGTATTTATCGGCGTTCCGTAATGCGCATTCACGCCCATCAGGCTGTAGGCCAATTCGTCCGTGTGGGTCTTGCCGAGAAGCGTGGCACCGGCGGCCAGCAGGTCCGCCACGGCGGGCGCGTGGGCGTCCGGCTCCGGATGGGTCCGCGCCCATTCCGGGTTGCCGCAGCCGGTCACACGCCCGGCCACGTCGTACAGATCCTTCGCTCCGAAGGTCAGACCCGCAAGCGGGCCGCCCGGCGCGCCGGGCAAGGTGAACATCTCGATGAAGGCGTCGGCCGTATCGCGCATCGCTGGACCCCTCAGGGGAAGTGCAATTCGGGCAGCGCGTGGCTGAATACCGGGCGCCCCCGTTTGAAGCCATACATCGGCTGCGCCAGTTCGGCCACGGCCATTGTCGGGTCGGTCGCGTCGATCACCACCACGTCGGCAGGCGCGCCGACCTCGACCCCGTAATCCTTGAGGTTCATCAGCCGCGCCGAGCGCGCCGTCACCATGTCGAGACACCCCGCCATTTCCTCGCGTTGCCCGACCTGCGCTATATTGGCGTAAAGGTTCGCCATGCGGATCATCGAGCAGTCCCCGAAGGGCGTGAACGGGTTCAACACGTTGTTGGTGGACAGCGAGCAGTTGACGCCCTCCGCCGCCATCATGTGAAGCGGCGTGACCCCGCGCGGCACGCTGAGCGAGCTGTCGTGATCGCGGTGCATCAGGAACAGATCGGTGGAGGGCAGGACCGTCGCCGCAACCCCGGCATCGGCCAGCCTGCGCGCCACCTCGCGCAGACGCGTGGCGGTCATCTGGGCGAACTTGGTGACATGGCCGACAGCGACGCGCCCGCCCCAGCCATGTTCATCCGCGCGGCGGCAGACATGGTCCACGTCGAGTACGCTGGCATCGGATCCGAAGTCGAGATGCATGTCGATGTCCACATTGTATTCGCGCGCCAGTTCGAACACGCGGTCGATCTGGCCATGAGGGTCGCTGTCGGTGTAGGGCGCGGCCCCCACAACCGTCGCGCCGTCCTGTAGCGCGGCGACCATCAGTTCGTCCGTGCCGGGGTTGTTCAGCAGCCCCTCCTGCGGGAAGACGCAGATTTCGACATCGATCGCCCAGGCGAACTCCGCGATGGCGCGCTTGACCCCGTTCAGGCCGCGCAAGCCGATCACCGGATCAACTTCCACGTGAGTCCGCATCCGGGTCGTGCCGTTCAGCACGCATTTGCGAAGCGTCCGCGCGGCGCGTTCGGCAACGTCGTCCTCGGTAAAGGCCGCCTTCAGTCCCGCCACCTCCGCGATGGCTTCGGTCAGCCCGCCCTTCATGCTGCACCGTTCGAGGATGCAGGACTTGTCGAGATGGATATGCGTCTCCACAAAGCCGGGCAGAACCAGCCGCCCGTCAAGATGCAGCGCCCGCTCGCCCGGCTCGAGCCCGCCTGCATCGGTCATAGTGACGATCTTCCCACCATGGATGCCGATATCGAAAGCCTGTCCTGCATCGGCCGGCCGTGTGACGTTGTGAAGGGTCAGATCCATGCGTGCTGTTTCCCGTGTTATTCCGCGGCGACGCCGCCGCCCAGATAGGCCTGTTCGATGCTGGCATCGCGGCGCAGTTCATCAGCCTCGCCCGCCTGCACCACGCGGCCGTTCTCCAGGACATAGCCGCGGTCCGCGATGGCAAGGGCAAGCGCGGCCATCTGATCCACCAGCAGGATCGTCACGCCCTCGTCGCGCAGATCGGCCAGCACGTCGTAAAGCTCGGTGATGATCGCCGGTGCCAGCCCCAGCGACGGCTCGTCCAGCAACAGGATATGCGGGCGCGCGATCAGGCCGCGCGCGATGGCCAGCATCTGCTGCTCGCCGCCCGACAGCACGCCCGCGGGCGCATCGATCCGGTCGCGGAGACGCGGAAAGCGGTGCAGAAGCGTATCGATCTCGGCCTCGGCGTCGAGGTCCCGGCGCAGGTAGCCGCCCATCAGGATGTTGTCGCGCACGCTCATCATCGGGAAGACCTGCCGCCCCTCTGGCACAAGCGCCAAGCCCGCTGCCGCGATCCGGTGCGCATCCATCTCCTGCACCGGCTTCGCCTCCAGCAGGATCGCGCCGGACACGGGCCGGTGCAGGCCGGACAGCGCGCGCATCAGCGTCGACTTGCCCGCCCCGTTCGCCCCGAGGATCGCGACCATCTCGCCGCCCTTCACGGTGACATCGACCCTGTCCAGCGCGGCGGCTGCACCGTAGCCGGCCGTCAGGTGCCGCGTGCTCAGCACCTCCGCGCGCGCAGCGTGGCCGGGCGAAGTAGCGCGCGGTCGGCCAACGTAATTACCGCTGCCAAGATAGGCGCGCCGCACCGCGTCGCTGGTTTGCACCTCGGTCGGCGTCCCGGTCATGATTTCAGCCCCCGCGTCGAGCACGATCACCTTGTCGGAGATCTCCATGATCATCGACATGTCGTGTTCCACAAGGATCACCGAAAGGCCGACATCGGCGATCCGCCGGATCAGGCGACCCAGCGCGATCTTGTCGCCGCTCATGAGGCCGGCCGCCGGTTCGTCCAACAGAAGCACATCCGGGCGCGTGGCCAGCGCGCGGGCGATCTCGACCAGTCGCTTGTCCACGTGGGGCAAGTCGCCCGCACGCCGGGCCACCGGGCCGGTATAGCCGACGAAGGCCAGAAGATCCTCGGCCAGCGCAACCTGTGCGGCACCGGGCGGCACACCGGGCAGCCAGCCCAGTCGACCCGCACCCATCGCGGTCAGCACGTTGTCTCGCACGCTGAGATGGTCAAACAGTTGCGTTGTCTGGTAGGTGCGCGCGATCCCGGCACGGGCCATGCGCCACGCCGCGTGACCGGCCAGATCGTCGCCAAGCGCTATGCTGCCGTTGTCCGGCTTGTAAAAGCCGCTGATCATGTTCAGCACCGTGGTCTTGCCCGCACCGTTCGGGCCGATCACGCTCGTCACTTGCGACGGCGCTGCGGTGAAGCCGACATCGCGAACTGCCTGCACGCCGCCAAAGGCGATGCCAAGTCCACTGACTGTCAGCCCGGCGGGCGCTGCGCCGTCCGCGCGCACCAGATCGCGTGGATCGCGGCCCGTAGCCCTTGCTGGGCGCGGCTCCTCGGCGGACAGCAGCGAAAGCAGTCCCCCCACGATCCCCTTTGGCGCGAGCAGAAGCACGCCCAGCATGATACCGCCGAAAATCAGCAGCCGGTACTCCGCGAGGCCCGACAGAAGCTCGGGCAGCAGTACCACGATCAGGCAGCCGATCACCGGGCCGAACAGCCGCCCCGTCCCACCGACGATCACCGCCAGCAGGAACAGGATCGACTGGAAGAACGGGAAGGTTCCAGGGCTGATGAAACCCTGCAACGGCGTGAACAGCGCCCCGGCCAGCCCGGTCAGGCAAGCGGACACCATGAAGGCGACCGTCTTTATGGCGAACGGGTTCAACCCGACAGACTGGGCCGCGACCTCGCTGTCGGCGACAGCGCGCATTGCCATGCCCCAGCGCCCGCGTGCCAGCTGGAAATAGGCGACAAGGGACGCCCCTGCCAGAAGGCTGGAAAGGATCGCGAGTTC
The DNA here is from genome assembly GCF_003172915.1 of Meridianimarinicoccus roseus. Classification (GTDB taxonomy): domain Bacteria; phylum Pseudomonadota; class Alphaproteobacteria; order Rhodobacterales; family Rhodobacteraceae; genus Meridianimarinicoccus; species Meridianimarinicoccus roseus. The sequence continues at coordinate 199,849 of NZ_QGKU01000003.1, forward strand.
CGGCACGAAGAAGGCACGGCCCATGAACTCCGGCGCCGGAAAGCCCATCAACCCGTTATGCCCGCCGGTAATATGGCGCAGTTCGATCGCGGCATGTTCAACGATGAAGGCGAAGGCGATGGTCATCATCGCAAGGTAGGGGCCCGTCACCCGCAGCGCGGGCATCGCCAGCAGCCCCCCTGCCAAAGCGCTGATCGCACCGGCCAGCAGGAAGGCCAGCCAGTAGTCCAAGCCATTCTGCACCGCTATGGCGGTGGTATAAGCGCCGATGGCGAAAAAGCCCACATGCCCGAACGAGATCTGCCCGGCGAGACCGAGAAGCACGTTGAGCCCGACACCTACCACGACATTCAGCGCAAACAGGGCCAGCACGAAGACAAGATAGCCGTCGGCGGTCAGTGCCAGCGCGATGGTGCCCGCGGTGAAGGCCGCGATACCGGCCAGCGCAGTCGCGGGGTGGGCGATGATGCGCGCGGCGCGCATACGCAAGGAAGGGTTCTCAAGCGGGGTCATCCGGTCAGACCTTGTTGATCTCGGCGCGCCCGAAGATACCGTTGGGCATCGTCACCAGCACGAGGATCACCGCGCTGAAGGACACGATCTGCGTGTAGCTCGAACCGATATAGGCGGTGGTCACGGCCTCGACGCATCCATAGATCAACCCGGCCAGCATCACGCCCCACGCGCTCTGTATGCCGCCGATGATCGCGGCCGCGAAAGCCTTTAGCCCGAACACCACGCCCATGCCCGCAGACACGCTGAACAGCGGCGCGATCAGCAGGCCGGCGATGCCCGCGAATACGGCCGAAATGGCGAAGGCGGCGGCGATCACGGCCTGCGTGTCCACTCCCATCAGGCGCGCGGTTTCCGGGCGCTGCACGGCGGCCAGCATCGCCTTGCCCAGCCGCGTGTGCGCTGTCACCAATGCCAGACCGAGAGCAATGCCAAGGCCCACAACCGGGATGATCAGTTGCAACGGGTAGGCGCCGACACCGAACACATCCACCGCGTTCTCGGCCAGCGGCGAGGAAAAGCTGCGCGGCTCCTTGCCGAAGGTGAAAAGGATAACGTTGTCGAGTACGATCCCGCCCGCGACCGTGGCCATCAACCAAGCATCCGACCCGCGCCGGGCGAAGGGCCGCACAAGGAACCGTTCGACTGCAAGGCCCAGCACCGCGCAGCAAGCCAGCGCCGCGATCACCGCGAAGATCAGCGGCCAGCCCAGCGTCACGGAGAAGGTGTACCCCATGACAGCGCCGAACATCATCGACGATCCCTGGCTGAAATTCACGGTTTTCGAGACCGCGTAGGTCACATGGAACCCGAGCGCCATCAGCCCGTACATCGACCCCAGAGCAAGGCCGGATATCAGCGTGGATGCGATCATCGCGATGTGGTTCCTCCTGAGTAGCTGGAAGGCCCCGTGCAGGCCTTCCGTCCTCGGCATGTCGGATGCGGGCGCGGGGCGCGCGAGGTCACTCGATTGGGATGATCTCGCCGTCGATGAACCGTGTAAACACGTAATCCTCCGGCCCCAGCGCGTCCTGATCGTCCGGCGTGAAGGGCGTCTGGTAGGTCTTGATCAGCCCCTCGTAAGTGTCGATGGCGTAATATCCTTCGCGGATCGCGGGGCCGTCGAGGCTGCCCGCGTTGGTGATCGCCAACGCCGTCAGGTGCATCGCGTCATAGGCATTGGCGATGCCGACTGCCGGGGTCACATCGGCCGGGCCAGTGATTTCCGGGAACATTGCCATCAGTGCGTCCAGCGTCGCCGCAGCCTTGGGACTGTCATTACCCGAGAAGGTGAAGGTCTGGATCATCTCCACATCGGCGGCGCGCGGTCCGGCGAGTTCGGAGAACCGCCCGCCCGCCGGGCCCCAGTGCGACACGACCGGCACGTCCCAGCCCATCCGTTCAAGCGACTTCATGACCTGTGCCGACGGCCCGACATTGGCGACCATGAAGATCGTGTCGGCGCCGGCCTCCTTGAGACGGGTCAGTTGCGGGACGACGTCGATGTCGTTCGCCTCGATCCGTTCGATCCCGGCGGTGGGCATCCCCTTGGCTTCCAACGCGGCGGTCAAACCCTTCTCGTTGGATTCGCCCCAGGGGTTGTTGATCAGCATCATGCCGGGGTTCTTGGCGCCGTGCACGGCGACCGCGCGTTCCACCAGCGCGATATCGACCATCTCGTCCACGGCCGAGACGCGAAAGATGTAATTCGGGTCCGCGCCGTTCTTGGTGATCGGTGTGCCCGCGGCCCAGGGCCCCATGAACGGCACCTGCGACTGGTTCATGTAGGGCACCAGCGCCAGCGACACCGGGGTCTGCAGACCGCCGAACAGAACGGCGACGCCTTCGCGCTGCACCAGTTCGCGCGCAGCGGTCAGCCCCTTGCCGGGGTTGTTCTCGTCATCGCGGCGGATCAGTTCCACCGGCATGCCCAGCAGGCCGCCCGCCTGGTTGATCTCGTCGATGGCCAGCATCAGGCCGCGCGTGATCGCCTCGCCCGACTTGGCCGACGGCCCGGACAGAGACGCGATGAGGCCGATCTTGACGGTCTCTTGCGCGGCGGCAGGCAGTGCGGAGGCCGTTAGCGCGGCAATGGCCACGACGGCAAAGCAGCGCCGGGTCAGGCAGGTCAGGTCTGCAACAGTCTTCATGGAAGGGTCCTTTCGCATGATAGGTCTGGAGAGGTTGAAAAGATGGAGACGGGCCCGCACCTGCCGGTCACAGCGGCACTCCGGGGCCTGCGGTTCATGACCGCATCCACGACACATGCGCCGCGACGATCTTCCAGCCCTCGGGGAAGCGCGCCCAAGCGTGACTTTGCCGACCGATGCGAGGTTCGCCGTCGCGGGTGAATTCCGTGTTGGCGGTGGCAAAGTCGCGCCCGAACGTCGTGATGACGGTCTTTCGCAGGGTGCGCGACAGGTTTGCAGGTGACCGGCCCATCCGAAACGCAAGAATTTCCTCGTGCCCGTAGAGGTTTTCCGTCGCGCCGAAGCGGATGACCTGCCCACTTTGCCAGAACAGATCGTCAAGCGTTTCGACGTCGTTCCCCGTAAGCGCGGCCTCGTATCGATCGAATGCAGCAGTAACCTCGGCATGTATGTCCGGCAGGTTCAGGTCCATATTCGGGGGAGGCTCCGTGTGTTGATCCGTGCGTGGGAAAGGAGGCGATCTTCCTGAAAAGCGCCACATGGGCTCTATTTGGCGCAAGACATTTGGCATCAATTATTCCTAAGAGTGAAGATTGCTGCGTCTTTTTGCCTATTTTTTGTGCGTTCGGCTGGATACTGCGCCATTCAAAAAGGTGAAGGCTCATTTTGCAGACCGGCCCACGTTGGCGAGTGCAGCAGTCAGCCGATGCGCGGCGGAGCGACTTGATCCGCGACCGGGAACAATCTTGAGGCGTTGCCGCGCAGATGCGGGGGGTGGGTCTGGCCAGATCCGGGATCAGCCGTTTCGCGTAGTGGCCCAAACCCGGAGTAACGGGCACACCAACGAGCCGCGAACCCAAGCCGTCAAGGCCACGCCGCGCCGGGCGATCACGCGGGCCGGTCTCGGCCGCGCCGCCATACTTCCCCGCCCTGCCGACCGCATTGCGCGCAAGACAGGCATCCAGAACAGGGCGGTTCGGACCTGGTTGTTCCCGAGAGGCATTCGAGAAGGCTTTTCAATGACCAGGCCCTGTCACCTGTGCGACAATCCGGGCGCGTCGATAGCTGCGCCGCGCCATGTGCAGAACTGGAACGCGCTAACAGATGCCGAACAGATGGTGCTCTTGGCGCGGGTGGGCGAAAGGCTGGCGGCAGGGGCCGTCTGCCGATCGCTGTCGACGGCTACATGGACCTGACCGAAACTGCCGCGCTGAGGCTGCTTCTCGATCTTGAGGGGCCGAACTCTACCTCTACGCCTGCGGCACCGGAAGCTTCCACCCCAAGGCCTTGCTTTGTCAGGCCGCCGACAGGCAAGGCACGGCAATCGTCGGCAGTTCGAACCTCTCGCGCAGTACGCTGACCAACGGCGTCGAATGGAACCTGCATTGCGAAGGCGAGGCGGGCCAGATCGAATGCGCCTTCTAGGTGTTGCTAACGGATCCGCGCACAAAGCCCCTGACCGATGAGGTCATCGCCGCCTATGCTACGGGGCGGCACGCGGGCCCGACCCCGCCCGAGGCACGGAGCATCGTGGACGCCGACCCCCCGCACGCGCCGCCAAAACCGCATGGAATCCAGCGTGCGGCCCTTGCTGCGCTGGCGTCCGCCCGGTCCGGCGGCGCGCAGCGCGGCCTGGTGGTGCATTTCACTCCGCGCTTCCTGCTTGGCCGTAACGCGACCCCCGACCGTTCCCACGGCGCCGACCTGCTGGCGCAGTGCGAAGACCGCGAAGTGTTTCGTTGCGACCTCTTTCAGGGCATCGATACAGGTTTGTTGTCGCCCTTTCGCTATCTCGGCGTGCCCGACGACGTGGACTATGCGCAGATCCCCTGGCGGTCTGCGCAGTTCGACCCCGAGGCGCTGGAAGCTGCATTGGCGACCGAAGCGCGCGCCGCCAACGCGCTGGAGCAGTTCCGGCGACACAGGAGCGGCCCGGCCATCGGGTTCGGCTGCTCCATGCGTCACGCCGATTTCATGGCGGCGTATTTCGCCGCCCGCGGGTTGCGCGCCGTAGCGGTTCATTCGGGCGCGGGATCTGCGCCCCGCACGACCTCGCTGGAACGGGTTGGGCGGGGCGAGATAGACATCCTGCTTGTTGTGGACATGTTCAACGAAAGTTCAACGAAGGCGTGGACATACCCGGAATCGGAACGGTGATGATGCTGCGCCCGACCGAAAGCGTGATCCTCTGACTGCAGCAGCTTGGCCGCGGACTGCGCCGCGTGGAGGGCAAGGTGCTGCTGGTTATCGGCTGTATCGGCGACCGGTCGCTCACCACCTGGCCGGAAGCCGCGGTTGCGGGAGACATCTCCCTGCCAAAAGGCTGTTCGGCGACATACGATCTGGCGGTGATCGACATGTTGCGCGATCTTCTGCGACCCCGGACCGGAACCGACGACCTCGAAGCGCAATACCGCGAATTTCGGCTGCGCAACGGAATGCGGCGGCGTGCGGCCGAACTGGCGCGCATGGGCTTCAATCCGGGACCCACGGGACATGGCGGCTGTTTCGACTTCGTGCGCGACATGGGCGATGCGGTTGAACCCCCAGTCATCGCCAGCCACGGCGCGCTGCTGCGTCGGCTGGAACGGGACCAGACCCAAAGCGGCGCCGATCTGCGAGCCCTGTCGGCGATGGTCGCAGGCGGCACGGCCCGTGATGATGGCACGCGGGCCTGGGCGCTGTCGCCGCTTTTCACCGCCGCCGGGGACGGTCTGCACCTCCGCCGCGACGACCCGATGGACGGATAGACGGATGCCAAGCGGCGCCGAACCCGGTGTCCGCGTGCATCTGTTCATGCGCAACGGAAAGCTTGGGTGCAATAGGGCTGCGCCTTTCCTTATGGCGGCCGCCCGGCTTTCAAAACCTGGGAGGGCGAGGGGCCAATTACCGTCACATGGCGCCTGCCTGATCCCGTACCGCCGCATCTGCGTCGCGCTCTCGGGATCAGGATCTGAGCGGCCGCTCGGCCACAGCCGGCGCCGTCAGGCCTGGACGATCCGCTGCGGATCCATCGGCATCGGACCGCAATAATCGTAGGCCACGAGCGGGCCATCCTTGCCCGCGGAATAGTCGAGGCAAAGCGCGTTCGGTGCCTCCACCTGCGGGTCACCGGTCAGCCAGTAATGCCCGAAGAATACCGGCACCGGGTCAGTATAGCGAAAGGCCGCGACGCCCTCCGGCACCGGGGCATCCGGAAGGACTGACGGGGCCGGCACGCTGCGGGCGATCTCGCGCCAGGTGCGCGCAGCGCCCAGCCACCAGGCGACGCGCACCTCACTCCGACGGTGCCCGTCCTTGTCGGCAAACCACACGCCGTCCGGCAAAGGAACCTCGGGGCCGGACGTCGCGACCTGAAGCGCGTCCCAGACCGGGCCTTCGGTCCAGCCGGGGCGGTGCAGATCTTCGGTGCAAAGCCCCGCAAGGCAGCCCGCGAGACGCAGGACATCAATGCCGGGCGCGTGCCAGCACGCATGAACCGCGCGCAGCCCGTCCTCTTCCAGCGCCAGCGGCAGCGATTGCATCCAGCCAATGGCTTCGCGCGTGCGCGGCGCGCCCAACGGGAACTCCGAAAGGAAACTGGCGTGCTGGCGTGTGTTCTTTGCAGAGCGCGCGCGCAACGGTCGACCCTCCACCTCGGTATGAAAGTGAATCGCGTTGAATTCTTGGTTGCCCATTACAGCGATCGCCTTGCCGCTGTCGATCAGCGACCGCACGGTTCGCAGCACGCGCGCATTGTCCGGACCGCGATCGATGAAATCGCCAAGAAAGATAACCTTCCGGTCCGGGGCGGGTCCCCGCCAACCGGCGGAATTAGTGCGCCAGCCAAGATGCGCCAGAAGCGCATCGAGTTTGTCGGCATGGCCGTGGATATCGGGGATGATGTGCGCATGACGCGTCTCCGGTTTCGGTACGGCTAAAGAGGGCGCTCAGACGCCACGCGTCCGGCACCGCTGCACCGGCCCATACCGGGCGGGCCAAAGAACGACACCGCCCATCCCGCGCCCGGATCGCCGGGCGCCGGGACGTCGCACCGGGTGCGGGCCGATGGTTCAGGCGTATTCGAAACTGATGTCGTGCGCCCCTTTCCACAGCACCCCGTTGCCGAGCGCCATCAGGTTTTCGAGGCCGGAGGTCAGGGTGATGAAGTGGTTCCCGGCCAGTTGGCCCATCTTTGACGAAAAATCGACGCCCCCATAGGCCAGCAGGATCTCTGTCTCGCTGATACCGCCGGGATAGAGGATGATCTGCCCTGGCGCCGGGTGGCTTGTGTGGTTCTCGTAGCCGACGCCGAAGTCGCGATCGCCGAGCGGGATCCACACGCCCTCGCCCGACCAGCGGACATGGACGATCTGCCCGGTGAAGGGCATCGCCGCCTCGAACGCGGCGCAGGTCTTGGGCGCGGCCTCGCGTTCGAGGCGGGCATCGAAGCTGTAAGGGCCAGCCTTGATAAGCAGGTCTGTCATGTCGGTTCCTTTTCGGTCGCTTGGGTGAAACGGGTCATGGTGAAATCGCCCAGATCCTGCCGAAGCCGACCCGACAGCGCGGCGGCGGCGGCCTCGCGGCCCATCAGCGGGCCAAGGGTGAAACCGTTCGCGGTCGCCGCGATGGTGACGCCGGGCGCGCCGGGCAACGGCCCTATCAGCGGCGCGCCGTCGATGTCGATGTTCATGGCGGCCCAGCTGCGGATCACATGCAGGCTGGCGGTTTGCGGCACCGTGCGCGCGGCGACCCAAAGGTTGCCTTCCAGACTGTCGGGCAGAATCTCGGGCTGACCGGCGGCCCCGGTCGCGGCCGGCCATGCCCCGCCGATGATAACGCTGCCCGCCGCGGTCTGCTTCATCGTCAGGTGCCTGCCTGCGTGGGCAAGCAAGCAGGGCACGAGCGGCGGCGCGGGGGCCGTCACGACCATCTGCAGCGGCGCGCCGCGGATCGGCACGCTGCACCCCAGCATCCGGGCGATCGCGGCCGTCCAGCCGCCTGCCGCGATCAGGATGCGCGATGCCGTCACCCGGCCGCGCGCGGTGTCGATGACGTAGTCCTTCCCGTCGCGGGCGATGCCGCGCACGGGGGCGTGTTCCTCAATCACCGCACCCGCCGCGCGGGCTGCTCGCGCAAGGTGCGGCGTCGCGGCCAGCGGGTTTATCTTTCCCTCGCCCGGGCACCATGCGGCCGCGATGACCGCGTCCGAAACTTCGGGCGCGATCCGGCGCACCCGCGCACCGTCAATCACCTCGGTGTGGATACCGACGCGCGCTTCGGCGGCCGCCTTGGCCTCGAGGAAGGAGATCTGTCCAGGATCCTCGGCCACCATCAGGCCGCCGGTGACCGCCATCTCGAAATCCGCGCCAAGCTCGCGTTCAAGGTCCCGCCACAGGGCGATGGATTCCTTCTGAAGCGGCAGGGTGCGCAGCTGCAGGCTTCCGTCCCCCACCGCCTTGCCGCCGAAATCCCATGACAGAAGCTGCAGGTGCAGGCTGCCCGCGTTGCCTCCCGACGCCTCCCCGTTCACCTGCCCACGATCGAGGCACAGTACGGAGGCTCCTGAGCGGGCCGCAAACAGGGCCGCAGTCACGCCGGTAATGCCGCCACCGATCACCACGAGGTCGGCTGCCGCGACGGACAGCGGCGCATCCGGGTCACGGTTCGGACGCACCGACGGGCTGCTTTGGCGGTGCCCGCCCCATTCAGGCTTTTCCAGCGCGAGCGCGCCCAACGTAACCGGCCGCGCGGGGATCTGCGGGGCGAACAGGGCTTCCGGCACTACCGATTGGCCCGCCTCGTTCAGCAGGCGAAGCACCTGCGGCAGGCAATAGCGGCCCTGGCACCGGCCCATGCCGACCCGCGTCTCCCGCTTCAATGTCGCAGGATCGCGTGCGCCCGCAGCGATCGCGGCCCGCGCGGTGGCCGCGGTGACCTCTTCGCAGCGGCACAGCACCGTGTCGCCCGTCGGCGTCGCGCGCGACGGGGCTTTGAACATCGACCAGAGCGCGGACTGAAACCGCCGCCCGCGCGCGAGCCCGCGCAAGTCAGCATCTCCGCGGTGAGTTACGGGGTGCCCGAAATGCGCCAGCGCGTCCTGCGCGCTCAGCCGACCCTGGCAAAGCGCGATCTCGGCCCCGCCTAACCCGCCGGCATCCCCGGCGATCCAGACGCCCGGCACCGGGCTACGCCCGGCGTCGTCTCGCACGGGCCGAATTTCTCCGGTCTCGGGGTCGGCGGTGACCGGCACACCGAGCAACCGCGCAAGTTCGATCTGGGGCGCGAAACCGTCACCCGCCGCCACCGCATCGCAATCGACCGTCCGTGACCGACCCGTCGCGATCTGCCGCAGGACCGCCCCGGACACCTGTTCCGCGCCGTGTATTTCCGCCACCTCCCACCCGGTCATTACCGGGATGCCGGAGCGCAGCACCGCCAGCCTGTAACGCGCACCGTCGCCCATCAGCCGTGGCGCGGCCGTCAGCGCAGACAGGGCCGATGCGCCGAACCCTGGCCTGCCACGTTCCGCCAGCGCCACGGGCCGCGTGCCAAGCGCCAGAAGCTCGGCAGCGAGTTGCAGACCCAGCGGTCCGTGCCCCGCGATCAGCACCTGCCGTCCCGGCGCCACACCGTAGCGACGGGCAAGGGTCTGGGCCGCGCCGATCGTCATGACGCCCGGCAGCGTCCAGCCCGGCACCATCGCGGGCCGCTCATGGGCGCCCACCGCAAGGATCACGGCTTTCGACCGCACCCGCAGCCCTCCCAGCGGTCCGAGACTGCGCAGATCGAACCCCGCCTCTGTCCGGCGCGCGAACCACACGCTGTGGCCGGTCACGATCCGCGCACCCGAACACTGAGCCTCGGCGCGCAGGGCGGCCCCGCGCCGGTGCTGGCGGTCGAGCGCCCGAGCCATGCGGCAGCCGTCACTGCGGGGCTTGAAATACTGCCCACCGGGATCGTCCCGGTCATCCAGCACCAGCACGCTGGCCCCTGCGCCTGCCGCCTGGATCGCGGCGGCGAGGCCCGCGGGACCCGCCCCGATCACCGCGATCTCGACCTCCGCCACCTCCTCTGTCGGCGGCGGCGGCGGCACCGTACCAGGGCTGAACGCGCGGTCGTTCTCGCTTCGCACGTCCATGTCAGGGGCGACTTTGACCATGCAGGCGCGCGCGCCCCGTCGGCCGTCTACCGTCACGAGACAGTCATGGCAGACCCCCATGCCGCAAAACACGCCGCGCGGGGCGCCGCTTCGGCGATGGCCAAGCGCGCCCTGCCCCGCGGCAGCAAGCGCCGCAGCGATGCTGTCGCCCGGTGCAGCACTGCAGGTGCGCCCGTCGAAAGTGAAGGTGAAGCCGGTCACTCAGGCGGCACTGTGCGGCATCAGCCCGACCGACCGCAGCGCGTTTTCGACATCGGTCATCTCGGCGGCCGGAAGCGGCAGGCGGGGCGGCCGCGGTCCGCCCACCGCATGGCCCATCAAGTTCAGCGCCGCCTTGCTGCCGGCCACGTAGCGATGCCCGCCCACCAGCCGGATGACCGGCAGCACCTCGCGGTAAAGCGCGCGGGCGGCGTGGTAATCCTCGTGATCGGCGGTCAGTGTGAACAGCCGCGCCAGCGCTGCGGGCAGGATGTTGGAGCCGACCGCGACCCACCCCTCGGCCCCCTCAACGAAGCTTTCGAACCCCATGATCCCGCCGAACACGGTCATCCGTCCCTCGCTAAACTCCAGGATGTCGCGGATGCGTGTGACGTCCATTGTCGATTCCTTGATGTAGTCTATCCGCGGCAATTTGGACAGTTCCGCGACCAGCGGCGGCGTCAGGTCGACATTTGCCGTGGCCGGGTTGTTATAGATCATTACCGGGCGCGTCGCTGCCTCCCCGATGCGGCCGAAATGGTTGATCAGTTCGTCCCATGTGGGCGTGGAATAGAACGGTGGGATGATCATGGTTCCATCCGCGCCCAGATCCTCGGCCATCGCGACGTTCGCGATCACGTCGTCGGTGCTTTCAGCCCCCGCGCCGATCAGCACCGGCACCCGTCCCGCTGCCGCGTCGATAACGCATTTTGCAACGGCGCGGCGTTCCTCCGGTGTCAGCGACAGGAATTCCCCTGTGGAACCAAGCGGGATCAGCCCGTGAATCCCCTCGCGGACCTGCCAGTCGGTGAACCGGGCCTGAGCATCGAGATCGAGCCGACCATCTGCGTCGAAGGCGGTGATCATCACCGTGAAGGTGCCGCGAAAACGATCTGTCATGCCGGTGTCTCCTGTAGGGTCAGCAATCTGAGTGGCGTGTCGCGCAGCAGCTTGCCGATCAGCGCGACATCGAAGCCTAGGCGGCGCATGAGCGGCGCGACATTGCGCAAGATGTGCCCGTATCCGTGACCGCCCCATCGGCGCAGGCGCGTCTTGGTGCAGATGTCCTGCGATACCAGAATCTGGTCGGCATGCCCGATATCGGCGAAGCGACGGATCAGCGCGATGCGGTCGCGATCGGTCGGCAGGTCGACATCACCCATCCAGTAGTGCGACTGCTCGATGCCGAAGAAATCCCATTCGACATTGGCACCCCGAGCCAGCAGCGCCGCGATACCCGTGCCGTCCGGATGGGTCCGGTCCATGTGGCACAGGACCGTGCGCGCCGGGTCCAGCCCTTCGGCCTCGGTAATGTCGAGGATTGCCGCACAGGCCCCAGGCGCCCGCCCCGGATGGACCGACAGCGCCGCGCCGCTGCGGCAGGCGGCGCGCGCCGCAGCGCGCAACGCGCGGGTTTCGGCCGGGTGCATGGGCCATGAACATCCGATCTCGCCGATCAGCCCGGCGCGGATACCAGTGCCGTCCAGCCCTTCGGTGACTTCACGGGTGAACAGATCGGCAAGCGCATCGACGTCGAGCGCGGCGAGGCCCGGCGGCATGTATGCGGACGTGTAGCAGCCGGCAGCGGCGATCACATGCACGCCCGACAGCCGCGCGGCCTGCGCCAAGCCTGCCGCATCGCGCGCCAGCCCCGCGACGGACTGGTCCACGATCAGGCTGCCGCCGTCCTCCCGGAACAGGGCCAGTTCGCGGCCCGCGATCTGCGGATCGCGCTGGTGGGCGTTGCCCGGCGCCTCGTTCGAGCGGTAGTCGGTCTGCCAGCGGTCCTCCATACTTGGCACGGCCTCGCGGTCGCCTTCGGCGCCGGGCGGAACGATATCGAAAAGCACATGTTCATGGAATGCCACGCGCCCGATCCCTGCCGGATCGACATCACCGAGAACCGTCTGCACCCTCGCCATCGTCAATGGTGCAGGATCTTAGACAGGAACAGCCGGGTGTGTTCGCTTTCCGGGTTCCCGAAAAACTTTTCCGGCGCGGCCTCTTCGACGATCCCACCGTCATGCATGAGGATGACACGGTCTGCAGCGGCGCGCGCGAAACCCATCTCGTGGGTGACGACGATCATTGTCATTCCCTGCTCCGAAAGGCCCGTCATCACATCCAGCACCTCCGAGATCATCTCGGGGTCCAACGCCGAGGTCGGTTCGTCGAACAGCATCACCTTGGGCTTCATGGCAAGCGCCCGCGCAATGGCGACCCTTTGCTGCTGCCCGCCCGACAACTGGCGCGGATAGGCGTTCTCCTTGTCCGGCAGCCCCACCCTTTTGAGCAGTTCGCGCGCCTCCTCGCGCACCTCGGCGCGCTTGCGCTTGAGGATCCGTACCGGCGCGAGCGTGATGTTCTCGATCACGCTGATATGAGGGAACAAGTTGAAGTTCTGGAACACCATGCCGAGGTCGCGTTGCTGTACCGCGATCTCGGCATCGCGCAGGGGCTGGCGCTTGCCATTGCGTTCGCGGAACCCCATCAGGTGCCCGGCGGCGCGGATCGTACCGCCGTCGATGGTTTCCAATTGGTCGATGCAGCGCAGCAACGTGCTTTTCCCGCTGCCAGAGCGGCCGCAGATCACCACGACCTCGCCCTGGCGCACGGTCAGCGACACGTCACGCAGCACGTGGTTCTCGCCGAAGGACTTGCACACTTTCTCGATCATCACGATGGGCGGGCCAAGCATGCGGTCCGCCGCCTTGCCGCCGGGAACGAGTTGCTTGTCTTGCTGGGTCATCACGCGGCTTCCTCAGGCTGGACCGGCTTTTTCGAGCGCCTTTTCAAGGTCCCGCCTGGCTTCGGGGGACACGGCGGCGGCGGGGCCGAAGGGCTTTTCGTAGTGCGCCTCGATCCGCATCTGGATCAGGCCCCAGATTGAAACGAGCACAAGGTACCAGACCGCGGCCACCGTGTAGGACTCAAGCACGCGGAATTCGATCTGGGCAAGCATCTGCGCACTGCGCATCAACTCCTCCATCGAGATGACCGAGGCCAGAGAGGTCGTCTTGAGCATCCCGTTGAACTGGTTACCGAGAGGCGGGATGATCGTGCGTGTCGCCTGCGGCAGGATCACCAGCCACATCCGCTGGCGCCATGTCATGCCGACCGCGCGGGACGCGTCGGTCTGCCCCTTGTCCACCGACATGATGCCCGAACGGATCACCTCGGCAAGGTAAGCGCCTTCGTTGAGTGCAAGGCCGATGATCGCGCTTTCGATGACCGTCAGTCGGATGCCGAGCTGCGGCAGGCCGGTATAGATGATCACGAGCTGGATCAGGATCGGCGTGCCGCGAAACAGCCATATGTAGAATTCGGCGATCCAGCGCAGCGCCCGGCTGCCATACATCTTCATCATGGCCGCAACGACGCCGAGGCCAAGGCCGATGATCATAGAAATGACGCTCAACCAGATCGTCGTCCATGCCCCGCGCAGCATCAGACCGTTGGTCAGATACGCAAAGAAGAAATCCCAGCTCCAGTTCACGGAGGCCTCCGGCGGTTCGGTCAGTGGAATGTACCGGGCGGATCAACCCGCCGCCCGGCGCAGGTGCGATGGCTGGGTCCGCTTATTCGGGGTTGTAGTAGACGGCGATATCGCCGGTGTAGTCGTCCCACAACTGGATCTGCGTGGCACCGTACGCACTCATCATCTTGTCATATGTGCCGTCGGCCACCATGTCCCGAAGCGCCTGCGCGACCGCGTCCGCAAGCGCCTCGCCGGTGGCCCCATCGAACCCGAACGAGGACGGCAGGCCGGGGTTCAGACCCGAAGCGCCGACCTCGAAGGCGCCGCGCTCGGCCAGGTAGGCGGCCGTGGCGTCGGGGCCGAACACGGCACGTACTTGCCCCGCGCCAAGGGCCGCGAACGCGTCGCCGAAGGTGTTGAATGCCTGGATATCCATCGATTCCAGGCCACTGGCCACCTGCTGTTCGTTGATCTCACGGATCAGGTTGTCGGCGAAGCCCGAGATTTCTGTGCCGACAGATTCACCGGCAAGGTCCTCGTAGCCGTCCACTCCCAGCGGGTTGCCTTGCTGCACGACAATGGCGAGGGCGTTCACGACATAGGGCACCATGCGCATGATTTTCGCGCGGTCCGGGTTGTAGTACATGCCAGTGTTGATCATGTCCCAGCGCTTGCTCGCAAGACCTGGGATCTGAACCTCGAAGCCGACATTCATGTAGGCTGGCTCCAAGCACAGGCGGCGCGCGATCTCGTTGCCGAGATCTGGATGCAGACCCTGAAGGTTGCCCGATGCATCAAGATACTGGCGCGGCGGCAGCGTGGCGTTGATCGACATGGTCAGAACGCCCGGTTCGATCGTCGGCAGGTTTTCCGGACAGTCTTGCGCTGCGGCCAAGCCGCCCGCGAAACTCAGGCTGAAGGCAATTGCGCCAAGGGACAGATGCTTCATGGTTCGTACCTTTCTGTTGGGATGCTTTTGCGGTCTTTCACAAGCCTTTTGGGGTCAACTTTGGGGCGGCACGACCCCGCCGCACCAGTTGGTGACGATGTCTGCGGTCACATCGACCATGCGCCGGAAGTCGGCGACATCGATCCATTCGTCATGGCGGTCGTTCTGGCTCAGATCGCCGCCAAGGCAGCCCAGACCGACACAGGGTATATCGGCCTCGACAATGGGATTGCGGATATCGGACGAGGTGTGCATCGGGTTGACGTTTGGATCAGCACCGGTCACGCGCGCCACGGCAGCGGCGGCCGTGCGATAAAGAGGATGCGAGGCCTCGACTTCGCCACCGGTCACCCCGGCAACGAAGGTAATGACCGGCGGATGCTCGGACAGCCATGCGTCGGCCGCGGACGCAGCTTCGATCGACGCCGTGATTTCAGTCTTGACCTCGTCCAGCGTTTCGCCCGGCGGAAACGAGATCGCGCAGCCCAGCGTGCAGGTCTCGGCCATGCGCGACAGGCGCCGCATCTCGCCGGCCTCGATCCGCGAAACGTTGATGTTGGTTGCGCGTCCGACCACCGCCTCGATCAATGGATGGCGGATCCGGCTGGCACGGCGTTCGCCAAGACGCATCAGTGCGCTGCGCAACACCAGCGCCTTGTCGATGGGATTGACGCCGAGATGGGCGAAGGCCGTATGCCCGGGTTCCGTGGTACCGGGCGCGCGCCCGGTCACTGTGATGCGGAATTCGAGATGACCCGAGGCGACGGCCTTGATCTCGCGCATGCCGAGGCCCGATTCCGCCGGATGCAAGTACAGCGCGGCATCTGCGGACAACCCGTCATGCAGAAGCGCCGCGACACCGCGCGCGTACCGCTTCGACGGCGTGGACGCGAACACCACCCGACCCAGCGGCACATCGGCCACCGACGCCTTTTCCAGCGCCAGCACAGCCGCCGCGCAGCCCGCAAGGTCGTCGGCGACGCCCCAGCCATGCAATCTGCCGCCCTCCACGATGCCGACGAACGGATCATGATGCCATGCTGATGTGCCATCGATCGGCTCCGCATCGGGATGGGCGAAAATAAGCAGGCTGGGCAAGGTCGGATCGCCCGGCAACGTGCCGACGATCGCTCGGCGCCGTTCGGTCGCTCGGGCGGTGTCGAGCGCGAATTCCCCTTTCACGGTGACCGCAGCCGGGTCGTAGTCATGCGCCGCCACCGCACAGCCGGCCGCCTCGAGCCGACGCGCGATCACACCCTGGACGGCAGCTTCGCCGTCCGGTTGCGCCGCGATGAGTTCGCGCAAAAGCGCTATGGCTGTGTCACCTGAACCCAATACGCCCTCGTCCGTTTACTGTATACCGTCTGTATACAAAAACACTCTTTGATATTACACATGTCTGCAAGTTTTATCTTTCCGCCCGCTCCGGTATGCCTGACAGCCGTGGAACGCCGCTGCGCCGTGCGTTCGAAACTGCTGAATAGTTAGGCAGGCAAGGCGCAGGATCGGGCTGAATTCAAAGGACTGCGGCTCAAGTGAGTGTCTCGAAGAAACAACACGCCCTGCCGGATGGCGGCCGAAGACCCGGCCATGCCGGCCAGCCGACCCTGTCGGAACAGGCATATCTCGCGCTGTCGCGGATGATCCAGGAACGCGAATTGCGCAGCGGCCAGCCTATTGTCGAGGTCCAGTTGGCGGACATGCTGGGGGTGTCGCGCACACCGCTACGGCAGGCGCTTCAACGGCTGGAGGGGGAAGGGCTGCTGCACAAGCTGGAAAGCCGGTCATACGTCGTGCGGCGGGTGGAGTTGCGCGAATACCTGCACAGCCTGAAGGCCCGCGAGATCCTGGAAGCCGAAGCCGCCGCCGAAGCCATAGGCCGCGTGGATCCGGCCGCGCTGGCGAGCGCCCGCGCGCATCTGCACGAGGTGCAGAATCGCAGACCCTATGACATGCTGGCACATTGGCAGTCCGACGACGAAGTGCACGGGCTATACATCAACGCCTGCACCAACCGGGTGATCCGCGACATCCTGAAATCGCTGCGCGTGACCACCAAGCTGTTCGAGATCGAACGCCTGTCCGAACGGCTGGAACCCGACAGCAGTCAGCACGAAAGCATCCTCGACGCGCTTGAAGCGGGGGATGCCGTGGCCGCGCGCGCGGCGGTCGTCGCGCACCTTCAGTCGCTGGCGGAATTCGCGGTGCGCGTCCTTTGACGGCCGGCCCCCGCGATGCGAAGGCCGGTACGCCTGTCGTGACGCGTTCAGAGTTCCCCGGCTGGGGTAGACCGGATGGCCGGCCACATGTCATTGGCGGTCGCGATCACCTCAGCGGGGTTTTCCAGATACTTCTCGAAGATCACCTCGTTGACGAATAGATAGAGCTTGCCATCGACGAGATCGGCATAGCGGACATCGCCGTCCAGCTTCTTGCCGACCTTCACGCCGAAAGCGCAGAACTGCGGCAGGAAGGCCGCCGGATCGGCGTCGAACTGCTGCTGCGCCTGGGGCGTGGCAAAGTAGTAGTCCACCCCGTCATGCACCGAAGTATTCACGGCATCGCCCGCGCGCGGGGCCATGCCGTCGAACATCGACACTGGATCGACACCGTGCAGGCCGAGCGGATTGCCTGTCAGGGTCAGCCCGTTCGAGACGTTGTATTCGTCGGCGGCCATCGCGGCAGTGCCAAGGGTCAGCGCCGCGCCAAGCGCGATCGCGGGGAGGTTCAGGAATGATTTCATGGTTCAGGTTCTCTTCTGATTTTCAGATGTCATGGATCGGTCTTGGGGTCAGGCCGAACGAGCGATGCGCGCGACCGCGTCGTCGGTCCACCAAACTGCGCTGGCGACCATGCGGAAATTGATGGGGGCGGCGAGATAGCCGTCACCTTCGGGCACCTTGGCCCCGGCGGTCGCATCGCGCACCACGGCGACCTCGTAGCCAAGTTCCAGCAACTCATAGAGATGCGCGTGCGTGCACCGGTTCGCGGACATCCCAGCAACGATCACCTTGTCGATCCCGCGCTTGCGCAGTTGCAGGTTAAAGTCGTTCTGGGTCGGCCCGTACACCTTGTGGGGCGAGCAGACGATCGTTTCGCCGTCCTCAATGTACTTCTTGTACTGCGGCATCCAGTCGGCGCCGGACCCGTCGAACCCGTCAAGCGTGAGAGGCCCGGGGCGGTCGAACATGCCCATCGCGTGCATCGTCTTTTCGAGCGTGCCCTCGAACTTCCAGGCATGGTCGTGCGGATAGTAGTAGTGCGGCGAGATGAAGACCTGCATGCCAGCCGCCTTCGCCGCGCCGAACAGGCGTTCGATGTTGCCAACGGTCCCGTGTTCGGTGACGCTTTCGCCAACCACGCCCCCAGGTCACGCCATCTTCAGACAGGAAATCGATCTGCGGATCGGTCACCACAAGCGCGGTGCGCTGCTTGTCGATGGTCATGTCCACCTGCGGCAGTCCGGGATCCGCCGGATCGGCATAGGTCGCACGGGCGGCTTCCGTGGCGGCACAGGCTGCGTGTCCGCTAGCGGCAACGGCGGCGGCCGCACCCGCAGCGCCCGCCATCAGGCGCCCGCGCACCAGATCCACCCTTTCTGGGGTGACGTCACGGCCGCAGAGGCGACCGTGGTCGTGGTCTCGGTCCATATCTTGGCTCCTTATTCGGGGATGTGACAGCCCGCCGGACGGCGGTCTGCCGGGGTAGCCGGACCAGCGCTGCGAACAGATGAAGCGCCAAGTTATATAGGTGTATGCATGGCTGCGGTTCGGCCCCGGCGCCGGGTACCGGATCAAGCGGCGAGCCGCACGGCGTCGCGCGCGTCCGCAGGCAGCGCCGCGAAACTCCCGCTTGGCATCGTGAGCGGAAGCGCCAGAACGCCAGTCAGAAGCGCCGCCGCGACCGTGATCAAGAAGAGATAAGTCATCTCTCCGACCAGGACGGGCGGCTTCAGCTTGCTTTGGCCGGGGCGATTTGCCTGCCGCTTGGTCGTGGGTCTGGTTTGTCTCGTGGTATCGCTCATGGCTTGGTTCTCTTCGTTGGGCGAGAGGATCCGGCGGGTCCGCGCTGGCACCGTCCTCTCCGGGGATCGGTAGGGCCAAGCTATCGGCGGTGCCCGAAGGGGTATCGGCAGTGCCTGCCAAGCGCGTGGCCGAACCTGCCATGCCCACCACGCCACGGTGCACGCCAATCCGGAGGGCGCGGCGCCGCTGGTGCGACGGACTACGTTCAGCAAAAGGAAAACGGCCGGCGCGCAGGGGCGCGGGCCGTTCAGTGGATGGGTACGGGCAGCGGTTCGGGCACCGCGCCGGACCGGGCGGCGCTAAAGCGGGATGATGCGGGTCGTTCCCGACACGCGGATGCCGACACCCGGTGTTGCGCCGATCTCGACATGCAGCAGCGACCGTGCGCCCATGTCCTCGCCCTGTACGATGTCGATGGCTCCGCCATGCGGCCAGCCAATGTCACGCAGGTAGCCCCCAAGAGCGGCCGCTGCGGCACCGGTCGCGGGGTCCTCCACCACGCCGCCCACGGCGAACGCATTGCGGCTGTGCAGCTTGCGCGGCGAATCCACCCAGACAAGGTTGATCGTTGTCAGTTCGTGACGCTGCATCAGCCGCGCCCCATCCGCCATATCATAGTCCATTCGCGCCAGCGTCGCCCGCTCACGCAGAGCGAGGACAAGGTGATCGTTCCCGGCATGGGCCAACGCCGGCGGCAGCGCCGGATCAAGCTGCGCCGACACGAAGCCGAACAGGTCAAGCGCAGCCGCGATCACCGCCGGGTCGGCGGCGGTGCTGCGTGTCGGCGGCGATGTCAGGGTCGCGCGGGTGCCCATTCCGTCGCGCCGGACCTCCACGGTTATGCGGCCCACGCTCAGGTCAAGCGCGAAAACCTCGTCCCCGGTGCGTTCTGCCAGAACGCAGCCAAGCGCAATGGTCGCGTGGCCGCAGAAGGCGACCTCGGCCTCGGGCGAGAAATAGCGCACGCGCCACGCATCGCCTTCGGGCGCGGCGAAGACGGTTTCCGAATAGCCGACCTCGGCTGCGATGCGCTGCATCTCGGCGCGCGGCGGAAGGGCCGCCGTGACGAGCACGCCGGCCGGGTTGCCGCCCACTGGCCCGTCCGAAAAGGCCGCGAGGCGCAGAATGCCGGTATCTGCCAATGATGTCGCCTTCGTGATGCCTGTCATGTTGTTAATCCTTCCGGGTTAGCGGTCCGTGCCGGGCGGTCGGCAACCCCGCACCGACCGATCACGCCCGATCTTGCTGCCCGCCAGTCCTGCCCCTGAGGACAATGCCCGGTCCCGGCAATGTCCGCCAAGGTCTTGGGCCAGGCCGCCACGGTAGACGCCGCCTTGGGCGGCTAACGCATCGGGACCTTGTGACGGAACTGCGCCGGGGCCTGCCCGAACCAGCGCTTGAAAGCCCGGCTGAAGGTGCTCTGTTCCGAGAACCCCGTCAGGAAGGCGATTTCGGCAATGGAATTGTCACTGTCGCGCAGCAGATCCTTTGCGAGGGACGACTGCGCTTCGGTCAGCACGTCGCGGAAGGTCAGCCCTTCTGCGGCGAGGCGGCGATATAGCGTGCGTTCGCTCATGCCCATGTCGCGCGCTATATCAGCCGCCTGCGGCACCCCGTCGCTCAGAGCGGGCGTAATCCGGCGTAAGAGCGCCGCCCTTACTGAAACATCCGCCTGCAGCGACCCGATTTCCCGTTCGAGATGACCTGTCAGGAAATCCGAAACCGCCGCATCACCGAGGCAGTTCGGCAGATTCAGCATGGCCGGGTTCAGTGCAATCGCGTTGCGGTCGGCTTCGAAAAAGACCGGGCAGCCGAACAACGCGGCATAGCGCGCGGGGTCGCAACGGCAGGGATGGCGGAACGAGACATGGTCAAGCACGAGATCGCCGCGCACGAACCGCCGCATGTTATGGGCCAGCCCTGCAAGCGCGCCCTCGTTGCGGAATTCGAGTACAGGATGATGTTCGGTGCGCGCCTCGAAGGTCAGCAGCGCCGGATTCGCGCCCGCGTCGAGGCAGTAAACCGCGGTATCGGTGACCACGCGCCAATAGCGTTCGATCCGCTCCAGCGAGGCGCGAAGGGTCGGCGCCGTCTTGATCGCAAGACCAAGTACCCCGATGTCGTCCACACGGATCTGACGGGCATAGGCCCCGACCAGCGCGACCTCGTCCTCATGCCTGCGGCGGATCCAGTCAAGAAGCTCGAAATAATCCGTGTCGGGAATTCGCCCATTGGCGGGCTGCGACAGGCGTTGTGCCACCGTCCCCTCGACGATAAGCGCTCCGTCGTCTCTCAGCGTCATCCCGGCCGCCTGGGCCATCGCACGCGCGAATGCATTCGTTACGCTCGGCATGCCGCACGATAGGCCGGGACATGCATGGGAACCAGTGCATCCTTCGCCCCGAAGCCCGACCATGCGGCTCAGGCGTCGGCGCCGTTTCGCGGGCCCGCCGCGGCGGCGTCTTCCAACGCCGCGATACCCGCCTGAGGCGGGCGATCTCGTCATCGCGGCGCTCCGTGTCGTTGAGCCGGACCGGGATGTGTTGGGGGCAATTCCAATCGAAGGCCGCAAGACTGAAGATGATGCCCCGCTCTGCGCGCCGGTCGCCGGACCCGCTGAGCAGATCGACCATGTCCCGGTCTTCGCTGATGCGGGCATGGGCCCAGAGCTTCCGCCGCGCACGCCGCGCGTAGGCCACCGCAACAAGCGACACCCGGGTGTCATGGCGCAGGTTGCCGGTCCTGATGTACTGACGGCTCCCCCGATAATCGGCAAAGCCGAAAGTGCGGCTATCAATCACCTGCACGAAACCGGCGGCCCCACCCCGGAACTGGACATAAGGCCACCCGGTTCCCGACACTGTCGCCATGTAAAGACCGTCGCGCGCCTGCAGAAATGCGGCCTCCCGCGGGCCAAGCTCCACACCGTCGTCGCTCGCGTGCGACAGAACCCGCGCAGTGGTTTCGGCGGACCCGAAGCGCTGTTGTTCGTCACGCACTCTAGGGGTGAAGGCAATCCGTGCGCAGGCGTTCGGCATTCCACCCTCCCTAGAGACCGAGGTCTTCGAGACCGGGATGGTCCGTCGGCCGGGCACCCGAAGACCAGTGGAACAGGCGCTGGCCTTCCGAGATCGGCAGGTCATTTATCGACGCGATGTGCCGCCGCATCAGCCCATGTTCGTCGAACTCCCAATTCTCGTTGCCGTAGGCCCGGAACCACGCGCCGTCTCCGGTGCGGTATTCATATGCGAAGCGCACGGCGATCCGGTTCTCGCTGAAGGCCCAGAGCCCATTGATCAGCCGGTAATCCAGTTCCCGTGCCCATTTGCGGGCCAGAAACGCCACGATGCTTTCCCGCCCCTGAAAGATGTTGGCCCGGTTCCGCCACTGACTGTCGGGCGTGTAGGCCAGCGAGACGCGCGCAGGATTGCGGCTGTTCCAGGCGTCTTTCGCCAGTCGCACCTTGCCGCGCGCGGTTTCGGCATCGAAGGGGGGGGCAAAGGCGGGCGTGTCATGTTTCGGTTTTTCCTGATTGGTGGGAATTGCGCCCGGCCGCCTAGGGCACGGGTGGGTCCGGCGACCGTGATGCAGCGCCGGTCATGCCACGCGGGCACTTGCGACCGGAAAGTCGATGGGCGTGCCAACGGCTTCGTTCAGGTAGTTTGTGGGCGTGTTGAGCGCCACGCGCGCCACGTGCGCTACGATCTCGACGATTTCGGCATCGCTGTAGCCTGCCAGCTTCACAGCCGAGACATCGGCCCCGGCACCATGCCCGCGCGTGCGGACAAGCGCCGCGGCGAAGCGCACCGTCGCATCGGCCGCCGCGTCGAGCTTGGCGAGGTTGCGGGAAAGGTAGCTATTCGCGGACAGGCAATAGTCGCAGCCGTTGATCTGCGCGACGGCTAGCGCGATCCGCTCGCGCGGTCTGCGGCGTCAGCTTGCCCTTTGCACGTGCGCCGTTCAGCCCGAAATATCCTTCAAGCGCCGCCGGGCTGTTGGCGGTGATCAGGAACAAGTTGGGCACGCTGCCAAGCGATGCCTTGACAGTGTCCAGCAGCGGGCGGGATGCAGCGGGCGCAGGATCGGCGGAGGCAGGAAGGGCAATGCGGGTCATTTCAGGTGGCTCCTCGGGGTTTGATAGCATCACCCTATCCCCGGCGCGCGCCGTCGTAGTGGCAGGACCTGCCAAGCCCTTGGCCCTTACTGCTACGACACGCCAGCCCGGGCGGCATGGACAGCGCGTTGTGGCCCCGTTGCGTCCAGCGGGCTTTAGGTGTAACGCATCGCCAAGGTGCCGGGCACCTGCCGCCTGCAGACGAAAGTCACGGTGAAGTCCGGATCACGACGACGTCTCACCCTCGAAGCATTTCGCAGGTGGGCAATGCAGGCACCCTCCCGGTTCGGAATGCGTTATTGAAGGAGTGAGCGATGTCTGAACGACACGCCCCTGACACAAGGCTGAAACCCCTGCCGCACCCCCGTATCGCGCAACTATCTCCGAGCGCGCCGCGGTCTGCCATGGCGCGGCACCGCGCGCGGGCGGCGGCATGACACAGCCCACACTCGAAACCGCGAAGGCACAGGCCAAGACGCTTCGACAAGCCTTACGGGACGCTGGAACCGCGGTCAGCCATGCGCAGGCTCTTGAACTCGTTGCCCGGCAATACGGCGCACGCGACTGGAACACGCTGCATGCCCGGCTGGAGGGTCGCAACGGCCCTTCACCGCTCGCCCTCGGCACCCGTGTGACGGGGCACTACCTTGGGCAAGCCTATCGCGGGAAGATCGTGGGTCTGTCGGGCCGCGAAGAGCATCGCAGAGTCGAGATCGACCTCGATCAACCGGTGGACACGGTGCGCTTCGACAGCTTCTCGAACTGGCGCCGTCGCATCAGCGGCACGATCGGAACGGATGGCCGCAGCATGCGCTGCACTTCGGACGGCGCGCCACACCTGACGGTTACGACCGCACCGTCCTGACACTGGCAGGGAGGGCCCCACGCGGCCCTCCCTTGGTTGCTACATTTTTTGTCAGATGTCGGTTCGCTTCGAAACGTCATTCGCCAAATTCCTGACTGGGGCCCAGACTCATTGACGATCAAAGCCATAAGTTGACGGTTGCGGCGAGTGCGATGGCTGACAGGAAGACCTTTGGGCATCGGTCACAGCGGGTGGCGATACGGCGCCGGTCCTTCAGGCGGCCGAACATGATCTCGATCCGGTTGCGGCGCTTGTATCGCCGCTTGTGGTAGAGAACGGCCTTGTCGCGGGACTTCCGGCCGGGGTTGCACGGCTTTGTCCCTTTTTCCTGCAACGCGTCCCGAAACCAGTCGGCGTCGTAGCCCCGGTCGGCGATCAGCCAGCCGACCGCCGGCAGGGTCCCGCACAGCGCCCGCGCGCCGACCTAGTCGCTGACCTGGGCGGCCGTGATGAAGAGGTGGATCGGACGCCCGACGCTGTCGGTGACGGCGTGCAGCTTGGTGTTCATGCCCCTTCGTGCGGCCGATCAGGCTTTCACGCCCCCTTTTTTCACCCGCAGACTGGCCGTCATGCGGTGCGTTTTGAGATATGTCGCGTCGATCATCACGGTCCGTTTCTCGCCGTGTTCTGCCGCCAGCCCGATCATCATGCGGGCGAACACGCCCTTTTCGCTCCAGCGCTTCCATCGGCTGAAGAGGGTCTTGTGCGGCCCGTATTCCCTTGGCGCGTCGCACCATCGCAAACCATTGCGGTTGATGAACATTATCCCGCTGAACACGCGCCGATCATCGACGCGAGGCTTGCAAGAGGACTTCGGGAAGTACGGACGCAACCGCTCCATCTGCGCCTCAGTCAGCCAGAACAGGTTGCTCATGTCACCGCTCGCCTTTCCAGCAGTGAATCATGAGCTTACCGCTCAATCAATGGGTCCTGTGCCTAGGCTGCCAGCCCCAACCCGAGGGCCACTTGCGTGGTGCCTGTGCCGATCAGACCAAGTGCAAGGATGCACGAGCGCCGAGAACATATCGCGGCCACGCCGCTCACGTTCGCGATTCAATCCGTCATGGTCGTATAGCCGCCAGTGAGACCGGGCTTGGCGCGCGGCCTGTCGAAAAAACCTTTCGCCGTCCGGTTTCGGCCGGGTCACCGGCGCCGTGCGCCTTTATGCAACCTGCAGTAGCAAACGACATCTTCTTTCTTACGCGGTCGCACGAGATGTCGAAATGCCGCGCTGTTTACGCTGGCTCATGCCCTCAGCCCAGGCCGGACGAACTTTCCTCTGCAAGTTTAGGGTGAAAGCCCTCCGGCCCGTCCTCACACCACAAGAGCCAAAGGTACACGACCTTAGCGACCTTTACGCCGCCCGCAGCAGGCTCATCCCGCCGCTACAATGACCGAGCCCTCCACCGCTGGTGTCGGCCTCCGGCGTCAGGCCAAATCGAAGACCGCGGCTCTTGCCTGCCAGCCTGAAACCCGCGCTTGACATGCGAATCACTCGATCTCGCCCATAGATTGAAATCAAGCGCAAGAAACTTTCAACATGCTTAACAAATGGTAAATCATACCTTGTGTTGTAAACTTTCGTGAGCGAAACTTACCAAAGGGCAGCTTACGCTCTTTTGCCCATATGGCGGCTGCCTAAACGAACCGGTCATTTACATGAGGGACCCCATGTCTTTACACTTTGCAAAATTTCTGACCGCCCCGCGCGGTCTTGTTGCGGCGGCTGCTGTCGCCCTGATGGGCAGCATGCCCGGTGCGGCATCTGCGGCTGTTTCCGTCGTCTGGGACTCTCCGGCGAACAACTCGACCTTTACCGTCGGCACCGTCGTAGCCCCGTTGGGCCGCGCATCCGCCACTGGCGTCATCGGCACGGGCCTCGATCTGTCCATCGTCATGGACAGCTCGGGCAGCATGTTTACCAGTGTGACAGCGACGGACGGCAACGGCAACACCGTGACCAAGTCGCGGGGTGCCTGGCAGAAGGAAGGCGCATTGGCGCTGGTCGCGGGCCTGCCCGACACGGCGACCGTCTCCATCGTGGAATTCGATGACAACGGCACCACCGTCATCGGTCAGACAGTCCTCAATGCCGCCGGCCGACTCGCGGTGCAGGCCGCCATCAATTCCGTGGACGAAAGCGGCGGAACAGTGATCGGGGACGGCATCGACGCGGCCGCATCCAATCTTCTGCCCGGCACCCCTGGCTTCGACCAGGCGATGGTCGTGTTCTCTGACGGCTCCACATCTGGCAACCCGTCCATAAATGCGGCAACTGCGGTCGCAAACGGGGTCGAGACCATCGATGCCGTCGCACTTCCCGGCGCGGTCATTTCGACGATGCAGGGGATCGCATCCGCCGGAAACGGCACATTCGTCGACGCAACTTCGGATATCGGCCTGGTCAACAACCTGCTTGCCGGGCTCAGTGGCGGGCTTCCGATCGGTCTTGCATCCCTGACCGTCACAACCCCGGACGGGACGATCACTCCGGTTACGACCGGCGTTGGCAACATCTTCCAGTCGCCCGCGTTCGCGCTGAACCTCGGCAACAATATCTTCACGGCGACCGCAACGGACACGGACGGCAACGTCGCGGTTGCAACGTTGAACCTGATCGGCGTCCAGGCGGCGATCCCGCTCCCCGCGGCCGGATGGCTGATGCTGACCGTGCTTGGCGGCGGTCTTGGCATGTCCCGCCTGCGCCGGAAGTCCTGACAGGTCGGATCGAACCGATCCGGACCGAACGTGAACTTGGGGGCGGCTTGACGGCCGCCCCTTTTCTTATGCAGTCTCGATGTATGTTTTGATGGAGTTTTTCATGTTGCCCCGCGCCCTGATCCTGCTTTTGTCCACATCACTCGTCACCGGAAGCCTTGGCCCCGCATCCGCGACATCGACCGACAGCGGGCCGGGCCTTTCCCTCGGCGGCGGCCTGCAGGACCTGCTGGGGCCGGGCACGGACCCACTGGCCGGTGTGGCAGAGATCAACCAGGCGGTCACCGCCTTGGAGTTGCGCCTGCGCGACTACGGCGATCTTCGATCGGTGCTCGACCTCGCGCCCGTCCTGATCGCGCAGGTGCCCGACAACGGGAAGCTGCGCAGGCTGCATGCAGCAGCACTCGCCGCCGAAGGCGACCGGCGCGCCGCCCGCCGGGAACTGGATGCAAGCACCGGCCTTGGCGGCCTCGTCTGGCAGAACGTGGCCGAAGCGCTTATCGCACGCGCCGCTGCAGACCTTCCCGCGGCCCAGCAGGCGCTGGACGCCGCAATACTGCTGGAACCGGACAATGCCTATGCACGCAACGTCGAAGGAACCATCGCCGCGGCCGCGGGGGATTTCGTGGCGGCCGAGATCGCCTTCGCAGCCGCAGCCGATGCAGCACCGGATGCGCCCAGCTACTACGGAAATCTCGGGGCCGCGCGGTTGCGCCTGGGCGCACTTGGCCCGGCATTGAGCGCGCTGGACCACGCGGTATCGCTCGCACCGGCGGATTGCGGGCTGAGATCGACGCGCGCGCTCGCTCTGCAGCAGCAGGGGCGCGGCGCGGAGGCGGCGGTCGATCTGGAAACCTGCCTGTCGGGCGGGCCGACAGACCCCGCTCTGGTCACGCGTCTCGTGCAGGCACATCTGTCCGGGGGACAGGTCGACAAGGCGGCGGACGTTGTCGCGAAATACGGGCAAGACCTTCCCAACAGTGCAAGCTGGCAGTCAGAAATCGCCCTGCGGCGCGGCGATGCCAAGGCTGCTCAAGATGCGGCCGAACGTATTGGTGGTGCTTCTGCGGAAGCCGTGTCGCGTCTTGCCTACGCGGCATTGATCGGTGGCGACGACGCCAAGGCACTGGAAAATGCACGGCGCGCGATTGCGCTCGAAGATGGGCCGACGTCGGCCGAGATGCGGCGGCTCGTGCTCGCGCTCTCGGTGGGAGAGCGGTCAGTCGCCCTCGAACCCAACGGCCCGGCAGAGAGGTTCCTCGCCGCTCTGGGAGAAAACGCAGCGGGCAACAGCGAAGCGGCGATGTCGCACCTTTCGGCGGCCGCCGAAGTCATTCCGGGGTTCACTGCGGACGGGTTGTCGTCGCAGGACTTGCCTTCGGCCATCGAGGAAGCGCGCGACCTTGCCGTGGCGATGAACCTGGTGCTGCGCGATCTTGATGGGGCCGCACAGGATCGGCTTGGCAGGGCAGCGTCCGGTTCCTCGGCTCTTCATCTTTACGTTCTCGGCCTTGCCGAGCGCGGGCTGGGCAACACCCAGTCTGCGCAGCAGGCCTTTTCGCGTGCCGTCGATTCTGCGCCGCGCTTTCGCGCTGCGCGCCTTGAACTGGCAGAGATGGCCATGACCGCCGGCGACGGGCCGACAGCCCTCGAACATTATGTGGAAGCGGGTGCGGTCAGCCCCTCACCATCGATTGCCCTGCGGATCGGCGTGATTTCGGAAGCGCTTGGCGACACGGCGGGCGCGCGCGCTGCCTATGAGGAGCTGCTGACGCTTGCACCCGACAATTACCTTGCCAACAACCAGCTGGCCTGGTTCCTCGTGGCGAACGAGGGCGATCTCGACCGGGCGCTCGAACTGGCGCGCCACGCGGACACACTGCAGCCCGGCAATGCGAGCGTGGTCGACACGATAGGCTGGATCCATTTTCTGAACGGCGATTACGCGCGCGCCGCCGACCGGTTGCGCGAAGCATTCGAGATCTCGCGCGGCGCGACGCCGGAGATTCGCTACCACTACGCACGGGCCGAACTCGCAATCGGCAACCCGGACGCCGCCATGGAACTGATAGCTCCCATCGCGGGTGAAGGTGAGGATGGAAGCCTGTCGGCCCGCGCTCAGGCTTTGCTCGACGAAGCGAAAGCCGCCCGCTAACCGCTTGGTCGGCGGCAAGGCGTTTGCCCCCTCTTTCGACGTGTGGCCCGGCCGCTATTCCAGAGAGAAGTGGCTCGACGTTAGGACTGACGCGGCGACTTAGGAAAAACGCATATCGCAGGTGCAGAGATGCGAACACCTGAAAACGTGGACCTGCCGCGTTTCTGTGGCGCCCTTGCTTCTTTCTGTGCAGCCTGCAGGGCAAAGGCTCCGAGGCTGCGCGGCGCGTCGGCATGCCTGCGCGCTGGACGATTGCTTCGGTCTACATGCTGACCGGGCTGGCCTCTGCCGTGGCGGGCCTGCTGATCGCGGCGCGGCTGGGGTCCGGGTCGTCGAACGCGGCCGTCGGGTTCGAGTTGCAGGTCATCGCCGCGGTGGTACTTGGCGGCACCTCGCTGTTCGGCGGACGCGGCACGATCCTCGGGACCGTGCTGGGGGCGCTGACCATCGCCGTCATAGGCAACGGACTGATCCTGATGCATATATCGCCCTTTTTCACGCAGATCGTCACCGGGGCCATCATCCTGATCGCGATCTGGCTCAACACCCGGATCTTCACGGCGAATTTCTCGCTTCGCAGGCGCGGCTGACCGCTGCGCGCCAACGATCCAAAGAACGGACCCATCCCGACATGCAGACCATTTCCAGCAGCACCGGCACCGCCATCCGCGACATCTTCGGGCGGCCCAAGGCGCTGATCGGCATGATCCACTGCCCGCCGTTTCCGGGCGCGCCGCGCTATGACGGCACGCCGATGCCCGCCATCCTCGATGCGTGCCTGCGCGATGCCGAGGCGCTGGTCGAAAACGGAATCCACGGGCTGATGGTGGAAAACCACGGCGACATCCCGTTCTCCAAGCCCGAGGATATCGGACCCGAAACCGCCGCCTTCATGGCCGTCGTGGCGGACCGGGTGACGCAGGCCTTCGGCGTGCCGATGGGTGTGAACGTGCTGGCCAACGCGCCGATCCATGCCTTCGCCATCGCACGCGCCACCGGGGCGCAGTTCATCCGCGTCAACCAGTGGGCCAATGCCTATGTCGCCAACGAAGGCTTCATGGAAGGTCGCGCTGCCGAGGCGCTGCGCTATCGCGCGGCGCTACGCGGCGAGGGGATAAAAGTTTTCGCCGACAGCCATGTCAAACACGGCAGCCATGCCATAACGGGCGACCGGAGCGTGGCGGAACTGACCCGCGATCTGGCGTTCTTCGATGCCGACGCGGTGATCGCCACCGGCCAGCGCACCGGCAACAGCGCGACGCTGGAAGAACTGGAGGAAGTCGCATCGGCCACCAACCTGCCGGTGCTTGTCGGCTCCGGCCTGACGGCGGACAACATCGCCACGATCCTTGGCCGGGCCGATGCGGTCATCGTTGCATCATCGCTCAAGAACGGAGGCGTGTGGTGGAACCCCGTCGATCCTGAACGCGTAAAGGCCTTCGTCACCGCCGCGACACCCGCGCTGGGGGCGACATGAGCCTGTCGGACGATATCCTGCGC
>NZ_QGKU01000030.1 GCF_003172915.1 Meridianimarinicoccus roseus
TTTTCAGTCTGCGCCTTTGACGTTGAGTTTTGCGTCTGGGTTTGGGTGGATTGTTTTTTGTATTGTCCAGGCGGCTGCGATGGTTGCGAGGCCTATGATGTCCGTGACGAGGCCGCCTTCGATCATGGTGAGTGCGGCGAGCAGGAGGCCTGCGCGGATGAACCACGCTGTGCGTCCGCCCATGAACCACCCCTGCACGCCGGCCGACAGCAGGAACACGCCGACGGTTGCCGTGGCGCCTGCGCGGATCACCTCGAACCAGGTTCCCTCCATCAGCAGCGCGCCGTTGTAGAAGAACATGAAGGGCACGATGAAGGCGGCGATGCCGATCTTGAACGAGGCGACGGAGGTTTCCATCGGGTTGGCGCCGGAGATGCCGGCCGCGGCGTAGCTTGCGAGCGCGACGGGCGGCGTGATGGCGGAGAGCACGGCGAAGTAGAACACGAAGAAATGCGCGGTCAGCTGCGGGATGCCAAGCTCCACGAGGCCGGGCGCGACCACGGAGGCGGCGACGGCGTAGGCGGCGGTGGTGGGCATGCCCATGCCGAGCAGGATGGAGATGCACATGGCGAAGAACAGCGCCAGGAACTGACTGACGCCCGCGAGGCCGAGCAGCAGGTTGGAGAAGCGCGCGCCGACGCCGGTCAGGCTGATGACGCCGACGATGATGCCCGCGCAGGCGCACACGGCGATGATCTGGATCGACATGACGCCCGCGATCTCGAACGCCTTGAGGGTGGAGCGCGGCCCCATCCGGTAGGGGGTGAGCCAAGAGACGACGGCGGCCGAGAGCGTGGCGTATGTGCCCGCGCGGATGACGGAGTATCCCATGAACAGCGCGGCGATCAGGATGAGGATGGGCAGGAACAGGAAGACCCGGCGCATCATGGTGGAGAGTTTCGGGATCTCGTCGGCGTTCATGCCGCGCATGCCGAGCTTGGCGGCCTCGAAGTCGACCATGAAGAAGACCGACACGAAGTAGAGCACGGCGGGGATGATGGCGGCGATGGCGATCTCGGTATAGGGGATGCCGGTGATCTCGGCCATGATGAAGGCGCCCGCGCCCATGATCGGGGGCATGATCTGCCCGCCGGTCGAGGCGGCGGCCTCGACGGCGCCCGCGGTCTTCTTGTGGTATCCGACCTTCTTCATGAGCGGGATGGTGAGCGAGCCGGTGGCGACGACGTTGCCCGCGGAGGTGCCGTTGATCATGCCCATCAGGCCGGAGGCGAAGATGGCGACCTTGGCGGGTCCGCCGCGGGTGCGGCCTGCGGCGGCGAAGGCGAAGTTGACGAAGTAGTCGCCGACCTTGCTGGCCTGCAGGAAGGCGGCGAAGATGATGAACAGGATGATGTAGGTCGAGGACACGGCGGTTGTCGGCCCGAGGATGCCGGCATCGGTGTAGACCTGGCTGAAGAAGCGCTGCCAGCTGATCGCGGGGGAGTTCAGGAAGCCCGGCAGGTACTGGCCCGCGAACACGTAGGCCAGGAACACGCCCGCGATGATGACGAGCGCGAGGCCCGCGACGCGGCGTGTCAGTTCCATGATCAGCGCGGTGCCCGCGACGGCGGCGATGGAGATGCCGATCGGCGCGAAGGGGGTGCCGGTGGAGTTGCGCATCAGCGTGCCGTAGATGGTGATCAGGTAGGCGGCGACGGCGACGGCGCAGATGCCGAGCACGATGTCGGGCGCGGCGAGGCGCGCGCGCGGGGCGCTGTGGGCCCAGGACAGGCCGATGGCCCCTGCGGTGGCGAGCAGCAGCGGCACGCCGAAGAGCCATGTCTCGCGGAACTTGATGGTGGCGTCCATGCCGTTCCACATGGCGCCGCCTTCGATCAGCAGGGCGAACCAGATCGCCGTGCCGAGCGCGAGCAGCGCCGGGACGGCGAGCGCGATGGCGGCGGTGTGCAGCGCGGGCCGGGCCGGTGTGCCGGGCGCGTCCGCGTCGCCGGGGAAGTCGGCGGCGGCGTACATCAGGAAGCCCAGCACCAGCGCGCCGGCGACATGGACGATGCGGAAGTTCCAGGTTTCCATCGGGAATTGCGGCAGGAAGGGCAGCTCGATCCCGGTCAGGGCCGAGATCGACAGCCCGTTCAGCGCGGCCATGTGGAACATCGCGTAGAGCGTGGCGAGGGCGGCCATGGCCCAGAAGGTCGATCCCTCGAAGATGCGGCGGTTGGCCTCGACGGCTTCGTCGTCGACGCCGTCGGCGATCATGTGCTCGTCGGTCTGCGCGGCGGCGTCGCCGCGGCCGCTATCGGCGGGGGCGCGGCAGGGCCGGGTGCGGGCTCCGGGGGAAAACGGGTCGTGACGGGCGGGGGGGTGCATCGGCGGTGGTCCTCCGGTGGGGTCCGGGTCCGCGCGGGCCGGACGGGCCGGGCGCATGGCGGGTTCGGGCGGAAATGGGGGAAGTGACGGGGTGAAGGCGGGTTGGCGTGGCGGGGAGGGCCGGGCCGGTGTGCCGGTCTGGCCGGGGGCGGGTCGGCCCCCATGCGTCCGCCGCGGCCTGCCCCCCTGTCTTCGCGGGGGGCTGCGCGGGTCTGTGCCGGGGCCATCGATGGCCGATCGGGGCCCGGTTGGCGCCCGGTCGGGCAGGGGGCGCCGCGATCCTGTTCGCGCCCCGTGCGAGAGGTCCGTCCTAAGAAGACCGTGCAGGGAGCCCGTGCGGAGCCGGTGCGGGATCCCGTCCGGGGCCGGGCCCGCCCCGCAAGCGCCCGGCACGGGGCCGGACGCGCGGGGCGGGGGCTGGCTTACTGGCCGTAGATCATGTCGGCCGGGATATCGGCCCCCGCGTTCTCGGCGAACCATTCGGCGGCGCCGGGATGCCAGGGCATGACCTTGTTCTTGTCCCAGTTCGAGGGCACGGTGGACCGCGCGGCGCGGTGGATGCCCACCATCCGCTCGTTGTCCGACATCACCACGTCCACGACCGCCTTCACGAAGCTGGCGGGCAGGTCGCAGTTGGCGATGGCGAAGTTCCACATCGACACCGACCGCGCCGGCGCCTCGAGCGTGGTGTAGGTGTTCGCCGCGATCTCGAACTCGGACACCGGGAAGGCCTCCATGATCGTGGCCTGCTCGGCCTCGGTGAACTCGATGATATTCACGTCGGTCTGCACTTCAAGCTGGCTGACGGCCGGCACGGGCACGCCCGCGGCGAAGGCGATCACGTCCAGCAGACCGTCCTGCAACTGGCCGCCAAGGTCCGACCAGCCGCCGTTGCGCCGCTCGAAATTGACGCCCAGCGTTTCCATCATGCGCGGGAAATACGTGTCCGAGGTCGACCCCGCGGGCCCGAAGCCGATCCGCGCGCCGTCCGGGATCTCGGAGATCGAGGTGATCCCGCTGCTCGACAGCGCGGTCACGCTGAACGGGGTCTGGTACATCGGGAACATCGCGCAGGCCTTGTCCATCGCCAGGCCCGGCGCGATCGGGTTGGTGCCCGCGAGGCTCTCGGCGGCCGGGCCCATCGTGGTCATCCCGAAGGCCGCGTCGCCGGTGTGCACCAGCGCCATGTTCTGCATCGGGCCGCCCGTCACCTCGCCGCCGCCCGAAAGGCCAAGCTCGTCCGCGACAAGGTTCGCCCAGCCCGAGCCATAGGCGAAATACGTCCCGCCCTGCGACGCCGTGCCAACCGTGAACGACGCAGGCCAACCAGACCGATCCTCCTGAGCACCGCAAACACCAGCAGCAAGCGCCGCTATACCAAATGTCACTGCGTAAAGACGCATGTGTCGTCCTCCCCTTTTGTGTCGCCAGGCCCGATGGGTCGAGCCTAGCAGTGTCGAGGGTATCGCGCCTGTGACGCAGGGCAACAGGGAATGCGGGGTCAGTGGATCTGTTTCGGGCCGATTAGGCCGCTTTCACGCATCCACACGCCGACGCGCGGCGGTCCGGCGTGCGCGCAGGTTCAGCAGGATCAATCCGGCAAGTCCGGTTGCAAGCGCGGGCAACGCGGCTGGAATCGGAACCTTCGAAGGCTGCGGATCCCTTCCGACGATCCAGTCGTCGATGGAGAATTCCACGCCGGTGTTGCCTTTGTTCTCGTAGTAGAGAAGGCTGAATCGCGTCTGTCCGGTGAAGTCGTAGCTCGTGCTCGTGTAGCCGAAGGCGCGGTTGGTCGCCTGCCACATTACGTTGGTCCCGTCGAGCGCGAGCACGAAGCCGTCGTCGGAGCCCACCTTGAGGGTCTTGCTGCCGAACAGATTGAGCATGCCGGTGAAATAGAAAACCGATGTCGCCAGCTGCGACGAGCCGTCGCCTTTGATGGTCGCCGCGTCGACGCCGAGAAAGTCCGTGAGCGTGGAACTGCTGGTCAAAGTTTTTTTTCCATTGGGATAATCGATCCCGCTGGAAGTGAACGTCGCTGTCGGACTGTCCGCGTTGTTGTTGGCGAAACCGATCGCTTCGTTCACATGGAAAAACTCGGCGTTGCTCTTCCAGTACATTCCCGTCACCGTCGAGGCGACGGCCCCAACCGGGCTGCACAGACACAGGACCAGAAGGACCATTTCGGCAAGGGCTTTGATGGTTTTACAGGTCATTGGCACCGCTTTCTTTCTTTCGCTCACATACTCGGAGAGATTACCCAATCCGTGCCGAGGGCGCCCCGGGCCATAGGTATCGTGCGAGCCGCAGGCGTCGGCCCCGCATAGCTTTCCGTTCAGTCTTGGTGCGACGAAAGGAGGGGTCAGGTCAGCAGGCGCATGCCCCGGTCGATCCCATCGAGCGTCATCGGGACCATTCGGCCCGGAAAGATCTGTCCGACAAGCCCGATGCTTTGAGTGTAACCCCAGTGCTTCTCGGGGACCGGGTTGATCCACAGGTGGTCGGGCCATTGCTCGCAGGCGCGGCGCAGCCAGGTCTCGCCCGTCTCCGCGTTCCAGTGCTCGTTCGCGCCGCCGGGATAGAGTATCTCGTAGGGGCTCATGGATGCGTCTCCCACGAAAATGCATTTGTAATCAGGGCCGTAGGTGTGCAGCACATCCCAAGTCGGGATCTGATCGGTCCAGCGCCTGACATTGTCGCGCCACACGCCTTCATAAAGGCAGTTGTGGAAGTAGTAGTGCTCTAGGTGCTTGAACTCCGCCCGCGCGGCGGAGAACAGCTCCTCGACCACGCGGATGTGGTCGTCCATCGACCCGCCGATGTCGAGAAACAGCACCACCTTGACCGCGTTGCGCCGCTCGGGACGAGTTTTTACGTCGAGGTAGCCGTGTTCGGCGGTGGCGCGGATCGTCCCGTCGAGGTCCAGTTCGTCATGGGCCCCGTCGCGGGCCCAGCGGCGCAACCGTTTCAGAGCGACCTTGATGTTGCGTGTGCCCAGTTCGACGCTGTCGTCGAGATTTCGGAACTCACGCTTGTCCCAGACCTTGACGGCGCGGCGATGGCGCGAGCGGTCCTGCCCGATGCGCACGCCTTCGGGGTTGTAGCCATAGGCCCCGAACGGCGAGGTGCCGGCCGTGCCGATCCATTTCGACCCGCCCTGGTGCCGCCCCTGCTGTTCCTTCAGCCGCTCCTTCAGCGTCTCCATCAGCTTCTCGAACCCGCCAAGCGCCGCGATTTCTGCCTTCTCGGCGTCGCTCAGGTGCTTCTCGGCCAGTTTCTCCAGCCACTCGCGGGGCAAATCGGCACGCTCCACCAACTCGGACAGTTCGGCATGCTCGAGGCCCTTGAAGGTTTCGGCGAAGGCCTGGTCGAACCGGTCGAGATGTCGTTCGTCCTTCACCATGACCGTGCGGGCGAGGTAGTAGAACCCGTCCACATCGTAGCTGACCAGCCCGGTCTGCATGGCATCCAGGAAGGACAGGTATTCGCGCAGGGACACCGGCACCTTGAACTTGCGCAGGGTGTCGAAGAAACGCAGGAACATGATCCGGTCCTCTGTCTGGTGCGTTGCGCGGATCGAGGATGCGACAGACGGGCGGGTGCGTGCAATCCCAGCCGCGGCGCGGTCACATCCGGTTGAGCAGTACCGACGCGAACACGCCCAGCACCATGAAGGCGAGCGCATAGCCCGCAGCGTATTGCGCGATGTCGGCGGGCCGCCCCTTGCGGCGGCGGGCCTGGAGCCCGCCGTAGATGCCCCCGATCAGGGCCGCGACGATGACGATCATGTTCCCTCCTGCGGTGTCGGCGTCAGCGCGGCGATTTCGGCGGCGCGGCGCAGCACGTCCATGTCGGAACGTAGCCCATAGCGCGCCCAACCGAAGCCGTCACCCCGGATTTCCGCCGCTTTGGCGCGTTCGCCCCGTGCGTCCAGCGCCGCCGCGCGCACCATCAGAAGATCGCCCAGGAGCGCCGCGTTCTCGGCCCGGCGCGCGGCGGGGATGTGCGTCTCGGTCAGCCGCAGCACCGTGTCGTAGTCGCCTGCGACCAGCGCGAAGGCGGCGATCTGGATGCCGACATTGGCGGCATGGACCGCGGTCGCGGGCCGTGCGCCATAGACTCGTCCGGCCTTGAAGAAGGTTTCCAGCGCAAAGACGCCGTCGCGCCCCGACGACAGCCGCCCCGCCGTCAGCAGAGACAGCCCGAGCCGAGTGTCCTGCCAGCCTTCGGACTGAGCGAGGTCCAGCGCCCTGAGCGAGGCTGCCCGACGCTGCCCTATCCCGCGTCCGGGGCTGAGCGCGGCGGTGATCGCGTTGCGCCATTCCGGCGGGCTGGGCGACACCGCGCGCGATCGCACCGCCTCGCCGCCGGGATTGAGCCGGGCCAGGATCCGCGGCACGCGCTGCGCCACGTCCTCGCGGGTCATGCCGCTGCGGAGCGCAGGATCGTAGGCCGCGCGTAGCATCAGCATGTCGAAGCCGGTCAGCACCCCGTGCATGTTGTCGTCGTTGAAGATCGAATCCTCCAGCCGGAACAGGTCGTTCACCGGGCCGAGCGCTTGGGCCGTCTCCTCGTGCAGGCAGTCGCGCACCTCCTGCGGGCTGATGTCGGCGGGGATGAAGATCGTCGCTGTCTCGCGGGTGCGCAGATCGGCCCAGTTCAGGCCGCTCTGGCGCGCATTGCCCTGGAAATCGTCCCATCCGATGGCACGTGGCAGCACGAAACACGCGGCGGAAGGGACCACGCGGTCGAGGTCTGCGCGTCGCACCGCCTCCACGGTGATGGAAGCGTCGCTCCCGTCGGTGCGTCGGATGTCGATGCGCGCCTCGCGGCGCAGCCGGTCGACCAGTCGATCGAGTTCACTTTCGAAGATCGGCGTTGCCGCCCCCTTGAGCGCAATGGTCACCGGCTGCTCGAAACGGGTAAAGACCGGCAGCGCCGCGCCGCTTTCAAGCCGCATTGTCAGGTCGAGGAAATCTACCGCCATCTCGGCATTGGCGCGGCCCGGAGGCAGCGGTGCGGGTGGGCCGAAGCGGCGCATCTCGGGAAGTGCGCGGGCTGCGGCGGCGGCTTCGGGCGATACCGGGGCCGGTCCGGGCGGTGCGGCGCACCCCGCAAGACCAAGCACTGCGGCCAGAACGATGGCGGCAGAGGCGGCCCGCATCCTCAGGCCCGCGCGTATTTCAAGAAGGGCGTCAGCGTGCCGACCCGGTCATAAAGTGTGCGCGCCTTGGTGTTGAAATGCTGCGTTGTCCAGTAAACCCCGCGCGCGCCAAGCTTGTCGGCCAGATCGTAGACCGCCAGCATCAGCGCGCGGCCCGCACCGGTCCCCCGCGCTTCCGGCGCGACGAAAAGGTCCTGCAGATAGGCGGTGTCTTCGGCCTGCCAACCATGCGGGTGCAGCAGCACATGGGCGATGCCGACCGGCCGTTCATCGGCCATCGCGACAAGCCCGTGCCAGGCGGGATGGTGCGCTCCGGTCAGGCGCGCGAAATGCAGATCGAACTGCGCGGCGGGCAGCGTTGTTTGGTAGAAGTCGAGATACCCCCGCCACAGCGCGTCCCAGTCAGGGCGATCCCCGGCGGCCAGCGGCCGGACGCGGACGCTCATCGCCGCCCGCTGCGCGCCATGAAGGCCAGGCGTTCGAAAAGGTGCACGTCCTGTTCGTTCTTAAGAAGCGCGCCGTGCATCCGCGGCAGAGCGTCGTTCGCGTCGCCCTTCAGGTCCTCGGGCGTCAGGTCTTCGGCCAGCAGCAGCTTGAGCCAGTCCAGCACTTCGGATGTGGACGGCTTCTTCTTCAGGCCCGGTGTCTCTCGCAACTCGTAGAATTGTTCAAGCGCGGCGGTCAGCAGACGCTGCTTGATGCCGGGGTGATGCACCTCGACGATCCGCTTCATCGTGTCCATGTCGGGAAAACGGATGTAGTGGAAGAAGCAGCGCCGCAGAAAAGCGTCGGGCAGTTCCTTTTCGTTGTTGGAGGTGATGATCACGATGGGCCGGTGGCGCGCGGCGATGGTCTGGCCGGTCTCGTAGACGAAGAACTCCATCCGGTCGAGCTCCTGAAGAAGATCGTTCGGAAACTCGATATCGGCCTTGTCTATCTCATCGATCAGAAGGACGACTTTCCCGTCCGCCTCGAAGGCCTGCCACAGCTTGCCCTTCCGGATATAGTTGGCCACGTCGTTCACCCGCGCGTCGCCCAGCTGGCTGTCGCGCAACCGGCTGACGGCGTCGTATTCGTAAAGGCCCTGCTGCGCCTTTGTCGTGGACTTGATCGACCATTCGATCATCGGCAGGCCAAGCGCGCCTGCGACCTGGCGGGCAAGCTCCGTCTTGCCGGTTCCGGGCTCGCCCTTGACCAGCAGTGGACGCTCCAGAGCGACAGCGGCGTTGACCGCGACGGTCAGGTCGTCGGTGGCGACATAGCTTTCTGTACCGGTGAATTTCATGATTGATTATGCGCCTTTTTCGTCAGCTCGGCGCTGACCCTAGCACACTGCCGCAGCGCCGCAAGCACGCTTGCCAGACGGGCTGAATCTGCGTGACACGCGCCGGGGCTTGGGGTATGCGACCGGCACAGGAGGTTGCGGGATGCTTAACACGGAATTTCACCAGTCTTCAGGTAAATCGCCCAAGGCAACCGGGCCGGACAGGGGAGCAGACATGAAGGTCGAGGTATTTTTGCCCGATGACTATCGTCCCGCAGAGGACGAACCGTTCATGAACGAACGTCAGCTTGAATACTTCCGCCGGAAGCTTCTGGCCTGGAAAAACGAGATCCTCGAAGAAAGCCGCGACACGATCGAAGGGCTTCAGGACAGCGGCAGCCGGAACATTCCCGATGTCGCCGACCGCGCGTCGGAGGAAACGGACCGCGCGTTGGAACTGCGCACGCGGGATCGGCAGCGCAAGCTGGTCTCCAAGATCGACGCGGCGCTGCGCCGGATCGACAATGGCGAGTTCGGCTATTGCGAGGCGACCGGGGAACCCATCTCGCTCAAGAGGCTCGACGCGCGCCCGATCGCGGTGATGACGCTGGAAGCGCAGGAACGTCACGAACGCCGCGAGAAAGTGCATCGCGACGACTGAGCGCGCCCCGGCGCGCCTGCAAGAGGAATGGACAACACCCGGTCGCCGCCGGGTGTTTTCGTATCGGCGGGGCAAAGGTCGGGTATGCTGATCGGACAACAGATCACCGTGGTCGGAGCCGGGATCGGCGGGCTGGCCGCTGCGTTGGCACTGGCGCGGCACGGGGCGCAGGTGCGCGTGCTGGAACGCGCCGATGCGTTGCGCGAGGTTGGCGCCGGGGTGCAGATCAGCCCGAACGGCATGGCTGTTCTGGATGCGCTGGGGCTGGCGCGCACGTTGGCGGAGCGGTCGGTTGCCGGGGAAGCGGTGCAGCTTCATGACGGACTGACGGGACGCCGCGTGCTGCGGCTGGATTTCGGGGCACTGGGGACGGCGCAGCCGTGGCTGTTCGTCCATCGCGCCGACCTGCTGGACTGCCTGGCCGATGCCGCGCGCGCGGCGGGCGTGCAGATCGAGACGGGCACCCCGGTAGCGGCGGTCGACATGCTGGCCGAAGGGGCGGCGCTTAATCTTTGGGACGGGCGCCGCCTGACCGCGCCGATCGTGATCGGTGCCGACGGCGTACGGTCGGTGGTGCGCAGCGCACAGGGCAGTGGGGCCGAGACCGGCTTCACCGGGCAGGTCGCTTGGCGCGCGCTCGTGCCGGGTGATGGCAGCAGCGCGCCGGTTGCGCGGGTCTTCATGGCGCCGGGGCGGCACCTCGTGTGCTACCCGTTGCGCGGCGGCCGCCTGATGAACATCGTTGCCGTCCAGGAACGGCGCAACTGGGCCGAGGAGGGCTGGCATCACGCCGACGATCCGGCCAATCTTCGCCGCGCGTTTTTCGATTTCACGCCCGAGATCCGCGCGCTGCTGGACCGCGTGCCCGAGGTGTTCCTGTGGGGCCTTTTCCGTCATCCGGTGGCGCCGCTCTGGCATTCGGGGCGAGTGGCGCTGCTGGGCGACGCGGTGCACCCGACGCTGCCCTTCCTCGCGCAAGGCGCCTGCATGGCACTGGAGGATGCATGGGTGCTGTCCGAATGCCTTGCGGAGCATGCCGAACCCGAGGCCGCCTTCGCCGCTTACCAACACGTGCGGCGCGACCGCTGCGTGCGGATCGTGGCGGCGGCCGGGGCGAATGCGCGGGCATATCACCTTGGCGGCGCCATTCGCCCGCTCGCCCACGCGGCCTTGCGAGTCGGCGGTGCGCTGGCGCCCGACGCGGCGCTGAAGCGGCTGGGCTGGCTCTATCGCCACGACGTGACCCGCGTTTCGGGTCATACGCCGCAGCGGGGCAGCTGAACCGGCGGTCGGGCCGTGGGATCAGGCTGCGAGGTCGATCCAGACGGGCACGTGGTCGGAGGGCTTCTCGCGCCCGCGCACGTCGCTGTCGATCTCGCACAGGCGCAGAAGGTCGGCGGCCTGCGGGCTGAGCAGCAGGTGGTCGATGCGGATCCCATCGTTGCGGTTCCATGCGCCGGCCTGGTAGTCCCAGAAGCTGAACTGCTGCGGCGGCGGGCTAGGCGGCATGTGCGGGTGTGTGGCGCGGAAGGCGTCGGTCAGCCCAAGCGCCACGATCCGGCGGAACGCTTCGCGCGAGGCGGGCAGGAACAGAGCGTCCTTGCGCCACGCGTCGGGGCGCGCGGCGTCCTCGGGCTGGGGGATGATGTTGTAGTCGCCGCACACGACCAGCGGTTCCTCAAGCGCGAGCGCTGCGCGCACGTGGTCCTCCAGCCGCGCCATCCAGGCCAGCTTGTAGTCGTATTTCGGCCCAGGCGCCGGGTTACCGTTCGGCAGGTACAGACCGAAGATCCGCACCGGGACTTCGCCGCAGACCGTGGCCTCGATAAAGCGGGCCTGCTCGTCCCCGGCATCGCCGGGCAAGCCGCGCCGGACATCCTCCAGCGGCAGTTTCGACAGGATCGCGACTCCGTTGAACGATTTCTGGCCGTGGGTTTCCACCTGGTAGCCCATGTCCTCGAACATCTCGCGCGGGAACCCCTCGTCCACCGACTTGATCTCCTGCAGCACCGCGACATCGGGCTGCGCCTCCGAAAGCCAGTCGGTCAGCGCGCCGATGCGGGCCTTGATACCATTGATGTTGAACGTGGCGATCTTCATGGCGGGTCTCTCCGGTCTTGTATGGTCTTGCTAGGGCAGGGGGCAGGGCAAGGTCCAGCGGTTTCGCCGGGCGGGACGGGGCGGCGGAAAACCTGA
This sequence comes from Meridianimarinicoccus roseus, assembly GCF_003172915.1. Classification (GTDB taxonomy): domain Bacteria; phylum Pseudomonadota; class Alphaproteobacteria; order Rhodobacterales; family Rhodobacteraceae; genus Meridianimarinicoccus; species Meridianimarinicoccus roseus. The sequence continues at coordinate 11,614 of NZ_QGKU01000030.1, forward strand.
CCGGGGCTGGGCTTGCATTTGCGCGCGGCTGCGGCATGATCCTTCTGGGGTGACGCAGCGAAAGGCGCAGGCCATGACGCCCACGACCGACCTGATCGTGCTGTTCCGCATCGCCGAGCGGTTGACGCTGACGCTTGTGGTTCTGATCGTCGCGGCGATCGTGATGATCGGGTTCTGGCGCACGGTTCAGCGCGTGGACCTGACCGAGGGTGGCAAGCTGGGCGTCGCAGGGTCCTTCGCTTTCAGCACCCCGGTTTTCGTGCTGCTCACGATTGTCGGATACGCCTATGTTTCTCTTTCCGCGCCGATCACCGTCACGCCGGCCGCTGCCGGGCAGGCGATGCAGCTAGCGGGCGGTTCCGCTGCCGGCTTCATCGGGGTCATGCCCGTGCCGCCCGGCGCGGACACGGCTCCAGACGGCGATCCCGATCACGCCCGCGCGGTAGCCGACCGCAAGATCCGGTCACTGAACTGCCTTGCGCAGGGGCGGGAGATGACCGCCCGGCAGGAAGACGATCTTGCGCTGGTCAAGCTGGACCTGATGGCGCCCGTCTGGGCAGCCGACTGGGGCGCGCAGGATGCGTTCCGCGCCTGGGCCACGGGGATCGACCCGGCGGACCCGAACCCGCTGGCGCGCGCCACTTTCAACGCGGTGCACCCGGTATGCTGAGGCGTGCGGCCTGTGCGCTGGCTTTGCTGCTGGCAGGCGCGGCCGGAGGCGCGACCGCGCAGATGTATACCGAGGCGGAGCGCGCCCGCGTGATGGCCCGGGCCGCGCCGAACCTGCAGGCGGTGCTGGAGCGGGATATCATCGGCAACCTGCCGCGCGCGGAGCGGCCCCGAGCGGCGTCGATCCGGTTGGTGTTTCCGCCCTCCGGCCCTTCGCCGCTGTCGTTTTATGCGGACCCGCGCAGCCGGGTGATCCATTTTCCGCAGGACAGCATCCGGTTCCTCGACGACATCGCCACGCTGTTCGCTTGGTTCGAAAGCCGGGGCTGTGCGCCCGGAATGATCCAGACCTACCTCTGGGCGCTGCTGCGCGATGGCAGGCCGCTGCCTGCGCCGCTGCGCGCCTTCGCCATCGACCGCGAGGTCGCGCTGGCGGACCCGTTCACCAACGATGTTTCGGGCAAGATCTACAGTTCGGCCCTGCAGTTCATCCTGGCGCACGAGGTCGGGCACCTGATGCTGGACCATCGCGGCGGACTGAGCGGCGCGCAAAGTCAGGCGCAGGAGATCGCGGCCGATGCTTTCGCGGCGGACCATTTCGCACGGCTGGGCGCGATGCCTCTCGGCGTGCTGTTCTACTACATGGCTGCGTGGTGGCAGGACCCGCTGGCTGAGGCCGCGCCGGGCAGCACGCATCCCGTCTCGCCGGACCGGATCGCGACGCTGGCGACGCGCTTTCAGGCCGATCCGATGGCCTTCGCCCATTCCGAACCGGACCCGGCACGCGGCGCGGCACTGGTGCGCGACGTGGCGGGCGACATGGCCACGCTGGCCCGGCTGGCCGCCAGCGACGGGATGCTGTCCCTTCTGCCGCTCGGGCTGGAACGGGACTTTCCGCTGTCGCGGCTGGCGACCGCCTGTCCGACGGGCTGACCGGACCCCACCAGCGCCAACCGCCAGGCGGCAGTGACAAGCGGGGACGAAACCGCGCAGCCGGACCCGCCGGGCTTCGGGTTTACATCAGATCGTGGCGTGTTAGCCTTAAGCCTTCATCCGGCCCATCCGTCACCAACCCGGCCGCAAATCGCAACCCCCACGCAGAACGCAACAAAACGGAGAAAGCCATGGCAGAGGTCAAGGCGGGCGATACCGTCCATATTCACTACACCGGCACCCTGAACGACGGGACCACCTTCGACAGTTCCGAAGGCCGCGAGCCGCTGTCGTTCGAAGTTGGCTCGGGCCAGATCATTCCCGGCCTCGACAACGCGCTTCCGGGCATGACCGAGGGGGAGAAGAAGACCGTGACCGTCGCGTCCGCCGACGCCTACGGCCCGGTCAACCCCGAAGCACGCCAGCCCGTGCCGCGGGAGGAAATCCCCGACCATATTCCGCTGGACCTTGGCACGCAGCTTCAGGTGCAGACCGCCGAGGGGCAGACCATGCCCGTCACCGTCGCCGAAGTGACCGAGGATACCGTGGTGCTGGACGCCAATCATCCGCTGGCCGGGCAGGACCTGAACTTCGACATCGAACTGGTCAAAATCGCCTGAGATCGGGGCTGCGGCACTTGGGGTGCCGCTGCGCCCAACATGAAGAAAGGCGCGCAATCCCTTGCGCGCCTTTCCTTTTATTCTATCCGCTTTGTGACTCACATTGCGAAGCTGATACCGCATCCGCAACTGGACGCTGCATTCGGATTCTCGATGGTGAATCGTGCGCCGATCAATTCCTCGGTAAAATCGATCACCGCGTTTTCCAGGAACGGCAGCGAGGTCGCGTCCACGACAACGCGCTGCCCGCCATCCTCGATGACCAGATCGTCGCTCGCCGGATCGTCCAGCTTGATATCGTACTGGAAACCGGAACAGCCGCCGCCTTCGACCGCGACGCGCAGCGCCTTGGGGCTTTCGGCCCCGTCGTTGATCTCGGCCAGCCGGGCGAAGGCGCGCGGGGTGACCTTTGGCGGAAGGGTCAGATCCATCCTGGCCTCCTGATCGTTTGTGTTTGTGTTGCATCGAATATATGCAGTGGATGTGCGCGCAACAAGTCGAAGGCGATGCAATGCAAAAGCCCTACGCCTGCGACCCTGCCCACAGCCGGGGCAGACTATACCCGGAAGAGGAAAGCACCTTCCGCAGCGCGTTCCAGCGCGATCGGGACCGCATCATCCACGCCAGTGCCTTCCGCCGTCTGAAGCACAAGACGCAGGTGTTCATCGAACACGAAGGCGACTATTTCCGGACCCGCCTGACCCATTCGATCGAAGTTGCACAGGTGGCGCGGACCATCGCCGGAGTTTTGGGGCTGAACGAGGCGCTCACCGAAGCCGTGGCGCTAGCCCATGACCTTGGCCACCCGCCGTTTGGCCACACGGGCGAAGACGCGCTGAACGTGCTAATGGCGCCGCATGGCGGGTTCGACCACAATGCGCAGGCGGTGCGTATCGTCACCTCGCTGGAACGGCACTATGCCGATTTCGACGGCCTGAATCTGACATGGGAAACGCTGGAGGGGCTGGCCAAGCACAACGGCCCGCTTCTGGATGCCGACCGGCAAGGCAGCTTGCACTATGCGCTGGCCGAGTACACCGCCCGGCACGATCTGGAACTGCACACCCATGCGAGCGCCGAGGCCCAGGTTGCCGCGCTGTCCGACGACATCGCCTACAACAGCCACGATCTGCATGACGGGCTGCGGGCCGAGCTGTTCTCTACCGACGAGCTGGCCGAACTGCCGTTGCTGGACGGATGCTTCGCCGAGGTGGACCGCCTCTATGCCGGGCTGAACTATTACCGTCGTCGCCACGAGGCGCTGCGCCGCTTCTTCGGGCTTCTGGTCGAGGATGTGATCGCACAGGCCCGGCTGCGGCTGGACGAGCTTCACCCCGCCTCCTGCGCTGACATACGCGCGGCGGGCCGACCCGTCGTGCGCTTCTCGGACGGGGTCTGGAGCGACCTGAAGGTGATCCGCGCCTTCCTGTTTCACCGCATGTACCGCGCTCCCGAAGTGGTGAAGGTGCGGGCCGAGGTGACGCGCGTTCTGATGGAACTGTTTCCGCTGCTGATGGATCGACCTGACCTGATGCCGAAGCAGTGGCGCAAGGACGTGGCCGCGGCGGGCACGGACACGGCGCTGGCGCGGATCGTGGCCGACTACATCGCCGGGATGACGGACCGGTTCGCGATCCAGACTCATGCGCGGCTGACCGGCGACGGGGTTCCGGGCGCGCTGCGCACCGGCTGACCGTTGCACCCGGTGCCCAGCGTGCTAAACCCCGCGGAAATGACCGGGGACACGCCATGAACCTTTTCGACGACATCAAATCGCTGGTGCTGGACACGCTCGCGGCCATGACGGCGCAGGGCGCGCTGCCAACTGGGCTGGATCTCGGGAATGTCAACGTGGAGCCGCCCCGCGATCCCGCGCATGGCGACATGGCGACGAACGCCGCAATGGTGCTGGCCAAGCCCGCCGGTCTGAAACCGCGCGACATCGCCCAGGGGTTGGTGGAGCGCCTGTCGGACGATCCGCGCATTGCGCTGGCCGAGGTTGCGGGCCCGGGCTTCATCAACCTGCGCCTTGCAGACGCCGTCTGGCAGGGTCTGGTCGGGCAAGTTGTGGACGCTGGCACTTCCTATGGCCGGTCGCGCATGGGGCAGGGGCGCAAGGTCAACATCGAGTACGTGTCCGCCAATCCGACCGGACCGATGCATGTCGGCCACACCCGAGGCGCGGTGTTCGGCGACGCGCTGGCGAACCTTCTGGCCTATGCCGGGCACGATGTGACGCGGGAATACTATATCAACGATGGCGGCGCACAGGTCGATGTGCTGGCCCGTTCCGTGTACCTTCGGTATCTTGAAGCCCACGGTCAGGAGGTCGCGTTCGAGGACGGCACCTATCCGGGCGACTATCTTATCGAGGTGGGGCAGGCGCTGAAGGCCAAGGTCGGCGATGCCTATGTGGGCCAGCCCGAGGACGTCTGGCTGACCGAGGTCCGCGCCTTTTCCACCGATGCGATGATGGCCCTGATCCGCGAGGATCTGGCCGCGCTCGGCGTGAAGATGGACAGCTTCTTTTCCGAAAAGGCGCTCTATGGCACTGGCCGGATCGAGGCCGCGCTGGAGGATCTGGCCGAGAAAGGGCTGATCTATCAGGGCGTGCTGGAGCCGCCAAAGGGCAAGACCCCCGACGATTGGGAACCGCGCGAACAGACCCTGTTCCGTTCCACCGCCCATGGCGATGACGTGGACCGCCCGGTGAAGAAATCTGATGGTGGCTGGACCTATTTCGCCCCCGACATCGCCTATCATTTCGACAAGGTTTCCCGTGGCTTCGACATGCTTGTTGATGTATTTGGAGCCGATCACGGCGGCTACGTGAAGCGCATGAAGGCGGCGGTTTCGGCGCTGTCCGATGGGCGCGTGCCGCTTGAGGTGAAACTGATCCAGCTGGTCAAGCTGACCCAGGGCGGCGAGCCGGTGAAGATGTCCAAGCGCGCGGGCACGTTCGTGACACTGCGCGACGTGGTGGATCAGGTCGGCGCGGACGTGACACGCTTCGTGATGCTGACCCGCAAGAACGATGCGCCGCTGGATTTCGATTTCGACAAGGTGCTGGAGCAGTCCAAGGACAACCCGGTCTTCTACGTGCAATACGCCCATGCGCGGGTTTGCTCGGTGCTGCGCAAGGCCGCGGCGGCGGGGATCGCCGTCGATGACACGTCGCTGGCCGCCACCGATCTTGCCGCGCTTGATCATCCGGCGGAACTGGCGGTCGCGCGCAAGCTTGCCGAATGGCCGCGGCTGGTGGAAATCGCCGCCCAGACCGGAGAGCCGCACCGCATCGCCTTCTACCTCTACGATCTGGCCAGCGAGTTCCATACGCTGTGGAACCGCGGCAATGACACGCCTACACTCCGCTTCCTGCCCGATGATCCGGCGGGGGGCGCAGCGAAAATCGTTCTGCCGCGCGCCGTTGCCGTTGTTATTTCTGCAGGACTTGGTATCCTTGGCGTCAAACCCTTGGACGAGATGCGCTGACAAAAAGCACACCGCCAAGGGCCGAGCAGGCAGATGATGCCCGGCCATCCCCGGATGCGCCGGGGAAAATTGGGGCAAGAATGGCATATCCAGAGGCTTTCGGGAACGACCCGGATGCGCAGGGGGCGATCGCCGTCTCCGGCTCGCGTATCATGGGATGGCTCGGCGCGCTGTCGTCGGTGGCTTTGCTGGCGGGTTTGGGCGTGTGGGTGCATGACCTTGCGACGCGCGATGCGCGCGCCGTGCCGGTTGTGCGGGCGATGGAAGGCCCGGCGCGGGTCCAGCCCGCCGATCCGGGCGGCTTCGAGGCCGCGCATCAGGGCTTCGCGGTAAATGCGGTGGCATCCGACACGCCGGTGCCCCCGGTGGGCGAGCGGGTCGTGATCGCGCCCGAACCTGTAGGCCCCAGCGTCGAGGATATCGGCGTTCCCGTGGCCACGGCGCCTCCGCCGGATCCGGCGACCAGCCTGCGCAATGCCATCGATGGCGCACTCAGCGAGGTGCTGGGCACTGGTGTGTTGCCCGCGCCGGACAGCGGCGATGGTGCGGCGCCTGCGCCGGAAGCCATGGACCTGCGCCCGCGCCCACAAAAGCGCCCCGATCTCGACATCGTCACCCGCGCTGTGCCCACAGCAGCTCTGCCCTCCATCGCCACACGGCCCGAGGCCATCGACCCGGACCTCATCCCTCCAGGCACGCGGCTGGTTCAGCTTGGCTCCTTCGACACCGAGGATGGCGCGCTCTCGGCATGGGGCGATCTGTCGGGCCGCTTCGGCGACTACATGGCGCCTAAATCCCGCGTGATCGAGGTTGCGGACCTTGGCGGGCAAACCGTGTATCGCCTTCAGGCATACGGGTTTGAGGGGCTGTCTGATGCGCGCAGTTTCTGTGCCGTCCTGCTGGCCGAGAAGGCCGATTGTATTCCCGCCCTGAAGCGGTAGGTGCGTTGGGCGGTTTCCAAGTCGGCCGGGCCGGACTAGGCTTCGAGCAAGGCAAGCTGGGCAGGAGGGGCGCATGAGCACCGGGGCCACGATCTTCGGCTGTTCTGGCCCGGTGCTGACCGGGCAGGAAGCGGCGTTCTTCCGGCAGGCCGACCCATGGGGCTTCATCCTTTTCGCCCGAAATGTGGAGGCCCCCGCGCAACTTTCGGCCCTGTGCGACGCGCTTCGCGGTACAGTGGGCCGCGAAGCGCCGATCCTCGTCGACCAGGAGGGAGGACGCGTGCAGCGCCTGCGGCCTCCGCACTGGCGTGACTGGCCGCCCGCATTGGAGCAGGCCGCGCAGGTCGGTGCGCGCGGCATGTACCTGCGCGCGCGTATCATGGCCCATGAACTCCATGCCGTGGGCATCGACGCCAATTGCGCGCCGCTGGCCGACATCGCCGGAGCCGACACGCACCCTTTCCTGCGCAACCGCTGCTACGGCACGACGCCGGGCACCGTGATTTCATCCGCCCGGGCCACCGCCGAAGGGCTGCTTGCAGGGGGCGTGCTGCCGGTGCTCAAGCATCTGCCGGGGCATGGCCGTGCGACGGTTGACAGCCATCTCGACCTGCCCCGCGTCACCGCACCGCTGGACGAGTTGCGCCGCACGGATTTCGCCGCCTTTCGCGCGCTGGCCGATCTGCCGCTGGGCATGACCGCTCATATCGTGTTCGACGCGCTCGATCCCGACGCGCCCGCGACGCAATCGGCAGCGTCGATGGCCTGCATCCGGGACGAGATCGGGTTTGGCGGACTGGTGATGACAGACGATCTGTCGATGCGGGCGCTGCGGGGTACCGTGGCCGAGCGGGCGGCCCGGTCGCTGGCCGCGGGCTGCGACGTGATCCTGCATTGCAACGGCGATCTGCCCGAGATGGAGGCTGTCGCGGGGGCCGCGGGGCAGCTTTCAGCCGGGGCCGCTACCCGCGCGGGCTGGGCGCTGGCGGCCCGGCGCGCGCCCGACGCCGCCGACATTCCCGCGCTTGAGGCGGAATTGGCCGTGCTGTCCGGGCAGGCGGCACATGGCTGATACGCCCGGCCAGCCCACGCCCGATGCGCCGCACGGGACGGAGGGCAATGTCACAGACATTTCCGCGCGGCGCGCGGCCGAGGCGCTGATCGTCGACGTGGACGGCTTCGAGGGGCCGCTGGACCTGCTTCTGATGCTGTCGCGTACGCAGAAGGTTGATCTACGTCGGATTTCGGTGCTTGCCCTGGCTGAGCAGTACCTCGCTTTCGTGGAAAAGGCGAAGGAACTGCGGATCGAGCTTGCCGCCGATTACCTCGTCATGGCTGCGTGGCTGGCCTTCCTGAAATCACGCCTGCTGTTGCCCCCCGACCCCGAGGATGATGGCCCTTCCGGCGAGGATCTTGCCGCGCATCTGGCGTTCCAGCTGGAGCGGCTGGAGGCGATGCGCGATGCTGCAGCCCGGTTGATGGCGCGCGACCGGCTGGGGCGCGACGTGTTCGCGCGCGGGGAGCCCGAAACGGTGGGCCGGGTGCGGCGCACGCAATTCACCGCCTCTCTGCTGGACCTGATGCAGGCCTATGCGCGGCTGCGCACCAAGGACGAATTTCGCCCCTTCGTGATGGACCGCAAGGCAATTCTGACGATGGAAGAAGCGCTGGCGCGGATACGCCCGCTGATCGGCTTCGCAGGTGACTGGACCGACCTTTCAAGCTACTTGCCCGATGGCTGGCAGGCAGACCCGGCTAGGCGCCGGTCGGCCACGGCGGCAACCTTTGCGGCGGTTCTGGAACTGGCCAAGGCCGGGCAACTCGAGTTGCGCCAGTCAGGAACCTTCGCCCCGATCAGTCTGCGCAAGCGGGGCGACGACACATGAGCAACGATCCGCAAGCCCCTGAAAATGAACTTGATCCAAGTCTGTTCGAAGCCCCCCCGATGGGTGAGCAGGAGCGCATGGTCGAAGCTGTCCTGTTCGCGTCGGCCGACCCGGTGACGATCAAGGACCTGACCGCGCGGCTGCCTCATGGCAGTGACCCTACGACTGCGCTGGTGCATCTGGAAAAGCGCTACGAGGGGCGCGGGGTGCGTCTGGTGCGGGTGGGCGAGGCGTTCGCGTTCCGCACCGCGCCGGACCTGTCGTTCCTGATGCGCCGGGAGACGGTAGAGACGCGCAAGCTGAGCCGCGCCGCGATCGAGACGCTGGCGATCATCGCCTACCACCAGCCCGTCACCCGTGCCGAGATCGAGGAGATCCGCGGCGTCGGTGTCAGCCGCGGCACCATCGACCAGCTTCTGGAGATGGAGTGGATTCGCATCGGTCGCCGCCGGATGACCCCCGGACGCCCCGTCACCTTCGTGGTCACCGAAGGCTTCCTTGACCACTTCAGCCTTGAATCCGCACGGGATTTGCCGGGTTTGAAGGAATTGCGCGCAGCCGGCCTGCTGGACAACCGCCCGCCGCCCAGCGGCGCGGAGACCGAGGGCGAGGCCCCGTCCGAGAGCGAAGAGGGTGATCTGTTCGACGGCGATGCGGCGCTCGGCAGCGATGCCCCAGACCCGCCGGACGGGGCGCGCTGACCCCTTGAAAACCGCTTCCCGACTGGCTCGGCCCCCACGTGTGACACCCCACCGGCGTTGTCGGGGAAGCCGCTGTCGCGGCGCGTTCGAGCGCCGAAAACCATGCGGGGATGCTGTAGGTTTCCTGTAGGGGTCCTGTCGGCGCACGCCAGGGCCGCGTCGGCGTGGACGGAATGCGGCGTGGATGGCGGCTGGGCGCCGGGCGCGAGCCTGTCAGACCTCGGACCAGGACGCGCGCGTGTTCTGCTGCCAACCGGTGCGGTGGAGCAGCGGCGTGTCGTCGCTGAAGCGTGGATAGCCGAGGCACAGGTAGGCGGTGAAGCGCCAGTGCGGCGGCGCGTCGAGCGCACCTGCGACCGCAGCCGGATCGAGTATCGACACCCAGCCGAGCCCGAGATTTTCCACCCGCGCCGCCAGCCAGAGCGTGTGGATTGCGGTGACTGTGGAGTAGGTCAGCATCTCGGGCATGGTTTGCCGCCCGAGTCCGCGCCCTTCCGCGGGATCGGTGTCGGTGAACACGGCAAGATGTTCGGGCGCCTCGCGCAGTCCGGCCAGTTTCAGCGCCAGATAGTCGGCGCGCGTGTCGCCGTCATAGCCGTCCGCGGCGCGGGTGTTCTCTGCCTCGAAGATGGCGGCGATGCGCGCGCGCAGGGCGGGGTCGCGTAGCCGCAGGAAGTGCCAAGGCCGCGAATTTCCGACAGAGGGCGCGAGGTCAACCGCCGCTTGCAGCCGGTTCAGCACTTCCGGCGCCACCGGGTCAGGGCGGAAATGGCGAACGTCCCGCCGCCAGCGCAGCACGTCATGCAGCAACGCGGCCTCCTGCGGGGAGAAACGTCGTTCGTTGCCCGCGCCACCCGGCGTATCGCCAGCCGCGTCGTCAGGCATGACGGCGCGCGTAGCGGGCGCAGCCGGTCAGCGCGGAATAGTCGTCCTCCACCAGCCAGAGGCTGAAATCGCGCATGAATGGACCGAAGCGCCCCTTGTCGTGGAATGCCTCGGGCAGGCCGTGGCTGTCGAAGAACGGGGCCATCGCGCGGGCCAACCCGCCGATCAGGTAGATCCCGCCCCAAGGCAGGTGCACCAGCGCAAGATCACCAAGCACGCGCCCCAGGATCCGGCAAAACAGGTCGGCGGTTGCGTGGTCCTGTGCGCTTGGCGCGCCGTTCAACGCCGCCAGAAGATCCTGCGTGGTGGCATGGGCACAGCTGCCCGCCACATGCGCGTTCACCGCCAGCAGACCGCGCCCCGACAGCGCCTCTTCCACAGACGCGAAACCGTGCCGGTCCGCCAGCGCGCCGGCAAGCGCGACGGTCGCATCGTTCCAGACCGGCAAGCTGATATGGCCGCATTCGGAGGGCACGACATGGACCTGTTCCTGACCGCGCACGGCATGGACCGGCGCCGCGTTGAAGCCGGTTCCAAGCCCGACCACCAGCCGCGCCTCGGTCCGGTCGGCATTGGCGGTGCCCATCAGCCGCCGGGTCGGCACGTCTTCGAGCGCGTGTCCCTGCGCTTCGAGATCGTTGATCACGAAGCCGCGCGCAGCGCCGGTCGCTGCTCTGAGCGTCGCGGCGTCCATCGTCCAGTCGAGATTGGTCATCCGCCCGACGCCGCCGCGCACCGGCCCGGCCACGGCAACGCAGGCTTCGGTGATCCGCGTCTCGCCCAGCCCGGCGAGGTAATGGCGCAGAACCGCGTCCAGCGCGCCGAATTCAGCGTTGCGGAAGCGGGCGATTTCGCGCGGGGCGTCGGGCGTGTCGCACAGCGCAACGCGCGTGTTGGTTCCGCCGATATCGGCCACAAGTGCTGTCATGGGTCGGTCCTGCTTTCTGCCCGTCGCATCGGGCGGGCCGGTGTCACGCGCTAACAAGCATGTCGCGCACGGCGTGCCAAGACGCCTTTGGCGTTCTTTCGAGCGTATCGAAATCCACATGGACCAGTCCGAAGCGCTGGTCGTAGCCGCGCGACCATTCGTAATTGTCCATCAGAGACCACACGTAATAGCCCTTGACCGGCGCGCCGTCGTCCAGCGCACGCCGCACGCTGGCGAGGTGCGAATTCAGATAATCGATGCGCGGCTGGTCGTCGATGCGGCCGTCGCGGATCACGTCCGGGTTGGCCATGCCGTTTTCGGTGACGTAGAGCGGCAAGTCGCCTGTGTAGTCGGTCGCCGTGCGGGTCAGGAAGTGGTGGAGGCCTTCGGGGTAGATCTCCCAGCCCATCTGCGTGTGTGGCGGCGGGCCGTCCACCTCTTTCAGTGCGGGCCATGCGGTGTCGTCATGGGCGATGCGTTTGCAGGTGTAGTAGTTCAGCCCGAGCCAGTCGAGAGGAGCCTGGATGACGCCGAAATCGTCCTGCCAGCCGGACGGCAGATGCGGCTCCAGTCCTTCGAGCACGTTGTCGGGGTAGCGGCCGTGGAACAGGCCCGACAGGAACACCCGGTTGTAGAACCCGTCATAGCGGTCCGCCGCGGCTACGTCTTCGGGGCTGTCGGTCAGCGGGTGGGGGTATTCGAAATTGCACACCGCGCCGAGATTGGTCATGCCGTGGCCACGCATCACGCCGATCGCGGTGCCGTGGGATTTCAGCACGTGGTGGATTGCGCGGGCGGTGGCGCGGATATCGCGCAGGCCCGGCGCGTGCACGCCCATGAAGTGCGACAGCCACGCAACGCACCACGGTTCGTTGATCGGAGCGACAGACCACAGCCGGTCGCCGAACTTGCGCGCGACAAGGTCCGTCATGTCCCCGAACCATGCGGGCATGTCGGCATTGCGCCAGCCACCCATGTCGGCCAGCGGCTGCGGCATTTCCCAGTGATACAGCGTGGCGGCCGGTTTCAGGCCGCGTTCCAGCATACCGTCGATCAGCCTGTCGTAGAAGGCCAGCCCTTCGGCATTGGGGGTTCCGCGCCCGTCCGGCAGCAGCCGCGCCCAGGACATCGAGAAGCGGTAGCTGTCGAAGCCCGCGTCGCGGATCATGTCGAGGTCCGCCTCCCAGCGGTGCAGGTGGTCGCAGGCTAGATCGCCGTTTTCGGCGCGCTCGACATTGCCGGGCGTGGCGGCGAAGCTGTCCCAGTGGGTCGGACCCGCTCCGCCCTGGGCGTGGCCTTCGATCTGGTAGGCGGATGTTGCCGTGCCGAACACGAATCCGTCTGGGAAATCGTCGCGGGTGTGTGTTATTGCTGTCATGGCGCGTGCCTTCCTTGGCGTTCAGGGCCTGGTGTCGTGCCGCAGCGGGCCGGTGGAGCGGCCGACGATGAGTTCGGCTTCCATCAGGCGTTGGCGCGGGGTGCCGGGGTCGCCGATCAGGTCGATCAGCTGCTCCGCAGCGAACCGCCCGGCCGTTCTAACCGACGATCGCAGGGCGGTGAAGATCGCCTCGTCGCCGCTGTTGCGGAAGAACGACAGATCATCGTCATAGGTGATGAGCGAGAAGTCCCGCCCGAGCCGCACGCCCGCTTCGTCGGCGGCGCGTCGCATGCCGAAGGCGATGATGGCGGAAGCCGAAAGGCAGGCGGTGGGTGGATCTTCCTGCGTCAGCAAGTGGCGCATGGCGGCGTAGCCGTACCCTTCGGTCATCTCGTCGGTGAGCATCAGCGCTGGGTCGGGAGCAAGGCCGCGCGCGGCGAGGCCCGCTTCGAACCCGGTGCGGCGGCGCACCGCGAATCCCAGTCTCTCGCGCCCATTCACCAGCGCGATGCGACGGTGGCCGAGATCGACGAGGAATTCGGTGGCCCGCTGGAAGGCGCGCTTGTTGTTCACGTCGACATAGGAGTAGTCGTCGGGCAAGTCGGTGGCGCGCCCATGTACGACGAAGGGCAGGCCGACCTTCCGAAGCAGCGCGATGCGTGGGTCGTCCACCGTGGGGGATTGCACGATCACGCCATCCACCATGCGCTTGGACGCCATGTCGAGATAGACCCGATCCTCCTGGTCGTCGCCGATCACCGACAGCACGATGTCGTAGCCGTGCCGCATGTAGGTTTCGGACGCGCCTGCGATGAAGTCCGCGAAGACGGGGTTCACCATCTCGGTGCGGGTCGAGAGCGGAATCACGTGACCGATCGCCATGGCGCGGCCCGTCGCCAGCGCCTTGGCGCGGGTGTTCGGCCTGTAGTTGTGTTGCCGCGCCGCGTCGAGCACGCGCTGGCGGGTGGCCTCGGACACTTCGGGATAGCCGTTCAGCGCACGGCTGACCGTGGTCTGCGACAACCCGAGTTCAACCGCCAAATCCCTGAGATTCATGCCGGAGTGTTATCCAAAGCGCTTTCAATTACCGGAGAGGCTAAGGCGGTCGCAGCGGCGCGTCAACGGTGACTTATTCTGCGCCGCGGCAATGCAATTGCAGAATTGCCTTGTAAAACAGCAGTTTTGGAGAATCGGGATTGACAGTTAACCAAAGGTGCGAAAGGGTCGCCGCAACCAAAGCGCTTTGACGGGGCTTTGACTCAGTCCGTGGCACGCGTTACGAATGACAAATATCAATCAAGCACAGAACTGGGAGGTTCGAATGACCAAACGGCTTTACGCCGGTGCTGCGGTTCTCGCACTGGTTGCGGGGAGCGGTCACGCGCAAGACCTGAAATTTCCGGTCGGAGAGGGCGATTTCAACTGGGCGAGCTTTGAGGAATTCGCGGCCGCGCACGACTACTCCGGGCAGACCGTGTCGCTGACCGGTCCCTGGACCGGCGCGGATGGCGATCTGGTCAATTCCGTGCTGGCGTATTTCGCCGACGCGACCGGGGCGGAGATCAACTATTCCGGGTCGGAAAGCTTCGAGCAGGACATCGTGATTTCCGTGCAGGCCGGATCTGCCCCGAACATCGCGATCTTCCCGCAGCCCGGCCTTGCGTCGGACATGGCCGCGCGCGGCGCGCTGACGCCGCTGGCGGACGGTACCGAGCAGTGGGTGCTGGACAATTACGCCGCCGGTCAGTCCTGGGTCGATCTGGGCACATTCGCGGGACCGGGCGGCGAGGAGGACCTGTTCGGATTCTTCTACAAGGTCGATGTGAAGTCGCTGGTCTGGTACGTGCCCGAGATTTTCGAGGAATTCGGCTATGAAGTGCCGGAGACCATGGAAGAACTGAAGGCACTGACCGACCAGATCGTCGAGGACGGCGGCACGCCGTGGTGCATCGGGCTTGGCTCGGGCGCGGCGACGGGCTGGCCCGCGACCGACTGGGTCGAAGACATGATGCTGCGCACCCAGCCGCCTTCGGTCTATGACCAGTGGGTCACCAACGAGATCCCGTTCGACGATCCTGCCGTGGTGGGTGCGATCGAGGAATATGGCTACTTCGTGCGCAACGACGCCTATGTCAACGGCGGTAGCCAGGCAGCGGCCACGACCGATTTCCGTGACAGCCCGACCGGTCTGTTCAACTTTCCGCCGGAATGTCTTCTGCACAAGCAGGCGACGTTCATCCCGACCTTCTTCCCGGAAGGCACCGTGATGGGTGAGGACGTGGATTTCTTCTATTTCCCGGCCTACGCTGAAAAGGACCTGGGTCAGCCGGTGCTGGGCGCAGGCACGCTGTTCGCGATCACCAACGACGCGCCGGTCGCGCACGGGCTGATCGAGTTTCTCAAGACGCCGCTCGCGCATGAAATCTGGATGGCGCAGTCGGGGTTCCTGACGCCCTATACCGAGGCGAATGTCGATGTCTTCCCGACCGACACGCAGCGCGCTCTGAATGACATCCTGACCAACGCGACGACCTTCCGCTTTGACGGGTCCGACCTCATGCCGGGCGAGATCGGCGCCGGCGCGTTCTGGACCGGGATGGTCGATTACACCACCGGCGCCGATGCGCAGGCGGTGGGCGCGGACATCCAGGCGCGCTGGGACTCGATCCGCTAAGACAGCGCGTCCGAAGACAGGCAGGCCCGCCCGCGAACGGCGCGGGCCTGATCCAACAGCACGAGGGGGGAGCGAAGGATGCATCCGTTTCTGGGCGGCATCGTCACCATCATCATCGGCGTCGGAAGCTGTGTCGGGTATTTCTATTTCTCGAACCTGATCCTCGACAAGGTGATCTTTCCGGCAACCGGGCCGAACCCGGGCCGCAACATCAACCGCGCGAACCAGTGGCGGCCATGGCTGTTCCTGTTTCCGGCGATCTTCGTGCTGACGCTTTATCTGGTCTATCCGGTGCTCGGCTCGTTCCTGCGCTCGCTCTACAACCGTTCGGGCGAGGAGTTCGTGGGCCTTGGCAACTACGCGACGCTGCTGGCGTCGCAAGAATTCCGAACTGCGTTTCTGAACAACCTTCTGTGGGTCGTGGTGGTGCCCGCGGGTGCGACCTTCTTCGGGTTGCTGGCCGCGCAGCTGACCGACAAGCTCCGCTGGGGCAACATCGCCAAGTCGCTGATCTTCATGCCGATGGCGATCAGTTTCGTCGGCGCCTCGCTGATCTGGAAGTTCGTCTATGCGGTGGACCCGGATATCGGGCTGATCAACGCGGTCCGCGCCAGCCTGTTCGGGGCCGAGCCGGTGGACGTGCTGCAGATCCCGTTCTGGAACAACTTCTTCCTGATGTTCATCCTGATCTGGATCCAGACCGGCTTTGCCATGGTGATCCTGTCGGCGGCGCTGCGCGGCATTCCGGAGGAAACGATCGAGGCGGCGATCATCGATGGCGCCAACCCGTTCCAGATCTTCTTCAAGATCAAGGTGCCCCAGATCATGGGGACGATCGTTGTGGTGTGGACCACGATCACGATCCTGGTGCTGAAGGTGTTCGACATTGTCTATGCGATGACGGGCGGCAATTTCGGGACCGAGATCCTGCCCAGCTACATGATGAGCTTCATGTTCCGCGACGACGGGCGCGCGACCGCGGTCGCCTTCGTCATCATGATCGTGGTGCTGCCGGTGATGATTTCGAACATCGTGCAGGCCCGCAAGGAAATGCGCTGAGGGAGGCGGAGACATGGACAATATCGCAGGACAAAAATCCGGGCTTTCGATTGCGACCAACGTGGCCGTGGTGGTGATGGTGTTGATCTGGCTGATCCCGACGGTGGGGCTTCTGGTGTCGTCGTTCCGCGACCGCGACCAGATTTCCGCCTCGGGCTGGTGGCAGGCGCCGTTCTCGGTCGAACTGACGTTCCGGGGGCGCACCGCCAGCGACGCAGTGCAGGACGGCGATACCTGGGTCGTGAGCGGCAACATCTTCGAGGCGCCCGAGGTTCAGGAAGCCTTTGGCGCGGGTGAGGGCACGGTGACGGGCTTTTCCACCTCGGCTTTCACGCCGGGGGAGCATCCCGCGGGGGTGACCGCCGATCTGGGCGACGGCGAAAGCCTGCGCGTCGATCCCGATGGCAGCTACGAATTCCGCAGTCCGGAGGAGCCGGGCAACCGCGGGCAGCGGGTGTATTTTTCGGCCAACACGCCACCGCAGTTCACGCTGGCCAATTACCGGCAGGTGCTGACCGCCGACAATATGGACCGTGCCTTCATCAACACGCTGACGGTGACGGTGCCGGCGACGATCATCCCGATCCTGATCGCGGCCTTCGCGGCCTATGCGCTGGCCTGGATGGACTTTCCGGGCCGGGGCTGGCTGATCGCCGCCGTGGTGGGGCTGCTGGTGGTGCCGCTGCAACTGGCGCTGGTCCCGATGCTGAATTTCCACAACCAGGTGGGCATTGGACAAAGCTTCCTCGGCATCTGGTTCGCGCACACGGCCTTCGGGATGCCGCTGGCGGTCTACCTGCTGCGCAACTACATGGTCGGCCTGCCGCGTGACATCATCGAAAGCGCGAAGGTGGACGGGGCGACCGATTTTCAGGTGTTCACCAAGATCGTGCTTCCGCTGAGCCTGCCTGCGCTTGCCGCGTTCTCGATCTTCCAGTTCCTGTGGACTTGGAACGACCTGCTGGTGGCCAAGGTGTTCCTGCCGTCCAACGACGAGGCGAAGGTGATGACCGTGAAGATCGCGGACGACCTTCTGGGCTCGCGCGGCGGAGACTGGGGCATCCTTGCCACCGCCGCCTTCGTGTCCATCGCCGTGCCGCTGGTGGTCTTCTTCACCATGCAGCGGTTCCTGGTGCGCGGCCTGTTGGCCGGTTCCGTGAAGTAAGTAAGGGTAGGGCCATGAGTTACCTCGATCCACGGCCGGGGCATGCCACCGGCACGGACAATAGCGACCCGGACTGGTGGCGCGGTGCTGCGATCTACCAGATCTATCCGCGGTCCTTCCAGGACAGCAACGGCGACGGGATTGGCGATCTGGGCGGGATCATCCACCGGCTGGACCACGTGGCGCGGCTGGGCGTGGACGCGATCTGGATCTCGCCCTTCTTCCGCTCGCCGATGCTGGATTTCGGCTATGACGTGTCGGACTACCGGGACGTTGACCCTATGTTCGGCAGCCTCGGGGATTTCGACGCGCTGATCGACCGGGCTCATGGGTTGGGGTTGAAGGTGCTGATCGACCTCGTCCTGAGCCACACAAGCGACCAGCACCCGTGGTTCCGCGAAAGCCGGTCGAGCCGCGACAACGCCAAGGCCGACTGGTACGTCTGGGCCGACGCGAAGCCGGACGGCAGCCCGCCGAACAACTGGCTGTCGATCTTTGGCGGCTCTGCATGGGAATGGGACGGGGAGCGGATGCAGTACTACCTGCACAATTTCCTGACCTCCCAGCCCGACCTGAACTTCCACTGCCCAGAGGTGCAGGAGGAATTGCTGGATGTGGCGCGCTACTGGATGGACCGGGGCGTGGACGGGTTCCGGCTCGATACCGTGAACTTCTACTTCCACGACAAGCAGTTGCGCGATAACCCGCCGCTGGCCGTGGAGGACCGCAACGAGAACACGGCGCCCGCGGTGAATCCCTACAACTTCCAGGATCACCTGTACGACAAGACCCAGCCCGAGAACCTTGCCTTCCTGCGCCGGCTGCGCGCTGTGCTGAACGACTATCCCGGCGCGACCACGGTGGGTGAGGTCGGCGAAAGCCAGCGCGGCACGCAGGTGCAGGCGGACTATACCGCAGGCAACGACCTGCTGCACATGTGCTATGATTTCGACTTCCTGTCGAACGTCTATCCCAGCGGCACGCAGGTTGCCCGCGTGCTGGAACGGTTCCAGCGGATCGTGACCGAGGGCTGGGCCTGCTGGGCCTATTCCAACCATGACGTGGTGCGGCACACCTCGCGCTGGAACATGCAGGAACCCGCCGCCCGCGCCTATGCCGGGCTGATGATGTGCATGCGCGGTTCGATCTGCCTGTACCAGGGCGAAGAGTTGGGCCTGACCGAGGCCTATGTCCCGTTCGAGGATCTTCAGGACCCCTATGGCAAACGGTTCTGGCCCAAGTTCAAGGGCCGCGACGGTTGCCGAACGCCGATGCCCTGGGTGGATGACAGCCACAATGGCGGCTTCACCGACGGTCACCCGTGGCTGCCCGTCGCGATGGAGCATCTGCGCCGCGCGGTGTCCGTGCAGGAGCGGGACGCCGGATCGACACTGAGCTTTTACCGGGACATGCTGGCCTTCCGGAAGGCGCACGTCGCGCTGCGCAAGGGCGCGATGCAGGTGATCGAGGCGCGGGACGACTTTATCGCCTTCGCGCGCGTTCATGATGGGCACGAGGTGTTTTGCGCCTTCAACCTGTCCGGCGAGGGCGTGGACGTGGAACTGCCTGGCGGCGAATGGGTGATTGACAAGGGGGCGCCGTTCCAAGCGCGCCAGACCGAACGCGGCCTGCACCTGCCGCCGTGGCAAGCCTGTTTCGCGCTGCGCCAGCAAGACCGGAATTGAGGGGGAGGAACCAATGGCCGAATTGAACCTGAAGGACGTCGCCAAGGCCTATGGCGAGGTGAAAGTCCTCAGCGACATCAACCTGGACATCCAGAAGGGCGAGCTGATCGTCTTCGTCGGCCCGTCCGGCTGCGGCAAGTCCACGCTGCTGCGGATGATCGCCGGGCTGGAGAAGATCACCGGCGGCACGCTGGAGATCGACGGGCAGCGCATGAACGACGTGCCTCCCGCGCAGCGGGGCATCGCCATGGTGTTCCAGTCCTATGCGCTTTATCCGCACATGACTGTGCGGGACAACATGACCTTCGCGCTGAAGATCGCCAAGAAATCCCCCGAGGAGATCGACAAGGCGGTCGCAAATGCGGCGCGCATCCTGCAACTGGAGCCCTATCTGGATCGTCTGCCCAAGGCGCTGTCGGGCGGTCAGCGCCAGCGCGTGGCGATCGGCCGGTCGATCGTGCGAGATCCGAAGGTCTACCTGTTCGACGAACCGTTGTCGAACCTCGACGCGGCGCTGCGGGTCGCAACGCGGATCGAGATCGCGCAGCTGAAGGAATCGATGCCCGACAGCACGATGATCTACGTCACCCACGACCAGGTGGAGGCGATGACGCTGGCCTCGCGCATCGTCGTGCTGGCGGGCGGCGGGATCAGCCAGGTCGGCACGCCGCTGGAGCTTTACGAGCGGCCGCAGAACACCTTCGTGGCGCAATTCATCGGCTCGCCCGCCATGAACCTGATGAAGGCCGAAGTCACGGGCACGGGCGCGCAGACGACCGTGCGCACCGCAGGCGGCGAGGTGACGGTGCACGCGCCATCGGGTGACAACCTGATGGGCGCAACGGTGGAACTGGGCGTGCGCCCGGAAGATCTGACCATCGCCGATGACAGCGTGAAGGGTTTCGTGCCGTTTGAGGTCGAGATCTCGGAACGGTTGGGCGATGTGACCGTCGTCTATTCCACCGCGCAGGGCGACGAGGGCAAGCAGATGGTCGCGAAGCTGCCGGGCATCGTACACGTTAAGCGGGGCGAGACGCTAAACCTGACCGCCGTGCCCGAGAAGTTGCACGCGTTCCACAACGGCACGTCTCTGCATTATCTCTAGCGGGTGGCTTCACGTGGCGGGGCGTCCGGGCAGGGCGGCCCCCTCCCCGCGCGCCGCGCGGGCATGGAAGATGAATCCCAGGAAATTGAGCAGCACTTGCGCGGCAAGAATGCCGGTGCTGCCTGTCGGGTCGTAATCCGGCGCGACCTCCACAAGGTCGATGCCCGCGACGGGGTGGCGGCGCGCGATGCCCTGAAGCAGTTCCAGTACTTCGTAATACAGGAAGCCGCCGTGACTGGGCGTGCCGGTGCCCGGCGCGATGGAAGGGCAAAACCCGTCGATGTCCAGCGTCAGGTAGACGGTGGCGCCCGGCGGGATGCGGTCCAGCACCGCCTGTGTCCCGAGGCGGCGCACCTGCCGCACCGATAGGATGTCGGAGCCCATGGCGCGGGCGGCGTCGTATCCGTCTTTCGCGGTTGAAGACACGTTGCGGATACCGAGCTGCGTCAGCCCGGTGACATGGTCCTGTTCGGCGGCCCGGCGCATCGGGTTGCCGTGCCCGTGGCGCACCCCGTGGCGCACGTCCACGAAATCGAGATGGGCGTCGATCTGCACCACATGGATCGGGCCGCGCCCGGCGAAGGCGCGGATGCAGGGAATGTTGACCGAATGGTCGCCGCCGATCACCACGGGCAGCGCGCCCGCATCCAGCGCCGCCGCGACACCCGCCGCGATGTTGGCGTGGCTGGTTTCCGTGTCCGTATGCACGATGTCGGCATCGCCCATATCCACGATGCGTACGTCCGGGCCGAGATAGGTCGCGTCATCCTCGTGATCGTAGGCACCTGCATGGCCGAAGCTGAACAGGGTAGACGCCTCGCGCACCGCGCGCGGACCGAAGCGTGCGCCGGGCCGGTACTGCGTGCCGAAGTCGAACGGTGCACCCAGCACCGCGACATCGGCATCGAGCACGCGCCAGTCCGGTGTGTAGGGCGCTTTCGCGAAGGTTGCGATCCCGGTGAAGGGCAGGTTGAGCCGCCCGCTGTCATACCCATGCTGTGCCATGCACGGATGCTGACACAAAATCTCGAGAGTGCAAGGTCGGCGGCGGGCATTGGGGCTTTCGCAGCCCGCGCATCCGTGCGATAGGGACGCGCCAACCGCAACCTCCCGCAGGAGACCCCGATGGAGATTCGCGAGGCACTGACCTTCGACGATGTATTGCTACTTCCCGCCGCGTCCTCGGTGATGCCTTCGCAGGCTGACACCTCGACGCAGGTGACGAAGTCGATCCGGCTGAACGTGCCGCTGCTGAGTTCGGCGATGGACACGGTGACGGAAAGCCGGATGGCGATCGCGGTGGCGCAGGTCGGTGGGATCGGTGTGATCCATCGAAACCTGACCGTGGCGGAGCAGGCGGACGAGGTTCGCCGCGTGAAGCGGTTCGAAAGCGGGATTGTCTATAACCCGGTGACGCTGACGCCCGACCAGACGCTGGCCGATGCCAAGGCGCTTGCCGCGCGCTACAAGATCACGGGGTTTCCGGTGGTGGACGCGGGCGGGCGCGTCGTGGGCATCGTGACCAACCGCGACATGCGCTTTGCGACCGACGATGCCACGCCGGTGCGGGTGATGATGACCTCGGACAAGCTGGCGATGCTGCGCGAGCCGGCGGAGCTTGAGGAAGCCAAGGACCTGATGAAGGCGCGGCGGATCGAGAAGTTGCTGGTGGTGGACGGCGAAGGCAAGCTGACTGGGCTTCTGACGCTGAAAGATACCGAGCAGGCTGTGCTGAACCCGCAGGCTTGCAAGGACGATCTTGGGCGGCTGCGCGTTGCGGCCGCGACCACGGTCGGCGATGCCGGGTTCGAACGCGCCGAGGCGCTGATCGATGCGGGCATCGACATGGTGGTGGTGGACACCGCCCATGGCCACTCGGCCGCCGTTTCGGAAGTGGTCAGACGGATCAAGATGGCCTCCAACTCCGTTCAGGTCGTTGCCGGCAACGTGGCCACCGCCGATGCGACGCGCGCGTTGATCGACGCGGGCGCGGATGCGGTGAAGGTCGGGATCGGCCCGGGCTCGATCTGCACCACCCGGATGGTCGCCGGGGTAGGCGTGCCGCAGCTGACCGCGATCATGGATTGCGCGCGCGCGGCGGAAGCCTCGGGTGTACCGATCATCGCCGATGGCGGGATCAAGTTCTCCGGCGATTTCGCCAAGGCGATCGCGGCGGGCGCGCATTGCGCAATGATCGGATCGATGATCGCGGGCACGGATGAGTCCCCCGGAGAGGTGATCCTGTACCAGGGTCGCCAGTTCAAGTCCTACCGCGGCATGGGCAGCCTTGGCGCGATGGCGCGCGGGTCCGCCGACCGCTACTTCCAGAAGGACGCGGCCAGCGACAAGCTGGTGCCCGAGGGGATCGAGGGGCAGGTGCCCTACAAGGGTCCGGCGGGCGCGGTGATCCACCAGCTGGTGGGAGGCTTGCGCGCCGCCATGGGCTACACCGGGGCAGCCACGGTCGAGCAGATGCGGCGCAATGCACAGTTCGTACGTATCACCGGGGCCGGGCTGAAGGAAAGCCACGTGCACGACGTGCAGATCACGCGCGAATCTCCCAACTACTCGGCCTGAGGATCGCTGCGGCGCCCGCGCCGCGCCCGTCAGAAGGTGAAGGTCGCGCGCAGGGCGGCACCGGTGTCGCGCGCTCCCTGCACGTGGTCGGCATCGAACCGGGTGAATCCCGCGATATCGAGCCTGCGGCCCGCGCGCGAGAACAGCGAATAGACCGCCTGGAGCGACTTTTCCCGCGCCTGCGGGGCAAGGTCGGCCGAGATCTCGTTGTAGAGAACCGCCCCCTCCGGCGTGCGCCGCTGCGGAACCGACACGGTCGCATTGCCGGACCGCGTGGCGTGGGGAAGGGCCGCGATCAGGGTGAGGCGGTCGTTGGATGAAAAGACACCCCCGATCGACAGCGCGGCGGAGGCGGCGTCGCTGGTCTGGTCCCCGAAGCGGGTCAGCCCGCCGCTGTCGATGGAGGTTTGCGCAACGCTGTAGCCCGCGCTGAGGCTGACCCGGTCGCTGGCTTGCCAAGCCAGATCGACCCCGGTGAAAACGGTCTGCGCCGACACGTCGCTGGCGAAGCCCGAATAGACCGCCCCGGCGGCGGCGCCGGTTTCGTCGGTCTGCCCGAGCCGCAGCGACATCTCGAACGGGCCGCGCCGGTGCTGCGCCGAGACAAGGAAGGTCTGCGTCTCGCCCTCGCCGTAATATCCGTCGCCTTCGTGGAAGGCGGTTTCCAGCCAGGTGTCGTTTCCGGCCGCGAAGGCCATGCGGAAGGTGTTTCCGTCTCCGCTGAACGGAACCGGGTTCACGTCCGACAGGTCGGACCCCAGAAGGCCCGACGACACAAGAGCCGCGTGCTGTCCGCGCAGGCCGCTGACCGGCCCGGCTTCGCTGGAAAAGCCGAAGCGCAGGGTATCGGAGGCATCGAAGCTGACGTCCATCTGCGAGAAGGTGATGTCTTCGCGCTGGTGATCACTGGTGCGGACCCAATCGCGGTACTGGTCGTCCGTGGTCGAGATGCCGACGATGCGCAGGCCGAGTTCAGGGCTGACAACGTCCATGCGCGGCGCAACGGTCAGGTCGATGAAATCATCGAGTGCCTGCCGCGTGAGCTGCCCCGGGCTGACCCCGCGGCTGCCAGCGTCATAAGCGAATGGAAAGCCCATGCTGTCGAGAACCATGATCCGGCCGGTAGCGGCGGCCAGAGCTGCGCCCGCGCCGCCGGGTCCAGAGGTCGCCTGCAGTGCGGATAGCGGCACCGCCGCGCCGGTCACTGTCGCGCCGGTGGGCACCGACAGCATGCCGACTGGCGCCATCAGCCGTTCGATGTTCAGCCGTCCGAAGCCGAATACCTGACGCGGCCCGATGGGGTCGGCGGTTCGGAGGATGCGGTCCACGATGTCGCGCGGCGCGACACCCGGAAAGGCCGCCTGCGCCAGCGCGGCGGCACCCGCCACATGCGGAGCGGCCATGGAGGTGCCGCTTTTTCGGCCATAGTTCGTCCCTTCAACTATGGCGGGAACCGTGGACAGGATGCCTTCGCCCGGCGCCGAGATGCAGTGGAAGAGCGCGCCGCAAGTGTTTGAGAAACTGGCAAGGCGCGTGCCGCTTGGATCGAGGGCCGCAACCCCGATGGCCAGCCCTCCGAGCCGGTCCGTATAGATGCCGGGCGCGGCGGACGGACCGACGCGGCTGTCGTTGCCTAGCGCCGAAACCATGATCGTTCCGGCCCGCGCTGCGGCGGACATCGCCTCGAAAACCTGACCGCGCGGGTCCGGCACCCCAAGGCTCATGTTCATCACGTCGGACCGCGCGCCGGGGTTCGATGTGAGCGTCTGGAACTGCAACCGCCCGAACGCGTCGCGGAACAGAAGCGGGTTTCCGACCACGTCGAACCGCTGGATCGTCGTGCCGATGCCCGCGGCCGACAGAATTCCGGTCGCAAGGTCGGACCCGATCGACACGAACCGGGCTTCCACTCCGCCGATGACATCGACACTGCGCATCACCTTCAAGCTGACGGGTTGTGCGTTGTAGGCCACGCCGTGCACACCCGCGCCATCGCGTCGGGCGGTGGCAGTGCCTGCGACATGGGTGCCGTGTCCGTTCAGGTCGCGTCGGTCATCATAGCCGAAGGCGTATATCTCTGCGTTGGCGAACTCTGGATGCGTCGCGTCCACGCCGCTGTCGAGGATCGCCACGCGCCGACCCTGTCCACCTGGTGCACCCTGTTGGCGAATGGCGTAGCCTTCGGCGGCGCTGATCAGCGCGAGCCCGTTGGAATTGGCGTATTCCCGTGACAGCCACGCCACGGGTGCGCTGCCGAGCATCGGTTCGGGCAGAAGCGCGGGTCGCGTCGGCCCTAGAACCAGGCCGCCGCCGCCAGCACCGCCCATCGGTTCAGGATCGGAGCCGCCACCGAAGATTGCGCAACCTGACAGAAGCGGGGCGAGGCAGACAAACGCACCGCGGAAAGTCAACGAAAAGGAATTGTGCATGCTACGGGCATCCCAATGAGAATGATGAGAAAATCGGTTTCTTTTGGTCCTGCCCGTTTGGTTAACGTAGCGGGAAAAAACCCATCTGTAAACGCAGGCACAAACACTGTGGGCGGCGTCACCGCCACCTTGCGCATTGCGCGGTTCTGCACGACCCTTGCGGCAACGCAGAAAAAGGGGACCGCGCATGGAACTGGAACGCCGCATCGCGCAGGGGCGCGGGGACGAGATCGCCGATCTGGTGCTTAAAGGGGGCGAGGTTCTGTGTCTTGTCACCGGCGCGCGAATCGGCGGCGACGTGGCGATCTGCGGCGACACGATCGTCGGGATCGGCGCGGAGTATGACGGGGCACGGGAGATTGACGTGACCGGCGCGGTGCTGGTGCCGGGATTCATCGATACGCATCTGCACATCGAAAGCAGTTGCATCACCCCGTTCGAGTTCGACCGCTGCGTCGCGCCGCGCGGGGTCACCACGGCGATTTGCGATCCACACGAGATCGCCAATGTGGCGGGGCTGGATGGCATCCGTTATTTTCTTGAGGCGAGCGCACACACTTTGATGGACATCCGGGTGAACCTGTCGTCCTGCGTGCCTTCGACCCATATGGAGACTGCGGGAGCGACCCTCGATGTGGACGCTCTGGTGCCGCTGATGGACCATCCCCGCGTCATCGGGCTGGCCGAGTTCATGAACTATCCCGGCGTGATCCACCGCGACCCCGGCTGCATGGCCAAGCTTTCGGCCTTCGCCGGGCGGCATATCGACGGGCACGCGCCACTTCTCACCGGGCGCGACCTGAACGCCTATTGTGCAGCGGGCATCAGGACGGAACACGAGGCGACCAGCGCCGAGGAGGCCCGCGAGAAACTGCAGAAGGGGTTGCGCATCCTGATCCGGGAAGGATCGGTCAGCAAGGACATGGCCGCGCTCGCGCCGCTGCTGACGCCACTGACTGCGCCCTACATGTGCCTGTGCACGGATGACCGCAACCCGCTGGATATTGGCGAGCACGGGCATCTCGACCACATGATCCGCAGCCTGATCGCGGCGGGCTGCGATCCTCTGGCGGTGTATCGCGCGGCGTCGCTGTCAGGGGCGGAGGCGTTCGGGCTGAAAGACCGGGGGCAGATCGCGCCGGGCAAGCGCGCAGACATCGTCGTGCTGGACGACCTTGCCGCGTGCCGGGCGCGGCTGGTTCTGTGCGGCGGCGTGCCCGCCGATGCCGAAGGGTTCGCGGCGCGGGCAAGCGTCGCGCCGGTGGCGCGCGGCAGTGTGAAGGCCCCGCGCGTAGACCCTGCCGTCTTCCGTCATTCATCTGACGGAGACGAGGTGTCGGTGATCGGCATCTGGCCCGGCAAGATTCTGACCGAGCATCGCCGCGCCGCCGTTGCCGCCGTGGAGGGCGACCGACCGCCGGATCCGGGCCCCGATCTTGCGCGCGTCGCGGTGATCGAACGGCACGGACGCAACGGCAACATCGCAACCGGCTTCGTGCAAGGGTTCGGCATCACTCGGGGGGCCATCGCGTCCACCGTGTGCCACGATCATCACAACATCGCCGTGGTCGGGGCGGACTACGCCGACATGGCGCTGGCGGCGAACCGGCTGGGCGAGATCGAGGGCGGCTTCGTCGTGGTCTCGGGTGGGCGCGTGCTGGCCGAACTGGCGCTGCCGGTCGCGGGCCTGATGAGCCTCGCCCCGTTCGAGGAAGTCCGCGCGGCCCTGACCGACCTGCGCGCCGCCGCGCGCGGGCTTGGCGTGACGCTGGAAGAGCCGTTCCTGCAACTGGCCTTCCTGTGCCTGCCGGTGATCCCGCACCTGAAGATCACCGATCACGGCATGGTCGATGTGGACCGCTTCGAGGTGATCTGACCGCTCAGGCGGGGCGCTGCGGTCTGGCGTCCCGGTCCGGCGCATCTGACGTCCCTTCCGCGGTCGCTGCGTCCGGAGTTTGGTCCGGTTCAAGTGTCGCGGCACCGCGCGGGGCGGTGTTCCAGTCCCGTCCGGCGAACACCTCCTCTGGGTCGAAGCCGCGAGCGGCGGCGCTGTCGCGCACGGCGCGCTGCAGCACGGGCGAGGTTTTCAGCAGCCGCAGGAAACGCGCCTCGTCGAGGATCAGCAGCGTGCTGGGTGCAATGGCGCGCACCTCGGCCCGGCGCGGGTGCTTCAGCAGCAGGGCGATCTGGCCGAACATCTCGCCCCGTCCCAGCCGCTTCGGCCCGCCCGGCAGGTCCATTTCGACCGCGCCCGAGGCGATGAAGAACACGCTGCGCGCCGGGCTGTCGCGCCGAATGATCCGCTCACCGTCGGCGGTGTAGCGCGTGACCAGCGCTCGGGCGAGCTGCCGTACGGTGCGGTCGTCGAGGTCGGCGAAAAGCGGCGACTGGCGGACGAGGTCCTGCTTGCGCGGCCGCAAGTCCAGTTTGGGGCGTCCTTCAGCATCGGACCGGCGCCCGGCGATGTCCTGCATCAGTGTCTGGTACAGTTCCGACCCGATCAGGCCGTCCTCGCGCATGGCGGTGTATTCGCGTTCCTCCAGCCGCAGCGCGGTGCGCCGAATGAAACGGCGTTCCAGTTCCTCCGCATAACCGGGATATTGCAGGCGCTGACCGTCCAGCGTCTGCTGCAATTCCTCCCCGCGCCGGTCAAGCAGGTCGTGCAAAAGGTCGGCGACACGGCGTCCGTGAATCCGGCGTATTCGGTTGTCGATGAAGCTGTGCAGGTCGTTCAGGATCAGCCGTTGGGCCAGCAGCATCTCGAAACGGTCGGCGGTTAGCCGGGCCAGCGGGCGCGACACCCGCAAGCGATTGTGCAGGAACACCGCGCCCCGCAAGCGCGGCCCGCCGCCGGTTCCGGCGCGCGCCCCGCGCAGGTAGCCCAGCCGCCCGCCGCTGCGCGTTGCCTCGATCAGCCGGTCGGCATTGGACAGGATCCGGTCGGCCAGCCGTACCGACACCGCCCGTTCGCGGAAGCGTTCCAGGATCAGGTCGCGTTCCGCCCCGGCCAGCGCGATAAGGCCCAGCGTCACGCGGTCCCGGTCAAGGATCTCCTCGCTTGCCTCGGCGGCCTCCACCGCGCGGTCGAGCCGCCGGGCGAACTTCTTGGCTTCGGCGCGCACGGTGTCCCGGGTCAGGCGGTACTGTTCGGCGGTGCTGGCCATGTCCTCGCGGACTTGCTGAAGCGCGACGGCGATCACCTGTTGCGAGAGCGCGGCATCGAGCGGGCCCAGCTTGTCCAGCCCCAGCCGCCCGATCACCCACCGCAGCGTCGTGCCTTGCACCATCAACGTGAACAGCGTGAAGCCGGTGGCAAGGATGCCGACAAGGCGCTTCACCTCGATCGGGACGCGGAAGCTTTCCGTAACCGCGAGCGCCAGCGCCAGCGTGACGGCACCGCGCAGCCCGCCCCAAAGGATCGCCGTGCGATAGGGCCGTTCCACCCGCGGCGAAAGGCGCAGCCGCGCCAGCAGCGGCAGCAGCCCGAACAGGATCACAGCACGCGCGGCGATCGCCGCCAGCGTCACAACCGCGATCAGCCCCAAATCGGACACGCGCAGCCCGTCCAGCAGACGCGGGATCAGCAGTGCCGCGAGGATGAAGATCAGCGCGCCGGCCCAGTGCGCCAGCAGGTCCCAGACCTCACGCAGCGCGTTCCAGCTTTGCGGGGGCAAGCGGCCCGGCCCCAGCAGGTTCAGTGTCAGACCGGCGCCAAGCACAGCGATCACGCCCGACACGCCCGCCAGTTGTTCGGCCACGATATAGGTAATGTAGGGCAGCGCGACCGAGACCGAGATCAGCGCCAGTTCGAACCGCGCGACCAGCACCATCACTCCGACCGCTATGCGTCCGATGGCGATACCGGTCAGCGCGCCGCCCAGCATCAGCACGGGAAAGCCCAGGATCGCGGCTCCCATGTCGGGGTCGGGGACGCCGGACATGACGTAGCCCATGAACAGCCCGAACAGCGCGATTGCGGCTGCGTCGTTCATCAGGCTTTCGCCCTCGATTATGCGGCTCAAGCGCTTGGGCGCTGCGATCGACCGGAAGATGCTGACGACGGCGGACGGGTCGGTGGTGGATACGATGGCCCCCACCAGGAGGCAGGCGGCCAGCGGCAGCGCGCTGGCATAGAACAGCGCGTAGCCGACCGCGAATGTCGCCGCCACCACTGCCACGACCGCCAGCACGAGGATCGGCACCCAGTCGTCCAGCATCCGGCGCAGGTTCATCCCGAGCGTGACCTGGAACAGCAGCGTGGGCAGAAACACATAGAGAAAGACGTTGGACCTGATCGGCAGGTTCAGGATCGCCAGCGCGACCGGGTTCAGCGCGTCCGTCAGTTCCGTGCTCCAGAAGAACGCCGCGCCGGAGCCGATCAAGATGCCAACCGCGGCCAGGATTACGCTGAACGGAAGCCGCAGGCGTGCGGCCAGCGGTTCTGCCAGGCCGATCACAAGGAACAGCCCGGCGACGATGGAGGTTATGACGACGATGTCCATGCTGTCAGGTTATCGCCGCCGGGCGCGCTGGCAACTGCGCGATTGCCCGCCCCGTTTGCGGGGCGGGGCTGGCGTCACTCGCGGCCGAGAAGCGCCTTCGCCTTGGCGGCGACCGCTTCTGCCGTGATGCCGAATTCGGCATAAAGCGTTTCGGCGGGCGCGGAGGCCCCGAAATCGTGCATCCCGACGAATCCCGACTTCTCGCGCTTGCCGCGCTCGCCGAAAAGCCAGCGATCCCATCCGAAGCGGATCGCAGCCTCGACCGCGACGCGCACCGGGCCCGCTGGCAGCACCCGGCGGCGGTAGCTTTCGGGCTGTTCCTCGAACAGTTCCCAACACGGCATGGACACGACCCGCGTGCCGATGCCTTCGGCTTGCAGCAGGTCGCGCGCCGCCATGGCGATTGACACTTCCGACCCGGTGGCCATCAGCAGCGCTTCGCGCTTGCCGGTCGCATCGGCCAGAACATACGCGCCCTGTTCGACAAGGTTCTTCGCCTTGAATTCCGTGCGCAGGGCGGGAAGGTTCTGACGCGACAGCGCGAGCACGGTCGGCGCGGTCCTCGACTGCACCGCAATTTCCCACGCCTCGGCGGTTTCGGTCGCGTCGGCGGGCCGGATCACCAGGGTGTTCGGCGTGGCCCGCAGCATCGCGAGATGCTCTACCGGCTGGTGCGTCGGCCCGTCTTCGCCCAGCCCGATGCTGTCATGGCTCATGACATAGGTTACAGGCTGCTTCATCAGGGCGGACAGGCGCATTGCCCCGCGTGCATAATCCGCAAAGCACAGGAAGGTGCCGCCATAGGGCCGGATGCCGCCATGCAGCATCATGCCGTTCATCGCCGCTGCCATGCCGTGCTCGCGGATGCCGTAGTGCAGGTAGCGCCCGTCGCGGTTGCCCGGCAGGTGCACGCCCTGATCGCCCGTCTTGGTATTGTTCGATCCGGTCAGGTCCGCAGATCCGCCCACATGTTCTGGCATGATCGCGTTGATGACTTCCAGCGTGTTCTCCGAAGCCTTACGCGTTGCGATCTTCGGCTGCGTCTCGACCAGTTGTCGCTTCAGCGCCTTGATTGC
This sequence comes from Meridianimarinicoccus roseus, assembly GCF_003172915.1. GTDB lineage: Bacteria > Pseudomonadota > Alphaproteobacteria > Rhodobacterales > Rhodobacteraceae > Meridianimarinicoccus > Meridianimarinicoccus roseus. Next base: position 42,319 of record NZ_QGKU01000030.1, read on the forward strand.
GGCGGACAGCTTGGCCGGTGCCTCGCCCGCCATGACGCGGGTGAATTCCTTCTGCTTCGCGCCGGACAGCGACGCGAGGCGCTTTTCCCACGCGGCCCGCTCCGCCGCGCCGCGCGCGCCGATCTCTTCCCAAAGGGTCTTGATCTCGGGCGGGACATGGTAGGCGGGCCAGTCCACGCCGTATGCCGCCTTGGTGTCGGCCACGACCTTGGGATCGGTCAGCGCGCCATGCCCCTTGGAGGTGTCCTGCGCGGCGGAACCGATGGCGATGTGGGTCTTGCAGGCCACCAGCGACGGCTTGGAGGTTTTCTTTGCAGCGCTGATCGCGTCGTCGATATCGGCCGGATTGTGGCCGTCGCACTCATGCACCGACCAGCCCGCGGCGCGGAACCGCGCGATCTGGTCCGTACGGTCGGCGATGTCCACCTTGCCGTCGATGGTGATGTTGTTGTTGTCCCACAGCACGATCAGCTTGGACAACTCCTGGCGGCCGGCAAGCCCGATCGCTTCGTGACTCACGCCTTCCATAAGGCAACCGTCGCCAGCGATGCACCAGGTGTAATGATCCACGATCTTCTTACCGAAGCGGGCACGCAGCATTTCCTCGGCCAGCGCGAATCCGACTGCGTTGGAAATGCCTTGCCCCAGCGGGCCGGTCGTCGTCTCGATCCCGCGGGCATGGCCGAATTCGGGGTGGCCCGCCGTGCGCGCGCCCCACTGGCGGAACGCCTTGATCTGTTCGATCGGCATGTCGGGCGATCCGGTAAGGTACAGCAGTGCGTAGACCAGCATGGAGCCGTGGCCTGCCGACAGTATGAAGCGGTCGCGGTCGGCCCATTCCGGCGCGCTTGCGTCGAACTTCATGTGCTTTTCGAACAGGACCGTGGCGACATCGGCCATGCCCATCGGCATTCCCGAGTGGCCGGAATTGGCCCCCGCCACCGCATCGAGCGTCAGGGTGCGGATGGCACAGGCTTTCAGCCAATGGTCGGGATCGCGTTCGCGCAGGGCAGTCAGGGTCACGGGCAAGCTCCGGTGAAGTGGCGAGGGCGGGCGCTCCGGCCCGGCTGTTAGCGTCTTAGCAAGTGAGGGCGGAAGTGCAAGTCATGCCCGGCGCGCGTGGGGCTTGTTCCCGTGGGAAATGTTTAGTGAAGTGACACGAACGCGATTCGACCCGTTTGCGGCATGGCGCTCCCGTTTTTTTGCCCGGACCGGGCGCAACGGGTCGGCTAGGGCGGGCACGGCGAGAACAGGGGCGGCAGGAGTGGACGCGATGGCAGAGATTTCGGACCTGGAACAACGGTTGGCGGAAGCGCTGGCGCGGATGCGCAGGGCGCACGCGGCCACGCGACAGGCCTTCAACGCGGCCCAGAACCGCATCGCCGAACTGGAAGCGGCGCCACCGCCCGCCGCCTCGGAGGTCAGTCAGGATGCTTTGGCACAGGCCGAGGCCGAGATCGCGCGCCTGTCCGCCGCCCTCGAGGCGGAACGAGAGCAGGGCGCGAGCATTGCACGGCAGGCCGAGGCGGATCGCGCCGCGCTGGCCGAGGCACGATCCGAGATCGAGGCGCTGCGCGCCGCCGCCCGGCTTGAGAAGATCCAGACCGGAGAAGACGGCGAGGGCGCGTCGGCGCGACTGACCGCGCTGGAGCAGGGGATCGACCAGTTGCGGGCGGTCAATGCCCAGCTGCGACAGAACAATTCCGCTCTGCGCAAGGCCCACGAGGCCGGGATGGCCGATCCCGATCTTGTCAACGGCGCGCTGCAATTGGAGATCGACGCGCTGCTGGCGGCACGGGCTGCCGATCGCGCCGAGATCGACAGTATTCTTGCCGCCCTGAAACCGCTTGTGGAGGAAACCGAAGATGCCTGAGGTGCACATCACCATCGGCGGACGCCAGTTCGAAGTGGCCTGTCAGGAGGGCGAGCAGCCGTTTCTTGAAGCCGCCGCCGCGCTGCTGGACGCCGAGGCGCAGCCTATGACGGAACAAATGGGCCGCATCCCCGAAGCGCGTCTGCTGCTGATGTCGGGTCTGTTGCTGGCCGACAAGACCATCGCGATGGAAGATCGGGTCGCCACGCTGGAAGAGGAGAACGCCGCGCTGAAGGCGCAGTTGTCGGACGCCAGCGCCCGCCCGGCGCAGCGCGTTGAGGTGCCGGTTATCCCGGCCGCGCTGGCCGACAGTCTGGCTGAGCTTGCCGCGCGAGCCGAGGCACTGGCCGACGACATGGAACAGCCCGGCGCGGCTTAGCGGCGGCCGGGCAGGGCATGCGCCCGGCGAAGGGCCGGGCTGCCTTGCTTCTTTGGAGGTTTTGATCTGCTCTTGAGGATCAGGCGTTCGCTTCGCGGATCTTTTCAGCCGCTGCCTTGTCGAAGTTCACGCCTTTGGTCGAGAACAGTTCGTCCAGTTCGCCCGACAGGGTCATTTCCGTGATGATGTCGCAGCCGCCGACAAATTCGCCCTTCACGTAAAGCTGTGGAATGGTCGGCCAGTCCGAAAAAGTCTTGATGCCTTGGCGCAGGGCCTCGTCCTCAAGGACGTTCACATCGGCATAGTCCACGCCCATGTAATTCAGCACTCCGGCCACTCGGCTTGAGAAGCCGCATTGCGGCATTGCCTTGGTGCCCTTCATGAACAGCACCACGTCGTGGTCGGTTACGGTCTGCTTGATCTGGTCTTCGGCGGTCATGTTCTGTCCTCGTGTTGCGGCCCGGTGCCGTCCGGCTCTGCCGCGGTTGGTGTGTCCTGCGCTTCGTCGTCATCCTGTGCCGTCGTCTCGGCGCTGACGGGTTCTTCGTAACTCGGGGCGTCCTCGTCGAATTCGAAAGCATCTCTCGGGTCGTCCGGCGGCCCCTCGCGCCTGCGTCGACGCAATTCGTGAAATGTGGACCAGGCGAAGAAGGCGGTGAAAGGTGTGACGATGGCCAATGCTATGATTTGTCCAACACCCAAGGGTCAGTCTGGTGCCTTTGTCGTCAGAGCGAGCGCATGCAATTCGCCGTTCGCACCATCCATCTTACCCTTCAGCGCCGCATAGACCGCGCGCTGCTGCTGGACCCGATTCTGCCCCCGGAAACTTTCGTCGATCACTTCGGCCGCATAGTGGTTTCCGTCCCCTGCCAGATCGGTGATGGTGATCTTCGCTGCCGGGAAACTTTCTCTCAAAAGATCCTCGATGTCCTGCGCTGCGATGGGCATCGGCACACTCCTTGTTCCTGAGCGAAATGTATGGCGCGGCGCGGGCGGCTGCAACCCGCATCGCGTGGCACCGCCCTGTCGGCATCGGAGTCCGCCGCACCTGCCAATGGCAGAAAACATTACCAAACGTCATGTTGAGTCGTGTTATGGTTAACGCGACAGTCCACGCATCCGAGGAGCCATCGCCATGCTCAAGGCCCATTTGCCTCTGTTTCGTTTTCCGCGGCGCGCGCTGATCGCGCTGTGGGCCGGGCTTTTCCTGCTGCCAAGCCTGCCCGTGGCGGCCGCCGTCACCAGCGGGCCGCCGCCGACCGACTGGTCTCAGGTCAGGATCTTCCAGCAAGGTTTTGCAACGACCAACCCGCTGATCCTGTTCGGCTTCAACCCCCAGCCCGAACCACCGGCCGCGACGGGGTTCTGGACCACCGGTGGTACATCGGCCACACGAAGCATCGACGGCGTGTCGGGCGATCAGCTTTTCGTCATCCTGATCGGGCTGGGACGGGGCAGCACGCTGGATCTGACCGCGCTGCCGCGAAGGCTGCCTGTCGGCCCGTTGCTCCTGCCGGCGGTCCAGCAGGTGCGCCTTGCCGGCCCACGTACCAGTTCGCGACTGGAAATCGACATCTCCAGTTCGTCCGGCGGTTTCGCGACCGATATCGTGTCATTCAACCCGCAGCCTGAACCGCCCGCCATTTTCGGCGATTTCGACGTGTGGGGGCTTCAATTCCGCATCTCGTCGCTGTCTACCGCCACTGTCGGCTTCGCGGTGCAGGACGCTAACGGGGCCCGCGTCACACTGACCGACGTAACACCGCCACCAATCCCGCTGCCGCCGACGCTGTTGCTGGGGCTTGGCGGAATTGCTGCGCTGGGGGCCCTTCGCCGCGCGGGCCGCGCCGCGCGCGCCTAGCCGAAGGTGTCGGCGAAGGTGCCTCGCCAAAGCGCGGAGAGCGTTTCCAGCGGGGCTTCAGCACCCGCGAACTTGACGCTGTCACCGCCGAACCGGCCCACGGTTTCCAGCACCACGCCAGCCTGTCCCGCGGCGATCATCAACGTTTCGGCGCAGTCGTAGGGGCAGGCCAACAGGTAGCGGGCCTGATCTTCGCCGAACAGGCGCGCCATGTCACCGTCATCGATTGTCACGCCGACCTTCCCGGTCGCCGCCATTTCGAACGCGGCAAGCGCAAGCCCGCCGTCGGCAAGGTCGGTCGCGGCTGTGATCAGTTTGCGGTTGTTGCGCACGAAAACGCCGTTCCGCCGCTCCGCCGTGAGGTCTACGGCGGGTGCGTCGCCGTCCTCCCGGTTGAAAACCTCGGCCAGAAGCGCGGACTGGCCCAGATGGCCGGTCGTTTCGCCTACGAGGATCGCAAGGTCGCCCGCGTTCGGCGCGCAGCCGATCAGGTTCTTGGCGTATCTCAGCAGGCCAACCGCGCCGATGGTCGGGGTTGGGAGGATCGGCACACCGTCGGTTTCGTTGTAAAGGCTTACATTGCCGGACACGATCGGCATGTCGAGCGCGGTGCAGGCCTCACCGATGCCCTGGATCGCACCGACGAGCTGGCCCATGATCTCGGGCTTCTCGGGGTTGCCGAAATTCAGGTTGTCGGTCGTCGCCAGCGGCTTCGCCCCGGCGGCGCACAGGTTGCGATAGGCTTCGGCCACCGCCTGTTTGCCCCCCTCTACAGGGTTGGCGCGCACGTAGCGCGGGGTCACGTCGCAGGTGAAGACCAGCGCCTTGGTGGTGCCATGCACCCGCACCGCGCCGGCCCCGAGGCCGGGCACACGTACCGTGTCGCCCATCACCATATTATCGTACTGTTCCCACACCCAACGGCGCGAGCAGTAGTTCGGGCTGCCAAGCAGCGCCTTAAGGCCGTCGATCGGGTCGATCTCGGGGACCGGGTCCATGGGGTCCGGCTCCGGGGTCGGCACCCAGGGGCGGTCGTATTCGGGTGCGGTGCCGGACAGCGCCTTGAGCGGCAGATCGGCCATCACGGCGCCGCCCAGTTCCACGATGAAGCGATCCTCGGCGATGGTTTCGCCGACGATGGCGAAATCAAGGTCCCACTTGTCGAACACAGCCTTGGCGACGGCCTCCTTCGCGGGATCGAGCACCATGAGCATCCGTTCCTGGCTCTCGGAAAGCATCATCTCGTAGGCGGTCATCCCGGTCTCACGCACCGGCACGTCATCCAACCGCAGGCGAATGCCAAGGTCGCCCTTGTCGCCCATCTCGACGGCTGAGCAGGTCAGCCCCGCCGCGCCCATGTCCTGGATCGACACGACTGCGCCGGTCTGCATCAACTCGAGGCAGGCTTCCATCAGCCGCTTTTCGGTGAACGGGTCGCCCACCTGCACCGTAGGGCGCTTTTCTTCGATCGTGTCATCGAACTCGGCGCTGGCCATCGTCGCGCCGCCGACGCCGTCGCGGCCCGTCTTGGCCCCGAGATAGACGACAGGCCGCCCGACACCGGACGCGGCCGAATAGAAGATGCTGTCGGCATCGGCCAATCCGGCGGCGAAGGCGTTCACAAGACAGTTGCCGTTATAGGCCGCGTGAAAGCGTACCTCGCCGGCGATTGTCGGCACACCGAAGCAGTTGCCATAGCCGCCGATGCCTTCGACCACGCCGTGCACGAGTTGACGTGTGCGCGGATGAGCGGCCTCGCCGAAGCTGAGCGCGTTCATCGCCGCGATCGGCCGCGCGCCCATCGTGAACACATCGCGCAGGATGCCGCCCACGCCGGTTGCTGCGCCCTGATAAGGTTCGATGTAGCTGGGGTGGTTGTGGCTCTCCATCTTGAAGACCACGGCCTGCCCGTCGCCGATATCGACCACGCCAGCGTTCTCGCCCGGCCCGCAGATCACCTGCGGCCCTTCCGTCGGAAGGGTCCTTAGCCATTTCTTGGAGGACTTGTAGGAACAGTGTTCGTTCCACATGGCCGAAAAGATGCCAAGCTCGGTGAAGCTGGGCGTGCGTCCGATCAGATCGAGGATGCGCTGGTATTCATCGGGCTTGAGCCCATGTGCCGCGATCAGGTCTGGCGTGATGTCCGGTTCTTGCATGTTGTTCCCCTTTCGCGCCTTTTAGGGGAGCGCGCGGAGAAGGAAAAGCAGCCGTGTCTTTTTCGCGACACAGGGTCCCGGTGCGCACCGGGCTGTAGCGCGGTGTTGGCGCGCCCGTCACCCACACGGAAAGTGGGCAAAAAAAAGGCCGAGCAGAAGCTCGGCCAAGTCCAACAGGGAGGTAGAAACAGGACAACGTCCGTGCTTCTGGTCTGCAGATAACCAGTGCCCCCAGTTGCATCAAGGCGTTTAATGCCGCAGGGGCAGCATGGCTGACATGCGCCTGTTACATGGCTGTCCGCGCGGATGCTCGAATCGGCGTCACTCGCGCGTTTTCTTTCGGCTTTCGTTTAACTCTTCCATCACGAAATCGCGGAAGGCCGCGATGCGTTTGGATTGGCGCAACTCCTCCGGATACGCGAGGAACACGGGCACAGAGCCGCCGACAAGTTCCGGTAAAACACTGACAAGGTGCGGGAAATCCTCAGTCACGTAGTTTGGAAGAACCCCGATTCCCAGATCGTTGATGACCGCCTGAAGCACCCCGAAATAATTGTTAACAGTCAAGAGGGAGCGAATCTCCTCAGTCATCAGCATTTGCACGATGCGCGCGGCGGCGCTGACCTGTACGCTACTGGGGTTCTGGCAGATCAGGCGATGGTGTCGCATATCTGTCACAGCCTCGGGCGTACCGTTCTTTTCGAGATACGCGGGCGTCGCATAGAGCCGCATGTGGACATTCATCAGCCGCTTGCGGATCAGGTCGGCCTGCGACGGCTCTTTCATGCGGATCGCCACATCCGCCTCGCGCATCGGCAGATCCAGCACCCGCTCTTCCAGCATCAGGTCGATCTTCAGTTCCGGATATGCTTCGTAAAGCTTGGACAGACGCGGCGCGAGCCAGAGCGAGCCGAACCCGGTCGTGGTCGTCACCCGAAGCTCGCCGAACACCTCGTCCTCGCTGTCGCGGATTCGCGCCGATGCGGCGTCGAGCCGCTTGGCCATCGCCGAGGTCGCATCGAACAGCAATTCGCCCTGCTCGGTCAGGATCAACCCGCGCGCATGCCGGTGGAACAGTGTCGTGTTCAGGCTTTCCTCCAGGCTGCGGATTTGCCGGCTGACTGCCGACTGGGACAGGTGCAGCGCATCTCCCGCATGGGTCAGACTGCCCGCATCCGCAACAGCGTGAAAAATTCGCAGCTTGTCCCAGTCCATCGCGTGCCCTCTTTCGTCTCGTGCTGCCCGACGGTCCGGGCGGGTCCTGTATGCGTCCCTGAGGCACGTCTGTCACGACTAGATGATCACCCGTATCCTCGCTTCAATGATACCGCTACAATAAACCCGGGGTGGAATAGATGCAGCACAGTGATTTCCGGCTTTCGGACAGGTTCGACCTTGCCAGGGACGAGGTTCTGCTGAATGGCACGCAGGCGCTCGTACGGCTGATGCTTTTACAGGCAGCGCGCGACCGTGCTGCGGGCCATGCGACCGCGGGCTATGTGACGGGGTATCGCGGCTCGCCCCTTGGCGCCGTGGATCAGCAGATGGCGCGCGCGCACGACGTGCTGAGTGCGGCGGACGTGGTGTTTCAGCCTGGACTGAACGAGGATCTGGCCGCAACGGCGATGTGGGGAAGCCAGCAGGCCGGACTGCGCGGCGAGGGCCGCGGCGACGGCGTCTTCGGTCTGTGGTACGGCAAGGGTCCGGGCGTGGACCGGTCGGGCGACGTGATGCGCCATGCGAACATGGCTGGCACCGCGCCCTTGGGCGGCGTGCTGATGGCGATGGGCGACGATCACACCGGAGAATCTTCCACCACCTGCCACCAATCGGACTGGGCGCTGGTCGATGCACACATGCCCGTGCTCTCGCCTGCGGGCGTGCAGGAAATCTTGGATTACGGGATTTACGGCTGGGGCCTGAGCCGCTTCGCCGGCGTCTGGGCCGGGCTGAAGATGGTCAAGGACACGGCCGAGGTGACGGCGGTGGTCGATGGTCGCGCCGACCGGATGCAGCTCGTGGTGCCGGAATTCGACATGCCGGAGGGCGGGCTGAACATCCGGCTGGACGATCACTGGGTCGCGCAGGAACAGCGCCTCGTGCGGTACAAGCGCTATGCGGCCGAGGCTTTCGCCCGCGCCAACCGGATCGATCGGCGGGTCTGGGGGCGGCCGGGTGCGAAGATCGGGTTCGTGGCAGCGGGGAAAAGCTGGCTTGACCTGGTGCACGCGCTGTCGCTTCTGGGTATCGACGCGGCGGAGGCGGAGCGCCTGGGCCTGACCATCTACAAGGTCGGGCAAGTCTGGCCGCTCGACATGGAAAGTCTGCACGACTGGGCCGAAGGGCTGGACCTGATCGTCGTGGTCGAGGAAAAGCGCAAGCTGATCGAGGTGCAGATCAAGGAGGCGATCTTCGACGATCGCCGGGGCAGGCGGGTGCATGGCGGCTTCAAGGACGGCGCGCCGCTCTTCGCCGCCGACTATGCGCTCGACCCGGTGACGATCGCCGTGCGGTTGGGCGAGATCCTGACCGAGGAAGGGCGCGCCACCGAAGCGATCGCCGCGGCGCTGGAACGCCAGCGCGCCGCGCTCGCTGCCGAGGCACAGCCGGACCTTGCCGCGCGGCTGCCCTATTTCTGCGCGGGCTGTCCGCACAACAGTTCCACCGTCGTTCCGGACGGCAGCCGCGCCTATGCCGGGATCGGCTGTCACATCATGGCGTTGTGGATGGATCGCAGCACGTCCGGCTTCACCCATATGGGCGGCGAGGGCGCGAACTGGATCGGTGAGGCGCCGTTTTCCAAGCGGCGGCACGTTTTCCAGAACATGGGTGACGGCACCTACAACCACTCCGGGGTGCAGGCGATCCGGGCGGCGCTGATGGCGGGCACCACGATCACCTACAAAATCCTTTTCAACGACGCGGTGGCGATGACCGGCGGACAGAAGAACGATGGCGGTCTGACACCGGAACAGATCGCGCGGGAACTTGCGGCAATGGGCGTCCAGCGGATCGCCGTGGTGCACGACGAAAAGGAACCGGTGGACCGCGCGGCGCTGCCGGACCGGGCCAGCGTGCATCCGCGCGAAAGCCTGGCGGAGGTCCAGCGCGAGATGGCGCAAGTGGTCGGCGTGTCGGCGATCATCTTCGTGCAGACCTGCGCTGCGGAAAAGCGCCGCCGCCGAAAACGCAAGGCTTTCGACGACCCTGACCAGCGGCTTTTCATCGATCCGGCGGTCTGTGAAGGCTGCGGCGATTGCGGCGTGCAATCCAACTGCGTGGCGCTGGTTCCGATCGAAACGGCGATGGGGCGTAAGCGCGCCATCGATCAGTCGGCCTGCAACAAGGACTATTCCTGCCTGAAGGGGTTCTGCCCGTCTTTCGTGACAGTGACCGGCGGCACCCCGCGACGCGCCGCGACCCGCGCGCTGGACCTGCCCGACGATTTGCCCGCGCCCGCGCTGCCCACGATCCGCGGCACGCACAACATCGTCGTGACGGGCGTGGGCGGCACGGGTGTCGTGACCATCGGCGCGATCCTCGCCACCGCCGCGCATCTGGACGGGCGCGCGGCTGCAATGATGGAAATGGCCGGTCTCGCGCAGAAGGGTGGCGCGGTGCATATCCATTGCCGGATCGCCGACCGGCCCGAGGCGATCAGCGCCGTCCGCGTCGCCACCGCCGAGGCGGACGCGCTGATCGGCGGTGATCTGGTGGTGTCCGCGGGGCAGAAGACTCTGACGTTGCTGGACGGCGTGCGCACCGGTGCGGTCTGCAACACCCACGAGACGGTCACCGGCGCGTTCACCCGCGATCCCGAATTCCGCCTGCCGGGCGACGGCCTGCGCGGGGCGATCACCGGTCTTCTGGGCGGCCGAGCGCTTATGCTGGACGCAACGGTGCTGTCCGAACGGCTTCTGGGTGACAGCATCTACAGCAATATGGTGCTGCTGGGCGCGGCGTGGCAGCGCGGGCTGATCCCGCTCGGTCCCAAGGCGCTGCGCAACGCGATCGAGTTGAACGGGGCGGCCGTGGAGCCGAACCTGCGCGCCTTCGACCTTGGCCGCTGGGCGGCGCACGATCCGAGCGCGGTGCAGGCACTGACAAAGGTACCGCAGGACAGCCCGCTGGACCTCGACGGCAAGATCGACCTTTGGGCGGCGCATCTGACCGCTTACCAGTCGGCGCGCCTTGCCCGGCGCTTTCGGCAGATGGTGGACCCGATCGATGACGCGGAACTGCGCGAGGCGGTCGCCTTCAGCTATCAGAAGCTGCTGTCCTACAAGGACGAATACGAGGTCGCGCGCCTGTTGCAGGACACCCGCGGGCGGATCGAAGCGCAGATCGATGGCGCTGCGCGACTGACCTTCCACCTTGCGCCCCCGGTGTTGTCGAAAACCGGCGCGGACGGCAGGCCCAAGAAACGCGCTTTTTCGGAAAAGGCCGTCAGCGCAATGGGTTTCCTGGCGAAGCTGAAGTTCTTGCGCGGCACGGCGCTTGACCCATTCGGCTACAGCGCGGAGCGCCGGATGGAACGGCGCCTGATCACCGAGTTCGAGGCCGACATGGCTGGCCTGTTGTCACGCGTGACACCGGACAACCGATCGGTGTTCTTGCAGCTTGCGCGCCTGCCACGCAAGATCCGCGGTTTCGGACCGGTCAAGCGGGCGGCGGTTGAGGCCGCGGCGGCCGAACGTGCCGCGCTGTGGGACGCTTTCGAGGCGATGTCAGTGCCGCAGGCCCGGCATGCGGCGGAATGACCGGGCGGGCAGGGCGCGGCCAATGTAACAGATGCGCGACAGCCCTCTTGCCGATGCGTCATTCCGGATGATATTCCGGCGCACCGGTTCAGTCATGTCTGGAAAACGCAGGTGCCCGAGAAACAAATCGCTTCGAACAAACACGTGGCGCGCGAGATCAGCTATTCGTATTCCGCCGCAACACGCGGCGGGCGAGCGCTGATCCGCGTGATGGAGAACGCGACAGGGCGCCTGAAACTGATCCGCCGCGCGCAGGGCTACGAGACCGAGGTCGCGCAGGGCCGCGACTTTTGGGAGGTGATGACCGAACGCTACGGGCTGTCGCTGAACATCATTGGCGGATCGCTCGACAACATCCCGCGCACCGGGCCGCTGGTCCTGATCGCGAACCATCCCTTCGGGATTCTTGACGGGCTCATCATGGGGCGCATCCTCAGCGAGGTGCGGGGCGATTTCCACATTCTTGCGCATCAGGTCTTCCGCAAGGCCGAGGACCTGAACAAGGTGATCCTGCCGATCAGCTTCGATGAAACGCGCGATGCGATGGCGCTGAACCTGCAGACTCGCAAGACCGCCGTTCGCGCCTTGTCGCAAGGCGGGGCGATCGGGGTGTTCCCTGGTGGCACCGTGTCCACCTCGGCCAAGCCGTTCTCGCAGCCTATGGACCCGTACTGGCGGTCGTTCACCGCGCGCATGGTTGCGCGGTCGGATGCGCAGATCGTGCCGGTCTATTTCTGCGGGCATAATTCGCGGGTGTTCCAGCTCGCCAGCCATCTGCACTATACGTTGCGGATGGGCCTGCTCATCAAGGAGTTCAAGGCCCGCACCAATAAACCCGTGGACCTGGTGATTGGAGAACCGATCCCGCAATCGGCGCTCCAGCCCTATATCCATGACGCGCGGGCGATGATGGACTTCCTGCGCCGCGAGACCTATGGCTTGTCCCCCGAGCCGATGAGCGACCCGGGCTACGGATTCGAGTTCGAGGACAGGTACAGGCAATAGATGGCCGTTGGCATATTCGATAGCGGGCTGGGCGGGCTGACCGTGCTTGACGCGGTGACCCGGCGCCTGCCGAACGTGCCTTTCGTATATTTCGGGGACAATGCCCACGCGCCCTACGGGGTGCGCGACGCAGACGACGTACACCGCCTGACTGTCGCCGCGGTGGAGCGGCTCTGGGACGAAGGGTGCGACCTTGTGATCCTTGCCTGCAACACCGCCTCGGCCGCGGCGCTGCGCCGAATGCAGGAGGCGGGATTGCCCCAAGGCAAGCGTGTGCTGGGTGTCTTTGTGCCGCTGATCGAGGTTCTGACCGAACGGCAGTGGGGCGACAGCTCGCCTCCGCGTGAAGTTGCGGTCAAGCATGTCGCGCTCTTCGCCACGCCTGCAACCGTCTCGAGTCGCGCCTTCCAGCGGGAACTGGCCTTCCGCGCCATTGGCGTGGACGTGGAGGCGCAGCCATGTGGCGGACTGGTGGACGCGATCGAAGCCGGAGACGAGATCCTCGCCGAGGCACTGGTGCGCAGCCACGTGGAGGCGCTGCAACGCCGGATGCCGCATCCCGAGGCGGCGATCCTCGGCTGCACGCATTATCCGTTGATGGAAACGACCTTTCAGGCCGCGCTTGGCCCGAAGGTAAAGGTCTACAGCCAGGCCAACATCGTGGCCGAAAGCCTCGCGGATTATCTTCGCCGCCACCCCGGCATGCTCGGCTCAGGCGCGGCGGGGCGGTTCCTGACCACCGGGCGGCCGGACCGGGTGTCGGACAAGGCGACGCAGTTCTTGCGACGAAAGATCACCTTCGACGCAGCGTGAATTGCAACGGCCCGCCGACGGCCCTAGATATTTGACAAGTCAAAGGGAACTCATGCCCCACAAGATCGCCATCCTTGGCGCCAGCGGCTACACCGGCGCGGAACTTGTCCGCCTGCTGGCCACCCACCCGACGATGGAGATCGTCGCACTGTCTGCCGACCGCAAGGCGGGTCAGGACATGGGTAGCGTGTTTCCGCATCTGCGACACCTCGACCTGCCCGCGCTGGTCAAGATCGATGAAATCGATTTCAGTGCCGTGGACCTTGTGTTCTGCGCGCTGCCCCACGCAACGACACAGAGCGTGATCAATAGCTTGCCGCGCGATCTTAAGGTCGTTGACCTGTCCGCCGACTTTCGGCTTCGCGACCCGGCCGCCTACCAGAAATGGTATGGCCAGCCGCATGTCGCGACCGAATTGCAGGCCGAGGCGGTCTATGGTCTGACGGAATTCTACCGTGACGAGATCCGCGCAGCCCGTCTTGTGGCGTGCACCGGGTGCAACGCGGCGACCGGACAGTTCGCGTTGCGCCCGCTGATCGCAGCGGGGCTGGTCGATCTCGACGACATCATCATCGATCTGAAGACCGGCGTTTCCGGCGCGGGCCGGTCGCCCAAGGAAAACCTGCTGCATGCGGAGTTGTCGGAGGGCACCCATGCCTACGGCGTCGGCGGGGTGCACCGTCACCTTGGCGAGTTCGACCAGGAATTCAGCGCGCTTGCCGGGCGCAAGGTGGAAGTGCAGTTCACCCCGCATCTTCTGCCCGCCAATCGCGGCATTCTCGCCACCGTTTATGTCAAGGGCGATCCGGCCGCGATCCATGCGGAACTGACCAGCGCCTATGAGGCCGAGCCGTTCGTGCAAGTGCTGCCCTTCGGCACGCATCCATCCACGCGCCACGTGCGCGGTGGCAACTTCGTCCATCTGGGCGTGGTCGGCGACCGTCGGCCGGACCGCGCCATCGTGATCGCCGCGCTGGACAATCTGACCAAGGGCTCGTCCGGACAGGCCCTTCAGAACGCAAACCTGATGTTGGGAGAGGAGGAGACCACGGGCCTGATGCTGGCCCCGGTGTTTCCGTAACGCACATGAAAAGCCTCAAGAAACAACGCCGCATCCAAGTCATCGCGCTTGCCGCCGTCGCGCTTGTCATCGCCACCGGAATGATCGGCTATGCCATGCGCGACGGGATCAACTTCTTCCGCAGCCCGTCCGAGGTGATCGCCGAGCCTCCGCAACCGACCGAGACATTCCGCATCGGCGGGCTGGTCGAGGAAGGCACCCTGGAGCGCGGGCAGGGCGAAACGATCCGCTTCGTCGTCACCGATGGCGGCGCGTCGGTGCAGGTCACCTTCCGTGGCGTGCTGCCGGACCTTTTCGGCGAGGGGCAGGGCATGGTCGGCACCGGGCGACTGGTGGACGGTGTGTTCGAGGCGTCCGAGATTCTCGCCAAACACGACGAGACTTACATGCCGAAGGAAGTCGTGGACGCGCTCAAGGAACAGGGCGTCTATCAGGAACCGGAAAGCTGACCTACGCCGCCCATACCGAGGGCCGGTTTGCGGAACGGGGATCGGGCTTCGGGCTGCCAAGGCGCTATGGTGAGAACTGGCGACGGGCCCACCTGCGGCGGTGTTTCCCTTGGCGATCCGGCCTTGGGGGCCTACCATGTCGCCCAACGCCGGGCGGCGAGCCGACCGCGGTGATCACGACCGCACCGTCACGAAAACAGGGCAGGGATTTGACATGATTGCAGAGCTTGGGCATTTCGCGTTGCTGCTGGCCGCCTGCGTGGCACTCGTTCAGGCGGTTGTGCCGATGGTGGGCGCGCACAAAGGCTGGGCGGGCTGGATGGCGATGGCCGCTCCAGCCGCCACGGCACAACTCCTTCTGACCGCGTTCAGCTTCTCGGCCCTCACCTATGCGTTCGTGGTGTCGGACTTCTCGCTCAAGCTGGTTGTCGAGAATTCGCACAGCCTGAAACCCATGCTCTACAAGGTGACGGGTGTGTGGGGGAACCACGAAGGCTCCATGCTGCTCTGGGTGCTGATCCTGACACTTTACGGCGCGCTGGCCGCATGGTTCGGGGGCAACCTCCCGCCCAGCCTGAAGGCGCGGGTGCTCGGGGTGCAATCGGCGGTGACACTGGCGTTCATGGCCTTCATCATCTTCACCTCCAATCCGTTCCTGCGCCTCGCGGTGCCGCCGCTCGACGGGCAGGACCTGAACCCGCTGCTGCAGGATCCGGGCCTCGCGTTCCATCCGCCGTTCCTCTATCTCGGCTATGTCGGACTGTCTCTGACCTTCTCCTTCGCAGTCGCGGCGCTGATCGAAGGCCGCGTCGATGCCGCTTGGGGCGGCTGGGTCCGGCCTTGGACGCTTGCGGCGTGGGTGTTCCTGACCATCGGCATCGCGCTGGGGTCTTGGTGGGCCTATTACGAGCTGGGCTGGGGCGGCTACTGGTTCTGGGACCCGGTCGAGAACGCTTCCTTCATGCCATGGCTGCTGGCCGCCGCGCTGCTGCATTCGGCCATCGTCGTGGAAAAGCGTGAAAGCCTGAAAAGCTGGACGATCCTCTTGGCGATCCTCGCATTCGGCTTCTCGCTCATCGGTGCGTTCATCGTGCGTTCGGGGGTTCTGACCTCGGTCCATGCCTTCGCCAACGACCCGGAGCGCGGGGTGTTCATCCTGATGATAACGGCAGCCTTCATGGGCGGTGCGCTGACACTGTTCGCCGCACGGGCGGGCGCGATGCAGGCGAAAGGCGTCTTTGGCCTTGTCAGTCGTGAAAGCGCGCTTGTGGCCAACAACATCTTGCTGGCCGTGTCGTGCTTCGTGGTGTTCGTCGGCACGATCTGGCCTCTGATCGCCGAAATGCTGTTTGATCGCAAGCTGTCGGTCGGTCCGCCATTCTTCGACGCGGCCTTTACGCCGTTCATGGTGGTGCTGGCGGTGATCCTGCCGCTGGGCGCGCTTATGCCGTGGAAACGCGCCAAGCTGGACCGCGTGGCCCGGCAATTGCTTCTGCCCGTCATCGCAACATTCCTGATCGCTGCGCTTGTTTGGACGTTCCAGACCGAGCGGAGCATCCTTGCGCCCATCGGGATCGCGCTTGGTGTGTGGCTTATTGCGGGATCGAAGATCGACCTGTGGTCGCGCACCGGGCGGGGCGATCTGCGCTCGCGGCTGAGGCGGCTTTGGAACCTGCCGCGCGCGGACTGGGGCAAGACCATCGCGCATATCGGGTTGGGCGTGACGTTCATCGGGATCTCGGCCCTGACCGCCTGGCAGAGCGAGGACATTCGCGTTGCGCAGGTCGGCGAAACCTTCGATGTCGGCGGCTACGACGTGACCCTGGCCGATGTGCGCCGCGAGCCGGGCCCCAACTATGACAGTATCATGGCCGAAATGGTGGTCACGCGAAACGGGCGCCCGGTCGCGGTGCTGTTCCCCGAAAAACGGAACTACCCGGTCGCGCAGATGCCAACGACGGAAGCGGCGATCGACAACGGGATCTTCCGCGACCTCTACCTCGTGATCGGCGATCCGCAGGCGCAGGGTGGCTGGGCGGTGCGCACCTACATCAAGCCCTTCGCCAACTGGATCTGGGCGGGTGCGATCATCATGTCGCTGGGTGGCTTCGTCAGCCTGAGCGACCGGCGCTTCCGCGTCGCCGCGGGCGCGGGCCGTGACGCAGCACCAAAGGGCGACGCGTCGCCGGTGGCCGCGGAATGACCGGAACCATGCAATTCGCGCGCGCCGCGGCGGGGGTGTTGGCGCTGTGCCTTGCGTTGGTGCCGCATCCCGTTGGCGCGGTGCAGCCGGACGAGATCCTGCCAGACCCGGCGCTCGAAGGCCGGGCGAGGGACATTTCCGAAGGGCTGCGCTGTCTCGTGTGCCGCAACGAGAATATCGACGAATCCAATGCTGGTCTTGCGCGCGACCTGCGCCTTCTGGTGCGCGAACGGCTTGTGGCCGGGGACACCAACGAGGAGGTCGTGGATTTCGTCGTGGACCGCTACGGCGAATACGTGTTGCTGAACCCGACCGCGACGGGGGCTAACCTTATCTTGTGGCTGGCGGGACCAGCCATGTTCGTCGCCGGTGTCGGCATCGCTGCCGCATATCTGCGCAGCCGCCGTCGCCCCGATGACGAGGCGGCGCCAGACCTGTCGGACGAGGAAACCGCGCGCCTCGAGAGAATTCTGGGCAAGTGACCCCGCGTTTTCCTGCGCGCGATCCAAGTGTGTCGTAGGGTGGGCGCGCAACGGTACGGTACGGAACGGGACGGGGACGAGCATGGATTTCCAGGCCATCACGCTTGAGATCGAGGACGGGATCGCGACGCTGACGCTGGCGCGGGCCGAGGTGAAGAACGCACTGAACGTACAGATGCGTGCCGAGATCCCGGCCGCCATCCGTATTGCGCAGGAAAACGCGCGCGTGCTGGTCATGACGGGGGCGGGCGACAGTTTCTGTTCCGGGCAGGATCTGGGCGACGGCGCAGCCGCGCTCGATATCGAACGGGTGCTCCGCGACGAGTACACCCCGATGCTGCGGGCAATCTTCGACTGCCCGATCCCGACCATCGCGGCAGTCAACGGTGCGGCGGCCGGGGCGGGGGCGAACCTTGCGCTGGCCGCAGACGTTGTGATCGCATCGGAACGCGCGGTTTTCCTGCAGGCCTTCAGCCGCATCGGCCTTATTCCCGATGCCGGCGGCACCTACTGGTTGCCCCGGCAGGTCGGCTTTGCCAAGGCTATGGGGGCCGCCCTGTTCGCCGAACCGGTCAGCGCGCGGCAGGCCGAAGCCTGGGGCATGATCTGGGAAGCCGTGCCCGACGATGCTTTCGCGGGTCATATCGCGGCACGGGCGAGTGCCTTGGCGAACGGGCCGACAGTGGCCTACGCCCACACCAAGCAGGCCCTGCGCGCCAGTTTCGGTAACGATCTGGAACAGCAACTCGCACTCGAGGCGCAATTGCAGGGCCAGTGCGGCCAGACCCGCGACTTCAGCGAGGGGGTGCTGGCCTTTCTTGAAAAGCGCCGCCCGGCCTACGAAGGGCGCTGACCGGCTGCGCGCCGCCTCACTGGTTCCAGCTTGGCGGCCGCTTCTCGATGAAGGCCTGGATGCCCTCGGCAGTGTCGCGGTCGAGCATGTTTTCGACCATCGCGTCGCGGGTCAGTGCATAGGCGCCCTGCAGGTCACGCTCCAACTGGTCGTAGAACGCGCCCTTGCCGATCCGCACTGCGCGGCCCAGCTTGCTTGCCACCACCCGCGCGAGCGCCATCGTTTCCTCGTGCAGTGCCTCGGCTGCGACGACGCGGTTCACGAGGCCGATCTCGGCTGCGCGTTCGGCAGGGATGAAGGCCCCGGTGGTGAGCATCTCGAACGCCTGCTTGCGCGGCACGTTGCGCGACAGCGCGACCATCGGGGTGGAACAGAACAGCCCGATATTCACGCCGTTTACCCCAAAGCGCGTCCCCTCGGCCGCCACGGCCATGTCGCAGGTGGCGACGAGCTGGCATCCGGCGGCGGTCGCGATGCCATGCACTTCGGCGATGACGGGTTGCGGCAGGCGCGGGATCGCCTGCATCAGTTGCCCGCACCGGTCGAAAAGGTCCGCGAAATAGGCCGCGCCGCCATCGGGCGCGTCGCGGGCTGCGGTCATCTCCTTCAGGTCGTGCCCGGCGCAGAATGCCTTGCCGGCGCCGCGAAGCACGACCACGCGCACCGACGGATCGTTCGCGATATCGTTCAGCTTGCCGCGCAGCGCCGCCAGCATCCCGTCGGACAGCGCGTTCAGCGCGCCGGGCCGCGACAGGGTCAGGCAGGCGATCGCCTCCTCGTCCTCGCGCAGCACGTAGTCCTGCGCAGCGGCAGTATTCGCTGTCATCTCGTTCATCTTGTGTCTCCACCCATTTGCGGCCAGCTTAACCGCGCTTGGGGCAGGAGGCAAAGCGATGCAAGAGGTGAAGTTGGGCCTGGAAGCGCTGAAGGCGTTTCTCGATGCGGAATTCCCGCAGGTGGCCGAAGAGTTCGAGATCCTTTCGGTCGCACCAATGCGCCTGCGGGTCGCCTTGCGGGTGTCCGAGCGCCACTTGCGGCCGGGCGGAACGGTTTCGGGTCCGACGATGTTCGCGCTGGCCGACGTGGGGGTTTACCTTGCCGTGCTGGCGATGGTCGGCCCAAAGGCGCTGGCGGTGACCACTTCGTGTTCCATTGATTTCATGCGGAAACCGCCTGCGGACAAGGATTTGCTGGCCGATGTGGAAGTACTGAAGCTGGGCCGCGTGCTGGCCGTGGGCGATGTGAGGATTTTCGCGCGCGGCGCCGAGGAGCGACCAGTCGCACGAGCTTCATTAACCTATTCAATACCTTAGGATTGCGACACGAAGGTAAGGCTGAGTATATCCTTCGTATGGCTTGGGGTGAGTCGAAAGTCAGCCCGGCCTGACCGGAAACATATCCGGATGTATAGCCGCGATACCTTCATGGCATTTTGTATCGCAGCCCCTACGAAAGTATTTTCTGCCTTGGTAGCAGCCCGGCGATGTCTGTCCGGCGCGCTGTGACCGAGTGCGAGCGAGGACGAAATGGAACAGTTTTGCGGACCCTTGACGACCCTGCGAGCGGCTTTCGGGCTGTCGGTCGCTCTGTCCGTTGCGTTGTCCAGCCCACTGCATGCAGATGCCGAAGGCGCGGGCGGTGTCGGCCCCTCAGACGAGATCCTGCTGGACGAGCCATCGGTCGTCGGTCTGATCAACAATGGCGATCAGTCCACGGTCGAAACCGTCTACATCTACATGGACGGCTGCCCGATCGTCAGCATAACACCGCCCGAATCCGGCCGCGGCCGTCCGCAAGTCACGATGATCGAGCCTACCGGCGAATGCGTCGCCGGGCGCGGTACGCAGGATCCCGCCGACCTTGTCGGCACAGGCGCGCCGGGTATGCTCGTACAGCTGTGGAAAGATGATCCGGCGCTGCTCGATCCGATCGGCGAAGAAGCGGAGACCGCGCAGGCGACGTCTCTCGTCGTGGAAATCGCAAGCCTCTATCCGCGCGAGGAAGCCACGCCCACATCCGCGACCGGCCCCGGCACAGACCAGCCCGGCTTCTTCATCCCGGGCCCTCTGGGCGATCCATCCGGCGACCTGTTGCTGGCATCGGGCGGGCCCAACTCCGGCGGGACAGTCTTCGGCGGCGGATCGCCCAACTTCATCACCGGGACCGGCGGGCCGGGTGGCAGTGGATCGGGCGGTGGCGGTGGCGGCGGGCTGTTCGGCGGCCCGGGTGGCAGCGAGGGCACGGGCCCGATCACCAACCTGTTCTCCGACCTGACCGGCGGCGGCAACCTGCCTAGCGTGACAGCAGTACCGCTTCCGGCCACCCTGCTGCTCATGCTTTGGGCACTGCAGCTTCTGCGCAGCTACGTCCGGCGGAGCTGACACGGGCCTTGCCCGATCTACCCGGCACGCGGCGGAAACGCCGCGCATGCCGTTCTGCGGAGCTCTCGTGACTTCTGCCGCGCGTCTTGTCTCGCACCGCGAAACCGACCAGCCGACGGACGTCGTCAAGCTGGGCCGCCATATCGGTGGGCATCGCAAACGCGGTCAAGTCCTTCGGCGGTCGGGGTGCGCGACGTGGAGTTGCGGCTGGAACCTAGCGGATTCTTCCTTGTGCATCGATCATTGGGCTGCGGCGTTCCGGCTCCGAACTCGGCCGAAAGTTTGGCTATGGCCTTGGTCGTGCCGTCCCAACCCCATTCCACGGTCCCGTCCGGTTGGCGGGCCTTCAAGGCGTCCACGGGTTGCTGCGCGACGGCATCGGGCTGCTAGGTTTGGATCACGAGCGTGCCGGACATGTCCTGTGCGAAGGCCGCGGTGGCCAGAGGCGTCTTTGTCATTGGATGCCTTCTTTGGTGTCGGGGCCATGTCAGGCGGCCGCCGCCCCGATCAGGGCAGGGCGGGGAAATCGCCGCGCTGATGGCGCGCGACCAGAGCGCGGAGCGCGGGCGGGCAGATCACCTCGACCGAGTCGCCCCACTGGTAGAGATGCCATGCCATTTCCAGGTGGCCCGAGGCCGCGAAGCGGACGGTCAGCCCGCCATCCGGCATGTCGGTCATTTCCTGATCGGGATGGAACAGGAACCGCCGCGCCGTCGGCGCGGCATCGGGCGAGAAGCGCCATTCCACAGGGCCGTACTCCTCATCCGCGTGGTAGGATCCGAAGGCCCGCGCCGCGAAGACCTTCAGGTCAAAGTCGGGATCGCGCGCGAAACTGCGCTGTGTGATCGCCGCTCCCTCGATCCGGTCCAGCCGGAACCGCCGCATCCGGCCATCCCCGCCAGACGGGCGCGCGACCAGGTACCGGCGGATGCCAAGCAGCATTCCGTGTGGTTCGACGAGCCGCCGCTGCGGTTCCGCGTCCAGTGCGCCGCGATAGCCGATGTCCAGTTCCCAGGGCGCGCGCAGCGCTTCGGTCAGGGTGCCCAGCAGCCGCAGATCCGCCACCACGCGCGGCCCGGGACGTGACGCGAAGCCCTGCGCCTCAAGCAGCGCCTCGGCATCCGCTTCGGTGCGGCGGGCATGGGCGCGAGGCATGGCGGCGAGCAGGCGGTCACGCAGGGCGCGCAGGCGGCGTGCTTCGTCCGGGGCGCCGTCCCGCTCCGCACGGCGCGCGGCAAGGTCGATCGCCGCGAGTTCGCTGTCGCCAAGGCCCTGCGCCTGGAGCCAGCGCGGATCGCTCCGGGCCAGTTTCCAGCGGCGGCGGCGATCCTCGCCCTCCAGGATGTCCACGTTGGGAAAGAGATCTTCAAGCGCGCGCATCATGCGCTGTGCCGTGCGGTGATCGCAGTCGAATTCGGACTGCACATCGCCCAGCGTCACGCCGTCATAGCGCGCGCTTGCCATGTCGGCGAGCCGCAGAAGGTTGGAGGCCTTGGCATAGGACATGCGGGCAATCCTTGGGGTGGTGACAGGTTATGTCATCCCTACGGTGTCTCATCGGTGTGTCAACGACTCGTTAACTGCATGGAGGGCTCACGATGGACCTTGTTTCGGCAAAGGCGATGCGGCGGTCACTCGGGCGCGGCTATGCCCGACAGGCGCTGCAGGCAGCGCAAGACGGCAGCGCCGACATGGCGCGCCTGATGACAGACCTGCATGGGCTGGCCCCCAATGCCCGCAGCCATTCCCGTTTTGCACGGCGCCTCGCGCGGCGGCGCGGCGTGCTGCGTGCCGCGCCCTCGGGCCGCGGGCTGCGCGTGCTGGCCCGTTGCGTGCTTGATGTGACGGTCTGCAAGGACGGCACTGCCTGCTTCCGCGAGGCGCGGGTGTGCTGGACCCGGATCGACGCGCTGGCGCGGCGCGGCCGGATCTCGTTCACGCTGACGGGTGTTCAGGTCAGCCGGCACGCGATGCAGCGCCGCGCGGAACGGTCCGATTGTTTCCTGCGCACGCTGCTGGCGGACATGGACATCCAGATGTGCGCCGCTCTCGACCACTTGCGCCGGTGCGCGCCGATCAAGGACCGGGGGGATGCCTTCCTGCCCGCTTCGGATGGGGTCTGGGCCGGCGGCACGGAGTCGATGTCCGTTCCGTGCGGATGGGGGGCTGCCTTCGCAGGGTCTTCGCCGCCGTTGAACGTGTTTGCGATCCGCACCTTTCTTGGCGAAGCAGAGATGCGCCCGACCGTATGGCTGGCGTGGTCGGGCACCCGCGCCGCGCCGGATCGCGACGCCCCCTTGCAGCCGACGCGCAGCGCCGCATGATGGCGCCGCGCCCCGGAAAGGACCCTGCATGAAGTTGCTTCACGTCGCCGATCTGCATCTCGACTCGCCGATCCGCACGCAGGCCGCTCGCAATCCCGCGCTGGGGCGGGCGCTGCGCGCGGCATCGCGGCAGGTCTTGACCCGGCTGGTCGATGCCGCGCTGGCCGAAGGCGTTCAGGCCGTGCTGTTCGCGGGCGACACGTTCGATGCAGGTGTCGCCGATTTGCGCAGCCGCGCCGCGCTGGCCACCGAACTTCGTCGTCTCGGGAATGCAGGCATCCCGGCGGTGATGATCCAGGGCAACCATGACGCACTTCTGGACCTTGACCGCTACGGCCCGGTGTCCGACGCGCTAACGCTGCTGACTCCCGAGGCGCCGACCTTCCGGCTGGGCGACGCGTCGATCCACGGGCTTGGCTTCAGCGCGCCGCATGTGCCTGAAAGCCTGCTGCCGCGCTACCCGGCGCCCGAAGCCGGGCGCTGGAATGTCGGGCTGATGCACACTTCGCTGGACGGTGCAGCGGGCCACGACCCCTATGCGCCCTGTGCCCTCGGTGACCTGTTGGCCCATGGATACGACTACTGGGCGCTGGGGCATATCCACAAACGGGCCGAATACCCGGGCGAGGGGCGGCTGGCCGTGATGCCGGGCATCCCGCAGGGGCGCAGTATACGCGAGACGGCGGGCGGCTCCGCCACGCTTGTGGAGCTTGACCTCGACGGGGTACGCGCCCGCGCCATGCCGCTGGAACTGTTGCGCTTCGTCCGGCTGGAAGTGGAACTGGCCGGGGTCGAGGACCAGGCGGGCCGGGACGCGAGGCTGCACATGGCGCTGACTGATGCGGCCACGCCCGGCGCGCTTGTCGCGGTTCGGCTGGAAGCGTCCGGAAGCGCGGCGGAACTGGGCGATCCCGCGATGCTGCAGGCCCAGGCGGAGGCCGCGGCCGAGGCGACCGATGGCGTGTTCCTTGACCGGCTGCGCCTGCGACCGTCCGTGCGCGCCGCCGTGCCCGGCGCGGCGGACGATCTGGCGGCGCTCATGCGCGAGGACGCGGCCACGCCCGGCTTTCGCGACGAGGTGCGCGCCGCGATCAGGGATCTGCGCGAGGCGCTGCCGGGTGACATCCGCGACACGCTTGACGACGGCGAACTGGATGCGTTGATCGACGAGGGCGTTGCGCTGATGGCTTTGCGCCTTGGTGCGAAGGGGGAGACGAAATGAGGCTGCGCACGCTCGATCTGATCCGCTACGGCCGCTTCACCGACCGTACGCTCGACTTCGGTCCGGCAGGCGACGGGCCGGACGTGGCCATCGTCTACGGCCCCAACGAGGCGGGCAAGAGCACCGCGCTCCACGCCTGGCTGGACCTTCTGTTCGAAATGCCGTTGCAGCATCGTTACGCATTCCAGCACGCGCGAAAGGACATGCTGATCGGCGCCACACTCGAGACCGCCGATGGCCCTTTGACCCTGCGCCGGACCGGGCAGCGCACGGGGTCGCTGACCGACGCACGAGGCCGCGCGGTGGACGAACGGCGGCTGGAGGTGCTGCTGCACGGGCTCGATCGGGACGCCTACCGAACGCGCTTCTCGCTCGATGACAGGGTTCTGCGCGAGGGCGGCGAGGAGATCGCAAAGGCGCAGGGCGATCTTGGCCAGCTTCTGTACGCGGGTTCATCTGGCCTGTCGGGCTTCGCTGAAACGCTCAGGCAGGCGCAGGAAGAAATCGACGGCTTTCACAAGCCCCGTGGGCGCAGCACGGTTCTGGCCGAGGCGCGCAATACACTGCGCGGGATCGAGGACAGGCTGGATGCCGCGCGGCTCGATCCGCGCCGTTTCGATGCGCTGCAGGCCGAAGCCGCAGCCGCCGACGCGGCGCTGGCGGAAGCAGGGGCAAAGCGCGATTATGCCAAGCGCGCGCTGCGCCTGCGGGAGGCCGCCGATGCGCGCCGGGATCTGTCGCGCGAGATCGACGTGCTGACAGACCGCTTGGCCGATCACCCGGCCGGGCCGGACTTGCCGCCCGAGGCTGCCGCGCGGCTGGCGCAGGCGCTTGAGGCGCTGACCGTGGCGCGGGAGGGGCGCGCGCGGGCCGATGAGGCGCTGGCCGATGCCGAACGGCGCCGCGCAGATCAGACGCCGGACCCGGACGGGCTGCGGATCGGCGCGCTGCTGGCCGAGTTGGAGGACGTCCCTTTCGGTGACGGCCAGACGCTCGTGATGCGTGCGACTGCCGCTGATGCAGATCTTGGCAATCGCCGGGCCGAGCGCGACCGGCTGCGTACATCCGTCCGGATGCTGGCTGAGCGCCTTGCCGGTCCGGAAGCGGACCCGGCGCATGTGGTGCTGGCACGCGACGTGATGTCCGCGATCCGGGACGCGGCGCTGGATCTGCGCGCCGCGCGGACCGGGCGGGACGAAGCGCGCCGGACGTTGGCCGCCGCACGTGACGGTCTAGGCCCGTCCGAAGTGATGCCAGACGGCTCGGAGGCGCTGGCCGATGCGCTGGCCGCGCTCGACTCGCTCCGGCTCGACCCCGAGGCACTTGCCGCCACGGCGCGGGACGCTGCGCTTGCGGCGGATCTTGCGGCGGCCGGTCTGCCATCCGGCTGGGACGTACTGACCGAAGCCGGGCTGCCGACCGCCGCCGAACTGCGCGCGGCCGAACAGGCGGTGCAGGCCGCAGCGGCCGAGGTCGCAAAAGCGGATGGCGCGGCAGCCGATGCTGCCGAAGCGCTGGCTGCCCAGACCGCGGCCCTTGAGGCCGAAACAGGCTTGGGCGACGTGGTGACCGACGCCGACATCGCGGCCAGCCGGGCGGCGCGCGACCGGCTCTGGTCCACACATCGCGGCGCGCTCGACGCGGCCTCGGCGGATGCGTTCGCCGAAGCCATGGCGCAGGACGACGCCGCGCGCGACCGTCACGGGGCCAGCCGCGAGGCCCGTGCGCACCGCGCCCGCATGGAGGCGGAGGTCCATCTTCTGCGCGAAAGGCTCGCCCGCCGAACAGACGCCGCACAGGCCGCGCGCGCCGCGCAGGAAACGCCGTTGGGCGCCGCCGCCCAGCTCGCCGGGCGTCTCGGGCTTGACCCGTCGGTGTCCCCTGCCGTCTTCGCCGAACGCCGCGAGGCGCTGATTGCGGCCGCCGGCGCGCGTCTGGCTGCAGAGGCCGCGCAGGCCGACCACGCGCGCGCGCTGGATGCCAGCAATGCTGCTTTGCGGGCGGTTGCGGGTGCGGTCCGGGAGGTCGGAGGCACGGTTTCGGCGATGCCCGATGGTCTGCCCGCTGCCCGACGGCTTCGGTCCGATCTCGATGAACGCCGTGCACGCATCGCCAGTCGGCAGGAGGCCGCAGGCGTCGTGCGCAAACTGGAGGCCGCCGAGGCCCGCTGCGCGGCGGCAGTGACCGACGCGGAGGCGGCACTGACCCGGCTTACGGCCGGGCTTTGGTGCGCCGGTCTGTCCGGCGAAGCGCTGCTGCGCCTCTACGACGATCTTGCGGAGTTGGGCGAGCAACACGCCGCGCTAGGTGAGCTTGAACGCAGGGTCGCCCGGATGCAGGACGCACTCGATGCGTTTGACACGCGCGCGGGCGATCTTATTGCGGCGCTCGGGGACGAAGCGCGCGGGGCATCGGTGGCCGGGTTGCTGCGCGCGGCGCGCGATCGCGCAGCGGCCGCCGGAGCGGCGGACCGTGCGATCGCCGCCGCGCAGCGGGACGCGGCGGCCGCGCGCGAAGAACAGAAGCGCCTCGACCGAAAGATCGCTTCGGCCATCGATCGGCGCGACGCGGTGTTCGCCGGTCAGGACTCGGTGCCCGGCGAAGATCCGGAGGCTGCTCTGGCGCGGCTGCTGGCACGGGACGAGCTGCGCGCGCAAATCGCCAGTCTGTCGAAGGAGCGGACGGCGCTGGCCGAATGGCATGACCCCGCCGCGCTTGCCGAGGA
Source organism: Meridianimarinicoccus roseus (assembly GCF_003172915.1). GTDB lineage: Bacteria > Pseudomonadota > Alphaproteobacteria > Rhodobacterales > Rhodobacteraceae > Meridianimarinicoccus > Meridianimarinicoccus roseus. Next base: position 68,886 of record NZ_QGKU01000030.1, read on the forward strand.
GGAGGCGCAGGACGACCCGGTGCGCACCGAGGCGCTCACCGATACGGTGAAGGAGGCCGAAGCCGCGCGCGACCATGCCCTCGGACGCCGGGCGGAGGCGCGCGCTGCGCTGGACGTCGCGCTGAACGGCGAGGGTGGTGTCGATCTGGCGCAGGAGCGCGCCGCCGTGCTGGAAGAGCTGCGCGAAGCCGCCCGCCGCGCCGCCCTGACGCGGATCGGGTTGGTTGCGGCGGCCGGGGCTCTCCGCCGCCTGCGCGAGGACCGGCGCGGTCCGATGCTGCAGGCCACCGAGGCCGCGTTCCGGCAGATGACAGGCGGCGAGTGGCCCCGGCTTGAGGCTCAGCCCACCGGCAGCGGCGAGCGGCTGGTGGGGATACGCAATGGCGCGGCGGTTCCCGCCGATGCCATGTCCACCGGCACGCGCGGGCAGCTTTACCTCGCGCTGCGCGTGGCCGGGCATGCGGATTTCACCGACCGGTTTGGCCCGCTGCCGTTCCTGACCGACGATATCCTTGAAACCTTCGACGACGACCGCGCGGCGGCGGCGCTGCGGCTTGCGGCCGAGATGGGGCGGATGGGGCAGGCGATCCTGTTCACGCATCACCGCCACCTCGTGCAGATGGCTGAGGACGAGATCCCCGGCCTGCGCATCATCGACCTTCAGGCAAACTGAGCCGACCCGCCACGCCGCCGAACGCGGTTCGGCCCTCGTCCACCTGCAGGCCCGCCGCGGCGCGCGCCGGGCGGTGGCGCACGCCTAGTAATCCGATACCAGCAGGTGACGCGGGGCCGTGTCCTCTTCGATAGTGGAAAAACGGCCGATCGGGTCGCGGAACACGTTGTCGGTCCGGTCGTCATTGACGGTGGACACCTCTCCGATCAGGCAATCGGACCCTTCGGCCCAGAACGCGTGCCAGATGCCGGGCATGAGCGTGACGCTTTCGCCGGGTTTCAGACGCAGCCGCCCCCCGGCATCGAGGTGCCGCATCACGCCGTCGCAGGGCACCGTGACGGGCGCTGCGGGGTCGATGCCGCCTTCCGCGTCCGGGGCGAAAAGTTCGATCACAAGGTCACCGCCGCCCCGGTTGATGATGTCCTCGGCTTTCAGATCGTGGCGGTGCATGGGCGACAGCTGATCACGGCGCGAGATCATGATCTTCTCGGCATAGAGCATCCCACGCCCCTTTCCGAGATCGTCGAGCGTGCCGTTGCGGGTGGTGAACAGGAACAGCCCCATTTCGTCGAAGCGGCCCGCGCCGTAATCGGTGATGTCCCAGCCCAGCCCGCGACTGCGGATCGTGTCCGCCTGCGGCGCGCGGATCTCGTCGGGGCTCCAGTAGGCGAAGGGCGGCATGACATAGCCGAAGCTGCGGATGAAGGCATCGCCCGCGGCGATTATGTCGTTGATCTCAGTACGTTTCATGGTGCCTTTCCGTAGTGCGAGATGCGGTTTGCGCCGGGGCGCACAGCCCGCCGTCGCCGCACCGCATTTTGTCGCGGCGATGGCGGTTATCGTCAAGGTGTCGTCACCGGGCCTGCGCCGGCGGCGGGTCATCCTTTCGGTGGGCGATCCTTCGCGCGGAGCCTATCGCCGCCGTGAAGCCGTGTCACCTGCATCAACACCGTCAAACGGAAAGCCGCGCCGCCGGGCCCTTTCGCGCTGATTGGCGCCCGGACGGTTGCGCATCTGGGGCGGGTTGGCGATGACGGCACCTCCGCGCCGCGGCGGTTGCGGCCGGCTGGGCGCGTCCGACCGCGAAGCAGGGGAGACGGACGGACTCGCGGCGTATGAATCGCATATGATTCCCATATGACTCCCGTATGAGTCTTGGAGGAGCGCCGCGCGCATGTGAGCCGCCGTCGGGGCGTGGCGGGATCAGTCCGGCGGGCGGTAGCCGATGGCGCGCTTGTGGGCGAGCCATGCGACTTGGAAGTCTGTTTGGTTGAGGCGTTCGGTGGACCAGTGTTCGAGCGGCGGTTCCCCGGCTGTCAAACCTTCCGGCAGAATGGCGCCGACATCGCCGAACGCCTCCGCAAGGAGGCGGGGCAAGTCGTCAAGGTCCGTGTCTGGTATCGACAGGTTAACATCCCTAAGACTGGCACCTTGAAGAGTAGCCGGTCTTAGGGAAGTTTTTTCAGAGAACCGCGCCCTGCTGAGGTCCGCCCCCTCCATCCGCGCCCTGCGGAGGTCCGCCCCCCCCATCCGCGCCTCGTAGAGGTTCGCCCCTTCCATCCGCGCCTCGTAGAGGTCCGCCCCCTCCATCCGCGCCCTGCGGAGGTCCGCCCCCTCCATCCGCGCCTCGGTGAGGTTCGCCCCCTCAATCCGCGCCCTGCGGAAGTCCGCCCCCTCCATCCGCGCCTCGGCGAGGTCTGCCCCCTCCAGATGCGCCTCGTAGAGGTTCGCCCCCTCCATCCGCGCCCCGTTGAGGTCCGCCCCCTCCATCCGCGCCCCGCTGAGGTCCGCCCCCTCCAGATGCACCCCGGCGAGAAGGGCGCGGGCGAGGTTCAGGTTGGAGAGGTCGGCGGCTTGCAGGTTGGTCTTGCGCAGGTCGAGGCGGTAGGGCTCGTTGCTCTGGCGGTGTTTGCGCTTCTGTTCCAGAGCGCGCTGGTGGTCGCTGCGGCGGCCGATGACCTCCATCGCGGCATCAATGTCGGCGCGAGGAGCGTCGTCCGCTTGCAGACGCCCGATCCAAGCTTGCCTGTCGGCGCGTCGGGTTTTCAGATCCTCGGCGCGCTTTTTCAGCACCTCATCACTTGGGTCTTCGCGGTAGTCCGGCCACGGGTCGAGCGGGTTCGGCTGCGCGCCGCTGGCCGGGGCGTTCTGGCGGATGTAGGCGCAGAGGATTTCCATCACGCGCACATGGTCGCGGTCGCTGTCCTGCGCGATGCGTTCGAGGGCGTAGATCGCGCCGAGGCGGACTTCGATGTTGGGAACGGTCTGGGTGATGTTCTGCCAATCGGCGACATGAGTCACCCCGACGGTTTCGTAGGACTCTCGCGTTCCCTTCCATTCGAAAATCGAGTCAGGTTGATCGTTCTCATCCGTGAACCTGACCGTACGACCGAGGCGGTTCACCTCTTTCTGCGCGCCGAGGCCCTCCACCGCCTTGTTGATCAGGTCGGTGGTCAGGTTTTCCTCGGCGGTGCGGGTCTGGCGTTCGGTCGCGTAGGTCCGGATGATGGCGAGCGGGGCTGCGAGCAGACCGCCGAGCGCGGTGATCAGTCCGACCAGCCCGAGGACATACCAGCGGAGCGAGTCGTTCGGATCGGCGTTGAGCAAATCGCCGGTCACATCGAAGATCCCGAAGAGCAGGGTAATCGTGCGCCAGAAGAGCGCGCCCCAGACGGGGACGAGCACCAAGGCGCATACGAGCAGTGCAAAGAACCACCACGGCTGACGCCCCCGGCAGGACGCGACGAATTTCAGGACTGGTGCGAAGCCCGCCGCGATGCGTGTCGCAGCTTCCTTCGAGAGTTGACGGTGGACCTTTGCATCCGACACCACGGTTGCCGCGAGCAGGAGGGCAAGCGTGCCACCGAGGCTGGCGGCGAGGGCAGCGAGCGCGGTCACCGGGCCACTACCGCGCGGTTCGGAAGCGATGGGTTGAATAGGGGGTGCCGGGGGCATCCCGATGGATAAGATCGCTCAAACGCAGCCCCTGAAAATCCCATTAACCTTCTTTCAGCGTAGCGAGGCGGTGGCGGGCGCTCAAGGGCGTGCCTATGTGTTGGCGGTGCACGGGCGGGCCTGCTTGCCTTCGTCCCGGCGGGCGCTTAGGGTCCGCGCCAATTCGCACCCGACACACATGCGGGGCCGCACCGGCCCGCCAGACGAGGATACACGATGCTTTCCACCGCTGCTTTTGCCGCCGCAACCTTCGCCTTCGCCGCGCCCGCCTTCGCGCAGGCCGGGGGCGACCCAATGGCTGCCTTCACCAGCTTCGTTCCGCTGATCCTGATCTTCGCGATCATGTATTTCCTTCTGATCCGTCCGCAGCAGAAGAAGGTCAAGGAACACCAGAAGATGGTGGCCGCGCTGCGCCGGGGCGATCAGGTGGTCACGCAGGGCGGGCTGATCGGCAAGGTCGTCAAGGTCAAGGACGACGGCGAGCTGGAGGTCGAGCTGGCCGAGAACGTCAAGGTGCGCGTGATCCAGAACACCGTCGCCCAGGTGCTGAGCAAGACCGAACCGGCGAAATGATAGGCGGCCCCCGAGGGGGCCTGACCGGGGCGCGATCCGCGCCCCGCTGCACGCCGCGGAGGGCGCATGCTGCACATACCCACATGGAAACGGGCGTTGATCTGGGCGGTTGTGGCCGCCGGGGTGTTGCTGGCGCTGCCCAACGTGTTCTACTCCCGGGTGGAGAGCCATAACGACGCCGCCCGCGCGATCGAGCAGTCGGGCGCCACGCCGGAGCGGGAGGCCGCGCTTGCGGGCTGGCCGGGGTTCCTGCCCTCTGGGCTGGTGAACCTGGGGCTCGACCTTCGGGGCGGCGCGCATCTGCTGGCCGAGGTCCATGTCGAGGACGTCTACGAGGACCGGATGCGCGGGCTGTGGCCCGATGTGCGCAACGCCCTGCGGGCGGAGCGTGACGCGGTCGGCCCGGTGCGCCGGGTGGACGGGCCCGCGGGCGAGCTGCATGTGAGGCTCGGCAACCCTGAGGGCATGGCCCGCGCCATGGAGGTCGTGCGCGACCTTGCGCGGCCCATCGTGTCGCTGACCGGTGTGGGCGCGTCGGACATCGAAGTGCGGGGCGAGGGTGACCTCTTGATCGTCACGCTGTCCGAGGCCGAGCAGCAGGCGACCGACCGCCGCACGATCCAGCAGAGCCTCGAGATCATCCGCCGCCGCGTGGACGAGGTCGGCACCCGCGAGCCGACGATCCAGCGACAGGGCGACACGCGCATCCTGATCCAGGTGCCGGGTGTCGGATCAGCGGCCGAACTGAAGGCGCTGATCGGCACGACGGCGCGGCTGACCTTCCAGCCGGTGGTCGGACGCACCGACACCGCGGGTGCAGCGCCGGGGGCGGGCAACGTGCTGTTGCCCTCGCTCGACGAACAGGGCGTGTTCTACATCATCGAGGACCGGGTCGTGGTATCCGGCGAAGAGTTGACCGACGCCCAGCCCGCCTTCGATCAGAACGGCCGCCCGGCGGTGAATTTCCGCTTCAACCCGACCGGGGCGCGCAAGTTCGGCGACTACACCGCCGAGAATATCGGCAACCCCTTCGCCATCGTGCTCGACGGCGAGGTGATCTCCGCCCCCGTGATCCAGAGCCACATTCCCGGCGGCTCCGGCATCATCACCGGGCGCTTCTCGGTCGAGGAAAGCACGCAGCTTGCGGTTCTGCTGCGCGCCGGCGCGCTGCCGGCCGAGATGACCTTCCTCGAAGAGCGGACCATCGGCCCGGAACTGGGCCAGGACAGCATCGAGGCGGGCGCGCTGGCCTGCATCGTGGCCTTCTGCGCGGTGCTGGTGTTCATGGCGCTCAGCTATGGCCTGTTCGGCATCTTCGCCAACATCGCGCTGCTGCTGAACGTGGCGATGATGTTCGGCCTTCTGTCGATGATCGGCGCGACGCTGACGCTGCCGGGCATCGCCGGGATCGTGCTGACCATCGGCATGGCGGTGGATGCCAACGTGCTGGTGTTCGAACGTATCCGCGAGGAAATGCGCACGGCGCGCGGCCCCGCTCGCGCGATCGAACTGGGCTACGAACGGGCGTTGTCCGCGATCCTCGATGCCAATGTCACGACGTTTCTGGTCGCTGCGATCCTGTTCACGATGGGCTCCGGCCCGGTGCGCGGCTTCGCGGTAACGCTGGCGCTTGGCATCATCACTTCCGTCTTCACCGCGATCTACGTGACGCGACTCATCATGGTGACGTGGTTCGACCGCGCGCGCCCCAAAACCATCGAGGTCTGACCGATGCGCCTGCGCCTTGTTCCGCAAGACACGAGTTACGACTTCTTCCGCTACCGGACCATCACCAGCGGCATTTCCATCGTCGCGGTCGTGCTGTCGCTGATCGTCTGGATGGTGATGGGCCTGAATTTCGGGATCGACTTCTCGGGCGGCACCACGATCCGGACCGAAAGCCCGGCCGCCGTCGACGTGGGCGCCTACCGGGGCGCGATCGATCCCCTGGGCCTTGGCGACGTGCGCATCACCGAAGTGTTCGATCCGACGTTCGGGCCCGAACGCAACGTGGCGATGATCCGGCTTCAGGCGCAGGAAGGGCAGGAAAGCGTGTCCGCCGAAACCATCGCCGAAGTGGAGGCGGCGCTTCAGGCGCTGGACCAGCAACTGACCTTCGCTTCGGTTGAATCGGTCGGCCCCAAGGTGTCGGGTGAACTGGTGCGCAGCGCGCTGATCGCTGTCGGCGTCGCCATGCTGCTCATCATGGTCTATATCTGGCTGCGCTTCGAATGGCAGTTCGCCGTGGGCGCGGTGGCCGCGCTTTTCCATGACGTGATCCTCGCAATCGGGATCTTCTCTGTGCTGCAGATCCGGTTCGATCTGGCGACCATCGCGGCGCTGCTGACGATCATCGGCTATTCGATCAACGACACGGTGGTGATCTTCGATCGCTTGCGCGAGAACCTGCGCAAGTTCAAGACGATGCCTTTGGTCGACGTGATGAACCTGAGCGTGAACGAAACCCTGAGCCGCACGGTCATGACCAGCGGCACCACGCTGCTGGCGCTGATCGCGCTGCTGGTGCTGGGCGGAGACGTGATCCGCGGCTTCGTTTTCGCGATCACCTTCGGGATCGTGGTCGGGACCTATTCGTCGCTCTACGTGGCAAAGAACATCGTGCTGCAACTTGGCGTGAAGCGGGACTGGAGCAAGCCCGACGCCGAGGCCGGCACGCAGTTCGGCGACGCGGACGCCTGAGCAGCGCCGCCGTACGGAGGGGAGATCTGCAATGCGACTGAACGAGGTGCGGTATTCGGATGGGCAGCCGGTGGACGGCTACGGGTCCGGCTTCTTCCGGATCGGCGGCAAGGTCGTCAGCGGTGGTCTTCTGGTCGCGCCGGGACGCGATCCGGTCACCTGGGGCGGATACGGCGATGCCGCACCGCTGCTGGCGCTGGCGGGCAGTGTGGATGTATTGCTGGTCGGCACCGGGGCCGAGATCGCGCATATACCCGCAGACCTGCGCGCTGCGCTGGAGGAGACGGGCATCGGGGTCGAGATCATGGCCAGCCCGGCGGCCTGCCGCACCTACAATGTGCTGCTGTCCGAGGGGCGCCGGATCGGGCTTGCGGCGCGGCCGGTCGCGTGAACGGCACGCTGCGCGCCCACCGGGTGCCTGCGGGCGCCGCGTGCCAGCCCATCCACATCCACGGTATCAATCGCAAACAGGGCGCGGCACCGTGCTGAGCGCGGCGAACCTTGCGATTTCGCGCGGCGGCGTGCCGGTGCTGTCCGGGCTGTCCTTCACGCTTGCGCGCGGCGAGGCGCTGATCCTGCGCGGGCCGAATGGCATCGGCAAGACGACGCTTCTGCGCACGCTGGCCGGGCTTCAGCCGCCGCTTGCGGGGCAGGTCGCGGCGGGCGAGGACGCGGTCGCCTATGCCGGGCACGCGGACGGTGTGAAACCGACGCTCAGTGTGGCCGAGAACCTTGCCTTCTGGGCCCGCGTATTCGGACAGGATGACATCGCACCCGCGCTTGCGGCGTTCGACCTTGCGGGGCTGGAGTCGCGGGCCGCGCAGAACCTGTCGGCCGGCCAGAAGCGGCGGCTTGGGCTGGCGCGGATGATGGTCACAGGGCGCCCGGTGTGGATGTTCGACGAACCGACCGTATCGCTGGACAGCGCCAGCGTCGCGCTGTTCGCAGCGGCGGTGCGCGCGCATCTGGCGGCGGGCGGCGCGGCGGTGATGGCGACCCATATCGACCTTGGACTTTCCGAGGCGCGGGTGCTTGAACTGGCGCCGTTCCGGGCCGGCGCCACGGCCGTGCCTGGCGGGACCGATGACCGGGCGTATGATGGTCAGGGTGCCGGAGCGGCGCGGCGGGGCGCGTTCGACGGCGATGACGATGCGGGGGCCTTCCTGTGATTGCCCTGCTGCGCCGCGACCTTGCCATCGCCACCCGTGCGGGCGGCGGTTTCGGGCTGGGGCTTGCGTTTTTTCTTGTCGTCGTGGTGCTGGTGCCGTTCGGGGTCGGTCCCGAGACTTCGGTACTGACCCGGATCGCGCCGGGTGTGCTGTGGATCGGCGCGCTGCTGGCCTGCCTTCTGTCGCTCGACCGGATGTTCGCGCTTGATTACGAGGACGGTTCGCTAGACCTGCTGGCCACCGCGCCGATCCCGCTGGAGGGCGTCGTCGCGGTCAAGGCGCTGGCGCACTGGCTGACCACCGGACTGCCACTGACGCTGATGGCACCGCTGCTGGCGGTGCTGTTGAACCTTCCGCCGCAGGGCTTTGTGTGGCTTGTCGTGTCGCTGGCGCTGGGGACACCCGCGCTCAGCGTGATCGGCGCGTTCGGCGCGGCGCTGACGGTCGGGCTGCGTCGGGGCGGGCTGCTGTTGTCGCTGCTGGTGCTGCCGCTCTACGTGCCGACGCTGATCTTCGGGGCCGAGGCCGCCCGTCGCGGGGCCGAGGGCATGGAGGCCGGAACCCCGTTGGCGCTGCTGACCGGGATCAGCCTGGGCTGCGCGGCGCTGATGCCATTCGCGGCGGCGGCGGCGCTCCGCGTCAATTTGCGCTAACATCAGGGGGGAATTGGGACGTGCAACAGGATCGCGGCGCGCTTAAATCTCGGGGCATGGCATCCCTTTGGGAATACGCGAACCCCAAGAGGTTCATGCAGGTCAGCGCGGTGCTTCTGCCGTGGATGGCCGGGCTCAGTGCGCTGTGCCTCGTGGTCGGGCTGGTGTGGGGCTTCTTCTTCACTCCCGACGATTTCCGGCAGGGTTCGACCGTCAAGATCATCTATCTGCACGTGCCCTCGGCACTGATGGCGATCAACGCGTGGCTCATGATGCTGGTCACCTCGTTGATCTGGTTGATCCGGCGGCACCATGTCAGCGCGCTGGCGGCACGGGCCGCGGCGCCGGTCGGGCTGGTGATGACGGTGATCGCGTTGGCGACCGGCGCGATCTGGGGTCAGCCGATGTGGGGCACCTGGTGGGCCTGGGACCCGCGGCTTACCTCTTTCCTGATCCTGGGGCTGTTCTATCTCGGCTACATCGCGCTTTGGGAAGCGGTGGAGAACGCAGACACCGCGGCGGACCTGACATCGGTTTTGTGCCTTGTCGGATCGGTCTTCGCGGTTCTGTCGCGCTACGCCGTGCTGTTCTGGAACCAGGGGCTGCACCAGGGCGCGTCGCTCAGCCTCGACAAGGAGGAAAACGTGGCCGATGTGTTCTACCACCCGCTGCTGGTGTCGATCGCGGGCTTCGTTCTGCTGTTCGTGGCGCTGGTGTTGCTGCGCACCCGCACCGAGATCCGCCAGCGGCGCCTTCAGGCCCTGCTGAACCGGGAGCGCATGGCATGATGCCCGATCTTGGAAAATACGCCGCCGAGGTGGCGGCCGCCTATATCGTGTCGATCGTTCTGATTGCCGGGCTGGTCTGGGCCAGCCTGCGTCGCGGCGCCAAGGTGCGCGCCGAACTGCGCCGGGTCGAGGCGCGGCGGGGCCGGTCGGATGGCTAAGGTTTCGCCGCTGGTTGCACTGCCGCCTCTGGTCTTCGCCGCGATGGCCGCGCTGTTCTATTTCGGGATGTTCCGTGACGACCCCGATGCGCTTCCGTCGGCCGTGGCCGGCGCGCCCGCGCCTGACGTGGCGCTGACGCCACTGGGCGACAAGCCGGGCTTCGACCGTGCCGCGCTGGATGCGCCTGGGGTGAAGCTGGTGAATTTCTGGGCAAGCTGGTGCGCGCCCTGCCGGGTGGAGCATCCCAAACTCGAACAGCTCGCCGCCGAAGGGCTGCCGATCTACGGCGTCAATTACAAGGATGAACCCGACAAGGCGCTGGCGTTCCTGCGCGACCTCGGTGATCCCTATGTTGCCGTTGGGGCGGATGCGACAGGGCGAACCGCGCTGGATTGGGGCCTTTATGGGGTGCCCGAAACCTACGTGATCGACGGAGACGGCACCGTCATTCTGCGGTTCGCCGGGCCCATCACAGAAAGCGTGCTTGCGTCGACCATCCGTCCGGCAATCGAAGCCGCATCACGATAGACACCGGCACGCATCGCCCCGTCACCTGCCTGTCTCGACAAAAAAGCGAGGGAAGGTCTTCTTCCCCCGCTCTTGCGTCCAATTTTTCCGGGCACCGAACTGGGCACCCGCAGGGTGGTTTCAGCTTTCCCTTTTGCGCCGACGGGCCACACCGAGAAGTGCGATGCCACCAGCGAGAAGGGGCAGGGCCGCGGGCACCGGAACAACTTGCGTGGCGGAATCGAGACGGACGAAAAATCCGGCCGGAAGCCCACCGGCGCCGTCACCGAATACTTCAAGGCTGTACGTACCGGCGGACAGAAGGATTTCTGCGCTGCTCAGCCTGTCACTGGTCCAGCCGTTATCCGCTGTTGCGTTGTCTCCGAAGCCGGCAGCAAAGCCTTGGAACGAGGTCGTGAGCAGGGGCGTGGTTCCGCCGGTTTCAAACACGGTGTAGATATCACCGACAAGAAACGCGTCTGTGATGCGAAAGAAAGCATCGTCCAGCAACGTGAACTCGTATGGCGAAAAATCCGAGGACACGTTGACGGCCTGAATAGTGTCCTCAAACCACCCGCCGTCCAGCACCGGGGTAGCTTGCGCCGCAAACGAGGTGATTGCCATTCCGACGGCAACAACGCCGCCCTTGAGCATAGTTTCAAGTCTCATTCTAAAACTCCTCATAAAGAGAGTTCGCCTAAGTGCTGACGCACTCCAACCCAAGTCTATCGTACGCAATCCTTAACGATGTCGCAAAATAAAATTAACTAAGATGCTTGGGAAAGCGCTTCGTATGCTCGCCTTTTGCGGTACTGCGGCGGCCCGGGCCGCGGCTTGCGCTGCTATTCTGAGCACGAAGTTCCCTCTATAGGCGAACGAACAGAGAAAGCCCCGACCATCGGCCGGGGCTTGATTCGCTTGGTGCGTCGTGTCGAGGTCTGGGTTAGGCGGCAGACTTCGCAAGGTTGCGCAGCACATAGTGCAACACGCCGCCGTTCTCGACGTACTCTTTTTCGATCGCGGTATCGATCCGACACTTCAGCTGGATCGTCTTTTCCGATCCGTCCGCGAAGGTGATCGTGCAGGGCACTTCGGAGAGCGGTTTGAGATCGCCCTCCAGTCCATGGATCGCCACCGTCTCGTCGCCCTTCAGGCCCAGCGACTTGCGAGTGTCGCCGCCGGTGAACTCGAACGGGATGACGCCCATGCCGACGAGGTTGGACCGGTGGATCCGCTCGAAGCTTTCTGCGATCACAGCCTTGACGCCGAGCAGGTTGGTCCCCTTGGCTGCCCAGTCACGGCTCGATCCCGCACCGTACTGCTCGCCGCCGAAGATCACCAGCGGCACGCCGGCGTCCTGATAGGCCATGGCGGCGTCGAAGATCGACATCTGTTCGCCGTTCGGGCCCTTGGTGTAGCCGCCCTCGACACCGTCCAGCATCTCGTTCTTGATGCGGATGTTGGCGAAGGTACCGCGCATCATCACCTCGTGGTTGCCGCGGCGCGAGCCGTAGGAGTTGAATTCGCGCACCGGAACCTGCCGTTCGACAAGGTACTTGCCCGCGGGCGTGGTGTCCTTGAACGATCCGGCCGGGCTGATGTGGTCGGTCGTGATCATGTCGCCGAGGATCGCCAGAACCTTGGCACCCTCGATATTGCTGATCGTGCCGGCCTCGGGGGCCATGTCCTTGAAATAGGGCGGGTTCTGCACGTAGGTCGACGAGGCGGGCCAGTCGTAGGTCAGGCTGTCGGTGGTCTCCACCTCCTGCCACTTGTCGTCGCCCTTGAAGACGTCGGCGTATTTCGACTGGAAGGCGTCACGGGTGACGGTCTCTTCAACCAGTTCGGCAACCTCCTTGCTGGTCGGCCAGATGTCCTTCAGGTAGACAGGTTCGCCGTCCTTCGACGTGCCCAGCGGGTCGGTCGTCAGGTCGATGTTCATGTCGCCCGCCAGCGCATAGGCCACCACCAGCGGTGGCGAGGCGAGGTAGTTGGCGCGCACGTCCGGACTGATCCGGCCTTCGAAGTTACGGTTGCCCGAGAGCACCGAAGTGGCGATCAGGTCGCCCTCGGCGATCGCCTGCGACAGCTCCGTCTGGATCGGACCGGAGTTGCCGATGCAGGTGGTGCAGCCGTAGCCGACAAGGTTGAAGCCGATCGCATCCAGGTCTTCCTGAAGGCCGGCGGCTTCGAGGTAGGCCGACACGACCTGGCTGCCGGGCGCGAGCGAGGTCTTGACCCAGGGCTTGCGGTTCAGCCCCAGCGCGCGCGCCTTGCGGGCGACAAGCCCCGCACCGATCATGACGTAGGGGTTGGAGGTGTTGGTGCAGGACGTGATGGAAGCGATCACGACCGACCCGTCCCGGATCTCGTAATCCTCACCCTTGACCTTGACCGACTTGCGCGGGTCGCGCGGCGTGTCAGGTGTGGGCGCCTCGGCGGCCATCTCGCGGGCGGCAGGGCTGGTGTCGACGCCCCGGTATTCGTTCACCACGTCGAAGAACTTCGTCGCCGCCTTGTCCAGCGTGACGTAATCCTGCGGGCGCTTGGGACCCGAGATCGCGGGCACGATGGTCCCCATGTCAAGGTGCAGCGTGTCGGTGTAGATCGGCGCGTAGTCGTCGCCGCGCCAGAAGCCGTTTTCCTTGGCATAAGCCTCGACCAGCGCCACGCGCGCCTCTTCGCGGCCGGTGTTGCGCAGATAGCGCAGCGTCTCGCCGTCGATCGGGAAGAAACCGCAGGTCGCGCCGTATTCGGGCGCCATGTTGGCGATCGTCGCGCGGTCCGCCAGCGGCAGGTTGTCGAGGCCCGCGCCATAGAACTCCACGAATTTGCCGACCACGCCCTTGGCGCGCAGCATCTCGACCACCTTCAGAACGAGGTCCGTGCCGGTGGTGCCTTCCATCATCTTGCCGGTCAGTTCGAAGCCGACGACTTCGGGGATCAGCATGGAGATCGGCTGGCCCAGCATCGCGGCCTCGGCCTCGATCCCGCCGACGCCCCAGCCCAGCACCGCCGCGCCGTTGACCATCGTGGTGTGGCTGTCGGTGCCGACCAGCGTGTCGGGATAGGCAACGGTGGCGCCGTCCTGATCCACGTCGGTCCAGACGGTCTGGGCAAGGTATTCAAGGTTCACCTGATGGCAGATGCCGGTGCCCGGCGGCACAACGCGGAAGTTGTTGAATGCCTTCTGGCCCCACTTGAGGAAGGTGTAGCGTTCGATGTTGCGTTCGTATTCGCGGTCCACGTTCATCTGGAAGGCGCGCGGATTGCCGAATTCGTCGATCATCACCGAATGGTCGATCACAAGGTCCACCGGGTTGAGCGGGTTGATCTTCTCGGGATCGCCGCCCAGCGCCTTCAGCCCGTCGCGCATCGCCGCAAGGTCCACCACGGCCGGAACGCCGGTGAAATCCTGCATCAGCACGCGCGCGGGGCGATAGGCGATCTCGCGGGGGTTCTTGCCGCCCAGATTCGCCCATTCCGCGAAGGCCTTGATGTCGTCCACGCTGACGGTCTTGCCATCCTCGAACCGCAGCATGTTTTCCAGAACGACCTTCAGCGCGGCGGGCAACTTGGAGAAATCGCCAAGCCCGGCCGCCTCGGCCGCCGGAATGGAATAATAGGCGACGGACTCGCCTCCGACCGTGAGGGTCTTGCGTGTTTTCGCGGTGTCTTGGCCGACAATGATAGTCATGGCTGTGGTTCTCCCGATATCCAGCGGAGTGAAGCTGATGCCGGTATGCCGTTTTGCCGAAACCCGATCAAGGGCAGGGGGGTGCGGCCTTTTGTATACCGTCGCACACAGAATGCGCGCGCCACATCGGTCCCTCCCCAAGGGCCGCGACCGACCGATGCGGCCGGGCGCGAAAATCTCGAAACGGTGATTGGCCCCGCTCCCCCGCTTGGCCTAGTTTCGCCAGAGCGGTCAACGAGGGGACGATCGAATGCAGCAATTGGCAAGGGCATGGCTCGCGGGTCTTTTGGCGGGGGCGTGCGCCTTCACCGGCGCTGCGGCGCAGGACGGCGGGGCGGTGCAGGCCGAGGCTGCACCGGCGGCGCGCGCCCCGGTGGTGGTCGAACTCTTCACCTCGCAGGGGTGCGTGTCGTGTCCGCCCGCGGACGAGCTTCTCGCCGAACTCGCACAGCGCGACGACGTGCTGCCGCTGGCGCTGCACGTAGACTACTGGGATTACATCGGCTGGGAAGACAGCTTCGCCCAGGCCGCCTTCACCACCCGGCAGAAGGAATACGCCCGCTCGGCGGGACGGCGGATGATCTACACCCCGCAACTGATCGTCGGCGGGCATCTCGAAGTGGCGGGCTACAAGCCCAACAAGGTGCTCAACGCCATCGCCTCCGAAAAGGATCGCCCGGCCCGGGTGCGCATCGACGTGACACCGGCGCAGGACGGCGCCTTGACCGTGCGGCTTACCCCGCTTCGGGCGATCGACGGACCCGCGCGGGTGATCGCGCTGCGCTTCCGCCCGCTGGCGGAAGTTCATATCGAACGCGGCGAGAATGCTGGGCGCACGCTGCACTATGCCAACATCGTCACCGACTGGACGCTGATAGGCACATGGGACGGTACGGCGCCCGCCGAATTCACCCTTCAGAAGCCGACGGGGCCGGATACGCTGCGCGGCGCGGTACTGGTGCAGGAAGACGGGCCAGGGCCGGTCCTTTCGGCGGCCCGGCTGGACTGACCAAGCAATTGCAGCAACGAACGGCGCCGACGCTTGCGCGGCCGGCCTCTCAGCCCTGCGCGGCCTCAAGCTCGGGCTTCCATCGGCGGTGAATCCAGAGCCATTGGTCAAGGTCTGCGCGCACCCGCGCCTCCAGACTGTCGTTGATCGCCTGCGTCATCGTCGCCGGATCGCTATGTGGCACCGGCGCCTCGGCCACGATCTCGAAGCCGTGCCCGCGCCGGATGCCGTAGACCGGCACAAGAAGGGCATCGTATTTCAGCGCCATTTCAGCCGCCGACAGCGACGTGCGCGCGGCCTTCCCGAAGAAGGTCAGCGGCGTGCCTTCGTGAACGTACTGGTCCAGCAGGATGGCCACTGCGTTGCCCTTGCGCAGGAACTTGACCATGCTTCCCAGGCCCTTGCGTCCGCGCGGGAAAACCGGCGCGGCGATGCGCGACAGCACGTCGTGGAACAACCGGTCCAGCGCCGGATCGTCCACCGGACGATAAAGCGCGCCGATCTGGTGCCCGCGCTGAGCCAGCGCGCAGCGTGCCGCGTCGAAATTGCCGAAATGCCCGCTGACGATGACGATCGGTCGCCGCGCCGCGCGCGCTGCGTCCAGCGCGGGCAGGCCCGGCCCCTGCATCGGCGTGCGGGCGATCTCGTCGATGAAGCGCTGCCCGGACGTGATCTCGGCCAGCATCCGTCCGGTATTGGCGGGCACGGCGCGGCACAGACGGCGCACCTCGCGTTCGGGCAAGTCGGGCAGCACGTAGTGCAGGTTGTCCCGCACCCGGCGACGGTATCCGGCAAGCGGCGCGAACACGTATGCCATCAGCCAGCCGATCACCGGCAAGCGCATCCGGTACGGCAGCAGCCGGGGCACTTCCAGCAGCGCGAGGATCGCGCGCCGGGTCCAGGGATTGCCGTCCTGAGCTTTCGCCACCTGCGCCGTGCCTCCTGTCCGCATCGGACCGTCCCGACGTGCCGCCTGGCTGCCGGTGGCCCGCTCCGACGCCCCGTATAGGATGGCAACTGCAGCCCGACAACAGCCTAGGGCCCGTGACCTCGCCGCCGCGCTTGATCCGCCGCCGCAAAGCGGTGAACGTGGCAAGGCCCACGTCCGCAGGTCGAATCTTTCCATGCCAGACGCAGACCGCTCTTGTCGTCGATGCCACGTCGTTCGCGCCGTCTCCTGCGCCGTGATGCGGCGCGCGTGCCGAGGGCTTCGTGCTTAAGCCTCGCACGCTTGCGGTGGTGGCCGCGCTGGTTTTGTGCGCCTTTTCATATGGCGTGGCGGTCGGAGCGTATCAGATTTTTCCGTTTTTCCAACTTTCCGCGGTGAAGCGCCTCGTGGTGCCTGCGCACCTGACCGAGGAGGTCAACCGCCCGGACCGCGTGGCACTGTTCGCCGCGCTCGGAACGCAAGCCGACCTCGTGCTGCTCGGCGACAGCCTGACCGAAGCGGGCCCGTGGGGCGAATTGCTTGGCGCAGCACGGGTCGCCAACCGGGGCATCGGCGGCGATACGACGGCGGACATACTGGCACGGCTCGACCCGATCCTGAGCGGGCAGGTGGGCACGGTGCTGGTGATGGCTGGGATCAACGATATCAGCCGGGGGATGCCGGTTCCGCAGGTGGCGGCCCGGCACGAACGGATCGCCGCGCAACTTGTTGCGGCCGGGATCGATGTCGTTCTGCAATCCACGATCCAGTGCGACCCGGCCCGCTGCGGGGCGGGCATGGCGGCCAAGATAGCCGCGCTGAACCGGGTCTTGCCGGACGTCGCGCGAAAGGCGGGGGCGGCCTACCTGCCGCTTGAGGGGCTTTCGGACCCCGGTGGGTTGCCACCTGGACTGAGCCATGATGGCGTGCACCTGAACGCGCGGGGATATCGGCTATGGGCCTCGCGCATCACCGCCCATCTCACCGCGCGTTGAGTCACCGCGCGTTGAAACGGAAGTAAGAAAGCTCACCGCTGCCTCGCGGACTGCGATATGATATTTCAGTGTATTGCGGAAAAAGTGGCAGCCCGTAGGGGAATCGAACCCCTCTTTCCAGGTTGAAAACCTGGCGTCCTAACCGATAGACGAACGGGCCAGCGCCGTGGCGTGTCGCGGGGTTTAGGCAAACTGGCGGGGGGCCGCAAGGGGTTTTTCGTCCCGCGCCACGAATTTTTTGGCCGCCTTTAGCTTGCCGTTGCGGCGGCTTTCACGCAGCGCGGACCATCGCTGTCGCAGGGTGCCGATCAGGGCAGGGCGGCGTCCTCAAGCCGCAGCTGGACCCGCGTGCGCCCACCCCAGGTGTTTAGCTCCAGCCGCCCGGCGGCGTGGACCGTGCCGCCGATCCGAGCCTCCAGCGCGGCCCCCATCGGCCCGTCGAATGCACCGAACGCGATTGCATCGAGGCTGCCGCCACCCGAGGCCAGCGTCAGTTTCAGATGTGTCTCGCCGACCCGCCGCGCGGCGCGCACCAGCATGTCGGGCAGCGCGAAGCGCGGGGCAGGGGCCGCGGCGCCATAGGGCCCCGCCGTCTCCAGCGCGGTGACAAGCTCGGGTGTCGCACCCGCGGGCATCAGCACACCGTCAAGACGCAGATCCCGCGGCCCCAGCGCACCCGCGCCCTGCCGCGCCATCAACTCGGACAGGCGGGCCATCGCGGCTTCCAGCCCGTCGCGGTGCAGGCTCAGTCCGGCCGCCATGCGGTGACCGCCGCCCTTCTCGATCAATCCCTCCGCCGCCAGCCGGTGCACGGATGCGCCGAGGTCGATCCCCGTCACCGACCGGCCCGACCCCTTGCCGTCCGCGCCGTCAAACCCAATCACCACGGCGGGGCGGTTCGTCGCTTCCTTCAGGCGGGCGGCGACAATGCCCACGACGCCGGGATGCCAGCCGTCGCCAGCCGCCCAAACGAGCGGCGCATCGAGGCCGCGCGCCTCGGCCTGCGCCATCGCGGCGGCGCGCACCGCGGCCTCGACCTCGCGGCGGTCGGTATTGAGCTGCTCAAGCCGCGCCGCCAGTCCTGCCGCTTCGGCCGGATCGTCGGTGGCCAGCAGCCGCGCCCCAAGATCCGCCGCTCCGATCCGCCCGCCTGCGTTGATCCGCGGCCCGAGCACATAGCCAAGGTGATAGGCCCCCGGCGCCACGTCCAGCCGCGCGCTGTCCGCCAGTGCAACGAGGCCGACGTTGCCGCGCCGCGCCATCACCTTCAGGCCCTGCCGCACCAGCGCGCGGTTCACCCCCACCAGCGGCGCCACGTCGGCCACCGTGGCCAGCGCCACCAGATCGAGCAGCGCCATCAGGTCAGGCCCTGCAACGCCCGCCGCGCGCAGCTGCCGGTTCGCCTCCACCAACATCAGGAACACGACACCCGCAGCGCACAGATGCCCCAGCGCACCGTCTTCGTCCGCACGGTTCGGATTGACCACCGCCAGCGCCGGCGGCAGCGTTTCGCCCCCGAGGTGATGGTCCAGCACCACCACGTCGGCCCCCGCTGCCGCTGCCACAGGTTCGTGGCTCAGCGTGCCGCAATCGACGCAGACGATCAGGTCATGGGCGGCCGCCAGCGCGGCCATCGCCGGCGCGTTCGGCCCGTAGCCCTCGTCGATCCGGTCGGGCACATAGAGCGTGGCCGCCACGCCAAGTCCGCGCAGCCAGCGCAGCAGCAGCGCGGCCGAGGCGCCGCCATCCACATCGTAATCGGCGAAGACGGCGACCCGCTGCCGACCGCGCGCGGCGGCGACCACGCGTTCGGCTGCCGCGCCCATGTCCTTCAGCACAAGCGGGTCGGGCAACAGATCCTTGAGGCGCGGATCCAGAAACGCCGCGGCGTCCTCGGGGGCGACGTCGCGCCGGGCCAGCACCGCGCACAGCGCGGGTGGCTGTCCGGTGCGCTGCGCCAGCGCCAGCGCGGCGCGTGCAGCCATGTCGTCCGGCCCGACCCAGCGCCGGCCGGAAAGCGACTGCGAGACCCCGAGAAAGGCCGCGTCGGCGGAGGCCGGTGCCGGATCGGCCATCAGCTGGTGGGGTTGCGATAGCTCATGCGCCGCACCGACCCGGTTTTGGACCGCATCAGGATCGTCTCGATCGTCACGTAGCCGACCTCGCGCTTGATGCCCGACACAAGCGAGCCGTCGGTCACGCCGCTGGCCGCGAAGATCACGTCATCCATCACCAACCCGTCAAGATCGTAAACCTTGTCCGGCTCGGTTATCCCGGCCTTGGCCGCGCGCCCGCGCTCGTCGTCATTGCGGAAAAGCAGCTTGCCGTAGATCTGCCCGCCAAGGCATTTCAGCGCGGCGGCGGCCAGAACCCCCTCGGGGGCGCCGCCCGATCCCATGTACATGTCGATCCCGGTCTTGATCGGGTCCGCGCAATGGATCACGCCGGCCACGTCGCCATCGGTGATCAGGCGGATCGCGCAACCGGTGCCGCGCAGTTCTGCCACCATGTCGTCATGGCGCGGACGCTCCAGCACGCAAACCGTGATGTCCTCCATCGACCCGCCCTTGGCGGCGGCCAACGCGGCGACCCGCTCCGCCGGGCTCATGCCCAGGGTGACCACGTCGCGCGGATAGCCGGGCCCGATCGCCAGCTTGTCCATGTAGACGTCCGGCGCGTGCAGCATCGACCCCTTGGGACCCATCGCGATCACCGTCAGCGCGTTCGGCATGTCCTTGGCGGTCAGCGTCGTGCCCTCCAGCGGATCGAGCGCGATGTCCACCGCCGGGCCGTCGCCGGTACCGACCTGCTCGCCAATATAAAGCATCGGAGCCTCGTCTCGCTCGCCCTCGCCGATGACCACGGTTCCGTCGATGTCGAGCATGTTGAGCTGCGTGCGCATGGCGTTGACCGCGGCCTGGTCCGCCGCCTTTTCGTCGCCGCGCCCGATCAGCCGGGCCGACGCCATCGCTGCCGCCTCCGACACGCGGGCGAGGCCAAGGGAAAGCATACGGTCATTGAAATCGGTGGGGGTCGTCATCGGTGTTCCTCGCTGTCACTCTGTCGGCACTGGTTACGCCGGGGCAGTTCGCGCTCCCGGTCTACACTTCTTCGATCCGGATCGCCACCGGCGCCGCGCTCAGAACGCCGGTTGAGTCAAATTTGGCCACCGCGTGGTCAAGCGCGTCGCGCGTGGCCTTGTGGGTGACGATCAGCACCGGCGCCGCGCCGGACGCGTGCCCATACTGCCGCATCCGGTCGATGCTGATACCGGCATCCCCCAGCGCGGTGGCGATGCGGGCCAGCGCGCCGGGCTTGTCCAACAGCGACAGGCGCAGGTAATAGGCCGCCGGCGCCGACGCGACCGCCGGGGTGGAGCCGACCAGCGTGGTCGCGGGCTGGCCGAACACCGGAAGGATCAGCCCGCGCGCGATGTCGATCACGTCCGACATCACCGCCGAGGCGGTTGGCCCTTCGCCCGCGCCCGCCCCGCGCAATACGATCTGTCCGCTGCTGTCGCCGTCGATCACCACCATGTTCGTCGCGTTGCGCAGCTGGCCCAGCGGCGACTTGCGCGGCACGAGGCAGGGCGTCATGCGCTGTTCCAGTCCGCGACCGGACGACATCTGCGCCACGCCCAGCAGTTTGATCCGGTAACCCATGTCGCCCGCGCGGGTGATGTCCTCGATCGTGATCCTGTCGATGCCCTCAAGTTGCACGCTGTCGAAATCGACCTGCGTGCCGAACGCGATGGACGCCAGCAATGCCAGCTTGTGCCCTGCGTCGATCCCGCCCACGTCAAGCTGCGGGTCCGCCTCGAGATAGCCGAGATCGGCCGCCTCCTTGAACACCTTGGCATAGGACAGCCCGGCGCTTTCCATGCGCGTCAGGATGTAATTGCAGGTACCGTTCATCACACCCATGATCCGCGTGACGCGGTTGCCCGCCAGCCCTTCGGTCAACGCCTTGACCACCGGGATGCCGCCCGCCACCGCCGCCTCGAACCGCAGCGCGACGCCCTTTGCCTCGGCCTGTTCGGCCAGCATCTGCCCGTGCACCGCCATCATCGCCTTGTTCGCGGTGACGACATGTTTGCCCCGCGCCAGCGCCGCGCGGGTCGCGGCCTTGGCCGGCCCGTCGGTGCCGCCCATCAGTTCCACCAGCACGTCCACGTCGTCGCGGGCCGCCAGCGCGACCGGGTCATCCTCCCAGGCATAACCGGACAGGTCGACGCCGCGATCCTTCTTCTGGCTGCGCGCGGACACCGCGCTCAGCGTGATGTCGCGGCCCGTGCGGGCGCGCAACAAATCGCCGTGCTGCTGCAGGATCTTCACCACGCCCACGCCCACGGTTCCAAGCCCGGCAATTCCAAGACGCAGGGGGGTGGTCATGTGCGGCGCTCCGTCAATGTCGTTATCGGTCGTCGGCGGTGTTATCCGGCTTTGCGAAGGGGCGCAACGCGAAGCGCGGGCCGGGACCGGTGAACGGGGGCCGGGACGAGGAGGCGGCACACATGCCGACACTTCGCTACGATACTCCTGCAGTATTCCTTGGAACGCCTTCACGGTCTCCGATGCGCCGAATGGCGCTTCAGCGCGGTTGAGCGCGCAACGCGTCCGCCCGACTGCGCAGCGCGCCGCCGCGCGCCTGCAACTCCGCCTCCGCGCCCTCGGTCGCGTTCGGCTGGCCCGCCGCATCCACGATCTGGTCCAGCGGGGCGATGCGTGGCATCTCCAGCCCGGCAGGGTCCGAAAACACTGGATCGTCCGGGAAACCTTCCGGCGCGCAGGCCGACAGGGCAATGAAAACAATGATTTTTCTCACAAGGCGCCGTCCTTTGCCGGTCTGCTGCGCGACCCTAGCACCGGGGGCGGGCGGCCCGCCAGTCCCGATGCCGAAGCCTCTCGCGCTTGGTGCGCGAATGGGGTAAGCGGCTGGCATGGAATCCGGTATCCTCTGCACGCTCACCCCGTCTCCCGCCCGCCGCGGCATCGCTGTCCTGTGCCTGTCCGCGGTGGCCGCGCTGCTGCTCTGGGTTGCTGTAACATCGCCGCCCAATGATCTGGGATGGCTGGCTTTTACCGTTGGAACCGGGGCGTTCATGCTGTGGTGCGCGTGGCAACTCTGGGCCGCGACCGCGCGCCGGATCGTTTTGACCCGAGAGGGTCTGTTCGACAGTTCGGGCGCCTGCCTCGCGCGGATCGACGACATCGCCAATGTCGACCGAGGCGTCTTCGCCTTCAAGCCGTCGGGCGGATTCGCGATCGTTCTGAAAACTCCGCTCGGACGCGACTGGGCACCGGGCCTTTGGTGGCGCTTCGGACGGCGGCTCGGTATCGGCGGGGTCACGCCGAACGCGCAGGGTAAGGTCTTGGCCGAAGCCATCACCCTGATGTTGATGGAAAAAAACGGTACCACCCTTTAGGGCATTCAAAAGTCATGAAATTGCTAGGGTTCCGTAACGCTCTCGCGTTAGGCTTGTGCCGAGGGCCGGTGTAACGGCCCCGCACCGCACAGGAAGGGACACCCATGACCAGTATGACCGACGGGACCGCGATCCGCGAACCCAGCTTCCGCGACAGCGTCAACCTCATGTTCAACCGCGCCGTGGCGCTGATGGATCTATCTCCCGGCCTGGAGGAGAAGATCCGCGTGTGCAACGCCACCTACACCGTGCGGTTCGGCGTGCGCCTGCGCGGGCAGATTCACACCTTCACCGGCTACCGGTCGGTCCATTCCGAACACATGGAACCCGTGAAGGGCGGCATCCGCTATGCGATGAATGTCAACCAGGACGAGGTGGAGGCGCTGGCAGCGCTGATGACCTTCAAGTGCGCGCTTGTGGAAACCCCGTTCGGCGGTTCCAAGGGTGGGCTGTGCATCGATCCACGGGCCTGGGAAGAACATGAACTTGAGCGCATAACACGAAGATTTGCTTACGAACTTGCCAAGCGCGACTTGATCAACCCGTCGCAGAACGTGCCCGCGCCCGACATGGGCACCGGCGAGCGGGAGATGGCCTGGATCGCCGATCAGTACCGGCGCATGAATACCACCGACATAAACGCCAATGCGTGCGTGACCGGCAAGCCGCTGCACGCGGGCGGCATCGCCGGCCGGGTCGAAGCGACGGGCCGCGGCGTGCAATATGCCCTGCGGGAGTTCTTCCGCCACCCCAAGGACGTGGCCGAGGCAGGCCTTTCCGGCAAGCTGGACGGCAAGCGCATCATCGTGCAGGGCCTTGGCAATGTCGGCTATCATGCAGCCAGTTTCCTGCGCTCAGAGGACGGGGCGAAGATCATCGGGATCATCGAACGCGACGGGGCTCTCTACGACGAACGCGGGCTGGACGTGGAAGCGGTGGCAGCCTGGATCAAGAAATACGGTGGAGTGAGCGATTTTCCTGACGCGACGCACAGCAAGGATGGCGCTGCGGTTCTGGAATCGGACTGCGACATCCTGATCCCGGCCGCGCTGGAGGGGGTGATCAACCTCAACAACGTCACGCGGATCAAGGCCAACCTGATCATCGAGGCTGCGAACGGGCCGATCACGGCGGGCGCCGACGAATACCTGCGCGAGAAGGGTGTGATCGTGATCCCTGACATGTACGCCAACGCAGGCGGGGTGACCGTTAGCTATTTCGAATGGGTCAAGAACCTGAGCCATATCCGGTTCGGGCGGATGCAGCGGCGCCAGGAAGAGGCCCGGCACCAGCTTGTGGTGGACGAACTGGAGCGGCTGGACAAGTACCTCGGTGATGCCTGGACGATGACGCCCGATTTCAAGACGAAGTACCTGCGCGGCGCGGACGAACTTGAACTGGTGCGCTCGGGGCTCGATGACACGATGCGCACGGCCTATCAGTCCATGCGAGAGGTGTGGCACAGCCGTGAGGACGTGACCGACCTGCGCGTTGCGGCCTATCTCGTGTCGATCGGACGGGTCGCGGCGAGCTATCGCGCGATGGGCCTTTAGGTCCGCGCCGCGCCGCAGGTCGGCCGCGCCCCGGATTTTGCCCGCTGGACACCGCAGGGGCGCGGGCGGCATAGTGCGTGCATGAGTCTCCCTCCCGGTTTTCTGGACGAACTGCGCAGCCGCACCAGCCTTGCTCACGTGGTCGGGCGCAAGGTCGCGTGGGATCCGCGCAAATCCAACCAGGGCAAGGGCGACATGTGGGCGCCTTGCCCTTTTCATCAGGAAAAGACCGCATCTTTTCATGTGGATGACCGCAAGGGGTTCTATTACTGCTTCGGCTGTCAGGCGAAGGGCGACGCCATCGGCTTCGTTCAGGAAACCGAGAACGTCGGCTTCATGGAGGCGGTCGAGATTCTCGCACGCGAGGCCGGGATGACCATGCCTGCCGCCGATCCGCAGGCGCGTGTGACGGCGGATCGCAATACCCGCCTGGCCGAGGTGATGGAGGAGGCCTTGCGCTTCTTCCGCTTGCAACTGTCCGCCAGCGCAGCCGGCGCTGCGCGCGACTATCTTTCGGGTCGGGGTCTGGGCGCTGAGGCGCTGAAACGGTTCGAGATCGGCTTCGCCCCGAACGGGCGCCACGCGCTCTGGCAGCACTTGACCGGCAAGGGCATCGCGGCCGACCTGATCGTAGAATGCGGCATGGCCATCGCCCCTGATGACGGCGGCGCGCCGTTTGACCGGTTCCGCGACCGCATCATGTTTCCAATCCGCGATCCGCGCGGGCGCTGCATTGCCTTTGGTGGGCGCGCCATGTCGCCGGAAGCGCGGGCGAAATACCTCAATTCGCCGGAAACGCCGCTCTTCGACAAGGGGCGCTCGCTCTACAATCACGGGCCCGCGCGCACTGCGGCGGGCAAGGCCGGGCCGCTGATTGTGGCCGAAGGCTATATGGACGTGATCGCGCTGGTGGAGGCGGGTTTCGGCGCAACCGTCGCGCCGCTGGGCACGGCGATCACAGCCAGCCAGCTTGAACTGCTTTGGCGCATCGCGCCCGAACCTGTGATCGCGCTGGACGGGGACAAGGCCGGGCTGCGCGCGGCCATGCGTTTGATCGACATTGCGCTTCCGCTGCTCAAGCCCGGCCACGGTCTGCGCTTCGCGCTTTTGCCCGAAGGGCAGGACCCGGACGACCTGCTGCGCGCACAGGGCCCGGCGGCGATGCAGGGTGCTCTCGACGGAGCGATGACGATGGTGCGCCTGCTGTGGCAGCGCGAAACCGAGGGGCAGGTCTTCGACAGCCCCGAACGGCGCGCTGGCCTAGACAAGCGGTTGCGGGAACTGACCGAGAAGATCCCAGACCAGAGCCTGAAACATCACTACCGGCAGGAACTGCGCGACCTGCAATGGCAGACGTTCCGCCCCGCTCGCAGGACCGGGCGCAAGCCGGGCGCGGGCGGCTGGCAGGTGGACCACGCCGCCACCCAGAGCCTGAGACGGTCGCTCTTGGCTGCCGCGGACACCGCGCAGGTGGAGACCGAACTGCGCGAACGGGTGATCCTGGCGACAGTGATCTGCACGCCCGCCATTCTCGATACCCATGCCGACGCGCTGGCCGACCTGCCGCTTGGATCATCGGACCATGCCGCACTGCGGGCCGCGATCCTGGACTGGCATGCCCGGCCGCAGGGCACGCTGCGCGAACGGCTTTCGCAGGTCGTGGGCGCGCAGGCCCTTGAAACCTTGATGGGGCATGCGCATGTCGCGCTGGTTCCGGCAGTGCGCAATCCCGGCAACACGGAGTTGGCCGCGCTTGGCCTTGCCGAGGAACTGGGCAAGCTGGCTGCCGCCCGCGGCCATGCCGAGGAATTGCGCGAGGCGGTCGAGGACATCGACGGTCCGGTTCCCGATCGGGTCGTCTGGCGGCTTGTTCAGGCGACCGAGGCGCGCAACCGCGCGACGCGGCAGTCGCTGGACGACCGCACGGAATACGATACAGGCACCAACGGTGCCAAACTCAACAAGGATGAAAGGTCGGCCTTCGATCAGCTGATTCGTGACATAGACTTCACTAAATCCCGCGACCGCAGCCATTGATTCGGTATTTTATGGGGGAAATGTCAAAAAAAACCGCTTAGACACGGGCGCGAATCACTTGGGCGACCTATGTGATTCTCGTATCACCTGACGCGACGCACCGACGCCAGCAAGGAGCCCCGAATGGCCGCCAAGGACACTGACGATCGAAAGCAGGACAATTCCGATGCGGAGCCGATGCTCGACATGAGCCAGGCCGCGGTCAAGAAGATGATCGCCGAGGCCCGAGAACGCGGCTTCATAACCTACGATCAACTCAACCAAGTCCTGCCGCCCGATCAGGTGTCTTCGGAGCAGATCGAGGACGTGATGTCGATGCTGTCCGAGATGGGCATCAACATCATCGAGGAAGAAGAGGCCGAGGAGGGTGATGGCAAGACAACCGACCTCGTGACCACCGGCGGTTCCCGCGAGGTTGCCGTTGCCCAGACCGAAACCGAGAAGCTGGACCGTACCGACGACCCGGTGCGCATGTACCTGCGCGAGATGGGGTCGGTCGAACTGCTTTCGCGCGAGGGCGAGATCGCCATCGCCAAGCGGATCGAGGCCGGCCGGAACACCATGATCGCGGGGCTGTGCGAAAGCCCGCTGACCTTCCAGGCGATCACAATCTGGCGCGATGAACTGCTGTCCGAGGACATTCTGCTGCGCGATGTGATCGATCTTGAAACCACCTTCGGCAATGCGATGGACGAAGACGGCGAGGCCGCCGTCGAACCCGTCGTCGCGCCGCTGGGCGACGCTGCGCCAGCTGCCAAGGAGGACAAGAGCCAGCAGGAGGAATACGACGCCGACGGCAACCCCATCCAGCGCGAGGACGACGACGAGGACGACGATCAGGCCAACATGTCGCTGGCCGCGATGGAAGCCGCTCTGAAGCCGCGCGTGCTGGAAACGCTGGACCGGATCGCGCTGGACTACGAAACGCTGGCCGAGATCCAGGAGCGCCGGATGAACGCCACGCTGGCGGGCGACGACGGGTTCAGCGATGCAGACGAGGAAATCTACCAGAAGCTGCGGTCGGAAATCGTGGAACTGGTCAACGGGCTGCACCTGCACGCCAACCGGATCGAGGCGCTGATCGACCAGTTGTACGGCATCAACCGCCGGATCATGTCGATCGACGGCGCCATGGTGAAGCTGGCCGACCAGGCGCGGATCAACCGGCGCGACTTCATCGATGCCTATCGCGGAGCCGAACTCGACCCGAACTGGGTGGACCGGATGAAGGCCAATGCCGGGCGCGGCTGGCAGGCGCTGTTCGAACGTTCGCATGTGAAGGTTGATGAATTGCGCGCCGAGATGGTCCAGGTCGGCCAGTATGTCGGGCTCGACATCACGGAATTCCGGCGGATCGTGCAGCAGGTCCAGAAGGGCGAGAAGGAAGCGCGGCAAGCCAAGAAGGAAATGGTCGAAGCCAACCTGCGTCTGGTGATCTCGATTGCCAAGAAGTACACGAACCGCGGCCTGCAATTCCTTGATCTTATTCAGGAAGGCAATATCGGCTTGATGAAGGCGGTGGACAAGTTCGAATACCGCCGCGGCTACAAGTTCTCGACCTACGCGACATGGTGGATCAGGCAGGCGATCACACGCTCGATCGCGGATCAGGCGCGCACGATCCGCATTCCGGTGCACATGATCGAGACGATCAACAAGCTGGTGCGCACCGGCCGCCAGATGCTGCACGAGATCGGCCGCGAAGCGACGCCCGAGGAACTGGCCGCCAAGCTTCAGATGCCGCTGGAGAAGGTCCGCAAGGTGATGAAGATCGCCAAGGAGCCGATCAGCCTCGAGACGCCGATCGGCGACGAGGAAGACAGCCAGCTTGGCGACTTCATCGAGGACAAGAATGCGATCCTGCCGCTGGACAGTGCGATTCAGGACAACCTGAAGGAAACGACGACGCGGGTTCTGGCCAGCCTTACCCCGCGCGAGGAACGGGTGCTTCGGATGCGCTTTGGCATAGGCATGAACACCGACCACACGCTTGAGGAGGTAGGCCAGCAGTTCAGCGTCACCCGCGAACGGATCCGTCAGATCGAGGCGAAGGCGCTGCGCAAGCTCAAGCATCCCAGCCGGTCGCGCAAGCTGCGCTCGTTCCTAGATCAGTAAGGAAGTCGTTGAATGTCGATCCTGTCCCGCCTGTTCGGAAAGGGCCCTGAGAAGTCGCCCGAGGCTGCGCCTTCGGCGGAGCCCGTTCGGCACGACGGCTATGACATCCATCCGGAACCTATCAACGAAAGCGGCAAGTGGCGCGTTGCCGCGCGGATCGTAAAGGTGGTGGACGGGGTGGAGAAGACACACCGCCTGATCCGGGCCGACACGCTGGACAGCGCCGACGCGGCGGCGGCGGCCAGTCTTGCCAAGGCACGGCAGGTGATCGACGAACAGGGCGACCGGATGTTCGACTGATCCGGTATCCAGTCCTTGAGCGGGCAGGGCGATGCAGACCAGTTTCACGATTCGGACACGCGGTCCGGGGCTTTATGAGTTCGGCCGAGACGTGGCCTCGTGGGTGTCGGGCACAGGGCTGCTGACGCTGTTCGTGCGCCATACATCTTGCTCGCTTCTGGTGCAGGAAAACGCCGACCCGGATGTTCAGCGCGATCTCCAGGCGTTCTTTCGTCGCCTCGTGCCGGCGGCCGACGATCCGTCGATGCGCTATCTGGTGCACCGCAACGAAGGGCCAGACGATATGCCTGCCCACATCAAGGCGTCGATGCTTCCGGTCAGCCTGTCGATCCCGGTGATCGACGGTCGGCTTGCGCTTGGAACCTGGCAAGGCATCTACCTTTTCGAACATCGGGCCGCGCCACACCGCAGGACTGTTGCGGCGCATCTTGCCTTGGACGGTTCCGTTCGCGCAGCGCCGGGCGTATGATCGCTTTATGACCCATGCAATCCGCCTTTCCGGTCGCGCCGTTCTGCTTTTCGCCTTGCTGCTGGCCGGGTGCGCCGCGCTCACCGGGCCGCAACCGTCCTTCGTGGCGCGCAACGACCTGCGCATCTACCAGCTATCGGCAGGGCGGTTCGAAGTCCTGGCCCGGCCCGGCACGTCGGGGGGCGACTATTTCTGTGCCGCCGGGGAATACGCCCGGATCATGCGCAACGCCCGCGGCGCGCAACGCGTCGTCGTCACGGACCCGGACGGCCCCAGCCAGACGGTGGCGGGCGGGCGCAGCATGGTGTTCGAGATTGCGCCGCAAGGCCCGCGGACCCTACCGCTGGTGACCAACGCCCCGATGAACCGGCGCGGGGCGTCCTTCACGGTGGCCTTCGCCCAGTCGCTGTGCTGGGAAGGGCGCGGCGTGGGCTTCACGTTCAACTGACACGAGCGGTTCACGGCACACGGGGCACCTTTGCGCCTGCGGCGCCGTTGATCTTGCGTCCGAAAATCGGGGCTACCCAATTTGTGGTAAGGTGCCTATAGTCCTAGACACGGAGGGCAAGACCCTCGCAAGGAGAGGTCACATGCGCTGTCCCTTTTGCGGAAACGTCGACACGCAGGTCAAGGATTCACGTCCCGCCGAAGATCATGTGGCGATCCGCAGGCGCAGGTATTGTCCCGAATGCGGCGGGCGCTTCACCACGTATGAACGGGTTCAGTTGCGCGACCTCGTGGTGATCAAGTCCAACGGCCGCCGCGAGGATTTCGACCGCGACAAGCTGGAACGGTCTATCCGCATCGCGCTCCAGAAACGTCCCATCGAGCCCGAACGCATGGAAAAGATGATCTCGGGCATCGTACGGCGGCTGGAAAGCCTGGGCGAACAGGACATCCCGTCGCGCACCATCGGCGAGATCGTGATGGAGACGCTGGCTCGGATCGACACCGTGGCCTATGTGCGCTTTGCCAGCGTCTACAAGAACTTCCAGGCGGCAGACGATTTCGACCGTTTCGTGTCGGAATTGCGGCCCGAAACACCTCCCGAAACGTGACCGGGGGCGCGGCCCGCGACACGCGCTTCATGGCTTTGGCGCTTGCGCTCGGGCAGCGCGGACAGGGTCGGTGCTGGCCGAACCCTGCGGTGGGCTGCGTCCTCGTGCAGAGCGAGCGGATCGTCGGGCGCGGGTGGACCCAGCCGGGCGGGCGGCCCCATGCCGAAACCGTGGCGCTTGCGCAAGCCGGGCAAGCGGCCGAGGGCGCCACGGCCTTTGTTTCACTCGAACCCTGCGCGCATCACGGAAAGACACCGCCCTGTTGCGACGCGCTGGTCGCGGCGCGGGTCGGTCGGGTCGTGATCGCGCTGCGCGACCCCGATCCGCGCGTCGATGGCGGCGGCGTGGCGCGCATTCGCGCGGCCGGAATCCCGGTGACCGAAGGCGTCTGCGCGGCCGAGGCCGAGATCGCCCATTTCGGGTTTCTGTCCCGCCAGAGGCGCGGGCGCCCCGCGCTGACGCTCAAGCTGGCAGGCAGTTTCGACGGGCGCATCGCCACCGCATCGGGCGAAAGCCGCTGGATCACCGGGCCCGCCGCCCGCCGCCACGTCCATGCCCTGCGCGCCCGGCACGACGCGGTCATGGTCGGGGGCGGCACCGCGCGGGCTGACGATCCGTCGCTTACCGTGCGGGACCTCGGAATGGCGCACCAACCGGTGCGGGTCATCGTGTCCCGTCGGCTCGACCTGCCGGAGGACGGCGTGATGGCGCGCGGCGCGGGCACAGCGCCGCTCTGGTTGCTTCATGGTCCCGACGCACCCGCCGACCGGATCGCCCGCTGGCAGAACCGCGGCGCGCGCTGCATGGTCGTTCAGCCCGGCGCGGACCGGCAGATCGACCCGGCGGCTTGCCTGGCGGCGCTTGGTGCGGCGGGGATCAACAGCGTGTTCTGCGAAGGCGGCGGCGCCTTCGGGGCCTCGCTTCTGGCGGCGGGGGTGGTGGACGACCTGATCGGCTACACTGCCGGACTGATCCTCGGGGCCGAAGGCTGGCCGGGGCTTGGCGCGATGGGCATTTCCGCACTGAATCAGGCCCCGCGGTTCGCGCTGGTTGAAACCCGCGCGCTCGGCGACGATATTCTTCATCACTGGCGGCGGCGTGCCCTGTCTGCCCCGACTTGACAACAGGACCTGCCGTGGCCGCCATTATCCAGATCGACGCGCTGAGCAAGACCTATGGCAGCGGTTTCCAGGCGCTCAGGGATGTGGACCTTTCCATCGAAGAGGGCGAGATCCTTGCCCTGCTGGGACCGAATGGCGCGGGCAAGACCACGCTCATCTCGAGCATCTGCGGGATTACCCGGCCAACCTCCGGGCAGATCCGTGTGGGTGGGTATGACGTCCTGGCAGACTACCGGGCGGCGCGGCGGCTGATCGGGCTCGTGCCGCAGGAAATCGTGCTGGAGCCCTTCACCAAGGTGCGCGACACGATTGCCTTCTCGCGCGGGATCTTCGGGCTGCCGCCCGATCCCGCGCGGGTCGAACAGGTTCTGCGCCGCCTGTCGCTGTGGGACAAGAAAGATGCCATGGCACGCGAGCTTTCGGGCGGGATGCGCCGCCGCGTGATGATCGCCAAGGCGCTGGCCCATGACCCGCGAGTGCTGTTCCTCGACGAGCCGACCGCAGGCGTGGACGTGGAGCTGCGCCGCGACATGTGGGACATCGTGCGCGCCCTCAAGGCGGACGGCGTGACGATCATCCTGACGACCCACTACATCGAAGAAGCCGAGGCGATCGCCGACAGGGTCGGCGTGATCAACGGTGGGCGCATCCTGCTGATGGAAGAAAAGGCGCGGCTGATGAGACGGCTGGGCAAGAAGACGCTGCGCATGGAACTGCGCGCGCCGCTGCCCGATTTGCCGGCCGCGCTGACGGGCAAAGGGCTGGATCTGGAACCGGGCGGGCAGGCGCTGCTGCACAGCTACGACGCCAATGACGGCGTGGACATTGCGCCGCTGCTGGCCGATGTCACGGCGGCGGGGCTCGGGCTGCGGGACGTGCAGACGCGGGAAAGCTCGCTCGAGGATATCTTCGTCGACCTGCTGAAGGACACCGCATGAACGGCCACGCCATCTGGACGATGTACCGCCACGAGATGGCGCGCTTCAACCGCACGCTCGGCCAGAGCCTGCTGTCGCCTGTGCTGTCCACATCGCTTTACTTCGTGGTGTTCGGGGCCGCGCTCGGCTCCCGGATCGACGAGGTGGAGGGCGTGGCCTATGGCGCATTCATCGTGCCCGGCCTCGTGATGCTGTCGGTGATGACGCAATCCATTTCGAACGCTTCGTTCGGCATCTACTTCCCGAAATTCATCGGGACGATCTACGAACACCTGTCGGCACCGGTCAGTTTTCTCGAAATCGTCATCGGTTATGTCGGCGCCGCAGCCACCAAGGCGCTGATCGTCGGGCTGATCATCCTCGGCACCGCTTTCTTTTTCGTCGACCTTACGATCCTGCACCCCGCGGCCATGCTGGCTTTCCTGCTGCTGACATGCATCTCCTTCAGCCTGCTGGGCTTCATCATTGGCCTGTGGGCGCAGAATTTCGAGCAGCTTCAACTGGTCCCGCTGCTGATCATCACGCCGCTGGTATTCCTCGGGGGCAGTTTCTATTCCATCACCATGCTTCCGCCAATCTGGCAGACCGTGTCGCTGTTCAACCCGGTGGTCTACCTGATCTCGGGGTTCCGCTGGGCGTTCTTCGGGCAGTCCGATATCGCGGTCGGTTGGTCGCTGGCGGCGATCGCCCTGTTCACGATGGCCTGCGTGAGCGTCGTGGCATGGATCTTCCGTACCGGCTGGCGCCTTCGCGACTGACAGCCGGGGCTGGCAGGGTCGAAGGGTGTTGCGGAGCCGCTTGTCGGGTCAGCCGATGGCCGGTTTCGCCCAAGACGGCAGCCGCGTGCTCTGAACCAACGAGACGGACGGCGCATAGCGCCCGCCAAGCGCCAGCGTCGCGGCGCGCAGCATCTCGATCCCGTCCTCGGATTTCGTCGGCAGCGCCGATGGCGAGATCGGCTCTCCCACCGTGATGCGATAGGGCTGGCGGTGCTTGTTCAGCGTCTCGTGGAACAACGTTATGTCGCGCAGCGTGGGATGCATCAGGTCGAACAGGTAGAACAGCGCCGAGTTGCGCGCGCGGATGTTGACCGGGATCACCGGCAGGTCGAACTTGCGCGCGATCATCGCGGCCGAGGCCATCCACGGCCGTTCGAACAGCCGCAGCCCGCGCCGCTTGGCCAGCCGCCCGGACGGGAAGATCACGCCCAGCCTGCCTGCATCTACCGCCTTGCGGGTATAGGCCATGGTTTCGCGCGTCTTGGCATGGGTGCGTTTCTCCAGCCGCCATTCGACCGGGCAGATAAGGCTGTCCATCTGCGGCAACACGCGCAGGATGTCGCTGTTGGCATAGAAGAACGCATCACCCCGCGCGCGGGCGATCACGCTGTTCAGGATGATGCCGTCGGCGATCCCGGTGGGATGGTTCGCCACGACCAGCGCGGCCCCGCGGGCGGGCAGGTTGCCCAGCCCCGACACTTCCACATCCTTGGCCAGAAGTGCGCCCATCGTCGCCATGATCTCGGGCATGGAGCGGTCCTGAAGGTACTCGCCCAGCCGCACGGTGCGGTCGTATCCCAGCATCCGCATCAGCACCGCGCGCGACGGAGCGGACCACGGGTGATTGGCATAGAGCCACGGCGCACGCTCTGCGATCAGGGGGTCGAGTCTGTCTTTCATCGGGCTACCAAACCACGGTTTTGCGAAACCTGTGTGACCAAGTTAGCCCAACACGCGGGCAACATAAAGGTTCCCCTCACGCCCCCCGGATGCGGTTGACCATTTCGCCGGTGTCACGCGACAGGCCGGGCGTCGCAGCGATCCGCTCCAGAGCATCGGCGATCAGCGCCTGCCGGTCCGCGTCATAGCGGCGCCATGTCTCGAACACCGTGGTCATCCTCGCGGCGGTCTGCGGGTTCACCGGATCCAGACGGATCAGCCAGTCCGCCATCAGCGTGTAGGCGGCGCCGGACGGGTGGTGGAATCCCGCGGCATTGGCGGCCAGCGCGCCCAGCACCGCGCGGAAGCGGTTGGGGTTCTTCCAGTCGAAATCGGGGTGCGCAGTCAGCCTCGTTGCGACATCCGCCGCGTCTTGCGGCTGCGCGAGACCGGGTTGCAGGCCGAACCACTTGTCCAGCACCAGCCGGTCCCCGCGCCACTGGTCGTAGAAAGCGGCCAAGGCGTCCTCGCCGCGTCCGCGCCGCACCAGAGCGGCAAGGCCCGCAAGCTGCTGGGTCATGTTGTCCGCCGCCGCGAACTGTGTCGCGGCCCGCGCCGCCCCGTCCCGGCGACTGAGCAGCGAGAGTGCGCCATTGGCTAGCGCGCGGCGGCCCGCCGCCGACGCATCGGGGCTGTAGGGGCCGGGAACCTGCATTGCATCGTAAATCGTGGCAAGTCGCTGTTCCAGCACCTCGGCCATTGCATCGGCCATCGCCTCGCAGGCCGCGTGGATCGCGCCGGGGTCCGGGGTCACCCCGGCGTCGAACAGGCTTTGGGCCAGATCGTCCTGTCCCGGCAAATGCAGCGCCAGCGCGCGGAACGCGGGGTCGAGGGAGTCGTCGTCCAGCAGCAGCCCCAGCGCTTCGATGAACGCGGCATCGGGTGCGGCACCGTCCGTCACCATGCGCATCAGCGCATCCTTGGCCAGCGCGCGCCCGGCTTCCCAGCGGTTGAACGGGTCGGTGTCATGGGCCAGCAGGAAGGCGCGTTCGGCATTGTCCGCGGAGCGCGTCAGGATCACCGGCGCGGAAAACCCGCGCAGGAGCGATGGCACCGGCCGCGCCGACAGCCCGTCGAAAGCGAAGCTCTGCTCCGCCTCGGTCATTTCGAGCAACGTGGTCGACACCACCTCCTCGCCACTCGGGGCAAGAAGCCCGACCGCGACCGGGATCACCAGCGGGTCTTTGTCCGGCTGGCCCGGAGTGGGCGGCGTGTGCTGTCGGAAATGCAGCGTGTAGCGCCCGTCCTCGAAACTGTCCGTCACATCGAGCCGCGGCGTGCCGGCCTGCGAATACCAGCGCTTGAACTGGCGCAGGTCGCGCCCGGTCGTGTCCTCGAACACGGCGATCCAGTCCTCGATCGTGCAGGCTTGGCCGTCATGCCGTTCGAAATACAGCTGCAGCGCGCGGTCATATGCCTGCGCGCCGACAAGGCGGCGCAGCATCCCGATCAGCTCGGCCCCCTTCTCGTAGACGGTGGCGGTGTAGAAATTGTTGATCTCGACGAAGCTCTCGGGCCGGACGGGGTGCGCCAGCGGGCCGTTGTCCTCGCGGAACTGCCGCCCACGCAGGGCCAGCACGTCATCGATCCGCTTGACCGGCGCACTGCGTTCGTCCGCGCTGAACTGCTGGTCGCGAAAAACGGTGAGCCCTTCCTTCAGGCACAACTGGAACCAGTCGCGGCAAGTGATCCGGTTGCCCGTCCAGTTGTGGAAATACTCGTGCGCGATGATCGACTCTATGCGTTCGAAATTGGCATCGGTCGCGGTGTCCGGGCTGGCCAGCACGGCGGAGGCGTTGAAGATGTTCAGCCCCTTGTTCTCCATCGCGCCCATATTGAAATCGTCCACCGCGACGATGTTGAAAACATCGAGATCGTATTCCCGCCCATAGACCCGTTCATCCCAGACCATCGACCGCTTCAACGCGTCCATGCCGAAAGCGCATTTGTGCAGATCGCCCTCGCGCACCCATATCGCGAGTTCCACGTCGCGGCCCGACCGGGTGGTGAACCTGTCCCGGTGCGCCACGAGATTGCCGGCAACCAGTGCAAACAGGTAGGCGGGCTTGGGCCAGGGATCATGCCATTCGGACCAGCCCGGCCCGCTGCCCGACGGGTTGCCGTTGGACAGAAGCACCGGCGCGTCGCCCTCTATGCGCACCGTGAACGGGGCCATCACATCGGGCCGGTCGGGGTAATATGTGATCTTGCGAAAACCCTCCGCTTCGCATTGGGTGCAGTACATCCCGCCAGATAGATAAAGCCCCTCCAGCGCGGTGTTGGCCTGCGGGTCGATCTCCACCTCGGCTTCCCAGGTGAAAGGACGGTCCGGCACATCGCAGACGATGCCGCCTTCGACCGGCGTCGGCGAGACTGGCTGTCCGTCGATCCGAACCGAGATCGTCGTCAGCGCCTCGCCATGCAGGAAGAATGGCCCGGGCGCGTCCGGGTTCGGGCGAAACAGGATGCGGGACACCACCCGCGTGGACGACGGCGCAAGGCGGAAGGTCAGGTGTACGTCATCCACCCAGTAGGCGGGCGGCGTATAGTCGGCCAGATAGATCGTCTTGGGGGCTGGATCGCGCATCGCTCTCTCCGCTTGGGGCTGCTCAAGGTGTAGCGGTTGCGCCGCGCGGCACAAGGGCGGGCCAACAACGCGAGGTCTTTCCCGGCGGGCCGCTCCGCCTATCTGACACGCTATGACGACGATCCTTTGGTTCAAGCGCGACCTGCGCCTTGCCGACCATCCCGCAATGGCTCTTGCCGCGCGGGGCCCGGACAGCGTGCTTCCACTCTACATCGCGGAGCCGGATTACTGGGCGCTGCCCGACACCTCGGCCCGGCAATGGGCCTTCACCGCCGAATGTCTTGACGAACTGCGCGCAGACTGTGCCCGCCACGGCGCGCCGCTGATCGTTCGGCGCGGCGAGGCGGTCGCGGTGCTGTCTGCGCTGTGCACCCGGCACGGCATCTCGCGGATCGTCAGCCATGAAGAAACCGGCAACGGCTGGACCTACGCCCGCGACCTGCGCGTCGCCGCGTGGGCCCGCGCGGCCGGCGTGGCATGGCACGAGGTACCGCAATCGGGTGTGGTGCGACGCCTGCCGGGGCGCGACGGCTGGTCCGCCCGGCGCGACAGGTTCCTGCGCGCGGCGCAAGCAGAACCCGTTGCCGCGACAGGGGTGCCTTTCGCCGATCTGGAAGAAGCGCCCGGTCCGATCCCGTCGGCCGCTGATCTGAGCCTGGCGCCGGACCCGTGCCCAGGCCGCCAGCGGGGTGGTCGCAGCGCGGCGCTTGCGCTTCTGGGTGGGTTCCTGACGGAACGCGGCCAGGGCTACCGCGCGGCCATGTCTTCACCGCTGGACGGGGAATGGGCGTGCTCGCGGCTCAGCCCGCATCTGGCGCTTGGCACATTGTCGGGGCGCGAGGCGGCCCAGGCCACCGGCGCGCGCCAGCGCGAGGTGCGCGGCACCCGCGACGGCTGGGCCGGATCGCTGAAGTCGTTCCAGTCACGGCTCGCATGGCGCGATCATTTCATGCAAAAACTCGAGGACGCGCCCTCGCTGGAATTCCGCTGCCTGCACAGCGCTTACGACGGGATGCGCCCCGACACGCCCGACACCGCGCGTCTTGCCGCGTGGTGCGAGGGGCGCACCGGGCTGCCCTTCGTCGACGCCTGCATGCGCTTTCTCGATCATACCGGCTGGCTGAATTTCCGGATGCGGTCCATGCTGATGGCGGTGGCGTCCTATCACCTTTGGCTGGACTGGCGCGTCACCGGGCTGCATCTTGCCCGTCGGTTCACCGACTACGAACCCGGCATCCACTGGAGCCAGGTGCAGATGCAGTCGGGCACCACCGGCATGAACACGGTGCGGATCTACAACCCGGTCAAGCAGGGCCACGACCAGGACCCGGACGGCACCTTCACGCGGCGCTGGGTGCCGGAACTTGCTGAGGTGCCCGATGCGTTCGTGCACGAGCCATGGCGCTGGTCCGGGGCCGAAAGTCTTGCCGACCAAGGCTATCCGCCGCCCATCGTCGATGTGAAAGAGGCCGCGCGCACGGCGCGCGAGCGGGTCTGGGCGGTGCGCAAGGGCGGCGCCTTTCGGGAAGAAGCCGCGCGGATCGTCCACAAGCACGCCAGCCGCAAGGATAGCGCCGGGCATTTCGTCAACGATCGCCAGCCGCGACGCCGCCGTCCCGCAGCCCAAGACGACGACCGACAAGGGAGCTTCGGGTTCTGATGCCGCGCGGGGTGAAGAAGGCCGACCTGCCCACCAAGACCTGTGCAAGCTGCGGGCTGCCGTTCACGTGGCGCAGGAAATGGGCCCGCACCTGGGACGAGGTGCGATATTGCTCGCGTCGCTGCGCCGGGGCGCGCAAGCCTGCCGATCCGGGGCGCGACAAACGCTGAAACCTGCCTGTTTTCGCGGCAGTGCACATATGCGGGGCGGTCTGTGCGGGAGCGCTTCTCGACGCGAGGCGGGAAAACGACTAAATTCCAAACGAACAGGAAAGGCGTGACATGACTCGACCGGTTGTCGGCATCATTTCGAATTCACATCTGATCAACGACGAATACCCTGCCCATGCCGGCGGAACCATGAACAGTGAAGCGGTGTCGATGGTGTCAGGGGCGATCCCGCTGCTGATCCCGGCCGATCCGCGCCTTATGTCGATCGAGGAATTGCTGGACATCTGCGACGGGTTCCTGTTGACCGGCGGTCGACCGAACGTGCATCCCGAGGAATACGGCGAGGCCGCGACCGAGGCCCATGGCGCATTCGACCGGGCCCGCGATGCGATCACGTTGCCGCTGGTGCGGGCATGCGTGGCGCGCGGCCAACCCGTGATGGGTGTGTGCCGCGGCTTTCAGGAAGTGAACGTGGCGATGGGCGGCACGCTGCACCCGGAAATCCGCGATCTGCCAGGCCGCATGAACCACCGCATGCCGCCCGACGGGACGCTGGAAGAGAAGTTCGAACTTCGCCACAGCGTCCGATTCACGCGCGGCGGGGTGTTCCACCGACTAATGGGCGCCGAAGAGGTCGTGACCAACACGCTGCACGGGCAGGGGATCAAGACACCGGGCGCGCGCATCGTGATCGACGGCACCGCCGACGACGGCACCCCCGAGGCGATTTATGTCCGCGACGCGCCCGGCTTCACGCTGTCAGTGCAGTGGCATCCTGAATGGAACGCGGCGAACGACCCGGTCTCGCGCGTTCTGTTCACCGCGTTCGGCAAGGCATTGGCCGACTGGCGTGCTTGTGGCGCCAGCAGCCAACTGAAAAGCGCCTGAGCGGCGTGCCTCCCTGCGTCAGGCGTCTGCCGCAGGCGCGAGGGCAGTCAGGCGCTTTTCCATAACGTAGTTCGTCAACAGTACGCCGCGCAGTTCGATCTGCTGTTCCGACAGTTCGCGCCAGCCTTGCTTCAGGAAGAACCGCCGCGCAATGATGCTCGCCTCGGTGGTCAGGCGTGACATCCGGCGCGCCTGCGCCTCGGCCACGACCCGGTCGTGCAGCGCTGCAGCAAGTCCGCGACCCATCTCCTCGGGCAGCACGAAGGCAAGGTCGATATGTCCGTCATGGGCCAATGTCATGAACCCGGCCACGCGCCCGTCGCGTTCGCCGACCAGCGTGATCTCGGCCCCAAGCCGCTCGTTCCAGGCTGGCGGTGCATCGGGCGCGCTGGCCCAGGCACGGCGCTGCGCCTCGTTGTAGGCCCCGGCCGCGCCTTCGCGCACCGCACGGGAAAACACCTCCGCCAGCCTATCGGCATCCGCCGCGATGAAGGGCCGAATGCGGATCAAGGCGCGCGATCCGGGCGGGGCAGCGGCTTCGGCGCAAGCCGTGTGCGGGGAAACAAGCGGTACGCCATCGCGGCGGCCTCCGTGACATCGGAAAAAACGTGTGTCTTCTGTCACGGTTCACGGTCGGACCGCAATGGGCAATGCCACAACCCCTCCGGACGGCCCGATGTTGCACCGGGTCAGGAAACCGTTTGAAAAATCAGGACCGGCGGGCTAGCAGGAAGCAATTTTGTTGCCCGGTTAACGAAACAAGCCCGGCAAGGATCGGGGCAAGGTCTGCCCGGACCATCACAGAACGGGCAAGGAAGGCTGGATTGGGACTGAACATGACGAAATGGATCGACCTTCCGCCGATCTGGCTTGGCGTGTTCGTGTCGCTGGCCTGGGTGCAATCGGCGCGGCTGCCGGTCGGGCCGGGCGACAGCGCGGCCTCGGATCTTGTCGGCGGGCTTCTGGTGGGCGGCGGCCTGGTGCTGATCGTGCTGGCAGCGACCGAGATGCACCGTGCGCGCACTACGGTTATCCCGCACCTCGTTCCCGACGCGCTGGTCAGCACCGGGATCTTCCGGCGCAGCCGGAACCCGATCTACCTTGGTGACACGCTGATCCTGTGCGGGCTGATCTTCCGCTGGGAAGCCTGGCCGTCGCTGTTGCTGGTGCCGCTTTTCGTCTGGCTGATCACCGACCGGTTCATCCTTTCCGAGGAGGACCGGCTGCGCGAGCGC
This sequence comes from Meridianimarinicoccus roseus, assembly GCF_003172915.1. GTDB lineage: Bacteria > Pseudomonadota > Alphaproteobacteria > Rhodobacterales > Rhodobacteraceae > Meridianimarinicoccus > Meridianimarinicoccus roseus. Next base: position 108,966 of record NZ_QGKU01000030.1, read on the forward strand.
TTCGGCGCCGCGTTCGACCGTTACGCAGAAACAACCCGCCGCTGGATCTGACCGGGTGCGTTACATCCAAGGCATATCTTGCAATCGTCCCAACAATGACGCAGCCCTTTGCAGGGAACGTGTCCGATCCATGGGGGCACCAAGGTCGCCGAAAGGCGCCGTGAGGAAGGAGCGATCATCTTGAAGTTCGGAGTTATACGCGAGGTTGAGCCGGGAGAAGCGCGCGTTGCGCTGACGCCCGCATCCGCCGCCCAGCTGGCGAAACTGGGCTACGACTGTGTGGTCGAGACCGGCGCAGGCGCCGCCGCGGGCATCACCGACGATGCCTATTCGGAGGCCGGTGTCGAAGTGCTGCCCGACGCCGCGGCCGTGTTCGCTGCCGCGGATGTCATCGCCAAGGTGCGCCCTCCACAGGAGGGTGAAATCGACCAGTTGCGTGAAGGTCAGACCCTGATCGGGTTCTTCTGGCCCGCCGCCAACGAGGCGCTGATGGAGCGCGCAAAGGAGCGTGGCGCGACCGTCATCGCAATGGACATGGTGCCGCGCATCAGCCGCGCGCAGAAGATGGACGCGCTGTCGTCGATGGCCAACATCGCCGGCTATCGCGCGGTGATCGAGGCCGGTGCCAATTTCGGCCGGTTCTTCACGGGGCAGGTCACCGCCGCAGGCAAGGTGCCGCCCGCCAAGGTGCTGGTCGTCGGCGCCGGGGTTGCAGGTCTTGCCGCGATCGGTACCGCCACGTCGCTGGGCGCCATCGTGCGCGCCTTCGACGTGCGACCCGAAGTGGCCGAACAGATCGAGTCCATGGGGGCGGAGTTCCTGTTTCTCGATTTCGAGGACAGTCAGGACAGCGCCGGGTCTGGCGGCTATGCCGCGCCTTCAAGCCCGGAATTCCGCGAAGCGCAGCTCAAGCTTTTCCGCGAGCAGGCGCCCGAGGTGGACATCGTGATCACCACGGCGCTGATCCCGAACCGCGAGGCGCCCGAACTCTGGACCCCCGACATGGTCGAGGCGATGAAGCCCGGTTCGGTCATCGTGGATCTTGCGGCGGAACGCGGCGGCAACTGCAAGCTGACCGTGAAGGACGAGAAGATCGTCACTGACAACGGCGTGACCATCATCGGCTATACCGATTTTCCCAGCCGGATGGCCGCGCAATCGAGCGCGCTTTATTCGACCAACGTACGCCACATGATGGCCGACCTGACGCCCGAGAAGGACGGCAAGGTCGTGCACAACATGGAAGACGACGTGATCCGCGGCGCGACGATCACGCACCAGGGCGAGATCACCTTCCCGCCGCCGCCGCCCAAGGTGAAGGCGATCGCGGCAGCGCCCAAGAAGGAAAAGGCCAAGGAACTGACGCCCGAGGAAAAGCGCGCCGCGGAACTGGCAGCTTTCAAGGCGCAGACCCGTCAGCAGGTGACCTTGCTGGCCGTGGGCGCGGCGCTGCTGCTGGCGGTCGGGCTGGTGGCACCGGCGAGCTTCATGCAGCACTTCATCGTCTTTGTCCTGTCCGTCTTCGTCGGGTTCCAGGTGATCTGGAATGTCAGCCATTCGCTGCACACGCCGCTGATGGCGATCACCAACGCGATTTCGTCGATCATCATCCTGGGCGCGCTCATGCAGATCGGCTCCGGGTCGTTCCTGGTGATCGTACTGGCCGCGCTGTCGGTGTTCATGGCCGGGATCAACATCTTCGGCGGCTTCCTCGTGACGCGGCGCATGCTCGCCATGTTCCAGAAATCGTAAGGAGTTAGGGGACAATGGAATTCGGATTCACGACGGCGGCCTATGTGGTCGCGGCAGTCCTCTTCATCCTCAGCCTCGGCGGTCTGTCGGGGCAGGAAAGCGCCAAGCGCGCGGTCTGGTACGGCATTGTCGGCATGGCGCTCGCGGTGTTCGCCACGCTCATCGGGCCCGGGTCGGGCCTGTGGGTGCTGTCGGTCGTCCTGATCGCATCGGGCGGCGTGATCGGCTGGTATGTCGCCACCAGGGTCGAGATGACCGAGATGCCGCAGCTGGTCGCGGCGATGCATTCGCTCGTCGGTCTTGCGGCGGTATTCGTCGGCTACAACGCTCATTTCGAACTGGGCCGCGTGCTGGCGATGGACGATGCCGCACGAGCCGGGCTGGAAGGTTTCGGCGCGCTGATCGCCAAGAAGGACGGCGTGGAACAGGCCATCCTGCGGGTGGAACTGTATCTCGGCATCCTGATCGGGGCCGTCACCTTTACCGGGTCGGTGATCGCCTATGGCAAGCTGGCGGGCAAGGTGTCGTCGGCGGCCAAGAAACTGCCCGGCGGGCACCTTCTGAACATCGCCGCTGCGGTGATCTCGGTGCTGTGCCTCGTGTGGTACTTCTCCACCGGCGGGTTCCTCCCGTTGTTCCTGATGACGCTCTGCGCGCTGTTCATCGGCTACCACCTGATCATGGGCATCGGCGGCGCCGATATGCCGGTGGTGGTGTCCATGCTCAACAGCTACTCGGGCTGGGCGGCGGCGGCGATCGGCTTCAGCCTCGGCAACGACCTGCTGATCGTGGTCGGTGCATTGGTCGGCTCTTCGGGCGCGATCCTGTCCTACATCATGTGCAAGGCGATGAACCGCAGCTTCATCAGCGTGATCCTGGGCGGCTTCGGCGGCACGCAGGGGCCCGCGGCCGAGATCGAGGGCGAGCAGATCGCCATCGACGCGGACGGAGTGGCGACGGCGCTGGACGAGGCAGACAGCGTAATCATCGTGCCGGGCTATGGCATGGCGGTCGCGCAGGCCCAGCAGGCCGTGAGCGAGCTGACGAAGCGGCTCAGGGCGCAGGGCAAGGAGGTGCGTTTCGCGATCCACCCGGTGGCCGGACGTCTGCCGGGGCACATGAACGTGCTGTTGGCGGAAGCCCGCGTCCCCTATGACATCGTGCTGGAAATGGATGAAATCAATGAAGATTTCCCGGATACGGACGTTGTCATCGTGATCGGGTCGAACGACATCGTGAACCCGGCGGCGCAGGATGACCCGAACAGCCCCATCGCGGGGATGCCGGTTCTGGAAGTGTGGAAGGCCAAGCAGGTCTTCGTGTCAAAGCGCGGCCAGGGCGCGGGGTATTCCGGGATCGAGAACCCGTTGTTCTTCAAGGACAATACCCGCATGTTCTATGGCGATGCGAAGGAGTCTGTGAACGCGCTGCTGACCAAGATCAGCTAGGCGGTCCCGACCGAAACGATCTTGAACCCCGGCGTCGCCGCCGGGGTTTTTTCATGCCCGGCGCCCGCCGCAGGCCGCCGGACCGTTGTAGGAACCTTGCTGGGAGCCCGTACCCCCCCGCGCGGTGACAGTGCCGCAAGGGCACCCGCGTCGCGCGGCAGGCATGGGCTGGCATGGCCGCGGATCGTGCTTAGGTGATCCATAACACCAAGAAGGAGATACCCATGACCGACCGCAAGACAGTTTTCATCACCGGCGCATCCAGCGGCATCGGCGGGGCCACGGCGCGGGCCGCTGTCGCGGCGGGCTGGAATGTCGGGCTGATGGCGCGCTCCGAAGACAAGCTGGCCAAGCTGCACAAGGAACTGGGCGAGGCGAGCTTCATCGTCCCCGGCGATGCCACCGATCTCGACGCGCAGACGGCCGCCATCGCCGCCGTGTCCGAACGCTTCGGCGGCCTTCACGCGGCCTTCGCCAATGCGGGCATGGGGCTCGACACGCCCGGGACCGAGACCGGCGACCCGGAGGAATGGCGCCGCCTGATTGACCTGAACATCATGGCACTGCTCTACACCGCGAAAGCTGCGCTGCCGGAGTTGCGCAAGACGCGCGGGCACCTCGTTCTGACCGGGTCGGTTGCAGGCAAGATCCACATTTCCGGGTCGATCTACGGCGCGTCTAAGTGGTTCGTGCACGGCTATGGTGGGAACATGGCGCAGGAGATGCGCGAATGGGGCGGGCGCTGCACCGTCATCGCGCCGGGCATGGTGGACACGCCGTTCTTTTCGGAACCCAAGCCCGACAAGTTGAAGCCCGAGGACGTGGCCGATGCGGTGGTCTTCGCACTGACCCGGCCAGAGCGGGCGAGCGTTCAGGAAATTACTGTGATGCCGACCGGCTGATCGCCTCGCGGCCTATACCCCGGCCCAGCCCGTCGCCACGGCGGGCAGGGTGCACAGCGCCCCGGCACAGACCAGAAGACCGTCGCGGAAGGTCAGCCCAAGCCCGAACAGAAGCACCGGCAGGGCCAGAAGGAACGGCAGGCCGGGCACGAAGCCGAGCCCGATCATCGCAAGGCCGAACACAAGCAGCATCGCGGCGATGGCACGGGTGGCGGTGACCCCGACGGCGAATGTCATCCGTTCGGCCACCAGTTGGCGCACGCGCTGGACCGGAGGGCCGGCCTTGTCGCTGCTGTACTGAAGCCGGTCCGCCGGCAGGTCGATCCGCGCGATCGGGCCTGGAAGCCATAATCCGGCCTTGCCACGCAGCATCTGACCGCCGGTGGCGATCAGCAGCAGGCCGATCAGAGCCGGAAAGCCCGGCAGCATCCCCACCGGCAAGAGAAGAAACCCCGCCAGCACCGCAAGCAGCGGTCCGAACCCGCGCGTTTCCAACGTTCGCACTACGGCGCCGAGCGACACGCGGGATTCGTCTTCGGCAAGATTGGACAGATCCCGCCGGATCGTGTGAAGCGGCCGGTTCGACATTGGTCAGGTATCCTTCGCGGTGAGGAGTGCAAAGGAACAATGCGCGCCGAGCGGTCTGGTTCCCTTGCGTCCATGGTAACGGACGCGCTGTCAGTTGGGGCGCGCGCCGGTCACGGGCAGCCGGCGGCGTACCATGCCAGCCCGTCATGGATCGGGATCGAATCCGCGCGGATGGTGGCCCAATGGGTGGGGGTGGCCACGGTTCCGATCTTGGTTCCGTTGCGCGCCGTGTACGAGATGTTCGTCAGCCGTCCATACATGTCATAGACGATGTGGCCGTGCGGCAGGATCGTGCGGAAGTTCTGGCAGGGGCCTTCGACAACGAAGTATTCCTTGGAAATGGCGCCTTCGTCGGTGCCGTCATAGACCATCGCCCGCGCCGGCGGTGTCGCCGACGAGGGCGTGAAGGCCGGTGCGTCGAGGTTGAAAGTGGTTTTCTTATCCTTGCACATTTGGGCGGCTCTTTCGGTTCGGGAGCGGCGCCGGGCTGGCCCGCCTGCGCCCAGTCTGCGCGCGATGCGCGCGCCGTCCAACGGGTTTCTTCCGGACTTGTGCAAGCGGGGCAGGCGGGTCGGCCCTGTCCGGATTGGTCAGGCGGGCGGATGGCCGGCACGCAGCAGCCCTGCCAGCAGCAGCGCCGCCGCCAGTGCGCAGGCCAGTGTGCGAAGGCTGTTCCAGAAGGTCCAGCGCGGCAGGTACGTGCCGGACCAGTAGGCCTGCGTCGCCGGGGCGCTCCGGTCCATGGCGGCCAGCGCCTCGTTCATCGGCACGTTGGCCGCAACCGTCACGGCAAAGCAGCCCAGCAGGTAGACAAGCCCGCCCAGCGCGATCAGCACTCCGGCCGTACCGCCGAGCCACAGCGCGCCGTAGCCCGCCAGCAGAAGCGAGACCGGCGCAAGCCCAAGGAAAAGCGTCATGAACACCCAGCGGAACACCTCGCGGTTGATGTTCTGCATGGCGCCCGCGCCGGACGCGCCGTCGAGTTGCGACAGCGCCCGCATGATGAAGTCGGAAAAGGCGAGGAACACGCCGCCGACCAGCGCATAGGACAACAGCGCGGCTTGGGCGATCAGGGCGAACCAGAGGGGCATCGTGGAAACCTTTCATTGGGGCCGACGCGGCGCCGGGCCGGTGCGGCCGGATCGGTGTGGGGCCCTTCATGGGCGCCTGCGGTATCGCATGGCGGCGGCGGCCCGGTCTTGGCCGAGCCCGCCATCGGTTTGACAGATCAGGTCACGCGCTGGGGGGTGTTGCAGCCGCCGGGATGCCGGCAACGCGGGCGCGGCGGTAACTGGCGGGCGTGGTGCCGACCCAGCGCTTGAACGCCCGGTTGAACGCACTTTGTTCCGAGAAGCCGGTCAGGAATGCGATCTCGGCAAGGCTGTAGCGGTGATCACCCAGCAACCCCTCGGCCAGTTCGCGGCGCGTGTCCTCGGCCAGCGCCTGGAAAGTCAGCCCGTCGCGGGCGAGCCGTCGGTGCAGGGACCGCGCGCTCATGCCCAGGCGGCGCGCGACCATGTCCATGCGCGGCTGACCTTCGCTGAGCGCACGGGCGATGGCGTCGCGGGCGAGGCCGGTCACGTCGGCCGCGCCGGTCAATTCGGCCAGTTCGCGGTCGAGATGCGACAGCAGAAAGCGTGTGATGCCGGTGTCGCCCAGACGGTTCTGTTCTGCCAGTGCGCCGGGCGAGATCAGCAGCGCGTCGCGGTCGGACCCAAAAAGCACCGGGCAGCCGAAATAAGCGGTGTGGGCGTCGGTGTTGCGCGGGGCGGGGTGGGCGATGTGCACCTCGAGCGGGGTGAAGCGCCCCTCCGGATGCACCTCGCGGGCAATGGCGGTGGCGCTGGCCAGTGTCGCCTCGTTGGACAGACGCATGCCCAGACGACGCGGCCCTGCGCGGTGCAGCATGAACCAGGTGTTCGCGCCGTCGAGCCGCAATTCGTACTGCACCACGGTGGTCCAAAGCCGGGCATAGCGCGCCACCCGGTCATAGGAGCCCTGCAGCGTCGGCGCGGCCTTGAAGGCGAGCCCGAGCGCGCCGTAATCGTCGCAGCGCATGGAGGCACCTGTGCGCAGGGGCAGGTCGGTCACGTCGCGTAGCGTCGCGATCCGTTCCAGCAGGTCGTAATAAGCGGTTGCGGCGATCATAGTTCCGGGGTCGGGCGGTATGTCCGGGTCGAGGCCGACCAAGCCCAGAATCGCGCGGGCGTCCACGCCCGGCCCGGCAGCGGCCGCCACCATCTTGTGCACGAAGAGAGAAGTCACCGCCCCCATGGCAAGAGTTATACGGGGCCGGGGGCGATTTTCCAGCGCTGTGGCGCGCGGCCTGCCCGGAAAGGTTGATCGCGGGGCGCGTCACAGGCAGGCTTGGCGAATTGGACGGTCGGGGGCCACGGCAGGAGGAAATGCGCGCATGGCCGAACTGGACCTGATCGATGCGATCAAGGGCAAGGCGCAGTTGCGGTCGGTCGGGGATTGCCCCGGCGTGCCCGCGCGAGTCGGGCTGGCACTGTATGGCACGTGGCAGGACGACGAGCCCGCGCTTGCGGTGACGCGTCGCAGAACGCGGCGGCGGCGCTGTGGTGCACCCTTTCGCCGCGGAGCATTGGTATTATAACGGGTGCAGCGCCCGCACCGTCTTCATGTGGTAGGCGAACTGCTACACCCTTGCCAGCCACGCGGGCGTGACTAGGCGCGACGTGTGCGGCGGCCAAAGGCCAGAAGACTACCGAGGCCCGCGGCCAGAAGCGGAAGCGCGGCGGGAACGGGCACAGCGTTGACGCCGCTACCGGTTCCGTCACCCGCGCCGGTTGTCGTCAGAGCCATGAATACCGAACTGTTGTTTGGCGCCGTATGTTCATGTTCGTTCAACGGGTACCCAACAGAGGCGCAATACTTAGTCTTTCCGAAAAGCTCCCAACCCTGCATGTTGAAGCCTGCATCGCCGGGCGTGAAATTCTTGTCGATCTCCAGGGTCAGCCGCGATCCCGCGATGGAATAGGTGCCACGCGCTGCGGTCGGCGAATTCGGCGAACAGGGCTGGGCATAGGACTGGTCGTTGAAGGTCAGCGACATGAAGCTGTCCCAAGTGCCTGCGGGGGTGAAGGAATAAACCTCGTTCGGATCGCTCGAGGAGAAGGAATAGAGGTTTTCGACATTCGACCGTGTCGAGGTGTTCGTCGTCGTCAGATTGTAGCTGAGCGGCGTGCGGGTGGTCAAAAAGTCGTCGCCAAAGGTGATATCGCCCTTGATGCCTCCGCGCCCCGGGATCGGATCTGCAAATGCGCCAAGCTGGTTGCCTTCCCGCAAGATCGGGAAAGTGTAGTCGATAAGGTAGGTATAGGAAGCCGCAGCGACCGGCAGCGGGGCCGCAAGGGCCGCGATGCAGGCGAGGTATCTAAAGTTTTTCATTTTTTACCTTTGGTTCTTTTTGACAATCATTTGATATTATCAGCCCCACGTCTGGGCAAGATGTTTGGTAAAAAAGGTTAACAATACGGTCGGAGTGCAAGCCTGTCCTGTCTTCGGGGCTTGCCTCAGACCTCCACCGAGACTTTACCGATCGGATTGGAACAGCAGGCGAGGATGTAGCCCGCGGCAATGTCGTCTTCGCTGATGCCGCCGTTGTGCAGCATGTGCACCTCGCCCTCCGTCTTGCGGATCTTGCAGGTACCGCAGACGCCGAAGGTGCAGCCAGAAGGAATATTCAGTCCCGACGCCTTGGCGATGGCCAGCACGGTGTCGGTTTCGTGGCATTTCGCGGTCACGCCTGAGGCGACGAAGGTGATCTCGGCCTCGCTGGCCTCGTCGGGAACCACGTCGTCGATCTCGGGCAGATCGGAGCGGCGTTCCACCGGCGCATGGAAACTTTCCTGATGGTAGTTGTCCATGTCGAAGCCGAGCGCGTGCAACATGTCGCGCACCGCCTGCATGAAGCTTTCCGGCCCGCAGCAATAGACCTTGCGGTCAAGGTAGTCCGGCGCCATCAGCCCCAGCATGAGTTGGTTGAAGCGGCCGCGATACCCCGTCCACGTGTGATAGGGGTCGTCCTCGCGCACGACGAAATGCAGCCGCAGTCCCGGCACGCGGGACGCCATGAATTCCAGCCGCTGGCGGAAGATGATGTCCGAAGGGCGCCTAGCGCAGGTGATGAAACTCACGTCCGGCTGTTCGCCCCGGTCGAACAGGTAGCCGGTCATCGACATCATCGGCGTGATGCCGGACCCGGCCGAGATGAACAAGTACTTGTCGTCGGGCTGGCGCGGCAGGGTGAACAGTCCCGCGGGCGCGCCCGCCTTTATCCGCACGCCGGGGCGCAGATGGTCGAGCATCCAGCGCGTGCCCACCGACCCGTCCTGTGCCTTCACGGTCACCGACAGCGACAGCGACCGGGAGGGGCTGGACGAAATCGTGTAGGTGCGCAGCAGCGGGCCGCCCGCCACCGGCAGATGCAGCGTGATGAACTGGCCCGGCTGATACTTGAACCATGCCCCGGACGGCGCGCGGAACGCAAAGGTCACCACATTTGGCGCCTCGGGAATGGCGGCGGTGCATTCCAGCGGTTCGTTGCCGTCCCAGGGAGGCGTGTCGTCGCGCGGCATCGGGATCATGGCGTCATTCCGCCGCCATCAGGGCGCGCCCGGTCAGTCGCGATTGCAGCGTGCGCGCATACCAGTCGACAAACTGGATCACGCCGCCTTCCTGTGCGCGCGAATAGGGTCCGGGCGTGTAGCCGGGCGAGCGGATGCCGACCTGATTCTCCTCGACGATGCGTCGGTCTTCGTCGTTGGTGTGCAACCAGACCTCGGTCAGGCGGTTCAGGTCGTAGTCGATGCCTTCCTGCGCGTCCTTGTGCACCAGCCATGTGGTGGTGACGAGGGATTCCATCGCCGAGACGGGCAGAACCCGGAAGATCAGCACGTGGTCGGACAGGAAGTGGTTCCACGTGTTCGGATAGTGGAAGAACAGGCACGAGCCCGCGTCGTCGAACGGCACGGTGCCGATGCGGCGGGTGACGGCGGCCTTGCCGTCCATTGTGTAGCTGGTGGCCGCGCCGAGGAAGGGGATACGCACGAAGCGCCACTGTTCGGAAGGCGCAATCACGTATTTCGACGGCAGGCCCGCGTCTTCGCAACGCGCGACGTGCTGCGCGCCCACGGTCGAGGTCGTGCTGTCATCGGCGCCCACCAGGTTGGGATCGTCCGGGAAGGTGCGGCACAGCGACGGGTGCGAGCCGGAGCAGTGATAACATTCGCGGTTGTTTTCAAGCACCAGCTTCCAGTTGCCCTTTTCGGTGATGGAGGACTGGAAGGCGACCTTCAGGTCGGCCAGCGCGTGCGGTCCTGCATAGCGGTCGGCCTCGCGCTGAAGCGGCGCGAAGTCCGGCGCGCTGTCGGCAAGGCAGACGAAGACCATGCCCGCCGCCTGCGCCACGTGTACCGGTTTCAGCCCGTGCTGGGTCGGGTCGAAATCATCGCCCATCTCCCGCGCCCAGAGCAGTCGGCCGTCAAGTTCGTAGGTCCACTGATGGTAGGGACATACGAGCTTGGGCGCGGTGCCCTTTTCGGCCGCACAGACGCGGCTGCCGCGATGTCGGCAGGAGTTGTGAAAGCCGCGGATCACCCCGTCGGCGCCGCGCACGAGGATGATCGCCGCATCGCCGATCTGCAGCGTGGTGAAGCTGCCGGTCTTGGGAAACTCGGCCACGGTTCCGGCCATCAGCCAGTCGCGGTACCATATGTGCCGCAGGTCCGACTGGTAGAGATCGGGGTCGGTATAGAACGGCTGCGGCAGCGAATAGCCCGGCTGGCGGGTGAGGAGGAGGGAAAGAACGTCGGCGTTGCTCAGCATCTTGCTTGTCCTGAATGCCCGCGATCGGGCGGTAACCTGGAGAACCGTTTAGGGAGGGACGGCCGCCCGCGCCGCACTGAAAGCGGCATCGGGCGGTCCGAAAGGGTCATGCGCGCCAGATATCCTTCAAGGGGCGCACCGCGATCTAGATCGAGGCATGGGTGTTGCGGGCCGAAACCGCGCGGCCGATGTGACAAGGCGCGAAGGCGCCGTCCTGGTTTGATGCAATGCGGCTGCGGACGCGTGTCGATAAGCGCCAGCGGGTTCACCGCACCGAGTTTGCGCGACGGCGGCTCGAGGTCGAAATACGGATTGTCCAACGCCAGCGTGCTTTGCCTGACGAGGGCCTGGTCGAAATCGCGGGTTTCGGTGTCGTTCGAGTGGTCGGTGCCGCTGGTCACACGCAGGCAATTGACGTCGCGGTGAACCGCAGGTGACGATGGCGCGCACGTCGCGCGATTGCGACGCCCGCATGTGGGGCACAACATCGATCGCCATCCAGTCGGGCGCGAAGCTGCGGTCGAGTGTCATGATCGCCACATGGGCGCCGATGGCGGCGATCATGAAGTCCACTGGACCCGACGCGGCGAGTTGGCGTGAAATTTCCAGACCCTCGGCTTGGGTTATGCCTCCCTCGGGGGCCTTGTCGGCTGTGTCGTGGGTCCCGACCATGAAATCCGGCGCAACGCGCTCTCGCATCGCGCCCAAAGCGAAGCGCAGCCGCCTGCCAAGACTGCCGCCATGGTGCCCGTCGAGCCAGTTTATGCGTTCGCACCAGAACCGGTCCGTAAAGTAGCCGCAGGCCTGCAACTCGATCCCGTCGAACCCCGCCGCCCGCATCGATCCCGCAGAATCCGCGAAACCGAGAATGCTGCACGTGTCACTCAAGTCCTTGATCTTATTTTGAAAGGTACGGTGCGCGGCCAAGCGCATGTGGACGGGCGACACGGCGGGCAGCCAGTCAAGAGTCTTCCGGTGATTGCGGCGCGAACGATGCGTCAGATGAACCATCATCGCGCACCCATGCTTTTGGCGGGCATCGGCGGGACGCCCAACCCACGGCACGACCCCGTACTTCGTGGTGAGGATGTTGTTGAACACCGGCGGGCTGTCGTACGCCACGGTCGCCGGAGCCGCCGTCATCACCAGTGGAATGCCGACCCGGGCACGTTCCGCGTGGCAGGCGCAGGAGCGGTCCTTTGGCATCCCGCCTTCGGGATAGGCCGGTCCGTGCGCCGCGGTCTTGATCCGGTTCTTGAGGATCGGGTGCTTGAGCCGGTAGAGTTGCAGCAGCGGATCAGCGGGCAGGTCCTTGGGCATGGCGAATCCGGGCGTGTTGGCGAACGGGTTATGCGACTTTGGACCTACGCCGCGCGCTGCATTTTCCGCATGGCGACCAGCACGAGCGCAAACGCGACAACGGTTGCAATGGCTTGCCCGGTTTGGTTCAGTCCGTTCACTTGGAAGGAGCCGTCGTGCCGCACCCCGAACCCCTTAAGGATTTCCCGCTGATCGCGCCACTTGGCCTTGGCGGCTGGCTGGTGCGTTTCGGCGACCGGCCCGACGATGCCGCCAACCGCGCGGCGCTGGCGTACCGCGCCGCGCTCGATGCCGAGGAACTGCCGGAGGTAGAGGAAACAGCGCTAGGGCTGGCGTCGGTCTTCGTGCGCTTCGATCCGATGGCGTCGGACGCGGAACCGCTGCGCGCGCGCCTGTCGGGCCTGCTGGCGCAGCGCGACTGGTTCGCCGCCGAGCTGCCCGCAGGGCGGCGACGCTGGACCGTGCCTTGCGTCTTCGGCGGCGATCACGGCCCGCAGCTGGAGGACGTGGCCGGGCAGGCGGGGCTTGCGCCTGACGCGGCGGTGCGGCTCCTGACGCGGACGCCAGTGCGCGTGCTGACGCTGGGCTTCGCGCCGGGCCAGCCCTATCTGGGAATGCTGCCACCGGAATGGGACATCCCTCGCCAGAAAACGCTGACGTCGCGGGTCCCCGCGGGTGCGCTTGTGGTGGCGGTGCGCCAGCTGGTGCTGTTCACCGCCGCGACGCCGACTGGTTGGCGGCAGGTCGGGCAGACCGCCTTTTCCTGCTTTCGGCCCGGCGACGAGGCACCGTTCCCGCTGCGCCCGGGCGACGAGATGCGCTTTACCGCCGTCGCACCCGGCGACCTGCCGACGTTCGGCGGCGATGGCGGCGCAAGCTGCGAGGCACTGGAATGACCCCTGCGCTGGACCTGACCGAGACCGGGCCGCATATGACGGTTCAGGATACCGGGCGCAGCGGCACCCTGTCGTTTGGGCTATCGCGCGGCGGTGCAGCCGACCGGCACGCGCTGGCGGAGGGCGCGGCGCTTCTGGGGCAGGGGACGGAACACGCCGCGCTGGAACTGGCTGGCATGGGCGGCGCCGTTACCGCGCGGGGTGATCTGGTTGTCGCGCTGACCGGCGCCGTGATGCGGGCCGAGATCGACGGTGCGCCCGCCGCATGGAACGCCTGCCACGCGCTACGCGACGGTCAAACGCTGCGGATCGGCCCGGCGACACGAGGCAATTACGGGTATGTTTCTGTCGGTGGCGGGCTGCTGTCGCCAACGCTGCTAGGCTCGCGGTCGATGAACCCGGTGGCCGGGGTCGGCGCACCGCTTGAGCCGGGCACACGGCTTGCGGTGGGCGGCGCTGGGATGTCACGGGCGGGTCTTGGCCTTGCCCCGTTGGACCGCTTTGGCGGCGGCGCGCTGCGTGTGCTTCGTGGCCCACAGACCGGACTGTTCACGGCCGGGATGCTGAAGCGTTTCGAGGAAACCACGTTCCGCCGCGATCCGCGCAGCAACCGTCAGGCGGCGCGGCTGGCGCAGGACGGCGCGGGCTTCATCGCCGAGGGCGGACTGAGCGTTCTGTCCGACATCATCGTGCCCGGCGACATCCAGATCACCGGCGACGGCACGCCGTTCGTGCTGATGCCGGACTGCCAGACCGCAGGTGGATATCCGCGGCTTGGCACGGTTCTGCCATGCGATCTGCCGCGCGTGGCGCAGGCCGGACCGGGCGACACGCTGCGGTTTGCCTTCGTTGACCGTGAGACGGCGCTTGGCGCCCAACGCGCCGCCGAGGCGGCCTGTGGAGCGCTGACGCGCTCGGTTGCACCGATTGTGCGCGATCCGTCCGGGATTGCGGACCTGTTGTCCTATCAGCTAGTCGACGGCGTGACCGCGGGGGACGATCTTAGCTGAGTGGCACTGTGACCTCACGCTGGTGTGCAGTTCCTGATATGTTGTTTTATTCCAATAGGTTCTGGATTTCCATGAGCTTGGCCCCGAAGACTTCCGCCGGTGTCCAGTAATCCAAACACTTGCGCGGCGTTGAATTGAGGCGATGGCAAGTCGACCTCAAATATCGATTTGTCAGCGCCGTCGGTTCGGTTGATCTGGGGAGATACTTCCGCAGCCTGGTGTTCGTGTTCTCGACGGTGCCTTTCTGGTAGGGCGCTTGCGGATCGCAGAACCACGCATCGGCACCGATCCCGGCTTTGAGGTGTCGCCAGGCCGGGAACTTGGTGCCGCGATCAAATGTGATCGACTGGCGCGCATCGGCGGGCAGGGGAGCGAGCCCCTGGATCAGAGCTTCCATGATGGGCTTGGAGTGACGATCTTCATTGCGCATCACGACCGCGTATCGGCTAACGCGTTCAAACAGAGAGGTCACGTTCACCTTTCCACGCTCCTTGCGGAACATCATCAGATCACGCTCCCAGTGGCCGAACTCTGCGCGCTCCGAGATGCGCTCAGGCCTGTGGGACAGGCTTTGATTGTCGAAGATGTGGGTTCGGTTGTGCCTGCGGTAACCCCGTGGCCTGCGGCGTCTGCGATGTTCGGGGAGATGGCGGTAGACCCGCTCATCGCGACCGTCTTTGGAATACGCAAAACGGTAGATCGTCTCGTGGCTCACCCGGATCGGATGGCGCTCCAGCCGCATGCGACCGGCGATTTGTTCGGGCGAGCAGCCAGCCTTCAGACGGTCTTCGATGGCTTTCTTGAGTTCAGGGTGAAGGATCATCTTGCGATGAATGCCGCGCCGCTTCTCGTACATGTCAGCAGTGCCCCCGGACGTGGTGTAGGAGGAGGCCGCGCGCGGAGCCTCCGGCGNAGCGCAGCGCGCGGCCGGCGGTGACGCTGGCGGCCATCGCCGGTCTTCGGAGAAGGTTCGGGTTGCGAAACCTGGAACCGAACCGGAGACGACGATGACCGACGATAGAATGACCCTGATGGAGCTGGTGGAGAAGTCCGCCGACGAGGATCTCGTCCGCGACATGCTCGCCTATGCCGCCGAGCGGCTGATGGAGATGGAGGTCGAGGCTGCGACGGGCGCGCCAAAAGGAACGCGCACACCGGCGCGCACCACGCAGCGCAATGGATACCGCGAGAGAGGCTGGGAGACCCGCGCCGGCCGGATCGACCTGGCGATCCCGAAGCTGCGCAAGGGCAGCTACTTCCCGAGCTTTCTCGAACCGCGCAGGACGGCGGAGAAGGCCCTCGTGGCCGTCATCCAGGAAGCCTATGTGCACGGCGTCTCGACGCGCGCCGTGGACGATCTGGTGCGTGCCATGGGCGGGAGTGGCGTGTCTAAGAGCCAGGTGAGTCGGCTCTGCGCCGAGATCGACGAGCGCGTGCTGGCATTCCTCACCCGGCCTCTCGAGGGCGCCTGGCCCTATCTCTGGCTCGATGCAACCTACATCCGGGTGCGCGAGAACGGCCGGATCATCAGCCGTGCCGTAATAATCGCGGTGGCGGTCAACGGGGACGGCCGACGCGAGGTGCTCGGCGTCGCCACCGGCCCCTCCGAGGCGGAGACGTTCTGGACTGGCTTCCTGCGCTCTCTCGCCGATCGCGGCCTGCGCGGCGTGAAGCTCGTCGTGGCCGACGATCACAAGGGGCTCAGGGCCGCAGCCCGCCGAGTGTTCGATGCGACCCACCAACGGTGTCGCGTGCACTGGCTCAGAAACGCGCTCGCCCATGCCCCGGCCAAGAGCCGCACCGCCGTGGCCGCAATGCTCAAGACGATCTTCGCCCAGGAGACCAAGGCCGAGGCGGAGACCCAGTGGGACGCCATCGCCGACGCCCTCCGTGAGAAGAATGACCGGCTCGGCGCCATGATGGACGCCTCCCGCGACGACGTGCTCGCCTACATGGACTTCCCCAGGGAGCACTGGGCGCAGATCAGCTCGACCAACCCGCTTGAGCGCGTCAACAAGGAGATCAAGCGCCGTTCCAATGTCGTCGGGATCTTTCCGAACGACGCGGCCATCATCCGTCTGGTCGGCGCGCTGATGATCGAAACCAACGACGAGTGGGCCGTCGCGCGCCGTTACATGGGGCTGGAGTCGCTGGCCCGCATCACCGATACTCACAACGTCAGACTGCCCGCCGTGGCGACCTGACCAACTCGAGCCTCTCCGAAGGCCGGCCCTCTTACACCACGCCGCGGGGCACTACC
>NZ_QGKU01000031.1 GCF_003172915.1 Meridianimarinicoccus roseus
AGCGCAGCGCGCGGCCGGCGGTGACGCTGGCGGCCATCGCCGGTCTTCGGAGAAGGTTCGGGTTGCGAAACCTGGAACCGAACCGGAGACGACGATGACCGACGATAGAATGACCCTGATGGAGCTGGTGGAGAAGTCCGCCGACGAGGATCTCGTCCGCGACATGCTCGCCTATGCCGCCGAGCGGCTGATGGAGATGGAGGTCGAGGCTGCGACGGGCGCGCCAAAAGGAACGCGCACACCGGCGCGCACCACGCAGCGCAATGGATACCGCGAGAGAGGCTGGGAGACCCGCGCCGGCCGGATCGACCTGGCGATCCCGAAGCTGCGCAAGGGCAGCTACTTCCCGAGCTTTCTCGAACCGCGCAGGACGGCGGAGAAGGCCCTCGTGGCCGTCATCCAGGAAGCCTATGTGCACGGCGTCTCGACGCGCGCCGTGGACGATCTGGTGCGTGCCATGGGCGGGAGTGGCGTGTCTAAGAGCCAGGTGAGTCGGCTCTGCGCCGAGATCGACGAGCGCGTGCTGGCATTCCTCACCCGGCCTCTCGAGGGCGCCTGGCCCTATCTCTGGCTCGATGCAACCTACATCCGGGTGCGCGAGAACGGCCGGATCATCAGCCGTGCCGTAATAATCGCGGTGGCGGTCAACGGGGACGGCCGACGCGAGGTGCTCGGCGTCGCCACCGGCCCCTCCGAGGCGGAGACGTTCTGGACTGGCTTCCTGCGCTCTCTCGCCGATCGCGGCCTGCGCGGCGTGAAGCTCGTCGTGGCCGACGATCACAAGGGGCTCAGGGCCGCAGCCCGCCGAGTGTTCGATGCGACCCACCAACGGTGTCGCGTGCACTGGCTCAGAAACGCGCTCGCCCATGCCCCGGCCAAGAGCCGCACCGCCGTGGCCGCAATGCTCAAGACGATCTTCGCCCAGGAGACCAAGGCCGAGGCGGAGACCCAGTGGGACGCCATCGCCGACGCCCTCCGTGAGAAGAATGACCGGCTCGGCGCCATGATGGACGCCTCCCGCGACGACGTGCTCGCCTACATGGACTTCCCCAGGGAGCACTGGGCGCAGATCAGCTCGACCAACCCGCTTGAGCGCGTCAACAAGGAGATCAAGCGCCGTTCCAATGTCGTCGGGATCTTTCCGAACGACGCGGCCATCATCCGTCTGGTCGGCGCGCTGATGATCGAAACCAACGACGAGTGGGCCGTCGCGCGCCGTTACATGGGGCTGGAGTCGCTGGCCCGCATCACCGATACTCACAACGTCAGACTGCCCGCCGTGGCGACCTGACCAACTCGAGCCTCTCCGAAGGCCGGCCCTCTTACACCACGCCGCGGGGCACTACCGATTGCACCACCGATCAGCTCAGGTCTTGGTCCACCGTAAAGAGGAACAGTCGCGTGATATGCCGTGGGCCCGATCGCGTCCGACAAAGCGTTCGCATGTGCGTGCGGGACGGGCAAAGTATCCGTTTTACAGTGATTTGGTTCGTTCTGCCCCTGTTCGACTTCTGTCCGGCTGTCGCTGTAAAACGCATGCTCTTGAATCATAGGATAAATGCACGACTTCGGCAGAAGCCTGCACTTCCTTCCCCTGCACTGTCATTCTGTCCGGCGTCGCGCGTGAAACTCCTGTGACACCTGTGCACCGCTGCTTGCCGGTTCCGGGCGCGCGTGTTCTATCCCGTGGCATGACCACGGCCCCGCCGTCCCTTGCCGACCTCGTGCGCGTCTTCGGGCGCATCGGGCTGCTGTCTTTCGGCGGACCGGCGGCGCAGATCGCGCTGATGCACCGCGAACTGGTCGAGGGTCGGACCTGGCTCACCGAGGAACAATTCCTGCGCGCCTTGTCCTTCTGCATGCTGCTGCCCGGGCCCGAGGCGATGCAACTGGCGACCTACGCGGGATGGCGGCTGCGCGGCGTCGCGGGCGGGTTGATCGGCGGGCTTCTTTTCGTGGTGCCAGGTGCGCTGGTCATTGCCGCGCTGGCCCTGCTTTATGGCGCGTATGGCGAACTGCCGCTGGTCGAGGCGGCTTTTGTCGGCGTGAAGGCGACCGTTGTCGTTATCGTGCTGCAGGCACTGTGGCGGCTGGGGCGCAAGGCGTTGAAGACGCCGTCGCGGTGGATGCTCGCTGGGCTGTCTTTCGCCGGGATCTTCGCGCTGGACCTTCCGTTTCCATTGATCATTCTTGCAGCCGGGATCTATGGCGCCTGGTCGGCCCAACCCTCCGACGTCCCGCCCCCGCCCCTGCCCGCTGCGCGCCTCGCGCGCACGCTGGCCGTCTGGGGCGGGCTGTGGCTGGCGCCGATTGCCGCACTCTGGGCGGCCGGGCCGCAGTTCCTGACCGACCTCGCGCTGTTTTTCGCCAAGCTGGCGGTGGTGACCTTCGGCGGGGCCTACGCCGTGCTGGCCTACATGACGCAGACCGTGGTCAGCGAAAAGGGATGGATCGACACCGAACAGATGATCGACGCGCTTGGGCTGGCCGAAACCACGCCTGGCCCGCTGATCCTCGTTACGCAGTTCGTCGGAATGCTCGCGGGCGCGGCGCAGGGCGGCGCGGGCCTTGCTCTGGCCGCCGGAGCGCTGGTGCTGTGGGTGACCTTCGTTCCGTGCTTCCTGTGGATCTTCTTGGGCGCGCCTTATGTCGACTGGATCGCCGGGAGGCCGCGACTTTCCGGCGCGCTTTCCGCAATAACCGCCGCCGTCGTCGGCGTGATCCTCAACCTTTCGGTGTGGTTCGCGGCGCATGTGTTCTTCAACACGGTCGGCACCGCTACGATCGGTCCGGTGACGATGATCCGCCCCGCGTTGGAGGGGTTCGACGCACGCGCGGCGCTTCTGTGCGTCGCTGCCGCGCTCGCGCTGATGTGGCGCCGCTGGCCGCTGCCGGCAGTGCTGGCGCTGGCAGCGGTCTCCGGCGCGCTGACCGGGCTGGCGACTGTTTGACAGGCGCGTTCCGCCAAAGCCCCTTTTCATTCCCGCGCCGCATCCGCTAGGACTGGAACAAAGAGAGGGGCCGCGCATGTCACGCAGTATCGACTACGGAAACCTGATGCACCGCGCGATGCGGACCCTGATCCAGAACGTACTGGAGGAGGTGGCGGCCAACGGTCTGCCCGGAGATCACCACTTCTTCATCACCTTCGACACGTTGCATCCGGATGTGCAACTGGCCGACTGGCTTTCCGACCGCTATCCCGAGGAAATGACCATCGTCATCCAGCACTGGTTCGAGAACCTGACCGTCACCGACGAGGGCTTCGCGATCACGCTGAACTTCGGCGACCGTGCCGAACCGATGTACATCCCCTATGACGCGATCCGCACCTTCGTTGATCCGTCCGTCGAGTTCGGCCTTCGCTTCGAGACGCAGCACAGCGACGAGGACGACGAGGACGACGACGGCTTCGCCGACGACGACACTTCTGGCGCGCCGATGGCCGAGGACGTGCCACACGACACGGACGCACCCAAGAAGGACGCCGAGATCGTCAGCCTCGACAAGTTCCGCAAATAACTGCGGCCTTCGCGCAATTGCCCCCGCTGCCCACACGCCCTAAACAACGGGCAAAGAATGGCTGAGAGGACAGTTCACATGACCGCCACCCGCACAGAAACGGACAGCTTCGGCCCGCTCGAAGTTCCGGCAGACAAGTACTGGGGCGCACAGACCCAGCGCAGCCTGATGAACTTTCCGATCGGCTGGGAACGCCAGCCCGTCGCGATCGTGCGCGCGCTCGGGGTGATCAAGCAGGCCTGCGCGCAGGCCAACATGACGCTCGGAAATCTCGACGAGAATCGCGGCAAGGCCATCGTTCAGGCCGCTTCCGAAGTGGTGGCCGGCAAGTTCGACGACAATTTCCCGCTTGTGGTCTGGCAGACCGGATCGGGCACGCAGTCCAACATGAACGCCAACGAGGTGATCGCGAACCGCGCGATCGAGATCCTCGGCGGAACCATCGGCAGCAAGGACCCGGTACACCCGAACGACCACTGCAACATGGGCCAGTCGTCAAACGACACATTCCCCACCGCCATGCACATCGCCACCGCCATGACAGCGCGCGACGTGCTGCTGCCGGGGCTGGAAAAGCTGCACGGCGCGCTGCAGGCGAAGGTTGCGGAGTTCGACGGCATCATCAAGATCGGCCGCACGCACACGCAGGATGCAACCCCCCTAACGCTGGCGCAGGAGTTTTCGGGCTATGCGCATCAGGTGGCGATGGGCATCCAGCGGGTGAAATCCTCGCTCTGCCACATCCACGAACTGGCGCAGGGCGGCACAGCCGTCGGCACCGGGCTGAACACGAAACAGGGCTGGGCCGAAATGGTCGCGGCGAACATGTCCGACATCTCGGGCCTGCCCTTCGTGACCGCGCCCAACAAGTTCGAGGCGCTCGCGGCGCATGACGCGATGGTGGAAATCTCGGGGTCGCTCAAGACGGTTGCGGCGTCGCTGTTCAAGATCGCCAACGACATCCGGCTTCTGGGCTCCGGCCCGCGCTGCGGGCTCGGCGAGCTGATCCTGCCGGAGAACGAGCCGGGCAGCTCGATCATGCCCGGCAAGGTCAACCCCACCCAATGCGAGGCGCTGACCCAGGTCTGCGCGCATGTCATGGGGAACGACGCCGCCGTGGGCTTCGCGGGCAGTCAGGGCCATTTCGAACTGAACGTCTACAAACCGATGATGGCCTACAACGTGCTGCAGTCGATGCAACTTCTGGGCGACGCAGCCTCGGCCTTCACCGACAACCTGATGGTCGGTCTGAAAGCCGATACCGTGCGGATCGAGAAATTGATGCGCGAGTCGCTGATGCTGGTGACGGCGCTGGCGCCGACAATCGGCTACGACAACGCCACCAAGGTCGCCAAGACCGCGCACAAGAACGGCACCACCCTGAAGCAGGAGGCGATCGCGCTTGGCTTCGTGGACGAGGCGACGTTCGACGCTGTCGTCCGCCCCGAGCAGATGATCGGCCCCAAGGCCTGATCCGGGAGCCCGCGCTTGGCCGATCAGCCGATAAATCTGAACCGTGCGCGCAAGGCGCGCGCACGGCGCGACAAGGCCCGGCAGGCGGATGAGAACGCCGTGAAATTCGGCCGCACACGGGCCGAGAAAGACCGCGATGACGCGCAGGCCAGGGCCGCGCGCCGACATCTCGACGCGCACCGCCGGGAGCCGGACGACGATGCACCCGGCGGCGGCGCGCCATGACCGATGCAAGACCGCGCAAACGGTCGCTTACGCTCAAGGGCCACCAGACCAGCGTGTCGCTGGAAGACCCGTTCTGGATCGCCTTTCGCGACATCGCGCAGGAACGCGGGCTGGCCGTCAACGCGCTGGCCGCTCAGATCGACGCGGAGCGCGGACTGGATTGCGGGCTGGCTTCGGCGATACGGGTGTTCGTGCTGAACCACTACCGCATGGCCGCCGACGTCTCGGGTCACGACTAGATGGCCTGCAACGTCACGTTGGATGCGCTGGCGGGGCTGCGGTTGCCCGCATCAGCCCCGGTGCTGCGTGAGCATGTCGTGCCCGAAGCCGACCGCACCGCAGACTATCTTGCCAAATACGACCGCCACACACTGATCTACGATGCCCTGCACGATCCTGCATGCGGTACCGTTACCCTTGTGGCACCGCGGCTTCTGAACCTGTGGCCGCTACTACGCCGGGGCTTGCGCCTGGACGGCAAGCCCGTGCGGCGCCTGCGCCGCCGGGTCTTTCCAAAATGTGAGATCGTGACATTCCGGGCCGGGTCGGGCCCCTTGCCGCTGAGCGTGGCAGGCATCCCCGGATCGCTGGTCCCGCGCTGCGCGCCAACGGCGGCCTTCGCCGGCACGAATGCGGTCGTCACCATGAGCCGCAACAACCCGCTGGACTGGATCACGGACTGGCTGCGCTTTCACGTCCGCGCGCAGCATGTCGAAACCCTTGTCTTCTACGATAACGGATCGGACGCCTACGGCATGCCCGCACTTGCCGATGCGGTATCAGCCGTGGCCGGACTGCGCGCCGCTTACCTCGTGTCGGTCCCGTTTCCCTATGGTCCGGTGCTGGGCGGCGGCGCGGCGCGGGTGAAGCCGAACTTCATGCAGACGGCGATGCTCAATCACGCGCGGCTTGGGCCGCTTGGTCGCGCGCGGGCCGTTCTGAACGCCGATATCGACGAATTGATCCAACCCATGGGCCACACCGTCGTGTTCGACGCCGCCTGCGCTGCATGGCACGGCACGGTCAATATCGGCGGGGAATTCGTTTTTCCGCACCCGCCCGGCACTATGCCCGTCCCGCAGAAGGCGCATGTGGCCCGCGCCGTGCCGCCCGCCGTTTCGACCCGCAAATGGTGCGCCACGCCGCGCGGCGTTCTCAGCCGAATGGGATGGTTCGTGCACCAGGTCGGCGGCGAGCCGTTCAAGCTGGTGCCGGAAAGCCGCGCCTTCCGGCTGGTGCATTGCCGCGCGGCCAATCCGAACTGGGCCACCGGCCACGCCGCCGCCAGCCCGGCGACAGTGCGGGTCGATCCCGCGCTGCGCGAGATGATGGACACCTATCTTCATGACGAGTGACACCGACGCCCGGACCCTGCCGCTTTGCGGCCACGTCCTGCCCGCCGATGGCACGCTGCTGCGCGACCATGTCCGCCCGGCGGACCGGCGCAGCGTGCATTACCTCGAAAGCTATGACCGTACGACGTTGTACTACGATTGCGTCTATCTTCCAGAACGGGGCAGCTACCTGTTCACGGCGCCGCGTTTCCTGAACCTCTGGAAGCCGTTCCGGGACGGTCTGCGGATCGGTGGCGCGCCGGTACGCAGGCTGCGCCGCCGCCGCTGGCTGCGCTGCGAACAGGTGGAGGTGCCCGCCCCGCGCGGCACGCTGACGCTGACGTGGCAGGACGAAACGTGGTCGGTGGCCGCCCGTGACGCCGAAACCGAAGGCTTTGCCGGGCTGAACGCGCTGGTCGCCGTGAACAAGAACAACCGGCTGGACTGGATTGCCGACTGGGCGGGCTACTACGCTGCGGCACATGGCGCGCAAGGCGTTGTGCTGTTCGACAACGGATCGACCGACTACACGCCGCAGGACATCGCGGACCGTCTGGCGCGGGTGTCGGGGCTGGCGCGGGTGCGGGTGCTGTCCGCGCCCTATCCCTATGGACCAAGCGATCACAGCAAGAAACTGGAGGTCAGCCCCCGCTTCTTCCAGACCGCGATGCTGAACATCGCGCGGCGCGACGCTCTGGCCAGCGCCCGCTCGGTGCTGAACGTGGACATCGACGAGATCGCAATCTCGAGCAGTGGGGCCAGCGTGTTCGACGCGGCCAGCGCGCATCCGCTTGGAATGATCACGATCCAGGGCAGCTGGGTCTATCCCGCACCGGGCACCCAAGGCCCTGTCGGGCAGGGCGCGCACCGTTTTCGCAACACGCCGGATGACAGATGCAACCAAAAGTGGTGCCAGGCCCCGCGCGGCGCTTTCGGGCGCAGCTTCGGCTGGGCCGTGCACCGGGTGGACGAAGTATTCCAGAACCTTCTGACACAGCAACGCGACATCCGCCTCGTGCATTGCAAGGGCACCTCGACCGGCTGGAAGGCGAAGCGGTTCGACCTGCCCGCCGGGCTTGCACACGATCCGGCACTCGCCGCCGTGATGAACCGGTATTTCCCGGCCCGCGACTGAACCGCCGCGCTGCCGCCGACCCGAAGCCCGATGATGGCGCAGTCGGCCCCGCGCCTAGCCCAGCAAAGCCAGCGCCGGGAATTGTTCCAGAAGCCACCACGACAGGCGCGTGAACGCCCCGGTCAGCAGCATGACACCGACCAGCAGCAGCAGTCCGCCCATCACCCGTTCGATGGTGACCATGTGCCGCTTGAGCCGGTTCATGACGGCCAGCGAGCGGGTCATGAATACCGCCACCAGCAGGAAGGGCACGCCCAGCCCCAGCGCATAGATGCCCAGAAGTACGGTTCCGCGCGCGATCGACGCCTCGGACGCGGCGATGGAGAGAATCGCGCCCAATTGCGGACCGATGCACGGCGTCCAACCGAAGGCGAAAGCCAGCCCCAGCACGTAAGCCCCCAGCGCAGACCCGCCCCGATCCCCGGCATCGAGGCGCGCCTCTCGGTCCAGCAAGCCGATGCGGTACACCCCGAGGAAATGCAACCCGAACACGATCACCACCACGCCCGAGATACGCGAGAACAGCACCTGGTTCTGCAGGAAGAATGCACCGAAGGCCGAGGCCGTGAACCCAAGGAACAGGAAAACCGTGGACAGGCCTAGCACGAAGAACAGCGCGGGCAGCAACGCGCGCCGCCCTGCAGTTCCGCTTTGCATGTCGTTGACGGTGATGCCGCTCATGTATGCCATGTAAGGCGGCACGATGGGCAGGACGCACGGCGAAAGGAACGACAGCATTCCGGCGGCCAGCGCAACGATCATGGCCGGAAGAAGGGCCGCGTCTATGATCTCGATTCCAAACATGGAATACGCCTACACCAGCGCGCGGGCCCGGTCACGAAACGCTTCGTCACATTCGCGTGGCAATCGTGACAGGCGCGTTTTATATCCACGCCATGAAGATAGACCTTGAAGTTGATGCCGTTGGGCTGCTGTGCCCGCTGCCTGTGCTGCGGGCCAGAAAGCGGCTGCAGGGCCTGCACAGCGGGCAGGTGCTGTGCCTTGTCGCGGACGATCCCGCCGCGATCGTGGACGTGCCCCATTTCTGCCAGGAAGCGGGGCACGAGCTGGTCGCGCAGACCGAAGGCGGTGGCGGGACCCGGCGCTATGTAATCCGCAAAGGATAGCGCCGGGTCTGGCCCGTCAGCAGGTCAGCCGCCCACCGACCACCAGCCGCGTTTCTTCGGCTTGGCGGGGGCGTCCGGCACCTGGGCCATGTCTTCAACGCCGCCGTCCTGCGCCGCCAATGCGTCATCCGGCTGCTCGGTCACAACCGTTTCCGCCTCAGGGGTCGGAATTTCGTCGGCGTCTGCGATCACGGTGCCCTCGTCGTCGGCGGCAGGGATCGGGGCAGCGTCCGCCGCCCCGCTTTCCGGCAGGTCGCTTTCGATCGGCGCGTCGGGGTCGCCAAACTCGGCCTCGGGTTCGGCGGCAGTGCTTTCGTCATGAATTACCGCGTCCACCGCGGCAGGCGCGTCGGCGTCCATCTGGGGGGCGGGATCGGCTGCCGCTTCAACGGTGGCAGAAGGTTCCTGATCCATAACCGGTAGATCGTCCGCCGGGGCCGCGGCGACAGCATCTCCCGCCACGTCGGCTGGTGCAGTGCCTTCATCCGCACCGCTTCCTACATCGGCAGAAGAGTCGTCCTGCCCGTTCGCCTGCCCGTCTGTCGGTTCGACGGAACGGTCGTTGGCCTGCCCGTCTGCCGTTGCGTCGTTGCCGGTATCGTCGGTGCTATCGCTGCCGCCTTCATCGCCCTTGCCGCCGCGCCGACGCCGACGCCGACGCCGCTTTTTCTTCGGCTTGCCATCGTCGTCCTCGCCGCGCGGCTCCTTCGGCGTTTCGGTCCGCGCATCGCTGCGCGCCTCGGCCTCCGGCGCCTCCGGTGCTTCCTCGGCATCCGCCTCGATGTCCTCGAGATCCTCCTCGGGCATCTGCGACATGTCGATGGAGATCACAGGCGCGACCTGTTCGACCTTGCGGGTCGCGGTCTTGAACTTCTCTACAGAGAAGTCGGGACTGATCAGATGCATGTCTGCCTCGACCCGCACGGCCATGCCATAGCGCATCTCGATCCGCGCGATGTGTTCGCGCTTCTCGTTGATTAGGTAGTTGGCGATCGCGATGGGCGCCTTGACCAGCACTTCGCCCGACCGGTTACGCACACCCTCTTCCTCAAGCTCGCGCAGGATCGACAACGCGAGGTTGTCGTCGGACCGCACCAGACCGGTGCCGTGGCAATGCGGGCACGGTTTCGTCGTCGCCTCGATCATGCCGGGGCGCAGGCGCTGGCGGGACATTTCAAGAAGGCCGAAGCCCGAAATGCGGCCCATCTGGATGCGTGCGCGGTCGGTCTTCAGCTTGTCTTTCAGGCGCTTCTCGACGGCGGCGTTATTCTTGCGCTCGTCCATGTCGATGAAGTCGATCACGATCAGCCCGGCAAGGTCGCGCAAACGCATCTGGCGGGCCACTTCCTCGGCGGCCTCCAGGTTGGTCTTCAGGGCCGTCTCCTCGATGGAGCCTTCCTTGGTCGACTTGCCCGAGTTCACGTCCACCGCGACAAGCGCCTCGGTCACGCCGATCACGATGTACCCACCTGATTTCAGGCGAACCGTCGGATTGAACATCTCCGACAGGTAGCTTTCCACCTGGTAGCGCGCGAACAGCGGCTGGGTTTCGGCATAGGGTTTCACGTTCTTGGCGTGGGACGGCATGATCATCTTCATGAAGTCCTTGGCGGTGCGATACCCCGCCTCGCCTTCCACGAAGACCTCGTCGATGTCGCGGTTATAGAGATCGCGGATCGACCGCTTGATCAGGTCGCCCTCGGCATAGATCGCGGCGGGCGCGACCGATTTCAGCGTCAGCTCGCGGATCTGTTCCCAAAGCCGCTGCAGATACTCGTAGTCGCGTTTGATCTCGGCCTTGGTGCGCTTGGCGCCGGCCGTGCGCACGATCAGCCCCGCACCACGCGGTACGTCGATCTCTGCCGCGATCTGCTTGAGCTTCTTGCGGTCCTGCACATTGGTGATCTTGCGGCTGATCCCGCCGCCGCGCGCCGTGTTGGGCATCAGCACGCAATAGCGGCCTGCCAGCGAAAGATAGGTCGTCAGCGCGGCGCCCTTGTTGCCGCGTTCTTCCTTGACCACCTGCACCAGCATGATCTGGCGGACCTTGATGACCTCCTGGATCTTGTAGCGGCGCGGGCGCGGCTTGCGCGGCGGGCGGATATCCTCGGGCGTGTCGTCGTCGGCGACCGACTCGATCATCCTGTCCTCGGCGGCGTCATCCGCGTCGTCAGCATCCTCGTCGTCGTCCTCGTCGGACGCGGCGAGGGGGCGTTCGTCCTCATCGTCGGCCGCATCCACATCGCCGTGGACCACTGCATCGGGACCGTCATGGCGCGCGGCCATCGTCGTCGGGGGCGTGTCGTCGTCGTCAGGGGTTTCCTGCGGCGCGTCGTCGGCTGCGGTTTCGGCGTCAGATGCAGGTGCGTCCTCGGCATTGGCGGATTGCGTGTCAGGAGCGTCCTGGGGCGCTTCGGACGCGGTTTGCGCAGCCCCTGCGTCGTCGGCCGGGGCCTCCGCAGCATCCTCCTGCGCGGCGACCTCGGCGAGGTCGGCATTCGGGCGGCGCTGGACGCCGGGATCGTTCATGTCCTCGACCTCGGCGGTTGCAGCTTCCGCCTCGCCATCGCCCAGATCGACCATTTCCATGCCGGGGATGCTTTGCGCGGGCACGCCGGGCGCGTCGCCCTCTTGCCCGTCCGTCGAATCCTCCGCCTGATCGTCCGTCTGGGCTTCGCCATCACGGCCACGATCGGACCGACTGCGGCGCGAGCGGGACCGGCGCGGCTTGCCGCCCGCCTTGTCCCCCGATTTCTCGGCGGATTTCTCGGCCGGATCGGCGTCGTCATCGTCCCGCTGCGACTGGTCATAGGCCAGTTCCTCGGCCATGAGCGCCTCGCGGTCGGCGACCGGGATCTGGTAGTAGTCGGGATGGATCTCGCTGAACGCGAGGAATCCGTGCCGGTTGCCGCCGTAATCGACGAAAGCCGCCTGAAGCGACGGTTCGACCCGTGTTACCTTTGCAAGGTAGATGTTGCCGGCAAGTTGGCGTTTGTTCTCGGACTCGAAGTCGAATTCCTCGACCTTGTTTCCGTCGACCACGACCACGCGGGTTTCTTCCGCATGGGTCGCATCGATAAGCATTTTCTTGGCCATGAAGTCTCTTTGCACCTGCGCAACCGGGGCGGCGGCCTCTCGGGTCCGGAGCCGGGTTGGGGGTGTCTTGCTGCGGCGAGGAAACCGGAGGCGTCTGCCCGCGCCATGCAGAGCGGCCTTGGGGCCGGTGCTGCTGCGGTGACTGTCCGTTCGGGTTCCATCGCGGTCTGATCCTAAGGCACGGAAGCCGTGCCTGTGATTGATCCGGTGCCTTTCGGCTATCCGGGGTGTCGTGCCCCGCATCGGGGCGTCTTTCGTCTGCCGGACAGGTGGCGGCCGTGTGTCGCCGGACCCGCCCACGGCAGGGAAATCTTCAGGGCAGACGTGCTGCCATGTTCCGTCATTAAACCCGCCAAGGGTGAAATGACAATGGCAATTGCGAATTAACGGCGCGCAGGGCCGCCCCGCGCGACTACACGCTCAGGTATAGTCGCTGCGTACAAGCCCGTATTTCGCCATCTTCTCGTTCAGGGTGCGGCGCGGCAGACAAAGCTCTTCCATGACCTTGGCGACAGACCCCTGATGGCGGCGCATCGTGTTGTCGATCAGCATCCTCTCGAACGCCTCGACATACTCCTTCAGCGGTTTGCCCTCCTGTGTGACCTGCGTGACCGGCAGCGCCACCGCGTCGTTGTCGGAAATCAGCAGCGACGTGATCGACCCGCCACCGCGGCGGCTTTGCAGCACCGCGCGTTCGGCCACGTTCATCAACTGGCGCACGTTGCCCGGCCAGGGCGCCTGTAAAAGCTGCGCGGCCTCCTGCGGGCTGACATGCGGCGCGGGGGCGCCGTACTCCTCGGAAAAATTCTGCGTGAACTCGCCGAACAGCAACAGGATGTCGTCGCCGCGCTCGCGCAGCGGGGGCAACGACAGGTGCAGCGCCGACAACCGGTGATAGAGGTCCGCGCGCAGATCCTCCGCCGCCTGCCCGGCAGGGGCCTGCGAGCCGCAGATCGAGATGATCCGCGGGCTGCCCGACACCGGCCCCTCGTCCAGCCAGGACACCAGCCGCGCCTGCGCGGCCGGGGCCAGCGCCTGGACGTCCTCCAGCATCAGAACGCCGTTGCGCGCCTCGACCAGTGCGGGGGTCGCGGTCTCGCCGCCCTCGCCGCCGCCGAAGATGCGGGCGATCTGCCCGGCCTCGTCATGCTCGCCGCAGAACACCTGCACCAGCGGCCGCGTCGCGCGGGCCCCCACTGCGTGCAGCGCCCGTGCCACCAGCGTCTTGCCGGTGCCGGTCTCGCCGTCGATCAGCACGGGCGCGTCGGCCTGTGCCAGATCGAGTATGTCCTCGCGCAGGCGCACCATTGCCGGGCTGTCGCCGATCAGCCGGGTCGCGGCAGCATCGCCGCTGGCCAGTTCGTTGCGCAGCGCGCGGTTTTCCAACGCCAGCTTTCGGGCGCTGCAGGCCCGCTGCACGATGTCGGTCATCTGTTCGGGATCGAACGGCTTTTCCAGAAAGTCGAAGGCGCCGACGCGCATCGCCTCCACCGCCATCGGCACATCACCATGTCCGGTGATCAGGACCACCGGCAGCGCGCTGTCGTGGTGCATCAACCGCTTGAGGAAGGTCATCCCGTCGATCTCGGGCATCCGGATGTCGGACAGAACCACGCCGGGATAGCCCGGCCCGACCACCTTGAGCGCGTCGCGCGCGCTGGCGAAGGTTTCGGTCTCGTATCCGGACAGGACCAGCCATTGGCTGATCGACTGCCGCATGTCCAACTCGTCGTCCACGATCGCAACCTTCATCGGCTTTCGTCCTTCGTTGTCATGTCATTGTGCCGCGATGCTGTCGTCGCCGAAGCGCGGCAGGCGCATTTCGAACACCGCGCCGCCTTCCGGCCGGTTTCGCGCGGTCAGGCGGCCGCCCAGTTCGGCCACGATGCTGCTGGAGATCGCCAGCCCCAGCCCCAATCCGTCGCCCGCGGCCTTGGTCGTGTAGAACGGTTCGAACAGCGCCTCGAGATCGGCGATGCCGCTGCCATTGTCGAGCACCGACAAGGTAACCTGATCGCCCGCAACGAGAATGATGTCGATCTGCGGATCGGGCTGCCCGCGCGTGGCGTCCACCGCGTTGCGCAGCAGGTTCACGATCACCTGTTCCAGCCGGAACTGTTCACCCAGAACGTCCACCGCCGTGTCGGGGCGGCTCACGGTCAGGCCAATGGCACGCTGGCGGAACTGCGGCTCCATCATCGCGAGCGAACTGTCCACCGCCGCGCGCAGGTCCACCCGTCGGGTCGCCTCGTCGCCCTTGCTGGCATAGGACTTCAACTGCCGCGTGATTGCCGCCATCCGGTCGATCAGGTCGTTGATCCGCTGGAAGCTGACAATCGCCTCTTCGCTCCGCTGGCGGCGCACCAGCAGCCGCGCGCCGGCAAGGTAGGTCTTCATCGCGGCCAGTGGCTGGTTCAGTTCGTGGCTGACCGCCGCCGACATCTCGCCGAGTGCGGCCAGCTTGGACGACTGCGCGATGGTTTGCTCAGCCACTTCGAGGTTCTTCTCGGCCTTCTGGCGTTCCGCGATCTCGCGCTGGAGCAGCAGGTTCAGCTTGCGCAGTTCGGCCGACTCGCGCTGCAGGCGCAGCGACCGGCGTTCGGCCGCGCGCGAGGTCAGGTAGAACAGGCCCGCCGCGAGGATCGCGAAGGCCATCACCTGCACCGCGACCACCGACGCCACCCGCTCGCGCACCGGCGTGTAGGTGGAAAAACTGATGATCCGCCAGCCCTGGAACGGGATGCGCGCCTCGCTGCGCATCACCGATTGCCCGTCGAGCACGCTGTTCTCCGGATCGAACACGTCCGTGCGCGCGCGCAGGGCACGGATCAGCGCGTTCTTGGGCGGCTCCTGTGCCAGCGCCTCGGCCTCGGTCTTTCCGCGCCAGCGCGGTTCGGTGGTCAGCAGCACCACATCGTTGCTGTCCTTCACGATCACCGCTTCACTGATCCCGTCCCAGCTGCGTTCGTACTTGAACAGGTCCACTTCCACGGTGATGAGGCCGAGCAATTCACCCGCGCGGGTCAGCTTGCGCGAATAGACGAAAAGCGGGCGCCCGGATTCGCCGAAGATGGAGGTGAAGACCGTCGTGTCGGCGCGCAGTGCGTCAACGACATACGGCATGTTGCGATGGTCCTTGCCAAGATCCACCCGGTCGGACGAAGCGACGGTCCGCCCGTCGCGGTCCAGAAGCATCAGCCGCGCCACGCCGATCTCGTCGCGGTATTCGATCAGGCGCTGCGAGCTTTGCGAGTAGTCCCGCGATTCCAGCGCAGAGGACAGCAGCGGGTCGCGTGCCAGAAGCTGCGGCACGATGGAACTGCGGCGCAATTCGCTCATGACGTTGCCGGCGAACAGAGTCAGACGCAATTCGGCCTGGTTGCGGATCGCCTCGGTGCGGCGTTCGCCCAGCACGATGATCGTCACGGCGATGACCACCAGCGCCACAAGCACCAGCGCGACGAAGGTCAGCCGCTGGCGCAGCCGCCGCGGCAGGGGGTAGCCGTCCTCGTCCTGTGGCGAAGCATCGATCATTCTGCAGCGTGCCCCTGACCCGCACCGATTGCCAGACCAATGTGGCGGGCGAACCCCGGTCCGGCAAGGCTCCGCCGATGCCGCAGCGTCGCTCTGGCGGTGCGGCGCCGATCCGCGCCCGTCAGGCCGGACCGGTCACGCGACCTGCAGCGCGCCCGCCACCGCCGCGAACAGCACCGCACCATCCGTGCCGCCCTGCAGCGGGTCGATGGCCCGTTCGGGGTGCGGCATCAGCCCGAGCACGCGGCGGTTTTCCGACACGATACCCGCGATATCGCCAGCCGATCCGTTGGGATTTTCGGCATAGCGGAAAGCGATCCGGTCCTCGCCCTCGAGACGGGCCAGCGTGTCGGGATCGGCGAAATAGTTGCCGTCGTGATGCGCGATGGGGAAGGTCACCTCCGCGCCCCTCTCGAACCCGCCGGTAAACGGGCTGTCGGTGGTGCCGACGCGCAGCACGGTCGGCTTGCACAGGAATTTCAGCCCGGCATTGCGCATCAGCGCACCGGGCAGCAACTCCGCCTCCAGAAGCACCTGGAAGCCGTTGCAGATGCCCAGCACCATCCCGCCGCGTTCCGCATGGGCGACCACCGCCCGGCAGATCGGCGAGCGCGCGGCGATGGCCCCGCAGCGCAGGTAGTCACCGAAAGAAAACCCGCCCGGCAGTCCGACGATGTCGATGCCGTCCGGAAGGGCCGTGTCCTTGTGCCAGACCATCACGGGTTCCACCCCGGCGGCGCGAAATGCGACAGCCAGGTCGCGGTCGCAGTTCGACCCGGGGAAGACGATCACAGCGGCGCGCATCAGGCGATCTCGATCCGGTAGCTTTCGATCACCGTGTTGGCGAGCAGCTTCTCGCACATCCGGCGCACCTGGGCCTCGGCCTCGGCCGTGTCGCCATCGGCCAGATCCAGTTCAATCACCTTGCCCTGCCGAACGCCTTCGACCCCGCCGAAGCCCAGAGCGCCAAGCGCGTGGCGCACCGCCTCTCCCTGCGGGTCGAGGACGCCGGGTTTGAGCATCACATGCACGACAGCTTTCATCGGCGGCGGTCCTTTCAGTTGATCAGCGTCGGCCGGGTGATCGGCTGCGCGTTCTTGGGCAGCACGCCGAGGCGCCGCGCGAGTTCGGTATAGGCATCGGCTAGGTTGCCCAGATCCTGACGGAAAACGTCCTTGTCCAGCTTCTGGCCGGTCTTGATATCCCACAGGCGGCAACTGTCGGGGCTGATCTCGTCCGCGACGATCAGACGGTGGAAGTCGTTGTCCCAGATCCGGCCGATCTCTATCTTGAAATCCACCAGCCGGATGCCGACCCCCATGAACACACCCGACAGGAAGTCGTTCACCCGCAGCGCCAGCGCCACCATGTCGTCCATATCCTGCTGGCTGGCCCAGCCAAAGGCGGCGATGTGCTCCTCCGTGACCAGCGGGTCGCCCAGCTTGTCATCCTTGTAGTAGAACTCCACCACCGGGCGCGGCAACACATGCCCCTCGGCGATCCCGAGCCGCTTGCTCATGGATCCTGCGGCACGGTTTCGCACCACGACTTCCAGCGGGATGATCTCCACTTGCCGGATCAGCTGCTCGCGCATGTTGATGCGACGAATGAAATGGGTCGGAACGCCGATGTCGTTCAACCCCGTCATGAAGAATTCGGACAGCCGGTTGTTCAGCACCCCCTTGCCTTCGATCACGTCATGCTTCTGCGCGTTGAAGGCGGTGGCGTCGTCCTTGAAATATTGAACCAGAGTACCCGGTTCCGGGCCTTCATAGAGGATCTTGGCCTTGCCTTCGTACACTTTTTTGCGGCGTGCCATGTTGTCTCCGTTCTGGCAAAAGGTGCGCGGAGGCGCACCGGGAATTTGGCGCATATACGGCAACGGAACAAGTGTCGCAAGAACAGCCCCGCCAAGCCTCTTGCCCGTCCGGGCCCGAGCGACCATAACCGACACGCGCCCAAACCGGCCCGAGATTGACAGGAGTACGGCTATGAACACCTTCAAGGATCGCGAGAACGCGTTCGAGAACAAATTCGCCCATGACGAGGAGATGCAGTTCAAGGCAGTCGCGCGCCGCAACAAGCTGACCGGACTTTGGGCGGCGGAACTTCTGGGCAAGTCCGGCGACGATGCCGCCGCCTATGCCGCAGAGGTGATCAAGGCAGATTTCGAGGAAGCGGGCCATGACGATGTCGTGCGCAAGCTGATGGGCGATCTCGGCACGCTCGCCGACGAGGCGACGATCCGCGCCAAGATGGAAGAGATGCTGACCGTCGCAAAGGCCCAACTGGCGGACGAATAGCGCCGCCGCGCACCCGGCACGCACCGCCGGGCCACGCCCTGCGCCGCCCGGATTCGCCGGGCGCCGCCCCAATTCCGCCGCGCGCTGGACGTCCGGCGCTCCCGCTGGCAAGGTTCTCCCATGTCCGACCTGCTTTCCCGCCGCCTGTCCGAAGGTCGCCCGCTGCTGGCCGATGGGGCCACGGGCACCAACCTGTTCAACATGGGCCTTGAATCCGGCGACGCGCCGGAGCTTTGGAACGAAGAGCATCCCGGCAAGATCCGCGCGCTCTACCGCGGCGCGGTCGAGGCGGGAAGCGATCTGTTCCTGACCAACAGTTTCGGCTCCAACGCCGCGCGACTGAAACTGCACGATGCCGCACACCGCGCCTTCGATCTGTCCCGCATGGCGGCCGAACTGGGCCGCGAGGTCGCCGATACCGCAGAGCGCCCGGTGATCGTGGCGGGCTCCATGGGCCCGACCGGAGAGATCATGGCCCCGATGGGCGCGCTTACCGTCGCGCAGGCGACCGAGATTTTCCTCGAACAGGCCGAGGGATTGAAGGCCGGAGGGGTCGACGTGCTTTGGGTCGAAACGATTTCGGCCGCCGACGAATACCGCGCCGCCGCCGAGGCCGCACGCCTTGCGGACATGCCGTGGTGCGGCACCATGAGTTTCGACACGGCGGGCCGCACGATGATGGGACTGACCGCCGCCGACATGGTCGCGCTGGTCGAAGGGCTGCCTCACCCGCCGCTGGCTTTCGGGGCGAATTGCGGTGTCGGCGCATCGGACCTTCTGCGCACTGTTCTGGGCTTCGCCGCGCAGGGCGCTGAACGTCCCATCATCGCCAAGGGCAATGCCGGTATCCCGAAATACGTGGACGGTCATATACACTACGACGGCACGCCCGATCTAATGGCGCTTTATGCCCGGCTGGCGGTGGACAGCGGTGCGACGATAGTCGGCGGCTGCTGCGGCACGACGCCGGATCACCTTCGCGCCATGCGTGTGGCGCTGGACAAGCACGTGCCCGGTCCGCGCCCCAGTCTCGACGATGTGACCGCGGCGCTTGGCGGCTTTTCATCGGCCACCGACGGGCTGGACGGACCCGCAGCGCCACCGCGCCCCCGGCGCCGTGGCCGCAGTTCCGGCTGACAAGTCGCTCCCGCCCCGACAAGGGTCGCAATCTGCACAGTCCGCACGGCCCGATTGGTCCGATAAACGGGAAACCGGGGTCGGTATCAGTGCCAGTATCGCGGCCAGACTGCGGCCATAGTGCGACCAGGGAAGCGGGATGTGACCATGAACGACGAAGACGACGACCTGATCCTCGCAGATCTGCCGGACGACGAACTCGTCCAGCAGATGTTCGACGACCTCTATGACGGCCTGCGCGACGAGATCGAGGAAGCGGTACACATCCTGCTAGATCGCGGCTGGGAACCTTACAATATCCTGACCGAGGCGCTGGTCGGCGGCATGACCATTGTCGGAAAGGATTTCCGCGACGGGATCCTGTTTGTCCCCGAGGTGCTGCTGGCCGCGAACGCGATGAAGGGCGGTATGGCCATTCTCAAGCCGCTGCTGGCCGAAACGGGCGCGCCGCGCGTCGGCAAGATGGTGATCGGCACCGTGAAGGGCGACATCCACGACATCGGCAAGAACCTCGTATCGATGATGATGGAGGGCGCGGGCTTCGAGGTGGTGGACATCGGCATCAACAACGCAGTCGAGAAGTATCTTGACGCGCTGGAATCCGAAAAGCCCGACATCCTCGGCATGTCCGCCCTGCTGACGACGACGATGCCCTACATGAAGGTCGTGATCGACACGATGGCTGAAAAAGGCATCCGTGACGACTATATCGTTCTCGTTGGCGGTGCGCCCCTGAACGAGGAATTCGGGCGCGCCATCGGCGCCGACGCCTATTGCCGCGATGCCGCCGTCGCGGTTGAAACCGCCAAGACCTTCATGGCCCGGCGGCACAACAGCATGGCAACCGCAGTCTGACCCGCGCTGGACCGCGGTGCCTGCCCGCCGCGCCGGGCCCGGACCAAGCAGGAAAGACATGATGCCCATCCACGTTCTGATGATGATGATCGGGGCCGTCGTTCTAGCCGCCGCGGCGACCGTGACGCTGGTCAGCCTTGTCGGCGTGCCGGGGGCAGCGCTGCTGCCAGCGACCTTGCTGGCATCGCTATTGCTCTACCGGCGACTGTGACGCGCACCCTGCGATCAGGGCTCCGGCCAGATGCCGGACTTCACGACCTTGCTGTCTCCGACGGTTGCACGGACACCGTCTTGGTCATCGCCTGCGGCGCGCTCGCGCGGGAAATCCTCGATATCCGTGACCGCAACGGTTGGCACCATCTCGCGCTGACCTGCCTGCCCGCCCAACTGCACAATCGACCCGAACGCATCCCGGCAGCGGTGGAGGCGGCGGTGATGGCGGCGCGCCCGCACCACGGTCGGATCGTGATCGCCTACGGCGATTGCGGCACCGGTGGGCAGCTTGAGGCGCTGTGCGACCGGCTCGGCGTGACGATGATCGATGCGCCACACTGCTACGCGTTCTTCGAGGGCAGCGCCCGCTTCGCCGCCCATGATGACGAGATCACGGCCTTCTACCTGACCGATTTCCTGGTGCGCCAGTTCGATGCCTTCGTGTGGGAACCGCTAGGTCTCGACCGGCACGCAGAACTTCGGGACATGTATTTCGGCCACTATACAAAACTCGTGCACCTCGCCCAGACCGACGATCCGGCGCTCGACGCGCAGGCGCGTGAGTGCGCCGCGCGGCTGGGGCTGGCCCATGAGCGGCGCGGGACCGGTTACGGCGACCTGCCCCGCTGGCTGGAGCGCGCCTAGGCCGCCGCCGTCTCCCCCGCCAGCTTGCGGATACGTTCGACCATCGCGCGCACCCCGTTCGATCGCTGCGCAGACAGGTGATCGTTGAGGCCCAGCCGCGCCAGTTCGGCCGCCGCGTCCACGCGCAGCACCTCGTCCGCGCGCAGCCCGCCATACAGGGCATGCAGCACCGCGATCAGCCCGCGCACGATCATCGCATCGCTCTCGCCCCGGAAATCGAACCGCGCCTGCGGCCCGCTGCCGTCGATCTGCGGCAGGATCCATACCTGGCTTGCGCAGCCGTCGACCTTGGTGGCTGGCACGCGGAACGCGTCCTCCAGCGGCGGCAACGCCTTGCCAAGTTCGATCACGTGCCGGTAGCGATCCTCCCAATCGTCCAGGAATTCGAATGTCTCGGCGATCTCTTCGAAGCTTTCGGTTGCCATGCACTGCGTCTCCTTAACATGGGTGGGAGGTAAGGCACGCGGACCGGCACGTCCAGTATCACCAAGCCTTCCCAAGCCAGCGCGTTTGGGCTAACCGGTCGCCATGACCATGCTTGCGCCCCGCTCTCTCCTGCTTCTCGCCGCCCTGCTGTCATTGCTCGCAGGCTGCTCCGGATGGCCGTTCGGCCGGTCCGATCCAACCACGCTGGAACCCGAGGGTGGCTATGCCGCTGTGGCCCTGGACACCCGACCGCTGGTCGGCACCGTCACCGCCGTGACGCTGGAGCCGACGCCAGGCGGCGCGATCCTGACCGCGACCGGGCTGACGTCGGGCCAGGGCTATTGGGATGTGGGCCTCGTGCGCGACCGCAGCGCCGACCTTCCCGACACTGCGCGGCGCTACACCTTCCATGCCCGCCCGCCGGTGGATGCGGACGGCGCGCCCGTCGCCACCTCGGGCGGGCCCGCCGCCACACGGCAGGTCACGGCGGCGGTGTTCATCGGCGGCACCAGCCTTGCCGGGCTGCGCCAGATCACCGTGGTCGGTGCCGACGGCAGCCGCACCGCGCGCCGCTGAAGCCGCGCGCGTTCAGCCGATCATCGACATGTGGCGCCCGCCGGTCTGCTCGTAATGTCGCTTGAGCCGCTGCAACGCGATCCGCAGCACCACCTTGCCCGACCGAGCCGACCAGCCCATCGTTTTCTCCGTGCTCTCGATCCCCTCGAGGAAGCAGCAGCAGCGCAGCGCCACATCGCCCAGGCCCGGCCCCAGGTCCGCGAGCGCCGCCTGCACCCGGTCCCGCGCGGCTTGGGCAGAGTTCGACCCGGCCTCGCGGCGCCCGCCACCGCCCTTTTGCGGACCGGTCAGGAAGCTGTCCCAGTTCTGCGCCACGCGCGGGCCCATCTGGGACAACTCGAAATCCTCGCGCAAACGCTCGCCCGCAGCCACGAGGTCATCCGACAGGAACAGCTTGCCGTCCTTGTCGCGCCGCCGCGCGAGAGCACTCAAAGGCGACTCCGCGATATTGTAACGTGCCTTGCGCGCGCCCCCGGCATCCCGGCCCCGGCGATCGTCCCATTCGCGGTGCTGCGCGGCATAAGGCTGGCCCGCCTCGGCCAACCCGTCGGCCTCGGCTCCGGCCGCGCCGCCGGTCTGCCGCTCCAGCATGCGCTTCAGCGCCGCGCGCCCCAGCCCGGTGATGACATAGCGCGCCACCCGGCCCGACGCTTCGCCGCCGCTCTCCCCGCGGCCGCGCGCGGCGATCCATTCGTTCAGCGCCATCACCTCGGCGACCTCGCGGTGCACGACGGTGGTCTGCGCGCTTTTGCCGCCGGGCAGATCGCGCACGACCACTGCTTTCTCCATCTCCTTGGCAACGGCCAGAACCGCCCCGGTCTCGGCCAGCCTGCGCAGGACCCGCAAAGCGGCTTCGGAAAGGTCGTTGGTCTGGTCGGCGCTGAACCGGGCCTGAATGGTGGCGGTCATCTTACGGCTCTCCTTGATGTCGTCATGGTTCGGGGCGCGGGTCGCGCCAAGCACACTGAGGCGATCGAAGGCGCCGTCGACCAGCGGATCGTCGCGCCTGTTCTCGCAGCGCCGGACCCGGCGCAGGACGGTGGATGCATGATAGCCGGTCTCGCGCGCGATCTCGCGGATCGACCTGCCCAACTCGGTATGGTGCAGGTAATGCACCGCGGCTTCCGGCACCCAGTCCGGGCGTCGGGCCGACGGGCGGACCGGCTGGCAGACACGCTCCGGGGCCGTTCCAGATGACACCATAGCCAGTTTCGTCACTCGTC
The DNA here is from genome assembly GCF_003172915.1 of Meridianimarinicoccus roseus. GTDB lineage: Bacteria > Pseudomonadota > Alphaproteobacteria > Rhodobacterales > Rhodobacteraceae > Meridianimarinicoccus > Meridianimarinicoccus roseus. Next base: position 22,825 of record NZ_QGKU01000031.1, read on the forward strand.
TGTCTCCCCAACTCTCTCACCTCCGGTCCGCGGCGATCCCACCGGAGTGCATTACAAAAACCTGAATCATCTGTTATTTCAGGTTTATTAAAATTGGTCGCTTTCTTAAGCATTGTTTATAATGCCTAAATCTTGGTGAGAGCTCCGACCGCTTGATCGTCGAACATGCAACACCCATAGGTTGAGCATCAGTCTCGGGCCATATCGTGCCCAGGAGACTGCCATGAACGATCCGATCACCCTGCTGAAATCCCTCCAGCGCCCGGCGCTTCTGGTCAGCGCCGCGCGCCATGCGGCCGAAGGCTACCAGCCCGGCGGGCCGGTGCTGCGGCGCCTGCTGAAAGGCAGCGCTCCGGCCGGACCGGCCGAAGCGGTGCTGAAACTGCTGATGCTGGAAGGCGAGATGGAAGACGCCCGCCGCCTGCGTGGCGCGGGCTACAGTGCAGCGCGGCACGTCACGGTGCTGGCGGCGCTGATCGGTGAAGGGCGCGGCGCGGCGGACCGCACCGGGCCGGGTCAGGCGAAGGCGTCGGCCACCTCGTCCTTGCGCCTAGCGATATAGGCTTCCAGCGCCTCGCGGATCGCGGGGTCCAGCGCGGGGGGCTGGTAATCGGCCAGCATCTTGCGCGCCTTGGCGTTGGCCAGGCGGCGCGTGTCCGGCGCCCCGTCATCCTCCCAGGTTTCGAACGGGCGGTAGTCCAGCACGCCGCTGCGCCAGAACGCGGTCTTGAAGTTGGCCTGCGTGTGCGCGCAGCCCAGGAAATGCCCGCCCGGCCCGACCTCGCGCAGCGCGTCCATCGCCAGCGTCATGTCGTCCACAGCGGGCCGCGCGGCCAGCCGGTGCAGTGCCCCTAGCTGGTCGGCATCCATCACGAATTTCTCGGGCGAGGCGACCAGACCGCCCTCCAGCCAGCCGCAGGCATGCAGCATGAAGTTCACCCCGGCCAGCAACGCGGTGTTCAGTGAATTGGCGCTTTCATAACCCGCCTGCGCATCGGGCAGTTTCGATCCCGTGAAGCCGCCCCCGGACCGAAACGGAACGCCCATGCGCCGCGCCAGTTGCCCCGCGCCGAAGATCACCTGCGACGCTTCCGGCGTGCCGAAAGTGGGCGCGCCCGAATTCATGTCGATCGAGGTCACGAAGGCGCCGAAGATGACCGGCGCGCCGGGGCGGATCAACTGGCTGTAGGCAATGGCGACCTGCACCTCAGCCAGCACCTGCACCAGCGTGCCTGCCACCGTGACCGGCGACATCGCTCCTCCGACAATGAAGGGGGACAGGATGCAGGCCTGCCCGGCGGCGGCATAGGTCTCCAGCGCACCCATCATGGTGCTGTCGAAGGTCAGGGGCGAGTTGATGTTGATCAGCGACGTCAGGACGGTGTTCTGCGCCACGAAATCCGCGCCGAACAGGATCTCGCACATCTCCACGCTGTGGCGCGCGCGCTCGGGTTCGGTGACAGACCCCATGAACGGCTTGTCCGACAGCGTCATGTGCGCCAGCAACATGTCGAGATGCCGCTTGTTCGCTGCGATGTCTGTCGGCTCGCACACCGTGCCGCCGGAATGGTGCAGCCAGGGCGTCATCTGGCCCAGTTTCACGAAATCATGGAAATCTGCGATCGTGGCGTAGCGGCGGTGCCCGTCGAGATCGAGGACGAAGGGCGGACCATAGACCGGCGCCAGCACAAGCCGGTCACCGCCGATGTCCACCGACTTGGCCGGGTTGCGGGCGTGCTGCGTGAACCGGCCCGGCGCCGTGGCGCACAACCCGCGCACGAGCCCGCGCGGGAAGGTCACGCGCTCGCCTTGAACGTCCGCGCCCGCGTCGCGCCAGCGCGCCAGCGCGGCCGGATTGTCGACGAAATTCACGCCGATCTCGGCCAGCACTTGCTCGGCCGCGTCCTCGATCCGCTCCAGCGCCTCGGTGTCCAGCACCTCCACGGTCGGCACAAGGCGTTCGATCACGCGCGCGGTCTCGCTGACGACCGCCGTCCGCTCCGCACGCCGGGCCGCGCCGCCGCCCCCCGCACGCCCGCGCCGCCGCCCGCCTACCGCCTCGTCCGTCGCCGCCATTTGCCAGCTCCCTGTCGCCGTGCCTCATAACTTGCGTTCGGGGATAGCGGCTCGGGACCGGGCCGCGATGCGCGTTCCCGCCACTTTTGGGGTAAAAGCGACATTGCCGGGCCCATAGGCGGCACAGCGGTGGTCAGGCCATCATGCCGTTGCGCCGGGCCCCGATCGCGAAGGCGCCTCTCGCGGTCGACAGCAGTGACGGACCGACCCGTTGCAGCACCGCCGAGGCCGACGATTTTGCGACGAAGGCAGACCCGTCCGGGCTGGGGCAGCCATTGCCGCAGCGAAAGGCGCTAAATACCTTGAAACAGCCTGAAATGGTGAAGTCGGCCGGACACTTCCGGCATGTTTCGGTCGCGGTGAACGCCAGAGGCGGGCCACTGGGCAGCGTGGCGAAATCCAGCGTCAGGATAGCCCGGATACCGGGCGTGTATCGGCTCCACTGGCCGAAATCGTTCCGGGTGGCACCGGTTCGGGTTAAGACATCACCCACGACCGACACGCTCAGATCCCTATAGCGTGCAAAGTCCGGCGCACCGCCCATCGTAGCGGCGGAACTGTCGTAAACCGCAACGACGTCGATGATCGCCCCTTCATGCCCGATCCAAGCTCCGACCGCAGGTCGATTGCGACAAGGCGGCCGGACCCGGTCAGCGTCAGGTCATGGATCAGAGAACGCCTTCCGGTACGCCTCGCGGCTGCCACGGATTGCACCCGAGCCGCCGCGCGCGTAAAGGCTGCCCATGACCCAGTCCGAGACCCCCTCCCCCAGCCCGACACGGCACGACCGGCTTCTGATCATCGACTTCGGCAGCCAGGTCACCCAGCTCATCGCGCGCCGCCTGCGCGAGCTGAACGTCTATTGCGAGATCCACCCGTTCAACGCGGTGGACGACGCCCTGCTGCGCGCCATGGCCCCCCGGGCCATCGTGCTCTCCGGCGGCCCGGCCAGCGTGCTCGACGACGGCTCCCCCCGCGCGCCGCAGGCGGTGTTCGAACTCGGCGTGCCCGTGCTCGGTATCTGCTACGGCCAGCAGGTGATGATGACCCAGCTCGGCGGCGAGGTGGCCCGCGCCCCCGGCACCGCGGAATTCGGCCGCGCCTTCGTCACACCCGCCGACACGCCGCTCGACCTGCTGGACGGCTGGTTCGACGGCGGGCGCGAACAGGTCTGGATGAGCCACGGCGACAACGTCAAGACCCTCGCCCCCGGCTTCCGGATCTACGGCACCTCGCCGGGCGCGCCCTTCGCCATCACCGCCGACCCGGACCGGCACTTTTACGCCGTGCAATTCCACCCCGAGGTGCACCACACCCCCGGCGGCAAGCGCTTCTTCGCGGCCTTCGTCAAGCTCGCGGGCTTCACCGGCGACTGGACCATGGGCGCCTACCGCGCCGAGGCGGTCGCGAAGATCCGCGAACAGGTGGGCGACGCCAAGGTGATCTGCGGGCTGTCCGGCGGGGTGGACAGTTCCGTCGCCGCCGTCCTGATCCACGAGGCGATCGGCGACCAGCTCACCTGCGTCTTCGTCGATCATGGCCTGCTGCGCCAGGGCGAGGCGGACGAGGTGCTCACCATGTTCCGCGACCACTACAACATCCCGCTGATCCATGCCGACGAATCGGAGTTGTTCCTGTCCGCGCTCGATGGCGAATCGGACCCGGAGCGCAAGCGCAAGACCATTGGTCGCCTTTTCATCGACGTCTTCCAGAAGCATGCCGGAGAGGTCGGCGGCGCCGAATTCCTCGCGCAAGGCACGCTCTATCCCGACGTGATCGAATCGGTAAGCTTCTCGGGTGGCCCGTCGGTCACCATAAAGTCGCACCACAATGTCGGCGGCCTGCCGGAAAAGATGGGCCTCAAGCTCGTCGAACCGCTGCGCGAGCTGTTCAAGGACGAGGTGCGGGAATTGGGCCGCGAGCTTGGCCTGCCTGACAGGTTCATCGGACGCCACCCCTTCCCCGGCCCCGGCCTTGCCATCCGCTGCCCCGGCGAGATCACCCGCGAAAAGCTGGAGATCCTGCGCCGCGCCGATGCCGTGTATCTCGACCAGATCCGCAAGCACGGGCTCTATGACGAGATCTGGCAGGCTTTCGTCGCGATCCTGCCGGTGCGCACGGTGGGCGTCATGGGCGACGGGCGCACCTACGATTTCGCCTGCGCGCTGCGCGCCGTGACCTCGGTGGACGGGATGACCGCCGACTACTACCCGTTCAGCCACGACTTCCTGGGCGAAACGGCGACTCGAATCATCAACGAAGTGCCGGGAATCAATCGGGTGACCTACGACATCACCAGCAAGCCTCCCGGCACGATCGAATGGGAATGATGCAGCCGCCCTCACGCGGCGATCAATAAACCGGCAACCCGTCAAAGCCGGCCCGGGGCGCGGCGCAGCCCGGCCCCGCGCTTGCGCAGGAACCAGTGGTTAACGCATGGTCAACCATGCAGAGGACTCACCGGACCCATGCCATGCGAGTGTTCACGTGCCCGACCTGCGGTCACCGGATGCGCCTGTCCGGGGAACGCTGCGGAAAATGCTTCGACGCCAAGCCGCTGCTGATGACGGCTGGCTTCTACAGGTTCCTCGGCTTTGCCCTGCTGCTGCTTGTCGCCTTCGGAGTGATGGCCCGCGCGCTGATGGTCAATCTCTGACACCGCGGCTTGCAGATTGACATTGGCGGCGGCGCGGGCCACCGGGACGCCATGCCCGCACCAATCCTACGCCCTCGCCCGCACGCACCCCTGCTCGCCGCCCTCTGGGCGCTCGGGGCGGTCTGTTCCTTCACAGCGATGGCCGTGGCCGGGCGCGAGGCGGGACGCAGCCTCGACACGTTCGAGATCATGACCTATCGCTCGTTGATTGGCCTCATGATCGTGGCCGGGCTGGTGCTGGCGCTGCGCCGCAGGTCCGACATCCGCACCGACCGACTGGGCCTGCACACACTGCGCAACCTGTTCCACTTCACCGGCCAGAACCTTTGGTTCTACGCGCTGACGGTGATCCCACTGGCGCAGGTGGCCGTGCTCGAAGCCTCCTACCCGATCTGGGTCGCGCTGGCCGCTCCGCTGGTGCTGGGCGAACGGTTGACCCTGCGCCGCGTGCTGGCGGTGTTGCTGGGCTTTGCGGGCATCGTGATTGTGGTCCGCCCCGGCATGGTGCCGGTGAATATCGGCACGCTGGCGGCGCTGACCTGCGCCATCGGCTTCGCCGGCTCGTCGCTGGTCACCCGCAAGCTGACCTCGGACCAGCCGATTCTGTGCATCCTGTTCTGGCTTACGGTGATGCAGGGCGCGATGGGCCTTGCGCTGGCAGGCCACGACGGCGCCATCGCCTGGCCCGCGCCGCAGGTCTGGCCGCTGGTCGTGATAATCGGTCTTGCCGGGCTCGCCGCGCATTTCTGCCTCACGACCGCGCTCTCGCTGGCCCCCGCAACGCTGGTGGTGCCGGTGGAATTCCTGCGCCTGCCCGCCATCGCTCTTGTCGGCGCGCTGGTCTATCTTGAAGGGATCGACCCGTTCGTGATCGTCGGCAGCGGTGTTATACTTGCGGCCAACCTGCTTAACCTGTGGCAGCGAAACCCCGCACCGGCCCCGCATCCGGCCGATACGCTGCGTCACGGGAATCGGTGACGTGACGTTCCAAGTTGACGGAGAATCGCCCGCCGCCCTAAGCACGAGACCGAGGAACAACAGCACGTTCCGGGGGGAGAACACCATGAAGACATCGGCAACCATCGCAGCCCTGGCAGCGGCCGCCGCAACCACCGCGTCGGCAGGCGGCATCGACCGCGCCGCCAATAACAACGATATCATCTTCCGCAGCGGCAATTATGCCGAGATCGGCATCTCGCGCACGATCCCCGACGTGACCGGCACCGACCGGCCGAGCGCGTTGCCGCGGCGTTATGAATACGACGGTGTCGCCGACAGCTTCACGCTGGTAAATTTCGGCATCAAGTACGACTTGAACGACCGTCTCAGTCTCGCCTTCACCGGCCAGCAGGACTACGGGTCCGACATCAACTATGACGGCAATCCGGGCACCAGCTTCCTCGGCGGCACCTCGGCGGTGGCCGACACTTACGCGTTGTCGCTGCTGGCCCGCTACAAGCTGACCGAGAACTTCTCGGTCCATGGCGGGCTGCGCGCTGACCGGGCAGACGGCAAGATCCGCCTCGACGGTCTGGCCTATGGCGGCCCGACCGTGTTCGGTCCGACCGGCGCACCGCTCAGCGCGGCGCAGGTCAGCGCCCTGAGCGGCGGGGCTCGCAACAGCAACGCGGTGTCCGGCTACCAGGTCGAACTCGACGAGGACTGGGGCTACGGCTACCAGCTTGGTGCGGCCTACGAGGTGCCCGAAATCGCCCTGCGCCTCGCGGTGACCTACACCTCGAAGATAACCCACGACTTCGGCACCACCGAATCCTTCAGCGCCAGCGGCGGACGAAGCGCCACCTTCACAGGCGGCACCACGAGCGTAGACACCCCGCAATCGGTCAATGTGAACCTGCAGTCGGGTGTGGCCAAGAACACGCTGGTCTTCGCCAACTACCGCTGGGCCGACTGGTCGGAATTCAAGATCAACCCTGACCAGTTCCGGCGCGCGACCGGCGCGCAGCTTGTGTCCATCGACGATGCGCATACCTACGAAATCGGGGTGGCGCACCGCTTCACCCCCGCTTTCGCGGCGCGTGCATCGGTGGTCCGCGACATCGTCGACGGCGACAACCTCGTCTCGCCGCTCTCGCCGACCAAAGGCTACACGGCCTTCGCCGTCGGCGGCAGCTACACCGTGGGCAGCGTCGAATACTCTGCCGGCGTGCGCTACTTCCTGCTCGGCGACGCACAGCCCGAAACCGGCACGCCTGACGTGGCCCGCGCCGATTTCACCGACAACGACGCGATCGCCTTCGGCTTCAAGATCGGCTACTCGTTCTGATCCCGCGCGACACCCTCGCCCTTGCCCGCCGGTCTCAAGGCGGCAAAGGCGGGGCAGTTTCGTGGCGGCGACGCGCGGCATGCGCGGGCAGGACTCATACGGGTTTCATACGAGAATCATATGCGATTCATATAGGCTGGCCACGGCTGTTCTGCGCCGTTCTGCGTGGCACATCCGAGGCGGCCGCGCACCAGCGCGCGCCCGCTTTTTCGCACCCGCCGCGCGCTTTGTCTTGAGCCGTCCCGCAGCGTCCTGCTAGGGCGGTGTCAACAGATCGCAGGGGCATGACATGACACGACCCACCGCCGACGAATGGCGCGGCATGACCGACCGCAAGCTGCTGCTCTTTGGCATGTCCGGCCTTGGGAAAACACATGTTTCCAACATGTTGCGTGCGTCCGGCGGGTGGTTTCACTACTCGATCGACTATCGTATCGGCACTCGATACATGGGCGATCACATCGTCGACAACTTCAAGCGCGAGGCGATGCGCAACCCTTTCCTGCGCGACCTGCTTCTCAGCGATTCGATATACATCGCGTCGAACATCACCTTCGACAACCTCGCGCCGCTCTCCACCTATCTCGGCAAACCCGGCAACCCGGATCTCGGGGGCCTGCCGTTTTCCGAATATCTCCGCCGCCAGGAACAGCACCGCGCCGCCGAGATCGCGTCGCTGCTGGACACACCGCATTTCATCGAACGTGCCGCTGACATCTACAATTACCACAGCTTCGTGTGTGACAGCGGCGGGTCGATCTGCGAGGTGGTGGACCCGAACGATCCCGAGGACCCGGTTCTGACGACGCTGTCCGACACCACGCTCATGGTCTGGATCCGCGGCACGCCCGACCACACCGCCGAACTCGTGCGCCGCTTCGACCGCGCTCCTAAGCCGATGTACTACGAACCGGGCTTCCTGAAAGCCAAGTGGGCTCAATACCTTGCGGAAAACGACGTAGCCGAGGCAGAGGTCGATCCCGACGCCTTCGTGCGCTGGACGTATGCCCAAGCGCTGGACCATCGGCAACCGCGCTATGCCGCGATGGCGCAACACTGGGGCGTCACGGTGGACGCGTCCGATGTCGCGTTGGTGGCCGATGCCGAAGGGTTCATCGAACTCGTGGCCCAAAGCCTTGAGAAGGGGTGATCGCCGGGTTATCTGAAGCTCTCCGTATCGAGGCCGCCTTTCCAATGCCCATCACGATCCCTGCCGACCTGCCCGCCCATGACGTTCTCGCCCGCGAGGGGGTCATGGTCATGTCGGACACAAAGGCGATCGCGCAGGACATCCGGCCGCTGCAGATCGGCCTGCTCAACCTGATGCCCAAGAAGATCCAGACGGAGACGCAGTTTGCCCGTCTGATCGGCGCGACCCCGTTGCAGATCGACCTGACCCTGATCCGCATGACCGAACATCAGTCCAAGCACACCTCGGCTGCACATATGGAGGCATTCTATCGTCCGTTCCAGGAAATCAAGGCGCGCAAGTTCGACGGGCTGATCATCACCGGCGCCCCGATCGAGCATCTGCCCTTCGAAGCGGTGACCTACTGGGACGAGCTAGAAGAGGTGATGGACTGGACACAGACCAACGTGCAGTCCACCTTCGGCGTGTGCTGGGGCGGCATGGCGATGATCCACCACTTCCACGGCGTGCGGAAGCACCTGCTGAACCACAAGCTGTTCGGCTGTTTCCATCACGAGATCATGGACCCCACATCGCCCTATCTGCGCGGCTTCTCGGACGAATTCGTCATTCCGGTTTCCCGCTGGACCGAAATGCGCCAGTCCGAGATCGACATGGCGCCCGGCCTTAGAACGCTGCTGGCCAGCGACGAGACCGGCCCCTGCCTGGTGGAGGATCCGGCGCATCGCGCGCTCTATATCTTCAACCACTTCGAATACGACAGCGGCACCCTGAAAGAGGAATACGACCGCGACGTGGCCGCAGGAAAGCCGATCAACGTGCCCGGCAACTACTATCCGGATGACGACCCGGCCCGCACACCGCGCAACCGCTGGCGCAGCCACGCTCACCTGCTCTACGGCAATTGGCTGAACGAGATCTATCAGCACACCCCGTTCGAGATCGATGCGATTGGCCGGTAACCTCCTGCTCGCAGTTCTGGTGCTGGCCGCGCTGGCGATTGCCGCCACCTACTGGCGCGCGGGCCAGCGCGAGGCGGCGGCGCGCGCGGCCTACCCGCCCTTGGGGCAGATTCTGGACGTGGGCGGGGTGCAGGTCCATGCCCATGTGACCGGAGCCGGACCGGACATCGTGCTGATCCACGGTGCGGGCGGCAGCCTGCGCGATTTCACCTTCGATCTGGCCGCGCGCCTGTCAGACCGCTATCGCGTGATCGCCTTCGACCGTCCCGGCCACGGCCATACCGACGCGGCCGACACCGCGGGTCGGCGGTTCGACGCGCCGCGCCAGCAGGCCGCGCTGCTGCAGGCGGCGGCGCGGCAACTGGACATCGCGCGCCCGCTGGTGGTGGGCCACAGCTTCGGCGGATCGGTGGCGCTGGCCTGGGCTCTCGAGCAGCCCGGAGATACCGCGGGCGTGGTGCTGCTGGCGGGCGCGACGATGCCCTGGCCGGGCACGCTGAACGCCAGCTACCGGATCAACTCCAGCCTGCTGGGCGGCGCGCTGGTGGTGCCCGCGATCACGGCGTGGGTTCCGCTACCCTATGCCCGGCAGGTGCTTGCCGGGATCTTCGCGCCGCAGCCCATGCCCGAAAGCTATCCGGCCGAGTTCGGACTGCCGATGGCCTTGCGGCGCGGGCTGCTGCGTGCGAACGCCCGACAGGTCAACGGGCTGCGTCCGCATGTGGTGGAGATGTCCGGCGACTATCCCGGCCTTGAGATACCGGTCGAGCTTCTGCACGGCGATGCCGACGAGATCGTGCCGCTGCACGTCCATTCCGGTCCGCTGTCCGCACTTCTGCCGGACGCGGTGCTCACGGTGCTGCCCGGGGTCGGGCACATGCCGCACCACGCAATGCCGGACCATGTGACCGCCGCCGTGGACCGCGTGGCCGAGCGTGCCGGATTGCGTTGACACCGCGCTGCGGCTAGCTGTTGAACATGAACGATGCGTCCGTCCCCCCCGCCGAATTGCCATTCGAAGGCGCGATCACGCGCTTTTTCGAAACCGAAGCCCCCGAAGACGTGCGCAGCGCCATCGGCAAGCACCGCAAGACCATACTGCGCGCGCCCTATCCCTATGACGAGAGGATGGACGAAGGCGCCTACGAGGCCGAACTCTTCGCACTCCAGATCGAGTTGGCGCGCTTCCAGCACTGGGTGCAGCGCACAGGGGCGCGGGTCGTCGTGCTGTTCGAAGGGCGCGACGCGGCCGGCAAGGGCGGCACGATCAAACGGTTCCGAGAGAACATGAACCCGCGCGTCGCCCGCGTGGTCGCCCTGCCCAAGCCCAGCCCGACCGAGGCCGGGCAATGGTATTTTCAGCGCTACATCGCGCAACTGCCGACCGCCGGGCAGATCGCTCTGTTCGACCGTTCGTGGTACAATCGGTCCGTGGTGGAACGGGTGTTCGACTTTTGCACTACGGCCGAACGCGACCTGTTCTTCCAGCAGGTGCCGGGGTTCGAACGCGCGCTGGTGCAGGACGGCATCCACCTTGTGAAGCTTTGGCTGAACGTCGGTCAGGCCGAACAGTTGCGGCGCTTCCTCGACCGGGAATCCGACCCCTTGAAGCAGTGGAAACTCAGCCAGATCGACGTGGACGGGCTGCGCCGCTGGACAGCCTATTCCGTGGCGATCCGCGAAACCTTCGAGGCGACGCATCTGGACCATGCGCCTTGGACCATCATCAAGTCCGACGACAAGCGCCGCGCGCGCCTGGCGGCGATCCGCACCGTGCTATCCTGCGTGCCGTACGACGGGCGAGACGACGATGTCGTCAAGACGCCCGATCCCAAGATCTGCGGCGGCCCCGACCTGTGGGATGACTAAGCGCGGCTATCACCACGGCAACCTGCGGCAGGCGCTGGTCGAGGCGGCGCTGGAACTGATCGCCGAACGCGGGCCGACCGGGTTCACGCTGTCCGAGGCGGCCAAGCTGGCCGGGGTGACGCCCGCTGCGGTCTATCGTCATTTCGACGGGCGCGAGGCGCTGATCGCCGAGGCCGCGCGCCAGGGCTACGAGATTTTCGCCGACCTGATGGAATACGCCTATGATGGCGGAAAGCCGACCGCGCTGGCCGCATTCGAGGCGACTGGCCGCGCCTATCTTGCCTTCGCGCGCAAGTATCCGGGGCACTACGTGGCGATGTTCGAAAGTGGCGTGTCCGTGAATGCGAGCGCCGACCTTGCCCGCGTGGCGGAACGTTCCCGCAATGTGCTGGAACGCGCGGCTATGGACCTTGCGCAGCATATTCCCCCGGCGAAGCGCCCGCCCGCGGCGATGGTCAGCGCACATATCTGGGCGCTTTCGCACGGGGTGGTGGAACTGTTCGCGCGCGGCAGTCCCGGCACGCAGGCCCCCTATCCGCCCGAGGACCTACTGGAAACCGGTGTCGGCATCTACCTGCGCGGGCTGGGGCTGATCCCGCCCGACACTTGATCAGGCACGGTTCAGCCGAACCACGTTCTCGGGCAGCCCAAGCGCCCGGCGCGCGGCTGCGGCAATGTCCTGCGCGGTCATGCCGGCATCGGCATACATCTCGGCCGGGCTGGCCTGGTCTATGAAGCGGTCCGGAAGATGAACGCAGCGCACGGCAAGCTGCCCGTCCAGCGCGCCGGTCGCAGCCAACTCGTGCAGCACCATCGACCCAAAGCCCCCCTGCGCACCTTCCTCCACCACGACAAGCGCGCGGTGCGTGGCCGCAAGATCCGCCAGCAGCGCCTTGTCCAGCGGCTTGGCGAAGCGCGCATCGGCGACCGTCGCAGCCAGCCCGTCACCAGCCAGCAGATCGGCGGCGTCCAGCGTTTCGGCCAGGTGCGCGCCGAGTGACAGGAATGCCACATCGGTGCCGCGCCGCAGCACACGGCCCTTGCCAATCTCCAGCGGCGTGCCGCGATCGGGCATCTCTACCCCGGTGCCGTTGCCGCGCGGGTAGCGGAAGGCGATCGGCCCCGTGTCGTGGGCAACGGCGGTGGCGACCATGTGCATCAACTCGGCCTCGTCGGCGGCAGCCATGACGGTAAAGCCCGGCAGCGCGCACAAGTAGGACAGGTCGAACGCGCCCGCATGGGTCGCCCCGTCGGCGCCCACCAGCCCGGCGCGGTCGATGGCGAAGCGCACCGGCAACCCTTGAAGCGCCACGTCATGCACCACCTGGTCATAGGCGCGCTGCAGGAAAGTCGAATAGATCGCGCAGAACGGCTTGAGCCCCGATGCGGCCATCCCCGCGGCGAAAGTCACGCCATGCTGTTCGGCGATGCCCACGTCGAACACCCGCGCGGGGAACCTGTCGGCCATGATGTTCAGACCCGTGCCCGACGGCATCGCAGCGGTGATCGCCACGATATCGGGGTCGCGCGCAGCCTCGTCGGCCAGCGTCTTGCCGAATACGCCGGTATAACTGGGCGCGGCTGGCTTGGATTTCTTCTGTGCGCCCGTATCCACGTCGAAGCTTGCCACGCCGTGATACTTGTCGGCCGCGCTTTCGGCCGGGGCATATCCCTTGCCCTTGACGGTGCAGCAATGGATCAGAACCGGCCCCGTCGCCCGCGCCCGCACCGCGCGCAGCACCGGCAGAAGCTGGCCCATGTCATGTCCGTCGATCGGGCCGACATAATCAAACCCCAGTTCCTCGAACAGCGTGCCCTGGCCGGTCAGGCCGGTCACCATCTGACGGGCGCGCTTCGCCCCGTCGCGCATCGGCGCGGGCAGCGCGGCCTCGAACCCTTCGGCGAGGCTGCGCATCTTGGCCAACGGTTCATTGGCATAGAGCCGCGACAGGTAGGCCGACATTGCGCCCACGGGCGGGGCAATGGACATCTCGTTGTCGTTCAGGATCACGAACAGGCGTCGCCCGTCATGACCCGCGTTGTTCAGTGCCTCGTAGGCCATGCCCGCGCTGATCGACCCATCGCCGATCACCGCGATGGCATCGCCGGTGGGCTTGCCCATGTCGCGCCCCACCGCGAACCCCAGCGCCGCCGAGATCGAGGTGGAGGAATGCGCCGCGCCAAACGGGTCGAACGCCGACTCGCTGCGCTTGGTGAAGCCGGACAGCCCGCCCTTCTTGCGCAGCGTGCGGATGCGGTCACGCCGCCCGGTCAGGATCTTGTGCGGGTAGCACTGGTGGCCCACGTCCCAGATCAGCTTGTCCATCGGCGTGTTGAAAACCGCGTGCAGCGCAACGGTCAGTTCCACCACCCCGAGCGACGAGCCAAGATGCCCACCGGTCTGCGAGACGGCGTCGATCACCTCAGATCGCAACTCCCCGGCGAGGGCGGCAAGCTGCGCGTCTCCCAGAGCCCGCAGATCGGCGGGTCCGGCGACGCGGTCGAGGGTCGGTGTCTGGGGGCGGCTCATGGCGGGACTCCGGGTGAGGTGTGGAAAACGAATGGACCGACCGGGAAAGGAACATCGCAGGCCCCGAGGCCGTGCGGGGTGGCCCCTCTGGCGCTGCATCCGCCCTTCGGCCGATGCAGCGCCGTTCCTGTCGCCACAGGAAGGGAACCGGGGCTTGCGCCCCTTGCGCCCGGCGTTCCTGCACGAAACACCGAACCCGGCGAGGGGGCGCGGCCGATGACCGGCCGCACCGCCCTATTCGCTGATGACCGCCAATTCGGGATAGTCGGCGATCATGTTCGTGCCCTGCAGCGGCTTCTGATAACCCTTGTGGCAGGTCCGGCAGGCCGCCTTGGGCGCATCCGCATAGACCGGGCCAAGCCGGTGTTCGGGGTACAGGTCCTTCAGCGGCACGAGCCAATCGTTGTTCAACTCCTGCACCATCGCGATACCCAGCGTCGCGGTCGCCCATTGCGGAGTGACCTGCGCGGGATCGTAGAAGGCGCGGGAGTTGTGGCAGAACACGCAGTTCCGGCCCAGCGAGTTGGAGAAGTAGTTCATCAGCGAATACGTCCGCTCGGTGTTTTGCCAGGTGGCGACGCCGGGGTCGGACGGGTTTTCGCTCGCGTGCGCGGTCAGGTTGTGCACTTTGATGGACTCGTATTCGAGCAGATACTTCTCCAGCGCGTCGGACGGAAGCGACGTGAACTGGCTTTGCGAAGTCGCCCGGTTCTGGTTGGCTGACCAACCCGCCACGCCCTCGTTCACGGGGGCGATGCGGAACCAGATGTCGGACGGCACGTTCTGCCCGCGATGGCAGGTGTAGCAGTTCACCCCCACCTCCGCGTTGGCGTTCACATGCGCGTACCAGTCGTCGTTGATGACCTGGGTCATCTGGATCATGCTGCGCGCGACGACCTTGGTATAGAGGTCGTCATCGGCATAGTTGCCCTCGTCCGCCCCGGCGTGGCAGTAGGCGCAGCCCTGATCGGGGGCCACCCACAACGTGATGGAGTTCATCAGCCGGGTGAAGTTGCCTTCGGTCAGGCCGCCCAGAACCTGCACGTTCTCGTACACGTCCCGTGCCAGCGGCTCGCCCTCGGCGACCTCGTAGGGAGCCTCGCCGAAATAATCGGCGATGCTCGGGTCCGGCGTGGTGATCGCCTCTTCGTACTTGGTGACCGACATGCCGGTGCCGCGTGGGCCGGTCTGCAGGTTCTGGTGCGCGAACGGATTGCCCCAGGTCACCGCCATCACCGCGACGAAGGCGGCGCTTCCGGCGACCCCGACCCAGATCGCAGGGCCGAAGAGGTTCTTGGGGTTCTTTTCGTTCCAGTCATCGAACCAGTCGGGGAACCATTTCTCAGGTAGCATTTCAGTTCCCCTCCTGTCCGATGAAGGCTTCGTAAGAGCCGTAGTCCGCATATCCGTAGGAGCCGTCATACATCGGTGCGAAGTGATGCTCCTGGGCCCAGATGAACCAGTTGTCGACGACCGTGCCGGTCAGCAGGATCCCGATACCGCCGGTGATCGGGGTCAGCACGGCGAACCACCAGGCCCAGCGGTGAATCCCTTCCATCGTGGCGTTGAAGCCCATGGTCCAGCGCCAGAACAGGGCCGCACGTTCCGAGGCTGTGCCGCGGTCGTAGATCTGCTCGAGTTCGCGGTCGCCGCCGTAGCGGGTCACGGCCAGGATGGTCGCGCCATGCATGGCGAACAGAAGGACCGATCCGTAGAGGAACACGATCGAAAGAGCGTGGAACGGGTTGTAGTAGAGGTTCCCGTAGCGGATCGAGAACGCGGTGGTCCAGTCGAGATGCGGGAAGATCCCGTAGGGCACGGCTTCCGACCAAGACCCCATCAGGATCGGGCGGAACAGGCCCAGCACGAGGAACAGCCAGATCGCGGACGCGAAGGCCCAGGCGACGTGCTTGCCCATCTTGTGCTGCATCGCCAGATGGTAGCTGCGCGCCCACCAGCACATCACCGAGATGAGCAGGAAGAAGGACGCGATGATGTACCAGCCACCGTCGTTGAGCGGCGGCATCTGCAGCCCGTATTCCGGGCTTGGCGGCTCGAGCGCGAGCCAGAACAGCTGGCGGATGAACTCGGGGATCGACCAGCCGACCTGCGCCAGCATGTTGAACCCGATGATGTTCAGCCACAGAGTGCCGGTCACCAGCGAGATGAGCCCGAACCAGCCCAGGTAGATCGGGCCGAGCTGCGCGTTGCCGATCCAGCCGGCGAGGGTGGAAAAGCCGCCCTTGCCCGCGCGTTCACTTGCGGTATCGAAGTCGGTGGCCATGCCCATTTCGACCGGGCCGCGCACCTGAACTTGCGTGAAGATATTCTGATAGTCAGGCATGACTTACATTCCTACTTGCGAGGGCCAGATCGGCAGCGTGAGCCACCAGTTCCACCATTCCGGCCAGCCCTTGGTCCAGACCGGGCCCGAGATGATGATGCAGACCGCCGACCAGAAGCCCGCGTTCAGCGCCAGCAGCAGCCCGACGCGGTGGATGCCCAGGGTGCCGACCGAATACCCGATGAAGTCACGGAAGAAGGTGTCCTCGTGGTCGGGCGACTTGGCTTCCTCGCCCTTCTCGGGGTTGGCCGCCGACAGGATCAGCGCGCCGTGCAGCGCCAGTGCCAGCGTGGTGGTGAAGAAGAAGGTCACCGCCAGCATGTGAGCCGGGTTGTAGTGGAAGTGCAGGTAGGCGTAGCCAGTGTTGCTGACCCAGTCGAGATGGCTGAAGATGCCGTAGGGAAAGCCGTGCCCCCATGCCCCCATCAGAAGCGGGCGGAAGATGACGAGCGTCGCATAGGCGAAGATCGCGAAGCTGAAGGCGACCGGGACGTGGTACCCCATGCCCAGCTTGCGGCAGATCTCGACCTCGCGCAGCGCCCAGCTGCAGAAGGCCCCCATCGCGCAGATCGTGATGATCTGCCAAAGCCCGCCGTCCAGCAGCGGTGCGATGCCCAGACCATAGCTCAGGTCGGGCGGCGCGATGTTGATAAGCCAGGGGTTGAAGGTTCCCTGTTGTGAAGCGCCCCAAAAAATCAGGACGGTTCCGAGCAAGGCGAAAAAGGCTGTCGTGACCCCGAAGAAGCCCACATAGAAGGGCCCCACCCAGAAATCAAACAGATCGCCGCCGATCAGCGTCCCTCCGCGGACGCGATACTTTCTCTCGAAGCTGAGCAACGCCATCTTCTGTCTCCGCGTTTGGCGGCCGGCCCTTTCGGGGTTACTCAGCCGTCGTGTTCCAAGTGTTGTTTGCCGGGGGCGGACGGCCCTGCGCCCGCCCGCGGCGAGGACCGGTTATTGAACGCGCTCGTACTTTTCCGCAGCGATTTCAAACCAGTTGTAGCTGTCGGTGGACAGCAGGACGAGGTGGATCATCGCCGCCAGCAGGAACAGGAACACGCCCTGTGCCACGAAGACGCGACGCGGGTCGAAGATGAGCCAGATCTTGTAGAATTTAGCCATTGTTCAACCCTTTCTCAGAACCACGGACGCCAGATCAGCACTGCCAGATGAGCAACGCCGGCAACGGCCGAAAAGAGCCAGAGCCCGCTCATGTAGACAGAGTGCAGTTCCTGCGCCTGTTCGTCGGTGAGACCTGTGAAGGACAGGTCGGTATCGTCAGCCATAACTTTCCTCCGGATCGTTTTGCTGAAGCCGCAAACCCTGCGGCGGGGTCGTCCATTGGGGCGCAAGTCCCCTCCGGGCTCTGTCCGCCTTTCGGGGCGGGCAGCTCTTGGTCCCGGTCAAGACCTTTGGGTCAGACCGAGAAAATCAGGGGCGTGATGCGGTCGGCCTCGGCCCAGGCGCGCGCGAGCGGACCATGCAGGTTCAGCGTGCGTCGCGTGATCACGTCCAGCACCCAGCTGCCCGTCGAGAACGGCAGCGCGAGCACGAAGATCAGTGTGAAGTAGAGGTAGAACTCGGCCCCGCGCCGCATGGGGCGGCGGTGATGTGCCTCGCTCGATGTGAAGTCCGTCATGGCCGGGTTCCTCCGTTCGGGGTGGTCGGTGTGTCAGGGCGCGCGGCAGGCTGGAGCGATTGAACCGTCTCCAGCGCCACGCGGGCGTCTCCGTTGGCAAGCGCCGCGCTTTCGGCGGCGTCGCGCAGGGTCTTGGCGGCGGAAATCCGCGTCAGGACCGGATGTTCGGCGACGATCCGGTCCAGCGCGGCCTGGGCGTCGGCGTCCCAGGGCAGATCGCGCCGCAGCGTCGTCGGGGTCGCGCTGGCCGCGTCCATCTCGCTGCCCAGCGGAAGGATGTGGAACAGCGCGTCGAACAGGCTGTTGCAGACCTCCTGAAGCAGGTAGGTCGCACCGGCGTAGCCCATTATTGGCGTGCCCGTAGCGCGCCGGATGGCGGCACCGGGGAAGGACGCGGGCAGGAACGACGGGCTCGGCCCATGGCCGGATTTCATCTCGGCCAGATACATCTTCTCGTTGATCGACCCGAGTACGACGAGCGGCCGCTTCTGGTGCAGCATGGCCCGCACTTCTTCGTTGTTGGTCTTCTTCCCGGCGCAGCGCGCGACCGCGAAGGCGCAGGGAAAACCCAGATCGCTTTCCAGGTAATGCCGGATGCCACGGGCATAAGTCTCGTTGGCGACCACGGCGAAACTTGCCGTGGCGAAGAAGTCCTGCGTGACCGACCTCCACAGATCCCAAACCGGCTTCAGCGTCGAATGCTTCTCGCGTTCGATGAAGGGTTCGGGGTCGAGGCCCAGAAGATCGCCCAGCTTGCGCAGGAACAGCGTCGTGCTTTCCACTCCGATGGGCGCCTGCAGATAAGGCTTGCCCAGCACCTCGGCCAGCCCGCGCCCGAACTCGCGATACATGCAGATGTTCACGTCGGCGTTCACGAGGTTGCGCATCTCGGCCAGATGGCTGCCCAGCGGCATGACCATGTTGACCTCTGCGCCGATGCCTTCGACGAGGCGCCGGATCTCGGCCAGGTCCGACGGCATGTTGAACGTGCCGTACATCGGCCCGAGAATGTTCACGCGGGGCGCTGCACCTTCCTCGCGCTTGGCCTCTTTCGGCATCCGTCCCTTGGTCATCCCGAACTCGGTGAAGATCCAGGTCATCGCGCGGTCGGCGCTCTGCCACTGGTCCTCGTCGATGGTGCGCGGCAGAAACCGCTGGATCGATGTGCCCTGCGGCGTCACGCCCCCGCCGATCATCTCGGCGATGGAGCCGGTGACGACGACGGACGGCAGCGCCGGGTCGAGCGTTTCCCAGGCACGCTTCATCGCTTCCTCGGTGCCCGATCCCATCTCGCCCTCACCAAGGCCGGTGACGACGATGGGCAATTCGTGGGGCGGCAGCCCGTCGGTGTAGTGCAGAACAGATGTCACAGGCAGGTTCTCGCAACCGACCGGGCCGTCGATCACCACTTGCAGGCCTTTGACTGCGGTGAAGGCATAAACGGCGCCCCAGTAGCCCCCAGCGCGATCATGGTCCTGGATCAGCATGACGCCCCCTTTCCCGCGCTTGACTTATCGGCAACGGCAAGGGCCGGGGTTCCAGCGCAGCGGAACGTCGTGTCGTGGTATGCCAGGCAGAGGACCATCAGATCATCTCCTGCGCTTTTGCGGCACGGGCCTGCTTGTCGAGCTTCTTCTGGTGCAATTCGCGGAAATCAGGCCGCAGGTTCGGCGCGGCTTCCCAGACGCCCGCGGTGTCGCCCTGCCCCGTGCCTTCGAAGAAGCCACGCATCTTGCCCATGCGGTCGCGGTTGCCGATGGCGGCATTGACCACAGCCTGAAGGCTACCCGCCCCGGCGGGCCCCATAAGCGGCCGCGCAGAGATCAGGTTGGTGAAGTAGAGCGAAGGAATCCCCGCCTCTTTCGCCTTCTGGACGACCGGCGTGGTGCCGATGGCAAGGTCGGGTTTCACCGCCTCCATCGCTGCCAGATCGTCCTCGAGGCTTGCGCGGTACTTCACCGTCACGCCCTTCGCAGCGAGCCACTCGGCATCGGCCTTCGACCAGGGTGTTTTCGGGCAGGCGGTGCCGACATAGGGCACTCGTGCGCCGCTTTCGATCAGCAGCCGCGCGACAAGCAACTCGGACCCTTCATAGCCTGACAGCGTGATCGTCGCATCGACCGGCGTAGCGGCCAGCGCACCCTTGATCGCAGGCAAAAAGGCGTTCTGCGCCGCCGACACCTGCGAAGGTGCGACCCCGTAGGCCGCGCCGATCGCCGCAAGCCAGTCGGCAGTGCCGTCATGGCCCACGGGAGCAGAGCCAACGACCGTCCGGCCAGCCGCCTGGAACTCCCGAACGGACGCCGTGTAGAACGGGTGGATCGCCGCCGCGACCCCGCAGTCGAGCGCGGCATAAAGCTCGCGCCATTCGCGGCAGGGCACGACCGGACCGGCAGCAAGCCCCATCGGAGCCAGCATCGCGCCGATCATCATCGGGTCGGCCGGGAACATCTCTCCCATCAGCGCGACGGCCGGCCGGTCGGCTGTGCCCGCCTCGGGGCGCGGCACCGGGCCTGCCTCGGCCTCGGCGCGGGCGTAGTTGAGCATGGCGCCGGCAAGGATATCCTTGGCTTCCGCATGGGTCGGCACGCCAAAACCGGGCACGTCGATGCCCACGATCCGGACACCGTTGATCTCGGTCGGCAAGAGCCGCAGCGGCACACCCGACGCGGTCGGGACGCAAAGGTTCGTCACCACGATCGCGTCATAGCGGTCCGGGTCGGCCATCTCGTGCACCGCGTCGCGGATATCCTCGAACAGCTTGCCGGTGACGAGGCTTTCGGAGTTGAAGGGCACATAGCCGACCGACCGCCGGGCACCATAAAAATGGCTCACGAAGGTCAGCCCGTAGACGCAGCAGGCCGAGCCCGACAGCATCGTGCCGACCCGGCGCATCCGAAGCCCGACGCGCAAGGAGCCGAAGGCCGGGCACATGCTTTGCGGCTGATCATGCGGCCCTTTCGGATAATCCGCAGCATACTGGTCGAGGATCTCGCCCATACCCGCGGCACGGGCCTGCGCCTGCAGCGCCTCGCCTGGCGCGTGGCAGCCCATCCCGTCAGGCGTCACGGCCCCTTCGGGCACGGTGTCGCCTTCCAGCACGTGGGCCTTGGCGGCCATGTCATAAAGGGTTTCGTCGCTCATGCCGCGACCTCCCGCTCCCGGGCGGGCTGCTGCGGGCGCGATGCCGCGCGGTGCTGCGAGGAACAGGTGTCGCTCCGGCCGTCGCCCTGCGCGAGCCGCTCCAGCCCCTCGTCCCAGCGTGCCATCTGATCGAGGTCAAACATCGTCATACACCACTTCGAGGCTCTCGCGCGGTGCGCTTTTCTTGCCGCGCATGTCCGCATCGGTGGCAGGTTCCAGCACTACGTCGCCGCCAGTGTCCTTGCTGTCGAACAGCGCCAGGAGGCCGTCCTGGTCCAGCGGGTTGGGATGGCCCGGCGGCGCCAGCGCCACGGCATCGGCCAGTTCCGCGAAAAGCCCGCCCCAAGGTCCCGCAGCCGTGCCGACGATCTGGTAGTTGGCGGATTTCTTGCGCAGGTCGTCATCGGCCGGGATCGCGGCCAGAACCGGAATATCCACCGATTTCGCGAAAGCCGCGGCCTCGCCCGTGCCGTCATCCTTGTTGATGACCAACCCGGCGACGCCGACATTGCCACCCATCTTGCGGAAATACTGCACGGCCGAGCAGACGTTGTTGGCCACGTAGAGCGACTGGAGGTCGTTGGAGGCGACCAGGATCACCTTCTGCGCCATGTCCCGCGCGATGGGCAGGCCGAAGCCGCCGCACACCACGTCGCCCAGGAAATCCAGCAGGACATAGTCGAAGTCCCAGTCGTGGAAGCCCAGCTTCTCAAGAAGCTCGAACCCGTGGATGATGCCGCGCCCGCCGCATCCGCGACCGACCTCCGGACCGCCCAGTTCCATCGCGAAGACGCCGTTGCGCTTGAAGCACACATCGCCGATCGCCACCTCCTCGCCCGCCAGTTTCTTGCGGGTGGAGGTTTCGATGATCGTAGGGCAAGCCTTTCCGCCGAATAGCAGCGACGTGGTGTCGGACTTCGGATCGCACCCGATCAGCAGCACGCGCTTGCCCTGCTCGGCCATCATGCAGGACAGGTTTGCCAGCGTGAACGACTTGCCGATGCCACCCTTGCCGTAGATCGCGATGATCTGTGTGTGCTTGGTCGGTTCTGACTGCGGCACTTCAAGTGTCGGCTCCTGCGCCGCCTCGTCCTTGAGGCGTGCGTCGAAATCCTTCAGGTTCGGGATGTCGTCGAGGCTCATGCGGTGGCACTCCAGTCCAGGATCATCTTCAGGCAGGCGGGGTCGGTGAAAGCCGTCCGGTAGGCCCCCGCCGCGTCGGCTGCCGGGCGTTGGTGGGTGATTAGACCGGACAGCGACAGCGCCCCGGCCTCGATCAGCGCACGGGTCACGTGCAGGTCGTCCCGCGTCCATTCGGCCGCGATGCGAAAGCGCGCCTCCTTCATGAAGGCAGGCGGAAATGCGAAGCTGAGCGGATCGGTGTAGAATCCGGCCAGAACGATCTCGCCGCCGCGCGACAGGCGCCCGACGAGGTCGTTCAGCAGCGCGCCATTGCCAGATGCGTCAAAGATCGCGCGGTAGTCGCGGCGCGGATCGTCCGCAGGGTCGATCACGTCGTAGCCATCGGCCCCGCCGCGGCGGTCCGGGTCGATCTCCCAGACGGTTGGCGCGGGTGCGCCGGATGCCAGGGTGAGTCGCGCCAGAAGGCGGCCCAGCGTGCCGTGGCCGACGATCAGGTCCGGCACTGCGCGGCCCAACCCGGCCAGCGCGTGCCGCGCCGTCGCCGCCAGCGCCAGCAGCGCGCCTTCCGGCCCCAGCGCCGAATCGACGCGCGTCACCCGGTCGGCGGCCGTCACGATGCGGCGCGCCGCGCCGCCGAACAGGCCGAACGCGCCATCATAGCAATTTGCGCCCGGAACGAAGACGTGATCACCGGGCCGGAAGCCGCAGCCCGGCGCGGCCTCGACCACTTCGCCTGCGGCCTCGTAACCCGGCACCAGCGGGTAGCCCATGCCGGGAAACGGCGGCATCTGCCCGGACCAGAACAGTTTTTCGGTGCCGGTGGAAATGCCTGAATAGCGGATGTCCACCACGATGTCGCCAGCGCCAGGCGCCTTAAGGGCGACGTCGTGCAGGTCCAGATCGCGCGGGCCAGTCAGAAGAACTGCGGTCGTGTGCATGTCTGGTCCTCCCCCTCCGCGCCGTCCCGCCGCCATGCGTGGCGAGACTCCGGTGCTATGTGTCAGTCTAGCCTTACAGTCTGCGGTGTCAATTTTATTTGACACTTGACTCGCGAAACTTCGCGCCAGGTTTGAACGCCTCCACAACCGAGGTGACATAAGGGCGGGCCGGACGCGGGCAGCGCAGCCCTTCGAAGCCCGCATCGCGGCACAACTGCGCGATTCGTTCGGCGGATCGCGCACGACCGGTGCGCATCGCCAGCGTGTAGAACGCGAAATACACATCGCCCGACGGATCGGGCCGCGCCCCACCGCCCATCGGCTCAGAGATCAGCAGCCGTCCGCCGGGCGGCAGCGCGTCAAACACCGCCGCGAGAAGCGCACTCACCGTCTCGTCGGAATGGTCGTAAAGCACGCGCACAAGGCTGATCGCGTCGGCGCCGCGCGGCAGCGGGTCGTCCCGGAACGATCCGGCGTGCAGGTCCACCCGATTCTCCAGCCCTGCATCGCGCAGCCGCGCGCGGGCGGACGGCATCACCGCAGGCAGGTCGAACACCGTCGCGCGGAGCGCCGGATGCGCGGCGCAGACCGCCGCCACGAAGGCGCCCGACCCTCCCCCGACATCCAGCAGGCGCCGGACGCTGCCGAGTCGCACCTGCGCAAGCGTGTCCTGCGCCACGAGCCCCTGGCTGTCGGCCATCAAGTCGGAGTAAAGTTGCGTCACCCTGTCGGGTACGGCGCCCCTCGCACCGAACACGTAGGGCCAGAAATGCGCCAGTTCGGTGTCGGTCTCGCCGCGCAGCAGCGCCACGGGATCGGCCAGGTCACGGTAGAATACGTCGTGATGCCGGATCATCGCGGACAGGCCCGGCACTCCCAGCAGCGCGGCCCCTTTTCGGGCCAAGGCGAAGCGCCCGTCGCGCCGCCGCTTCAGCAGGCCGATCCCCGCCCCAGCCTGCAACAGCAACGCCATTCTGTCGTCGCCAAGACCGGCAGCAGGCGCCAGATCGCCGGGCGCGCGCGGCCCGTCCAGCAACCGGGCCGGAATGTCGAGTTGCACCAGCGCCATCAGCACCTGCGCGCGCACGAACCCGGACACAAGGTCGAACAGTTCCTGCCCCTCGCGCCGGGCGATACCCCGAAGACCGGGCACGCGGGCCGCGAAGGCCTGGAAGCCGGGACGCGCGATCAGCCGCAGCGTCCAGCCCGGCCGGAACAGGCGCAGCGCACCGTTCGTCACATCGCGCGATCCGCGCGGGCCCGGATCGGTCAAGGGGTGCGCGGGCGCCGCCCGGCCAGGCCCGTCATGGGCAACGTCGGACACCGGTTCAGCTGCGGCTGTGCGCAGGGGCAACGGGTGTCAGGCGTTCGGCCTGCATCCGCACCATGCGCGCAAGGGCGGCTTCACCCGGACAGGCCGGGATCGACGAGATCGCCCCGCCAAGAATGTCCTTCAGCCGCCGGATCGCACCGTCCACCCCGAATTCCGCCACCGCGCTGGGGCGCGCGTGCAGTTCGTCCTGTCCAGCAGGCTTGCCCAGTGTCTCGGCGTCATAAAGCGCGTCCCTCAGATCGTCGGCGACCTGGAACGCCTCGCCGATGCAGGCGCCAAGATCTTCCCAGGCGTCCGGATCCTCGTGCCCGGCCGCAATGGCGCCCATGCGAGTCGCCGCGATGAAAAGCGCGCCGGTCTTGGAGCGGTGATAAGCAGCAAGATCGACCTCCTGCTCACTTTCCCAACCCTGCCCGGCGCAGATCCCGCCCGGCATGCCGGTGCGCTGCGCCAGTGTCAGAACCAGCGCCGCGGCACGGGACGGATCTACCGCGGCGGCACGCCCCAGCACTTCGAAGGCCAGTACGATCAGGCTGTCGCCCGTCAGTACCGCCAGTGGTTCGGAATAGGCGCGGTGCACGCTGGGCTTGCCCCGGCGCAGGTCCGCATCGTCGAAACATGGCAGGTCGTCATGCACCAGGCTGGCGCAGTGAATCAACTCCAGCGCGGCCGCGGCGGCCTCCGACACCTCGGGTTGGTCGTCGCCGCAGGCCAGCGCCACGGACATCAGGATCGTCGGCCTGATACGGGCGCCGCCCGGCGTCGTCGCATAGGTCAGCGCCGAAGACAGCTTCTGCGGTGCGGCCCCGCCTCGCCCGAGGGCAACGGACCTGGTGACGGCGCGGTCGATGCGGGTGTCGAGATCCATGTCAGTTCCTGCTCTGTCAGATATTCGGTACAGTCGGTGTGTAAATTACAGTGGACACTTGGTGGCGTTGAGTCAACAATTCCCAACAGGGAGAAGCTTCATGAACCAGAGCAGCAGAGCCATGCCCGGGGCACCGGTACTGATCGTTGGCGCCGGTATCGGCGGCCTTGCCGCGGCGCTGCGCCTGTCCGCGGCGGGCCTGCCCGTCACGGTACTCGAACGGGCGGCGGGTCCGGGCGGCAAGATGCGCACCCTGCCCAGCGATGCCGGGCCGGTCGATGCCGGGCCAACGGTGCTGACCATGCGCCACGTCTTCGACGATCTTTTTGAAGCGTCGGGAGCACGGCTTGACGATCACGTGACGCTGCGGCGGCAGGAGATCCTCGCGCGGCATTGGTGGCCGGACGGCGCCACACTGGACCTGCATGCCGACCCCGAGGCCAGCGCCGCCGCGGTCCGGGGCTTCGCGGGCCCCCGCGCCGAAAAGGAATTCCGGCGCTTCTCGCAGCGGGCGGCCCGGCTGTTCGCGGCCTTCGATGCACCGATGATGCGCACCGCGCAGCCCAGCGTCGCCACGCTGACCCGCAAAGTGATGGCGCAGCCCGCCCTGATCCCGCTCATGGCGCCCAATTCCTCGTTGGCGCAGGTTCTTGCGAAGGCCTTTTCCGACCCGCGTCTTGCGCAACTCTTCGGACGTTACGCCACCTATGTGGGCGGCTCGCCCTACCAGTCTCCCGGCATCCTCGCACTGGTGTGGCAGGCCGAGGCCGCCGGCGTCTGGACTGTGACAGGCGGCATGCACGCGCTCGCGCGCGCCATCGCCGATCTCGCCGCCGCGCGAGGTGTGCAATTCCGCTATGACGCCGAGGTGACCGAGGTGGAAACCGGTGGCGGGCGCGCGAGCGGCGTGAGGCTGGCGGACGGCACGCGCCTCGCCGGGCGGGCGGTGCTGTTCAACGGCGATCCACGCGCGCTGAGCCTCGGCCTGCTGGGACAGCCCATCGCTTCCGCCGCGCCCGAAACCGCCCGCGCGGAGCGCAGCCTTTCCGCGCGGGTCTACGCCTTTGCCGCGAACGCCCAGGGGTTGCCGCTGGTGCATCACAACGTCTTCTTCTGCGCAGATCCTCGGGCCGAATTCGACGATCTGCGCGCCGGGCGGTTCCCCCGCGACCCGACCATCTACCTGTGCGCGGAGGATCGCGGGCAGGAGACCCCGCCCGCCGGGCTGGAACGATTCGAAATCATCATGAACGCGCCGCCGCTGCCCTATGCGGACGCCCCCGAACAGGAGACCGCCCCATGTCCAACACAGTGTTTCGAGACGCTGGGCCGGTTCGGACTGAACCTGACGCCGGTGCCAGACAAAAGCGCGCTGACCACGCCGACCGACTTCGAGGCGCTGTTCCCGGGCTCGGCCGGATCCCTCTACGGGCAGAGCCCGCATGGGCTGATGGCGGCGTTCCAGCGTCCGGTGGCGCGCAGCGCGGTGCCGGGTCTGTACCTGGCGGGGGGCGGGACACACCCGGGGGCGGGCGTGCCGATGGCGACTCTCTCCGCGCGGCACGCGGCCGCGGCGATCTTGACGGACCTCGCTTCGACCTCGACGTCCCGGCCAACGGTTACGCCTGGTGGTACATCGACGGGATAAGCGACTGCGGCAGCCGCGCGGTTTCGGTCATCGCCTTCATCGGGTCAGTCTTTTCGCCATGGTATCGCTGGTCGGGGCGAAGGTCGCCGGACAACCACGTCTGCATCAACGTGGCGACGTACGGACCGGGCGGGCGGTTCACGATGACCGACAGGGGCCGCGCCGCGCTGCACCAGACCGAGAACAGTTTCACCGTCGGGCCAAGCGCCCTGCACTGGGACGGCGCGCGCCTGCGCATCGACATCGACGAAGTATCAGCCCCGCCGGTCATCAGCCGGGTGCGCGGATCCATCACCGTGACGCCGCGCGCTGTAACCGGCGTGGAACTGCCACTGACCCCGGACGGCGCCCATGTCTGGCGGCCCTTCGCCCCCAGTTCCGACATCACGGTCGACCTGCATGCGCCGGGCTGGCAATGGTCCGGACACGGCTATTTCGATGCCAATTTCGGAACCCGCGCGCTTGAGGAGGATTTCAGCTTCTGGACCTGGGGCCGCTATCCTTCCGGGAAAGGGGCGACCTGCTTCTACGATGCCACGCGGCTGGACGGTAGCACGCTGGCCACCGCGATCCGTTTCGACGCGAATGGCCAAGCCGCCATCGATCCGGCGCCGCCTCCACTGACCCCGATGCGCCGCAGCATGTGGGCCGTGCGGCGCGAAACACGGGCCGATCCGGGCTTCCGGCCCCGGCAGGTCAAGGCCATGCTGGAGGCGCCGTTCTATAGCCGGTCGATGGTGGAAACGCAGATTGATGGGCAGCGGACCGTGGGCGTGCACGAGGCGCTGGACCTGCGCCGCTTCCGTTCGCCGTTGCTCAAGCCGATGCTGGCTGTACGGGTGCCGCGCCGCGCCGGGTGGTCCTTCGATCGCTGAAGGACCGACCGATCCCGGTCAGGCCGCCGCTGGGCCTGCGGCCTCGCGCGGGTTGAGGCGCATGACAGCGAAATTCAGGGCGCTGGCGATCGTGACCCACAGAAGGTAGGGCACGAACAGCAGTCCCGCGAACGGGTCCTGGATATACAGCAGCACCATTGTCGCCGCGACAACCGCCCAGAGCGTGCAGACGACCACGAGGCCAAGGCGTATGCGCTTGAGCCCGAAGAAAACCGGCGTCCACAACCCGTTGAGCGCAACCTGAAGCGCCCAGAACGCCATCGCGAGCCCCGCACCGGGCAGCATGGCAACACGCGCGGCGGCGGCGGCGATGCAAAGATAAAGGACGCCCCAGGCAACGGGAAACACCCAGTCCGGCGGCGTCCAGCGCGGTTTGTTCAATGCTTCGTACCATTTTCCCGGCGGGAACAGCCCACCGGTGGACCCGGCCGCGACGCAGGCGGCCAGAAATACGAAGAACAGCACGTAAACCATAAGGGTCAGCTAGCCCACTGGCGCCCGTCATTCAAGGTGTCGCGGCGCCGGTCGCGCCGTTCGAGCTGCGCAAAGAGTGCGACAAGCGCCTCGGCGCGGCCGCTCTGTGCGGGCGCCTTGCCCGCGGCGGCTTCCACAAGGAATGCGACCTCGGGCAGCGGGCGGGCGTAAAGCAGGGGTGAGCGGGGCATCACCAACGTGCCCGCCGCACGGCCCGCGGACAGAGCCAGCCAGCCCAGTTTGGCAGCGGTGCCCGTCCGCGCGCGGCTGCCGATACTGTCGTGCCCCGCGCGCCGCACCCGTCCCGCGATGCCCGCGTAGATGTAGCGCGCCGCGAAGATGCCGGGTCGGCAGGCCAGCGGCAGCGCGGCCACCCCCGCTTCGGAGCGTGCATAAAGCGTGTCGGCCTCGCGCACGAGGCGGCCCACCATAGACCGGATCGCCCGGCTGGGAAGCGGGTCGGCAAGAAAGCGCGCCGGGTCGATCCCGGCCTCCTCCAGCCAGTCGGTCGGCAAGTAGAGACGCCCTTCGCGGGCATCTTCGCCCACGTCACGCGCGATGTTGGTCAGTTGCATCGCAACGCCGAGATCGCAGGCCCGAGCCAGCGCCTGCGCATCGCGCACCCCCATCAGCACGCACATCATCGCCCCCACCGCCGAGGCGACGCGCGCAGAATAGGCCCGCAATTCCGAGATGTTGGCATAGCGCCGGTCCATCGCGTCCCAGGCCAGCCCTTCCAGCAGCGCCTCGGGCAGCGCGCGGGGCATGTCATGTGCCTCCACCATCGCGGCGAAGGCCCGGTCGGGCGCGGCGTTGCGCGGACGGCCGACATAGACGGCGTCCAGCCGGTCGCGCAGCGACAGCACCGCCGCCGCCTTCTCGTCCTGAAGGTCGACGGCGTCATCCGCCAGACGACAGAAGGCATAAAGAGCCAGCGCCGGGTCGCGCACCGAATGCGGCAATAGCCGCGATGCCGCATGGAACGACAGCGACCCGTGGCGGATCGCGTCGGCGCAGTAGGCCAGATCTTCGGGCGCGATGGTGCGGGGGCGCGCTGCCGGAGCAGCCGACGGCGCCAGCGTCGGCACGCCCAGCGGGCCGGTGGGCCGCGGCGCGGCGGCGCCTGTCATTGCGTCACCGTCGCGGCATCGGGCACCAGCTTGCCCAGAACCTCGGCGCTGGAGATCACGCCCGGAAGGCCAGCGCCCGGATGGGTGCCCGCGCCGACAAGGTAGAGGCCCTTCGCCTCCTCGCTGATGTTGTGCGGCCGGAACCACGCGCTTTGCAGGATGCGCGGTTCGATGGAGAAACCCGAGCCGAGCGGCGACAGGTAGCGGTCGCGGAACGTCTCGGGAGTGAAGGTCTCCTGCACAGTGATCCGCTCGCGCAGGCCCGGAAGGCCCTGCGCCTCCAGCATCGCCAGCATCTTCTCGCGGTAGGGCTCTTCTTCGGTCGCCCAGTCCACCCCGTTGTCATGGCCCAGATGCGGCACCGGGCTGAGCACGTAGAACGTGTCATCCCCCTCCGGCGCGACGCTCGGGTCGGTGACGCTCGGCCGGTGCACGTACAGGCTCATGTCGTCGGACAAGCGGCCTTTCATGAAGATGTCCTGCAGCAGTCCCTTGTAGCGCGGCGCGTTCAGTATCGTGTGATGCCCGATATCGGACCACATCTCGCGGGTGCCCTTTGTACCGAAATACCACACGTAAAGCCCCATGGACCACCTCGTGCGCTTCAGGCGCGGCGCGGTCCAACGGCGCCGCGGCGCGTTGCGCAGCAACCGGTCGTAGGTGTGGCCAGCATCGGCGTTCGACACCACGATGTCGGCGGCGATCACCTCGCCTCCGGCCAGCTTCACGCCGCGCGCCGTGCCGTCTCGGACAAGGATCTCGTCAACTTCGGTCTCGAAACGCAGCGTGCCGCCCTGCCCTTCGATAACCTCGGCCATCGCCCGCGCGATGGCGGCTACTCCGCCCATCGCGTAGTGCACCCCGAACTGCTTTTCTAGATAGCTGACAAGGATGTACATTGACGTGACATGCAGCGGGTCGCCTCCGATGAACAGCGGATGGAACGACAGCGCCATACGCAACCGCGCGTCTTTCACGCGGCGGCAGGCATGGGCATAGACCGACCGGTCTGCGCGCATCATCGCGAAAGTCGGCAGCACCTTGAGAAGGTCGGCGAAGCGGTGCATCGACCTGCGGCCGAGATCCTCGAATCCGAACGCGTATCGCGCTTCACTGTCCTTCAGGAAACGGTCATAGCCCGGCAGATCCGACGGCGACAGGCGCGCGACCTCGGCGCGCATCGCATCGGTATCGCCGGTCGCGCGGAAGACGGACCCGTCGTTCCAGCGGATCTCGTAGAACGGGTCGAGCGCGCGCAGGTCCACGTCGGCGTCGAAATCGCGCCCGCAAGCTGCCCACAATTCGCGCAGGGTCTGCGGCACGGTCACGATGGTCGGCCCGAGGTCGAACCGGTGTCCGCCGCGATAGAGCGCACTGCCCCGCCCGCCGGGCATGTCGAGCCGGTCGATGACCGTAACCCGGTAGCCCTTGGCCCCCAGCCGCATGGCGGATGCCAGCCCGCCAAGGCCAGCGCCCACGACCAACGCGTGTGGTGCGGACGCACGCTGCACTTGCGCCGCCAGCTTCGGATCGACCTGTGTCATCACGCCTCCACAGTAGGACTGTCCAGTCCGATTGACAACATCGGATCACACTGCGGCCAAAACGGCAACAAAGCGGGAATCCCTTTTCCTCGAGCCTAGCACGTGTCAGACTTAGTTGACACTATTGAAAGGGAGTCGCGCCATCCAAACCGTCAGCCTCAGCCTGTTCCGGTTTCACGGCCTCGCGAACCGGGTCTGGGCCTTCACTCAGATGGGGCTTGCCCGGCCCGCCCTGGCGCGCACCCCAGATATCGGTTTCTGGAAGCTTTGCGGCTCTGGTACCGGCGAAGGCTTCACCCCGGTGCCCAACACAGCCGTCTACGCGGTGCTGGCCACTTGGCCGGATCTTGCCACGGCGCGCAGTCGCACCGAGACCGCCGCGGTCTTCGCCCGCCATGCGCGGCGCGCGGCGGAAAACTGGCATCTTTTCCTGACACCGACCAGCGCGCGGGGCCAATGGTCCGGGCACACGCCCTTCGCACCTGTCACGGAGGGCGGACACGCCAGCGAGCCAATCGCAGCGCTGACCCGGGCCACCATCCGCCCCGCCGTGGCGGCACGCTTCTGGCGCCGCGTGCCCGACATCTCGACCGTGATCGGCGCCGATCCCAGCGTGCTGTTCAAGATCGGCATCGGCGAGGTCCCCCTGCTGCATCAGGTCACGTTTTCGATCTGGCCCGATGCGGCCAGCATGGCCCGGTTCGCCCGTGCCGACGGCCCTCACGCCCGCGCCATCCGCGCCGTGCGCGAGGGCGCGTGGTTCTCGGAAGAACTCTACGCCCGGTTCCGTGTGCAGGACACGCGCGGCAGCTGGGGTGGCACAGACCCGATGAAGACCCGGAAAGACGCTGCATGACTTCTCCCTTCCCGTTTACGGCCATTGTCGGCCAGGACGACATGAAACTGGCCATGATCCTCACGGCCATCGACCCCGGCATCGGCGGTGTGCTGGTGTTCGGCGACCGCGGCACCGGCAAGTCGACCGCCGTGCGCGCGCTGGCCGCCCTGCTGCCGCCGATCGAAGTTGTGGAGGGCTGCCCGGTCAATTCCGCCCGACACGCGGACTGCCCGGACTGGGCCAACGTCAGCTCCGACAGGATCGTGACGCGCCCGACCCCGGTGATCGACCTGCCACTGGGCGCGACCGAGGACCGGGTGGTCGGCGCGCTTGATATCGAACGGGCGCTGACCCGCGGCGAGAAGGCGTTCGAGCCAGGGCTGCTCGCGCGGGCCAACCGGGGGTACCTCTATATCGACGAGGCGAACCTGCTGGAGGATCACATCGTCGATCTGCTGCTGGACGTGGCGCAATCGGGCGAGAACGTCGTGGAACGCGAGGGCCTGTCGATCCGCCATGCCGCGCGCTTCGTACTGGTCGGCTCGGGCAACCCGGAGGAAGGTGAACTGCGACCCCAGCTTCTGGACCGGTTCGGACTGTCGGTGGACGTGAAGTCGCCCACCGATATCGACGAGCGGATCGAGGTGATCCGCCGCCGCGACGCGTTCGAGCGTGACACAGATGCGTTCATGGCCACCTGGGCCCCACAGGACGCCGCGCTGCGCGACCGGATCGTGGCCGCGCGTGCCGCGATCGGCCGTGTCGAAAGCTCCGACGCGACCCTGCGGGACTGCGCCGGGCTTTGCCTGGCACTCGGCTCCGACGGGCTGCGGGGGGAGTTGACGCTGCTGCGCACCGCCCGCGCACTCGCCGCTTTCGAGGACGCCGGTGCGATCACCCGCGATCACCTGCGCCGCGTGTCGGCGATGGCGCTGAGCCACCGTCTGCGACGCGACCCGCTGGACGAGGCGGGCAGCGCGACCCGTGTCGCACGGATCGTGGACGACGTGCTGGCATGACAGCCGCCCCGCTGCCGGACATGGACATGGACGACGACGGCAAAGACGACGCGATGGGGGACGGCTGGGCGCGGGCCTGCCTTGCGATGACCCTTCTGGCCGTCGATCCGGGTGGGCTGCGCGGTCTGCACCTGCGCGCGCGCAGCGGGCCGGTGCGCGACGCGGCGCTGGCACGGCTTGCCGATGTGCCGCTGCCGCGCCGCCGGGTGCACCCCGCCATCGGGGACGATGCGCTGTTCGGCGGGCTGGACCTGGCTGCGACGCTGGCGGCCGGGCGCGTGGTCCGGCGGCCCGGGCTGCTGGCCGCGCCCGCTGCGATCGTGCTGGCGATGGCCGAACGCTGCGCGCCGCAACTGGCCGCCCGGCTGGGACAGGCGCTCGATGCCGGAACGGGCCACGCGCTGGTGCTGCTCGACGAAGGGGCGGAAGACGACGAGGGCGCGCCGCGCACCCTGACCGAACGGCTGGCGTTTTCCGCCGACCTGTCCGGGATCGGCTACCTGGCGGTGCGCCGCGTGCCGCCCATGGCCGCCGCCGCGCTTGACGCCGCGCGGGAAAGGCTGGCGGGCGTGACCGTCCCGGAGGATGCCGCGGGGGCGCTGGTCGCGCTGGCAGCGCGCTTCGGGATCGACAGTTTGCGCGCGCCGCTGCTGGCGCTGCGGGCGGCGCGGGCCCATGCGGCACTGGCCGGGCGTGACGCGGTGGGACCCGAGGACCTGGCCGCCGCCGCAGGGCTGGTCTACCCGCCGCGCGCGACGCGGCTGCCGCAGGAGGACGCGCCGGAGCCAGAGCCGCCACAGGACGACCCCGACCGCCCGGACGACATGCCGGACGACAAAGCCGAGGGCGAGGACCGCGACCCGCTTCAGGACATCCCCGAGGAACTGCTGGTCGATGCCATCGCGGCGCTGCTGCCGCCCGACCTGTTGCACCGGCTGGCGGCGGCCCCGGCCCGTGCCGCGCGCGGGGCGGCGGGCAGCGGTGCGGGCGCGCGGCGGCAAGGCAATCGGCGCGGGCGGCCCCTGCCCTCGCGGCCCGGCAAGCTGGACGGCACCGCGCGCATCGACCTCGTGGCAACGTTGCGCGCCGCCGCGCCCTGGCAGCCGATCCGGCGCCGCGAACGGCCCGGCAAGACCGGCCTGCACATCCATCCGGTGGATATCCGGCTCAAGCGCTTCGAGGAACGGTCGGACCGGTTGCTGATATTCACGGTCGATGCGTCGGGGTCGGCGGCGATGGCCCGGCTGGCCGAGGCGAAGGGCGCAGTCGAGTTGCTTCTGGCCGAAGCCTATGCACGGCGCGACCATGTCTCGCTTATTGCATTTCGCGGCGCGGGGGCCGAGGCCCTGCTGCCCCCCACCCGGTCGCTGGTGCAGACGAAGCGGCGGCTGGCGGGCCTGCCCGGAGGCGGCGGCACGCCGCTGGCGGCGGGGCTGCGCGCCGGGCTGGAGGCCGCGCTTCAGGCCCGCGCGCGCGGGCTCACGCCGACACTCGCACTGCTGACGGACGGGCGCGCGAACATCGCGCTCGACGGCAGCGCGGGGCGGACGCAGGCTGGCGTGGACGCGGCGCAGATGGCCCGCGCTCTGCGTGCCGCCGGGATCCCGGCGCTGGTGCTCGATACCGGGGCGCGCCCCCAGCCGGCGCTGCGCGACCTGGCGGCGAAAATGGGAGCGCCCTACATGCCGCTGCCGCGTGCGGATGCCCGCCGCATGAGCGCCGCCATCGGCGCCGCGCTGGAGGACTAGCGATGGACCGTGAGCGCGATCTGCCGACCTGGCCACTGCACGCGCTGTCCCGCACGATGCGCGTGCGTCCGCATGACTGGCACGTGCAGCAGACCGGCGAAGGTCCACTGCTTGTGCTGCTTCACGGCGCGGGCGGATCGACCCACAGTTTCCGCGACCTGATCCCGCTGCTGGCCGACACCCACCGCGTCGTGGCCATTGATCTGCCCGGACAGGGCTTCAGCCGGATGGGGACGAAGGCGCGGTGCAGCCTGCGCCACATGGCCGAGGATATCGCCGCGTTGTGCGCCGACCGGGGATGGCAGCCCGCCGCCATAATCGGCCATTCCGCGGGCGGGGCCATAGCGCTGCGGCTGTCGCAGATGGTCACCGCGCCGGATGGCGCAGCCCCGCGCGTGATCGGGCTGAATGCGGCGCTGGCGCCCTTCGACGGGGTGGCGGGCTGGCTGTTTCCGGTGCTTGCCAAGCTGCTGGTGCTGAATCCGCTGGTCCCGAAGCTGTTCTCGCTGACCTCGGGCAACCCTGCCCGCGTGCGCCAATTGATCGAGGGCACTGGATCAAGTCTGAGCGACGAGGGCTTAGCGCTTTACACCCGCCTGATCGGGGATCGCGACCATGTCGATGCGACTTTGCGGATGATGGCGCAATGGCATCTCGACGCACTGTTGAAGGACCTGCCCCGCCTGACGGCCGAGGTGACGCTGGTGGCAGCGGATGGCGACCGGGCGGTCCCGCCCGCGACCTCGGTGCGGGCCGCGGCACATATGCCGCGGGCCCATGTCGTGCACCTCGCCGGTCTGGGGCACCTCGCCCACGAGGAAGACCCCGCCCGGCTGGCCGGAGTGATCCGCGACGCGCTGGATGCCCCTTCGAGGGCCTAGCCGTCGATCTTCTGGCCCTTCAGCACACGCAGCCGCTGGATCAGACTGGACGTGTCCCAGCGCCCGCCGCCGAGTTGCTGCACATCGGCATAGAACTGGTCCACCAGCGCGGCGACGGGCAGCGACACGCCCACCTCCTTGGCCTGTTCAAGCGCGATGCCAAGGTCCTTGCGCATCCAGTTTACCGCGAAGCCGTGGTTGAAATGCCCGTCCATCATCGTGTCCGCCCGGTTCGACAATTGCCATGAACCGCCAGCGCCCTGACTGACCAGCTTTGCTACCTGCTTGGCGTCCAGCCCGGCTTCGGCCGCCAGCATCAGCCCTTCGGAAATGCCTTGGACGATGCCCGCGATGCAGACCTGGTTGACCATCTTCGTGACCTGCCCCGCGCCCACATCGCCGAACCGCTCGCACGCCTTGGCATAGACCTGCATCACGGCTTGAGCGCGGGCGAAATCGGCATCGCTGCCGCCGCACATGATCGCCAGTTGGCCGTTCTCGGCGCCCGCCTGCCCGCCCGAGACGGGCGCATCGACGAAACCCGATCCCTGCGCGGCCGCTGCCTCGGCGAGTTCGCGCGCAACGATGGCCGACGCGGTGGTGTGATCGACCAGCAACGCGCCTTTGGCCATGCCCGCCAGCGCGCCGTCCTCGCCAAGCACGACGGATCGCAGATCGTCGTCGTTGCCGACGCAGGTGAACACGATCTCGGCACCCTGTGCGGCCTCGCGCGGCGTTCCCCCGAAACTGCCGCCATGCTCTGCGGCCCAGGCCTCCGCCTTTGCGGTGGTGCGGTTGTAGACCGTCACCTCGTGGCCCCCTGCGGCGAGGTGACCAGCCATCGGGTAGCCCATGACACCGAGGCCGAGAAACGCGAGTTTTGCCATTGTTCCTTACTCCCTTGTGACGGGGCCGTCCCGTATCCCGCGGCCCCGTTCGTGGCGCACATGTCGCAAGCCAGCCGAGCGCGGTCAATGGCACACAGCCCGGTGCGATTTGGCGGTTTTTTGGCCCGGATGCGTGACAAGCCCCTTGAATGATGGGAAACCTGCGGCAGGTCGGCAAGAAACCCCAGACGGGTCGGAGGCAAGTGTGCGCGCAGGTTTTTCTTTTTTGACAGTGGCTTGGGTTGCGGCCAGCCCAGCACTGGCGCTTGACTCGGTCGAAGTGAACGTGATCGGCATCGACGACGATAACCGCGCGGCGGTCACCTCGGCGGTCGAGGCCGCGTCGCTTGCCTTCAGATCGCTCGACGAGCCGCTGGAAAGCGACGCCGACCTTTTCGGCGTCGCGGTCACCGACTACGCTCGCATCATCGGTGGGCTGTATGGCGAGGGCTTCTACGGACCCGCTGTGTCCATCCTGATCGACGGGAGCGAGGCGGCCGAAATCGACCCGTTCAACCCGCCTACGCAAATTGGCGTCATCACGATCAATGTCACCCCCGGCCCACGGTTCGGCTTCGGCGCGCTGGACGTGTCGCCGCGACCGGACTCCCGCCAGGGAACGCGGCTTGTAAAAGGGTTCGAACCCGGCCGTCAGGCGCGGTCCGGGCTGATCGCAACTGCGGCCAACACCGCCGTGGGCGAATGGCGCGACGAGGGCCACGCGAAGGCCGATGTCGCCGATCAGCGGATCGTGGCACGGCACGACGAGGCGCTGCTTGACGTTACGATCTCGCTCGCGCCGGGACCGAAATTGCGTTTCGGAACGCTCACGATCGACGGCGATCGCGATGTCAGCGACAAGCGCGTGCGGCAGATCATGGGCTTTCCCACCGGCGAGGTCTATTCGCCCGAGGAGCTGCGCGACGCCGTCAACCGGGTGCGCCGCACCGGTGTGTTCGCCACCGTGTCGGTGGCCGAGACGGACACACCCAACCCCGACGGCACGCTAGACTACCGCATGACGCTGATTGAACAAAAGCCGCGCCGCTTCGGCTTCAATGTCGAATTCAGCAGCGTCGAGGGGCTGACGCTGGGCGGCTTCTGGCTGCACCGCAACCTCTTTGGCGGGGCCGAACGGCTGCGCATCGAGGCCCAGGTTCAGAACCTTGGCGGGGAACAGGCCGGCCTGCAGGATCGCGGCGGAGAAGACTACACCGCTTCGATGCGCCTGACCCGCCCCGGCACCTTCGGCGCCGACAACGACGCGTTCACCTTCGCCACCTTCGAAAGCACCGACGACCCGGACTACAAGGAAGACAGCTTCGTCTTCGGCATTGGTGTGACACGCTATTTCAGCAGTCGGCTGTTCGGCGAAGTTTCGGGTGGCCTGCGCTATTCCGAGGTGAGCGACGCGTTCGGCGACCGGACCTTCAAACACGCGGTTCTGCCTTCGCGGCTGGAATGGGACCGCCGGGACGATCCGGGCGACGCCGCCTCGGGCTTCTTCCTCGGAGTGCGCGCGACGCCGTATGTCGGCATCGACGGCTCGCAAAGCGGCGCGGTGGGCGAATTGGACCTGCGTGGCTACCTCGGGTTCGGCGCCAACAACACGACAGTTCTGGCCGGCCGGGTGCAACTTGGCAGCGTCGTCGGGTCGGATCTTGACGCCACGCCGCCCGACTTCCTGTTCTTCTCGGGCGGGGGCGGCACCGTACGCGGCCAGAAATACCAGTCGCTCGGCGTGGACCAGCCCAATGGCGAGACGTCCGGCGGGCGCAGCTTCCTTGGCGTTTCGGGCGAAGTGCGGCAACTGATCCGCGGCACCATCGGGGCAGTCGCCTTCGTCGATGTCGGGTATATCGGCGAGGACAGCTTCATCGACGAGAACGCGGGCTTCCATGCCGGTGCCGGCATCGGCGCGCGCATCGGCACGGCAATCGGTCCGATCCGGGTCGATCTCGGCACGCCGGTCAGCGACTTCGGCGACCGTTTCTCGAGCGTGGAACTTTATATCGGTGTAGGGCAGGCATTCTGATGCGGGCAAGGACCAAGATCATCGCGGCCGTTCTGGCGCTCGGTTGCACGGTTGCGCCGGTGCCGCTGGCGCTGGCACAGCAGGACGGCGCCGAGGACGCGGGCTTTCTCGAGAACCTGATCCAGAACGCGCTTGGCGGCGAGGGCCGCGAGGTGCGCGTGGTCGGGTTGAGCGGGGTGCTGAGTTCCGAGGCCAGCATAGAGCGGATCGAGATCGCCGATGACGACGGCACGTGGCTGCGCGTTCAGGATGTCACACTGGACTGGCGGCGACTTGCGCTGCTGCGCGGGCGGCTGGAGGTCGACGCGCTGACCGTCGGCGTGATCGACGTTCTGCGCAAACCTCTTCCCGGCCCCGAGGCGCCGCCGAAATTGGCGGCCGACCCGGATGCGGTGCCAGAGCCTTTCTCTCTGCCAGACCTGCCGGTTGCAGTGAATGTCGCGCAGCTTTCGATGGGCGCGATCCGGCTCGGCGCGCCGGTGCTGGGCGAAGCGGCCGCTCTGTCGCTGTCCGGCGCGGCGCAGCTTGAAGGCGGCGAAGGGTCCGCCAACCTGTCGCTGGTGCGCATCGACGGACAGGAGGCCGCCTATCGCGTCGCGGCCGGCTACACGAACGCCAACGGCGTCCTACTGATCGACCTCGACCTATCGGAAGCACCCGAAGGGCTGATCACGACGCTGGCGGGCATCCCCGGCAGCCCCTCGCTCGAACTGACGCTGAAGGGCGAGGACCCGCTGTCCGACTTCACCGCGACGCTCGGCCTGCGCACCAGCGACATCGACCGGCTCTCCGGCACCATCGGGCTGCGCGACCTGCCCGGTGCCGACACGCCCGAACGCGAGATCACCGCCGACGTGGCGGGCGACGTAGCCGACCTGTTCCTGCCCGACTATCGCGACTTCTTCGGCCGCCGCATCGCACTGACCCTGCGCGCTCGGCAGGGCGACGCGATCGGGCTGGACGTGGAACAGCTTGAACTGGTCACGCGCGGGTTACAGCTGACCGGCAGCGCGAACCTGTCCCCCGCCTACCTGCCACAGGAACTGGATCTGCAGGCGCATCTGGGTACTGATCTGGGTCTGCCGGTCGTGCTGCCGATGCCCGGCCCGCCGGTGCTTGTGCACGAGGCGGATCTGGACATCACCTACGACGAGGCGGCAGGCGACACCTTCGCGGTGAGAATGGACGGCACCGGTGTGATGCGCGCCGACGGCCTGCTTCTGGACACGCTGTCCTTCGCCACCGAGGGTCAACTGACAAAGGCCGCGCCGACCGACATCACCGCCGCGTTGGCCGATATCCGTGCGCAACTGGGCGGCTTCTCGATCACCGATCCCGCGCTCTGGGAGGCGGCGGGCGACAACCTGGACCTGTCGGGCCGGGTGGACTGGCAGAAGGCCGGGCCGCTCAGCGTTACCGGCTTCCGGGTCGCTTCGGGCGATCTGGACCTGCGGGGCGATGCAACCGTCACAGGGCTAGACACCCAGGCGATCGCGCTCAGCGCGCAGGTCGAGGCACAGGCGGGCGATCTGTCGCGCTTTTCGGCGATCAGCGGGCAGGACCTTGGCGGCGCGATCGACGCGGCCGTCGACGCGGATTACGACACCGTCACCGGCGCTTTCGACGTGACGCTGGACGGGGTCAGCCGCGATCTGGTGATCGGCGATGCCGGCGCGGATGCCCTGCTGTCGGGCAGGGTGGAGCTTGGTCTGGACGCGGCGCGCACCGCGGACGGGATCAGCGTGGACCGTCTGCGCCTGAACGGCGGCCGAGTAGACCTGACTGGCAATGGCGGGATCGACGCGCAGGGCTGGCCCCGTGCGGTCAGACTGCAAGGGCGCGTCGGTGCGCCCGATGGGCCGGCCGTGGTGCTGCCCGCCCCCGGCCCGCGCATGACGCTGCAATCGGCGCAATTGAACCTGACCTACGATCCCGAAACCGGCGACGCTTTCCAGCTTGACGTTCTGGCGCAGGATTTCCGGCGCGAGGGCGAGTTGGCGATGGATGAGGCCGAGGTGATCGCCCTTGGCGAGCTGCGCCGGTCCGGCAGCGACGTGGAGGGCGCGACCGCCCGCGTCACCGCCGCCCTGAGCGGCCTGAGTGCGACCGACCCGAACCTGAGCGATGCCATCGCCCCGGGCGCGAGCTTCGACACCGACATCGCCTGGGATGCTGCCGAACGCAGCCTGACGGTGGACGGGCTCGACCTGACCTCGGGCGCGCTGGCGCTGTCGGGTGATCTGGCCGTGAGCGAACTGGCGACCGACGACATGGCGCTCGATGCGCGGGTGAACGCGCAGACCGGCCCGCTGTCGCGCTTCGCGCCGCTGACGGGCCTGCAACTGGACGGAACGGCAACCGCGCGCGGCACACTGTCCTATGCTGTGGGCACTGGATTCTTTGACGTGGACATGCGCGCCGAAGGCCAGGACCTGGCCACCGGCATCGCCGAGGCGGACCAGCTGATCGGCGGGACCTCGACCATCGTGGCGCGCGCCACGCGGGACGAGGCCGGACTCGACATCAGGCAGGCCGAGATCCGCACCCGCGAGTTGACCGCGACGGCAACCGGCGGCATCGTCGATGAGGTGACCACGGTCAATCTCGATGCGGCGCTGCGCGATGTCGGCCTGTTCGCACCGGGCTTCAACGGCCCGCTGACCGTCACGACGACCGCCCGCAACCGCAACGACACTTGGTCGCTGAACGGCGATCTGACCGGGCCCGGCGGGTCCGAAGCGCGGTTCGCTGGAGATGTGTTGCGCCCAGATGGCACGATGGGTCTGGACGTGCGCGGCGCGCTGCCGCTTGGCCTTGCCAACCGCTTCCTGCTGCCGCGCACCATCGACGGCACCGCCCGTTTCGATATTGCAGTGGACGGGACGCCGGGGCTGGATGCGGTAAGCGGTTCGGTGACGGTCGATGGCGCACGCCTTGCGGCGCCGTCGCTGCGCCTTGCCCTTGAAGATATAGGGCTGCGGGTCGCACTTGCGGACGCTCGCGCACAGATCGACCTTGGCGCTGCGCTGTCGAGCGGCGGGCGCATCTCGGTTTCGGGCCCTGTGGGCCTGACCGGCGCCATTCCTGCCGACATCACCGCGCGGCTTGAGAACCTCGTCCTGATCGACCCCGCGCTCTACGAGATCGGCCTGAACGGGCAGATCGGCGTGAACGGTCCGCTGACCGGCGGGGCCAATATCGCGGGGCGGATCGACATCGGCCGCAGCGAGATCAAGATCCCCGACGCGTTCGGCGGCGGCGGCGCGATCCCTGACATGGTGCATGTGAACGAACCCGCAGCAAGCCGCGCCACGCGTCGCCGCGCCGGGCTGATTTCCGACGAGCCCGCTGGCGGCGGCGGTGGCGGCGGCGGACCGGTGTTCGGACTGGACATCGTGATTTCGGCCCCACGGGAGATTTTCGTGCGCGGACGCGGGCTTGACGTGGAACTGGGCGGTCGCATCGGTATCGGCGGAACCACTGCCGCGCCCGCACCGCAGGGCGGACTGCAACTGATCCGCGGGCGGCTTGACCTTCTGTCACAGCGGCTGGAATTCGACGAAGCCGAGATTTCGCTTCAGGGCGATCTCGACCCCGACATCCGCATGGTGGCGAGTTCCGACAGCGGCGACGTGCGGTCGCAGATCGTGATCGAAGGGCCCGTCTCCGCGCCCGAATTCCGGTTCGCCTCGCAGCCGGAACTGCCCGAGGACGAAGTGCTTGCGCAGATGTTCTTCGGCAAGCCGGTGCGCGATCTGACCCCGATCGAACTGGCGCAACTTGCCTCTGCCATCAACCGGCTTCAGGGCGGCGGCGGCGGCGTGTTCGGCTTCGCGCGCGAGACGTTGGGCGTGGACGACCTGAGCGTGGCCACCGACGACGAGGGCAACACCGCCGTCACCGCCGGGCGCTATATCAGCGAGAGGGTCTATACCGACGTGACCGTCGGGTCGGACGGCACGTCCGAGGTGCAGTTGAACTACGAGATCCGG
The DNA here is from genome assembly GCF_003172915.1 of Meridianimarinicoccus roseus. Classification (GTDB taxonomy): domain Bacteria; phylum Pseudomonadota; class Alphaproteobacteria; order Rhodobacterales; family Rhodobacteraceae; genus Meridianimarinicoccus; species Meridianimarinicoccus roseus. Next base: position 64,856 of record NZ_QGKU01000031.1, read on the forward strand.
CAGGGCCTGTCGGCGCGGGGCAGCTTCACCAATGACGGCGAGACCGGCGTCGGGCTGGTGTTTGAGCGCGACTACTGACCGGCGCCCCGCGGCGGCTGCGGCAGCAGGACCGAAAAGCGGCTGCCTTCGCCAAGCCGACTTTCGATCTTCAGCCGCCCGCGATGCCGATTGAGGATATGCTTCACGATCGCCAGCCCGAGGCCGGTTCCGCCCAGCTGTTGCGAACGGTGGTCGTCCGCGCGGTAGAACCGTTCGGTAAGCCGGTGGATATGGATGGAATCGATTCCCGGCCCGTAATCCTGTACGCAGATCGCGATAGCGGGACCGGCCAGGATCGGATCGCGCGCGATCGTGTCGAAGCGGACGACGACGCGCCCGCCGTCACGGCCGTATTTCATCGCGTTCTCGATCAGGTTGGTGAAAACCTGCCGCAACTGGTCGGCATCCCCCAGCACCATGGGCAGCGCGTCGGGCGGCAGGATCTCCAGCGCGATGTCGCCATCCTCGGCCAGCGGGCGCAGGCTGTGGCACACACTTTCGACAAGCGCGGGCACGTCTTGCAGGTCGGTCGGGCGGATACGTTCTTCGGTCTCGACCTGCGAAAGCGACAGAAGATCGTTGACCAGCCGGTTCATGCGCTGCGCCTCGCGTTCCATGGTGCCGAGGAACCGGTCACGCGCCGCGGCGTCGTTGCGGGCCGGGCCGCGCAGCGTTTCGATGAACCCGATCAGCGCAGTCAGCGGGGTGCGCAACTCGTGGCTGACATTGGCCACGAAGTCGCGCCGCATCTGGCCCGCCGTCTCGACCGAGGTCACGTCCTCGAAACTGGCCATCACACCGGCATCTGCCCCCTCGCCGACCGGCGTGCAGACCACACGGTAGACGGTTTCCTGCGTGTGGTCCTTCTGGTTGAATCGCGTCTCGTGCACCACCCCGCGCCGCAGCGTGTCTGTCAGGCAGTCGATGATCGCGGGTTGGCGGAGCACAGTCAGGAAATGCCGCCCCTCCATGTTCTGCCCGAAGAGCGCAATGGCAGGCGGGTTCAGCCGCCTGATCCGTTCGTTGCGGTCCACCAGCACGATGGGCAGCGGCACCCCCGACAGGACCGATCGAAGAAGATCGCCGTCCATCGGTCAGACCGCCCCCAGCGCATCCCGGAACGCGGCCAGCAGGAACTCCGGTGGTTCGATCCCCACAGATACCCGGAACGTCCCCTCGCCGATGCCGATCGCCGCGCGCTCCGCCACGCTCAGCGCCCGGTGGGAACTGGAGGCGGGGTGTGACAGCGTCGTGGCCACGTCTCCCAGCGTCGGCGCGAAGGGCAGATCGGCAGCGGCGCGCACCAGCCGATTGGCCGCCTCGCGCCCGCCCGCGATCTCGAAGGTGACCATGTTGCCGAAGCGACCGTCCAGCAGTGCGGCGGCGCGCGCGTGATCCGGGTGATCGGCCCGGCCCGGGTAAAGCACGCGGCTTACCGGCGCGGCCTGCGCCAGCGCGTCGGCCAGTGCGGCAGCGTTGGCGCTGGCCCGCTCGAAGCGCAGATCAAAGGTGAAAAGGCCGCGTTCGGCGAGCCAGCAGTCGAAGGGGCTGGGTGTCAGACCGAAGGTCGTGGCGGTGTCGTAGATCGCCTTTCGGTGCGCGGGGTCCGCGGCGTGGACATAGCCCAGCGTCACGTCCGAGTGTCCGGCCAGCAGCTTGGTGACCGAATGGAGCACCACGTCAGCGCCCACGTCGATGCCGCGGATCGCGCCCGGCGTGGTGAAGGTGTTGTCAACGACCAGCAGCGCGCCCGCCGACTTCGCCGCCGACGCGATGGCGTGCATGTCGGCGACGCGCAGGGTCGGGTTCGACACGACTTCCACCAGCACGATCCGCGTGCCCGGCGTGATCGCCGCCGCGAACGCCGCGCCATCGGTCGGATCACTGAAGGCGGTCTCGATTCCCATGCGCGGCAGTTCCTCGCGCATCAGGCGCAGCGACCGGCCATAAAGCTGCGTGCCGCCCAGAACCCGGTCGCCCGACTTCAGCAACCCGAACATCACCGCCGTGACCGCCGCCATACCGGACCCGACGACGATGCCGCCCTCGACGCCTTCCATCGCATCGATCTTGGAGGCCAGCACCGACGCGTTCGGGTGACCCTCGCGGGCATAGCTGAAGCCTTGGGTCTGGCCGGTATAAAGCGCATCCAGCGCATCGGGGTCCTGCGCGGTGTAGGCTACAGACGGCTGCAGCGGTGTGCCGATCGGGCCGGTGACGCTGCCCGGCCACGGCGTGCGCCGCACGAGCGTCTTGCGGGTGTCGGTCATGTCCGGGACTCCAGCGCGACAAGCCCGTCACGGAAGCGGCGCATGTTCTTGCGGTAGCGGTCGGCCGAGTCCAGAAGCGCGGCCTGCGCAGCGGCATCGAGTTGGCGCACCACCTTGCCAGGCGCGCCCATCACCAGAGCGCCGTCTGGAATTTCCTTGCCCTCGGTCACCAGCGCGCCCGCGCCGATCAGGCACCCCTGCCCGATCACCGCGCCGTTCAGCACCGTCGCCCCCATGCCGATCAACGATCCTGCGCCGATGGTGCAGCCATGCAGCATCGCCTTGTGGCCGATGGTGCAGTTCGCGCCGATGGTAAGCGGGAACCCCATGTCGGTGTGAAGCACGCAGTTCTCCTGAATGTTGGTTCCCTCACCCACGACGATGGGTTCGTTGTCGCCGCGCAGGGTGCTGGCGAACCACACCGATGCCCCACTGCGCAGCACCACGCGGCCGATCAGATTCGCATCCGGCGCGACCCAGACATCCCCGTCTTCGGGTAGTTCGGGCACCTGCCCGTCCAGTGCATAAAGTGTCATGTACGCTCCTCGAATTCCGTGTTCAGCGCGCGCACCCGATCCATCAGGCCGGGTTGGCGCGAGCGTTTCAGCCGCTCGGCGGTGACGATGGCACGCAGCTCGGCCTCGGCCGTGTCGATGTCATGGTTCACCAGCACGTAGTCGTATTCGGCCCAGTGGCTGATCTCGTCGCGTGAACGGGTCATCCGCCCGGCAATGATCTCGGGGCTGTCCTGCCCGCGCCCGGTCAGGCGCTTTTCCAACTCGGCGATCGAGGGCGGCAGCACGAAGATCGAGACAACGTCCTCGGCCCGCAACGAGTTGCGAATCTGCTGCCCGCCCTGCCAGTCGATATCGAACAGCACATCCTGCCCGGCATCGAGCGCGGCCAGCACCGGTCCCTTCGGAGAACCATAGAGGTTACCGAACACCTCGGCATGTTCCAGCAACGCGCCGTCTGCGATCATCCCATCGAATTCGGCGCGCGAGTGGAAGAAGTATTCCACGCCGTCCGTCTCGCCCGGACGCGGAGCGCGCGTCGTGGCTGAAACCGAAAAGCGGATATCCGGGTCCCAAGCCCGCAACCGTTTGGCCAATGTCGATTTTCCGGCCCCCGACGGGGACGATAATATGATCAGCAAGCCGCGGCGATCGGCCATTTCGGATCCTGTCCTGTGATGCGTTTCCGCGTGCAGTTGCCCGTTTTGCGGCGACAGGGTCAACCCGGTGCGTGCCGAGGCCTGTGGCGGAGCACATATCCGAAAGTCTCTGGAGTTAACCATCGGTATATAAATGGTGACACTTTGACGGAATTTTGTGACAAAAGAACGGTCAAGCGGCAGTATCACGTCAACAAGACGGATCAGTGCGGCGAGGAGATGCAGTAACCGGGCCGGGGCAGGTTTCCCCAGGGTCGGAGAGTACGAGGAAACATGCTATGCAAACCGGAGAAACGGGGTGCGAGTCGGCGAACGTAATAGGGTTTTGTATGCGTGCATTTGAAATGAAGCATCCGGCCGTTGCACAGATCGAAGCTTATTGGGAAGCCCTGCGCGGTGACAGGAACGTGCCGCTGCGGTCAGAAGTGGACCCACGCGGCATTGACCAGGCGCTTGAGAACGCCTTCATCCTTGAACGAATCGCGCCGCGCGTCGCCCGGTTCCGTCTGGCTGGAATGCACCTCAACGACCTGATGGGCATGGAAGTGCGCGGAATGCCCGTGACATCGCTGTTCACAAACGAGGCACGCAGCACCCTGACCGACATTCTCGAACATGTGTTCGAAGAGCCGTCCAAGGCGCGGCTTCGGCTGACCGGCGAAACCGGTATCGGGCGCGGCGTCGTGACCGGCGAGATGATCCTGCTGCCACTGCGCAGCGATCTCGGCGATATCAGCCGCGCGTTGGGTTGCCTTGTGACCGATGGCCGGATCTCGGGGCGGGCACCGCAGCGGTTTACCATCGCGGGCAAGGACATGACGCCGCTCACCGGACTGAACCGCTTCTCGCGCCCCGCGACGAGCTATGCTCCGCCCCGGCCTGCTGCGACGCCCAACACGCTGAACGAGGAGGCGGGCGCCTTCGACGGCGGCGCATCCATTCAGGGCGCGCCCCGTCGTGCGCCGCATCTGCGCCTCGTGCACGATATCGACCGCCACAAGTCTTGACGGCCCAGAGGCCCGGCGCACACGTCATCGCCGGGCCGGTCGCAACAGACGTCATGAAAAAAGGCCCGCGGCGCTTCCGCCGCGGGCCTTCGCATATCGGGGCGCGGCGCCTCAGCCCGCGTTGACGGCCATCGCCTCGCGTGCGGCAGTCAGTTCCTCGGCCACGAGGAAGGCCAGCTCCAGCGACTGGCTGGCGTTCAGGCGGGGATCGCACGCGGTATGATAACGCGAGGACAGATCGTCCTCGGTCACATCGCGTACGCCGCCGGTGCATTCGGTCACGTCCGCGCCGGTCATCTCGAAATGCACGCCGCCTGGATGGGTGCCCTCGGCCTTGTGGATCGCGAAGAACTCGCGCACCTCGCGCAGAACACTGTCGAACGGCCGCGTCTTGTAGCCGGTGGCCGACTTGATCGTGTTGCCGTGCATCGGATCGCAGGACCAAACGACATTGGCGCCTTCTTCGCGCACGGTACGGATCAGGCGCGGCAGATGCTCGCCCACCGATCCCGCGCCAAAGCGCGCGATCAGCGTCAGGCGCCCGGCCTCGTTCTTCGGGTTCAGCTTCTCCATAAGGACCTTCAGGTCCTCGGCCGTGGTGGTCGGGCCGCATTTCAGGCCGATCGGGTTCTGCACGCCGCGGCAGAACTCCACATGCGCGCCGTCCGGCTGGCGGGTGCGGTCGCCGATCCAGATCAGGTGTCCCGACCCCGCCACCGGCAGCCCCGACGTGCTGTCGATCCGGCACAGCGCCTCTTCGTATTCCAGCAGCAGGGATTCATGGCTGGTGTAGAAATCCACCGTGTGCAGCGTGTGCGCCGTATCCGCGTTCACGCCCGCCGCCTTCATGAAGTCGAGCGCATCGGCGATGCGGTTGGCCATGTCGCGGTAGCGTTCGGCCTCCTCGTGCTCGGTGAAGCCAAGCGTCCACGCATGGACCTTGTTCATGTCAGCGTAGCCACCGGTCGAGAACGCGCGCAGCAGGTTCAGCGTACCGGCCGCCTGCGTGTAGGCCTGCAGCATACGCTGCGGATCGGGAATGCGGGCTTCCGGTGTGAAGGCGATGTCGTTGATGATGTCGCCGCGGTAGGACGGAAGCTCCACACCGCTGACGGTTTCCGTCGCCGCCGAGCGCGGCTTGGCGAACTGCCCGGCCATGCGCCCGACCTTCACGACCGGCACCTTGGCGGCAAAGGTCAGAACCATCGCCATCTGCAACATGACCTTGAACGTGTCGCGGATCGCGTCGGCGCTGAACTGCTGGAAGCTTTCGGCACAATCGCCGCCCTGCAACAGGAACGCCTCGCCCCGCGCGACCTTGGCCAGTTCCGACTTCAGCGTGCGCACCTCTCCGGCGAACACCAGCGGCGGGAACGTGGCCAGTTGCGCCTCCACCTGCGCCAGGGCAGCGGGGTCGGTATAGTCCGGCATCTGGATCCTCGGTTTGCCGCGCCAGTCCGATTTGTTCCAAGTGGATGCCATGGTGTCCTCCGATCATCATCCCCAGGCAGGAAGTCGGGTCTGATTGCGTGCCCCGGGCGGCGCTGTCAAGTCAAAGGGGGTTGCCGTGGCAGCCGCTGCGGCCCGCGCCGCGCGCTTCAGACGCCGTTTTGCCAGGCATTGGCGGAATTTTAGCGGCGAAGGGGGCATCGTGCCTCTTTTCCCCGGCGTCGCTGTGGGCTAGGCGTCATGAACCCGCACCGCCCGGGCTCAAGGGCGCGGGGAACACTCCGGGTGCCGGACCCGCCGGCGCCCTATCGGCTTGGTGAACGAATGAAACCTGTCAGCGCCCCGCAGGAAAAGGCCCCGCCGCTGGACAAGCCGCACCGCTTCGTGTTCGTGCTGCTGCCCCGGTTCAGCCTGCTGGCCTTCTCCGCCGCGGTCGAGGCGCTGCGCGTGGCCAACCGCATGTCGGGGCGCACGTGCTATAGTTGGTCCTACATCGGTGATGGCGGAACGACCGCGACCAGTTCGGCAGGCACGACCATCACCCTGGACAGCGACCTCGTGGAACTGGGCCGCGACGACACGGTCATCGTGTGCGGCGGCATCGACGTGCAGGACGCAACGACACGGAGGCTGCTGAACTGGCTGCGCCGCGAGGCACGCCGCGGCTGCCCGGTCGGCGGGCTGTGCACCGGCGCGCATGTGCTGGCAGAAGCCGGACTGCTGGACGGACGCCGCGCCACGATCCACTGGGAGAACCAGGACAGCTTCTCGGAGGAATTCGAGGATGTGCTGCTGACCAAGTCGGTGTTCACGATCGACGGCGGGCGCTACACCACGGCGGGGGGCACCGCGTCCATCGACCTGATGCTGAAGCTGATCGCCAAGCAGGTCGGCGAGGATGTGGCCTCGGCCGTGGCGGACCAGCTCATCTATTCGTCGATCCGCACCGATCAGGACGTGCAGCGCCTGTCGATCCCCACCCGGATCGGCGTGCGTCACCCGAAGCTCGCCACAGTCATCAAGCAGATGGAAGCGAATATCGAGGAACCGATCAGCCCCGCCGTTCTGGCGCGCGAGGTCGGGCTGTCCACCCGGCAGCTCGAAAGGTTGTTCCGGCGGTACCTCAGCCGGTCACCGAAGCGCTATTATATGGAACTGCGGCTGTCAAAAGCCCGCAACCTGCTGATGCAGACCGACATGAGTGTGATCAACGTGGCACTGGCCTGCGGCTTCACCTCGCCATCACATTTTTCCAAATGCTATCGGGCGCAATACAACACCACGCCCTATCGCGAGCGTGGTGCCATGGCCGCGGACCGGCAGTCGCGCTAGGCGCGGCGGCGGCGGGTCAGCCCCAGCGCACAGATACCGCCCGCAAGCAGCGCAAGCGGCGCTGGAAGCGGCACCTCCGGGGTCACGGCGGACCCGGTGGAGATGTTGTCATACCCAAGCCCGGCAACGTCGTCCGAGAAGATCGACACGCCGGTTGCGCCGCCAAGTCCCGTGAAAGTCACGCTTGCAATGGATTCGCTGCCGACGCGCGTGTAATTGCGCTCGTCCGTGCCGCCGGGCGTGTCGAACCGGAAGGTCGCGGTGCTGCCCAGCGTGTCATAGGCGAGGATATCGACGCTGAACGTGTCGGTCGCGGCCGGGAACAGGATGTTCAGCGTCTGCTCGCAGGGGTTCCCGCCGACCGAGAAGTCACATGCCAATACATATGACGACAGGGTCGCGCTGTCGAAGATCCGCACCGCGGCCTGCGTACCTGCCGAGGTGGCGGTGAACAGGAACCCGTTCGTGGTCAGTCCGGCGGGCATCGGGAAGTTCTGCGTGGTGAAGGCTTCGAAATCCTCGGTTGCGGCCAGAAGCGGGCTGGCAAGAAAAAGAGCAGCGGCAAGTGTGCGTTTGAACATGGCGGTCTCCGATGAATGACTGCCGCAATGCTAACTAAAGTTAACGCAAAACGGAAGTCGGGAATACCCCACAACGAGGGCATCCACCTGCCCACCCGAGCGATACGCCGCGCGCATTCAGCCCGGCGTCATTCGGTAGATCGCACCATCGTTTTCCGAAATGAACCAGATCGCCCCGTCCGGGCCTTCGCGCACATCGCGGACCCGGTCGGTCTGCGCGCCTTCGATCCGTTCCGCCTCGCGCAGGGTATCGCCATCAAGGCGGCTGATCAGGCTGAACTTCAAGCTGCCTACGAAAAAATCGCCGCGCCATTGCGGCCAGAGCGCGCCGGAATAGACCATCATGCCCGAGGGCGCGATCGACGGATCCCAGTAATGCGCGGGCTGCCGCATGCCCGGCTTCTCGGTTCCCTCACCGATCCGCGCACCAGAATAGTGCCGCCCATAAGAGATCACCGGCCAGCCATAATTCGCTCCGGCTTCGACGCGATTCACCTCGTCGCCGCCACGCGCACCGTGCTCCGCCACCCACAGCCGCCCCGCGCCGTCCAGGGCTGCGCCCTGCGGGTTGCGGTGGCCGAAGCTCCAGATTTCGGGCTGCGCGCCTGACCTGTCCGCGAACGGGTTGCCGGGCGGCACGCTGCCGTCACGGGCAATGCGCAGAACGCTGCCTTCGTGGCGCGACAGGTCCTGCGCCGTGTCCCCGTCGCCACGGTCGCCGATGGTGACGTAAATCAGCCCGTCCAACCCTTCGACCAGCCGAGAGCCGAAATGCCGGCCCCCGGACGCGCCCGGCGCCATCTCGAAGATCGTTTCGACGCGCTCCAGACTTGCTCCATCGGGCGACAGCACGCCACGCGCAACCGCCGTGCCTGCGCCGCCGCCTGGTTGCGCCGCGGCATAGCTGAGGAATATCTCCCGACTGCTGGCGAAATCGCGCGGCACCAGCACGTCGAGCAACCCTCCCTGCCCTCGCGCGGCGACCGCGGGCACGCCGGACACGGGCGTTGCGCGGCCGCTCTCGATCACCAGAAGCCGCCCGCTGCGTTCCGTAACGATCAGCCCGCCGCCCGGCAGGAAGCCCAGCGACCACGGCTCCGATAAGCCCGAGACGACCGTGTCCACCCGCAGCGGTCCCGCGCTGCTGGAAAGGGTCTGTGCCGCCGCCAGTGACGACGACAGGCACATCAGGACCGCAGCCGCAGTGATCCGCATTGTCCAACTCATCAGTGCATCCTCCTGCAAGCAAACTGCCCCATGATGTAACGATTAGAGCAAAATTCCCCTCGGGCGAGCCACGAATCCGTGTGCCCCGCGCGTGGTTCCGCTTTTCATTCCGCGCCTGTCGGACTAGCGTTCCGCCTGTGTAACAAATGACCACAAGGTCCAACACGGGGAGACTTTCATGAAAACCTTTGCGACGGCTACCGCGGTGGCGGCGCTGCTTGGTGGCGCGGCATTCGCGCAGGAAGAGATCAAGCTTGGCGTCGTGCTGGGCTTCACCGGACCGCTAGAAACGCTGGCCGGGCCGATGGCCGACGGCGCGGAACTGGCGATTGCCGAAGTGTCGGGCAGCGGTCTGCTGCTGGGCGGGTCCACCGTGACCCCGGTACGCGGGGACAGCACCTGCGTCGACGCGGCTGCGGCGACCGCCACGGCCGAACGGCTGGTCACATCCGAAGGCGTGGCGGCGATCATGGGCGCGATGTGCTCGGGCGCGACGGGCGCGATCCTGTCCAACGTCGCCGTACCGAACGGCATCGTGATGATCTCGCCCTCCGCGACCTCGCCGGGCCTGTCCACGGTCGAAGACAACGGTCTGTTCTTCCGCACCGCGCCGTCCGACGCGCGCCAGGGTGTGGTGATGTCCGACATCATCATGGGCCGCGGCATCGACACGGTCGCTCTGACATACACCAACAACGACTACGGCAAGGGACTGGCCGACAGCTTCCAGGCCGCGTTCGAGGAAGCGGGCGGTACCGTCACGCTGTCCAGCCCGCATGAAGACGGCAAGGCCGACTATTCGGCTGAAATCGGCGCACTGGCCTCGGCGGGCGGCGATGCACTGGTCGTGGCGGGCTACGTGGACGAAGGCGGCTCTGGCATGGTGCAGGCCGCTCTAGACACCGGAGCATTCGACCTGTTCGTGTTCCCCGACGGGATGGTCGGCGACGCGCTGGTCGAAAACTTCGGTTCCGACATCGACGGCTCGTTCGGCCAGAACCCGGGCTCGGACAGCGACGGTGCGGCCATGTACGAAGAGATGGCCACTGCGGCGGGCGTGAACGGTGCGTCGGTCTATTCCAAGGAAGCCTATGACGCGGCGGCCCTGATCCTGCTGGCGATGCAGGCTGCCGGGTCGAGCAGTTCGAGCGATCTGAAGGCGCATGTCATGGACGTGGCCAACGCGCCGGGCGAACCGATCATGCCGGGCGAGTTGGGCAAGGCGCTCCAGATCCTCGCCGATGGCGGCGAGATCGACTATGTCGGCGCGAGCGCGGTCGAGTTGATCGAACCCGGCGAAGCGGCGGGCGTCTACCGCGAGATCGAGATCGAAGGCGGCGCGCTGAACACTGTCGGCTTTCGCTGATCGTACCGGGCATGGCATCCAAGACGGGTGCCATGCCCTTGTTTTTACAGGTGACCCCATGTCGGAGCAGCGATGATCGCGGTTGAGAACCTGCACAAGCATTTCGGTGGCTTTCATGCCGTCGATGGAGCCAGCCTGTCGATCGGCGACGGAACGATCACCGGGCTGATCGGCCCGAACGGCGCGGGAAAGACGACGCTTTTCAACGTGATAGCAGGCGTTCTGAAGCCCACTTCCGGGCGGGTTTCGATGGCTGGAGAGGACATAACCGGCCTGCCGCCGCACGAGTTGTTCCACAAGGGCCTGCTGCGAACCTTCCAGATCGCTCATGAATTCAGTTCCATGACCGTACGCGAGAACCTGATGGTGGTGCCCGGCGCACAGTCCGGAGAGACTTTGTGGAACGCGTGGTTCCGCCGCGCGCTGATTGCGCAAGAAGAACGGATGTTGGTCAAGAAGGCCGACGAAGTTCTTGAATTTCTTACCATCGATCATCTCGCTGACGAGAAGGCAGGCAACCTGTCCGGCGGGCAGAAGAAACTGCTGGAACTGGGCCGCACCATGATGGTGGACGCGCGGATCGTCTTTCTGGATGAGGTCGGTGCGGGTGTGAACCGCACGCTGCTGAACACGATCGGAGATGCGATCCAGCGGCTAAACGTCGAACGGGGCTACACTTTCTGCATGATCGAGCATGACATGGACTTTATCGGGCGGCTGTGCGACCCGGTCATCTGCATGGCCGAGGGCAAAGTGCTGGCCGAAGGCACGATCGCGCAGATCAAGGCCAACGAAGCGGTGATCGAGGCATATCTGGGCACCGGGCTGAAGAACAAGGTGCAGTCGGGGGCGGCGTCGTGACGGGCCAAAGCGGGCATATGACTTGCATATTACTTCCATATGACTCGCGTATTGCTCGCGTCGGGGTGCAGCCATGAGCGCGGCCACCTTCCTCGACGCGCGGGGCATGACCGGCGGCTATGGCGCGGCTGACATCCTGCACGATCTGACCATGACCGTGGCGCAGGGCGAGATCGCCGTCATCGTCGGACCGAACGGCGCAGGCAAGTCCACCGCGATGAAGGCCGTCTTCGGAATGCTGCCGCTGCGCGCGGGCAGCGTGACGCTGGACGGACAGGACATCACCCGCCTGAGCCCGCAGGAACGCGTGGCGCGCGGCATGGGTTTCGTGCCGCAGGTCCGCAACATCTTTCCCAGCATGACGGTGCAGGAGAACCTCGAGATGGGGGCTTTCCTGCGGCGCGACGACATCCACGCCACGATGGAGCAGGTCTATGACCTGTTCCCGATCCTGCGCGACAAACGGCACCAGTCGGCGGGCGAATTGTCCGGCGGGCAGCGCCAGCAAGTCGCCGTCGGGCGGGCACTGATGACCAAGCCCCGGCTTCTGATGCTGGACGAGCCGACCGCAGGGGTCAGCCCGATCGTGATGGACGAATTGTTCGACCGGATCATCGAAGTGGCGCGGACCGGCATTTCGATCCTCATGGTGGAACAGAACGCACGGCAGGCGCTGGAGATCGCCGATACCGGCTATGTTCTGGTGCAGGGCGCGAACCGCTACACCGACACAGGGGCCGCGCTTCTGGCGGACCCCGAGGTGCGCAAGAGCTTCCTTGGCGGATGAGCGGCGCGCGGGGTCATGAAAGCGGGCGCTTGGCCCGTGCGGTCGGCGCGGCCCTGGCCGTCGCCTGCGGCGCGCCGGCGGCGGGCGGTGCGGCGGGTCCGGTCGACGCGGCGGGCCTGCCCGATACGGGACTTGCCTGCACCTTCACCAAAGCGAGCATCGACGGGCGCGCACCGTTCGACAGCACCCTGAGGGCGCGGGCGGTGCCGGTGCCCGGCGCGGCGGGTCTTGCCGTACTGGAAGTCGCGGGCGACGCCGCGCGGCTGGCGGCGGTCGGACGCGAGGGCGTATGGCTGACCCTGCGCACCGAGCCGGACCGGGACCATGCCGGACGGGTGACGGTGCTGGACCTTGCGCAGGGGGGCCCGAAGGCCGGGCTGGCGGTGCTGGTCGTGTCAGCCCCGGGCGAAGCGGCGCAGATCGTCACCCGCGAAGGTGGCTGCGCGCCCCTGCCCCAACCCAGCCCGGAGGCGCGGCAATGACCCGGCACGGGCCATCGGCGGACCGCGCTTCCGCCCCGGTCGCTGGGCACGGGCAAGCACGGCACGGCGCGCTGCCGCTGGCGGCGGCGCTCGCGGCGCTGCTATTGCCGGGGGCGTCCGCGGCTTTCGACCAGACCTGCCGCTTCGACGTGGAATGCTATGGCACGGAGCCCTGCGCCGAGACCGATTTCGCGCTGCGCCTGCGCCCCGGCCCTGACGCGCGGAGTGTGCGCATCGCCGACCCGGCCGGAGAGATCGTCGGGCAAATCGCCCCGTCCCCCGATGCCGGGTATGCGGGCGCGCCGGAGCCGACGGTCATCGGCGCGCAGACCCCGGCGACGCGGCAAGTGCTGATGCTGCTGCCTGACGGCGTGGCCAGCTACACGCTTCACATGACCGACGGCTCAGCCGTCATCCGTTATTCCGGACGCTGCGAGGACCACGAATGATCGATGCCCTGAACGCCCTTGTCGTGCTGGCCAATTTCGTCATCGTGCCAGCCGTCGCCTATGGCGCGCAACTGGCGCTTGGCGCGCTTGGCGTCACGCTCATTTTCGCGATCCTGCGCTTCACCAACATCGCGCATGGCGACACGATGGCTTTCGGCGCGATGATCACCATCTTCACCACATGGGGCCTGCAGGGCGCCGGAATCAGCCTTGGCCCGCTGCCGACCGCGCTGCTGGCGCTGCCCGTGGGGATCGCCGGCACCGCGCTGCTGCTGCTGGGCACCGACCGGCTGATCTATCGCTTCTACCGGGCCAAGAAGGTCGCGCCGGTGATGCTGTTGATCGTGTCGGTGGGCGTGATGTTCGTGATGAACGGGCTGGTGCGATTCATCATCGGTGTGGACGACCAGCGCTTCGCCGATGGCGAGCGGTTCATCATCAGCGCACGCACCTTCCGCGACCTCACCGGTCTGGACGAGGGGCTGGCGATCCGCACCACGCAAGGCATTACGGTGGTCACGGCGGTGATCGTGGTGGCTGCGCTGTTCTGGTTCCTCGACCGGACACGCACCGGCAAGTCGATGCGCGCCTATTCCGACAACGAGGATCTTGCCCTGCTGTCGGGCATCAACCCGGAGCGGGTGGTGACGATCACCTGGATCCTCGTCGCCGCGCTGGCGACCATCGCCGGGGTGCTTTACGGGCTGGACAAGTCGTTCAAGCCCTTCACCTACTTCCAGCTTCTGCTGCCGGTTTTCGCGGCGGCCATCGTGGGCGGGCTGGGCAATCCGGTCGGTGCCATTGTGGGCGGGTTCGTGATCGCCTTTTCCGAGGTCGGGGTGACCTATGCATTCAAGCGCGTGCTGGAATACCTGCTGCCCGAGGCGCTGGAACCCGACGGGTTGGTGCAGCTTCTGGGCACGGATTACAAGTTCGCGGTCAGTTTCGCGATCCTTGTGGTGGTGCTGATCTTCAGGCCCACCGGGCTTTACAGGAGTACGGCGGCATGAACATGCGCGAGGCTGGACTGTTTGCGCTGGTGGCGCTTCTGATCGTGGGCACCGGTGTGGTGCAGGGCTGGAACTCGGCCCTTCTGATCCTGAACATGGGACTGGTTTCGGCGCTGATGTCGCTGGGCGTGAACCTGCAATGGGGCTTCGCAGGGCTGTTCAATGTCGGGATCATGGGCTTCGTGGCGCTTGGCGGGCTGGCCGTGGTGATCGTATCGATGCCTCCGGTGACCGAGGCCTGGGCCGCGGGCGGCGCGCGCGCGTTGGCCGGGCTGGCGCTGGGAGCGGTGACCGTGGTGGCCGCGATCCTTGCGTGGCGGCGGATGGCGAAGGGACGCATGCGGGCGCTGGCGGTGGCCGGGCTGCTGGTCGCGGGCCTGCTGGCCTACCGCGCCGTGATGGCGCCGGCGGTAGGCGCGATCGAAGGTGTCGATCCGGCGGTCAGCGGCTATCTGGGCGGGCTTGGCCTGCCGGTGCTGCTGGCGTGGCCCGCGGGCGGGCTGCTGGCGGCGGGCGCGGCGTGGATCATCGGCAAGACCGCGCTGGGGTTGCGGGCGGATTACCTCGCCATCGCGACTCTCGGGATTTCCGAGATCGTGATCGCCATACTGAAGAACGAGGACTGGCTGACGCGCGGGGTCAAGAACGTCGTGGGCCTGCCGCGCCCGGTGCCGAACGAGATCGACCTGCAGCAGGACGCCGATTTCGTCGCCCGCGCGGCGGACCTCGGGATCGACCCGGTCACGGCATCCACGCTGTATATCAAGGCGGGCTACGGGCTGCTGTTCGCGGCGGTGCTGATCGTCGTGCTGGTGCTTGCGCAGCTCGCGCTGCGGTCGCCCTGGGGGCGGATGATGCGCGCGATCCGCGACAACGAGACGGCTGCGGCGGCGATGGGCAAGAACATCACCGCGCGGCACCTGCAGGTCTTCGTGCTGGGGTCCGCCGTGTGCGGGCTTGCGGGCGCGATGATGACCACGCTCGACGGGCAGTTGACGCCGTCCACCTATCAGCCGCTGCGCTATACGTTCCTGATCTGGGTGATGGTTATCGTGGGCGGGTCGGGCAACAACTTCGGCGCGGTCCTGGGAGGGATGCTGATCTGGTTCCTGTGGGTTCAGGTCGAACCGATGGGCCAGTGGCTGCTGGGCATCGTCACGGCGCCGATGCCGGACGGTTCCTGGCTGAAGGCGCATCTGCTGGACGGCGCGGCGCAGATGCGGTTGCTGACAATGGGGCTGGTGCTGCTTCTGGTGCTGCGCTTCAGCCCGCGAGGCCTGCTGCCGGAACGCTGAAGCGCGCGGCGGACGCCTGCCTCGCCATTCAGGTGCGTATTGCCCGGCCGCAGCGCAAGGCGGCGCGATGGCTCGTCGGGATGAGGATCTGCCGACTTGATTTGACGCGGCAGCTTCGGCACGGTTCGCCTGATGGACGGCCCTACCGGCCAACCCGAACCGGAGGGCACGGATGTGGCCGAATTCACGATCTGCGCTTATAAGGACCAGGCGGCGCACGGTGCGGCAACCGGCATCCTGCCGGATGACGGCACCCTGACCGGGCATCACATGATCCCCGACCACTGTTTCTTCTATACGTCGGGTTTGCGCGGGAAAGGCTATCTGGGCGCGTTCTGGTGCCCGGGCGTGATGTTCTACGACATCAATGATGCCCCGGTGATCCTGCTCAGCGCGGACAACAATGGCGGGAAGTCGCGCAACCACGGCCTCGCCCATGCGGTGTTCGACCCGATCGAGACCACCGCGTCACAGACGGGCAACGAATGGACCTATGCCGAAGCGCGGGCTGCTGCTGTCAGGAGCATCGCAACTCAGTTTCCGCCTTCTGAAGCGACAGTGCGCGATGCGCTTGATAA
Source organism: Meridianimarinicoccus roseus (assembly GCF_003172915.1). GTDB lineage: Bacteria > Pseudomonadota > Alphaproteobacteria > Rhodobacterales > Rhodobacteraceae > Meridianimarinicoccus > Meridianimarinicoccus roseus. The sequence continues at coordinate 80,763 of NZ_QGKU01000031.1, forward strand.
CTATTTTATCGCAACGCTAGGGATGACCGACGACACGGTGATCCGCGCAGGAGAGCATGGCACGATGGCATCGGCACCGGAGCCGCGCAGATCCGGGCGTGCCCCACGGGCCAAACTGGTCCCGTCCCAACGTTTCTCGCCGTACTAGGCTTGGCGTCCTGCTGCGACGCCGCGGCGATGTCCGGTCGCCGGGCGTCGCGGAAATTCTGGCGGGTCAGGCCAGCTTGTGTTCGGTGCGTTCCCAGCGGGCGTAGATGTAGATCAGAACCGCGATCGCGGCGGAGCCGACCATCAGATAGAACCCGATGAACCCGGCTGCCCCGAAAATCGTGGGCCGGGTGAAAAGGCTCAGCCACACGGTCAGGAACACCATCGCCACCGCCCCCGCGAACAGCAGCAGCACCGACCAGCGGTTGCGTTTCCACAGCAACCACGCCCCCGCCAGACCGCCCCAGACGCCGATTGCCCAGATCGCACTGACCCAGAGCGACAGCCCCGTCACCAGCACGGTGACATCGGGCGGGAACATCCCCAGATAGGCCGAGACGCCGAGCTTGCTGAGCGCGTAGTCCAGCGCCGCCAGCGCATAGAACACGAGGGTCAGGACCGCGACGGGCCAGTGATGCCACGGGGCTTTGGAAGTGGGGGTCATCGGTTACTCCGCCAGAATGTTCGCTGGCAGCAGAGTTGCCTTGCCCCGGCGTCTTGTCCAGCCAGAAGGTGACGCGGCGGTCACTGGAGGACCGAGTGTGGCGGCTGTGCCGGAGATGGAAAGGGCCGGACCGATGGACCCGGGCCCTTGTCGGGAGCCCCCGGCGCGCGCGCTTTCAATTGTCAGCGGACGCGGCGGCGCAGCATCATCAAACCGCCGAGGCCGCCCAGCAGCAGGGGCATCGCGGCGGGCAGCGGCACGCGCGGGGTCACGATCACCGCTTCGGACACGTTTAGGATGTCGAAGGCCCAGTTGCCTGTCCGGGCATCGCCGGTGACGTCACAGAACAACGGCGCGCCGCAACCGCCCGACAAGATGCCCGTGAAATTGCCCTGCCCGTCACGCCGGAAACCATCGGCGAGTTTGGGACCGTTGGCGAAGTTGTCATACTGCATGACGGAAACGGTATAGCTCCCCGCCGCGAGCGTGGTTTCGAGAAGCGTGTCGAACCCGACGCCTGTGACCGGACCGGGGGGCACGCTGGAGCCGTCGTCGTTCTGGTCGATCAGGACGCCCGATCCGTCGAACAGGGCAAGAATGGGATCGAAGCCGCCCGCTGCGATCACCGTTCCATCGGCCATCGTCCCACCGGCATACGAATAGGTGCGCAGAGTGACGTTGGAGGTCGCGCCGACGGTGAAATCGAACAGCGCCACATCATTGTCGGACGTCAAGGCGCCGATGAAGGAGAAATCCACGGCTGCAGCGCTTTGGGCCGTCAGGCCAAGCAGAAGGACGCAGGCTGTCGAGAAACGAGTCATTGAGAACTCCCCCAATAAGACGGTAGCTCTTTCATCTTTTTACACGGATCTCGGGACTGGCAAGACCACTTCCTGCCGTTGGGGGAAGCTTCTATGCCATTATCACAACAAGGGCGCGAGGGGATCATCCTTTGCCCGTTCCTCCGGTTAGAACGGGTGCAAGTAAGCCTTGAGCAGGAGCTTGGCGGGCCCTGAAAACGATCACGGTCAAAGCGCCGCGTGCACTGGTACCCGAGGCCGGACTCGAACCGGCACGCCTTGCGGCGGGGGATTTTGAATCCCCTGCGTCTACCATTCCGCCACTCGGGCCTCTGGCCGTCTCCGACCGGGCGAGGCTGTATGTGGCAGGATTCCGCGGCGCTCGCAAGGGGCCGTGCGCGGGCTGCGGCAGTCCGGGTTGCCACGCCGCGACGTTCACAGACTGCCGCTATTCCGATCATCGCGTATCGGACCTGCCACTTTGTATACAAAACTTGCGCATCTGGTCTGTTTTGTATGCCGCATCGAGGCACGTCCGCTGGACCCTGCCCTGCCCCGCCCTTCAGTTCAGCGCACGCAACCGCAACTGACGAAGGGGTCCGTCATGGACAGACGCAATTTCATCGCCGCCGGCGCCACGCTGGCCGCCGCACCACTTGCTGCGCCGTCGATCGCCCGCGCGCAGACCAGCTTCACGTGGAAGATGACCAACGCCTATGGACCCGGCTCGCCCTTCTATGTCGAGGGTCCCGGCAGCCCGACGGATTTCTGCCAGAAGGTCGAGGCGATGTCGGGCGGTCGCCTTCGCATCCAGCATTTCGCCGCGGGCGAGTTGATCCCGGCGCTGGAAGGGTTCGATGCCGTGCGCTCGGGCGCGGTCGAGATGAACGCAGCCAATGCCTATTTCTGGGCCGGCCGGGTCCCCGCCGCGCAGTATTTCACCACCGTCCCGTTCGGGCTGAATTTCCAGGGCATGAACGCATGGCTTTACCACGGCGGCGGGATGGCGCTGTGGGACGAGCTTTACGAACCGCTGGGCCTGAAGGCGCTGCCGATGGGCAATACCGGCGTGCAGATGACCGGCTGGTTCCGCGAACCGATCCAGAGCACGGCCGATTTCGAGGGGCTGAAGATGCGCATCCCCGGCCTTGCGGGCAAGGTCTATGCCGCGCTTGGCGTTGACGTGAAACTGCTGCCGGGCGGCGAGATCTTCCCGGCGCTGGAGCGCGGCGTGATCGATGCCGCGGAGTTCGTCGGTCCCTACCAGGACCGCCGCCTCGGGCTGCAGAACGCGGCCAAGTACTATTACACCACCGGCTGGCACGAGCCGTCCAACGTCACCGAACTGCTGATGAACAAGGCCGCATGGGACAGCCTGCCCGACGATCTGAAGGCGATCGTGCAGACCGCGGCGATGGCCTGCAACCTGGAAAGCCATACCTGGTGCGAGGCGAACAACGCCGCCGCGCTGCGCGACCTGGTCGAGAACGAGGGCGTGATCGCCGACGTGCTGCCCGCCGACGTTGTGGCCGAATTGAAGGCGGTGACCGACAGCGTGCTGACAGAAGCCGCGGCGACCGACCCGGCGCTCGGCAAGGTCCACGAAGCGTTCATGGCCTTCAAGGCCGAACACGGGGCTTGGGCGGCAGTGTCGGAAAAGCCGCTCTACAGCCTGTGAGCGGGGCATGATCCCGCTTGTGACACGGATCGCGGACGGGGCTTCGGCCACCGTCCGCATCATCGGCCATGTCGCGGCCTGGAGCGGGCTGGCGCTGGTGCTGCTGGTCGCGTTCAACGTGATCGCGCGCTATTTCTTTGGCTTCGGCACGGTCGCACTGCAAGAACTGGAATGGCATGTCATGGCCGTCTCCGCGCTGTTCGGCATGTCCTACGGGTTGAACCAGGGCGGCGAGGTGCGGGTCGACGTGCTTTATTCCGCGTTTCCGCCGCGGGTGCGCGCGATGATCGACCTTGCCGCCCATTTCGCTCTCTGCGCCGTCGCGCTGGTCATCGCCTACCTGTGCATTGCTTACGTGGAGGCGAGCTACAGCATCGACGAGGGGTCGCCCGACCCGGGCGGCCTGGGCTATCGCTATGTCCTGAAGGCCGCGCTTCCTGCCGCCTTCGCCCTGCTGGCGCTCCAGGCGCTGGCGATGGTTCTGCACGGCGCGCTGCGGCTTGTCGGCGCTTTGCCCCTTCCCGAGACCGACCGGAGCTAGACACCCCCCAATGCCGTTTACCGAAATCCTTGCGCTCTGCATGATCGGGGCGTTCTTCGTGCTGCTGATCGCGGGCATCCCCGTAGCCGTCTGCCTTGGCGTGACCGGCTTCGTCTTCGGCTATTTCGGCTTCGGACCTATGCTGTTCACGTTGATGCCCGCGCGCATCTTCGGCGTGGTGACGAACTACACGCTGCTTGCGCTGCCGCTGTTCATCTTCATGGGCATCATGCTGGAAAAATCGCGCATGGCCGAGGACCTGCTGGAGGTGATCGGGCTTGCGATGGGCGGGCTGCGCGGCGGCATGGCGCTGGCGATCATCCTCGTCGGCGTGCTGATGGGCGCGGCGTCGGGCGTGGTCGGCGCCACCGTCGTCACCGTCGGGCTGATCGCGCTGGGGCCGATCATCAACCGCGGCTACGACGCCGGCGTCGCATCGGGCGTGATCTGCGCATCGGGCACGCTGGGCCAAATCATCCCGCCCAGCCTCGTGCTGATCCTGCTGGCCGACATCATGGGCGAAAGCGTGGGCACGCTTTTCGCGGCCGCACTGATCCCGGGGCTGATGCTGGCAGGTTTGTTCGTAACCTACGTGCTGCTGCTGGGCGTGATGCGCCCTGCCGCGGTGCCCGCCATTCCGTCCGAGGAACGCGCGAACTACTCGCGCCGCGATCTTGCCGGAAAGCTGGTCAAGGTGGTGCTGCCACCGCTGGTGCTGATCTTCCTCGTGCTCGGCTCGATCATCGGGGGCGTCGCCGCCCCGACCGAGGCCGCGTCGATGGGCGCGTTCGGGTCGATCGTGCTTGCGGCGCTGGCGGGGCGGCTGAGCTACACGGTGCTGCGCGACACGGTACGCGCGGCCTTTGTCACCTCCGCGATGGTGTTCCTGATCCTGATCTTCGCGCAGCCGTTCGGTCTTGCCTTTCGCGGCCTCGGGGGCGAGCGGCTGGTGCATGACGCCTTCGGCGCGGTGCCCGGCGGGTTCGAGGGACAACTGCTGTTCCTGATGCTGCTGCTGTTCGTGCTGGGCTTCTTTCTGGAATGGATCGAGATTTCGTATATCGCGCTGCCGCTGTTCCTGCCGGTCTTCCTGGCGTCAGGAGCGGACATGGCGTGGATCGCGATCCTCGTGGCGATGAACCTGCAGACCTCGTTCCTGACACCGCCCTTCGGCTGGGCGCTGTTCTTCCTGAAGGGCGTTGCCCCGCCCAGCGTCACGACCGCGCAGATCTATCGCGGCGTGGTGCCCTTCATCGGATTGCAGGGTATCGCGCTGGCGCTTGTGTTCCTTTTTCCCGGGCTGGCCTTGTGGCTGCCCGCAACGATCGGGTGGTAGATCATGCTTCAGGCCGCAACTGGATTTCGCGGGGCGATCAGCGCGCCCCATCACGCCGCAGCACTGGCCGGGCGCGATGTGCTGGAGGAAGGCGGATCGGCGATCGAGGCGATGGTGGCCGCTGCCGCCGCCGTCGCGGTGGCCTATCCGCACATGAACGGCATCGGCGGGGATGGCTTCTGGCTGATCCACCGGCCGGGCGTGCCGCCGCTGGGCATCTTCGCGGGCGGACAGGCCGCCGCGCTCGCCACGCCGGAGTGGTATAAGGCGCAGGGCCACCCGGACGCGATCCCGCCGCGCGGCGGGCTGGCCGCGCTGACCGTGCCCGGCACGATCGGCGGCTGGGAAGCGGCGCTGGCGCTGGTGTCGCCGGACCGCGCGCTGCCCCTGGACCGGCTGCTCGCCCCGGCGATCCGGCTGGCCGAGGACGGGTTCGCGGTCACCGGCAACCAGTCGGCCTGCACCGCCGACAAGCTGGACGGGCTGCGCCACGTGCCCGGTTTCGCGCCTGCCTTCCTGACCGATGGCGCGGTGCCCGCCCGCGGCGACCGGATGACCTTCCCGGCGCTGGCGGGCACGCTGCGGCGGCTGGCGGCGGACGGGCTGCGCAGCTTCTATGACGGGGACATCGCGCGGGCCCATGCAGCTTTCCTGGAGGCGCAGGGCAGCCCGCTGCGGGCAGAGGACTTCGCCGCCTATGCCGCGCAGCAGGTCCGCCCGCTGGCGGTGGAGACGGCGCAGGGCCGGGTCTACAACATGACGCCGCCCACGCAGGGGATCTCGTCGCTGATGATCCTCGGGCTGTTCGACCGGCTCGGCGTCGCCGAGGGCGAGGGCTTCGCCCATGTGCACGGGCTGGTGGAGGCGACCAAGCAGGCCTTCATCCTGCGCAATGCCGCGCTGGGGGACACGCCGGCGATGCGCAAGGTCGCCGAGGGCTGGCTGGACACGGCCGAACTGGACCGGCTGGCCGCGCGCATCGACATGACCCGCGCCCTGCCCTGGCCGCACGCGCCCAAGGCGGGCGACACGATCTGGATGGGCGCGACCGATGCCGATGGACTGACCGTCAGCTTCATACAGAGCGTGTTCTGGGAATTCGGGTCGGGCCTGACCTGCCCAGACACCGGCGTATGCTTCCAGAACCGCGGCGCGGGCTTTTCGCTGGCGGACGGCCCGAACAGGCTCGCGCCCGGCAAGCGGCCGTTCCATACGCTGAACCCGGCGCTGGCGCTGCTGTCGGACGGGCGGACACTGGCCTATGGCACGATGGGCGGCGAGGGCCAGCCGCAGACGCAGGCGGCGGTCTTCACCCGCTATGCCCGGTTCGGCATGGGCCTGCAGGAGGCAGTGACCGCCCCGCGTTGGCTGCTGGGCAAGACCTGGGGCGCCGGCACCACGTCGCTGAAGCTGGAGGACCGGTTCGACCCGGCACTGGTAGCCGCCCTGCGGGACGCGGGCCACGAGGTCGAACGGCTGCCAGCCTTCTCGGACCTTGCGGGGCACGCGGGCGCGGTGGTGCGCCACGCGGGCGGACTGATCGAGGCGGCCGCAGACCCGCGTGCCGACGGCGCCGCGCTGGCGGACTGAACGCATGGGTGCCCTGTCTGCCACGGACCTCGCGGGTCTGGCCGCGGGGCTTGTCGTCGCCGCCAGCGCCGCAGGGCTGATGGCCGGCCTTCTGGGTGTCGGCGGCGGTATCGTTCTGGTGCCCGTGCTGTTCTGGGCGCTGACCTTCACCGCCTTCCCCCCGCAGATCGCCATGCACATGGCGATCGCCACGTCGCTGGCCAGCATCATCTTCACCTCGGTCGCGTCGGCGCGAGCGCATGACCGGCGCGGCGCGGTGGACCGCGGCCTGCTGCGGTTGTGGGGGCCGGGCATCGTGCTGGGCGCGCTGACCGGCGGCTTGAGCGCGCATTTCATCGACGCGGACGCGCTGCAGGCGGTGTTCGGGATCATGGCGCTGCTGGTCGCCGCAAACATGGCGCTGCCGCGCGCGCTGGTGATCGCGCCCGCCCTGCCCGGCGCGCGGGCGCTGAACGGGGCGATGGCGGCGGGCACCGGGCTGCTGTCGGCGCTGATGGGCATCGGCGGGGGCACGCTGTCGGTGCCGATCCTGTCCGCCTTCTCGGTCGAGACCCGGCGCGCGGTGGGGACAGCCTCGGCCTTCGGTTTCCTGATCGCGGTGCCTGCGGTTGCGGGCTTCGTTGCCGCCGGCTGGCACGTGCCCGGACGCCCGCCGCTGTCGGCGGGCTATGTGAGCCTCGTCGGGGTTGCGGTGATACTGCCGTTCTCCATCGGCCTCGCGCCGGTCGGCGCGGCGCTGGCCCACCGCATCGACACCGCGTGGATCCGCCGGATCTTTGCAGTCTTCCTGCTTCTGACGGCGCTGCGGATGCTGCTTGGCTAGCGCCGTGCGGGCACCGCGAAGGCCACGCAGGGCACGCAGGGCACAGGATGCGCGGCGCGGCGCGATCAGGGCATCCGGGTCAGAACCTCGCGCGCGGCGCTGATCAGGTGGCGGCGAAGCGTGCGGTCGGCTTCCGCAGGGTCGCGATCGAGAATCGCATTGACGATCGCGCCGTGCTCTTCGTTCGAGCGCGCGATGCGTTCGGCGCTCTGCAACTGCGACTTTCGGAACGGGGCGAGCTTCAGGCGCAGCGTTGCGCCAAGCTCGATCAGGTCGGGGTTGTGCGTGCCGTGCAGGATCAGTTCGTGGAAGGTGGCGTTCGCCGTCTCGTAGGCAGAGGCGTCGCCCTGCCCGGTGATCTCGCCCATCCGGCGGTGCAGATCCTCCAGCCCGGCGCGTTCCCCGATGCTCATGCGTTCTGCCGCAAGCCGCCCGCACAGCGCCTCGATTTCGCCCATCGCATCGAACATCTCTTCCACGCGGTCGCGGGTGATCTCGGTCACGACGACGCCGCGATAGTGGATGCGCTGCGCGAGCGACCGGGCGACCAGCGCGTGCAGCGCTTCGCGCACAGGGGTACGGGAGACGCCAAAGCGCCGTGTCAGGCTTTGTTCGTCCAGCCGCGTGCCTGCCGCGATCTGCCCGGCGATGATCTCGGCTTCGAGCTGCGCTGCGATCATCGTGCTGTGAACCCTGCGCGCCGGACGCGCGGCACCGGAACGGCGGCCCGGGGAATGACGGTCGTCCTTCATTGCGCAAGGCTACTCTGCCACGCGGCGCGGCGGAACTGTTTTCCGCGTCGCGCGATGAAATAACCGGCGCGCACTACGTTCAGCACTTAACTTGGAGGGGAAAAGACAGGGGCCGCATGGGGCGACACCCTGCATGGTCGGGGCGAGAGGATTCGAACCTCCGACCTACGGTACCCAAAACCGTCGCGCTACCAGGCTGCGCTACGCCCCGACTGCGCGTGTCTCTAGCCGCCCCGGCGGCCGAAGGAAAGCGTCAATTGTCTGTGCAGGGCCATACGGCTTCCGGGCCGATGGACGGGTGCCGCATCTCGGTGCCCGGCCCGATGCCGAATGCTTCCGCAAGGCCGCCATTGATCTCTAGTACGTATTGCACGCCGGGGCCGCCGCGGATCGCCGTTTCGTCCAGCGGCACCGCTTCCGCGTGAACACGGGTGACTTTGCCATGCGCGTCGGCGAACACCATGTCCAACGGGATGAGCGTGTTGCGCATCCAGAACGATACCGATTGCGGGCGGTCGTAGACGAACAGCATTCCCGCCCCGCGCGGCATGCTTTCGCGGTGCATCAGGCCCTGCGCCCGTTCTGCGCCGGTATCGGCAACCTCGACCGTGAAGCGCGCTGCGCCCCACGGGCCGCGCAGGTCGATCCGGTCCGGCGCGCAATCCGCCAGAGCCGCCCCCGCCGCGAGGCAGAGCGCGACCACGGCAGCTGCCACGCCGCCGCCAAGCCTCATGCGTCGTCCTCTTCCTGGTAGAGCGCGTGTTCCCAGGCATAGACCCGCAGGGCCATCAGCCCCCGGCGCCCTTCAACCACGCGCACGCACACGGCCTCGCCCGGTTGCAGGTCAGCCAGGCCGGACCGGCGCAGCACCTCGATGTGCACGAAGATGTCGCCGGGTTGCCCGAACGCGTTGGCGAAGCCAAAGCCCTTGGCCTTGTCGAACCACTTGACCCGCGCGGGCTCCAGCGGGCCGGCGGCGCTGATGTCCACATCCTCGCCGAAATAGCTTGTGTCGGTTTCGTCGGGTTTTGGCGGGTCCACGCGCAGCACTTCGACCGCCTGGCGGCCACGCGGGGTTTCCGTGACCGCGATCTCGACCAGCGCGCCATCCGCGACGGAACTTTGCCCAAAAGCGCGCAGCACGTTGGCATGGAGCAGGATGTCGGCGCCGCCACTGTCGGAAACCACGAAACCGAACCCCTTGGCGGGATCGAACCACTTGACCTGCCCGCTCAGGATCTCCGGGATATCTTCGTCTGGGGTGTCAGGGAAATGGGTCAAGTCAATCAACTTTCGAAATCAAGGGCCGCATCCGACCGGGTGCTGGGCCCGAGCGGATACGGCACAACCGTGCATATGTCGCCGGGCGCGCCAGACACCGCGGCAGAGGCGCGCCGCTACTCTCAGCGGCACGTTGGGTCAAGAGGTCGTGCCATGACGCGGTCATGGAAACAACCGGGTTACAGTCCAGTTTGACGCTGCGCCACTTCTTGTCCAGCGAAACCTGTCATGCAGCCGGTAGGCCCCATCGGCCCAGAATTCGATTTCGACCGGCGTGATCCGGTAGCCGCCCCAGTGGGGCGGACGCGGCGGCGCATCGCCAAGCGTGCCGGTCAGGCGGTCCACCTCGGCGATGAGCGTCTCGCGACTGTCGAGCGGACGGGACTGTTTCGAGGCCCAGGCGCCGATGCGGCTTTGCACCGGGCGGGCGTTGAAATAGGCGTCCGACCGGCCCGCCTCGGCCCGCGCGACCGGGCCGCGCACGCGGATCTGGCGACGCAGTGTCTTCCAGTGGATGACGAAAGCCGCCTTTCCCGCGGCGTCGAGTTCCAGCCCCTTGGCACTTTCGTAATTCGTGTAGAACACGAAACCGTCGTCGTCGATTTCCCGCATGAGCACGACCCGAACGTTCGGAAGACCGTCCCGATCGATGCTCGCCAGTGCGGCGGCATCTGGATCGTTCGGCTCGGTTTCCGTCGCTTCGGCCATCCAGGCCCTTGAGATTGCGAAAGGATCATCCCCCGCGAATATACCTTCCCGTTCCGACAAGTCGTTCCCCCACACACGCAACAACGCCGAACCATCGTCCCCCGATCAGATCCTTCGATCCGGTCCCCACAGAGGGCGGCATGTCTTGATGCCGGACGGGCAATGGCCTACACGACCTCAAATCTATCGTGCGCGGAGAACAGAGAATGTCAACAACGCTGATGAGTGGGAAACGCGGCCTCATCATGGGGTTGGCGAACGACAAGTCGATCGCCTGGGGTATCGCGAAAGCCTGCGCCGACCACGGGGCGAAGCTGGCATTCTCCTACCAGGGGGGGGCGCTCAAGAAGCGGGTCGAACCGCTGGCGGCGCAGCTTGGCTCCGACATTCTGGTGGAATGCGACGTGAGCGAGCCTGCCTCGCTCGATGCGCTGTTCGCCGAACTGGAACGGGTCTGGGGGCGGCTCGATTTCGTCGTGCACGCGATCGGCTTTTCCGACAAGGGCGAACTTCGCGGCCGCTACGTGGACACGACGCCCGGGAATTTCCGCACGACGATGGATATTTCTGTCTACTCCTTCACCGCCGTCGTGCAGCGCGCCGAGAAGCTGATGTCCGAGGGTGGTTCGTGCCTGACGCTGACCTATTACGGTGCCGAACGGGTGATGCCGCATTACAACGTGATGGGTGTGGCCAAGGCGGCACTGGAGGCATCGGTGATGTACCTGGCCGAGGATCTCGGCAAGAAGGCGATCCGCGTGAACGCGATCAGCGCCGGACCGATCAAGACCCTTGCCGCCAGCGGCATCGGCGATTTCCGCTACATCATGAAGTGGAACGAATACAACTCGCCCCTGCGCCGCAACGTCACCCAGGAGGAGGTCGGCAAGGCCGCCGTCTATCTGCTCTCCGATCTCGGGTCCGGAACGACGGGCGAAAATCTGCATGTGGACGCGGGGTATCATGTCGTGGGCATGAAGGCGGTCGACGCGCCGGATATCGCCAAGTCATGACACCGACGCTGTTCCTGACGGTGGTCGCGCTGCACGTGATGGCGGCGATCAGCCCGGGGCCGTCCTTCGTCGTGTCGGTGCGCGTTGCAGTCAGCGAAGGCTTCCGCCCGGCGCTTGGAGTCGCCTTTGGCTTCGGGCTGGGCGCGGCGATCTGGGCCGGAGCCGCGCTGGCGGGGCTGGCCGCGCTGTTCGCGGTGGCGCCGCTTGCGTTGAGCGTGTTGAAATGGCTGGGGGCCGCGTTTCTTCTGTGGCTGGCCGTGCAGATGTGGCGCCATGCGCGCGAACCGATCGCAACGCCCGAACTGGGTGCGATGCCGCGCGGGATACTGTCGGCGATCCGTCTCGGTCTGACGACCCAGCTTGCCAACCCCAAGGCCGCCGTTTTCTTCGGCGCGGTCTTCGCGGGGCTTGTGCCGCCGGACACGCCGTTGCCGGTGCTGGGCGCGCTTCTGGCCGCGATCCTCGTCAATGAAACGCTCTGGTACGCCGTCGTCGCGCGGCTGTTTTCCGCCGCCCGCGCACGCGCCGTCTATGCCCGGATCAAGACCGGGATCGACCGTGCCTTCGGCGGGCTTCTCGCGGCGCTCGCCGCCAAAATCGCAATCGGGTAAGGGGCGCGCGCATGACCGACAGACTGCCGCATGAAAAGGGGTTCCATGTCAGCTGGGACCAGATCCACCGTGACAGCCGGGCGTTGGCCTGGCGGCTGGACGGGCACGGCCCGGACGACGGCGGCTGGCGCGCCGTGGTTGCCATCACCCGCGGCGGCATGGCCCCGGCGATGATCGTTGCGCGCGAACTGGACATCCGCACCGTCGATACGATTTCGGTCAAAAGCTACAACAACCAGACCCAGAGCGAGCCGCGCATCATCAAGTCCCCCGACATGGAGATCGTCGGCGACGGCACCGGCGTTCTCATCGTGGACGATCTGGTCGACACCGGCCGAACGCTGGAAGTGGTGCGCGCGGTGATGCCCAAGGCGCATGTCGCCACCGTCTACGCCAAGCCGAAGGGTCGCCCGCAGGTCGACACCTTCATCACCGAAGTGAGCCAGGACACCTGGATCTTCTTTCCCTGGGACATGGCGCTGCAATACGTCGAACCCTATCGCGGCGCCTGAGCGCGGCGCGCGCGGCGGCCATTGCCGCCTCGTGCCAAACGCCCTAGACCCGCTTGAGAACTGAACGGAAGGCAACGAACGCATGTCGAAGAAGGGCAAGCTGTCCAACATCTTGGTCTGGATCATCCTCGGGCTTCTGATCGTGGGCCTCGCGGGATTCGGGACCGGCAATTTCGGCGGGACCGTACGCAGTGTCGCCACCGTCGGCGAGACCGAGATAGACACCAACACCTATGCCCGTGCGCTGCAGCAGCGCCTGCGCGCCATAGGCGATGCCCGCGGCGAGCCGATCGCCATGGCCGAGGCGCAGGCGCAGGGCGTGGACACCGTCGTTCTGCAGGAACTTCTGGCCGCCGCCGCGCTGGAAGAGGCCGCCCGCCTTGCGGGTCTGAGCGTGGGCGATGCCCGCGTCGGCGAACAGGTCCGCTCGATCCCCGGGTTCCAGGGTGTGGATGGGCAGTTCAACCGTGAGACCTATGAATTCGCGCTGGAACGGGCCGGGCTGACCGTTCCCGAGTTCGAGGCCGACGTGCGCGCCGAGCTGTCCCGCAACCTGTTGCAGGTCGCCGCCGCGCAGGGTGTGCAGCCCCTGCCCGCCTATTCCGAGGCAATCTACGACTTCCTGGGGGAAACCCGCACCGTCAGCTTCGCACTTCTGACCGAGGCCGCGCTGGAGGCCCCCGTGCCCGCCCGCAGCGAAGACGAGGTGCAGGCCTACTACGATGCCAATTCGGCGGAATTCACGCTGCCGGGCCACAAGGCGATCACTTATGCCTGGCTGACCCCGGACATGATACTCGACAGCGTGGAGGTGTCCGAGGACGCGCTGCGCGCGGCCTATGACGCGCGCCGGGAGGAATTTGACATCCCCGCGCGGCGGCTGGTCGAACGGCTCGGGTTTCCCGACGAGGCCGCGGCACAGGCCGCACGCGAGGCGATCGAGGCGGGCGAGACCGATTTCGGCGCGCTGCTGGCCGAACGCGGTCTGACCCCGGACGACGTGGACCTCGGCTTCGTGGAACAGTCCGATCTGGACGCCGCCGGTGCCGAGGTGTTCGCGCTGGAGGATACCGGCGTGGTCGGGCCCCTGCCCTCCCCGGTGGGGCCGGCGCTGTTCCGCGTCAACGCCATCCTGACACCGCGCAACGTTCCATTCGAGGAAGCGCGCGAAACATTGCGCGCGGATCTGGCACGGGACCGCGCGCTCGAGGTGATCTCGAGCGAAATCGAGCCGCTGAACGACCTGCTGGCCGGTGGCGCCACGCTGGAAGACCTTGCCGCCGAAAGCGAGATGACGCTGGGCACGATCGACTGGCGCGGTCCGGCCGAGGGCATTGCCGCGTACGACGCGTTCAACACTGCCGCCGATGCCGTGACCGAAGACGATTTTCCGGAAATCGAGATGGCAGAGGGCGGATCGATCTTCGCGCTGCGCCTTGATGCGACGGTCCCGCCGCAGGTGCCGCCGCTCGACGCGATCCGCGACGCCGTCGCCGCCGCCACACAGGCCGCCGCAATCCGTGACGCGCTGGCCGCAAGGGCCGAAGAAATGGTCACCGAGTTGAGCGCTGGCGGAAGTTTCGACACGCTCGGACTGACAGCCATCACCCGCGAGGGCATCACCCGCCGCAGCGCCGTGGAAGGTCTGCCAGCCGGTGCGGTGGAAACGATCTTCGATCTCGATCCGGGCAGCGCCGCGGTGCTGCCGGTGGGAAGCAGCGTGGCGTTGTTGCGGCTCGAGTCAGCGACGCTTCCTGATCCGGGCGCGGCCGACGCCCAGGCGGTGCGCGAAGCAATGAACCGGCAGGCGTCGCAAGCCATGGCCGAGGACGTGCTGAGCACGCTGGCACGCTGGATCGAGACGCAGACCGGGATTTCCATCAACCAGACCGCACTGAACGCGGTGCACAGCCAGATCCAATGACCCTGACCCCGTTCGAAAGCTTCGCCGAGGGGTTCGAGGCGGGCCGCAACCAGGTGGTCCATACCCGGCTTGCGGCCGATCTCGACACCCCGGTTTCGCTGATGCTGAAACTCGGCTCCGCCCGCCCCGACACGTTCATGCTGGAATCGGTGACTGGCGGCGAGGTGCGCGGGCGCTATTCCATCATCGGGCTGAAGCCGGATCTGGTGTGGGAATGTCGCGGCACGCAGGCCCGGCTGAACCGGCAGGCACGCTTCGACCGCGATGCCTTCGAGCCCGAAACGACAAGCCCGCTGGACAGTCTGCGCGCGCTTATCGCGGAAAGCCGCATCGAGATGCCCGACGACCTGCCCGCCGCGGCGGCGGGGCTGTTCGGATATCTGGGCTATGACATGATCCGGCTGGTGGAAAATCTGCCGAACGTGAACCCCGACCCGCTGGGGCTGCCCGACGCGGTGCTGATGCGTCCGTCGGTCGTGGCCGTTTTGGACGGGGTCAAGGGCGAGGTCACTGTGGTGGCACCCGCCTGGGTGCGTGACGGGTTGTCAGCCCGTGCCGCCTATGCTCAGGCCGCCGAGCGGGTAATGGACGCGGTGCGCGATCTTGAACGCCAGGCCGGCGGCGAGGCGCGGCAACTGGGCGAAGCGCGGCCCGATGCGGAGCCGGTGTCGAACTTCACCAAGGATGCCTATCTCGCGGCGGTGGAGCGGGCGAAGGACTATATCCGCGCGGGCGACATCTTCCAGGTCGTGCCGGCGCAGCGCTGGACGCAAAAGTTCGACCTGCCACCCTTCGCTCTGTACCGCTCGCTGCGGCGGACCAACCCGTCGCCCTTCATGTTCTTCTTCAATTTCGGCGGCTTCCAGGTGGTAGGGGCCAGCCCCGAGATCCTCGTGAGGGTCTTCGGCAACGAGGTCACGATCCGCCCCATCGCGGGCACGCGCCCGCGCGGCGCAACACCCGAGGAAGACCGCGCGCTCGAGACGGAGTTGCTGGCCGATCCCAAGGAACGCGCCGAACACCTGATGCTGCTGGACCTGGGGCGCAACGACACCGGCCGGGTCAGCCGCGTCGGCACGGTGCGACCGACCGAGCAGTTCATCATAGAACGCTACAGCCACGTGATGCATATCGTGTCCAACGTGGTCGGAGAGTTGTCGCCGGACCACGACGCGCTGTCGGCGCTGCTGGCGGGTCTGCCCGCAGGCACGGTGAGCGGCGCGCCCAAGGTCAGGGCGATGCAGATCATCGACGAACTGGAGCCCGAGAAACGCGGCGTCTATGGCGGCGGTGTGGGCTATTTCGCGGCCAATGGCGACATGGACATGTGCATCGCGCTGCGCACCGCCGTGATCCAGGACGACAAGCTCTATATCCAGGCCGGTGGCGGCGTCGTGTATGACAGCGATCCAGAGGCCGAATGGCAGGAGACCGTCAACAAGTCGCAGGCGATCCGCAAGGCTGCCGCAGACGCCGGGCGCTTCGAGGGCGGCAACGGCTGAGGGCCGCAGCGACGGTCAGGGCAGCAACGCGGCAGCGGGCACCGGCACGAGGTCGCGCGCGCGGCCGCCCAGCCACGCTTCGAGCAGATCCCAGAGCGCCGGGTCGTCACCGACCAGAACCGTAACGGCGCCGTCACGGCGGGCGCGCGCGGCGATCCGCTGAAGGGTGGTCCGCGTGGCATCGGAGGCCGTGTCGAGCCGGGCGTAGGCCAGAAGCGGGCGGGCGCCACGATGCGTTCGCGCGGCGACGAAGGCGGGCGTTGCATCGGGCGGGTAGACAAGTGGGCTTGCATCGGCAGGCGTGGGCGTGGCGTCGCCGCCCTGAATAAGCCGCGCGCGGAATGGCGTCTGCGCGCCGTCCTGGCCGGTCATAATCCACTCTGGGAGTGGCCCGGACGGTGCGGCACCGGACGCCAGGACAGCGGCGATGCGCGGGCCGGTCCGAAGCGCGCTGGCCAGCAGCGCGGGAGGCGCCGGAGCGGCCTGCGGCCACGCCCGGGGCATGGGCGAGGCGCCTGGGCGGGTGGGTCGGCCCGGCGCGGCGGCGCGCGCAACTGTGTCGCCCTGCGCCGGAACGGCAGCAACGGCAGCGCGAAGGTCCATGTCGCCGGAAGCGGGCGGAATGGTTCCGGCGGACAGGTTCGGACCCGACCCGCCGACGATCACGGGCACCGGCGCCTCCGGCACCGATGGTGCCTGAGTCGGCAACGTCTCGGCAGCGGCCACCATCGGGGCCGGTGCCGGGGACCTTCCGGGGGGCGCCGCAATGGAACGTGCCAGTGGCCCCGGCACCTCATCACCCGCCGCCGGCAGAGGAACGACAACGCGCGTCGGCGCTGCGTCGGGTGCGGTGTGCGAAACGACGGCCCGCGGCGGCACGTCCGCCGCCAGCAGGTTGGGCGCCATCTGCAGGCCTGACAACGGCACCAGATCCGGCTTCGGGGGACGCGGCAGCAGGCCGCGGGTGTCGGGCTGCGGAACCCTGGCGCGAGCTGACGCGACATCCGGCGGCGCAACCGCCTGCGCGGCGCCCGCAGCCAGTGTCGGCGCCAGGTCCGGCGGTGGCGGCAGCGCAGTCGGCGCGGCCGCCACCGGGGCGCCGCCGTCCGCCGCTCCCAGGTCCGGCTTACGCCCTTCCAGAACCAGTGCCGCGACAACCAGCACGAGAGCGCCGAGAAGCCCGCCCCAGAATGCCCCTGCCAGTAGACCGCGCCCCATGCTCCGCCTGTCCCCGCTTGCCCGCTTGTTTGCCAGTATGTTTGCCCGTCTGCGCGACGGTGGTATCGCCTTGTTGGCCCCTTGACCAGCCGCCCCTGACCTGAACACATAGCCGCACTTTCCCCAACCTGCGGAAGTCGGCCCCATGCTGCTGCTGATCGACAACTATGACAGTTTCACCTACAATCTCGTCCACTATCTGGGCGAGTTGGGCGCCGATGTGCAGGTCCACCGCAACGACCGGATCGACGTCGCCACCGCGCTTGCCCTGCGCCCCGAGGGGATCGTGCTGTCGCCGGGCCCTTGCGATCCCGACCAGGCCGGTGTCTGCCTCGATCTGACCGCCGCTGCCGCTGACGCGCGCGTGCCGCTGCTGGGCGTGTGCCTTGGTCACCAGACCATCGGCCAGGCCTTCGGCGGCAAGGTCGTGCGTTGCCACGAGATCGTGCATGGCAAGCTTGGCGCCATTCACCACGCGGGCGCGGGCGTCTTCGCCGATCTGCCCAGCCCGCTGCAGGCCACGCGCTACCATTCGCTCGTGGTGGATCGACCGAGCCTGCCCGACAGCCTCGAGGTTACGGCATGGCTGCAGGACGGGACGATCATGGGTCTGCGCCACCGCGACCTGCCGATCGAAGGCGTGCAGTTCCATCCCGAAAGCATCGCCTCGCAGCACGGCCACGCGATGCTGCGCCGCTTCCTCGAGACCGCACAGGTGCCGGCATGAGCGACGGCCTGAAGCCGCTGATCGCCGCCGCTGCCGAGGGGCCGTTGACCGCCGGACAGGCGCGCGCTGCCTTCGGCATCCTGTTCGCGGGCGACGCGACCCCGGCGCAGATCGGCGGCTTCCTGATGGCGCTGCGCACCCGTGGCGAAACGGTGGACGAGATCGCGGGCGCGGCTGCGGTCATGCGGGCCAAGTGCCTGCCGGTGCGCGCGCCTGCGGGCGCAATGGACATCGTCGGAACCGGCGGCGACGGCAAGGGCACGCTGAACATCTCCACCGCGACGGCTTTCGTGGTGGCGGGCGCTGGCGTGCCGGTGGCCAAGCACGGCAACCGCAACCTGTCCAGCAAGTCGGGCGCGGCGGACGCGCTGGGGCAACTCGGCATCGCGGTGATGCGCGGCGCCGATGTGGCTGAACGCGCGCTGGCAGAGATCGGCATGTGCTTCATGATGGCGCCCATGCACCACCCGGCGATGAAGCACGTGATGCCCGCACGCACCGAACTGGGCACGCGCACGATCTTCAACATTCTCGGCCCGCTGACCAACCCGGCTGGGGTGCGGCGCCAGCTGACCGGTGCCTACAGCCGAGCGCTGATCCGCCCGATGGCCGAAGTGCTGGGCGCGCTCGGCAGCGACCGGGCGTGGCTGGTGCATGGCGGCGATGGCACGGACGAACTGTCCATCGCCGGGATCAGCCATGTCGCGGAATTGTCCGGCGGCACCGTGACAGAACGCGAACTGCACCCGGAGGAAGCGGGCCTGCCCGTCCACCCGTTCGAGGCGCTGCTGGGCGGCGCCCCCGAGGAGAACGGCCGCGCGCTGGCCGCCCTGCTGGACGGCGCGCCCGGAGCATACCGCGACGCCGTTCTGCTGAACGCCGCCGCGGCGCTGCTGATCGCGGGGGCGGCGGCGGATCTGCCTGAAGGGGTCGCACGCGCGACCGAAAGCATCGACAGCGGCGCGGCGCGGGACAAGGTGACCGCGCTTGCCCGGCTCAGCACGGAGGCCCAGGCATGAGCGGCACCATTCTCGACCGGATCAAGGCCTACAAGCTGGAGGAGGTTGCGGCGCGCAAGGCGCAGATCTCGCTTGCAGAAATCGAGGCACGCGCAAGTTGCGCCGACGCACCGCGCGGCTTCGCCGCCGCCCTGCGCGCGCGCGGCCAGGACGGCTATGCCCTGATCGCAGAGGTCAAGAAGGCCAGCCCGTCCAAGGGCCTGATCCGCGAGGATTTCGACCCGCCCGCGCTGGCGGCCGCCTACGAAGCGGGGGGGGCTGCCTGCCTGTCCGTGCTGACCGACGGGCCATCCTTCCAGGGCGCGGATACCTATCTGCGCGAGGCGCGGTCGGCGACCGCCCTGCCTGCCCTTCGCAAGGACTTCCTTTACGATCCGTGGCAGGTGGCCGAGGCGCGTGCGCTTGGCGCCGACTGCATCCTCATCATCATGGCCAGCGTATCCGATGCGCAGGCCGCCGAGCTTGAAACCACCGCGATCGATTGGGGCATGGACGTGCTGATCGAGGTGCATGATGCGGCTGAATTGGACCGGGCGCTCGCGCTCCGCTCGCAGCTGATCGGGATCAACAACCGTGACCTGCGCAGTTTCGAGACATCTCTGGGCGTGACCCGGCAGCTTGCGCCGCGCGTGCCGGCCGGACGCATGGTGGTGTCGGAATCCGGGCTCCATACA
This sequence comes from Meridianimarinicoccus roseus, assembly GCF_003172915.1. Lineage (GTDB taxonomy): Bacteria > Pseudomonadota > Alphaproteobacteria > Rhodobacterales > Rhodobacteraceae > Meridianimarinicoccus > Meridianimarinicoccus roseus. The sequence goes on from NZ_QGKU01000031.1 coordinate 100,124, forward strand.
CGCGCGGACCTGGCGGATATGGCCGCCCACGGGGTGCGCACCTTCCTGATCGGCGAAAGCCTGATGCGCCAGCACGACGTGGAAGCCGCGACCCGCGCCTTGCTGGCCGAGCCGGCGCTCTGATGGCGGAGCTGACCCATTTCGACGGCGCGGGCCATGCTCATATGGTCGATGTGTCAGACAAGGCCGCGACCGCACGGCTGGCCGTGGCATCGGGCTGCGTGCGGATGACGGCCGAAACGCTGGCAGTGATCGCCGAAGGGCGCGCCGACAAGGGCGACGTTCTGGGCGTGGCGCGACTGGCTGGCATCATGGGCGCCAAGCGCACCGCCGACCTGATTCCGCTGTGCCATCCTTTGCCGGTCACCAAGGTGGCGGTCGATCTTGTTCCGGACCCGGACCTGCCCGGAGTACGGATCACCGCGACCGTCAAGACCGCCGGCCAGACCGGGGTGGAAATGGAGGCGCTGACCGCGGTCAGCACCGCCGCGCTGACACTATACGACATGGTCAAGGCGATCGAGAAAACCATGGTGATCGGAGAGATCCGGCTGGAATTGAAGGAGGGCGGCAAGTCCGGCCGCTTCGAGGCACCGGGCAGCGAGGCCTGACCGCGTGATCAGCGTCACCGAGGCACTGGACCGGATCTTCGCGCTGTTGTCGCCCCTCGGCCCCGAAACGGTGCCGCTCCGTCATGCTGCGGGACGCGTGCTGGCGAAAGATGCGGCGGCACGGCGCGACCAGCCGCCCTTCGATGCCGCACAGATGGACGGTTACGCGCTGCGCGACGCCGACGCGCGGTCCGGCGCGGCGCTGCGCGTGATCGGTGCGGCGGCGGCGGGGCACGGGTTCGCCGGCACGGTCGGTCCGGCGGAAGCCGTCCGCATCTTCACCGGAGCGCCGGTGCCGGAAGGCGCCGACCGGGTCGTGATGCAGGAAGACGTGCGCGTTGCAGACGATCAGATCACCGTCGCGCCCGATGCCGACACGTCCCGCTACATCCGCCCGCGCGGTGGCGATTTTTCGGTGGGCGACCGGGTGCCCGCGGGCCGCGTACTGCGCCCGGCGGACCTGACGCTGCTGGCTTCGATGAACCTTGCCGAGGTGCCGGTGGTGAGACGGCCGGTCGTTGCGATCCTGTCGACCGGGGACGAGCTTGTGATGCCCGGCGAGACGCCCTCGCCCGATCAGATCATCGCGTCCAACGCCTTCGGGCTGGCCGCGCTGGCCGAAGCGGCGGGCGCGGCGGCGCGGCTGCTGCCGCTGGCACGGGACACGGCTGAAAGCCTGGATGCCGGGCTGTCGCTGGCCGCGGGCGCCGATCTTGTTGTCACGAGCGGCGGCGCGTCGGTCGGCGATCACGACATCCTCGCCGCATGCGGCGCGCAACTCGGGCTGGAACAAGCGTTCTACAAAGTCGCCATGCGGCCCGGAAAACCGCTGATGGCCGGACGGATGCGCGGCATCCCGATGATCGGCCTGCCGGGCAATCCGGTCTCGGCGATGGTCTGCGGCACCGTGTTCATGCAGCCCGCGCTGCGACACCTGGGCGGACATCCCGCTGCCGCCGCCCCGCGAGAGGCCGCGACGCTGGCGGCAAATCTTCCTGCGAACGGCCCGCGCGAGCATTACATGCGCGCCATGCGGCTGCCGGATGGGCGGGTCGCGGCCGCGGGCCGACAGGACAGCAGCCTGCAGAAAGTGCTGTCCGAAGCGGATACGCTGATCGTCCGCCCGCCCGGAGACTCAGCACGGCACGCCGGGGAAACCGTTGAAATCGTGAAAATTTGACTCAATTGGCCGGACGGGCCGCGTTGACACAAATCGGGAACAACGGTAGAACACCTGTGAACTGGGGGCTTTCGGCACGCCCCCGCAGTACGGAGCGTGGCGGATGTTGACCAAGAAACAGCTCGATCTTCTGGAATTCATTCACACGCGGGTGCAGCGCGACGGGGTGCCGCCGTCCTTCGACGAGATGAAGGAAGCGCTCGACCTTCGCTCAAAATCGGGGATCCACCGGCTGATCACGGCGCTGGAGGAACGTGGATTCATCCGGCGGCTTGCGCACAAGGCGCGCGCGCTGGAGATCGTGAAACTTCCCGATGCGATCGGCGGCGGCGGCTTCCAGCCGCGCGTGATCGATGGCGACATGGCGGATGACGCAGACCCCGGCAGGAGCGAGCCCCGGCCCGAAACCATAGAAAGCACGGCGCCCGCGGTGCCGCTCTTGGGGCGGATCGCGGCGGGCGGGCCGATTTCCGCCATCGCGGACGTACAGCAGAACATCGCCGTTCCGCCCGCCATGGTTGCGGGATCGGGCAATCACTACGCGCTGGAAGTGCGCGGCGATTCCATGATCAACGCCGGGATCAATGATGGCGACGTCGTAGTGATCCGCGAAGGGCGCGTCGCTGACAATGGCGAGATCGTCGTCGCCGCCTTCCATGACCAGAACGAATACAGTGTCACATTGAAGCGATTCCGGCGCAAAGGCAGCAGCGTCGCGCTTGAAGCCGCGAACCCGGATTACGAAACACGTGTGCTGCCTGCCGATCAGGTGGAAATCCAGGGCAAGCTGGTCGGGCTGATCCGGACCTACTGACGGCATCTTCCGACCGCGCTGTCTGGCGCACAAAAGTACTGCGATCACCGCCCGTTCGGCGCAGCGGCGGTGCGGACAGGCGCTTCTCCAGCTAGGGCGCGCTCCACATCGGTGGTAATGTCCCGTGGGCCGGTCATTCGGCTTTGGCCATTTGGTCGCCCGGATCGGTCCGCGCGCCTCCGGGGCTCGAAAGCCCAAAGCCATTCATGCGGCGGCGGTTCCGCGATGGGGTTGATGCGCTCAGCGGCACTCGCCGCTAAGGGTGCGGTTTGCCCCGGCCCCGAGGCCGCTGAAACATCTCCCGCGATCCCATTGTCCGGGTCTGCCGTATCCCGTCGGCCCGTGCCTTCGGCCCTTTTGGGAGCGACCGCCGACGCCGCGTCGGCGCGGCGCGGCGCGGCACGGCGCAGACCGGGCCAGTCATGGGCGCGAGCGGCCGCGCGGACCCCAGGCGCATTCCACAGACGCACACCATGCACCCCGCGCACCGTCGTTACTTGCGGTCGTCCGTTGCGCAACACCACCGCGATCCCCCCCGAGGCGGAAAGCGCGGACGGCCCCAGAAGCACGCAGGCCTCCCCCGCCGGTTCTTCGGGATCGCGGTTCGACACAACCACCGACGTGCGCGCGCAGGCGTCCCGCATCTCGTCCGGCGTTGCCGAAAACAGCACTGCCACCTCGGCCGCTGCGACCGGGAAGCGCAGGCCAGGCCCGCCTTGGGGCGCAGCGAACGGCGCGCTGCGCGCGAACGCCGTTTCCCGATCGCGGTCCCGGCCATCGTTTTCCAGCCAGCTTTGCGCGATGAACCCGTGCCCGCGCGCGCGCGACAACGCCCGACCCTGCTGCGTCATGACCCCGGCCAGCGCGCCATTATCCGCCACCAGCAGCACCGGCCGGGCCGACACGCCCCACAGCGCCCCGGCCACCATCAGCGGCAAAAGGCCAGCCCAGCGCCAGCGCCCCTGCCACAGCATCACCACCAGCGCGCCGAATGTCAGCAGCGGCATCACCATTGGGCCGGGCTGGACGATGTAGCGCACCGCATGTTCGAAACCGGCCACGACTTGCGCCACGTTCAGGATCCATCCGATCCCCAGCCCCATCGCCCATAGCCCGAGCTGCGCCAGACCAAAGGGCGCCAGACAGGCCGCCAGCACCGCCGCCGGGATCACCACCGCGCCCATCACCGGAACGGACACGAGGTTCGCCAGCAAACCGTAATTCGAGCCCTGATTGAAGTGCGCTGCCGCGAAAGGCGCGGTCGCGAGGCCTGCAACCGCCGAGGAGACCACCAACGCCACAAGGCCCGCCGACCAGCGCGGCGGACGGTGCGGCAATTGCCGCATTTGCCCGAAAACCCAGACCAGCGCGGCCGTCGCGGCAAAGGACATCTGAAAGCCCGGCGACATCAGTGATTCCGGCTGCCAGGCCAGCACGATGATCGCCGCCAGCGCGACGGACCGCAGCGTCAGCGCCCGCCGGTCCAGCATCACGGCGACCAGCATTACCGCCGCCATGATGAAAGCGCGCTGCGTGCTGACATTGCCGCCCGACAGCGCGAGATACACAGCCGAGGCCAGCAGCGCGAGCGCCGCGGCCCATTTCTTGGCCGGCACCCGCAACGCAAGGCGCGGCACCAGCGCGATTCCGGCGCGCAGCGCGGTGAAGATGAAGCCCGTCAGAAGCCCCACGTGCAGACCCGAGATCGCCAGCAGGTGGGCGAGGTTGGTATCGCGCATGGCATCCAGCGTCTCGCGGCTCAGCCCGGCACGGTCCCCCGTCGTCACCGCGGCGGCGAAGGCCCCCACCTGCCCCGGCAGCGCCGCCTGGACCGCCGCCGACAGGCGCAGGCGGAACCGGTTCAGCGCGGCCAGCGGCTCAGCACGCGCGGGCGGCGCAAGCAGTACCAGCGGCGTTCGGGTGTAGCCTACGGCGCCGATCCGGTCGAACCAAGCCATGCGCTGGAAGTCGAAGCCATGCGGCTCGACGGGACCGGGCGGCGGGGTGAGATGCCCGGTCACGGCGACGGTCTGGCCCGGCAAAGGGTCAGCGAAGATTTGCGCGCCATGCAGCGATACACGCACACGCGCGGGCGTGCGGTCCGGGGCGACGCGCAGCAGGATCACGCGGTCCAGTGTCACGCGCGGCTTGTCGCTGATCGACCGGTCCACCGCGACCACGCGGCCTTCGATCGGCCCGTAATAACGATATTCAAGCACCGGCGCGGCAACCAGATGCGCGCGCAGCCCCGCCAGCGTGAAGCCTGCGGCGACCAGCGCGAGCCCGAGTGCCGCCGGGCCCACCGTTTCGGGAAGGCGGCGCGCGCCGACGAAGGCCGACAGCGCGACCCCTAGGACGAGCGCGAAAGTGGCCGGACCGGGTTCCCAGCGCAGCGCGAAGAACAGCCCGATCCCCGTGCCCAGGCACACGGGCACCCAGGGCAGCAGGTGCCCGCGCTGAAGCCCGATCAGGTGGCGAAGCGCGTCTGACATCATGGCGGCATGGATTTCCCGGGCACGGCGGCCTGCCGATCCTGCGCAAGCAAGGTTGCCAAAGCGTTAACCCTGCTTCACCCACCGGGGCCGGGCGCACCGCTTTACCCTGCCCGCGCGGGACAGTAAGCAACCGCCAACAACAGGAGCCGTCCCATGACAGACCACCAGGTCGTGACTCGTTTCGCCCCCTCGCCCACGGGATTTCTGCATATCGGCGGGGCCCGAACCGCGCTGTTCAACTGGCTTTACGCCCGCGGGCGGGGCGGCCGTTTCCTGCTGCGGATCGAGGACACCGATCGCGCCCGTTCCACCCCCGAGGCCACGCAGGCGATCCGCGACGGGCTGGCATGGCTCGGGCTCGACCATGATGGCGACGCCGTGAGCCAAGCGGACCGCGCACCGCGCCATGCCGAGATCGCGCACCAGATGCTGGCCGCCGGCACCGCTTTCAAATGCTTCGCCACGCAGGAGGAGATCGCCGCATTTCGGGAGGCCGCCAAAGCGGAGGGCCGTTCCAGCCTGTACCGGTCGCCCTGGCGCGACGCCGACCCCGCCGACCATCCGGATGCGCCCTTCGTCGTGCGCCTCAAGGCACCGATTGAAGGAGAGACCGTGATCGCCGACCGTGTTCAGGGCGACGTGACCATGCGCAACGACCAGTTGGATGACATGGTGATCCTGCGGTCCGACGGCACGCCGACGTACATGCTGGCGGTCGTCGTGGACGATCACGACATGGGCGTGACCCATGTGATCCGGGGGGACGATCACCTCGTCAACGCCGCGCGGCAGATGCTGGTTTACCGGGCGATGGGATGGGACGTGCCGGTCTGGGCGCATATCCCGCTGATCCACGGCCCCGACGGCAAGAAGCTGTCCAAGCGGCACGGCGCGCTCGGTGTGGAGGAATACCGGGCGATGGGCTACCCGGTGGAGGGACTGCGCAACTACCTGACACGGCTCGGCTGGAGCCACGGCGACGACGAGGTGTTCACAACCGAGCAGGCGCTGGAGTGGTTCGACCTCGACGGGATCGGGAAAGCTCCGGCTCGCTTCGACTTCAAGAAGCTGGAGAATGTGTCGGGACAGCATATCGCCATGGCGGAGGATGCTGCGCTGCTGCATGAGATTGAAGGTTTCCTGGCCGCAACCGGCGCACCGGACCTGACGCCGGCGCAGCGAAGCGGGCTGACCGATGCGCTCTATTGCCTCAAGGACCGGGCGAAGACAATTCCGCAACTCCTTGAAAAAGGTCACTTCGTTCTGGCTTCACGGCCGCTGGAACCCGACGACGCCGCGCGGAAGGCACTGGATTCTGTATCCCGTGGTATACTGCGCGAATTGACGCCGCACCTGCAAACTGCTAACTGGCAGCGGAACGATTTGGAGGAGGCGGTCGGAGCCGTCGCGGAGGCGCACGACACCAAGCTTGGCAAGCTCGCCGGCCCGCTGAGGGCGGCGCTTGCAGGCCGGTCGGTATCTCCAAGTGTATTCGACATGATGCTCGTCATCGGCCGGGAGGAGACTCTGGCCAGGCTGGCGGATGCGACGGAATGAGGCCGGCCCCTACCGGCCTGTTCCATTGACACGGAAGCGCGACACGGCAAGCTGCGGCTCACCGTGCGTCAGATGAGGGACAACGATGAACAAGGCCGATACACCGAAGACAGCGACACTGACCTACGGGGACAAGACGCTTGAACTGCCTGTCCATTCGCCGACCATCGGGCCGGATGCGATCGACATCACGAAACTGTACGCGCAGGGCGACATCTTCACCTACGACCCCGGCTTCACCTCGACCGCGGCGTGCCGTTCTACGATCACCTTCATCGACGGCGACAAGGGTGAATTGCTGCACCGCGGCTACCCGATCGACCAACTGGCCGAGAAGTCCCACTATCTCGAAGTGTGCTACCTGCTGCTGTACGGCGAATTGCCGACCGGCACCCAGCTTGAGGATTTCGAACGCCGTGTGACGCAGCACACCATGCTGCACGAACAGATGCGCGGCTTCTTCTCGGGCTTCCGGCGCGATGCGCACCCGATGGCGATCATGGTGGGCGTGGTCGGCGCGATGTCGGCCTTCTATCATGACAGCACCGATATTTCGGACCCGTGGCAGCGCGAGGTCGCCTCGATCCGCCTGATCGCCAAGATGCCGACCATCGCCGCCTGGGCGTTCAAGTATTCGCAGGGCCAGCCCTTCGTCTACCCGCTCAACCAGCTCGACTACGCGTCCAACTTCCTGAACATGTGCTTCAGCGTGCCGGCCGAGGAATACGAGATCAACCCGATCCTGTCGCGCGCCATGGACCGGATCTTCACGCTGCACGCGGACCACGAACAGAATGCCTCCACCTCGACGGTGCGGCTGGCATCGTCCTCGGGTGCGAACCCCTTCGCCTGCATCGCAGCCGGCATCGCCTGCCTCTGGGGTCCGGCGCATGGCGGCGCGAACCAGGCTTGCCTCGAGATGCTCAAGGAAATCGGCACGCCCGACAAGATCCCCGAGTATATCGCCCGCGCCAAGGACAAGAACGATCCGTTCCGCCTGATGGGCTTCGGACACCGCGTCTACAAGAACTTCGACCCGCGCGCGACGGTGATGAAGCAGTCCGCCGACGAGGTGCTGGAGTTGCTGGGGGTGGAGAACAATCCGGTGCTCCAGGTCGCCAAGGAGCTTGAGGCCGCAGCGCTGGCAGATCCGTATTTCGCCGACAAGAAGCTCTTCCCGAACGTCGACTTCTATTCGGGCATCATCCTTGAAGCGATGGGCTTCCCTACCTCGATGTTCACGCCGATCTTCGCGGTCTCGCGGACCGTCGGCTGGATCTCGCAGTGGAAGGAAATGCTGACCGACAGCGAGCAGAAGATCGGGCGCCCGCGTCAGCTCTACATGGGTGCCACGCTGCGCGACTACGTCGACGTCGAAAGCCGCTGATCCCGGCCCGCCACCGCCAATTGCCCCCGGCGCTGCGCCGGGGGCTTTTTTGCATCTGCCTGCCCGACTTGCCGCGCCCTGCCCGCGCGCCTATACGCCGGGGCAGCTTTTCCATCCCGTCAGAACGCAAAGGCCTGCCGCATGATCCCCCGCTATTCCCGCCCCGACATGGTCGCCATCTGGTCCCCGGAAGCGAAGTTCCGCATCTGGTACGAGATCGAGGCGCATGCCTGCGACGCGCAGGCGGAGCTTGGGGTGATCCCGAAGGAGGACGCGGCCGAGGTCTGGAAGGCCGCCGACGCGACCTTCGACGTCGCGCGCATCGACGAGATCGAGGCCGTCACCAAGCATGACGTGATCGCCTTCCTGACCCACCTGGCCGAGATCATCGGGTCGGACGCGGCGCGCTTCGTGCATCAGGGCATGACGAGTTCGGACGTGCTGGACACGACCTTCAACGTGCAGCTCGTCCGCGCCGCCGATATCCTTCTCGACGACATGGACGCGCTCCTTTCGGCGCTCAAGCGCCGGGCCATGGAACACAAGGACACGATCCGCATCGGCCGCAGCCACGGCATCCACGCCGAGCCGACGACGATGGGCCTGACTTTCGCGCGCTTCTACGCCGAAATGGAACGGAACCGGAACCGGCTGGAAAAGGCCCGCTTCGAGGTCGCGACCGGCGCCATCTCGGGCGCGGTCGGAACCTTCGCCAATATCGACCCGGCGGTCGAGGCGCATGTGTGCAAGAAGATGGGCTTGCGCCCGGAGCCGATCTCCACCCAGGTGATCCCCCGTGACCGTCACGCAATGTTTTTCGCAACGCTGGGCGTCGTCGCTTCCAGCATCGAGAACATCGCGATCGAGATCCGGCACATGCAGCGCACCGAGGTTCTGGAAGCCGAAGAGTTCTTTTCCAAGGGGCAGAAAGGCTCCAGCGCGATGCCGCACAAACGCAACCCGGTGCTGACCGAAAACCTGACCGGCCTTGCCCGCCTCGTGCGCATGTCGGTGGTCCCCGCGATGGAAAATGTCGCGCTCTGGCACGAGCGGGACATCTCGCACAGCTCGGTGGAACGCAGCATCGGGCCGGATGCCACCGTCACCCTTGATTTCGCACTGTCCCGTTTGACCGGCGTCGTCGACAAACTGGTGATCTACCCGGACACGATGATCGCCAACATGAACAAGTTCCGCGGCCTGGTGCATTCGCAGCGTGTGCTGTTGGCGCTGACCCAGAAGGGCGTCAGCCGCGAGACCGCCTATACACTCGTGCAGCGCAACGCGATGAAGGTCTGGGAAGAGGGGCGCGATTTCATGGAGGAACTGAAGGCCGACGCAGAGGTCACCGCCGTCATGACCCCTGCCGAAATCGAGGAAAAATTCGACATCGGCTACCATACCAAGCACGTCGACACGATTTTCGCGCGCGTGTTCGGATCGTCCTGACGTCGCACTTGCCCGATAGCGAGGCTGTGCTACCCTTTCTCTACTTTACCATAACGAGAGAAAAGGGAGACTGAGATGAACGCCAAGATCATTCTTACGGCCGTCGTTCTGGCCGCCTCGCCGGGAATCGCCCTGGCCTCGTGCAGCTGGGGCAAATCGCAGGCCGCATCCTGCGCCGCGGGTTCCGTCTGGGACAGCGAAAGCCAGCGCTGCGTGGTGCAAAGCACCAGCTGACCTGCCAGCCTGGTATGGCCGGTTGCACCCCGTTCGGCGAACGGGGTGTTTTCATATGTGGGGTAACGACGGGTTAAACCGACTCGGTCCAGTGTCGGCACATCAGCAGAACGCGGAGAGTGCCTTTGACCCAGTCCCCCAGTAGTCAGGCGGCGGCCATGCCGTCCGCCTCCATGCCACGGCGGCCCGCCCTGAGCCGCAGGCAGAAGGCCGCCATCATCGTGCGCCTGATGCTCAAGGAAGGCGCGAACCTGAAGCTCGACGCGCTGCCCGAAGCGATGCAGATCGAACTGACCCATGAAATGGGGGCCATCCGCACCATCGACCGCGACACGTTGCACAGCGTGATCGAAGAATTCATGGCCGACGTGAATGATCTGGGCGTCGCCTTCCCCGGCGGTCTGGAAGGCGCGCTCGAAGTGCTTGACGGCGCTCTCAGTGCCGCGAACCTGCGGCGCATCCGGCGTGAAACCGGCGTCGTGGTGGCCGGTGATCCATGGGAAATGATCAACCGCCTGCCGGTGGAGGATCTGGCCGCGATCGTCCAGCGAGAAAGTACGGAAATAGCGGCGGTGATCCTGTCGAAGCTTCCGGTCGCGACCTCGGCGCTGCTGCTGGGCCAGGTGCCCGCCGATATTGCCCGGCGCATCACCTACGCCGTGTCCCATACCGAAATGATCGACCCGGAAACCGTTCGCACGATCGGCCATGCCATTGCCTCGCAAGTCGCCGAAGAAAGCCCCCGCGCCTTCGACGACGCTCCGGTGAACCGGATCGGCGCGATCCTGAACTCCTCGCGATCCGAAACGCGGGAAGGCGTGCTCGTGTCGCTGGAAGAACAGGATGCCGAACTCAGCGCGAAGGTGCGCAAGACGATCTTCACTTTCGCCAACGTTTCGCAGCGGGTGGAAGCACGCGACATCCCCAAGGTCACACGGGCTGTGGACCAGGCAACGCTCATCACCGCGCTCGCCTCCGCCGATGAAACCGACGGCGACGCGGCGGACTTCATCCTGAACAACATGTCCCAGCGTATGGCGGCGCAATTGCGCGAGGATATGGGCGAGCGCGGCAAGGTCAAACCCACGGAAGCGGACGAGGCCAAAGCACGCGTCATCGCCGCGATCCGCGACCTGGAACAGGCAGGCGAACTCAGCCTGATCGACCCGGAAGAATAAGACCCGACGCACCCGGAAATGCGCGAAACGCGTGCGGGCACTTGTCCCGCACGCGATCATCGCGCCGTCCGGCGGCGAACCAAGTCGCCCGATCCGACACGTTCCGTCAACCGGTTGCAGCGCCCGCCCCGCCTCGAACCGACAATTTTTAATCCGGGCTATGGTGTCCGACCTCGAGTCGCGCTGCAAACCGCAATTTTCTCTGTCAGAACCGGACCGCGCCAACTTAGCAGGGATGCGGTACGCCGCGGACGTAGCATCGCGGCACAATCCGGCAGGCGTACGATCCTTTTGGATAGCCGCACTGTTCCTAAGCCATTTTATCAATTCTTTATATCGGGTTAACTCGCATGCGTCGTCCTGTAGACGTAGTTCCAGACACCAACGTCAAATACAAGGATAGCCACCATGACTTTTGCCAGCCTCACCGCCCGCCTGACCAAGACCGCCGCCGCCGCGCTGGTCGCCCTGACCGCATTTGCGCCCGCGCTGCACGCTGCCCCGTACAGCTTCACCATCAGCGGTACCGGAGCGGGAGAGTTGGGGAACAACAGCTTCAAGGACACGGCCTTCTTGATCGAGCTGTTCGGGGACGATGCCAAATTCACCAAGACCGACTCCACGCAGATATTCGATCCGCTCGAAAAGGCGCAGGTGACAATCGGCAAACTCGGCACCGCCGTGTTCCAGATCGACACCCGTCTTGGATACAACACGAGGAACAATGCTGTGTTCTTCAGCCGCGCCCAGTCCAGCGGTAGCAGCGACCTGTTCGACTTCTACGTCAAAGCTGACAGTTCCTTCGTGCTGACCGACGCGTTTACCGACCTGGCTGGACAAAATGTCTTTGCACTGAACCAGTTCAACCTGATCGCCACGAGCCTCGGCGCACTCAGCTTCAGCCAGGCCGACGGCGTCCTCTTCGGGTCCGATGGTGGCAAGCCGGCCACGGCCCCGCTGCCCAGTGCCGTGCCGCTGCCGATGTCGGGTCTTCTCCTGTTGGGCGGCCTCGCAGCACCCGTCGCGCTCCGCCTGCGCCGCAAGGCCTGAAGGCTGTTCCCGCCTGTCGCCGGACAGGGAGGCAAGACAGCGACCCGGGCCGCCCGCATCAATGGGGCGGCCCGATGCATTCACGTCGGGCAGCTGACCCGGCCGCCGGTTAACGGGGTCGCAACGCCAGTGGTGCAGGGTCCGGACAAAGGCAACCCGCGCGCTGCCCGCACCGCGAGAAAGGCGAAGGCCTGTGCCTCCAGCAGATCCCCGTCTAGGCCGACATCCTCCACAGGAATCACAGGGCAAACCAGTTCGGCCGACAGCCGCGCCATGATGTGGCGGTTGCGACGCCCGCCGCCGGTGACCAGCACCCTTCCGGCCGGACGCGGGCACCAAGCCAGCCCTCGCACCACGCCCTGAACAGCCGCTTCGGCCAGCGTCGCGGCGGCGTCGGCATCCGGCAACCCGGTCACCGCCGCGACAAGCTGTGCGAACGCGTCACGGTCGAGGCTCTTGGGCGGCGGCGCCGCGAAGAATGGCAGCCCGAGAAAGGTGTGCAGCACTTCGCGCGACGGCATGCCGGACGCCGCCAGCGCGCCGTCCCGGTCCATTGCCTGACCGAAGCGTGCGCGCATCATGTCGTTCAGCGGCGCGTTCGCGGGCCCGGTGTCGAAGGCCAGCATCGCGCCAGGCGCAAAGGGGCCGTCACAGGCAGGATCGAGCCAGGTCAGGTTTCCGACCCCACCGAGGTTTAGGAACACCACCGGCCCGCGCGCCCCGACATGGCCTGCCAGCGCGAAGTGGAACGCGGGCGCCAGCGGCGCACCCTGCCCGCCCGCAGCTACGTCGGCGCTGCGAAAATCCCAGACCACGGGCCGCCCCAGCGCCGCCGCAAGCGCGGCCCCGTCCCCGGCCTGATGCGTGCCGCGACCCCCGGGATCGTGGGCCAGCGTCTGACCGTGAAAGCCGATCAGCGCCCCGGGCAGATCGGCCAGGAGGTCACGATGCGCGTCCTGCACCACTTCGGCCGCGGCGGCTACGCCGGGCGCGCCGGGCCAGAGGCCAAGCGCGCCGTGCAGCACCCCCCGCTCGTTGTCCGAATAGGCGCGGTAGGCGCCGGGACCGAAGTCCAGCACGCGTTCGCCATCGGTCAGGATCGCGGCGGCATCGACGCCGTCCAGCGACGTGCCCGACATCGTGCCGAGCGCCCAGACCGGGCCGCTGTCGTCCAACAACGCCTTTCCCTTCATTCGCGATCCTCCTATAAGCGCCGCACGCTTTCTGAATGGACCGATCGCCGATGACCTTCCACCCGAAATCCGACTTCCTGAACGTGATGATGGAGCGCGGGTACCTTGCCGACTGCACCGACATGCAGGGTCTGGACGCCGCTTTGATGGACGGGATCGTGCCCTGCTATATCGGCTATGACGCGACCGCGGCCTCGCTGCATGTCGGGCATCTGCTGAACATCATGATGCTGCGCTGGCTGCAGAAGACCGGACACAAGCCAATCACGCTGATGGGCGGCGGCACCACCAAGGTGGGCGATCCGTCCTTCCGGTCCGACGAACGCCCTTTGCTGAAGCCCGAGCAGATCGACGCCAACATCGCCGGGATGAGCCGCGTCTTCGCGCGCTACCTCAGCTATGGTGAGGGTCCGACCGACGCGTTGATGCTGAACAACGCGGAATGGCTGGACGGTTTGAACTATCTCGAATTCCTGCGCGACATCGGACGGCATTTCAGCGTCAACCGGATGCTCAGCTTCGAAAGCGTAAAATCGCGCCTTGATCGCGAGCAATCGCTGAGCTTTCTCGAATTCAACTACATGATCCTGCAGGCCTACGATTTCCTGGAACTGAACCGGCGCTATGGATGCCGTCTGCAGATGGGCGGGTCGGACCAATGGGGCAACATCGTGAACGGGATCGACCTGACCCGCCGCGTGCTCGATCACGAAATCTATGGGCTGACCTCGCCGCTTCTGACCACGTCGGACGGGCGCAAGATGGGCAAGTCGGCAAGCGGTGCCGTCTGGCTCGATGGTACGATGCTGTCGGCCTATGAATTCTGGCAGTTCTGGCGCAACACGACTGATGCCGATGTCGGGCGGTTCCTGAAGCTCTATACCGATCTGCCGGTCGCCGAATGCGATCGGATGGGTGGACTGCAGGGGGCCGAGATCAACGAGGCCAAGATCCAACTCGCCAACGAGGTGACCGCACTGCTGCACGGTCACGATGCCGCCGCGGCCGCGGCCGCGACCGCGCGCGAAGTGTTCGAGAAGGGCGGTGTGGGCGACGATCTTCCGACGCTCGCGCTGACCGGCGCAGAACTGGGCGACGGGATTTCCGTGGTGCAGTTGCTCGTCCGCTCGGGGCTGGCGAAGTCGGGCAAGGACGCCAAGCGCCTGATTGCCGAGAACGGCGCGCGGCTGGACGATGCGCCTCTGACCGATGCCGGGCTGGTGCTGGATGCCGCCGCACTGGCCAACCCGGTGAAGCTGAGCGCCGGTCGCAAGCGCCACGCGCTCGTCACGCTTCAGGGCTGACCGCATTGGGCCGCCCGCCCGGCGGCCCTTGAACGGCTCAGCCCCGAAACCGCCAAAGCCACTCCAGCACGCTCAGGACGCCGAACACCGGCACCGACAGGAGGCAGGCCAGCCAGAAGGCACCGGCCCTTGTCGGCCTTGGCGGGGGGGCGTTGACACCCAGCACAGTGTTCGCGGCGCTTTTCATGCCCGCCATTAACCCTGCCTTAGGTTTGCGAAGCGTTAATGCACGCCATGGAATGGAGTGTGACCACGGCACCGTCCCGCCTTGCCGGGCCGGTCCCCCTGCAACAGCACCCCCGCTACGCGGCAGCCTGCACGGCCCTGGGGCGCTCAGTGCTCTGGCTTCGCCTTGGCCCGCAGGACGCGCCGCTTGCACATGCGCTGATCCTGTCGCGTCACTGGCCGGGCCTCGGGCGCGCGGCGCTGGTCTCGCGTGGTCCGGTCTGGTCGCCCGAACTGACACCGGCAGCGCGCAGCGGCGCCCTCCATGCGCTGGTGCGCGGTCTGCGGCGCACCCATGCAGCGGTGATCGCCACGCCGGACCGGGTGCATGGCGTGGATCCGCTGGACCAGTGCGGCCTGCTGGATCTCGTGACCCCGATGACTGTGGCGCAACTGGAACTGTCGGGCGACGCCGCCGCCCAAAGGGCGCGGCTGCATGGCAAATGGCGCAACCGGCTTGTGCGCGCCGAAGCCGCTGACGTTTGTGTGGACATCACTCAAATGCCGCCCGATCCCGATCACTGGCTTCTCCGTGAGGAGGCCGCACAGGCCCGCACAAGGCGCTACAGGCGCCTGCCGCCCGCCTTCGCCGCAGCCTGGGCAGCTCAGGGGCCCGGTGCAGCCGCGCTTCTGGTCGCGCATCAGCGCCGGGTTCCGGTTGCGGGCATGCTGTTCCTGCGGCACGGAAACGCCGCAAGTTACCATGTGGGCTGGACGGGTCGGCGTGGCCGCACTCTTTGCGCGCACAACCTTCTGATGTGGCGCGCGATGGACTATCTGGCGGAAACCGGAACAACGAGACTCGATCTCGACCTGATCGACACCCAAACCGCGCCAAGCCTTGCGCGGTTCAAGCTGGGAACCGGGGCCGTCGCGGTCACGCTCGGGACCACCCGTATCAGCGCGCCGGGAACCGCGCTTGTGGCACGCATTGCCGCGCGCCTGCCCCCGCCCGCACCGGAACCTGCGGCGCGGGCGGGGGGCGGACCGGTCACTCGGTGACGGTCACGGATACCATACGGTCCGGCTCTCCGACGACGGCGCCGTTCGGGCCCTCGCCACGCTTGATCGCATCGACGACGTCCATCCCGTCGGTCACTCGGCCCACAACCGTGTATTGCCCGTCAAGGAACGGGCCCGGCGCGAACATGATGAAGAATTGCGAGTTGGCGCTGTCCGGGTTCTGAGAACGGGCCATGCCGACGACGCCCCGGTCGTAGGTGACGTCCGAGAATTCGGCGGGCAGGTCCGGGCGGTCCGACCCGCCTCGCCCCGCCATGCGGATGTCGAACCCTTCGCCCATGCGGCCGAACTCGACATCGCCCGTCTGCGCCATGAACCCGTCGATCACCCGGTGGAACACGACGCCGTCATAGGCACCTTCCTCGGCCAGCGCAGTGATCTGCTCCACGTGCCGCGGCGCGACGTCTTCCAGAAGATCGACGGTGATGGTGCCCTGCGCCTGTCCGGCCACCTCGATCACAAGCCCCGTGGCACCCGCGCCGGACGCGGCCAGCCCGAGGGCAAGCGTGCAAAGAACCTTACGCATCGGCGGCCACCTTCACGCTTATCATGCGGTCGGGTTGCGCGGGCGGCTCACCGCGCACGATGGCGTCCACGTGCTCCATGCCCGAGACCACCCGCCCATAGACCGTGTATTGGCCATTCAGGAAATGGTTATCCTTGAAGTTGATGAAGAACTGCGAGTTGGCTGAATTCGGGTTGGCCGACCGCGCCGCGCCAAGCGTGCCCCGATCATGGGGCAGCTTGGAAAACTCCGCCGGAAGATCCGGCAGGTCGGAACCGCCCGTTCCCGCGCGCCGAATGTTGAAATCGCCGTCCATGTTGCCGTGCTCCACGTCGCCGGTCTGTGCCATGAATCCGTCGATCACCCGGTGAAAGGCGACGTTGTCATAGGCTCCGCTGCGGGCGAGTTCCTTCATCCGCTCGGCATGTTTCGGCGCGACATCTGGCAACAACTCGATGGTGACCGGACCATCCTTCAGCTCGATGATGATGGTGTTTTCCGGATCCTTGATCTCGGGCATGCGGCATCCTTTCTGCGGCTCTGTCGGCGCAGACCCTAGGCCGGCGCGGGCGCAAAGGTCCAGCCCCGACGCCGCCCCATGCCCGTCTTGTCACTGTCACAGCCACGTGATCTACCTGAGCGCGCAAGTTCAAGACACGGAGTGCGAGAATGGCCTGGAAAGCGCTGGATCAGATGGAACTCGACGGGAAGGTCGTGCTGACCCGGGTGGACATCAACGTGCCCATGTCGGGCGGTCAGGTGACCGATGCCACCCGCATCGAGCGGATCAAGCCGACGATCGACGACATCCTCGCACGTGGCGGCAAGCCGGTGCTGCTGGCGCATTTCGGACGCCCCAAGGGCAAGCGTGTACCCGAGATGTCGCTTGGCCATGTGCAAGATGCACTGCAGCAGGTGCTGGGCGTGCCGGTAGCCTTCGCCGAAGACTGCATCGGACTGCCCGCAAAGACGGCCGTCGCCGAGATGGCGCCGGGCAGCGTGGTACTGCTGGAAAACACCCGTTTCCATGCCGAAGAAGAGGCGAACGAAGGGCGCTTCGCCGCGTCGCTTGCGGCGCTTGGCGATATTTATTGCAACGACGCCTTCTCCGCCGCGCATCGGGCCCATGCCTCGACCGAGGGTCTGGCCCGTCTGCTGCCCAACTGTGCAGGCCGATCGATGCAGGCGGAGCTTGAAGCGCTGGAGGGCGCGCTCGGCTCCCCGGAACGGCCGGTGGTCGCCGTGGTCGGGGGCGCGAAGGTCTCGACCAAGCTGGACCTGCTGGGCAATCTCGTCGGCCGGGTGAACGTTCTGGTGATCGGAGGTGGAATGGCGAACACGTTTCTTGTGGCGCAGGGCAAGCCGATCGGAAAATCGCTCGCCGAGGCTGAGATGGCGCCGACCGTCCTTGACATCGTCGCGAAGGCCGAAGCCGCGCAGTGCCGTATCATCGTGCCCGAGGACGTCGTGGTGGCACGTGAATTCAAGGCGGGCGCGGCAAACGAAACGGTTTCGGCCGATGCCTGCCCGGACGATGCAATGATCCTCGACGCCGGCCCGAAAACGGTTGAGATCATCAACGCCGCGCTCGACACGGCCCGTACGCTGATGTGGAACGGCCCGCTCGGCGCATTCGAGATTCCGCCCTTCGACACCGCCACCAATGCAGCGGCGCGGCACGCTGCGGCCCTCAGCAGGTCCGGCGCTCTGGTCAGCGTCGCGGGTGGCGGTGATACGGTGTCGGCGCTGAACACGTCCGGGGCGGCAGCAGACTTTACCTACATTTCGACGGCCGGTGGCGCGTTCCTGGAATGGATGGAGGGCAAGACCCTGCCCGGCGTCGCCGCACTTGAAAGATAGCGCGTCAAACGCATCGGGTTAGCGCTCCCAGACTTGAACGGTCAAACCGACCGGCCTAACGAATGCATCGAGTGCACAGTGAAAGGTCCGACCGCATGAAAATGACTGATACCGTCCGCCAGATCCTTCGGAACTACGAAGGCGAGAATCCTGGCGTAAAGGCCAAACTGTGCAGCATGCTGATGCAGGGTAAGCTTGCCGGCACCGGCAAGATGATCATCCTGCCCGTCGATCAGGGTTTCGAGCACGGGCCGGCCCGCACCTTTGCTCCCAACCCGGCAGGCTACGATCCCCACTACCACTACCAGCTTGCCATCGACGCGGGGCTCAACGCCTATGCTGCGCCGCTTGGCCAGCTAGAAGCGGGGGCAGATACCTTCGCCGGGCAGATTCCCACGATCCTCAAGCTGAATTCGGCCAACTCGCTCATGTCGGACACGGCCGGAAAAAACCAGGCCATCACCGGGTCAGTCGACGACGCGCTGCGACTCGGCTGTGCCGCCATCGGGTTCACAATCTACCCTGGCTCCGACATGGCGCTCGACATGTTCGAGGAAATCGTCGAAATGCGCCGCGAAGCCGCCGCCTGCGGGATCGCGACCGTGATCTGGTCCTACCCGCGCGGCGAAGCGATCAGCAAGTCCGGCGAAACTGCCATCGACATCGCCGCCTACGCGGCACAGATCGCCGCACTGATCGGTGCGCATGTCATCAAGATAAAGCTGTCAACGGACCACCTCGAACTGCCCGAGGCCAAGAAGGTCTACGAAGAGCAGTCCATCGACATCGCGACGCAAGCTGCCCGTGTCCGGCACTGCATGGAGGCGTCTTTCAACGGCCGCCGTATCGTCGTGTTCTCGGGCGGCGCCAAGAAGGGCACTGACAGCGTCTATGACGATGCCCGCGCCATCCGCGACGGCGGCGGCAACGGATCCATCATTGGTCGCAATAGCTTCCAGCGCAGCCGCGAGGACGCGCTGGAAATGCTCCAGAACCTCGTCGACATCTACCTCGGCAAGGCGTGATCGCAACACAAACGCCCGGCATTTTGGCGCCGGGCGTTTGTGGATTCACATGACGGCAGGTCTGTGGCATGGTCCGGCAGGAATTCGGCATGCAACCGGGGCAGACATGGCTATGAAACGCGGCTTCGGGTTTCCGGTCTACGTGATCGTGACCCTCGCTTTGTCAGGATATTTCGCATTCGCGGCGATCCAAGGCGATCTAGGCGTCGTGACCCGCGTAGAAGCGGCAGCCGAATACGAACGGCTTCAGATAAACCGCGATGCCATCAAGCAGGACGTCGCCGCGCTTGAGAACAAGACGCGGCGATTGTCCGATGCCTATCTCGACCTTGATCTTCTCGACGAACGGGCACGCGACGTTCTGGGAATGCTGCGCGCCGATGATCTCGTGATCCGCTGATCAGAGCTGCTGGTTCATCATGACCGACGGCTGCGAACACCCAGCCTCACCCACGATCCGCGCAGGCACACCCGCGACAGTCTTGCAGGGTGGCACGTCTTCCAGAACGACGCTGCCCGCCGCGATGCGCGAGCAGTTCCCGACACGGATGTTGCCCAGAACCTTCGCGCCAGCACCGATCAGTACCCCGTCGCCGATCTTCGGGTGGCGGTCATCATCTTCCTTGCCCGTGCCGCCCAGCGTCACTGAATGCAGCATAGACACGTTATCCCCGACAACGGCGGTCTCGCCGATGACGATGGAATGCGCATGGTCGATCATCAGTCCTTTGCCGAGCCGGGCAGCAGGATGCACATCCACGCCGAATAGTTCCGACACCCGCATCTGGATAAAATAAGCCATATCGAACCGGCCCTCGCGCCAAAGCCAGTTGGCGACACGGTAGGCCTGCAACGCCTGATAACCCTTGAAGAACAGGATCGGCTGGATCATCCGGTGGCACGCCGGATCGCGCTCGTAGACCGCCATCAGATCCGCCCGTGCCGCGGATTCAATCGCCGGGTCGGCAAGGAACGCCGCGTCAATGATTTCGCGCAGCAACTGGTCGGGCATCTCGCTCGACGCCAGCTTCATCGACAGCCGGTAGGAAAGGGCACGCGCCATGGACGGATGGTGCAGGATGCCGCCATGTACCAACGCCCCCATCAGAGGCTCATCCCTGACAGCGGCTTCCGCTTCCGACGTGATCTGCGCCCAGACCGGATCGAACCGCTCCACCTGGGATCTAGGGTGCGACATGACCGCCTCCAGATTGATTTGAGCTGAAGATAGCCCCATCAGTCCGGTTGCGCCACCCCGCAGCCGTACGATCACGAAATAGGCACCTCAGACCCGCGGCAGCGTCATGCGAAACAGATGCACTGCCAGCCGCACGCGCCCACCGGAGAACGAGCCACCCTCCGCCTCGATCAGCAGCGGGGTTTGGCTGTAATAGGCTTGGGGCTGCCCGGTGACACCCTGAACCCATGACCCGAGCGACAAACCAAGCCCCGTGCCATAGCGACCCGAACCACCCGGCACCCCAACCCGCCATCCGGAAAGGGTGCCCCCAATCGCCTCGGTCACGATACCGCTAATTCCTAGCACCACGCAGCCGACCGGGATCAGGTCCGGGCTAGTCAGTTCTGGGCCAGACTGAAGGTCGATATCGGCCTCGATCACCTCCATCAAGCTGGCGGCACCATGTGCGGATACAGCGACGGCCTGCGGTTGCCAGACCGCACCATCGAACAGCGCCGTCGTGCCCGTATCCGAGATCCAGCCACGCCAACCCGCACGCGGTGCGACGAAAACCCAGCCGCCATTGCTGAATACCGCAACACGGCCTGCCTGGCCGACCCATGCGTCCACGGCACCGGGCGGAACGTGAAAGACGGTTCCGTCCGCTGCTTCCGCTGGCGGTACCGTCTGCGTCACCGAGGCCAGCACCAGTTGCGCAGCCGCGTCCAGAAGCGCGAACGCTTCGTTCACGGTCACATGTTTTTGCGCCTGTGCCGCCTGCACCAACGGCAGGTCGATATTTGCGGTTCTAGTCATTTATGCTGATCCTTCCAAAGTGACCGGCCCCGTACCGGTCGGATATCTGCGCAATCTCGGCCTCGTAGCCGCCAGCGATGCCATCAGCTGCACGCAGCGCCGCAGGATAGCGCCATGGCGGCGGACCAACGATCTCCTCTCGCCGCACGGTGCCATCCTTCAGGATGCGCAGTACGTAGCCCTCACTCGTCTCGCCCAGCGGCACATCCACAAGCGACCAGATGTCCCCGTCGATCCGGGTCCGGCGCACCCAGTTCAGAACATGGCTTCCATCGGGTTGCTTAGCCACCGACAGATGAACCGGCGAATAGGGGCGCAGACCATTGCCGACGAAAACTTTCTCGAATGGCAAGAAGCTGGGCGCGCTCAGAGGCACATCGGCCGGTCCCACACGATAGAACCGCGACAAGCCCCGCTCGGAAGATGACAGGTCGATCTGCTGTACCGCGGTGGTCAAAAGCACGACGAGGCTCCCCTCCGGCCAGACATCCGGCATATCGCCATCCGTGCCCAGTTGCCCGCGCAACCGCATGCTCAGTTCGTAGGTATCCGGTGCCACCAGATCGGCCTGCTGGAACTGGAAGATTTCCCATCCACCTGCCCCGCCGTCGCCGATCGCCATCACGTTGGCCCCGTTCAGAAGCGCGTCGCGGGGCACTGAACTCAGCGCGCCGTCGGACATCTCTACACGCAAGGGGGCGCCGCGATCCGGCAAGCCGGGCGCGGCCCTGGCCATCGGACTGCGCGTCAAGCCAACGCTCGCACCGCCTTCGACCACCGTGTTCAGCCGGTAGTTCGCGTCCGCCCCGGACCCATAGACAGCCACCGGCCCGGTCCAGGGACGCGCCGCGACAGCAATGTATGGGGCGTGGGGCACCGCGTCGCCCCGCAGCAAGGGCAGGTCCATGAAAAAGGCTGACGGCGGAACGGGGGCACGCGCGGTTCGGATACGCGGGATCTCCTCGATGGCGGTACCCGGCCGGTATATCGCGGGCTCCACACGCACCGCCTCGATGATCTGAAGCCCCTGCCGGTCGCTGCGGTCCACCCGGTAGCGCCCACCGGCCCCGTCGGCTGTCAACTCGATGACGTCACCCGCGCCGATATCGATCCGCGAAGGGGGAAGCGCGAAACGGGCCGTGTCCCGTGCGGCCCGCGCTTCGGCAAGCCAGCGTTCGGTGACGGCGCGCGCCTCGGCCGCGGTCAGAACGAGGTTCAACTCGGATTGCGCAGATGACAGCGCGGCCGCACCGGGAAGTGCTGTTTCGATCGCCCGCACCTCAAACCCACCGTCGGCCCCGATATAGTTCAGTTGAACGCGATCGGCGGTCTCTGCCGCGGCGGCCCGGCTGCGTTCCAGATCGCCCGGCTGCTCGGGATGACGCGCCAGATCGTCACTCGAAAGCTGTGCCGCCACGCGCCCGTCCCGGTTCCGGAAAACAAGCCTCCCGTCGCGTTCATGCACGTCGAAACCGTAGGCAAGCATCAGCGGCTCCAGCGCCTGCCGTGCGCTGCCCGCCTCGCCGATGGCATAGCCCCGCACTAGACCGTGCAGACCGCTGACATCGGGGTCGGATAGCCCGGCGCGTTGGCAGATCTCGCGCACCACGCTCGACAGCAGCTGCGCGCCGACGCGACCGTTCAGCCAATGCCCCCTGATGTAGTTCGGGCCGTCGTTCCATACCTCGGAAAGACCCGGGAACCACGGATACGGCCGCGCGTCCCATGCCCAGACATGGGCGCGCGTCATGTCAACCATCGGCCCACCGTAAACCGACGAGACGGGGTTGTTGGCCGGATCGGCCCAATGGGCGAAACTCGCCCGAAGGTACTGCATCTGAATCAGGTCATCGCGAGTGCCGTTCGAGGCACGGGGCAGCAACGATTCGGACGATTTCGGATCAAGGAACTTGTTGGGCTGGTTCGTGCCCTTGTCGATCGCTGCACACCCAAGTTCGGTGAACCATACCGGCTTGGAACCCGGCTCCCACGCCGTCGGCGCGCCCAGCCTGACACCAGCGATCCGATCATGATGGGGCAGACTCCACCATGAAACCAAGTCCTTATAGCGAAAGACCCACGGCTCCCCGTAATCCCCATCCGTGATCGGCGCGCGCAACTGCGCCTCTGCAGCCTGCGCATCGGGATAATACCAATCGTACCCCTCGCCGCCTGCGACGTTGGATCTGAGGTAATCGAGATCGTAGATCGAACCGGCTAAGGCATCGGCATGAGCCTCCCCGTCGCGCCAGTCCGAAATGCGCATGTAATTGTCGATTCCTATGAAATCGATCTCTGGATGCGCCCAAAGCGGGTCGAGATGGAAGAAGTGATCACCCGATCCATCAGTAGGAGTATACCCGAAATACTCCGACCAGTCGGCCGCATAGCCCAGCTTGACACTGGGGCCCAACAGCGCGCGCACTTCGCCGGCCAGTGCAATTAAGGCCTGCACTGCGGGAAAGCTGTTGCCTGGCCCGCGGATCTGAGTCAGGGCCCGCATTTCGGACCCGATGCAGAAACTATCCACGCCCCCGGCCGCTTTGCACAGAGCCGCATTGTGCAGAATGAAGCGCCTCAAAGACCATTCGTCCGGCCCCGAGTAGGTAACGGTTCCGTCGCCGACAACGAAATCACTCGCGCGGACGGTCCCGAAGAATGCCGCCACTTCGGCCGCAGCAGCCGCCGTGCCGTCGCTCGAACCGGGCAAACCCGGCGCAACTGACGTCGTGATGCGTCCGCGCCAAGGCAATTCCGGCTGGCCTATCGCGCCCGTCCACGGATCCGGTAGGGTATTACCCGGCATCTGCTCCATGAGAATGAACGGGTAGAACATCACCGTCTTCCCGCGCGCGTTGATGTTGCGAATGGCCTCGATCACGCTCGCATCGGTTGGCGTGCCGCCGTAGACGGGCGCGCCGTCAAGGCGTGGGACTTCCTGCGCCGCGACCCGGTCGACCCCTGCGACCGACCATGGCAAGGGCGCACCGTCCGCGAACTTGTGCTCAACCTTGGGACGGATGCGTGCGGACCCGCAGCGCAAATCGTCCCCGAACCACGACACCACCAATGAAATCGACCGGCAGTTCGGCAGTTCTGCCTGCAGCGCGTCCAGCGAAGCCAGGAAGTCTGTCGGCGCGAGGGAATTATGCCGGTTCGCGGACGTGTTCCGGCCCGGTCCTTCGGCATAGTGCACGGGCGTCGTCGCCAAAGAATACTCGCCCGTTCCGGGAATAAGGGCGACCGCCTGTATCCCGTCCACCATCGAACGAGCCGAGTCCTGTGCGGCTGGCTGTTCCGGGCGAACCACCTCAAAGGTGAATTGCGGAACCCGATTGCCGTACGGCGTCAAGTCCAGATCGTCCAACACAAGATAGGCTGTCCCGCGATAAGCCGGTGCGTGCTCTGCGCCTTCGACAGCGGCGATCTTCGGGTCCGGCACCTGCGTTTCGGTCCCCGGATAGACCCGCATGGCAAGGCTGCCGCGATCCAGTTCCTGACCATCGGCCCACACGCGAGCGACATGGCTGATCTGCCCTTCGCACAGCGCTATGGCAAGACTGACTGAGTAGCTGTAGCTTGTAACGCTTGGCCCCCCGGAGCCGCCCTTGCCACCAGATGCTCGCTGTGTGGTGCTTTGTTCCGAAAATTGCGTGGCCCAGATCACATGCCCGCCAACCCGCATACGGCCAAAAATCTGCGGTAACGCCGTGCCTTCACTGGCGCCAGTCAGACGAAAACGGTCGACCCTGCCGCGCTCGATCACGTCCGACCCCGCACCCATCAGCCGCTGGTCGATCAGTTGGCCGGCCGTCGCTCCGACCGCGCGCCCGATGACCGCCGCCGAGAGGCCGAGGAACGATCCGCCAATGGCGCCGCCGGCAGCCGCACCAGCGGCGGAAAGTACGAGTGTGGCCATCAGTTGTGCTCCTCGGGAAAAGCGAACCGCGCAACGATGCGGCGACGCCAGGGGTCGGACAGCGGGCTTTCGACGACGCCGTGGCGTTCGTAGGCGTGCACGAAGCGGGCGCCCGGTCCGATATTCGATTGCAGCCCCAGATGCTTGGCAATGCAACCTTCACGCATCCGAAACAAAAGAATGTCACCGACCGCTTCACCGCTCAGCGGGCGGGGAACAAGGCGGCGACGTGCCGCCTTCCACAGTGCCTCGTGGCCTTGCGGTTCAGCCCAGTCGCGGCTGTAGGGTGGGATCACTTCGGGCTCCGCTCCGTAGAGTTCACGCCAAACGCCGCGCAGCAAGCCGAGGCAGTCGGATCCCGCGCCGGCACAACTGGCCTGGTGTCGGTAAGGTGTGCCGATCCAGCGCCGGGCGATCTGCACACCCTGCTCCCCGACCGTCAACGGTTCATGCTCCCGCCGCCGTTCTCGCCGGTCTTGCGCGGGTAAGCCATCAGCCAATCCTCGCCCGGGATATGCGGGAAGCCCCGGAAATTCGCGAAATTGCCGAACTTGGCCCGGCAGGTCTCCGCACGCTTGTCGCAACCGGCCTGCACGCGAACCAAATCGCCGACAGCCAGCGCCGCCCTCAATTCCTGCCACAGCCGCACGCGCCGCTCCGCGCCCACCGGTTCGTCGGACTTGATCATCGCGGACAGTCCGGCAGCGGACCCGGTCATAACCTCGAACTTCCCTCGTTCGAACCAGCGTGGGGCCATGCTCGCCAGCCCGGCCAGCATGACCTCTTGCGAACCGGCGATGCCAGACACCGAAGCCTGCAGGCTGAACGGCGGGCCGTCCAGGGAAACGCGGCAGGCCCTGTCGCCCAGAAGCGCCGAACACTGACGCTGGAAAACGCGGCCCTGCGGCTGGTTGAGCCGTTCGGTCAGCCCGCGCAGTTCCGCGCGGAACGCGCCGCCGCCCGATTGTACCTCCCCGATTGTCCCGTCGAACTGCAGATGCCGCTGTGCGGGCGCGGCCCAGTTGACCAGCCACGCGCGAACTCGCGCGTTGTCGAAACGGCCAGCCGCAAGATCCGCCTCTGTCACCGATGCATCGCTCAGCGCACCCAGCGCCTCGCCGTTATCCACTGCCAGACCCGTAGTCTGCTGGACCGCCTGCCCAGTCAGCCCGGTGTCGGCACGGAACATGATGCCCTCGAAGGACACGTCGCGGTCGTGATCTGTGAATCCGAAAACCGCGCCATCGGTCCGCACCACGGCCCAGCACCGGCACAGCGTCGTCGTGCCCGCAGCCAGATGCGCGGCCAGTGCCGCCTGAACCGCCATCAGACCCGCACCTCCAGCACGGGTACATCCGGAACATCGCCGGCCTGGAAACTGGATACGGAAGTGATGATCTGGTCGGTATCAAACCGCACAGGAACGTCGAATTCGAACCCTGCACTGACCGATGCGCCAGCTGAAGGTGGAAGAATAAAAGTCACAAGCCCGCGGACAGCATCAACGCCAAAGGCGACCGGCGGTTGCTCCGCGCCATCGACGGCAACGCGCACGGTGCCATCGACCGGCTTGGTGATGGGGCGTTCATAGTCTTCCGTTCCGGAGGCATAGCGCTTTCGAAGTGCAAAGACCTGCGTGCTACCATCCCCGGTCCCGATGTTCTGGTCGGTGGCCGCGACGGTTTCTGACGGCAGGCAACTCTTGAAGTCGGCCCAATCCTTCCAGCGAAAGCCGTTCAGCTGACCCTGGCGCGCCTCGAAAAAGGCGATCAGCGTGGCCACGTCATCCAGCGACCGCATCCCCATACCGGCATCATAGCGCCTGCGCGAATGTGCCCAGGGGGTGTTTCGCTCCTCGAACCCGTTGGCAAGCGTCACTACTTCGGTGCGCCGCACCGGCCCCCCCGCCGATCCGAAACTCAGCGAGGTCGGAAACCGCACTTCATGAAATCCCATCCCGTGTCCTTTCCCTGGCGCTCAGCGGTTGCGCTGGCCGCGGCCCAGCGCGCGGCTCATCTGCGCTGCGATCTGACCCTGCGAGCGCTGGAAGCTGCCCGCGTCGGGCGTCGCTACGTTCATCACGACGGTCACCGGGCGCGAGTCACCGCCGCCCCGAACCCCGAGTTTGCCATCAGGCCCACGAGCGAGGGGCATGATCGCTTCGGGCCCGGCTTCTCCCATAAGACCCGTGCCGCCGCGCATTGGAAAAGTGGTAGGCCCGCTGACAATGCCACCCCGCGCAAAGGGCATGACCCGCCCCTGAGTGAACGGGGCACCCTTGGCAAAGGGCATGGCGCTGCCGATTATCGCCTCGATCCCCGCTCCGGCCATCTGGCCGACATGCCTCGTGACCGGGTTGATCGCGGCCGAATAGGCGGACCCCAAGATCGACTCGCCGACCTTTCGCAGCGCGTCGGACGCCTTCATGCCATCGAATACCAGACCCTCGAAGGCCCCGCGCAGACCTCGGCTGATGCCGTTCGAAAGTGTCCGGACCTCGCGCCCCGTGTCGGCCATCGTGGTCCGGATCTGCTGCAACTCGCCGGAAAAGCTTGATGCCACGCTCTGCGCGCCGGCCAGGCTTTCCTCGAGGTCGCGCATCTGGTCCTCGAAAGCGTTGGTGCCGTCCATTTCAATCATCCTCGGTCCCTTTCCTCTGATCGGGGAAGCGCGCCATCAGGTCTTCCAGCCCGGCCCGGTCCAGCGGGCCGGAACCGGGATCGGCGCCAAGCATCACGAACAACTCTGCCGGGGTCAGGCGCCAGAAGTCTTCGGGTCGAAGGCCGAGGCCATGCAGCCCCGCGCGCAGCAAGCCCGGCCAGTCCAGCGCGGTCATCTCGGCTCCGGAATGCTGAAAGCGCGCACCAGCAAGTGGGCAGCCGCCTGCGCCGCCGCCACCGGGCCGCCCGCGATGTCCGCTCGCAGCAGATCCTCGGGTCGCCCGTCCCAGCCGCCGCCGCGCAGACCCGCTACGATCAGCGCCAGAACATCCCGGCTCGAGCAGCCGCCGGTCTCGAAGCGCGACACGAGGTCGACCAACGTGCCAGTCTCCAATTTCGCCTCCAACTCGGCGAGCGCGCCCAGCGTAAGCTTCAGCCTGTGCGGCACTCCGTCGATCGACAGGCTCACCTCTCCGGCCCAGGGATTCGCCATCACAGCGCCGCAAAGGTCAGCGCGCCGGCCGACGCCATCGACATCTCGTAGGTCGCTTCGCCGTCATGGCTGCCCGAGTATTCCAGCGCCGTGATCTGAAACGGCCCCTCGACGATGCCGAAGCCCGGGATCACGACCTGGAACTGCGGCACGATTCCGGCGAAGAACACCTCGCGTGCCCGCGCATCGGTGGCCGCGTCGCGAAACACGCCCGAACCGGACAGACTGGCCGAGCGCATCCCGGCGCCGCCAAGCAACTCGCGCCAGCCTCCCGCACTGTCGAGGCTGGTGACATCCACCGTTTCCGCGTTGAAGCTGATGCGGCTGGCCCTGAGCCCCGCAACGGTCTGGAAATCGCCCGCTCCGTCGATGTCCAGCTTGATCAACAGGTCCTTGCCGTTCTGAACGGTCATGTCAGTCTCCGATCCAATTTCAAGTATCGTCCAGGAACGCGCGGAACGTCATCTCGACCCGTCGGCGCGTCCCATTCCTGTCGCGGCGTGCTTGCGCCCGCTCGAAGCGCAACGAAACGACCCGGCCCCTCTGAAGCGTCAGGGGCGCCGCTGCCAGTGCCGCCTCCACCGTCGCGGCGGCCTGCTTCAAAGCATGGAAGCCGCCGCCCTCGCCGACCACGAACAGCGCAAACCGGTGCTGTGCAGCGCGGCCCGTCTTGTCGGACCGGTCACGCACGTCCTCGGGCCCAAGCGCCACGTAGATCGGCGGCGGCGGCCCCGGCGGCGGTGCGTCGAAGACCGGGATGCCCGCCAGACCCGCGGTCCCCTCCAGGCGTGCGAAAACCGCCTGCTGAAGCGGGGCGGCAAGCGCATAGGTCATACCGTCACCTCCTCTATCGCGCGGCATTCCAGGAACTGGCCCGCGGCACCCACCGCGCTGACAGCGAGGATCTCGAAAACTCGCGTCCCGTGGCGAAAACGGTCGCGCGGCCCGGGCCGGGATGGCGCGCCCTCGGGGGCCGCCGCGACAATGATCCGGTAGGGCACCCGCGACACGCCCGCGGCGCCTGCCAGCGCCTCGCGGCCGGTCAGCGGCTCGAGGCTGGCGTGGACCACGCCGCGCGCCTGCCACCCAGCAATCGCCCCGCCCGCGCCATCGGGCACCGAAACCGGTCCCTCCAGCGTCAGCGCCCAGCGCATGAGCGACCGCTTCATGCCGGTGCTCCGCCCAGCACCCGAACGGTGCGGTACCTGTCGATCAGGCTCGAAACCCCAAACGGCATGTTCCCGTCATGGGTGGTGATTTCATGCCGCAGTTCATAGAAATGCGCAGCCAGAAGAAGAACCGCATGGGCCAGATCCGGCGGCATACCCGCCCAGTCCTGACTGTATCCCGCCGTGAAGGTCAGCACCGCCTGGCCAAGCGCGGGGATGTCCGGAAGACAGGGCCGCACCGCATGCATCAAAGGGCGGTGCGTATCCTCTTCAAGCACCACGTCCGACATATCGGCAAGGGTCACGTCCCCCGTGCGCGTCGTCACCGTCAGCGACACCAGCATGTTGACCGGCGCCACCGGAAGCGCCTGCACGCGTGGGCTGCGCCAAGCGGATACCGTCCAGCGGAACGAGCGTTCGAACAAGAGTTTGCCGGTCCGCGCCTCGATCGCGGCCAGCGCGGCCCGCAACGCCGTCTCCAGCACCGGGTCCTGCAGGTCGTCGTCGGTGAACCCGGTCCCCAGCCGCAAATGGGCACGCAGCGCCGCAAGGGGCAGATCGCCGGTCGGGATCGGCGTGAGTTCGACAAGCTTCATGGAATATCTCCGGTCTTGGGCAAGAAGGCGGGTCAGAACCCGGAACAAGGCGGGGCGGCCACCCTTCCGTGCTGCTCTGACGGAGGGGAAAGCTGGACAACACGCGCCGTCGGCAAGCGGCCACCCCTTTGGATCGCGCCCCCGGCCGGGCGCGCGATCCAATGGGCAGCCGGTGTCAGTTCACGGCGAACTTCATCAGCTTGATCGCGGCGAAGTCGCTCACGTCACCGCCGACCCGCTTGGTCGCGTAGAACAACACGTGCGGCTTGGCCGAGAACGGGTCACGCAGCACGCGCAGGTCCGGCCGCTCCGCGATGGTGTAGCCCGCCGCAAAATCGCCGAACGCGATGGCGATGCTGTCAGGCGCGATGTCGGGCATCTGCTCCGCGATCAGCACCGGGTATCCCATCAACCGCGCCGGCTCCCCCGAGGCAAGGCCATCGGCCCACAGGAAGCGGCCATCGGCATCCTTCATCTTGCGCACTGCCCCGGCCGTCTTGGAGTTCATCACGAAACTCGCGTTCGCCCGGTACTGGGCATCCAGCGCGTAAACCAATTCGATGATCGGATCGGACGGTGCGGTGGACGCGAAATCTCCCGACTGGCCGGACGGCACGTAGCCGAGGCTGCCCCAGGCCCAGATGTCCTGCGGCACCTGCGGATGGCTCAGGATGCCGCGGGGCTTGTCGATGCCGTCTCCCGATATGAAAGCCGTCGCCTCGGCGCGGGCGAACTTGTCGGCAATCCGCCCGGCAAGCCACGTCTCGATGTCGAAGGCGCTGTCGTCCAGCAGTCGCTGGCTCGCCTTCGGCAGCGCCGACAGCTCGTGCAGCGGGATCGGCACGCGGGTGATCTGCGGCGCGGTCGTTTCGGTCAGCGACGCGGTTTCGTTCGTCCAGGTGTAGCCCAGTTCGGAATGATCGATCAGCACGTCGTAGGAATTGGACTCCACGTTGACCACGGTGGAAATCGCCCGGATCGACGCATTGGACCGCAGCACGGTCTGGATCGCGGCCGAGGTCTGGGGATCGACAAGATAGCCGCCATCAGCATCGACAGCCGTGGACATGCCCTTGTGCTGCAGATCCAGACCGCGCAACGCGTCATCGTCGCCATTGCGCAGGTAGCCGCCGAAAGCCTGCTTGTGCGACAGGTCGATATCGGTCGCGGTGGAAAGGGCGGGGCGTCCGGCGAACGCGGTCTTGCGGTCCAGCATGGTGAGTTTCTCTTCCTGTGCTTTCAGTTGGGTGGTGATTCCGGCGCGGAACGCGGTGAGGTCGTCCATCAGCCCCGCCAGCGCGGACTTAATGTCCAGCGCGGCATCGGCAGGCGCGCGGCAGGCGGGGGGCGACGAGCAGGCAGCAGGCACGGCGCCGCCGGCCCGAGCCTTCGTCTCGGGGTGGGTCATATTCTGGGTCCTCTCTCAGCTAGGGATGGGCCGGCTCAGTCCGCGCAGGCCAGGCGACGGCGGGCATCCTCGACGACCTCCGCCAACTCACGAAACAGGGTCTGGTCCGGGGCATCGGGGGCGGCGTCGGCCTTGGCCCCGATCCGGGCGTCAGGCAGCATCGGGAAGGTCACCAGCGACACTTCCCAAAGATCGATCTCGGCCAGCACACGGCGGCCAGAATCGGTCTTGTGCGAGCGCACCGTGCGATAGCCGATCGACAGACCGTCGATCGCGCCCGCCTCGATCAGCGCAGCAGCCTCGCGGCCGCGGGCGACCTCGGTCAGCAGCCGGCCCTTTACATGGAGCCCGCGGGCATCTTCGTGCACCTCGTCCCAGATGCCGATGGGCTGGGTGGGATCGTGCTGCCACAGCAGCTTGACCGCTCGCCCACCCGCCGCCAGCCGTTCCAGCGACCCGGCATAGGCGCCCGGCTGAACGACATCACCGCCCTGATCGACAGCGCCGAACAGCGACGCGTAGCCTTCGATCCGAGTGCCGTCGACCACCGTCAGGCCCTCGCCCAGTTGGCAGAACTTCCGTTCCAGCCCGCTGTCCAACATGTTCTGCATGGTTCAGATACCTCCGTTCGGGGCCACCGTGACAAGCGAGCCGACCGCCTGGGCCAGAATCGTCGCCACAACGCCGTACACCGTCAGCCAAAGCCGCCGCTCAAGCCGTTCCATCACCGCCTCGATCCGCGTCAGGCGGCCGTCGATCCCCTCGAACTGCATCTGCAGCAGCTTTTCGTGGGCCTCGCGGACCTGAGCCGGCCCATAATCGAACGGCTCGTACAGGAAGCGCGATCCGCCCGGCGCACGGCGCAGATCGCTCATGTGGCTTCCCCGGCATTGCGGGGCGGCAGGCCCAGCATCGCGCGCTTCTCGTCGGCCGACAGGAAATCGGCGGCGGCCACACGGCGCCACTGCGCCTCGCGCTCCGCCGACAGGGCGGGCACCTTGTCCAGATCGATCTGCACCTCGACCGCATCGCCCGTGAACCGGCCCAGGAAGGCGCTCAGCTGCGCGACAACCCGCGCCGCCATCGGCAGAACCGTCAGCCGGTAAAAGGCGCGGTTGGCCTCCTGGTAGTTGGCGTAGGTCGCGTCACCAGGAATGCCGAGCAGCATCGGCGGCACTCCGAAGGCCAGCGCTATCTCGCGCGCGGCGGCCTCCTTGGTCTTCTGGAATTCCATGTCCGACGGGCTGAACCCCATCGGCTTCCAGTCCAGCCCGCCTTCCAGCAGCATCGGGCGGCCCGCGTTGCGCGCGCCCATGTAGTTCGTGGTGATCTCGTCGACCAGCCGGTCATACAGATCGCCTGGCATCATCCCCTGCCCCTCGGCGCTTTGATAGGTGATCGCGCCTGACGGGCGCGCGGCATTGTCTAGCAGTGCCTTGGACCAGCGCGACGCCGCGTTGTGCACCTCCACCGCGCCTGCGGCGGCCTGTAGCGGCGCCAGCCCGTAGTGGTCGTCCGACGGGTGGAAGTTGCGGATGTGGCACAGGGGGGGCACCTCGGCGGTCATATCGAACCGCCGCACCTTGCTGCCGACGCGGTAGTCATAGGCCACCGGCCAGCCATCCGCGCCGGGCACCACCGCCATCCGGTCGCCGCGCAGCACGTGCAGTTCCAGCGGCAGGGCACCGGGCGCCCCGCCAACCGCCTCGAGATAGCCGTTGCCGGTCAGAAGGATCTGGCCGACGAGCGCCTCCAGCAACTCGGCCCGCCCCTGCGCCGGGTTCGGCCGCGCCACAAGACAACCGACCGGATGCGCGTCATAACGGCAGGCGGCGTCCTGAACCACCAGGGGCAGCGCGGCGGCGGCCTCTGCGATCATCTTCACCGACCGGAAGCCCACCGGGTTGCCCGCGAAGCCGTGCCGCACCAGCGCAGCGCCGTCACGCGCGATGCCGACCCCGCCAGCCCCTGCCGCCGCCATCGCCAGAACCGCCCCTGTGGCCGCCTTGCGCTGCGGCGCCGCGGGCGGTGTCTGCGGCACCTTGGGCGCCTCGCGTTTCAGGAAATCGAGTTTCATCGACACACATCCTTTCTGTCCGCCGGGGCGGTGTGCCCCGGCACCGGGGCGATCGGTCATTTCGGAAATTCCGGGCCATGCGGCCCGCGCCGGTCAGAGCTGGCGCAGACGGGGCTGGCGGAAACCCGCCGCCGGGTCCAGCACAAGGTCCTGCAGGGCCCAGACCAGGGCGTCCACCCGGTCGGGGCTGCCCCGACCCTCAAAGCCGCGCACCGTCATCTGGCACATCTGTTCTTCCAGGTCGGCGAGCCGACCGCGCGCATGCTTTACGCGGCCCTGCTCGTATAGCGCGGCCACGGGTTCGGCCCGCGCGGCCTTGCCACGGCTGGCCCGTACGGCGCGATAGGGCACCAGCGGGTCCACCTGCCGGATCACACTTTCCACAAGGTTGCCGCCCTGGTTGACCTCGGCCACAAGGCGCTCCGCCCCGTGACGCGCCATCGCCGCCAGCGCCGCCTCGGCCCAGCCCTGCGGGCTCGCACCCTGTACCGTGCAATCCTCGATCACATAGGCCACCCAGTCGCGGGGGGGACCGGCCATCCGCACCCCTGCGACCACGATACCACAACTGTCCGACGCGCCATGCCCGCTCACCGGAGGGTCCACCGCCACCACGACGCGGTCCAGATCGGGGATTCGGTCCACCTGCAGCGCCTCCAGCATCGCCAGCGTCCACAGCGCGCCCTCGGCATCCTCCAGCAAGATGCCGTCCAGTTCCTGCCGGCCCAGCCGCGTGCCGGCATAGCGCGCCCGCACCTCGGCCAGGAAACTGTCGGCAAGGTATGCGCTGTTCGCCTCGGTCGGCGCGTGGGTGACCACCGTCGATCCGTTGTCGAGGATGCGCTTCAGCACACTCACGTTGCGCGGCGTCGTGGTGACCACCTGCCGCGGGGTCTGGCCCAACCGCAGACCGAATTGCAGCATGTCCCAGGCGTCCTCCGCCTTCTTCCACTTGGCCAGTTCATCCACCCAGGCCGCATCGAATTGCGGACCGCGAAGGCTCTCGGGTTCATGGGCGGAAAACACCTGCGCAACCGCCCCGTTCGGCCAGACCAGCCGCTTTCGCGTGGCCTCCCAGACCGGGCGACGATCGGGGGGCGAACAGGCCAGGATGCCGCTGTCGCCCATGACCATGACCTCGCGCACCTGTTCGATCGTCTCGCCCACCAGCGCAACGCGCTTGGACCGGCCCGGCGCCAGCGGCGTCGAGCCCTCGACCTCGGACCGGACCCATTCTGCGCCCGCACGGGTCTTGCCCGCACCGCGCCCGCCCATGATCACCCAGGTTCGCCAGTCGCCTTCGGGCGGCAACTGGTGATCCAGCGCCCAGAATTCGAAAATGTAGGGGAGCGCCAGAAGCGCTCCCTCCGTGAGATCGTCAAGAAACGCTTCCCGAACCTCCGGCGGCGCGGAGGCAAGCAAGACGCCGCCCGATCTCAATTCGGGCCGCGTCGAAGTCGACGGCGTAGTCGCCGACGATGCCGGCGTCTGATTTTGCTTTTTGTTCAAGGCGTTCCCTTTCGGCAAGGGCCGTTTGCAAGGCCTGTCTCAGTTCCTTGAGAAGCCGGTTGGCCTCTCCTCCATTGCTCAGCTCGTCGACATCGAGCTGATCGACCAACCTGTTCAGCGCGCGCGTGGCGCGATGAAACGTCTGCTGCGCCTCGGAAAACACCTCTTCCGAGCTTCCGTCACCCAACTTCGGGTAA
The DNA here is from genome assembly GCF_003172915.1 of Meridianimarinicoccus roseus. Taxonomy (GTDB): domain Bacteria; phylum Pseudomonadota; class Alphaproteobacteria; order Rhodobacterales; family Rhodobacteraceae; genus Meridianimarinicoccus; species Meridianimarinicoccus roseus. The sequence goes on from NZ_QGKU01000031.1 coordinate 135,238, forward strand.
ATGATCGTCATGTACGAAACCCGCCTCTCTCGTTTCCCGTCGAGAGAGCCATGAAAAAGGCGGCCCGGGGTTGCCCCCTGCCGCCTTGCCCATGTCTTCCAGCTTGCCTGAAGGTATACGTTGGACCGTTCGCTTTGTCAATTAAAACAGATAGTTAGAACAAACAGGGTCCGTGCGCCGCGTTAGGAATTCGGCGCAACATCCCGCCCAAGCGACGCGTACCGATCAGTAAAACAAGGGTCGCGTACGCCGAAAAAACCTTAACGCATGCCTCGACACCGGTGTGCGCAGGCGATCACCTCACGCACACACGCCGCCTCCGAAGGAGCGGCGCCAGGCACGCTGCGGGCCGCCCGCGCTGCGCGGGCGACTCGGCGCTTACTGGTTCTGCTGTTCGATCCGCCGCCAGCGCTGCACGTTGATATTGTGCTCGGCCAGCGTCTCGGCGAAGACATGCCCCCCGGTGCCGTCTGCCACGAAGAACAGGAAATCCGTCTCCGCCGGGTTCAGCGCCGCCTGGATCGCAGCGCGTCCCGGATTGGCGATGGGCGTCGGCGGCAGCGCGGGGATGACGTAGGTGTTGTAGGGCGTCGCCCGGGTCAACTCGCTGCGCCGCAGCCCGCGCCCCAACACGCCTTCGCCATTTGTCAGCCCGTAGATCACCGTGGGGTCGGTCTGCAGCCGCATCCCCTGATTCAGCCGGTTCACGAAGACACTGGAAACCCAGGGCCGTTCCTCGGCGACGGCGGTCTCCTTCTCGATGATCGAGGCAAGGATCAGTGCCTCGTAGGCATCGGCCAGCGGCAGACCGTCCATCCGTGCGCGCCAAGCCTCGGCAAGTATGCGTTCCTGAGCCTCGCGCATGCGCGTCAGCAGCCTCGCCCGGTCAGACCCGATCGGCACGTCGTAGCTGCCCGGTGCCAGCCAGCCCTCGTCCGGCACGCCGTCGATCGACCCGCTCAGGAAGGGCGCCTTGCGCAGGCTGTCGGCGATCTGCCAGCTTGTGACACCCTCGGCAACGGTCACCCGCGTGCGCGCAAAGCCCTGTTCGATGAGGCGCGACAGTTCGGCCGGCAAATCGGCCCCCAGCGCAACCTCCAGCACGTCGGCAAATTCTCCGGTGCCCGGGTCAAGCTCGCGCACACGGATATCCGCATCCGCCACGCCGATGCGCAGGTTGATGTCGCTGCCGCAGGTGCTCGCGCCGCCGCGCGTGACCAGATCGACGATGCTCTCCATGGAACTGCGCGGCGGGATCAGGAAGTTCCCCGCCTTCAGCTGGTCCGCCTTGTCGGTGTAATCCGCACCCACGCGCAGCAGCGCGGGCCGATCCACCGCGCCGCGTTCGGCCAACTCGTCCGATACACTTTGCATCGTGGCGCCGCGCGGCACGCTAAGGCACAGGGCCTCGGCCAGCGGACCGGGCGCGCGCCACATGTTCTGCGCCATCGTCACCGCCATCGCCGCGCCGATCAGCAGCACGATGAACAGCGTCAGCGCGTTCGAGGCGATGGACCGCCAGACCAGCATCAGGCCGCCACCTTCCCCATGATCAGGGTCGCGTTGGTGCCGCCAAAGCCGAAGCTGTTGGACAGCGCCACGTCGATCTTGCGCTCCCGCTTGGCATTGGGGGCAAGGTCCAGCGCACTCTGCACGTCGGGCGTATCAAGATTGATGGTCGGTGGCGCCACTTGGTCGCGCAGCGCGAGAATGCAGAAGATCGCCTCCACCGCGCCGGCCGCGCCCAGAAGATGGCCGATTGCCGACTTGGTGGAACTCATCGTCGCTTGCGACGCCGCATCGCCCAGCATCCGCTCGACCGCGCCCAGCTCGATCGTGTCCGCCATGGTGGAGGTGCCGTGCGCATTGATGTAGTCGACCGCCGACGGCGTCAGCCCGGCGCGCTTCAGCGCGGCACGCATCGCGCGTTCCCCGCCTTCGCCGGTCTCGGACGGGGCGGTGATGTGATAGGCATCACCCGACAGCCCGTAACCCAGCACCTCGGCATAGATTTTCGCGCCGCGCGCCACCGCATGTTCGTATTCCTCCAGCACGACGATGCCCGCGCCCTCGCCCATCACGAAGCCGTCCCGGTCCGCGTCATAGGGGCGGCTGGCCGCCTTGGGATCGTTGCCACGTTTGGTGGACAACGCCTTGCAGGCGTTGAATCCCGCGATCCCGATCTCGCAGATCGGGCTTTCAGCGCCGCCCGCGATCATCACGTCCGCATCGCCCCACTGGATCAGCCGCGCCGCGTCGCCGATGGCATGCGCGCCCGTCGAACAGGCCGTCACCACCGCGTGGTTCGGACCCTTGAATCCGTAGCGGATGCTGACCTGGCCTGAGATCAGGTTGATCAGCGCGCCGGGAATGAAGAACGGCGACACTCGGCGCGGCCCGCGTTCCTTCAGCAGAACCGCAGTGTCGGCGATGTTGCTCAGCCCGCCGATGCCGGAGCCGATCATCACGCCCGTACGTTCTAGGCTTTCGGTATCGGTCGGCGTCCAGCCCGCGTCCCGGACCGCCTGGTCCGCCGCAGCCAGCCCGTACAGGATGAAATCGTCGACCTTCCGGCGCTCCTTAGGCTCCATCCAGTCGTCCGGGTTGAAGGTGCCGTCGCTGCCGTCGCCCAGCGGGATTTCGCAAGCATAGGTTGTGGCAAGATGGCCCGCATCGAAGCGCGTGATCGGTCCCGCGCCGGACTCTCCGGCCAGCAGACGCTGCCAGGTCGGTTCCACCCCGCTGGCCAGCGGAGTGACCATTCCCAATCCTGTCACGACGACTCGGCGCATGTTCTGCCCTCAGACTTCCTGTTTTCGCTGACCCGCCTGATAGCGTGGCTTGGGGGCGCGGGGCAAGCGCAAGCCGCCGCCGACAGCCGTTGCGCAAACAAAAGCATATTAACTACTATGCCATTCCCGCCTCGCCTAGGCGAATGCGAAGCTGATAGTCTGAATGCCGAAGGTTTATGTCTTTTGACGGTAGATGACCAATTTTCAGGCATGGAGACGACGATGAACAGATTCACGGTTGCCGCTTTTCTGGCCTGCGTACTGGCCACGCCTCTGCCCGCACTTGCGGCGTCGCTCAGCCCGCTGGAGAACGATCTGTCCCTCGATACGATGCTGTCGGAAACGCCCGGCGCCGGCACCACGACTGCCACCCCGACCTCGCGCAGCGGCAAAGACGGGTCGGACTTCCAGTTCGTCGATGGCGAAGTGCTGACCGGCGACCCGCTGCGCGACATCCTGCCGGAAAACCAGTGGGCCAATCCCAAGGCCGCGAACGCGAACGGGCTGCTGCTACGCCGGTGACGGTACGCACGCCCTGAAGCGATCAGGCTTCCGGACGGACCTCTGACCCGACCCGCACAAGGCCCGGCGTTATCACCCGCGCAGTCCAGCCGCCGTGCCCGCGCATCGCGTTGTACCCGCCGGAGCCAAGCACCTCTTCCATCCGAGAGCAGGGCGCGCAGACCGTCGTGATCTCGATCACCGCGTCGCCCAGCCGGAGCGGCACGCCGCGCAGGGCCGTCAGGTTCAGCCCGGAAACGGCGATGTTGCGCCGAAGCAGCGCCGGGTCCAGCGCGTCGCGCCCCAGAAGCGCGGCGATCACCGCAAGATGTTCCGACTGGATCAGCGTCACAGACCGCCGGTTCGCCCGCGAATGGCGGTCGCCCTCCAGCCCGGTTTCGGCCAGCATCGCTGCGTCCGCGGTCTGCACCGGACCATGCCGTGCGGTGCGCAGGCCGATCCAGTCGATCCGGCCCGCCTGCGCATGACGCCCCATCAAGTCGGCAAGAACGCTCAGCCCTCCAGCTCCTCGACGACTACCAGTTCGCGCTCCGCCGCGCCCCTCGCATGGCCAAGCGCCTCCTGGTACAGGGCGGAATTGTAACACTCCACCGCAGCCTCGACGCTGGGAAAGCGCGCAACCACGTTGCGCGGCCGCTCCGGGCCCTCCAGCTGCACGCAGCGCCCGCCGCGCGCCAGGAACACGCCGCCATGCGCCGCGATCGCCTGTGTCGCAAGCGCCGCGTACTTCTTGTAGGGCTCCTCGTTCGTGACCGTCACATGCGCGATCCAGAGTGCCGTCATGCCTTCGCCTCCAGCAGGGCCTCTACCGCACCGATGGCGGCTTCGGCGTTCTCGGCAGACGGCCCGCCCGCCTGCGCCATGTCGGGACGGCCACCGCCGCCCTTGCCGCCCAGCGTCTCGGCTGCGGCACGGACCATGTCCACCGCCGAAAGACGCCCGGTCAGATCCTCGGTCACACCGGCCGCGATGGCCGCCTTGCCGCCGGCATCCGCGATCAGCAGCACCGCGCCCGATCCGATCTTCGCCTTGTGCGCGTCGATCAGCGGCGGCAGGTCCTTGCCGGTCACGCCGCTCAGGATCTGGCCGATGAAAGCCACCCCGCCAACCTGCCGGGCCTCGGCACCGCCGCCCGCGCCGCCGCCCATCGCCAATTCGCGCCGCAGGTCCGCCAGTTCGGCCTGAAGCGCGCGCCGTTCGTCCAGAAGCGCCTGAACCCGCGCAGGCACATCCGCCGCCTGCGCCTTCAACATCGCGGCAACACCGGCCAGCCGTTTGTCCTGCGCGGCAAGGTAATCGAATGCCGCAGCGCCGGTCAGCGCCTCGATCCGCCGCACCCCGGAAGACGACGCACTGTCGCCCAGCGTGACGAAGAGGCCGATATCACCGGTCTGGCGCACATGGGTGCCACCGCACAATTCCAGCGAATAGGTCGCCTTGTCCGTGCCCTTGCCGGAGCCATCCTCGCGGCCCATGGACACCACGCGCACCTCGTCGCCGTATTTCTCGCCGAACAGCGCCTGCGCGCCAAGCTCGCGCGCTTCGTCCGGGGTCATGATCCGCGTCTCGACCGGGGCATTCTGGCGGATATAGGCGTTCACCTCGCGCTCTACCCGGTCCAGTTCGTCAAGCGACATCGCCTTGGCGTGGCTGAAATCGAAGCGCAGCCGGTCCGGCGCATTGAGCGAGCCGCGCTGCGCGACGTGATCGCCCAGCGCCTTGCGCAACGCCTCGTGCAGAAGGTGGGTCGCCGAATGGTTCGCGCGGATCGCGCCGCGCCGCGCAGGGTCCACCGCCAGAACGGCGCCCTGGCCGGGGGCCAGCGTACCCTCCGTCACCTCTGCGAAATGGATGAACACGCCGTTGGTCTTGCGCGTGTCGGTGATCCGCGCCGCGCCCGTGTCGGTCTTCAGCATGCCGGTATCGCCGACCTGCCCCCCCGCCTCGGCATAGAACGGCGTCTGGTTCACGACGATCTGCACGCTGTCACCGGCGGCGGCCCCGTCCTGCGCGGCACCATCGGACACAAGCGCCAGGATCTGCCCCTCGGCGGTTTCGGTGTCGTAGCCGAGAAACTCGGTCGCACCGTGTTCCTCCGCAAGGTCGAACCAGATCGCCGCGTCCGCCGTCTCGCCCGAACCGGACCACGCCGCACGGGCCTGCGCCTTCTGCTCGGCCATCGCGGCATCGAATCCGGCCTGGTCGACACCGCGGCCCATCTCGCGCAGCGCGTCCTGCGTCAGGTCCAGCGGGAAGCCGTAAGTGTCGTACAGCTTGAATGCTGCCGTGCCCGGAAGGTCGCTGCCATCCGGTAGCTTGCCCAGTTCGTCCTCCAGCAGGCGCAGGCCGCGCTCCAGTGTCTGGCGGAAGCGCGTCTCCTCCAGCAGCAGGGTTTCCTGGATCAGCGCCTGCGCACGGCCAAGCTCGGGATAGGCGCCGCCCATCTTCGCCACCAGCGCGGGCACCAGCCGATGCATCAGCGGGTCCTGTGCCCCAAGCTGGTGGGCGTGGCGCATCGCGCGCCGCATGATCCGGCGCAGCACGTAGCCGCGCCCTTCGTTGCTGGGCATCACCCCGTCAGCGATGAGGAACGAGGTCGACCGAAGATGGTCCGCGATGACCCGGTGATGCACCTTGCCCGGGCCGTCAGGGTCCGCACTGGTTGCATGGGCCGACGCCTCGATCAGAGCGCGGAACAGGTCGGTGTCGTAGTTATCGTGCTTGCCCTGCAGCAGTGCGCCGATCCGCTCCAGCCCCATGCCTGTGTCGATCGACGGATTCGGCAGGTCGCTGCGCGTGCCGTCGGCGAAGTCCTCGAACTGCATGAAGACGAGGTTCCAGATCTCGATGAAGCGATCGCCGTCCTCATCGGGGCTTCCCGGCGGGCCGCCCCAGATGTGATCGCCGTGGTCATAGAAGATTTCGGTGCAGGGGCCGCAGGGGCCGGTCGCGCCCATCGACCAGAAGTTGTCATCGGTCGGAATGCGGATGATCCGCTCGTCCGGCAGGCCCGCCACCTTTTTCCAGATCTCCGCCGCGTCGTCGTCGGTGTGATAGACGGTCACAAGCAGGCGCGAGGCGTCGATGCCGAAATCACGGGTCAGCAGGTTCCAGGCAAAGGGGATCGCCTCGGATTTGAAGTAGTCGCCGAAGCTGAAATTGCCCAACATCTCGAAGAACGTGTGGTGGCGCGCGGTATAACCGACGTTGTCCAGATCGTTGTGCTTGCCTCCCGCGCGCACGCATTTCTGGCTGGTGACGGCGCGAGAATAATCGCGGTGCTCCAGCCCGGTGAAGACGTTCTTGAACTGCACCATGCCGGCATTGGTGAACATCAGCGTCGGATCGTTGCGCGGCACCAGGGGCGAGCTGTCCACCACCTCGTGCCCGTTTCGGCCGAAGTAATCCAGGAAGGTGCGGCGGATGTCGTTCAGGCTGGCCATGGCGTCCCGTGTGTTTGATGAAACCTTCCGTGCGGTGTAGCGGCGGCGCGGGCGGGTGTCCATAATAGGCGCAGCGCCGGGCGGCGGGGCACGAAAAAACCCCGGCACGTGGCCGGGGTTCTACGGATCACACTGCGGCAGACCGGGCGCCGGGGCGGCGCGCGGCCTTCGCCGACAGGTCAGCCGTCGACCACGTCGTCCTCGCCTTCGGCTCCGGGAAGAAGGTCGAATTCCAGCCCGTGGGCGGCGCGGATCTTGTCCTCGATCTCCAGAGCGGTGCGGGTGTTGGTCTTCAGGTAGGTCTTGGCGTTCTCCCGGCCTTGCCCGATGCGTTCGTCGCCGTAGGAAAACCACGACCCCGACTTCTCCACCACGCCGGCCTTCACGCCGAGATCCAGCAATTCGCCGGTCTTGGAAATGCCTTCGCCATACATGATGTCGAACTCCACCTGCTTGAACGGCGGCGCGACCTTGTTCTTGACGATCTTCACGCGCGTGGCGTTGCCGACGACCTCGTCCCGGTCCTTCACCGCGCCGATCCTCCGGATGTCGAGCCGAACCGAGGCATAGAATTTCAACGCGTTGCCGCCCGATGTCGTCTCGGGGCTGCCGAACATGACGCCGATCTTCATGCGGATCTGGTTGATGAAGATCACCATGCAGTTGCTGCGGCTGATGGAGGCGGTCAGCTTGCGCATCGCCTGGCTCATCAGGCGGGCCTGCGCACCGACCTGGTGCTCGCCCATGTCGCCTTCAAGCTCGGCCTTGGGCGTGAGCGCTGCGACGCTGTCGACCACGACCATGCTGACCGCGCCGGACCGAACCAGCGTGTCGGTGATCTCGAGCGCCTGCTCGCCGGTGTCGGGCTGGCTGATCAGCAACTCCTGGATGTCGACGCCGAGCTTGCGCGCGTATTGCGGGTCGAGCGCGTGCTCGGCATCCACGAAGGCGCACACGCCGCCCTTCTTCTGCTCCTCGGCGACGCAGTGCAGCGTCAGCGTGGTCTTGCCCGAGGATTCCGGGCCGTAGATCTCGATGATGCGGCCCTTCGGCAGCCCGCCAATCCCGAGCGCGATGTCGAGCCCGAGCGAGCCTGTCGAGGTCGCCTCGATCTCCTGCACGGCATTCTGGCCGAGCTTCATGATCGAGCCCTTGCCGAATTGCCGTTCGATCTGGGCCAGAGCCGAGTCCAGCGCCTTTTGCTTGTCCATTGTCCGTGATCCGCCGAGGTCGAGAAGGTTCGCCGATGCCATGTGTCCTGTCCTTATTTCATACCCGCTGGGGCGCAGCAATGCCGCCGTATGTTCTGCTCTTGTTCTTTCCTAGTTATGGATACAAAACAAGAACAAATCAAATCAAATGTGCCGGGTGAGCCTGCGGGCGGATCCGTTAACATGGCGTTACGGTAGGAATGACGGGATGGGGGATTGCCGGATCGTCAGTGGAACTGGCGCTGCACCGTCGTCGTGAGATCCTGAAGCGAGAACGGCTTGGGCAGAAAGACGGAGTTGGGGATTCGCGCCTGGTGGTCGCTCAGCGCATCCTCGGCATAGCCGGACACGAAGACGACGCGGGTGCCCGGGCGCGACTTGAGCGCTTCGCGAACCCAGCTTGGGCCGTCCATGCCCGGCATGACGACATCGGTGACGAAAACGTCCACCTCAAGAGCGGGGTCGGTCAACTGTTCCAGCGCCTCCTCGGCGTTTTCGGCCTCGATAACCGTATAGCCGCGCAACCTCAGCGCACGCGACGCGAAGGCCCGTACCGACGCCTCGTCCTCCACCAGAAGGATGACACCGTCGCCATGCGTCGGCTGCGGTTCGACGACCTCGGCCTGCGCCGACGCCGCCTCGGCATCACCGGCGGGCTTGGACGGGAAATAGAGCGTGAAGGTGGAGCCCTGTCCCGTCACGCTGTCGGCGAAGATGAATCCGCCGGTCTGCTTGACGATGCCATAGGCGGTGGACAGGCCCAGCCCGGTGCCTTCTCCCGTCTTCTTGGTGGTGTAGAAAGGTTCGAATATCTTCTGCAGGTTTTCCTCGGCGATGCCGCAGCCCTCGTCGTGCACTCGCACCACCGAATAGCTGCCCGGCGGGATCGCGGCACGGTTGCGCCGCAGTTCCGTCTCCAGCCGGACGCTGCTTGTCTCCACCGTGATCTCGCCGCCCGCGGGCATCGCGTCGCGCGCGTTCACCACGAGGTTCATGATCACCTGTTCGAGCTGGCGTTTGTCCACGCGGATCGGCGGCACCGCTTCCTCGTAGCGCACCGACAGACGCACGGTTTCGCCCACAAGGCGGCTGAGCAGATGCGTCAGGTCCGACAGCGCCTCGGTGAGATCGACGGTTTCCGGCTTGAGCGTCTGCTTGCGCGAGAAGGCCAGCAGCTGGCCGACAAGGCTGGCGGCCCGATTTGCGTTCTGATTGATCTGCACAAGATCGCCATAGGCCGGATCGCCTTCATCATGGCGCAGCAGCAAGAGGTCGCAATGCCCCGAGATCGCGGTGAGCAGATTGTTGAAATCATGCGCGACACCGCCGGCCAGCTGTCCGATCGCCTGCATCTTCTGGCTCTGGACGAACTGCGCTTCCAGTGTCTTGAGTTCGGTCGCATCGGTCAGGACTGCGAGCAGAATCGCCTCGCCCTGCTCTTCCAGCGGCTTGAGCGAGACCTGCACGAACCGGTCACCGCCATCGCCGCGCACCTGAAGGAATTCCGACCGCGACGGCGCGCTTCCCGAATGGGCGTCCTGCAACCAGTCGGTGATCGGCCGCCCGAGGCCCGACAGCCCTTCGCTGAGCCAGGTGCCCGTCGGCATATCGCGGCCAACAAGATCGCGGGCCCCCTGATTGCAGGCCAGTACGCGGCCATCCAACCCGACCTTGATCATCGGCACCGGGAGAGTGTCGAACAGCAATCGCGCGCTCGGCCCGCCCCCAAGGTCGGGCGGAAGGAAATAGACCTCACTACAGGGCGCGTCGTCGGCACCCAGGCAATGAAGCCGCAGCGTCACCGGCCCGCTTGCAGTGTCGATGCGCCGCACCTCGCCGGTTTCGAACCGCACTGTACCCAGAAGCCTGTCCATCGTGGCGGGCACCTCGCGCCCCAGCAGCGTTTCAAGCGCGGCATTGGCCGACAGGATCGCGCCATCCGGCCGCACCACAGCCATCGGCAGCGCGACGTCGCTGCGGCCGATATCCGTCCCGCCGACCACAAGGTTCTCGGCCCGCCAGAGGAACAGATTGTCGGGGTTGGCCACGACCGACACCCGCACATGACCGCGGTGGCTGACCCGTTCGGCCCGCGCACTGCCGCGCGCCCCGGCATCGTCCAGCAGGCCCCGCACCGTCTTGAGGGGGGTTGCGAAAAGACCGGCGAAGGAGGACGACACCAGCCCTCCGGGCACGAGGCCCAGCGTTTCGGCACCGGGTGCATTGCTGCCCAATACCCGGCCCGCGTCGTCGGTCAGCGCCATCGCCACGTCGTCGGCCGCCATCATCGCGTCCAACATCGCCAGACGCGCGCGCTTGCGCCGCCACAGCAGCAACCGTCGTCCGGCGACCACCGTCGCCGCGCCCAACGTTCCGCACCCGGATGCCAGCAAGGCAATCTGGAGTATCGGCGGCGTCCCCAGCAGCCCGGCCACAGTCAGCACGACGCCAAGCACCGCGACATGGCCTTCGTTCAGGGTCAGGAAGACCCGGGGGGGCGACGAGGGGCGACGCAGTTCCGCAGCGTGATCCATGCTTGCTCCAATAGCCAGTCCCAAACCGTCATAGGACAGGCCCGGTTAACCACGGATTAAGCCCGATTTCGCGCAGCATTCAACCCTGAGTAGTGTCGACATCCCGGCCCAGCAGCGCGAAGAAGAACCCGTCGCCCCCGTCCGCCGGTGTGAAACGATGTTGCGCTCGGCAAGTCCAGCCCGGCATCGCGGAAAGGAAGGCCGCGATCCGCTCCTCGTTCTCGCGCGCGAGCAACGAACAGGTGACATAGCACAGCGACCCGCCCTGCGCCACGTGGCCGCAGGCGGCAACGAGGATCTCGTCCTGAAGCGCCGTCAACTCGTCCAGCCGCGCCGGGTCGAGCGTCCATTTTCCCTGCGGATCGCGCCGCCACGACCCGCTGCCCGAGCAGGGGGCATCGACCAGCACCGTGTCGAACGGCGCCTCGGCGGCAAGCGCGTCCGGCGCGGCGCAATGCACCGCCAGCCCTGCCCGCGCCGCCCGCGCGGGCAGGTCGGCCATCCGCCGCGGAGCCGCGTCATGGGCGACGAAGTGCCCCTTCACCCGCGCCCCGATCGCGAGCGTCTTGCCGCCCCCGCCCGCACAATAATCCAGCAGCCGGCCGCCTTCGGGCAGCGGGACCAGGTCCGAAACCGCCTGCGAGGCCGCGTCCTGAAATTCGAGCGCACCCGACAGCACCGCCGGATCGGCCCGCAGTCGGCGCGCGCCGGTGACAACTTCGAGCGCCGTGGCCGATAGCGGGTGCCGCCGCGTGTCGGTTCCGGCGGCCGCAAGCTGCGCCTGCGCCTCGTCCACCGTGGTGCGGCGAGTGTTCACGCGCAGGTGCACCGGCGCGCGCTCGCGCAGCGCGGCCAGCGCTGCGGCGGCGTCCGCGCCCAGGCTGTCCTGAAGGTCGGGCCAGAGCCAGTCCGGGCAGTCCAGCGCCTCGGGCCCGTCCAGCGGCGCACGGCCTGCCTCGGCTTCCGCCTCGCTCAGGGGCGCCGGACCGTAGCCCACCCCATCGAACAGTAGGGCGGCGTCGTGCCCCGATTCCCGCGCCAGCCCGATCATCAGGCCGCGGCCGGTCTCGGCTCCGCCCAGCGCGGCCAGCGACCGGCGACGGCGGAGCGCGTCATAGACAAGATCCCGGATCGCCGCGCGGTCCTTTGACCCCGCGAAGCGGTGACCTCGCGCCCAGCCGGTCAGCGCCTTCTCGGCCGGGGCGCCGCCGAGGATGTCGTCCAGCAGGTCGGCTGCTGCGGCCACGCGCGCACCGGGGGTCACGGTCGGGCTTTCGGGGTATTGGGTCGTCTCATCTGTGCTGGCTTTCGCTTCGATCCGGGTTGCAACTGCCTAGCGCGGCGCGGGCGCCAAGGAAAGTCGACTTGCGGGACTCGCGTTGTCCGCGTTTCCGGGCATAGTGGTCGCAATCCCCCGCCCGGCCGGGCGGCGATCTTTCACATGCCCGCAGCCGTCCCAGACGAAAGGATCCCCATGCGCCGCCCGATCCGACCCGCCCTGCCCGCGCTTCTCATGTTCCTGGCAGCCTGGCCGGGCGCCGGACAGGCCCAGCAGGCCGGGCAGGCCGCGCCGCGTGTCACCGTCGCCGCCGCCATCACCGAGGACGTGGTGCAGGACGCCAGCTTCATCGCGCGGGTCGAAGCGACCGACACAGTCGATCTGATCGCGCGCGTCACCGGCTTCGTGCGGGCCGTGGGCGTGCGGGACGGGGCAGAGGTCGCCGAGGGCGATCTGCTGTTCGAGATCGAGAGCGAGCAATACGCGGCCGTGGTCGCCGCGCGCCGCGCCGACCTTGCACAGGCCGAGGCGAACCAGACGCTGGCCGAAGTCGAACTGGACCGTCGCCGCGAACTGGTGGCGCGGCAGGCGGTGGCGCAGTCGGAACTGGACGTGGCGCAGGCCAACCAGCAGGTCGCCGCAGCCGCCGTGCGTGCGGCCGAGGCCGCGCTGGCCCAGGCCGAACTGGACCTTGGCTACACCCGGATCACCGCGCCCTTTGCGGGCCGCATCGGCCGGATCGGCGCAAGCCCCGGCGAACTGGTCGGCCCGACCAGCGGCGCGCTGGCGACCCTTGTGCGCGAAGCGCCGGTTTTCGTCAGCTTCGCGCTTGGCGAGCGGCAGCTTTTCGACGTGATGCAGGCCGCGCTGGCGGCGGGCGGCAGCATCGGCGCGCCGCAGGACCGGATCGACGTGACGCTGCGCCTGCCCAACGGCACCGAATATGGCGAGACCGGCACTATCGCCTTCGGCGACAACCGGGTGGACCCGGCCACGGGCACGCTGGCGGTTCGGGCCGAATTCGCCAATGCCGACAGGCTGCTGGTGGATGGCGCCTTCGTCACCGCACGGCTGGCCCAGCAAGACCCGGTGCCGATGCTGACCATCCCGCAGGCGGCGGTGCAGCGCGACCAGCGCGGCAGTTTCGTGCTTGTCGTCGGCGCGGAGCAGACGGTGGAACAGCGCTATGTCGCAACCGGGCGCACAATCGGTGCTTCGGTGGCGGTGACGGAAGGCCTGCGCGAGGGCGAGACGGTGATCGTGGAGGGGTTGCAGCGCGTGCGGCCCGGCGTGCCGGTCGAAGCGGTTCTGGCCGGCACGTCCGTCGGCGACGGGAACTAAGCCCATGTTCTCGGCGATCTTCATCAGCAAGCCGAAGATGGCGATGGTCATCTCGCTCGTGCTCAGTATCCTCGGCATGATCGGCTATACCGCGCTTCCGGTCGAACAGTTTCCCAACATCACCCCGCCCGTCGTGTCGGTTACCGCGACCTATACCGGCGCCAATTCCGAAACGGTGGAAACCAGCGTCGCCGCCCCGATCGAGGCGCAGGTGAATGGCGTGGACGACATGATCTACATGTCGTCGGACAGCACCGACACGGGCAGCTATTCGCTGAACGTGACCTTCGCCGTGGGCACCGATCCCGACATCGCCGCCGTGAACGTGCAGAACCGGGTGGCGCAGGCCATGGCGGCGCTGCCCAGCGAAGTCACGGACAGGGGCGTGGTCACACAGAAGGCGGCCACGAACATGCTGCTGGTGGTCGTGCTGGACAGCCCGAACGGCACATATGACGAAGTGTTCCTGTCCAACTATGCCTCCATCAACCTGAGCGACGCGTTAAGCCGCGTTGCGGGCGTGGGCCGCGCCGATGTGATGACGGACTTCGCCTATGCCATGCGGATCTGGATGGACCCCGAACGCCTTGCCAGCCTCGGGCTCACGCCGAACGACCTGGTCGCGGCGATCCGCGACCAGAACCTGGAGGTGTCGGCCGGACAGATCGGCGCGCCGCCGGTGCCGGGCGACCAGCAGTTCCAGTACACGATCACCGCAAAGGGCCGTCTGACCAGCGCGGCCGAGTTCGAGAACATCGTGGTGCGCAGTGGGGCGGGCGGCGCGCTGGTGCGGATCGGCGACGTGGCGCGGGTCGAGCTTGGCTCCAGCGCCTATGGCGCGTCGGGACGCTTCAGCGGCGGACCCGCGACGGTTCTGGCTGTCTACCAGGCGCCGGGGGCCAATGCGCTCGACGTGGCCGACGGCGTTCGGGACGAACTCGAGCGCCTTTCGGCGGTGTTTCCCGACGACATGCGCTACAACGTGCCGTTCGATAGCACAGACTTCGTGGAACAGTCGCTGGACGATGTGGTCGAGACACTGGTGATCGCCTTCGTGCTGGTGATCTCGGTCGTGTTCCTCTTCCTGGGAAGCTGGCGCGCGACCATCGTGCCGGCCGTGGCGATCCCGGTCTCGCTGATCGGCAGCTTCGCGGTGCTGATGGCGCTTGGGATGTCGCTGAACACAATCTCGCTCTTTGCGCTGGTGCTCGCCATCGGGATCGTGGTCGATGACGCGATCATCGTGGTCGAAAACGTGGAAAGCATCATGGCCCGCGAGGGGCTGCCCCCGGCCGAGGCGACGCGCAAGGCGATGACGCAGATCACCGGCCCTGTGATCGCCACGACGCTGGTGCTGCTGGCGGTCTTTGTGCCGGTGCTGTTCATGCCCGGCATCTCGGGGCGGCTGTTCTCGCAATTCGCGATCACCATCTCGGCGGCGGTCGTGATCTCGTCGATCAACGCACTGACGCTGTCGCCCGCGCTGTGCGCGTTGCTGCTGCGCCCGCGCCCCGCGGCGCTGACAGGCCCGTTGGCCGTGTTCGAACGCGGCATCGACACGGTGCGCGGCGGATATGTGAGCCTCGTACGGCGCATTGCCCGCGTCTCGGCGCTGAGCCTTGTGGCGGTGGCCGGGATCGTGCTGGCGATGGTGGTGCTCATGGGCCGCACGCCCGCGGGCTTCCTGCCGCTGGAGGACAACGGGTATCTCTTCGTGGACGTGCAACTGCCGGACGCGGCCTCGCTGGCGCGGACCGAAGCGATCTCGGACCGGGTCGAGGCGCGGATCCTCGGGATCGAGGGTGTGTCGGACACGGTTCTGGTGAACGGGTTCAGCATGCTCAGCGGGGCGGGATCGAACGGCGCGATGATCATCGTGACACTCGACCCTTGGGACACGCGCCAGACACCGCAGACCAGCGCCGACGGCATCCTCGCACAGATCCGCGGCATCGCCGGGGCCGAAGCCGCGGCCAGCGTGCTGGCATTCAATCCGCCACCGATCTCGGGCCTCGGGATGAGTGCCGGGGTCGAAATGAAGGTGCAGCAGACAGGCGGCGGCAGCGCGCAGGATCTGGCATCGGGAGTGGGCAGCCTTGTCTACGCGGCCAACCAGCAGCCGGAGATTGCGCAGGCATATTCCACGTTCCGTGCGAACGTGCCGAAATACTTCGTCGATCTGGACCGCGACAAGGCGCAGTCGCTGGACGTGGCGGTGCGCGACGTGTTCGGCGCGCTGCAGGCCTACATGGGGTCGTACTACGTCAACGACTTCAATCTTTTCGGTCGCGTCTACCGGGTCATGCTTCAGGCCGACGGCGACTATCGCAACGCGGTGGACGACATCTCCGCGCTGCATGTGCGCTCGGCGGGCGGCGCGATGGTGCCTCTGGGCACGCTGGTGGACGTGGACGAGGTGCTCGGCCCGGTGCTGCTGAACCGCTACAACATGTTCCGTTCGGCCACGGTGACGGCGGTGCCCGCGCCGGGTTTCGCCACCGGCGACGCGATCCGCGTGCTGGCCGAGCAATCGCGGACGGCGCTGCCGCCGGGCTATGCCTATGAATGGACCGGGACCGCGCAGCAGCAACTTGAAGCCGGCGGAACCGTGCAGATCATCCTCGGGCTGGCGGTGTTGTTCGGCTATCTTTTCCTTGTCGCGCAGTACGAAAGCTGGACGATGCCGCTGGCGATCTTCATGTCGGTCACCGTGGCGCTGCTGGGCGCGGTGCTGTCGGTCTGGATCGTCGGCAGCGACATCAATCTCTATACCCAGATCGGGATGATCATGCTGATCGGGCTGGGAGCGAAGAACGCGATCCTGATCGTGGAGTTCGCGATGGAACGGCGCGCCGCAGGACTGAACCGGATCGAGGCCGGGCTCGAGGGCGCAGGTCAGCGCTTCCGCGCGGTGATGATGACCGCGCTCTCGTTCCTTCTGGGCGTGGTGCCGCTGCTCACCGCATCGGGCGCTGGCGCGGCAAGCCAACGCGCGCTTGGCGTCGCGGTTTTCGGCGGGATGCTGGCTGCGACGGTGGTCGGCCTGGTGCTGGTTCCGCTGCTCTACATGGTGATGCAGGGCCTGCGCGAACGGATCAAGGGGCAGCCCGAAACGGCGAGCTGACAGAATCGCCACAGCCGCACGCGCGCCGCGTCATGCCGCGGTGCCGCATGTCCCGGCGGCGCCCGGTCCCGACGTTTTCCATGCCGCTGCGGCACCCCGTCACCGTGTGCGCAAACGTTCGCGCTAACGTGTCACGTTTTGCGCTAACACATTCTGTTTACTCCGATTTCTGCTTTCCGGACAGTGTATGCACAGGTACACAGCGCGCAACCCCGCACGGTCGCCCCTCAGCAGGAGAGTTCCATGACGATCACGATTGGTATCAACGGATTTGGCCGGATCGGCCGGTGCACCCTCGCCCATATCGCCGAAAGCGGCCGCAACGACGTGCAGGTCGTCAAGCTGAACGCGACCGGGCCGATCGAGACGAACGCGCATCTGCTCAAATACGACAGCGTGCATGGCCGCTTCGCCGGGCAGGTCCGGGTCGACGGAAACACGATGGACCTCGGGCGCGGCCCGATGGAGGTGTTCTCCACCTACGATCCGCAGGATCTTGACTGGTCCGGCGTCGACGTGGTGCTGGAATGCACCGGCAAGTTCAACGACCGCGATGCCGCCGCCGTGCATCTGGACCGCGGTGCCAAGCGGGTGCTGGTCTCGGCCCCGGCCAAGCGCGCCGACAAGACGATCGTCTACGGCGTGAACCACCGCGAACTGCTGGCCGACCACCATGTCGTGTCGAACGGATCCTGCACCACGAACTGCCTCGCGCCACTGGCGAAGGTGCTGAACGACGCCATCGGCATCGAAAGCGGGATCATGACCACCATCCACAGCTACACCGGCGACCAGCCGACGCTGGACCGGCGCCACAAGGACCTGTACCGCGCGCGGGCCGCCGCGATGGCGATGATCCCGACCTCCACGGGCGCCGCGAAAGCCCTGAAAGAGGTTCTGCCAGAGCTTGAAGGCAAGCTGGACGGGACCGCGCTGCGCGTGCCCACGCCGAACGTGTCGGCTGTGGACCTGACCTTCCGGGCCGGCAAGGACGTGACCGTAGAGAACGTGAACGAGGTGGTGCGCGAAGCCGCGCAAGGACACATGGGCGCCGTTCTGTCCTATGACCCGGAACCGAAGGTATCCATCGACTTCAACCACACGACCCATTCTTCGATCTTTGCGCCGGACCAGACCACGGTGGTCGGCGGGCGCATGGTGCGGGTGCTGGCCTGGTATGACAACGAATGGGGCTTCTCGTGCCGCATGGCCGACGTGGCCGGCGCGATGGGTCGCCTTCTGCACTGACAGGCCGGGGGAGAGACAGTTTCCAAATCGACAGCGAACGAGGCGCCGAGCAAACAAACCGGCGCCTCGCCGCACCTCGCGGGCCCTGCGCGCGGCGTATCAACCGCAACCGGGCGAAATCAGGTCTGGCAAGTGGCGGCGTTACGGTCGCGGCCGTGTTCAATCCGACCACGTCCGCCCATCGCGGCTTCCGCAAGGTGAAAACCCGTGCTCGGCCTCTGAGGAACCACCCCAACGGCGGTCGAAGCTGATCCGGCGTTCCCGGAGGGTCGGCGTCAGGCGGCTGGGCCACAAGCGCCTTGTGTAGCGCGAAATCCGGTTCGATCCGGAAATGGCCATGCCGGGCCCAATCCATGGCGGCGGACGAAGCTGCCGCAACGCCGCTATTCCGACACACCTTGCAACGAAGGGAAGTAGCAAGGGCCGGACGCCGACCGTTTGGCATGGCGCTCCACCAGACGTCCGGCTGCGTGGTAGAGGCTCGTTGCTGCGGGTCGGCCTGACCTGCACGGCGCCTTGTACATCGCACAAGCCAAGATGCGTGCCCGGCCCACAGGCGCTCGGGGCAAGCTTTCAGGAAGATGGCGGTCATGCCTCCGCTCCCGCCACGTATGACTGCCACGCCGCAGTCGACAACCATCGCCGGTGCCGACACGTACAAGACGACCTGCGGTCCCGTCGAAACCATCGGAAGAGCCTTGCGGCGACAACGGGGCGGGCATCAGCGCCTGAGCCATGCGGGACTGAGGTCGGCATACGTCAACGCGAAGGGGCAGCGCCTTGTGGCGCAGGTGTGCCACGGCTCGTGCGCGATCTTTTCGGGCCCGCATGGCGCTGCCGCACGGCACAACTGCGCCGAAATACCTACCCATGTCGCCGAGCGACGGGGTCATAAGGGGAAAACCCAAATCCAACCCGATGTGCGAAACACGAAAAAGCAAGATTTCGGTATGGTGCCGCAGGGGAGGATTGAACTCCCGACCTCACCCTTACCAAGGGTGCGCTCTACCACTGAGCTACTGCGGCGATGCCGGTGACCGGCTGGCGTGGCAGGGCTGATAGACGCAAAGCGCAGGCCGCGCAAGGCCCCAGCGCCCGGCTTTCGGGGATTTTTCTGAACCCTCCGCGCGGGCGGCGGCGCGCCGCTTGCCGCGCGATGGGCACCGCGCCCGCTGGACCGGCGCACGGGCCTGCGTTAGGGAAGTGCGCATGACCGACGATACGCCCGAAAAACCCGGCACACCCGCCCAGCGCAGCGACCGCGGCCGCCCCGATCAGGCCGCAAGGTCGAACGCGACCGACCGTGATGCCCGCCTGAAGGCCGCGCTGCGCGCCAACTTGGCCCGGCGCAAGGCGCAGACCCGCGCGCGCCGTGCCGCCACCGACCCCGAGGACTGAACACATGGACAAGATCGTCGTGCATGGCGGCGCCGAACTGTCGGGCTCCATCCCGATCGCCGGCGCGAAGAACGCCTGCCTCGCCCTGATGCCCGCGACGCTGCTGTCGGACGAGCCGCTTACGCTGACCAACGCGCCGCGCCTGTCCGATATCGCGACGATGGGCGAACTGCTCGCCTCTCTCGGAGTGGAAGTGTCGCGGATGCAGGACGGCAAGGTCGTCGCGCTGTCCAGCCACGCGCTGACCAGCCACGTCGCCGACTACGAGATCGTGCGCAAGATGCGCGCCTCGAACCTCGTGCTGGGCCCGCTGCTGGCACGCGCGGGGCGCGCAGTGGTGTCGCTGCCGGGCGGTTGTGCCATCGGCGCACGCCCGATGGACATCCATGTCACCGCGCTCGAGGCGCTTGGCGCCACGATTGAGCTGCGCGACGGCTACCTGCATGCCGAGGCTCCCGGCGGGCTGAAAGGCGCGCGCGTCGCCATGCGCTTCCCGTCGGTCGGCGCGACCGAGAACACGCTGATGGCAGCGGTGCTGGCCAAGGGCACCACGGTGATCGAGAACGCCGCGCGCGAGCCCGAGATCGTGGACCTGGCGCAGTGTCTGACCGCGATGGGCGCGCATATCGAAGGCGCGGGCGGGCCGGCCATCACGATCGAAGGCGTGGACCGGCTGCACGGCGCGACCCATGCCGTTGTGCCCGACCGCATAGAGCTTGGCACCTACATGCTTGCGCCGGCCATCGCGGGCGGCTCGGTCAACCTCGTTGGGGGGCGGCTGGGTCTGCTGACCGCGTTCTGCGAGAAGCTGGAGGCCGCCGGCGTAGAGATCACCGAAACCGATGACGGGCTGCGCGTCACCCGCCGCAACGGGCGGGTCAGCGCCGTCGATGTCGTGACCGAGGTATTCCCCGGCTTCCCCACCGACCTGCAGGCGCAGATGATGGCGCTTATGTGCACCGCCGAAGGCACCAGCGTGCTGGAGGAGCGGATCTTCGAAAACCGCTTCATGCATGCGCCCGAACTGGTGCGGATGGGCGCGCAGATCGACGTGCAGGGGGGCGTCGCCACCGTCACCGGCGTCGACCGGCTGCGCGGCGCGCCGGTCATGGCGACCGACCTCAGGGCCAGCGTCTCGCTCATCCTTGCAGGCCTCGCCGCCGAAGGCGAGACGGTCGTGAACCGGGTCTATCACCTCGATCGCGGCTACGAACGTGTGGAGCAGAAACTCGGCGCCTGTGGCGCGCGGATCGAAAGGGTGCGCGGATGACGGAAGATGCCCGCTTCGAAGACGGGGCCGAACGACCGCTTCGGCTGGTCGCGCAGACCGCGGACGACGTGCCGGTGATCTCGGCACTGGTGCAGGACGCGGTGTTCCCCGCATCGGAAATGACATGGGACCGCGGCGCGCGGCGCTTCGCGCTGCTGCTCAACCGCTTCCGCTGGGAGGATCGCGCCCGCGCCGAACGGCAGGGCCGCGCCTATGAACGGGTCCAATCGTTGCTCGTCGTCGGCGATGTTCTGTCCGTCGCGTCGTCCGGGGTGGACCGGCGCGACGATGCACTGGTCGTGTCGCTGCTGTCGGTGACCTTTACCCCCGGCGCGGATGGCAGCGGCGAGGTTCTGCTGACAATGGCAGGGGACGGAGCGATCCGGCTGACGGTGGAGTGCATCGATCTTGCCCTGCGCGACGTCACCCGCCCCTACCGGGCACCATCGGGCAAGGCGCCGGGGCACGACATCTGAACCCGCGCGGCGGCCAGAGCGGCAAACCGTCCCTTGAGGCGACCGTTCCGGGGCGCTAACACCGCGCAAAGGGGAATGACATGCCGCAATTTCTGGACACTTCCGATCCCGGTTTCGAAACCGCCTTTGCCGCTCTGCTGACGGCCAAGCGCGAGGACGCGCCCGATGTGGACGACGCCGTCGCCGGGATCATCGCCGATGTGCGCGCGCGCGGCGATGCTGCCGTGATCGAGTTGACGGCGAAGTTCGACCGGCTGGACCTGACCCCCGAAACGCTCGCCTTCTCGCAGGACGAGATCGACGCAGCCTGCGCCCGCGTCTCGCCCGAGGACCGCGCGGCGCTGGAACTGGCATCTGCCCGCATTCGCGCCTATCATGATCGCCAGATGCCCGCGGACGCAAGCTGGACCGATGACAGCGGCGCTACGCTTGGCTGGCGCTGGTCGCCGGTCGGAGCGGCTGGTCTTTATGTGCCGGGCGGGCTGGCCTCCTACCCTTCGTCGGTGCTGATGAATGCCATTCCGGCTCAGGTCGCGGGCGTGCCCCGGCTGGTGGTGTGCGCGCCCACGCCGGATGGGGTGGCGAACCCGCTGGTGCTGCTGGCAGCGCGCCTGTCGGGCGTCGACACGGTCTACCGGATCGGCGGCGCGCAGGCGATCGCGGCGTTGGCCTATGGCACTGAAACGATCGCGCCGGTGGACAAGATCACCGGCCCCGGCAATGCCTATGTCGCCGCGGCCAAGCGGCGCGTTTTCGGCCGTGTCGGGATCGACATGATCGCGGGCCCGTCCGAGATCCTCGTGATCGCCGATGCGGACAACGACCCGGACTGGATCGCGGTGGATCTGCTCAGCCAGGCCGAACATGACGAAAGCGCCCAGTCGATCCTCATCACCGACGACGCCACCTTCGGCCAGGCCGTCGCCAAGGCGGTGGAAGCCCGTCTGAAGACACTGGAGCGGCGCGCCATCGCCGGGCCAAGCTGGCGGGACTTCGGCGCGGTCATCACCGTGCGCGACCTTGCCGAGGCCGCCGTGCTGAGCGACCGGATCGCGCCCGAACATCTGGAACTGTGCGTCGCCGATCCCGAAGCGCTGTCCGCCCGCATCACCCATGCCGGGGCGATTTTCCTTGGCGCGTGGACGCCCGAGGCGATCGGCGATTACATCGGCGGGCCGAACCACGTGCTGCCGACCGCGCGCTCGGCGCGGTTCTCCAGCGGGCTGTCGGTGATGGATTTCGTCAAGCGCACCACGCTGGCCCGGATGACCCCCGGCGCGTTGCGCGCGGTCGGCCCGTCAGCGGAACGGCTGGCACGGTCGGAAAGCCTGGAGGCGCACGCGCTGTCCGTGCGCGCGCGACTCGACCGGCTGAACGAGGCCGCGGAATGACCGCCCGCCTGTGTGCGGTCACGCTGGAGCCGGGCGATGGTCGCGCCCCCAGCCCGGAGGCCGCGCAGGAACAGAATGTGGCGATCTTCGATCTGCTGGAAGAAAATCACTTTTCCATTCCCGGCGCGCCGCAGGGCCCCTACCTGCTGACGCTGGGTCTGACGGGCAGCCGCCTTGCTTTCGATCTGCGTTGCGAGGACGGCACGGCGGCCGCGCGTTTTACCGTGACCCTGGGCGAGTTGCGCCAGATCGTGAAGGATTACGAGGGCATCTGCGCCAGCTACTACGAGGCTGTCCGCTCGAAACCGCCGGCCGAGATCGAGAAACTGGACGAAGCCCGCCGCGCGATCCATCACGAGGGCGCGGATACGCTGCGCGCCCTGCTTGACGGGCATGCCGAACTGGACGACGATACCGCGCGGCGTCTGTTCACGCTGGTCTGTGCGCTGACCGACTCTGCCTGATCCGCCGCATCGCGAGCGCGCGGCACGGTTTACCCCTTGAAAATCTGCGCTGCTTGGCGCATCTAGTCGCGTGCTCGCAGCTTGGCGGGCGATTTTGAACGGAGTGACCATGGCCAAGGAAGAAATGCTCGAATTTCCCGGCGTCGTGAAGGAACTCCTGCCGAACGCGACATTCCGGGTCGAGCTTGAAAACGGCCATGAGATCATCGCACACACGGCAGGAAAGATGCGCAAGAACCGTATCCGGGTTCTGGCAGGAGACAAGGTGCAGGTCGAAATGACCCCTTACGACCTGACCAAGGGTCGGATCAACTATCGCTTCAAGTAAAGGCGACGTGATGAGCGAACCGCAGCCCCCGGCCCTGCACGGCGGGGCTGTCTCCCCGCGGCTCGTGCTTGGGTCGGGCAGCCCCCGTCGGCGCGAACTTCTGGGCGTTCTCGGCATCGTGCCAGACGCAGTGCAGCCCCCCGACATAGATGAAACGCCCCGGCCGGGCGAGACGCCACGCGGCTACTGCGCGCGCATCGCCCGCGAAAAGGCCGCGGCGGTGGCGACCGAGGCGGACGACATCGTGCTGTGCGCCGACACGACCGTGGCGATGGGCCGCCGGATCATGGGCAAACCCCGCGATGCGGGCGAGGCGGCGCAGTTTCTGCTTGCACTGTCCGGGCGGCGCCACCGCGTCATCACGTCGGTCTGCGTGCGCCGCGGTGACCGGACTTGGCACCGCGACGTTGAGAGCCGGGTCCGGATGAAGCCGCTGTCCGACCTCGAACTCAACGCTTATCTCGCCACCGGCGACTGGCAGGGCAAGGCCGGCGGCTACGGAATACAGGGGCCCGCCGGCGCATTCATTCCGTGGACCTCGGGGTCCTTCAGCGCCATCGTCGGGCTTCCACTTGCTGAAACGGCTGCGCTTCTGGCGGCGGCGGGTTTCCCCGTCTGGCAGCAGGTGGCAGCATGAAGGGTGCCCAGATCCTGATCGACACGCTGCGGGGGCGCACCGCTGCGGCGCTGATGCGTGACGGGCAGCTCGATGATCTTCTGATCGACCCGCCAGACGAAATCCCCCGCCCCGGTGCAATTTACCGCGCGCGAGTGGACCGCCCGATGAAGGGCATGGGGGGACGGATGCTCGCCCTGCCTGACGGGAGCGCCTACCTGCGGCAGGGGCTTGATCTTGCCCCCGGCGCCCCCCTGCTGGTGCAGGTGACGGGCTATGCCGAGCCGGGAAAGGCCGTGCCCGTGACGGCGAAGATCCTGTTCAAGAGCCGGTATTGCATCGTGACGCCGGGCGCACCCGGTCAGAACATCTCGCGCAGCATCAAGGACGAGGAAGCGCGCGTGCGCCTGCGCGGGGTGCTGGCCGGGTTCGACATCCCAGAAAGCATGGGCGTCATCCTGCGGTCGGCGGCACAAGCCGCACCGGATGACGACGTGGCAGACGATATCGCCGCGACGCTGGACCTTGCGCTGGCCGTTGCCGCATCCGACGACGGGCTGCCCGAATTGCTGCTGGACGGCCCGGCGCCGGACCTGCTGGCCTGGCGCGACTGGTCCGACGTGGCAGCAGCGGACGTGGTGCAAACGGCGGGCTGTTTCGACAGCCACGGCGCGACCGACGCGATCGCCGCCTTGCGCCAGCCCCGCATTGCGCTTGCAGGCGGCGGCCACATGTATGTGGAACCGACGCGAGCGCTGGTTGCGGTGGACGTGAACACCGGCACCGACACGAGCCTGGCGGCCGGGCTGAAGGTCAACATCGCTGCGGCACGCACCCTGCCCCGCGCGCTGCGCCTGCGCGGCCTCGGCGGCCAGATCACGGTGGATTTCGCGCCCATGGCCAAGAAGGACCGGCGCAGTTTCGAGCAGACGGTGCGCGCGGCCTTGCGCGTCTGTCCGGTCGAGACCGCGCTGATCGGATGGACGCCTCTGGGCCACATGGAGCTGAGCCGCAAGCGCGAACGATTGCCGCTGGAGGCTGCGCTGGGATGACCTGCCCGATCTGCCGCAAGGCCGCGCCGACCGCCGACTACCGCCCGTTCTGCAGCCGCCGCTGCGCCGATATCGACCTCGGCAAATGGTTGACCGGAAGCTACGCGATCCCGGCGGACGATGACCCCGAGGACAGCCCAGACCTGCCGCGCGAACCTGGCGGCGAAACGTCCGAAAAACCCCACTGAATTTGCGATTTGGCCTCTGGACACCCGCGCGGCGACCGCTTAGAACGCCCAAACCCGAACGTAAGACGTTCCCCGTGCCCGGGTAGCTCAGGGGTAGAGCAGTGGATTGAAAATCCTCGTGTCGGTGGTTCGATTCCGCCCCCGGGCACCATTTTACCAAAGATATGATATATAAATCAGTTGGTTAAGAATCTGTCTGACTTTCTTATCCACCCCTGTGTCCACCTTTTGGCGGTCGCTGCCCGTCTTGGCAGCTAGTCGTTGTCCAAGACGAAGTTTGCGTTCTTCAACGCCATATCGGCGCTTACCTGCCCGCGTGATGTATCTTCCCCTGCGGCTTGAGCCGAGTCGAAGCGCAAGACGGAGATGAGGCGGAAAGAACCAACGTCGGTGGTTGTGGCATAGCTTTCGCGTGTGCTGCCGTCTTGCACGCAAAGCACACGAACCTGACGCGCTGGAAATTCACCTTCAAGGCTCTTTGCCATGGTAGCGACGTCACCCAAGCATCCCCGCGACAAGTATTCTGAAACTGTTGCGTCAGTTTCGCGGATGGAGCGCGTTTCGGTGGACAAATCGAACAGCATCGCGCCGCCCTCCACGCCAGTGGCCTCCGAAACCCAATAGGCGGAACCCGCAAGCTCGATCTCGTGAAGTTCCGTTTGCGTCAGATATCGCGCGTCGCTCAGGCCCAGTTCGGTAATCATCGAAGTCGCAATTTGATAAGTCAGCGCCGGGTCGATCTGGGACGTCTGCGGTGGTTCGGCGTGGTGCGGGCTTCGATAGTCAAGGTATCGCATCGCGCACTGCCGTGTCGCTTCCAGTGCCCTAAATGTTCCATCCAAGTTGTATTGGCCTTCACGGCCTTGCCCAAAAATCGTCAGGACAAACCCACGCCTGAAAGCATCCATCGCGGCACTGAATTCTTCGATTTCGAGCCAAGCAAAATCTTCTCCTACAGCCGTTGCGATAGCCTGAAGCGGTCGCCTACGGTCAACTTGAAGGATAACCGGAAAGGCTTCACCGTCCTGGAGACCAAGAGCAGGTCCCATGATGGCAACCGTCACAGTCGCATCACGCGTGACCCCGAAAAACAGTGTATCACCGCTTCGATACGGCGCAGAGATGGCGCAGTGGCTAAATTCGCCGGTTACATCGTGCGCGTAGGCTACACCCTGCCAGTTCCCGCTTTCGAAAGCAGAACCCGGTATGTTCCCGCCATGGGCCGGAGCAACGGCAAGCATTATGACGCCTGCGATGTGTGGCAAAGTCCGCATATGAAATTCCCCCTGTGCTATCCAAGAAAGCTACCACGGCGAAAGGGATTCGATCATGCAAAGAGTTCTCACGCTGCGTCGAAACTAGTAGAGCCATGCGCCGCAGAACCGTTCTGCCATGAGCGCCAGCGATTGATGCGCATAGTCGTCGTGTTGCCGTTCCAGCCGGTCGAAGGTTCGCCAGTGCATCCCCTTGGGCTTCATGCCTGTGTAATTCAAGATACCCGGTTCCCAGCCCAAGCGGGCGCGTATCTTGTCGGCCCTTCGCGTCGCTCGATCTGCCGCGTTTTCACGCTGCGAAGGATAGGCAGGCTGGTGGCATTGCCGACAGGCGAACACCGCGCCGCCGTAGAGCAACGCCACACGCCTGCACAGCGCGAAAGCGCAACCCAATCCCCCGACGAACGGAGTGCAGCAAAGTCTGGTCATTGGAACCAGACTGTTGGCGAAAACCTTTTTCCTACCCCTTTATATCAGTCGTGCTGCCCCATCGGTCCCGGTGCGCATGGCCCCGAAGATCGGACGCCCCACCAGATCAGAGGAGTCAGCAGTAGCGCGCACGGGCCAGCCGCGAACGCGCTGCGGGTGTCTCGTACTGGCGATACCGTCCGCCCGAGTATCGCGCACAATCCAGCGCGTGCCCGTTGGCAACGGCGATCGCTGCAATGTCGGTGCCGTCCAGATAGCAGGTGCCGACCCATCGGTCATAGGTGCGCGCGCCTGTCAGCTGGCAAGTGACGGTCTTGCCCCGAACCAGCCGCACCATGAAGTTCCTTGCATTCCGACCCGCCCGCGTCGAAGTCTCCGGCCCGTCTAACCCGTTCAGCCGAACCGGCACGCCGCGCACCTCGATTGTGTCCACGTCGCGCACCGTGGTGACGCGGCCTTCAATGTATTGCGAAGCTAAAGCGGATACGGAAACTATCAGCCCGACACATGTCAAAAGCGACCCGAAAAAAATCCTGAAGTTCGAACGCACGGGAAAAGAAGCCGCGAGAATGAAGAAGGCTTTAGTTAGTGCATTGATAGGTGCGCGCTGTCGTTGCCTGAAGGCAACCATATCCGTTTGCGGCTTGGCAGGTTGTTTGCACGCCCTCAAACGGGTTCGCATTTCTATACCCCCAAGCGTTGCAACGACTTAACGCATTCCGCTGGGCGGCATCCCAGTCCACTTGTGGTATCTCGATTTGCGGGTTGTGCTGAAACGCAAGCACGACTGAACCATCGGCTCGACTACCATCGACAGGCAAAGGTGTTTTGGAAACCGGTTGTGCGCAGGCAGCAAGCATGCCGACCGAAAGAACAAAAAAAATCGTCGATTTGCGTCGCATAGCTTATCTTTCTTATCAAGAATCAACCTTTTCACAGAACAGTGTGAAGGGAACGGCGTCAACAATTGTTAGACGCGATCGTACGGTCAGCCGAGGCGCGCCGCGGCCTCTGCCTCTAGGCGGGCGCGTTCGGATGCCAGCACGGCGGCGATGCGTTCGACGCGCCCCTTCGTGCCCTGTGCCGCCCGCTCAGGCGTCATGCCGGTTTCGATCAGGTGTGCTCCCGCATGGCCCGGCGCTCGCGGTTCAGCGTGCTTTTTTTGAAGGCGTCGAAGGCGACGAGCATCCGGGCATGGGCGGCCCGTGCGGCGGGCGGCAGGTGATCGGTCACGAGAAGTATTCCGCCGCTGGATCGCCGCCGGGCAGATCGGGCAGACCTGCGACCTTGGCCCGCGCCGAAGGCGTCAGACCGAATTCCGACAACAGCGATTGCACCCGCCGGACGGCGTCGGCCCGCTGCGCGATGAGAGGGTGCGCGCGGTGCATCACGGCCACGGCCTCGGTCGTGCAGGCGTAGGTCGCGCCATGCTGCGCGATGGTCTGCCCCGCCTCGATCCACTCGGCCAAGGCTTCACACAACAGCCCAAGCGCCACTCTGTCGCCATCGGCCATCACGCCCATGTCAGCCAGCAGATCGGCCAGCAAGGGCCAGTGCTGCGCAGCGTGAGCGCGCCGCACGCTTTCGACAACCCTCGTTGCAATAACGCGCGTCAGCCCGCCGCCAGTCGGGCAGAGCGTCACCGCACCAGCGACAGCGCCAGTCACCCAGCGATAACCTGCGCAGAATAGCTATCGCCCGCGTCCTACGGTTGCCATTGTTTCCAGTCCAGAAATAGGCTTGGTGGCAAACGCGATAGGGCGGCTCGTCACTCTCGATCCAAAGTGCGTATGGGTCTGGTCCTGGCATGTTGGCCTCTTGGTTTTCGAGCACCCATATCCGGGTTAAACATCAGATTCTAAGTTATATTTCTTCTTTCTTGGAGAAGTCTTCTCGCTTGGCACAACCATCTTCTGCAGGAACCTTGCCCACCGTTTGCGCTGCGCTTCCGCCATGCGCGCGCCCTTCTGCCATCCTCGGACGGGAAAAGCATTGCCAGCGAGCAACTTCTCTTACTGTCTTCCTTGCTCCTGCCTATGGCTAGATATAGATATGTCCTGTTTTCTGTGCCGCGCATGGCCGGAAATTCTCTCAACGCGGCACAATTTTTAGGACGGCACCGCCCGGCAATGCCTGCGTTGAGCCGTTTCCGTCCGTTATTTTATGACGGGGCTGCACCGATTTTGTGCGGGGCTTCTGTTTTGGCTTCCATGACATGAACCCCTTGCGGGCAGGCTTTCCGTCTGGCGTAGGCAATTCGTCCAGCGACCAAACCGATGCTTGCCCGATACCGGAAGGCCCAAGGTGTGGGGCACGCGTCATCGTAATGAACCCCCGTTCCATCAGGTCGCGGAACCACGGCCCGACCGTGTTGCGGTGGACGTTGAGCGCAAGCGCCGCGTCGCGGTGGCTCAGGAATATCGCGCCGTTGTTTGCGCCGTTGTAGCGGCGTTTTAGTTCGATATAGAGCGCACGCGGGCCGGGTTTCAGCGTCGCCCAGGCGGGTGATGCCTGTAGCCACTCGGGAAGCTGGACGTGACGCCCAGCCCCCTTCTTGTGCTTCTTGTAGGGTTTCCTCATTCCCTGCCACCCAGCGCCACTACAGCGAGCCACAGGCGCACGGCAACCGCTTGACTGCGACAGCCGCCAATGGACACCCAAGCCGCGTCTGCCGCCGTGCCAAGGCTTCTCAGGACCATCACGCGCCATGTGCTGCCGTGCTTTTCGATCCGTGCAAGTTCGGTCATTCGTCCGCCTCTCCGTAGATCAGCTTTGCCAGAAGTTCTGCGCGGGCTTCGGACAGGCCATAGAGCCGACGCAGGCGGGCGATGCGCAGCCGGGTCATTCCTGCGCCCCCGTGTCGGCCAGCGCCCTAGCAGAGCGGGGCAGGCGCAGCGCCGCGCGGTCGAAGCCGGGACGCAGCGAGTAATAGGCGACGTTTTCCGGTCCGCGATAATCGGTCTGGATCGGCCATTTGTATTCGGTCTTGAGCCGGTGAATGATTGCGCCAAGACGCCAGCCGCGCACCTCGCGGATTTCGGTCTTGTGCGATATCGTGCGCCTTTCCATCAGCGCCTTGCAGGTCCAGAACACCTGTGTTTCGCTGGAATACCAATTCTTCTGTGACATGAAGCCCTCTTGATGTGTGAGGGCGGGGCGGATATCCAAAGGTTCTGACACGCGATGAACAGCCCCGCGCCGTAAGGTTCGGGGTTGTTTGCGTTATGCGGTCTGGCCGGAAATCGCGGCGTCAACGTCCGCCTCGTTCCAGTAGAGGCGAGAGCCGATTTTCACCGGTTTGGGCAGACGGCCCAACTCAACATCGCGGTAGATTGTTGTTCGACCGCGACCTCCAAGTTTTGACCTCAGCTCAATGAACGAAAGATATTTCCGGGAAACGTATCTGCTGGGCATTTCCGTGCTCCGTTTTGCTTCACGGAACACATATCGCCCACACCCAGTTGCCTTTCGTCCCCTTTATTCACTGGATGGAAAAAGGGTATGGAGCTTCTGCCTCGCCAGCGAAGTCAGCGATGGATAATATCCACCCAGCGGATACGGTTTGCTCTGGATAAATTGATCGTAAAGTGCAGGCTGGAATACTTCGTCGAGCTTCCTTGCCAAGTCTCTCTTGTCTCTGTTTTCGTTATGAATCTTGTAAATTGTTTCGGGACGTCCACTTTTGACAGAGAGAGCTTCGAAGGCACTCCAAACCAAGTCAGAACAAGTTGCGTTTTTCTCCCAATCGCCACTCGGTCTCACGGTTATTTTGCCGTGACCATACTGTAGTCCGAAATATAGATTCAATCGATCCATCAGGCCGCAGATAAGAGTATGCTTCTCATCGGCAGGCCTTTTCTTCTGCACCGCGCGCGGTAAGTGCACATAGCCTGCTAGATGTGAGCCAAGCCAGCTTCTTAAGGGTTTCGGTGGAAGGTGCCCGTAGGCTATATTCACACCAAGTCGCCTAATGACCAATTCCGCTACTCTGCGGTCGCGCTGGCAAGATTCAAGAATCTTTTGTGGTTCTGTAATCTCATAGTATTTAAAGACCTTGCTGGGCCCGTTGGTGTCCTCACTGTTCCATGGAACCTTTTCACTTTCCCTTGGCTCATAAACAGGGGCAATGTAATCACTGACAACTTGAAATTCTTTGGAAAACTCCACAACCTCTACAATTCCGTTGGATACATGGCGAACCACGACCGATAGCGCATAGCGTAATGCCTGTTCGCGTAGGCTCAGTTCATCGGGATGATTTTTGCTATGCATCTTTCTTCCATGCCCACATGCGCAGCCCACCGCTCCATCAGCATCCGCCGTTGTCCGATATAATCCGTCCGCCGATAGGCCCGTTCCACAGCGCCCCCTGTCACATGCCCAAGACAGGTTTCGGCCACCTCATGCGGCGCGTTGGTGGCCTCTGCCAGCCATGTCCGCAGCGATGTGCGGAACCCATGCGGGCGGGCTTCCATGCCGCGCCGCTCCATCAGGCGGGCCATTGTGGCGTCGGAAATCACGCCCTTGCGCACGCTGGGGAACAGGTAGCCGTCGCGGGCGAAAGGCTTGGCCAGTTCGATGACTTGCAATGCCTCTTGCGACAACGGCACTCGGAAATCGGTCGTGGCGTTCACGCGGCCCTTCATCCCCTCTGCCGGGATGGTCCAGATATCCCCGTCGATCTGGTCCAGCCGCATGAAGCGCAGCGGGCGCGACCGAACGCCCGTCAGGATAAGCAAGCGCAGCGCAAGATGCGTGAGCGTCGGTTCCGCAAGGCTCTGGTAGAAGTCGGGCACCTCTTGCCACGGCAGGGCCGGGACGTGCTGCGCCTTGTGCCGTTGCTTGCCGAGAAGCGCCTTGGCCTTTTCCGTCGCCTGCAAGTCCACCTCAAGCCCAAGCGCCGCCGCGTGCTTGAGGCAGATCGACAGGCGGTTCATGGCCTTGCGCGCGGTGTCCGCCTTCGTGTGCCAGATCGGCGCGAGCGTGTCGCGGATATCGCGCTGGTCCAGATCGCCCACCGGAACCTTGCCCAGCTTGGGCAGCACGTGCAGTTCGAGCGGCGAAAACCAGCGACCCGCCTTCCCGTCGCCTTTCAGTTCGGCCTTGCGGCTTTCAAATGCGTCCTTAGCGATATCGTCCAGCCGGTAGAGGCGGCGTTCAGCTTCACGCCGCTCGCGCTCGCGTTCCTTGATCGGGTCCAGCCCAGCCGCCCCAAGCGCGCGCCACTTCTCCGCTTGCAGGCGCGCTGCCTTGAGCGTGACAGACGGGAACCGGCCAAGCCCCATTTCCCGCCGCCTGCCGTGAACCGTCACGCGCAACACCCATTGTGCCCCGCCATCGCCACGCTTCACGAACCAAAGCCCGCCACCGTCCGAATACTTTCCAGCCGGTTTCGCCTTGAGCGTCGCAGCCGTCAGCTTGTTCAATGCTCGCGTCATACAGTCCACCTTTCAGTCCCCCTCTACATGTAGCATAGGACGGGGCACCGTGGAACGGAATGATACAGGCTTGCGCTTTTTTTATGGTTGTATGCCGAAAAGCGGTATCCCGTGGAACCCCAAGATATAGGAATTCAAGGCCGCCCCCGGGCACCAAAAAAATGGCTTAGGTGTTCATTCCCAGCATCTGGTGGATCGGGTCGGGGATGAATCGATCCGGCTCTGAGGTCCAGATCTTGCAGATGTATTCGTAGGGCGTGAGGCCGCCGAGTGTTTAGAGCCGTCGGGCGTGGTTGCAAGCTGCCATGACGTCGGCAAGGTGCGTGCGCAACTGATCGTGGCTGTCGTAGTGGTATCGCTTGACCGTTGCGTCCTTGATCGTCCGGTTCGTCCTTTCGACCTGGCCGTTGGTCCATGGATGGTTGGGCTTGGTCAGCCGGTGCTCGATGCCGTTCGCTTCGCAGATCCTGTCAAAACGCATCGGCCGAGAGAGGATCGTGGTCCGGTTCCCAGGCTGATCTGCGAACTGAATGCCATTGTCGGTTGGGACCGTGTGGACATGCTAGGGCACGGCCTCGAGCATGTGCTGCAGGAACTCCCAAGCGGTGCGCCTGTCGGCTTTCTCGACGAGCCGGGTCACTGCGAACTTGCCGGTGCGGTCGATACCGACGAAGAGATAGAGCTTGCCCTCGGCGGTCTGCACTTCGGCGATGTCGATGTGAAAGAACCCGATCGGGTAGCGTTTGAACTTCTGCCGCTTCGGCTTGTCGCCCTCGACGTCTGGCAGGCGCGAGGTGCCATGTCTTTGCAGGCATCGATGCAGTGCCGAGCGCGTCAGGTGCGGGATCGACGGCTGAAGGGCATAGAGGCAGTCGTCGAGCGGCAGCAGCGTGTGACGCCGAAAAGCGACGATCATCGCCTCTTCCGGTTCGGTCAGGACCGTCGAGCGCGGCTCTCTTGGGCCAGTTTTGAGATCCTCGACCGTCGCCCGCTTACGCCACTTCGCCACCGTCTTGGGGTTGCTCCCGAACTCTCGGCTTAGCTCCGAGAGCGAAGCTTGCGATCGCTGTATCGCAGCTCTGACGGCGTGCGTGGTCGTGGCGCTGCCATGACG
>NZ_QGKU01000032.1 GCF_003172915.1 Meridianimarinicoccus roseus
AGGCCCTGGATTTTTTTGGATGTCTTGCGGAGTGCGGAAAGGTCGCGGTTCTCGTTGCGGTGCGGAGTGCGCCGAAATTGCGATGTGACCTTTCGCGGTCGTTTCGCTACAAGACCTGCGAAGGTTGAGATCAAGCAGGGGTTTTGTGTGGTGCAAGTCGAGTTGACGGAACTGCCTGGCGTCCTTCTCCTGACGCCGCGGCGTTTCGGGGATGACCGGGGCTTCTTTTCCGAGGTGTACAACCGCGAGGTCATGGCCGCGCACGGGGTGGATGTCCCCTTCGTGCAGGACAACCATTCGCTGTCCCGGCAGGTCGGCGTCGTGCGCGGGCTGCATTTCCAGGCCCCGCCCCATGCGCAGGACAAGCTGGTCCGCGTCGGGGCCGGGCGGGTGAAGGATGTCGCGGTGGATATCCGGCGCGGCTCGCCGCATTACGGCAAGTGGGTCGCGGTGGAGCTGTCGGCCGAGGTCGGCAACCAGCTGTTCATTCCCAAGGGCTTCCTGCACGGCTTCTCGGTTCTCGAACCGGACAGCGAGCTTCTGTACAAGTGCTCCGACTATTACGCGCCGGAGTGCGACGGCGCCGTGCGCTTCGACGATCCGGACCTCGACATCGACTGGGGCGTCGATCCGGCCGCCGCGATCCTGTCCGCCAAGGATGCCGCCGCGCCCCTTCTCAAGGACTTTGACAGTCCGTTTGTCTACGAGGACTGAAGCCATGAAGATACTTGTCACCGGCGGTGCCGGGTTCATCGGGTCCGCCGTCGTCCGGCTGGCCGTGGCGCGCGGCCACGAGGTCGTGAACCTCGATGCGCTGACCTATGCCGCCTGCCTCGACAACGTGGCGCCGGTCGCCGACAGCCCGCTTTACGCCTTCGAGAAGGCCGATATCCGCGACGGCGCGGCGCTGGCGCGGATCTTCGCGCAGCACCGGCCCGACAAGGTGATGCACCTGGCCGCGGAAAGCCACGTGGACCGGTCGATCGACGGGCCCGGCGCCTTCATCGAAACCAACGTGAACGGCACCTACGAGATGCTGAACGCGGCACGCGCCTACTGGGTGGAGGCCGGTCGGCCCGACACCTTCCGGTTCCACCACATCTCCACCGACGAGGTCTACGGCACGCTCGGCGCGACCGGACAGTTCACCGAGGACACGCCCTACGCCCCGAACTCGCCCTATTCGGCCAGCAAGGCGGCGTCCGACCACCTGGTGCGGGCCTGGGGCGAGACCTATGGCCTGCCCTTCGTGCTGACCAACTGCTCCAACAATTACGGCCCCTACCATTTCCCCGAGAAGCTGATCCCGGTCGTCATCCTCAAGGCGCTGGCCGGAGAGCCGATCCCGGTCTACGGCAAGGGCGAGAACGTGCGCGACTGGCTTTACGTGGAAGACCACGCCGACGCGCTGCTGTGCGTTCTGGAAAACGGCAGGACCGGCCGGACCTACAACATCGGCGGCGAGAACGAGGCGAAGAACATCGACATCGTCGGCAAGATCTGCACGATCCTCGATGCCAAGCGCCCGAAGAACACGGCCTACTGCGAACAGATCAGCTTCGTGACCGACCGGCCGGGGCACGACCTGCGCTACGCGATCGACCCGACCCGCATCCGCACCGAACTCGGGTGGCGACCGTCCGTGACGCTCGACGAGGGTCTCGAGAAGACCGTGCAATGGTATCTCGACAACGAGGACTGGTGGCGCGCGCTGCAAGGCCGGGCGGGGGTTGGCGAACGGCTCGGGGCGAAGGCATGAAGATCCTGGTCTACGGAAAGTCCGGCCAGCTCGGGCTGGAACTGCAACGGCGCGCGGGCGACGTGGTGCTGGACGTGCGCGACGAGTTCGAGGCCGATTTCACCAACCCCGATGCCTGCGCCGCGATGGCCGCGCAGACCGACGCAGATGCCATCATCATCGCGGCGGCCTATACCGCCGTGGACAAGGCCGAAAGCGACGAGGACCTCGCGCTCGCGGTGAACGGCACGACCCCCGGCGCGATCGCCCGGGCGGCGGCCGCGCGCGGCCTGCCGGTCGTGCTGGTGTCCACCGACTACGTGTTCGACGGCAGCGGCGAGCAGCCCTTTTCCATCGACGCGCCCACCGGCCCGCTCGGTGCCTACGGGCGCACCAAGCTCGTCGGCGAGACGGCGGTGCGCGATGCGGGCGGACCCCATGCGATCCTGCGCACCTCGTGGGTGGTGTCCTCGCACGGGCACAACTTCGTGAAGACGATGCTGCGCCTCGGGGCGGAGCGGGACCGCCTGACCATCGTCGCCGACCAGGTCGGCGGGCCGACCCCGGCGGCGGCGCTGGCCGATGCCTGCATGACGGTGGCGGACCGGCTGGTGCGCGATGCGTCGGTGACGGGCACCTACCACGTGACCGGCGGACCGGATGTCAGCTGGGCCGATTTCGCCCGCGAGATCTTCCGCCAGTCGGGCACGCAGTGCGAGGTCGCGGACATCCCGACCCGCGACTACCCGACCCCCGCGCGCCGGCCGCTGAACTCGCGGCTCGACAACAGCATGACACAGACCGTCTTCGGCCTGCCCCGCCCCGACTGGCGCGCCGGGCTGACCGACATTCTCAAGGACCTCGGAGCATACCGCGCATGACCGATCGCAAGGGCATCATCCTTGCCGGGGGCTCCGGCACCCGGCTTTATCCGATCACGCAGGGCGTGTCCAAACAGCTGCTGCCGATCTACGACAAGCCGATGATCTACTTCCCGATCTCGGTGCTGATGCTGGCCGGCATCCGCGAGATCGCGATGATCACGACGCCGGTCGACCAGGCGCAGTTCCAGCGCACGCTCGGCGACGGCGCGCAATGGGGCATCTCGATCACCTACATCACCCAGCCCTCGCCCGACGGCCTGGCGCAGGCCTATATCCTGGCCGAAGACTTCCTGGACGGCGCGCCGTCGGCCATGTGCCTCGGCGACAACATCTTCTTCGGGCACGGGCTGCCGGACCTGCTGGCGGCGGCCGATGCCAAGCCGCAGGGCGGCACCGTCTTCGGCTACCGCGTGTCGGACCCGGAACGCTACGGCGTGGTGGCCTTCGGCGCGGACGGCAAGGCCAGCCAGATCATCGAGAAGCCGGCGGTGCCGCCGTCGAACTACGCGGTGACGGGGCTCTATTTCCTCGACGGGGACGCGCCCGCGCTGGCGCGGCAGGTCAAACCCTCCGACCGCGGGGAGCTCGAGATCACGACCCTGCTGGAGATGTACCTCGCCAGGGGCCTGCTGAGCGTCGAGCAGATGGGCCGGGGCTATGCATGGCTCGACACCGGAACGCATGGCAGCCTGCTCGATGCCGGCAATTTCGTGCGCACGCTCACCCTGCGACAGGGACAGCAGGTCGGATGCCTCGAGGAAATCGCCCATGACGCAGGATGGATCAGCCGCGACGACCTGCTGAAAGCCGCGCAGGGTTACCGAAAAAACGACTACGGCGCATACCTCGCAAGACTGGCCGAGGAATAGCGTTCACCGTAGGGGAACGCTTCCAGCGCACCGGTCCGAACCCCGATGCTGTGTCTCCCCCGGTCCGCCCGGTCCGGGGGTGCGGCGAGGTCAGGCCGACCTCACCTTCTGGGTCTGCACGCCAAGTCCGTCGATGCCAAGGCGCATCACTTCGCCCGGCTTGAGGTAGCGCGGCGGCTTCTTGCCCATGCCAACCCCCGGCGGCGTGCCGGTCGAAATCACGTCTCCCGGCTGCAGCGACATGAAGCGGCTGCAATATGACACGAGGTGCGGCACCCGGAACACCATCGTCGCGGTGGACCCCTCTTGCATCCGCTGGCCGTCCACGTCCAGCCAAATGCCGAGGTTGTCGTAATCCCCGATCTCGTCCGGCGTGACCAGCCACGGGCCGGTCGGACCGAACGTGTCACAGCCCTTGCCCTTGTCCCAGGTGCCCGAACCCTCGATCTGGTAGGCCCGTTCCGACACATCGTTGACGATGCAGAACCCGGCCACATGAGCCAGCGCGTCCGCCTCGTCGATATGGCTGCCGCCGGTGCCGATCACCACGGCGAGTTCGGCTTCCCAGTCGGTCTTCACCGAACCGGGCGGGATCAGCACGTCGTCGTCCGGGCCCACGACGGCCGAGGTCCACTTGGCGAAGATCACCGGTTCAGGCGGCACCGCCATTCCCGATTCGGCCGCGTGGTCGGCGTAGTTCAGCCCGATGCAGATGAACTTGCCGATATGCCCGACGCAGGGTCCGAGCCGCAGATCTTGCTGCGGCGTGCCCGGTACCAGCGGCAACGCGGCAGGATCGAGCGCGGCAAGACGCGCGATCCCCGCCGCGGTCAGCGCCTCGCCCGACAGATCATCGATCACCCCCGACAGGTCCCGCACCCGCCCGTCCGCATCCAGCATGCCGGGCTTTTCAAGGCCGGCGGCACCGTATCTCACAAGTTTCATCGTGTTTCCTCTCCCTTCAAGGGCAAGCGTCCAGGCAACCGGCAGACCGCTTGCTCCGGCCCTTGCCCGGCCTGTCCGCGCAGCTGCGCCTGCCTAGCTACGTCAGCCGACGCCGAAACAGAAGACCACCCGCACCTGCGCGTCGGATCAGATCGTGACACCGCCATCCACAGACACCGCCTGCCCGGTCACGAAGCGGCTGTCGTCGCACAGAAGATGCACGATGGTCGGGGTCAGGTCCGCCACCAGGGCGAGCCGGCCCATCGGCTGGCGCGCAATGAAATCCAGTTCTGCCTGCGCCGGGTCCGGCGCCGCGGCGATCCGCCCCCGCAGCGACGGCGTGTCCACCGTGCCGGGGCACAGCGCGTTGCAGCGCAGCCCGGTGCCGACGAAATCCGCCGCGACAGCCTTGGTCAGCCCGATCACCGCCGCTTTGGTCGCGCCATAGGCGGTGCGGTTTACAAATCCCTTCACCGAAGAGGCCATGGACGACATGTTCAGGATCGACGCGCCGCCCGTGGCCTCGGCCCGGCGCAACATTCCCGGCACGAAGGCCCGCGTGATCCGCACCATGGACGTGATATTGACCGCGACCAACCGGTCCCACGCCGCATCGTCGAGTTCGAGGATTGTGCCGTGATGGACGATGCCCGCGCAGTTGAACAACCCGTCGAGATCCGGCAACGCGGCGGCCAGCGTCGCAGTCGCGGCAGGGTCGGTCACGTCGAACAGCCGTATTTCGATCCCGTCCCGCCCCGCGAGCGTGGCAAGCGTGTCCGGGTTGATGTCGGTCGCGATCACACGCGCGCCTTCAGAAGCGCAGGCCAGCGCGGCGCCGCGCCCGATGCCCTGCCCCGCGGCCGTGATGAGGATCGTCTTGCCGTCCAGCCGCATGCGGCCCCGTCCCTTCTCCCGTTCCTCAGTCGCCGTAGGGAATCCACACCGTCTTGACCTGCGTGGCACGGTCAAGGAAGGCATTGCCCTGCCCCTGAGCCGGATCAGCCCAGTCGCGCAGCCGCCCGCCATCGGTCCAAGTGGGCTTGAGATTGCCCGCCGACCATGCCTCGATCCGCGCAGCATCGTCGGCGCTGCCGCAGTACCACAGGCAGGCCACCTCGTCGTGTTCGGCAAGCGTCCTGGCCAGCGCGGCGCGCGGACCGGTTACAAGGTTCAACACCCCCGCCGGAATGTCGGAGGTTTCGAGCACCTGGTACAGCAGCGCCGCCACCAGCGGCTGGCTTTGCGACGGCACGGCCACGACCCGGTTGCCCATGGCAAGCGCGGGGAGCACCAGCGAAAGCAGCGCCAGTAGCGGCGCCTCGTCGGGGCAGACGACACCGACGACACCCCAGGGCTCGTTCAGCGACAGCGTGACATGCCGCGCCGCAGTGGCCTGCACCACTCCCGCGCGCTTGTCGGCCTGCGCGGCATACCAGAAGCAGCGCCGGATCGCGGCGTCCACCTCGGCCACGGCAAGGTCCGGGGTGCAGTTCCGGGCGAGGAGCGCTTCGAACCCGGCCCGACGCTGTGCGAGGTTCTCGGCCAGGAAATACAGAACCTGCGCGCGATTATGCGCCGTCACACCGCCCCATCCGGTGGCCTTGCTCGCTGCTTCGACGGCGTTTCGGATGTCCTTGCGGTTGCCAAGCGCGGCCTGCCCGATAGCCGTGCCGTTGGCGTCCGTCACGGTGAAGCTCTGGCCACTGTCGGCACGGACTTGCCGCCCCCCGACATACAGCTTCGCGGTCGCGTCGATTCCGGGGCCATCCTGCGCCCCGCCGAAGGGCGCGGCCACTGGAGCCGGTGCGGGCGCCGGGCGCGGCTGGCCCGGTCCGCTGGACGGCGGCACTAAGTAAGCGGCCATGCCCGCCCGCCCGCCTTCCCGTCCGAACCCGCTTTCCCGCATTCCGCCGAAGGGCGCGCCCGCATCGAACAGGTTGGTCGCGTTGATCCAGACCACGCCCGACTTCACCCCGGCGGCGATGCCGATGGCCCGGTCGATATCCTGCGACCAGACGGTCGCGGCCAGCCCGTAGCGGGTGTCGTTGGCCAGTTGCACCGCCTCGTCCGGCGTGCGGAAGGTCATTGTGGTCGCAACCGGGCCGAAGATTTCCTCGCGGTTGACGGTGTCGCCCGGTCCGGTGCCGGTGAAGAAGCCCGGGGAACAGAAATACCCGTCGGCGGGCAGATCCCCCCCCGCGCTGTGCAGCACAGCCCCCTCGGCCTGTCCATGCGCAAGCAGTTCCGAGATTCGGGCCAACTGCCCTGCAGACACCACCGCCCCCACGTCCATCGTCTTGTCCAGCGGATCGCCCACACGGAGCGTCGCCATCCGCGCCCTCAGCCGATCGAAAAACTCTTCGGCCACGCCCTCCTGAACCAGGATGCGGCTGCCAGCGCAGCACACCTCGCCCTGGTTGAACCAGACGGCATCGACGACACCCTCGACCGCTGCATCGAGATCCGCATCCTCGCAGACGATGAAGGGTGACTTGCCGCCCAGTTCCAGCGTAAGCGCCTTTCCCGAACCGGCAGTCTGGCGCCGGATGGTGCGGCCCACCTCGGTCGAGCCGGTGAAGGCGACCTTGTCCACGCCCGGATGCCCCGTCACCAGCGCGCCGGTGGCACCGTCGCCCTGCACGATGTTCAGAACGCCTGGCGGCAGCCCGATTTCCACGCAAATTTCGGCGAAGGCCTGCGCGGCCAGCGGCGTGAGATCGGCGGGTTTCAGAACAACGGTATTGCCCGCCGCAAGCGCGGGAGCGACCTTCCACGCCAGCATCAGCAGCGGGAAATTCCAAGGGATCACCTGCCCGCAGACGCCGTGCGGGACATGACCGGGAAACGAGTCCTCCAGCAGTTCGGCCCAGCCGGCATGGTGATAGAAATGCCGCGCGACCAGCGGCACGTCGATATCCCGCGTCTCGCGGATCGTCTTGCCGTTATCCATCGTCTCGAGCACGGCAAGGAAGCGTTCGCGTTTCTGCACGTGGCGCGCGATCGCGTAAAGATACCGGGCGCGGTCATGCCCGGACAGGGCGGCCCATCCCGCCTGCGCCGCGCGTGCGGCCTCCACGGCGGCGTCTACCTCGGCCGCGCCGGCATGGCCCAGCCGCGCGATTACCCGGGCGTCAGCCGGGCTGTACACATCGGCCAGTGGCCCGGACGGAGCCAGGAACGTCCCGTCGATGAAATGGCCGATCCCACCGGAATGGCCGTCCAGCCAGTGCAGAACCTCGCTGCTATCCTCTGGCGCGGGGCCGTAATCCATGGTCTGCATGATGTCCCTGATATGCGGCATGGGAAGTCCTCAGGCCAGCGCGTGGCGGTTCGCGGCCGAGTAGCGGCCGGTGACATGGTGTTCGATCTGCCGTTCGATGTCGCCCAGCAGAGACGAGGCACCGATGCGGAAGAGGTCGGGCATCATGTGGCGCGTGCCCAGTTCCTCCTTCATCAGGATCAGCCAGGCCAGCGCGTCCTTCGCGGTCTTCAGCCCGCCCGCGGGCTTGAAGCCGACCTTCTGGCCGGTGCGCGCCTGGAAATCCCGCAATGCTCGCAGCATGGTCAGCGACACGGGCAGCGTCGCATTCACGTTCTCCTTGCCGGTGGAGGTCTTGATGAAATCCGCCCCCGCCTGCATCGCGACCATCGACGCGCGATAGACGTTGCTCAGCGTCTTCAGATCGCCGGTTGCCAGGATCGCCTTCATGTGTGCCGCGCCGCAGACCGCGCGCATTGCCGCGATCTCGTCGTAAAGCGCGGACCATCGGCCGGTCAGCACGTGTTCGCGGGTAATCACGATGTCGATTTCGGCCGCACCTTCGCCCACGGCATAGCGGATCTCCTCCAGCCGCAGAGGCAGCGGGGTCAACCCGGCAGGAAAGCCAGTCGCCACCGAAGCGACCGGCACGCCGCTTCCCTCCAGTGCGCGGACGGCGTGTGGCACCATCGTGGGATAAACGCAGACCGCGCCCACGGTCATCGGCTCCAGCCCCAGCGCGTCCAGCAGGTCGGGGCGCAGAGGCGCGCGGGCCTTGGCGCACAGCCGCGCGACCCGGCCCGGCGTGTCGTCGCCCGCCAGTGTGGTCAGGTCGATGCAGGTGACCGCGCGCAGAAGCCAGGCCGCCTGCCATTCCTTCTTCACGCTGCGGCGCGCCGTCAGGCTTGCCGCGCGCCGTTCGGCTGCGGTGCGGTTCACGCGCACAGCGTCGAAATCGGCAGGGGTGAAGGGCGTGCCCGTCATGCGCGGGAAATCAGGTATCATGTCGTGTCCGTCCGGGTTGCGGGGGGCCGCGCGGCCCTGCTGTGGACAGGGCCAACACTCCGGACAGTGACCCGCTTGAGTGCGCACTGCAACAGCAACCCCGCGTCCCGGCCGGATGATCCGCGGGCATTGCAGGCGCCGCCTGACGCCACGGAAACAGGGCAGGGGTTGATTTTTGCAGCCAGTTGCGCGACAAAGACGATCCATTGACCGGTTTTGAGGCGCCCGACGGGTGCCACGCCGGGTCCAGGTCCTGTCGGCGCCGCGCGGCGCACGAATCGCGAGCCTGGACACACTCCCCGCGAGGGTCTGCCACCGACCCACCTGTTGCCGCAGGTGGGGGCGGCATCGTTTTTCGCGCGGGATTGCTGAAACTGACGAAGGAGCACGCCATGAGCCTGAGCACCGAAGAAATCGAACGCCGGATCGCCGATCTGCAGGATTCGGGTATGACCCTTGCCGCACGCGCGCTGATCCGCGAGCTGAACTTCCGCCAGAAGCACGCCGCCGACTGACGGTGCGTTCATGCCCCCGCGCCGCATTGGTGGCCCGGGGGCAGACCTTACCGGCCCTCCACCCAAAGCTTATCAGCCGGGCATGTCAGGCAACCAGTTGCTCGGCCTTCTTCAGATCGACGCTGACGAGCTGGCTGACACCCTGCTCCGCCATCGTTACCCCGAACAACCTGTCCATTCGGCTCATCGTCACCGCATGGTGCGTGATGACGAGGAAGCGTGTTTCGGTGCGGCGGGTCATTTCGTCCAGCATGTCACAGAACCGCGTCACGTTGGCATCGTCCAGCGGGGCATCGACCTCGTCCAGAACGCAGATCGGTGCAGGGTTCGCAAGGAACACTCCGAAGATCAGCGCCAGCGCGGTCAACGTCTGCTCGCCCCCCGACAGAAGGCTGAGCGTGGACAGCTTCTTGCCCGGCGGCTGGCACATGATCTCAAGCCCGGCATCCAGCGGATCGTCGCTTTCCACCAACACAAGCCGTGCCTCGCCCCCGCCGAACAGATGGGTGAAAAGCGCCGCGAAATTGGCGTTGACCTGTTCAAACGCGGTCAGCAGCCGTTCGCGCCCTTCCCGGTTCAGCCCGTTGATCCCGGCGCGCAGCTTGCCAATGGCTGTTTCCAGGTCGGCCTTTTCCGTCACCAGCAGATCATGTTCCTCCTGAACCGCGCGGGCGTCTTCCTCGGCACGCAGGTTTACTGCGCCAAGCGCATCGCGGGACCGGCGCAGACGCGCGATGCTCGCCTCAAGCTCGGCGGGCGGCATGGCCTGGGACGGGTCGGTGTCCAGTTGCGTGGCCAGCGTTTCAGGCGTCTCGCCGGTGTCCTCGCGCATCCGGTCCAGCGCCGCGTCCACGGTGTCCTGCGCCGCCTCGACGCGGGTTTCGGCCCGCGCCCGCGCCTCCCGCGCCTCCGATGCCGCGCGTTCGGCATCGCGTTCCGCCCCGGCGGCAGCGCGCAAAGCGGCCTCGGCGGCGACGCAGGCATCCTCGGCGGCGGCTTTACGCGCCTCGGCCTCGAGAAGCCTTGCGACAACCGCCTCGCGCTGGTCGGCCAGTTCAGCCGGGGCGTCGCGGGCAACCGACAACTCGTCCTCGGTCCGGGCGATGCGGGCCGACAATTCGGCCATGCGCGCATCGGCAGTGGCAAGCCGGTCGGCCCAGAGTGCGCGTTCCTTGGCGATCGCCTGACCGCGCGCCACGCGAGCCTGTCCCTCACGCCGGACCTCGTCATGGGCGGAGCGGCGGGTCATCATCGTCATCCGGGCCGCTTCCACGGCGGTCTTGACGTCCTCCACGCGCGCGCGGCTCTCGCTCAGATCGGGCAGCACCGCGGCCTGCCGCTCCGCCTCCTGAAGCTGTAGACGGGCGGCGCCCGCCGCCTCCTCGTGGCGATCCACCGCCAGCGCGGCACTCTCGACCCGGCCCTCGGCAAGGGCACGGTCCGCTTCGGCGCGGCTTTCGGCCCGGCTGGCCTCGGCGACTGCGGCATCGGCCGCGCGCCGTTCCGCGCGGGCCTGCTTGTCGGCTTCCGATGCGTCGGCCAGATCGTCGGTCAGGCGCTGATGCGCCCCGGCCGCGGCCTCGGCACGGGCCTCCGCCTCTTCCAGCGCGGCATCGAGTTCAGCAAGGCGGTTGACCTGCTCCAGCCGCAGCGCGGCGGCGGATGGCGCGTCCTCGGCCGCTGCGCGGAACCCGTCCCAGCGCCACAGATCGCCCGCTTGCGATACCAGCCGCTG
Source organism: Meridianimarinicoccus roseus (assembly GCF_003172915.1). GTDB lineage: Bacteria > Pseudomonadota > Alphaproteobacteria > Rhodobacterales > Rhodobacteraceae > Meridianimarinicoccus > Meridianimarinicoccus roseus. The sequence continues at coordinate 10,951 of NZ_QGKU01000032.1, forward strand.
ACCGGGACGCAGCAGAGGCTGCAAGGTTGCCGCCTGATCGGGTGTGATCAAGCCGATCTGCGACAGGCGCCGCGCCAGGACGTCCGGCATTCGGACATGGTCCGACAGCGGACGCGCGCCCTCAGGCAGGGGCGGCGGCGCGTCGTAGTCGGGAAGCTTTGTCCAGCCGCTGCCCGAGGCGCCAACGCGAGGCGCCTTAAGGTCATCCCCAAGCGCAGCCCCGAGCGCGCGTTCGAACCCGCCCGCGACGGTGGTTTCGTCGACGATCTGCGCACCATCCCCGGCATCGCGCGCCACCAGCCGCCGCAGCGCGGCCACTTCGGCGGCCAGCGCCTTTGCCTCGCCGCTCGTCTCGCTTCGGGCGGCGCGGGCATCCGCCTCGGCCGACTGGCACCGGGCGCGCCGGTCCTCAGCTGCTGACAGCGCCGCCTCGGCCCGCGCCAGACGGTCCGACGCCTCGGCCAGCGCCGCGCTCGCTTCGTTCTGCGCAAGCGCGCCCTGCGCGGCAGCATCGCGGGCAGTCTGCACCGCGTCCCGTGCCGCCGCCGCCTCGGCCTCGCTGCGATCCAGCGTCCTGCGGCTATCGGACAGAAGCCGATCGACCGACTGGTGCCGGGCGACCAGACGCGCGACTTCTTCGGTCAGGGCCGACAGCGCATCTTCGCGGTCGGCCAGCACATCGGCAGCCTCCTGCGCCGCGTCCTGCGCCTGCGCCAGCCGTGCCTCGTGCCCCTCGGCGGCACGGGCCAGTTCCGACGCCTCCCAGTCCAGACGCTCCAGCGTATCGCCGGCATCGCGGGTCAGGCTCGACTCCCGCTCGCTGTCGCGGCCAAGCTGGGCCAGCCGCCCCTCCAGCGTCACGATCTGTTCCTGCGCCCGCGCCTCGCGGTCGCGCAGGGTGTCGCGCTCCACCGTCAGGCGCTGCAGCACGGCTCCGGCGATGGCCTGTTCTTCGCGCAGCGGCGGCAGGGCCGCCTCGGCCTGCTCGCGGGCGGCGGCGGCGGCGCGGCTGTCGGCCTCGGCCCGGGCGGCGGCGCGCACCGCATCGCCCTGACCCGCCTTCGCCTCTGCCAAAGCGCGGTCGGCGTCGCGCCAGCGCAGGTAGATCAGCAGCCATTCCGCCGCACGCAGTTCCGCTCCTATGGCCCGGTAACGCGCCGCCTGTTTCGCCTGCCGGGCAAGTTGCGCCAACTGCCCCGACAGTTGATCGACCACATCCGCCACGCGCTCCAGGTTTGTTTCCGTAGCCCGCAGCTTCAGCTCGGCCTCATGCCGCCGCTGATAGAGACCCGAGATCCCCGCAGCTTCCTCAAGCACCCGACGGCGCGACTTTGGTTTGGCATTGATGAGTTCCGAAATCTGCCCCTGTCGCACCAGCGCCGGCGAATGCGACCCGGTCGAGGCGTCCGCGAACAGCATCTGCACGTCACGTGCGCGCACATCACGGGTATTGCACTTGTAGGCCGAACCGGCATCGCGGGTGATACGGCGCACCACCTCGATCATGTCGGTGTCGTTGAAGCCGGCCGGAGCCAGTCGGTCGGTATTGTCCACCGAGAGCGACACCTCCGCATAGTTGCGGGCAGGGCGGGTCGCGGCCCCGGCGAAGATCACGTCCTCCATCCCCGCGCCGCGCATGGCAGTAGGGCGATTCTCACCCATGACCCAGCGCAGCGCCTCAAGCAGGTTGGACTTGCCGCAGCCGTTCGGCCCCACGACGCCGGTCAGGCCCCGCGCGATCACCAGGTCGGTCGGGTCCACGAAGCTCTTGAAACCATTGAGGCGGAGGCGGGTAAACTGCACGTGTCGACGCTCGTGTGCTGAAACTATGTCGCTGGCAATTGTCTTCCGACGCATCCAGCCTGTCAATCACCAACGCAGCATATGGCGTGGATATACCCAAGCTAACCCCATATCTTGCTGTAGTATCTGAAATATATGTTGTGCCGATCGACTCGCCGCTAAGCCGCGACGCGATGGCCCTTGACCGAGCCGCCCCGGACCCGGCACAAGCAAGGAGTGTGGTTCCCCGATGGTGCAAAGCGCCGGGGATCAAATGGGAATGCGGTGACGGTGACCCAATCCGGGGCCGGAAACCGCAGCCGCCCCCGCGACTGTAAGCGGTGAGCGCCCGTCCGTGACCACTGGGCCGCAAGGCCCGGGAAGGGGACGCCAGCGCCACGACCCGCGAGCCAGGAGACCAGCCACGCACGGGTCCGCACGGGCCCGGCCTTGTAACGGACGGGGTGTTCCGTGAGGGTAAGCCGACGACCAGAACCCGGCCGCCTTCGACGCCACCCCCCTTCTGATGGATCGAAGGGGACAGACATGAAAAGACTTCTTACCGCCGCGCTGCTGGTCGTGGCAGGCCCCGCACTGGCCCACCACCCGCTTGCCGGGGCGCCGATGACGACGTTCGCCGACGGGGCGCTGTCGGGCATCGGTCACCCGGTCCTCGGGTTTGACCACCTGTTCTTCGTGGCGCTGGCCGGGGTCGCGGGCCTGCTGGTCGGACGCCGCTTCGCCGCACCGGGCGCCTACGTCGCCGCGATGCTTGCAGGCTGTGCGCTGATGTATGCCGGGGTCGGCCTGCCCGCCAAGGAGGCCGTGATCGCGCTGTCTCTTCTCGTGACCGGCGGGATCGTTCTGTCGGGTCGCGCGCTGGCGCCCGGTCTCACACTCGCGCTTTTCGCCGGCTTCGGGCTGTTCCACGGCTCTGCCTTCGGGGACTCGCTGGCCGGTGCCGAAGGCGCCGTCGGCGGCGCGGTTCTTGCGGGATACCTGCTGGGCCTCGCTGTGGTGCAGTTCGCGCTCGCCGTCGCGGCGGGCTGGGTCGCCGAAACCGTCTTCCGCACCCGCGAACCGGGCGCGATCAACGCGCGCATCGCGGGCGCTGTGGTCGCGGGCGCCGGGCTTCTCCTGACCCTCGAAGCCGCCGAGGGCGTCGCCTTCGCGGCGCTTGGCTGGGGCTGAACGGCAGCAAACACGCATGGCGGCCCGGCGGGCCGCCATTCCTTTGAAGGGCAACAAGCAAGACATGGCAAAGAAAATTCCGGCGACCGTCGTGACCGGCTTCCTCGGGGCTGGCAAGACCACCTTGATCCGTCACCTGCTGACCCACGCGAATGGCAAGAGGATTGCCTTGATCATCAACGAATTCGGCGATCTCGGCGTGGATGGAGACATCCTCAAGGGCTGCGGCATCGAGGGTTGCGCCGACGACGACGTAATGGAACTGTCGAACGGCTGCATCTGCTGCACCGTCGCCGAGGATTTCGTGCCGACGCTTCAGAAGCTACTGGATCGCGACACGCCGCCTGATCATATCGTGATTGAAACCTCGGGTCTTGCGCTTCCGCAACCTCTGGTGCGCGCCTTCGGCTGGCCCGAAATCCGCACCCGCGTGACAGTGGATGGCGTGGTCACCGTTGTGGACGGCAAGGCCGTGGCGGAGGGGCGCTTCGCCCATTCTGTCGAGGCGGTGGATGCGCAGCGGCGGCAGGACGAGAATCTCGACCACGAAACACCGCTGTCCGAGCTGTTCGAGGACCAGATCGCGTGCGCCGACATGATTGTCGTGAACAAGTCCGACCTTCTGGGCGACGCCGAGGCAGAAGCGCTGACCGCACGACTGAAGGCTGAAGCCCGCTCAGGTGTGCAGGTCGTGCGCACGGCGATGGGCGCGCTGCCGGTGGACGTGCTGCTCGGCCAGGGCATCGGCGCCGAGGACGACCTCGATGCACGCGGCGAGATGCATCACCACCACGAGGCGGATGCGGGGCACGACCGCGACCACGACCACGACCACGACCACGACCACGATCACGATCACGATCACCATGAACATGACCACGACGCGTTCGAAAGCTTCGTCGTCACTGTTCCCGAGATCGCCGACCAGACAGCCTTTGCCGCCCGGCTGGCCGAGGTGATCCGGGGCCACGACATCCTGCGGCTAAAGGGTTTCGCAGCTGTGTCGGGCAAACCCATGCGGCTGACGCTGCAGGCGGTGGGTCCGCGTGTGGACAGTTACTTCGACCGCCCCTTCGCCCCCGGCGAGGTCCGTGAAACGCGCCTTGTGGTGATCGGGCAGGCCGGTCTCGATCGCGCCGCGATCAGCGCCGCACTGGCCGCCTGACCAGGCCCCGCCGGGCACAGGCCCGGCGGCTCCCCTTTCCGCCGCGCCGTGCGACGCTGCGGCGCGCCCCACAGGACACCCGACATGCACCTTCTCGCAGCCACGCCCGGCAGTCTCGATGAGGGGCTGGAGCCCGTAGACCTGGGCCAGACTCCGGCCGATCTTGTGGTCCTGTCCGCCGCCGACAGCGAACTTGCCGCGCTGAGCGAGGCGCGCGCCGCGATGCCGGACCCGCCCGAGATGCGGCTCGGCAACCTGATGCATCTGCGCCACCCGCTGTCGGTGGACCTGCACATCCAGACCTGCGCGGCGAAATCGCGCCTCGTGATCGCGCGGGTGCTGGGCGGCACCGGCTACTGGCGCTACGGGCTGGAGCAGTACGCCGCGGCCCTGCACGCGGCCGGGGTGCCCTTTGTCGCGCTGCCCGGCGACGACCGGCCCGACGACGAGTTGTGGGGCCTGTCCAGCGTTCCGCGCGCGGACTGGGACGCGCTCTGGGCCTATCTGGTGGAAGGCGGACCCGAGAACGCGTCTCATTTCATTGCCCATGCCCGCGCGATGATCGACGGGCGGACCGATCGGCCTCCGGCCGCGCGCCCACTGCTGCGCGCGGGACTCTACTGGCCGGGCAGCGGGGCCACCGGCCTCGACGCGCTGCGCGCCAACTGGACGGACGGAGCACCAGTCGTGCCGGTGGTGTTCTACCGCGCGCTCCTGCAAGGCGCAGGATTGCACCCGATCAACCGTCTGGTGAAGGAACTCGTGCGGCGCGGGCTGAACCCGATGCCGGTGTTCGTCGCGTCGCTCAAGGACCCGCTGAGCGCGGGCGTGCTGGACGGACTGTTCCGGGATGCCCCGCCCGACGTGATCCTGAACGCCACCGCCTTCGCCGTCGGGACGCCCGATCTTGGCGGAGCCGACGGCGCGGGGGCATCGAACCCCCTTGCCGCCCCGTCCGCGCAGGGCGCGCCCGTGTTCCAGATTGTCCTGTCGAGCGCCTCGGAAGCCGCATGGGAGGACGGCCTGACCGGGCTTGGCGCCCGGGACATCGCAATGAACGTGGCCCTGCCCGAAATAGACGGACGTGTCCTGAGCCGGGCGATCAGCTTCAAGGGCGAGGCGTTCTTCGACGAGGCGACTCAATGCCCGATCGCCAGCTACCGCGCGCGCGGCGACCGCGTGGCCTTCGTGGCGGACCTCGCCGCGAACTGGGTCCGGTTGCGCCGGACCCGCGCCGCCGACCGGCAGGTCGCGCTGGTGCTGGCAAACTACCCGAACAAGGACGGCCGACTGGCCAATGGAGTCGGGCTGGACACGCCCGCCGCGACGGTACACGCGCTACGGCTTCTGTCCGGCGCGGGGTACGACGTGCAGGCAAACCCCGAGACGCCGGACGCGCTGATGCGCGCTATCCTCGCCGGGCCGACGAACTGGCTGCCGGACAGGGCCGCGCGCAGCGGCGGGGTGCGGCTGTCGATGCAGGACTACCGCAATGCCTATGGGCGCCTGCCATGGGCGGTCCGCCAGCGGATCGAAGATCGGTGGGGCGCGGCCGAGGACGATCCGTTCGCCGGGCCGGACGGGTTCGCGCTGTCCGTGCTGCGCTTCGGCAACGTGACCGTCGGCCTGCAGCCCGCGCGAGGCTACAACATCGATCCTGAAGCGACCTATCACGCCCCGGACCTCGTACCGCCCCACAACTACCTCGCGTTCTATTTCTGGCTGCGCGAGGTGCAGGGCGCGCAGGCGATCGTGCACATGGGCAAGCATGGCAACCTCGAATGGCTGCCGGGCAAGGCACTGGCGCTATCCGAGTCCTGTCTGCCCGAGGTCGTCCTGGGACCAGTGCCTCATATCTACCCCTTCATCGTCAACGATCCGGGCGAGGGCACACAGGCCAAACGGCGTGCGCAGGCGGTGATCGTGGATCACCTGACGCCGCCGCTGACCCGCGCGGAAAGCTACGGACCGCTGCGCGATCTGGAGGCACTGGTCGATGAGTATTACGAGGCCGCCGGGCTGGACCCGCGGCGGATCGCGCACCTGCGCCGCGAGATCGTCAGCCTGTGCGATGCGACCGGACTGGGGCGGGACGCGGGGCTGACCGGCGAAGATGAAGACAGGGACCTTGCGCGCCTCGATGCGTGGCTGTGCGAGTTGAAGGAAGCGCAGATCCGGGACGGGCTGCACGTGTTCGGCCAGGCCCCCGATGGGCGCCTTGCACGTGACCTGATCCTTGCGCTGGTGCGCCTGCCGCGCGGCGACGGAACCGGGCGCGACGCATCGCTTCCGCGGGCACTGGCGGAGGATCTGCGTCTCGCATTCGACCCGCTGGACTGCGACATGGCAGCCCCTTGGACGGGCCCGCGGCCGGATGCGCTGGCAGACGGCGGGACATGGCGCAGCGCAGGCGACACGGTGGAACGGCTCGAAGCGTTGGCCGCGGCGCTGGTAGACGGGGCCGCCGCACCGCCAGGCCCTGCAAGCGCCGCGGTCCTGAAGGGCATTCGCGACACGGTGGCGCCGCTGGTGCAAGGCTGCGGCGCGGCGGAGGGCGCGGGGCTCCTCACCGCCCTTTCAGGGCACTTCGTCGCCCCGGGCGCGTCCGGGGCCCCGACCCGCGGGCGACTGGACGTCTTGCCGACCGGCCGGAACTTCTTCTCGGTGGACAGCCGCGCCGTGCCAACCCCGACCGCCTGGGCACTGGGGTGGAAATCGGCCAACCTTCTGATCGAGCGGCATTTGCAGGACCATGGGGACTGGCCGCGGGCACTGCTACTGACGGCATGGGGCACAGCGAACATGCGCACCGGCGGGGACGACATCGCCCAGGCGCTGGCTCTGATGGGTGTGAAACCGCGCTGGGACGACGCGCGGCGCCGGGTCACCGGGTTCGAGATCATTCCGGCAACGGCGCTGGGGCGACCGCGGGTGGATGTGACATTGCGGGTTTCGGGGTTTTTCCGCGATGCGTTCCCGGCACAAATCGATCTGGTGGACAGCGCGGCGCGGGCGGTCATGGCGTTGGATGAGCCAGAGGACGCCAACCCCGCGGCAGCAAAGGCGAAAATCGAAGGCGAGGCGGGGCGGTTCCGGGTGTTCGGATCGAAACCGGGCGCATATGGCGCGGGACTTCAGGCGCTGATCGATGAGCGTCTGTGGCGAGACGAGGCCGATCTGGCGGAGGCATATTTGACATGGGGATCATATGCTTACGGCAAGGACGCGGAAGGAATTGAGGCGCGGGGGGCGCTGGAGACGCGGCTGTCGCAGGTCGATGCCGCGGTGCAGAATCAGGACAACCGGGAGCACGATCTTCTGGACAGCGACGATTATTACCAGTTCGAGGGCGGAGCGGCCGCAACTATCAAGCAATTGCAAGGGGTTGCGCGGCCAGTTTATCACAATGACCATTCCCGCCCGGAGCGGCCGGTAATCCGCACGCTGGACGAGGAGATCGCCCGGGTCGTCCGGTCTCGGGTCGTGAATCCCAAGTGGATTGAAGGGGTTAAGCGACACGGATACAAGGGTGCCTTCGAAATCGCGGCGACGGTGGATTACCTTTTTGCGTTCGCAGCCACGACCGGGGCGGTGCGGAGTCATCATTTCGACGCGGTGGAGGAGGCTTTCCTTGGCGACGACGATACGCGGGGATTCATCGAGGCCCACAACCCTAGTGCCTTGAAGGAAATCGCCGAGCGATTTCAAGAGGCTATCGACCGCGGCATGTGGCAGCCGAAATCCAATTCGGCCCGGGCGCGGATCGCGCAGGCCGCCGGACAGGCCGGGTGAGGCGCGGGTCGAGCGGCGCGGCACGCCGTGAGAGACGGATCATATGAATTCCATATGACTCGCATATGAATCCCGTAGGACTCCTGTCGGACTCGCCGACAGGCGCGCAGGGATGCTGCGGCGCGGAAACTGGGCGCGAATGGGCGAGGCGGATTAGCGTGGCGGGGTGAAGATCTGCGCCGGGCGCAGGGTCACGCCGGGGCTGTCGGGACAGTCCAGAAACGCCTCGGCCATGACGCGGTCGCCGTAAAGCGTTCCAGAGCGGACCGGGCAACCGCTGGCTGCCTCGATCGCGGCGCGGGACATCAGGAGCATGTCGCGCAGGCCGGGATCGGCCATCGGGCTGGTGCGGACGGATTCGGCGCGCATGCGGTCATGACGCACGGTAAAATCTTGCCCGCTGACCGAAACGCGCGTGCGGTCGGCACCGAACATGGGCGGGCTGGGCGTATCGCATCCGGCAAGCGCCGAAGTGGCGCCAATCACGAGGGCGGCGCAGGCCGCCCGGCGTGGAAATGTCATGGAGCCTGCCCTTTCCGATCGCCCCCCTTCGGCGACTTCGCGCCGCGTCGCTATGATGCGCGGCGTGGGTTTAACCGGTAATGAACACAGACGATTGAGCGCGGCAGGGCAATCACATTCATGGAGCTGAATGTCGCACCCTGCAGGTGGGGCTTGAACCCCAAGCCGTCACGACCCATCATATTCTTTAATTAGAATGTGAAAAGGGAGGCCGACATGGCCCGCACACACCTGTTTCCCGCCGAAACCCGCTACAGCCCGCTTTATTTCCTGGCCTCGCTCGGGGCGGGCGGCATCGCGGTGACGTTCTTCCTGTGGCTGATGTTCTGGATCCCGCATCCCGGCAAACCGGTTCCGGTATTCGAAGACATCGCCGCCGCCTTCAGCGCGGGCAGGTTCGCGCAGCAGGCCATGATCGGCACGGCGATGGCCGGGATCGCGCTGTTCGCGGCCACCAACCTGCGCCTGCTGGCCTGGAACATCGGCCAGTTGCGCCGCTTCCGCGACAGCGGCGCGCAAGATGCGCTGAGCCGTACCAACGCACAGACCCAGATGACCGCGCTGCCACTGGCGCTGGCGATGAGCGTCAATGTCGGCTTCATCCTTGGCCTTGTCTTCGTGCCCGGCCTTTGGGGCGTGACCGAATACCTGTTTCCGGCGGCAATGGCGGTCTTTGTGGCGATCGGCGTGCTGGCGCTGCGCCAGATCGGCAGCTTTCTTGGCAGGGTCCTTTCTAACGGCAATTTCGACCATTCCGCCAACAACAGCTTCGCGCAGAAACTGCCGGCATTCGCGCTGGCGATGGTCGGCGTCGGCCTTGCCGCCCCGGCCGCGATGAGCAGCGTGCCCACCACGGTGGCAGTGTCGCTGGCGCTGTCGACCTTCTTTCTTGCGTCTGCGGCGGTGATCGCGCTGGTCGCGCTGGTTCTGGGCCTGCACGCGATGCTGGAGCATGGCGTCGCGCCCGAAGCCGCGCCGACGTTGATGGTGATCGTGCCGATCCTGACGGTTCTCGGCATCCTCGTCATGCGCCAACAGCATGGTCTGCACGTCCATTTCGGTTGGCATAGCGCCGACGCGGACACGCTGGTCCTGCTGACGCGGCTTCTGTCGGTGCAGGTCCTGTTCACGTTGTTCGGGGTCTTCGTGCTGGCGCGGATCGGCTATGTCGCGCGCTTCGTGACGGGCGCCGCGACCTCGGCGGGGGCGTATGCGCTGATCTGCCCGGCGGTCGCGCTGTCAGTGATGATGCAGTTCTGGATCAACAAGGGGCTGGTCGGCGCGGGCGTGCTGGACAAGTTCGGCGCCGCCTACTGGAGCCTGAGCGCCATGGCCGTCGCGGTGCAGGCCGTCGCCATCGGGCTTGCGCTCTACCTGAACCGGCGCCATTTCCGCCCGGCCGCCGCCGTTCTGCCCCATCCGGCGGAATGACCCGCCCTGCTTCATGACGTTCCGGTCCTGACAGTCCGGTTCCCCGCGCGCCCGGTCGACCCGCTCGGCCGGGCGTCGCTTTTGCCGTGCGCCATGCTAGGACGGGAGCACACATCCCGAGGAGTTGCGCCATGCTGCACGCCATCGCCATTCTGCTTGCCTGCCAGCTGGCCGGGCAGGTCACCGTCACCGCGCTGGGGCTGGCGCTGCCCGGTCCCGTACTGGGCATGGCGCTGCTGGCCGGGCTGATGCTGGCCTTTCCCGCGCTGCACGAGGTTGTGCGCGGGCTGGCCGAGGGACTGCTGGCGCATCTGTCGCTGCTGTTCGTGCCCGCCGGTGTGGGCGTGGTGGCGCACCTTCACCTGCTGGGTGAGAACGGGATCGCGCTGCTTGCGGCGCTGGTGGTCAGCACGCTGGCGGGCCTGACGGTCAGCGTGCTGGTCTTCGCCGGCGTGCTGCGACTGGTGGAGCCGCGGTCATGACCCCGGTCGTGGATATCTGGGTCTATCTGACCGACGAGCCGCTGTTGTGGCTGACCGCGACGGTGCTGGCCTATGCAGTCGGGGACCGGGCGTTCCGGGCGAGCGGGCGCAAGACCTACGTCAACCCGGTGCTGATCGCGATGCTGTTGCTGGGCGCGGTCCTTCTGGCGACGGGCACGACATACGAGGTCTATTTCGACGGCGCGCAGTTCGTTCATTTCCTGCTGGGACCGGCGACGGTGGCGCTGGCCGTCCCGCTTTACACCAACCGCTCGCACATCCTGCGCACGGCGCTGCCGATGCTGGCGGCGCTGGTGGCGGGCGGCCTGACCGCGATGCTGACGGGCCTGGGCGTGGGCTGGGCGCTGGGTCTGCGCGGCGAGGTGCTGCTGTCGCTGGCGCCCAAATCGGCCACCTCGCCCATCGCCATCGGCGTGGCCGAAGCGATCGGCGGCATCCCGTCGCTGACCGCCGCGCTGGTGATCCTGACCGGTATCCTCGGGGCGGTGATCGTCACGCCGCTTTACGATGCGCTGGGGGTTCGGGATTACCGGGCGCGCGGCTTCGCCACCGGCGCGTCGGCGAGCGGGATCGGCACCGCGCGGGCCTTTCAGGTCGATCCGGTGGCGGGCGCCTTCGCGGGCATCGCGATGGGTCTGAACGCGCTTTTCACAGCGCTGGCGACGCCGCTGGTGGTGGGCTGGCTGTTCTGAGCGGGGGCATGCGGGCTTTACGGCGCGCGCGCGATGGCGGAGATTGGCGCGCAACAGGAAGGGGATGCCATGACCGAAGAGACCAGGCCGCAGGACGAACTTGCCCGCCACGCCGCCAAGATGGCCAAGAAGAAGGCCGCGCGGGACAAGATCATGGCTACGAAGGAGGGCGAGAAGGGCCTGATCATCGTGCATACCGGGAAGGGGAAGGGGAAATCCTCGGCCGCGTTCGGAATGATCTTCCGCTGCATCGCGCACGGGATGCCCTGCGCGGTGGTGCAGTTCATCAAGGGCGGCATGAGCACGGGCGAGCGCGATCTGATCCTGTCGCGCTTTTCCGACGTCTGCCAGTTCCACACGATGGGCGAGGGGTTCACCTGGGAGACGCAGGACCGCGCCCGCGACACGGAGATGGCGCAGGCGGCCTGGGAGAAGGCGAAGGAGCTGATCCGCGACCCGGCGAACCGCATGGTCCTGCTGGACGAGATCAACATCGCGCTGCGGTATGATTACCTCGACGTGGCGGAAGTGGTTGCTTTCCTGCGGGACGAGAAACCGGAGATGACGCATGTGGTGCTGACCGGGCGCAACGCGAAGGAGCCGCTGATCGAGGCGGCGGACCTCGTGACCGAGATGGAATTGGTCAAGCATCCGTTCCGGTCGGGTATCAAGGCGCAGGTCGGGGTGGAGTTCTGAGCGCGGGGCATTACCTGCGCCAAGGGTCATGACGAGGGGACATATCGATGACGACGCTGAAACTTGCCGGGCTGTGCGGATCGCTGCGCCGCGAGTCGTTCAACCGCAAGCTGCTGCACGAGGCGGTGCGCCATTTCGGGGACTGCGAGTTCACGCTGGTCGAAACGCGCTTTTCCGTGTTCGACGAGGACATAGAGAAGGGCGAAGGAATCCCGAAGGAGGTGCAGGCGGCGGCAGAGGCCATCGCGGCAGCGGATGCCGTGATCATAGCCTCGCCGGAATACAACCAGTCGGTATCGGGCGTGATGAAAAACGCGCTCGACTGGATCAGCCGGACCGAGGGCAACCCGTGGCTGCGCAAGCCGGTAGCGATCATGTCGGCCAATGCCGGCCGATCGGGTGGGGCGCGCGGGCAATACGCTTTACGCTTGTGCCTTGCGCCGTTCCGCCCGCTGATGGTGCCGGGCCCGGAGGTGCTGATCGCCGCGCCCGGCAAGGAGTTCGGTGAGGACGGGCGTCTTCAGAACGAGCTTTACGAGAAGGCGCTGTCGGACCTGATGGGGGAATTGCGCACCGCGGCAGAGCGCAAATAGGCAAAGCGGGCTTCTGGACGATCTCGCGCTTCCGGTCGCTCGTCATCGCGGCGGCGCGCGCCATGGGCCCGGACGCGACGCGACCACGCGGCAGGCCCTGACCGTGTCGGGGCTTGCGGGACGGAGCGGTCTTCGCTTCGCCGACATCGGCTGCGGGACCGGGGCCACAAGTCTTTTCCTTGCAGCGGAACCGGAAGCGCATGTCGCGGCGGCCGATTTTTTGGCCCGAGATTCTCGCCGATCTTGGCGACACTGCGCGTGACCGCAGTCTTCAGGACAGGATCGAGACGGTGACGGCAAACATTGCCGAGTTGCCGTTCGGGGACGGCGCCTTCGACACGATCTGGTCGGAAGGCGCTGTCTGCAACATCGGCCTTGTGCGCGGGGTGGCGGAGTGGCCACGCCTTCCGAGGCCCGGCGGCGATCTGGCGCAGAGCGAGTTGACCCGGCTGACCCGCCAGCCCACGGCGCTGGAGAAGCGCCGGAACGCCGCCTACCCCCGAAGTGGACACCGCGGCCGAGAGAACCGCCGTGATCGAGGCCGCGGGTCTTGTCTTGCTGCGATGTTTCCCCCTCTCAGAACTGCTTGCCGGAAAACCACTGCCGTCCGATGCAGACCCGCTTCGAGCGGTTTGCCGACCGCAACGGCCGCTCAGGCGCGGCGCGCACCATCGTCGCGGAAGAGCGCGCGGAATTTGTCAGTTGCTGAGGGTTCGACAACGCGCGCAAGCCCGGCGGTTAGCGGCCTTACAGGTTGTCTTCGACCCGGAACCCCGCCGGGATGACGTCCCGCCCGTCCAGAACCAGATCGGCCATGACCTCTGCAACCTTGGGCGCCATGCCGAAGCCGATCTTGAAGCCGCCATTGGCGATGAACACGCCCGCGCGGGTCGGGTGCGGGCCAAGCATCGGCGCGCGGCTGCGGGCGCGTGGCCGCACGCCCGCCCAGCGCCCGATCACCGGGGCGCCCCCCAGGGCAGGGACAGCGGCACGGGCGCGTGCCAGCACATCGTCAAGTTGACCGTCCGTGGCGGCGGGATCGTCGTAGTCGCGTTCGCTGGTCGAACCGATGGCCACGGTGCCGTCGGAATGGGGCACCACGTGCAGCCCGCCCGCGAAAAGCTGGGGCGCGCCGCGCCGGTCAAGCCGCAGTAGCGCCGCCTGCCCCTTCACGCCAGTCCCAACGGGTCGGCCGGTTTCGGCGGACAGCGCGAGCAGCCCGGCATGGCCGGTCGCCCAGACCTCGGGGCGCCCGGTGGCGGGCTCCGCATCGGGCACGATGCTGCCGCCCTGCGCGGTGACGGCAGCGGCGAGCGCGGCGCAGGCCTGCGCCGGGTGAAGCCGCGCACTGAGCGTGTCGCGGATCAGCCGCCCCGAAGGACTGAGGGGCGCCCAGTCGCCTGCATCATCCGCCGCGATGACCTGCCAGCAAGCCAGACCCTGCCAGAGCCGCGCCGCGCCCTGTGCCCGTTCGTCGGCCAGTGCCAGCGCCCGGTCGCCATCCACCGGTTGCAACCGGCCGAGCCGCCCATAGCCGGACGGCCGCCCCGAACGATGTTCGACCTCATCCCAGAACGAGCCGGCCATGATCAGGCTGTCGAACTGGAATGCCTTCTTCTCGTTCCAGTTCTCGGGGGTGTGGGGGGCCAGCGCGCCGACGATCCCGCCCGAGGCCCCGGCCCCCGGCCCGCCCGGATCGACCACCCGCACCCGTGCCCCACGCCGGGCGCAGGCATGGGCGATGGCCAGCCCGAAAATCCCGGCACCGCGAATCGTCACATCGGGCTGCGTCATGACGGACCCTGCAAAAAGGTAACATCAGATTGACATTTGGACGGTTCTGGCAATTTTACGTCGCTGGGGAGCATCGGAACACCAAGGGCAGGGAACGTCAGCTATGACAGCCGATCCGGTCGATATCCAGTGGCACGAGGAGGGTGTCCCCGTTTCGGGACAGTTCGACGATCCGTACTATTCGCTGGAGGACGGGCTGGCGGAGACCCGCCATGTCTTTCTTGCGGGCAACGGCCTGCCGGAGCGCTTCCGGCCGGGCTTTCACATCGCCGAACTGGGCTTCGGCACCGGGCTGAACCTGTTTGCCGCGCTGAAGGCGTGGCGCGATATGGGTGTGGGCGGGCAGCTTCACTACACCGGGTTCGAGGCCTACCCCCTGCTGGCCGAGGAGATGGCGCTGGCACTGACCGCCTTTCCCGAGATTCTGGAAACCGCGCGCCCCTTCCTTGCCGCCTGGGAGGATGGCGCGACGCGGTTCAGCGCGCCGGATCTGGAGGCGCAGGTCATCATCGGCGATGCACGCGAGACGCTGTCGCGCTGGGACGGGATCGCCGATGCGTGGTTCCTTGACGGCTTCGCGCCAGCCCGCAACCCGGAGCTGTGGGAAGCGCCGCTGCTGACCGACGTCGCGCTGCACACGGCACCGGGCGGCACGCTGGCGACCTACACGGCGGCAGGCGTGGTGCGTCGCGGGCTGGAAGCTGCGGGTTTCGCGGTGGCCAAGGTGCCGGGCTTCGGTCGCAAGCGGCACATGACGCTCGGACGGCTGGAGTGACGCGCGCGGCGACGGCCGCAGGCACCGACCCGGACGGGGAATCGAGCGAGGCGCTGGATCGCGCATCCGCACAGGCACGGGATCAAGCGCGGGCGAACCGGACCGGGATCGGGTTCATGGTGGCCGCGTCCCTGGTCTTTGCCTTGCAGGACGGGCTGTCGCGGCATCTGGCGGACAGCTACAGCCTGCTGATGATCGTGATGATCCGCTACTGGTTCTTCGCGGCTTTCGTGATCGCGGTGGCGGCGCGCAGGCCGGGCGGGCTACGAGCGGCGGCGGCGACGCGGCAGCCTGTGGTGCAGGTCCTGCGCGGGCTGCTGCTGGCCGCCGAGATCTGCGTGATGGTGGCGGGATTCGTGTTGCTGGGGCTGGTGGAGACCCATGCCATATTCGCGGTCTACCCGCTGCTGATCGCGGCGCTGTCGGGGCCGCTGCTGGGCGAACGGGTGGGCTGGCGGCGATGGGCGGCGATCCTGGCGGGATTCGCCGGCATCCTGGTGATCCTGCAGCCCGGCGTGGCGGTGTTCACGCCCGCGGCGGCGGTGCCGCTGCTGGCGGCGGCAATGTTCGCGCTTTACGGCCTGTTGACGCGCTACGCCGCGCGGCGGGACAGCGCGACGACCAGCTTCTTCTGGACCGGCACGGTAGGGGCTGTGGCGATGACCGCCGTGGGCCTGTGGCACTGGGAGCCAATGGCGCGGGCGGATGCTGCGATGATGGCCGCGCTGTGCGTTTCGGGCGCGCTGGGGCACTGGTGCCTGATCCGTTGCTACGACGCGGCCGAGGCAGGGACCGTGCAGCCCTTCGCCTACCTGCAACTGGTTTTCGCCACCGGCGTCGGGATGCTGGCCTTCGGCGAGGCGCTGCGTCCGAACGTGGCGGCGGGCGGGGCGATCGTCGTGGCGGCGGGCCTTTTCGCGCTGTGGCGTGCCCGGCAGGCGGACCGTGCGGCGTCGGGCTAGCCCGGGGCGGGCGAACGGAGGCGACTCGAGGTGCGAGGTCGGCGGGGCAGGCGTGCAGCTGGCGTGGGGCGGACGGAGTGCCGGACGGTTCCGCGCGCGAGACCCCCGGATCAGGTCCGGGCCAAGCTAGCGTCCGGCAAGCTCCGCACTCAGGGTCACGGGGCCGGTCTGTCCGCTCAGGCGGGCGCGGTAGGGCGCGAGGCTTTCGGACACCCGCATGACATAGTTGCGCGTCTCGCGATAAGGGATCGCCTCGATCCAGTCCACGACATCGGCACCGGGCGCGCGCGGATCGCCAAGCTCGCGCAGCCATTGCCGGGCGCGCGCCGGACCCGCGTTGTACCCTGCGGAAACGAGGATCGGGTTGTTCCCGAACTCGGCCACCAGCCCGGCCAGATAGGCCGTGCCCAGCGCCGCGTTGTAGTCCGGATCGGCGGTGAGCCGCGCCAGCGAGTACTCCATCCCCAACTCGCGCGCGACGTCGCTTGCAGTGGCGGGCATCACCTGCATCAGCCCGCGCGCGCCCGCAGGGCTGACCACGGTGGGATTGAACTCGCTTTCGCGGCGCGCGATGGCCAGCGCCAGTTCCCGGGTGACGCCAGGGCGTCCCTCGACCGAGATACGTTCGAGCGGAAAGTAGTCGCGGTGGAAAGTGTGACCGTAATCCGCCGCGCGCTTGGCGATCTGCAACTGGATGTAGGGCGCGCCAAGCTGTTCGGTCAGCGACAGCAGGCGCCCGATCTCGCCCCGGTCGCGGCTTTCGGCCATATGCGCGAAGAACCGCGCCGCGAGGGTCAACTCGCCCGCTTCATGCAGCGCCACGCCCGCGCGGTAGACGCTGGAAGCCGCGATGGCACTGTCGCGCGCCACCGGGAACGTCTCGTGCCCGGTCAACCGCGGATCGAGCGGAAGGCCAGCCCGTTCCGCGGCAAGCTGGCCGTAGAAGCTGGTCTGGAACTCGGCCCCGAAGGCATAGGCGGCGGCGGCCTCGGCGGCCTGGCCCAGCGCCTCGTGGGCGCGGCCTTCCCAGTAGCCCGCCCGCCCGAGGCTGACCGGCGTCGTGACCCCGGCCCGGAAGCGGCGGAAATGCGCCAGCGCGGCGGCCGGACTGTCCAGCCTGCGCAGCGCGAGATATCCCGAAAGCCATTCGAGATCGGCGAAATCCGCCCCTTCGGACAGGAAGTTCTGGGACGCCACGAGATACGCCTCGCGAGTCCGTCCGTCGCCGAACAGAGTGCGCGCCACGAGCCTGCGCCGGGGCGCCCATACCTCGGGCCGACCGAGCCGTTCGGCGGTGGTGGAACGGTCCAGCAGGATCTCGATCACGCCGTCCTCGCGGCCCTTGCGCGCGCGCCATTCCATCCGTTCGAAGGCAAGCCCGGGATCGCCCGCCAGTGCGTCCGGCACGGCGGCGATGCGCGCGTCCACCCCCGGCTCGTCGCCACGCAGCGCCACGCGGGCATCGTGCAGCAGGCGCCAGCCTTCGGGCACGCGGGGCCTCTGGCGCGCCGCGGCATCAAGCGCGCCGCGCCATAGAAGCTCGTCCATGCGCGCGACATGGTGATCGGCCAGCGCGACCCCGTAGCGCGCCATCAGAACGTTCTCGGCCTCTGCGCCGAGCGTCATGGACCGCCACGCCAACACCGCCAGCGCCTGCGCGTCCTGTCCGCGCCCGGCCTCCTCGAGTGCGGCGGCGAGCCGCAGCACCCCGTCAGACGTCTGCGGCAGATGGTAGGAGAAGTACGCGATCACGTCTGCGGCCGGCGCGGAGGGCGCGATCGCCTGCTCACCCCGGCGCAGCATCAGCGGCAGGCCCGGCCAGTCGGGATAGGCGCGCAGAAAGGCGAGATATTCGTCGAGGCTGCCCTGCCCCGACCGCAAGCGGTGCCAGTCCGCGACGGCAAGGGGGATCTCGCCACCGCGCCGGGCGGCGGCAGCGGCTGCGGGCCAGTCGCGGGCGCGGACGTGGTCCATCGCGGCCGACAGATCGGCCTGCGCCGGTCCCGCCAGCAGCCCCAGCGCCAGCCCGAGTTTCACCCACCTGTGCATCGTCACCCCCCGTTTCATACGCGCACCGGCCGCAACCCCGACCAGCGCGCCCGACTGTTCCGACCCCGACCGGCGGACCGGCACCGCAGCATGGCTGCTCGCGTGTCGGCCTGGCCCGACGCGCGCCGCCCAGATCGCGCGGCCCCGCGCAGACGTAGCAAGCCGAACCGGCCGCGCAACTCAAAATCACGGCATTCGGCAGGGTTCTTGGCAAGGCCGGGCCGCGCATGTATGTGCCACGTGGCCGCCCGGACTGGCCCGCGCGGTGCAAGACGGCCGACCCCGACGTCGGCCCAGAACAAGGAGCAAGGTCATGTTCAAAGGGTCCCTTCCAGCCCTGGTAACCCCGTTCAAGAACGGCGCGGTGGATCATGACACGCTCAAACAGTTGGTCGAATGGCATGTCGCCGAAGGGTCGCACGGGCTGGTGCCGGTGGGCACGACCGGCGAAAGCCCCACGCTGAGCCACGACGAGCACCAGCAAGTCGTGGAAACCGTGGTGGCCGCGGCGGCGGGCCGCATCCCGGTGATCGCGGGCGCGGGATCGAACAATACCGCCGAAGGGATCGGCCTCATGCAGCACGCCGCCGCCGTCGGCGCCGACGCCGCGCTGGTGGTCACGCCCTATTACAACAAGCCCACGCAGGCTGGGCTGATCGCGCATTTCACCGCGCTGCACGATTGCTGCGAGCTGCCGATCATCATCTACAACATCCCCGGCCGATCGGTGGTGGACATGACCCCGGCGACGATGGGCGCTCTGGCGGAGCTCCCGCGCATCATCGGGGTGAAGGACGCGACCGGGGATCTGGCCCGCGTCAGCCAGCAGCGTATCGCCTGCGGGACGGATTTCGTACAGCTTTCGGGCGAGGACGCGACCGCGCTAGGGTTCAACGCGCAGGGCGGCACAGGCTGCATCTCGGTCACGGCGAATGTCGCGCCGAAGCTTTGCGCCCAGTTTCAGGAGGCGACGCTGGCGGGCGACTATGCCGCCGCGCTGGAGCTTCAGGACCGGCTGATGCCGCTGCACGAGGCGATTTTCCTAGAACCCGGCGTTGCCGGCGCGAAGTACGCGCTGTCGCGGCTGGGCCGCTGTGCGCCGGACGTGCGTCTTCCGCTGGTCGGGCTGACCGATGCGGTCAAGGCGCGGATCGACGCCGCGCTGACCCATGCCGGGCTGACCTGATGGGCGACGCGCCGCGCGAGGGCGAACGCCTGCTACCATTCGATCCAGGCGCGCGCGCCGACGCGTCGCTGTGTTTCATCGGGCATATCCGGTCGCCCTGGGGGCCGGACACCGACACGCCGAAGAACATCGGCCGGGCGCGCGAGACCGGGCAGCCCGCGCAGATCGAACTGGCCGAGGGGTTCGGCGCGGGCCTTGCGGGCCTGTCTGTCGGGCAGCCGATCATCGTGATCACCTGGATGCATCTTGGCCGCCGCGACCTGATCGTGCAGGCGCCGCGCCACGCGGACGGGCCGCGCGGCACCTTCGCGCTACGCTCTCCGCGGCGGCCGAATCCGGTCGCCATGTCCACCGTGCGGATCACGTCGATCGACCCGGAGGCGGGCGTGATCGGCATCGACGCGACCGACGCCTTCGACGGCACGCCCGTGGTGGACATCAAGCCCTGGCTGGAAACCGTGGACCTGCCCCCGCGCGAATGACGGAGCGAACACCTGCTCTCATTCAGGAATCGCGATACTTTTGGTTGAAACCGTGTTAACCTTACCTTAGGTCAATTCTAGAGGGAGGGGATCACCGTGACACGCATTCGACGCACCATCGCCACCGGGGCCATCGGCCTTGCAGTGTGCTGGGGGACGGCCGGAACGGCCGCGCAGCTTCTGTATTTCAACGACGGCGGCGGAACCGTCGTATCGGCACCGGGAGTCGTGGCCGGCCCAGTGCTGACCTTTGGAACGACGCTGACAGACACCGCCTACGAGGACGACCCGTTCCTGAGCGCAATCCTGCCGGCGGTCTCGAATCCCAACCGGGGCTGGATCTTCCACACCGACAAGAGCAGCGGCGACAAAGGCGGCGGCATCTACCTGCGTTTCGATCTGCGCGGCGTGCCCGGCGGCGTGAAGCGCGGCGCCATCACCGGCGGGGCTGCCGGCCCGGCGGATGCCGACGGCAAGAACGCGCCGCTGACCTACGCAACTTACGGGCTTGGCCGCACGCCGGGCGCGCGCTGGAAGGCGAATTTCGCCTTCGCCGACGGCGAGGACAATCCAGGCCGCGCGCTGGACCAGCGATTCGTTGAACTGGTAAAAGATCACCTGCAGGGCCCGGTGCGCGATGTGAAAGTGGCTTACGAGGGCACCATATCAGTCGGCGGCGATATCTTCGCGGCGCCGCCCCAGCAGGACCCGGCCCCGAACAACGTGCAGTCGGCCTATTCCGGCGGCGACGGGATCACCTTTTTCGAGGTCGTCGGCGGGACGCTGGACTATCTCGATTTCTTCATCGGGGATTTCGACCAGCGGATCGATTTCCAACGCCTGAGCCATTTCCTGTCGGCGATCCACCTGTTCGGCGATGCGGGGCCAACCGATTTCGGCTATGACCCCGCGCAGGCGCAGGTGTTCCAGTTCATGCGCACCGGGAACGAGGCGGCGGACGGCTCGTTCACCGTGACTGCCGGTATCGCCTATGTGGACGAGGTGCCGCTGCCCCCAATGCTGCCTGCCTTCGTGCTGGGGCTGGCCGGGCTCGGGGTGCTTGCACGGCGCCGTACAGGCCGCCACTGACCGCCGGAACGCGCACGGGCGTCGCGTCTGGAAACCCGCGGCCCAAGCGCGTATATCCTGCGGATCATGGCAAAAGAGAAACAGAACCCGAACTACAAGGTCGTCGCCGAGAACCGGCGCGCGCGCTATGACTATGCGATCGAGGACGACATCGAATGCGGGATGGTCCTGCAGGGGTCCGAGGTCAAGTCGTTGCGCATGGGCGGCTCCAACATCGCCGACAGCTACGCGGCGGTGGAGGAGGGCGAGTTGTGGCTCGTGAACGGCTATATCGCACCCTACAAGCAGGCCAAGACCTGGGGCCACGAGGAACGCCGCCGCCGGAAGCTGCTTGTCAACGCCAAGGAACTGACCAAGCTTTGGGCCGCGACGCAGAAGCAGGGCATGACGTTGGTTCCGCTGGTGCTGTATTTCAACCACAAGGGCACCGCGAAGATCAAGCTGGGCATCGCCAAGGGCAAGAAGACCCATGACAAGCGCGCCACCGAGGCCAAGCGCGACTGGCAGCGTCAGAAGGCGCGGCTGCTGCGCCACGAGGCCTGAGGCCGCCGTGTTCACACGCGCTGTCGGCCGGTGCCGTACCACCGGCCTTGCACCGGGCTGTGCACCCGTCTAGCAATAAAATTACGTTCCCAGCGAAAAGAGCCAGCGATGCACGACAGCGATCCCAAGACCCTCGTTTCCACAGACTGGCTTGCCGATCACATGCGCGACCCGGACCTGCGGGTGCTGGACGCGTCGTATTACTTGCCGGACATGGGGCGCAACGCGCGGGCGGAATACGACGCGGCGCATATTCCGGGCGCGCGGTTCTTCGACATCGACGAGATTTCCGATCATAGGTCCGAGTTGCCGCACATGGCACCGCCGGTGGAAAAGTTCATGTCCCGCCTGCGCAAGCTGGGCGTGGGCGACGGGCACCAGGTGGTGATCTATGATGGCGCGGGGCTGTTTTCGGCGGCACGGGTGTGGTGGCTGTTTCGCCTGATGGGCAAGACGGACGTGGCCGTGCTGGATGGAGGGCTGCCGAAATGGCGCGCCGAAGGCCGCGAGATCGAGGATCTGCCGCCGGTGATCCGCGACCGCCACATGACGGTGCAGCGCCAGGCGGCGATGGTGCGCGATGTCACGCAGGTGGCACGCGCGGCCAAGCTGGGCGACCACGAGATCGTGGATGCACGGTCGGCCGAGCGGTTTGCGGGCCGCGTTCCCGAACCCCGCGAGGGGCTGCGGGCGGGCCACATCCCCGGCTCCCGCAACCTGCATTTTGCACAACTTCTGAACGATGACGGCACGATGAAGGCACCGGATGCGCTGCGCGCCGCCTTCGAAGCCGCCGACGTGGATCTCGCCAAGCCGGTCATCACGACCTGCGGGTCGGGCGTGACGGCGGCGATCCTGAACCTCGCGCTTTCCCGGATCGGCAAGACCGACCACGCGCTCTACGACGGATCCTGGGCCGAATGGGGCATGTTCGGCGATCTGGACGTCGCCACAGGCTGACCCCCAAGGGGCCGCAAGCCGCCAACGCCGCAGACCGACACCGGCACGAAGGATGCGCCATGACCGTCGAGGAACTTGACACCGGCACGCTGGAAACCTGGACCCCGGACGAGGTACAGGCCGCCTTCGACGCGAACGAGATCGCGCTGATCGACGTGCGCACGCCGCAGGAATACATGTTCGAACATGTGCCCGGCGCGCTGCTTCTGCCGCTGTCGTTCTTCGACGCGGCCAAGCTGCCCAGCCAGAAGGGCAAGCGCCTGGTGTTCCATTGCGGATCGGGCGTGCGGTCCCACAGGGTCGCGCGTGCCGCGCTGGACGCGGGTCTTGGAACCGTGGCGCATATGGGCGGCGGCTTCGCGGCGTGGAAGGCGGCGGGCAAGCCCTACATGGGCACCGACATGGCCACGGGCGCACCCCGACGGGTCGATCCGGCCGACTGACGCCCCGGCGCGGACGGCCAGTGGCGGCCCGGCCTGCCGTGCGGCGCGTGCGGGACACGGCCAGAGGCACCACGCCGGACGCGCCGCTCCCCCTCCTCCTTGCACCTTCGATCCAGCACACTGCGGCACCGCACGACAGCAAAAAGCCCGGGCGCTGCGCGCGCCCGGGCCAGGTTGAGGCTGACTGGAAGGAGGATCAGCCTTTCGAGAATTCGGGATAGGCTTCCATCCCCATTTCGGACATGTCGAGCCCGTTGACCTCGTCCTCCTCGCTGACGCGGATGCCCATCAGGCCTTTCAGGACCATCCAGACCACGCCCGAGGCGATGATGGTGAAGCCGCCGATCGCGCCGATCCCGTAAAGCTGCGTGCCGAGGCTCGCGTCGCTGTTGGTCCAGACCACGACCAGCGTGCCCCAGATGCCCGCGAACAGGTGCACCGGGATCGCGCCGACCACGTCGTCGATCTTCAGCTTGTCCAGCATCGGAACCGCGAACACCACGATCACGCCACCCACGGCACCGATGATCGTCGCCTGACCCAGCGTCGGAGCCAGCGGTTCCGCCGTGATCGACACGAGGCCCGCCAGCGCGCCGTTCAGGACCATGGTCAGGTCGGGCTTGCGGTACAGGATCTGCGTCAGGATCAGCGCCGCCACGGCACCGCCGGCCGCCGCCGTGTTGGTGTTGGAGAAGATCCGCGACACGTCGGCCACGTCACCCACAGAGCCCATCGCCAGCTGCGAGCCGCCGTTGAAGCCGAACCAGCCCAGCCACAGGATGAACGTCCCGAGGGTCGCCAGAGCCAGGTTGGAACCAGGGATCGGGTGCACCTGGCCGCCTTTGTACTTGCCGATGCGCGGCCCGAGGATGATCGCGCCCATCAGTGCGGCCCAGCCGCCCACGGAGTGCACGATGGACGAACCCGCGAAGTCCGAGAAGCCCGCTTCCGACAGGAAGCCGCCACCCCAGGACCAGGACGCCTGCAGCGGGTAGATGATCGAAGTCAGGATGATCGTGAACACCAGGAACGGCCACAGCTTGATCCGCTCGGCCACCGCACCCGACACGATGGAGGCGGTCGCGGCGCAGAACATCAGCTGGAAGAAGAAGTCCGAGCCGGTCGAGGCATAGGAATAATCGTCCGCGCCCGCGGCATCCACGCCGACCGCTTCCAGCACACCCACGGCCGGGAACAGGGCCGAGAACACGCCATCGATCGCCCAGTCGCCCAGCGGGTACATCAGGTTGTAGCCGATCAGGTAATAGAAGATCGCCGCCAGCGAGAACAGCGCGACGTTCTTGGTCAGCTGCATGGTGACGTTCTTGGACCGCACGAGGCCCGCCTCCAGCATGGCAAAGCCGGCCGCCATGAAGAACACAAGAAAGCCGCCCACGAGGAACAGCAGGGAGTTCAGAATGAACACCACGTCGGTGGGCACCGCAGCAGGCACTTCCGCCTCCTGCGCCATGCCGAGCGCCGGAAGCGCCGCAACGGCGGCCGCCATCAGGAATGTCTTGGTCAGTTTCATCAGGTATCTTCCCCTCTCAGGTCGCGCCGGGATTACAGGGCGTCTTCGTTGGTTTCGCCGGTCCGCACGCGCACCGCCTGCGCCACGTCGAGCACGAAAATCTTGCCGTCGCCGATCTTGTCGGTTTTGGCGGTGGTCTGGATCGTCTCGACCACCTGGTCGGCCATCGCGGCGTTGACCACGATCTCCAGCTTGACCTTGGGCACGAAATTCACGGCGTATTCCGCGCCGCGATAGATCTCGGTATGGCCGGATTGTGACCCGAAACCCTTGATCTCGGTGACCATCATGCCGCGCACGCCGATGGTGGTGAGCGCCTCGCGCACCTCCTCGAGCTTGAACGGCTTGATTGCTGCAATGATCAGTTTCACGTGTTTCCCCTTCCGTTGGGCCGGGTGCCCCAAAGCGCCCCGCGTATCTTCACGACGCTCACTAGCGCCGAGGGCGCGGGGCTTCACAAGGAAGCCATGCATGTGAAACCGGCAGAATCCCGAGGTTGATGCACAATTTTTGCACATTAAGGTATTTGAGATTACTTTTTGGGCAGTTTGGAATCTTGCACGCGCAGCAAGTTGGGTCCACATGCGGTCCGAATTGGGCTAAGGTGGCGCCAAGCAATACCCGCAAAAGGGGCATCTCATGAGCAGAACAGGCAAGCGCAAGTCACCCTTGCGGGCAGACCGGCGCTACCCGGCGTCACCCGCGCCCCGCAAAACGACGACTGCTGGGAAAACAGGCAATCCGCCCCCGCGCAAGTCCGCAGCGCGCAAGCCGCGCAAACCGGCGGCACGCCGAGCGCGTGGCGGCGGCGGCGGCCCTCTGGGTCCGGTCCGGGCCTTGCTGCGCTGGATTGTGCGCCTTGTGTGGGCGATCGGCTGGCGCGTCGGCGCGGTGCTGGGGGTGGTCGTCGCCGGGGCGGTCGCGATGGTCTACAACACGCTTCCCGACTCCACCGAACTTATCGACGGGCGCGCGCGCGGGTCGGTCACGCTGATGGATCGCGGCGGCGAGGTCTTCGCATGGCGCGGCGACCAGTTTGGCGGCATGATCACCGCAGACACCGTGTCGCCGCATCTCAAGCACGCGATCATCGCCACAGAGGACCGGCGATTCTACCGCCATTTCGGCGTCAGCCCGCGCGGCGTGGCCAGTGCAATCCGCATCAACCTGAGCGAGGGGCGCGGCGCCCTCGAAGGGCATGGCGGCTCCACCATCACGCAGCAGACCGCCAAGCTGCTGTGTCTTGGGCGGCCCTACGTGCCCTCTGAATGGAAGAACGAGGCCGCCTACGAGGCCGACTGCCGACGCGGTTCGCTCACCCGCAAGATTCGCGAGGCGATCTATGCATTGGCTCTGGAAGCACGCTATTCCAAAGACGAGATCCTGACGATCTACATGAACCGCGCCTATCTCGGCGCGGGCGCGCGCGGCTTCCAGGCCGCCAGCCAGCGCTATTTCGGCAAGTCAGCCGCCGAGGTGGACCCTGCCGAGGCGGCGATGCTGGCCGGCCTTCTGGTCGCGCCCACGCGCTTCGCGCCGACCTCGAACCTCGAACGCTCGCGCGAGCGCGCCAACCTGATCGTCGGCCTGATGGAAGAACAGGACTATCTGACCCCGGCCGAGGCCGACCGCGCCCGCACCTACCCCGCCGCCCTGTCCGAGGCCGCCGAGGCCCGCGCGGGCGGCTATTTCGCAGACTGGGTGATGGAAAGCGCGCCGTCCTTCCTTGCATCTGAAACCACCGAAGACGTCCTGATCCGCACCACCTTCGACGCGCGCCTGCAGCGCGCCGCCGAGGACGCGATGCGCACCGTGTTCGAGGAAAAAGTGCGCGAAGGGTCAAAGGCGCAGGCCGCCATCGTGGTCATGAGCGCGGACGGCGCGGTGCGCGCAATGGTAGGCGGGCGCAAGACGCGCGTGTCGGGCCAGTTCAACCGCGCGACGCAGGCACTGCGGCAGACCGGGTCGGCCTTCAAGCCGTTCATCTACGCCGCCGCCCTCGACCTTGGCTACAGCCCCGACAGCATCGTCGTGGACGAACCGCTGACGCTGAACGTGCCCGGGTCCGGGCCGTGGTCCCCGAAGAACTACAGCCGGGATTTCGCGGGCCGGGTCACCCTGACCGAGGCGCTGGCCGACAGCCTGAACATTCCGGCGGTGAAGGTGTCCGAAGCGGTAGGGCGCGACGCGGTGATCGCCGTGGCGCAGGGCTTCGGCATCTCGACCGACATCGACAATGTGCCGGCGATGGCGCTCGGGACGTCGGAAACCACGTTGCTGCAGATGACGGCAGCCTATGCCGGCATCCTGAACGGCGGCAGTTCGGTGACACCATACGGGCTGACGGAACTGCGCCTGCTCGGCGACGACGCCCCGCTTCTGGGCCAGGATGGCGGGATCGGAGAACGGGTCGTTTCGGGCGGAGCGGCACGGCAGCTTGTCTGGATGATGCATCGCGTCATCGAAGACGGCACGGGCCGCCGCGCCAAGCTGGGCGACCGACCCGCCGCCGCCAAGACCGGCACCACATCGGCGGCGCGGGACGCCTGGTTCGTGGGCTTCACCGGCGATTACGTCGCCGGGGTGTGGATGGGCTATGACGACAACACGCCGCTTTCGGGCACCACGGGCGGCGGGCTGCCCGCCGACATCTGGCGCGAGACGATGCTGCGCGTGCATGACGGGCTGCCGATCACTCCGCTGCCGATGGACCCGCCGAAGGGCGGCGGCGCGCTTGTGGCAGACGGCGCCCAGTCTGGCGGACAGGGCCCCAGCGTTGCCCCGCTGGACGATTTCGGTGCGGCGGGCGACCGCGTGGTGCGCGAAACGGAACGCGCGATCACCAATGTGCTGAAGAACCTGTTCGGCGGCTGATCCCGGCCGCCGCACCGCACGAGCCCAGACACGGGCACGGGCACGTGCACGTGCCAGCTTCGGTGGCCAGATAACGGCCAGTCAGACACAAAAAGGCCCCCGATGCCGGATCGGCGCGGGGGCCCATTTGTTGCGGTGGGGTGGCACGCCGTCCCCCGGCGCCGTCAGCCCGCCTTGAGCTGCTGCGTGAGCCGCGAGACGCTGCCGCCGGCCCTGTCCAGCAGGGCGCCGATCTCGGTGCGTTCGGTGGTCAGCATGTTGATCCCCTCGATGATCACGTTGAACACCTTGGGACTGCCCGACCGGTCGGAGATGTGGAAATCAACCGCGACGGGGCTTTCGCCCCGCAGGTTGGCGACGCTCTGCACCACGGTGTACTTGCCTTCGGCGCGCACGCGCTTGACTGTGATGTCGCCGCCTTTGAACTCCTGGAACCGGCGGCCATACTTGTCGGCGACATAGCCGGAATAGGCGTCGGTATAGGCGCGCAGTTCGGACGCGCTGGCCGATCGCGCCGCCACGCCAAGCGAAAACCGCGCGATCGTCGGCACATCCGCGTAGCGTTCGAAGATGCGTTCGAAGTCCGACAGGATCGCGCCCGTGGACTTGCCAGAGTTGATCACCTTCTGGATGTCGGCCACGAGCGATGTCACCAGTTGCTGTGCCTGTGCGTCGGTCAGCGCAACTGCTGCGCCGGGCATGGCCGCAGCCGCGCCCAGAAGGGCCGCGAAGCCGCGACGGGTGAGGGTCAGATCATTCACCGTAAAGCTCCTCATAAGGGTCGATGGCGGCCGCGCTGGACGTGTCGCCCAGCTGGAAACGCCGGTTGTCGAGATAGATCAGCCTGAGCTGCGCATAGCTGTCGGCGCTTTCGTACAGCACGTTGTCCACGGTATCCGCGAACTCGTACCGGTAATCGACCGCCTCGGTCACGTAGGTGCCGGCGGGAATATAGGACTCGGGCGCATCCAGGCCAATGAAGGACAGCGGGTTCAGGAACACGTCCACAACTTCGCCCACCAGCGCGCGCTGGGTGTAGGGGCCGAACAGCGGTACTTCGAGGTAGGCGCCTTCGCCCGCGCCCCAGACGAACAGCGTCTCGCCGAAATCGGTGCTGCGATCCTCTAGGCCGAGCGACGTCGCCGGATCGAAGATGCCCAGCACGCCGACCGTGGAATTGACAAGAAACCGGAAAAAGTTGTGCACCGTGTTCTCGCCACGCCCCTGAAGCCCGGCGTTGATCGTGTCGGCGGGCAGGCTGAAATGAGACTGGACGTTGTTCAGACGCTGGCGGACGTAGCGGGGCAGCACGGTGCCATAGGCGCGCGAGACCGGCCGGAACACGACCCGGTCGAATTCCTTGTTAAATGCATGCACATCGCGATTGACCGACTCGTACGGATCGTTGAACTCGGAACCTGGCGGGGAACTTGCAGTGCACGCGGACAGCGCAAGCGCCAGCCCCATGACGGCAACGGCCCGCACGGCGCGACGCGGTCCGGATTTTTCGAGAATGCGACTATCAATGACCACTTCGGTTCGAGCCCCTTGTAACGACCATGTCAGACATAGTAGATCGGCGGCGACAGCGCCACCGTCTCTCGACCTCGTGACAGGGGCGCGACTGGCAGGCCGGGCGCGCCACGTCGATGTCTGTAAGCTCGCTGTGGGCTTCGGGGCGGACTTTCTCGAAGGGGCCGGATCATGAGCGGGTCGGACAGCGCGGGGCGGCGCGAGCTTAAGCAGGCACGGGCGGAAAGTCGGCCGCTGCTATGGTTCGTCGGAATTTTCAGCGCCTGTGTGAACCTGCTGATGCTGACCGGGCCTATCTTCATGCTGCAGGTCTATGACCGGGTTCTCGGCAGCCGCTCCGAAGCGACGCTGGTCGCGCTCGCCGCGCTTGTGGCGTTCCTCTATCTGATGATGGGCATACTAGACTACGTGCGCGGACGGCTGCTGTCGCGGGTCGGGGCTCGGTTTCAGGCGCGGCTCGACAAACGTGTGTTCTCCGCCGCGATCGAGAATTCGGCCAGCAGCGACAGGAACGCTTCTGCGGCCGGGGTGCGGGACCTTGAAACGGTGCAGCGGTTCATGGCTTCGCCCGTTCTCAGCGCGTTCTTCGACGTGCCGTTCACGCCGATCTTCCTGGCAGGCATTTTCATCTTCCACCCGTGGCTCGGGCTCCTCGCAGTGGGCGGCGGCGCGGTGCTTGTCGCCACGACGCTGATGAACCAGGCTCAGACCCGCGAGCCTGTGCTGCGGTCCGGCCAGGCCACCGCCGAGGCGGACAGGATGTCCGAACGCCTGCGCGGCGAGGCCGACATGGTCCAGAGCCTCGGGATGCGCGGTGCCGCCTTCACCCGCTGGCAGGCAATCCGCGCGCGCGCGCTGTCGCTCGGGCTGACGGCCAGCGATGCGCAGGGCGGCTACACCGCCGGCACCAAGACGTTCCGCCTGTTCCTGCAATCCGCCATGCTGGGACTGGGCGCCTACCTCGTTCTGCAGGAACAGATGACCGCTGGCGGCATGATCGCAGCGTCGATCCTGATGGGCCGCGCCCTCGCTCCGATCGAGATGGCGGTGGGCCAGTGGGCGCTGGTGCAGGGCGCGCTGCGCAGCTGGGACAACCTGGCGGAGCTTCTGACCAAGGTGCCCGAACGACCGCGCCGCACCGACCTGCCGCGGCCGCGCGCGATTCTCGACGTGGCCAGCCTCACCGTGCTGCCGCCCGGCGAACACCAGGCCTCTTTGCGCATGGCGAGCTTCCGGCTGGAACCAGGCGAGGCGATCGGCGTGATCGGCCCGTCCGGGTCGGGCAAGTCCACGCTGGCGCGGGCATTGACCGGAGCATGGCCGCCCGCGGGCGGCGCAGTGCGGCTCGATGGCGCGACGCTGGACCAGTACGACCCCGACACGCTGGGCAGCTATATCGGCTACCTTCCGCAAAAGGTGCAGCTGTTCGACGGCACCATCGCCGAGAATATCGCCCGCCTCGCGCCCGGGGCCCGCGACGAGGACATCATCGCCGCCGCCAAGAAGGCCGACGCTCACGAGATGATCCTGAAACAGCCGCGCGGCTACGACACCTACCTGTCGATGACCGGCGGCAACCTGTCCGGTGGACAGATCCAGAGGGTCGGGCTGGCCCGCGCGCTTTACGGCGACCCGGTGATCCTGGTGCTGGACGAACCGAACTCCAACCTCGACAACGAAGGCTCGCTGGCGCTGAACGAAGCGATCCGGACGATGAAGGCGGAAGGCAAGGGCGTGCTGATCATGGCGCACCGGCCCGCCGCGATCCAGGAATGCAACAAGCTTCTCGTGCTCGAAGGCGGCGCCGTGCGCGCCTTCGGCCCGCGGGACGAAGTCCTGTCGAAGATGGTGCGCAACGCCGGCGAAATCATGTCGTCTAAAGCAAAGGGGGGCATCTCGTGACCCAGAATCCAGACAGCGCCGAACGCACCTGGTCGGCCCGCAGACCCCTGATCACCGGTATGGTGGTCCTGCTCATCCTGTTCGGCGGCTTCGGCAGCTGGGCGGTCTTCACGCAGATCGCCGGGGCGGTCGTCGCCTCAGGGCGGATCGAGGTAGACCAGAACCGGCAGGTCGTGCAGCACATCGACGGCGGCGTGGTCGAAGAGATCTTCGTGCGCGACGGCAACATCGTGGAGGAAGGCGAGGTTCTGCTGCGGCTCGACGGGTCTACCCTGCGGTCGGAACTGTCGATCATCGAAGGCCAGCTGCACGAAATCATGGCTCGACGCGCGCGCCTGCAGGCCGAACGTGACGGCATCGACTCGATCACCTTCGACGCCTCTCTCATCGCCGCGGCGCAGGACCGTCCCGACGTCGCCGAGATCATGGAAGGCCAGCGCAACCTTTTCGCCGCGCGGCGCGAATCGCTCGACCGCGAGGTCGAACAGCTTGGCAAGCGCCGGGCGCAGATCGAAAGCCAGATCGAGGGGATCGACGCGCAGGAAGCCGCGATGGGGGTGCAGCTTGCTTTGATGCGCGAGGAACTGGGCGACCAGCAGACCCTGCTGGACAGCGGGCTGGCGCAGAAATCCCGGCTTCTGGCGCTCAAGCGCGAAGAGGCCCGCCTTAGCGGGACCCTCGGCGAATTGCAGGCCTCCCGCGCCGAAAACGAGGGCCGCATCACCGAGATCGACATCCAGATCATCGGACTGGTGAACCAGCAGCGCGAAGAGGCGATCACCCAGTTGCGCGACATGCTTTCGCGCGAATTCGAACTGGCCGAACAGCGCCGCGCGCTGCTGGACCGGATCGGCCGACTCGACATCAAGGCGCCGCTGGCCGGAGTGATCTACGACATGCGGGTATTCGCAGAACGGTCGGTCATCCGTCCGGCGGACCCGGTGCTCTACATCATCCCGCAAGATCGCCCGCTGATCATCACGACGCGCATCCAGCCCACCAATATCGACCAGGTCTATCCCGGCCAGGAGGTCAGCCTGCGCTTCTCCGCGCTGGACCAGCGCACCACGCCGCAACTGATCGGGTCGGTAACGCAGGTGTCGGCGGACGCCTTCACCGATGAACAGCGCGGCACCAGCTACTACACCGCGCAACTGATCCTGAAGGACGGCGAGATGGACCGCCTGCCCGAAGGCGTGACGCTGCTGCCGGGGATGCCGGTCGAAGCGTTCCTGCGCACCGACGACCGCACGCCGCTGGCCTATCTGCTCAAGCCGCTCACCGACTATTTCATCAAGGCGTTCCGCGAAACCTGACCGGTACCGGTGCGCCCGCCTTCCGTACTCCACCCCGCGCCCAGAAGGACAATGCCCATGACCCCGGACATCCAGGCCCGCCTGACCGACCTCGGCCTCGCGCTGCCGCCCGCACCCGCGCCGGCGGCCAATTACGTGCCTTTCGTGCTGGCGGGCGACCTGCTGCACGTCTCGGGACAGGTGGCTGCGGACGCGAACGGCTTCATCATCGGCAAGCTTGGCGACACGATGGACCTAGATGGCGGGGTCGCCGCCGCGCGGGCCTGCGCATTGAGCCTGCTGGCACAGGTCAACGCCGCCTGCGACGGCGACCTGTCGCGCCTGCGCCGCGTGGTCAAACTGAACGCCTTCGTCAACTCCACGGCGGATTTCACCGACCAACCCAAGGTCGTAAACGGCGCGTCCGACCTGTTCGCCGCGCTGCTGGACCCCGCCGTTTCGCCCCATGCGCGCTCCGCCGTGGGGGTCGCTGCGCTGCCCTTCGGCGTCGCGGTGGAAATCGACGGCATCTTCCAGATCGGCTGAGGCCGCGCGGCACCTGCATCTTGACCTCGGCCCGGCAAGGTCCAACTGGTGTCGTGACATGCACGGACAGGCATCGCACGACATGGCCGACGACACGATCGAGGTGACGGCCCACGCCTCGCTTGCCGACATTCCGGCGGCGGACTGGGATGCCTGCGCCTGCCCCGAAACCGCCGATGGCGGGCGCCCGGTCGATCCTTTCACCACCTACCGCTTTCTGCGGGCGCTGGAAGACAGCCGGTCAGTCGGCACCGGCACTGGATGGGAACCACGACACCTTGTCGCCCGCCGCGGTGGGCAGGTAATTGCCGCCGCCCCGCTCTATGCGAAGTCGCACAGCCAGGGCGAATACATCTTCGATCATAACTGGGCCCACGCCTACGAAAACGCGGGCGGACGCTATTACCCGAAGCTGCAGATCGCGGTGCCGTTCACCCCTGCGACAGGGCGGCGCCTGCTGACCCGCCCGGGGCTTGAGGCCGACGGGCGCGCGGCACTGGTTCAGGGCGCGCTGCACCTTGCAAGCCGGTATCACCTCTCGTCGCTGCACATCACCTTCTGCACCGAAGACGAACGCGCACAGGCCGCGGAACTGGGGCTGATGCCGCGCAGCAGTCAGCAGTTTCACTGGCTCAATCGGGGCTATGACACCTTCGACGATTTCTTGGCCGACCTGTCGTCGCGCAAACGCAAGAACATCCGGAAGGAACGGGCGACCGCGCAGGCCTTCGGCGGGCAGATTGTGGCACTGACCGGGGATGATATCCGCCCCGAACACTGGGACGCGTTCTGGGAATTCTACCAGGACACCGGCGCGCGCAAATGGGGCACGCCTTACCTGACCCGCGCCTTTTTCGACCGCGCGCAGGAGACGCTGCGCGACGACATGCTTCTGGTACTGGCGCTGCGCGGAGGACGGCCTGTGGCAGGCGCGCTCAATTTCATCGGGCGCAGCGCACTTTACGGCCGCTACTGGGGCGCGATCGAGGATCACCCCTGCCTTCATTTCGAATGCTGCTACTATCAGGCCATTGACGCCGCCATTGCGCGCGGGCTGGACCGGGTGGAGGCCGGCGCGCAGGGTGCCCACAAGCTTGCGCGCGGCTACCTGCCTGTCGCCTGCCATTCGATGCACTGGGTGGCGGACGAAGGCTTCGCCCGCGCCGTGGACCAGTATCTTCAGGCCGAGGCAGGGGCAGTCACCGAGGAGATTGAGGTGCTCACCGCCTACGGCCCTTTCCGCAGGACCGACGCCGCGATCGACCCGTGACCGGCGCAGGAACCACCCGCGCCCGGCCCGCAAGCGGCCGGAACGACAACACCCCGCACAGAAGGAGGCCCCATGACACAGACCCTCAGCGACCGCAGCGTCCTCGACCCGGCGCTCGCCCGTGGCTGGACCCTCGCCGAAGACCGCGACGCGATCAGCAAGACCTACACCTTCGCGGATTTTACCGAAGCCTTCGCCTGGATGACCCGAGTCGCACTGATCGCCGAGAAGATGGACCACCACCCGGAGTGGTCCAACGTCTACAAGACGGTGACGGTCACGCTCACCACCCATGACGCGGGCGGCCTGTCACCGCTGGACGTGCGCCTCGCCGATCGGATGGACGCGCTCTGATCGCATGAAAAAGGGGGCCGCCAGGCCCCCTTGCCAATGTCGCCCGAAAGGCGCCCTCAGATGGCGTCCAGCATCGCCTCGCCGCCCGACAGCTCGCATGTGCCGGGGTTCTCGTCCATCTGCAGCACCTTCACGACGCCGTCCTCGGCGAGCAGAGCGAACCGCTTGCACCGGCCGTGAAAGCCCACCGGCGGCGCGTCGAAGTCCATGCCAAGCGCCTTGGTCAAACCGCCATCGGCATCGGCCAGCATGTGAATGCCCGCCTCGGCCGCGCCGCTGGACTTACCCCAGGCCGCCATCACAAACGGATCGTTCACCGCGAAACAGATGATGTCGTCCACACCCTTCGCCGCGAACGCGTCCTTGGTGCGGATGAAGCTTGGCACATGGGCGGCATCGCAGGTCCGGGTGAAGGCCCCCGGCAGGCCGAAGATGATGACCTTGCGCCCCTTGGTCAGCGAAGACAGCGCGACCGACCCCGGCCCCTCCTCGCCGAAGATCAGCAGATCCGCATCGGGCAGCGTGTCACCGACAGCAATCGTCATGGCTGGGCATCCTTCCCTGTTTGCCTTTGTCTCGGTGGGTTATAGGGCGAGCCGGGGCGCACCGCCAGAACGGAGATGCAGGATGCAGGATATTCGCCGCCGCCGCGTCGGGGCACGGGCATGAGGATCGTCGCGGGGCGTTTCGGCGGGCTCCGGCTGGCCGCGCTTGGAAAAGGCGACGCGGGCGCGCATCTGCGCCCTACCGCCGACCGGGTGCGCGAAAGCCTGTTCAGCGCGCTGGCCAGCCGACCGGACGATCCGCTGGACGGCGCGCGTGTGCTGGACCTCTTCGCCGGCACCGGCGCGCTGGGGCTGGAGGCGCTCTCGCGTGGGGCCGCGCACGCAACCTTCGTGGACAATGGGCGCACCGCGCTGCGGCTCTTGCGCGCCAACATCGCACTGACCCGCATGGGCGAGGACGAAACGCGCGTGCTGGCACAGGACGCAACCCGGCTCGGCGCGGCACCGCTGCCGCCCGCGACGCTTGTTTTCCTCGACCCGCCCTACGGCAAGGGCGCTGGCGACCGGGCGCTGGCGACGGCGGCGGCAGGCGGCTGGATCGCACCCGGCGCACTTGTGGTTTGGGAAGAGGCCGCGCCGCAGCAGGCGCCCGATGGGTTCTCGCCCGACAGCCAGCGCCGCTACGGCGACACCCATGTCACGCTGCTGACCCGCGACGCCTGACCGCGCGGCGGCCACGCTGCCCCGATATCAGACCTGCCGGGCGCGCCCCCGTGCACAGGCACAGCGGCAGGCGCAGCCTGCCGGGCCCAACGGGATGAGACGCGCGCAGCGGGTCGAAGACGGGCGGGAGCGCCCCTTCTTGGAAGCACAGCCGCCCGAAACAATGCGGCCAGCGCGCCCCGATGCAGCCTGACGCGCCGCTCAGTTCGTGCCAACGGTCCCGCGATGGCGGTCCATCGCCGCGCGCGCGTCCTCCACCAGCCCGGCGCCGTCCAGACCCTTGGCGGTGACCTCGTCGATCCACTCCTGCGTTACCTCCGCACCCAGCGCGCGGATCTGCTCCGTCACCTCCGGGCTGATCTCAGCGATCTCGTTGCCCGCCGCAGCCATTACCGCGCGGCCCTCGGCGTCGCCGGTGTCATGGGCACGCCCAGCCCAGGCAGACGCGAACATACCCGAATTTGCGTCGATCACCGCCTTCAGGTCGTCGGGCAGCCGCGCATAGCTGTCCTTGTTCATCGCCCAGATGAAGAACAGGTTGTACAGCGCATCATCGCCCGCCACGTCCGTGTGGCTGTCGGTCAACTCGTCCAGCTTCAGCGAGGGCGACATCTCCCAGGTGATGACCCCGCCATCCACGACGCCCTTCGACAACGCTTCG
The DNA here is from genome assembly GCF_003172915.1 of Meridianimarinicoccus roseus. Taxonomy (GTDB): domain Bacteria; phylum Pseudomonadota; class Alphaproteobacteria; order Rhodobacterales; family Rhodobacteraceae; genus Meridianimarinicoccus; species Meridianimarinicoccus roseus. The sequence continues at coordinate 46,796 of NZ_QGKU01000032.1, forward strand.
GGAAAGGCCGGCACGGCCATGCCCACGGGCTGCGCGCCCAGCTTGCGCAACAGCAGCGTCGCGGGCCGCGACGGGCCACGCAGCTTCAGCCCTCGCAGATCACCCACCTCGCGCACCGCCGGGCCCTTCTTGTGGATCAGCCCCGGCCCATGCATGTGCGCCGCGATCAGGTGCACATCAGCGAAGTCGTCGGTCAGATGCTCCTGCGTAAACTCCCAGGCGGCCATGCTTGCCTCCTCGCCCAGCTTCGGCGTCATGAACGGCAGCTCAAGCGCCTCCGCCTCGGGGAAGCGGCCCGGCTGGTAACCGGGAATCACCCAGCCGCCATCGATCACCCCGTCGCGGATCAGGTCGTATTGCGCCGTCGCGGACCCGCCGAGTTGCATGAAGGGATAGATCTCCACCTTGATGCGCCCGTCGGACTCGGCCTCGACCTTCTTGGCCCAGGGTTCGATGAAATGCTTGGGGTTCGCCGAATTTGGCGAAACGAAATGCTGGAACCTCAAGGTGACCTCAGGCTCCTGCGCCTGCGCCGCCGCGGGGGTCGGCAGGACGCTCAGGGTGCCAAGCGCGGCAAGCGCGCTCAGGGCCACCGCGGCGGCGATACGGGCGGCAGGGTCGGAAAGGCTGGGCAAACGCATGGGAATGCACTCCTTGGGAATGGAAAGGATGGGGGCGGCAGGCCCGGTCAGCCCGCCGCGTAGGTCGGGTGAAACAGCCCGGCGGGGGACAGGGTGAAGATCTCGGCCCCGTCCGCGGTCACGCCGATGGAATGTTCGAACTGCGCCGACAGCGACTTGTCGCGCGTCACAGCGGTCCAGTCGTCGGCCAGAATCTTGGTCTCCGGGCGGCCCAGGTTCACCATCGGTTCGATGGTGAAGAACATGCCTTCCTCCAGCACCGGGCCGGTGCCGGGACGGCCATAGTGCAACACGTTCGGCGGTGCATGAAACACGCGGCCCAAACCGTGGCCGCAGAAATCGCGCACGACGGACATGCGGTGCGCCTCCACGAAGGTCTGGATGGCGTGGCCGATGTCGCCGAAGGTGTTGCCGGGGCGCACCGCCTCGATGCCCTTCATCAGCGCGTCATGGGTGACCTCGATCAGCCGCTCCGCCTTGCGGGGCAGGCGGCCCGCCACGTACATTCTGCTGGTGTCGCCGAACCAGCCATCCACGATCACCGTCACGTCGATGTTCAGGATGTCCCCGTCCTTGAGCTTCTTGCCCTCGTCCGGGATGCCGTGGCACACCACATGGTTGACGGAGATGCATGAGGCATGACGGTAGCCGCGATAACCGATGGTGGCCGACGTGGCGCCCGCTGCCGCGACCGCGTCCTCGATCGCCGCGTCGATCGCGCCGGTGCTCACGCCGGGCACGACCAGCGGCGCGATCTTGTCCAGGATCTCGGCCGCAAGGGCGCCCGCGCGGTGCATCCCGGCGAAATCGGCGGCCTCGTGAATCCGGATGCCGTCCTTTGTCAGGCGGCCTGCGCTGCGATCGTCCAATGCGTTCTCCTGTTTCATTGGCCGGGCTTTTAAACCATGACGCTGCGGGATGCCAGTCACAGCCTGTTGCACGGCCTTGCGCCGATCCGCCGCGCCGACGGGCGAGCGGGGCGTTTTCGGCCAGTGGGCGCGCGCTGCCCGCCACGCGTCTGCGGCCGCGTCAGTCCGCCACCGGCAGCGGTGCGCCCAGCGTGACGCCCGCCACGTCGATCCGCGTGCCGTGGCACAGCATCTCCACCCCGGCGGCGCGCGCCGCGCCGAAGGCGGCTGCATAGCCCGGGTCCAGATCGGCCGCCATGCGCAGCCGCGCGCAGTCGGTCCGCTGCACAAGATACAGCATCACCGCCCGGTCGCCGCGCGCCGCCACCGCCGAAAGCTCCGCCAGGTGGCGCGCACCGCGCGCGGTCACGCTGTCGGGAAACTCCGCCCAGTCGCCGTCGCGGCGCAGGTGCACGTTCTTGACCTCCACCCAGGCGTCAGGCAAGCCCGGCCCGGTCAGAAGGAAATCCACCCGGCTGCGCGCGCCATAGCGCACTTCGGGGCGCACCGTGTCATACGCCGCGAGGTCCGGCACCGCGCGCGCCTCCAGCGCCTCGCGTACCACGCGGTTGGGCACGCCGGTGTCGATCCCGGCCCAGTGCCCGCCCGGCAATTCCGCCAGCCGCCAGCCATAGCGCAGCTTGCGTTTCGGGTCATCATTGGGTTCCAGCCAGATGCGCAGGCCCGGATCGCGCAGGCCCATCATCGAGCCCGGATTGGGGCAATGGGCGACCACCGGCGCGCCGGTCTCCTCCAGCACGGCATCGGCAAGAAACCTGTTGTAGCGGCGCACCAGGCGCGCGGGCACGAGCGGGGTTTGAAAGCGCATGGACTGCGGTCTATACCGCGACAGACCCCGCAACAAGGAGCCGCCGATGCCCGCCGATGCCCCAACCGCCGCGATGCTGGTCATCGGTGACGAGATCCTGTCGGGCCGTACCCGCGACAGCAACATGCACCACCTCGCCTGCGCGCTGACCGCGCACGGAGTGCCGCTGGCCGAGGTGCGGGTCATCGGCGACACGCGCGCCGCGATCATCGACACGGTACGCGAACTTGCGGGGCGGTACGATCACCTGTTCACCTCGGGCGGAATCGGGCCGACCCATGACGACATCACGGCCGAAGCCGTTGCCGCCGCCTTCGACACGCCGATCGGCGTACGCGAGGATGCGCGCGCGATCCTCGCCGCGCACTACGAGGCGCGCGGCACCGAACTGAACGCGGCGCGGCTGCGCATGGCCCGCATCCCGGACGGCGCCACGCTGATCGACAACCCGGTCAGCGCCGCGCCCGGCTTCAGCTTGCGCAACGTGCACGTGATGGCCGGCGTTCCGGCGGTGTTCGAGGCGATGGTCGCCAGCGTGCTGCCGCGGATCACCGGGGGCGCGCCGCTGCTCAGCCAGCAACTGACCGTGCATCGCGGCGAAGGCGACATTGCGGGACCCCTGTCGGACTTGTCCGAGGACTTCGCCGACCTGTCCTTCGGATCCTACCCGTTCATCCGAAACGGGGCATTCGGGGTGAGCATAGTGGTGCGCGGGCGCGACGGCGCGCGGCTCGATGCGGCGATGAGCCGACTGATCGGGCTGTTCCCGCCCGACGCGCCGTGACACGGGACAGCAGCGGCACGCGGCCGCGGCCGACCGGCTCACTTTCGACCTCGCTCGATGCCGCGCTCGGCGCGACCTGGCCCGCGCTGGAAACGCGCAGGCTCGGCCCGCTGACCTTACGGCGCGGCGGCGGGGGCGGATCAAGGGTCAGCGCGGCGACGCAGGATGCGGACGGGCTGCCCGGCGGCGACATTCTGGATGCCGCCGAGGCGACGATGCGCAGCTGGACCCAGGCACCGACTTGGCGTGTGCGCGCCGGGCAGGCAGATTTCGACGCCACCCTCGCCGCCCGCGGCCACGCCATCGTCGATCCCACGCTGTTCTACGCCGCCCCCGCCGCCGCGCTGGCCGACCCGCCTCCGCCGCGGCTTGCCGCCTTCGACATCTGGCCGCCGCTCGCGATCCAGCACGACATCTGGCGCGAGGCCGGCATCGGCCCGGCCCGCATCGCCGTGATGCACCGCGCCTCCGGCCCGCGCACGGCGCTGTTCGGCCGCGCCGCCGATCATCCCGCCGCCACCGGTTTTCTCGCCGCCCATGACGGCATCGCCATGCTGCACGCGCTCGAGGTACGCCCGGCCCAGCGCCGCCACGGCCTTGCCCGTCACCTCGTCGCCCATGCCGCTGCCTGGGCCCTGCGCCACGACTGCGCCACCCTCGCCGTGGCGGTGACCGAGGCGAACGCACCCGCCCGCGCGCTTTATGCCGGACTTGGCATGGCCGAGGCGGGCGGCTACCACTACCGAAAAGGACCGCTCGATGCCTGACACGACCGTGACCGCGCTGAACCTGCCGCCCGTGGATCCGCTGCCGGACGAAACTGCCGCCTATTTCGCCCTATGCGAGGAAAAGCTCGGCCTCGTGCCCAACGTGCTGCGCGCCTATGCGTTCGATATCGAGAAGCTCAACACTTTCACCGTGCTCTACAACGACCTGATGCTGGGCCAGAGCGGCCTGACCAAACTGGAGCGCGAGATGATCGCCGTCGTGGTGTCGTCGGTCAACCACTGCCACTACTGCCTCGTAGCCCACGGCGCGGCGGTGCGCGAGCTGTCCGGCGACCCCGCGCTTGGCGACACTCTGGTCGCCAACTACCGCGCCGCCGCGCTCGATCCGCGCACCCGCGCCATGCTGGACTTCGCCGTCCGCCTGACCGAAGCATCCAGCCGCATCGACGAGGCCGACCGCGCCGCGTTGCGCGCGCATGGTTTCAGCGACCGCGACATCTGGGACATCGCGTCGGTCGCAGCATTCTTCAACATGACGAACCGGGTCGCTTCGGCCACGGCGATGCGGCCCAATCCGGAGTATCACGGCAGGGCCCGGTGATCCGCGCCGGGGCGGTCTGCCTGCTGGGGGCTCTCGCGCTGCCCGCCGCGGGCTTTACCCCGGACCCGCCCGGCGATGCCCGCCGCACCGCGCGGGCCGAGGACGGGCCGGGCCGCTACGGTGTCGCCATCGCGCCAGCCGCGCCCATGGCCGCACCACCGCTGCGCAGCATCACCGGCCAGCGCAGCCGCAGCGCCTGGCACAGCGACAGCGTGGACGCGGGCGCCCTTCTGGACGGTCTGAACGCGCAACTGCGCGATGCCGGCTTTGCCCCGGTCTTCGAATGCGACACCGACGGCTGCGGCGGTTTCGATTTCCGTATCGCACTGCCGTTGCTGCCGATGCCCGACATGTTCGTCGATCTGGGCGGCTTCACCTACCGCGCCTTCGCCCGCGACGATCCCGAGGCGCTCGCCTCGATCATGGCCAGCCAGACTGCGGCGGGGGCCTTTGCACAGCTCACGCTGATCCTGCCCATCGCGGCCCCGCCCGAGGCGCAGGCACCGGACCGTGCGGCGGACACGGTGGGCGCCGCCAAGCCGGGCTCCACCGTCCCACTGACCGATGCAGCGCCGGAAACTGGCGCCGACACACCACCCGGCGCCGACACGCTGGCCGCCACGCTGGAGCGTGACGGCCGCGCGGTGCTGGAAGGGCTGGACTTCGCCACGGGCGCTGCGGCGCTGAGCGGCCCAGCACCGCCTGCACTCGATGCGCTGGCCCGCTGGCTCGGCGCGGACCCGGAAAGGCGTATCGCTCTGGTCGGCCATTCCGACTGGACCGGCGCGCCCGCCGCAAATGTCGCGCTGTCCCGCGCCCGCGCCCGCGCCGTGGCCGAGGCGCTGATCGCGGCGGGCGCTCAAGCACTGCAAATCACGGTGGACGGGGTCGGCCCCTTCGCGCCCCGCGCGCCGAACACCACGCCCGAAGGACGCGCCGCGAACCGGCGGGTCGAAGCGGTGGCCCTGCCCCCCGCGCGCTGAGACGTGGACCCGGCTGAGGGCTGGGGGCTGGGGGCTGGGGGCTGGGGGCTGGGGGCTGGGGACTGGGGACTGGGGACTGGGGACTGGGGACTGGGGACTGGGGACTCAACCGCCTCCCTTACGCAAGGCCAACCCCGCATCCTCACATGACCGCCGGACGGAACAGTCCTGGCGCCATCCTGTCCGGATTATCGAAACCCTGCGCCGCAGACCCCGTTCAGACGCCCTGGTCCCGCCGTACGACTCCATTCGCTGCTGCCGACGTCGGCGCCGAATGGTCCTTGACCGTCTGGCCGCCCGGCCAGAGGCGGTGCGCCCTACGCCCTGATCCTGCCTGGTCCCGCCGCAAAGGCGGCGGCCCGGAGTAGTTCGCGCCCTCTGCAGAATTCCTACACGATTCCCACGGCGTATTTGGGTCGCTCAGAAGCTCGCCGCTAGCCGCACGCCCTCGTCGATGGCGCGCTTGGCATCGAGTTCCGCCGCCAACGCCGCACCGCCGATCACATGGACCGCGACGCCCTGCGCCCGCAGCGTCTCGGCCAGCGCGACCTCGCTCTCCTGCCCCGCGCACAGCACGACCGTGTCGGCCTCGACCAGCACCGGCGCGCCGTCCTGCACGATCTCCAGGCCCTTGCTCGTAATGCGTTTATACTCAACACCCGCCAGCATCCGCACGCCCTTCATCTTCAGGCTGGCGCGGTGAATCCAGCCGGTCGTCTTGCCCAGCCGCTTGCCAGGCTTTTCGGCCTTGCGCTGCAGCAAGGTGACTTGCCGCGCCGCCGCGGCCGGGCACGGGCCACCCGGCGCCAGCCCGCCTTGCGCCGCCTCGGGGTCGGCAACGCCCCATTCACGACACCAGAGTGCCAGGTCCTCGGCGGGACTAACCCCTTGATGCACAAGATATTCAGAAACGTCGAACCCGATGCCGCCAGCGCCCACGACGGCAACGCGCGCGCCGGCTTCGGCCCGGCCGGAGAGGAGGTCGGCATACCCGATCACATGAGCATCCGGCGCGGTCGGAATGCCCGGATCGCGCGCCCTGACCCCGGTTGCGATCACCACCTCGTCGAAGCCTGCAAGATCGCCCGGCGCTGCCACAGCGCCCAGACGCAGCGTGACCCCGGTGGCCTGCACGCGGTGGGCAAACCAGTCGACCAGCCCATGAAACTCTTCCTTTCCGGGCACTTGACGCGCCAGATTGAGCTGCCCGCCGATCCGGTCAGACGCTTCGAACAGGGTCACGGCATGGCCGCGTTCGGCGGCGGTGATCGCCGTCGCCAGACCGGCGGCGCCCGCCCCCACCACCGCGACGCTCCGTGCCCGGGCTGCAGGGCCGGTCGGGATCTCGGTTTCGTGGCAGGCGCGCGGGTTGACGAGGCAGGAGCTGACCCGGCCCGAAAACGTGTGATCGAGGCAGGCCTGGTTGCATGCGATGCAAGGTGCGATGTCGGCCGCCCGCCCCGCCGCCGCCTTGGCGACAAAGTCCGGATCGGCCAGGAATGGCCGCGCCATTGACACCATGTCGGCGCAGCCATCCGCCAGCACGTCCTCGGCGCATTGTGGGGTGTTGATCCGGTTCGAGGTGATCAGCGGGATCCCCACCTGCCCCATCAACTTCCTTGTCACAAACGAAAAAGCGGCGCGCGGCACGCTTGTGGCGATGGTCGGGATACGCGCTTCGTGCCAGCCGATGCCTGTATTGATCAGGCTCGCGCCCGCTGCCTCGATGGCCTTGGCGAGTTGCACGACCTGGGGCCAGGTGGACCCGTTCGGGATGAGGTCGATCATCGACAGCCGGTAAATGACGATGAAGTCCTGCCCCACCGCCTGCCGCACACGTCGCACGACTTCCACCGGCAGGCGCATCCGGTTCTCATAGCTGCCGCCCCAGCGGTCGGTGCGGCGGTTGGTGTGGGTCACGAGGAACTGGTTGAGGAAATACCCCTCCGATCCCATCACCTCCACCCCGTCATAGCCCGCCTCGCGGGCCAGCGCGGCTGCACGGGCGATATCGGCGATCTGCTCTTCGATTCCGTCTTCGTCCAGTTCGCGCGGAGGGAAGGGCGAGATCGGCGATTTCACCGCCGAGGGCGCGACACAATCCGGACTGTAGGCATAGCGCCCCGCATGGAGGATCTGCATGGCGATGCGCCCACCCGCAGCGTGCACAGCGTCCGTCACCGGGCGGTGATGGGCCACGTCCGCGGCGCCGGTCATGGCGGCTGCGCCCTTGAACACCGCGCCTTCCGGGTTTGGCGCCACGCCGCCGGTCACGATCAGACCGGCGCCGCCGCGCGCCCGTTCGGCATAGAAGGCAGCGACGCGCGACCAGTCTCCCAGTTCCTCCAGCCCGGTGTGCATGGAGCCCATGAGCACCCTGTTCGGCAGCGTCACGTGGCCCAGATCCAGCGGGGCCAGAAGGTTGGGGTATGGGGTCATCGCGGCGCCTCCCTCAAAGCTGCGGCACAGATGCCAAGCGCAGCGCCGCTTGTCACGGCCAACGCGGCGTCACGGCGCCCCGGAGCAGGCCAGGACGCGTCAGGTGTCGCGTTCGCCCTCGGGGCCGGCGTTGGCGGCCATCACGGCGGCGACGAAACGGTCCAGCGTGCGACGCATGTCGGTATCTGCCACTGGCAGGTCGTCATGGCCGGTCACGGACAGCGCGACCAGCCGGTCCGCCAGCGGGAAGATCGCGCGCCAGGCCACGTCGCTCAGGTCGGCGGGGCGGCCGGTGCTGCGGTCGCGCAGCTTGAGATACAGCACCGGTCCTTCGGCCACGATGCTCAGCAGGGTCACACTGTCCGCATTGCCGTCATGGGCCAGCGCCGCGTGACCCGCATCGGACCGGAAGAACCGTTCAAGCTGGGCCGGATCAGGCACCAGCGGCGGGTCGCTGCGCGGTGAGACGAGCGCCGTCAGCACAGCGGGCTTTCCCGGCCCTTCGCCCGCCCCGCGCAGGGTCGCGCAACTGCCCAGCATCACGAAGGACCCGGCGGGCCGCTCCCGCGAGGATGTGGGATCGACGCAATAGCCCTTAGGCCCGGCTATGGTCACGTCGTTGTCCGAAACGCGCACGGCATGGACCGCCGCGCTGCCCTGGCGAAAGGCAAGCGATCCGCCGGGGGGCAGGCAGCCCGACAGCGCGAGCCCCGCCAGCCCGAAGGCGGCCCACCGCGCGACGGCGGCAGGCCGGACCGACGGACGGTCAGATATCGGCATAGACATGGGTTTCGGCGGTGGCGCCAGGATGGGTCACCGCGCCCTTGTAGGTCGGGCCGACAAGCTGGGCGTACTTCCAAAGCGCGCCCGACGCGTAGTTGGTCGGCCGTGCCCCGGCCCAGTTGGCACGACGGTCCGCAAGCTCGTCCTCGGACAGCGCGACAGACAGTTCACCCTTGATCGCGTCGATGGTGATCATGTCCCCATTGCGCAGCAGGGCGATCGGGCCGCCATGCGCCGATTCCGGGCCGACATGGCCCACGCAGAAGCCGCGCGTCGCGCCGGAAAAGCGCCCGTCGGTGATCAGCGCGACCTTCTTGCCCATGCCCTGCCCGGACAGCGCGGCGGTGGTGGCCAGCATCTCGCGCATGCCGGGGCCACCCGCCGGTCCCTCGTTGCGGATCACCAGAACCTCGCCTTCCTCGTAACCGCGCGCCTTTACGGACGCGAAAGCCTCTTCCTCGCTTTCGAAGACGCGGGCGGGGCCGGTGAATACCTGCTCGGCCTCGGACATGCCGGCAACCTTAACGATGGCCCCTTCGGGCGCGAGATTGCCCTTCAGGCCAACGACGCCGCCCGTCTTGGTGATCGGCTTGTCCACCGGGTAGATCACGCGGCCATCCGCCTCGCGCTCGATCTTGTCCAGTTCTTCGCCGATGGCGTGGCCGGACGCTGTCATGCAGTCCTCGTGGATCAGCCCGGCGCGACGCAGTTCCTTCAGAACGACCGGCACACCACCCGCTTCGTAGAGGTCCTTCGCGACGAACTGGCCGCCGGGCTTGAGGTCCACGAAATAGGGGGTGTCGCGGAAGATCTCGCACACGTCATCGAGGAAGAAGTCGATCCCGGCCTCGTGCGCGATCGCGGGTAGGTGCAGCCCGGCATTCGTGGACCCGCCGGTGCAGGCCACCACGCGCGCGGCGTTCTCGAGCGCCTTGCGGGTCACCACATCCCGAGCGCGGATGTTCTTTTCCACGAGGTTCATCACAGCCACGCCGGAGGCCTCGCCATACTGGTCGCGGCTCTCGTAAGGCGCCGGCGCACCGGAGGAATTCATCAGCGCGAGCCCGATCGCCTCGGAAACGCAGGCCATGGTGTTCGCCGTGAACTGGCCGCCGCAGGCACCTGCCGAGGGGCAGGCGACCCGCTCCAGAACGGCAAGCTGTTCGTCGCTGTAATTGCCGGCCTGGTGCTGGCCCACGGCCTCGAAGACGTCCTGGACGGTCACGTCCTTGCCGTCGAGCCGTCCCGGCAGGATCGAGCCGCCATAGACGAAGACAGACGGCACATTCAGCCGCACCATGGCCATCATCATCCCCGGCAGCGACTTGTCGCAGCCCGCAAGACCCACGAGCGCATCGTAGGAATGGCCCCGCATCGTCAGCTCGACGGTGTCGGCGATGGCCTCGCGCGAGGCAAGCGACGAGCGCATGCCTTCGTGGCCCATGGCGATGCCATCGGTCACCGTGATGGTTGTGAACTCGCGCGGGGTGCCGCTGGCCGTCTTGACGCCCATCTTCACCGCCTGCGCCTGACGGTTCAGCGCGATGTTGCAGGGCGCGGCCTCGTTCCAGCAAGTGGCGACGCCTACGAAGGGCTGATTGATCTCGTCCTCGCTCAGTCCCATCGCGTAGTAATAGGACCGGTGCGGCGCGCGCTGCGGGCCCTCGGTCACATGACGGCTGGGCAGTTTCGACTTGTCGAACGGGCGCTTGAGCATCGGATCCTCCGCGAGATTTTTGTCAGACCGGGAATAGGCAAGCAGGCGCACCGGCGCAAGCGAAACAGGCCACGGCAGTTTCACCGGCGGTCTTGCGGCGCGGCGCAAACGTGCCATGTTGCGCGTCTATGACAGCACGCCGCCCCCCTTCTGCCAGCCGCCCGCGCGGCCTGCGCCCGCCGCGCCATGCCCGGCAGTTGGCGCGGTTTGTGGCGCCCGCCCGCGCCCGCCCGGCCGTCTGGCGGTTGGCGCTTGGGCTGGTACTTGTGATCTGCGTGCAAGCCGCCGCACTGGCAGCCACCTTCACGGCAGTATCGGCGCTGGCTGGGCCGGATGCGGCGGGGCTTTGGACAGGCAAGCTGGCCGTGGCCAGCACACCGGCCAGCGCGCTGTGGCTGCTGGCAAGCTTCCTGCCGCTGCTGGCAGGTGTCGCTCTCGCCGCGCGGCTGCTGCACAGACGTGGCCCCGGCAGTCTGATGGGCGCGCGCCCGCTGCGGCAGGCGGCGCGCGGGGCGGGCGTGACCTTCGCGGTCTTCGCGCCGCTACTGGCCGCGACCGTGCTGCTGGGCGCCACGCGGCCGAACCTGCCGCCCCAAGTCTGGGCGCTTGCGCTGCTGCCGGGGCTTGCCGGAGTGGCCGTGCAGACCCTCGCCGAAGAGACGCTGTTCCGCGGCTACCTTATGCAGCAACTCGCCGCTCGGGTGCGGAGCCCGCTGGTTTGGGCCGGGCTGCCCGCGCTGCTGTTCGGACTGCTGCACCTCGATCCGGGGCGGCTGGGGGCTGCCGCGCCGCTGATGGTCGTGGGCGCGGTGCTGTTCGGGCTTGTGGCCGCCGACCTGACCGCGCGCTCAGGCGGACTGGGGCTGGCCTGGGGGATGCATTTCGCCAACAATGCGGTCGGGCTTCTGTTGCTTGGCACGCCGGGCAGCATCACCGGTCTGTCACTGCGGGTCAGCACGACAGGTCTGGAAGATCTGGCCACCGCTCCAATGTTGCTGCTGGTCAGCACCTTGCCGCTGGTTCTGGCATGGCTGATCCTGCGCAGCCGCCTGCCGGACTGATTGCAATTCCGGCCTGCCGGGCTTATCTCGGCGCAAACCGTCGCAAGGCAGGCCCGATGAACTGGATTTCCAACTACGTTCGCCCCACGATCAACTCGTTGTTCTCGCGGCGGGAAGTGCCGGAAAATCTGTGGACAAAATGCGACAGCTGCGGAACCATGCTGTTCCACCGCGAACTGGCCGACAGCCTGAATGTCTGCATGAACTGCGGGCATCACATGAACATCTCGCCGCGCGATCGCTTCGACCGGCTGTTTGACAACGGGATCTACAGCGAGGTCGCGGTTCCCGCGCCGCTGGCGGACCCGCTGCAGTTCCGTGACCAGAAACGCTATCCCGAACGGATGCGCGCGGCGCAGAAGAAGACCGGCGAGACCGAGGCGATGCTTGTGGTAGAAGGCGAGATCGGCCGATCCCCCGTCGTGTCCGCCTGCCAGGACTTCGCCTTCATGGGCGGGTCGATGGGCATGCATGTGGGCAACGCTCTTGTCGCCGGAGCGGAACGCGCGCTGAAGCGGCGCACCCCGTTCATCGTCTTCGCGGCGGCCGGCGGCGCCCGTATGCAGGAAGGCATCCTGTCGCTCATGCAGATGCCGCGGTCCACTGTGGCCGTTCAGATGCTTCGCGAGGCCGGGCTTCCCTATATCGTGGTTCTGACGCATCCGACGACCGGTGGTGTGACGGCAAGCTACGCGATGCTGGGCGACATCCAGATCGCCGAGCCGGGCGCACTGATCTGCTTCGCGGGCCCGCGCGTGATCGAACAGACGATCCGCGAGAAGCTGCCCGAAGGATTCCAGAGCGCCGAATACCTGCTGGAGCACGGGATGCTGGACCGCGTGACCGCCCGTAGGGATTTGCGCGACGAGTTGATCACGATCATCCGCCTGCTGATGCGCCAGCCCCCCGCGATCAAGGGGGAATTGCCGCCGCCGGGGCCCGCACCCCAACCCGACCCGCCGACCCCCGCAGAGCCCAGCAACGGCGGGCAGCCGTGACGCAGGCTGGGTCTGACATCCTTCTTGACCGGATGATGTCGCTGCATCCCAAGGTGATCGACCTTGTCCTCGATCGGGTCTGGCGGCTGCTGGGCCGACTGGATCATCCCGAACGCGCCCTGCCGCCGGTGATCCATGTGGCAGGCACAAACGGCAAGGGATCGACGGTGGCGATGCTGCGCGCCGGGCTGGAGGCGGCGGGCCAGAGCTGCCATGTCTACACTTCGCCCCATCTCGTGCGGTTCCACGAACGCATCCGCCTTGCCGGCGATCTTATCGGCGAAGCGGACCTGACGGCGCTGCTGGACGAATGCCTCGCCGCGAACGGGCCGGACCCGATCACCTATTTCGAGATCACCACGGTCGCCGCCTTGTTGGCCTTCTCGCGCCGCCCCGCGGACTGGACGCTGCTGGAGGTCGGCCTGGGCGGGCGGCTCGATGCGACCAATGTGGTGGACAGGCCGGCGGCCTGCGTCATCACCCCCGTATCGATGGACCACGAACAGTTCCTTGGCGACACGCTGGCCGCCATCGCCTTCGAGAAGGCCGGGATCCTCAAGCGCGGAGTGACGGCGGTGATCGGGCCGCAGCAGGACGAAGCGCTCGAGGTTATCGAAGCGCAGGCCGCGCGCGTCGGCGCGCCGCTTCTCGTGCACGGCCAGCACTGGCACGTGACGCGCGAACGCGACCGCCTGGTCTACCAGGATGAAACCGGGTTGCGGGATCTGCCGCTTCCAGTGCTGCCGGGTGCGCATCAGCTGGGCAATGCTGGGATGGCGATCGCGATCCTGCGCCACCTGGGACAACCCGATACCGCGCTGGACGGGGCAGTATCGCGCGCGGATTGGCCAGCAAGGATGCAACGGCTCAGCACCCACGCGTTCGCGCGGAGGCACCCGGGACTGGAACTTTGGCTGGACGGTGGACACAATCCCGACGCGGGGCGCGCCATCGCGGCAGTTCTGGCGGGCCTGCCGCCCCGACCGACTGTGCTTGTGTGCGGGATGCTGAACACCAAGGACATCGGCGGTTACCTGCGACCGTTGGCCGGGGTGGCAGAAAGGCTGATCGCTGTTCCGATCCCGGATGCTCCTGCAACTCTTGCGGCGGGCGACACCGCGGCCGCGGCACGTGCACCCGGGCTGGACGCCATCGAAGCCGACAGCGTCGCCGCCGCGCTGGAGTCGGTCGCACGAGAGACGCCCCATGCGCGCGTACTGATCTGCGGCTCGCTCTATCTGGCCGGATCGGTACTGGCTGAGGGGTAGGGACGCTTTTGCCGGCGCCGACCGACAGGGTCGGCCGCCCGAGTTGCCTCGGCGCCCCATCCTCGCAGGGACGGCGGGCGACGAGCTTGGAGGCCTGCTTGCTTCGTGCGCGCTGTCGTGTTCCAGCACCGCCGCCGCTAGCGAACGATGAACTCCGCGTGCAGCGCTCCGGCCGCCTTTATGCTTTTGAGGATATCGATCATGTTGCGCGGTGACACGCCGAGTGCGTTCAGCCCCTCGATCACCTCGGCCAGCGTCGTGCCCGCTGGAACCTCGGCAAGGCCGGTCCCGTCCTCCTCGTTGATGCCCACATTGGTGCGCGGAACGACCACGGTCTGACCATTGGCAAACGGGTTGGGCTGCACGACGAGCGGGTCCTCCTGCACGCGAAGGGTCAGGTTGCCCTGCGAAACGGCGACCCGGCTGATCCTCACCTCGTCGCCCATTACGATTGTTCCCGAGCGCTGGTCGACGACGACACGTGCCTTGCGCTGCGGTTCGACCCTGAGGTTTTCCACCTCGGCGATGGCCCGCGCGGGGCTGCCCACCCGTGTTGCCGACAGATCAAAGCGGACCGTTCCCGAATCCAGAGCTTCTGCAACGCCACGCCCGAAGCGTGCGTTGATGACCTGTTCGATCAGCAGCGCGGTGGTGAAATCCGGATTGCGCAGGCCAAGCCGCAACGACGTGAGGCTGGTGAAGTCGAAATCGACCTCGCGCTCGACCCGCGCGCCGGACGGGATCACTCCCGAGGTGGGCACGCCTTCGGTCACGGTTGCCCCCTCGCCTTCCGCGGTCGCGCCACCGGCGATCACCGTGCCCTGCGCGACAGCATAGATCTGCCCGTCGGCGGCGTTCAGCGGTGTCATGATCAGCGTGCCGCCTAAAAGGCTTTTGGCATCCCCGATGGCCGAAACAGTTACATCGATCTGCCCCCCGACGCGCGAAAACGCCGGCAGGCTCGCCGTCACGAACACCGCGGCGACGTTCTTGGGGCGAAACTGCTCGCCGCTGACGTTAACCCCGAGTCGTTCCAGGATGTTAGCCATGATCTCTTCGGTGAATGGCGAATTGCGCAGCCCGTCGCCAGTGCCGTTCAGCCCCACGACGAGCCCATAACCGACAAGATCGTTGCCACGCACACCGTCGAATTCGACGAGATCCTTCAGCCGGATCTCGTTCGCTACGGCGGCACAGGGTCCGACCATCGCGGCAAGACCCGCGAGCAGAGCGAAGACAAGACGGGTCATCGCAGGAACGCGGCGAGCGACAGGCCAGATACGCGCGCGGTGACGGTATAGATCGTCTCCAGCTGCGCCTGCACCTGCTGCAGAAGCATCGCGGTCTCGTAGGGATCCGCCTCGACCAATGCGGCTCGCGCTTGACGCAGCCCGGTCGCCTCGGCCTCGGATCTTGCGCGGGCGGTGTCGATCCGTTCCTGCGAGAAGCCAAGACCGGCGCGCAAAGCGGTGACCTTGTCGGTGGCGCCGACCAGCGTCTCGCCCATCCGGCTCAGAAGCTCCTTCTGGCCAGGCGTGTCGCCCGCCAGAAGACCGCGATCCATCAACGCGGTGACCGCGAGCCCGCGCAGCGCATCGCGCAGTCCTGGTTCAAGTGCCGAGATCGCGAGAGTCTCGCGCTCTCCCTCTGCGATATCCAGCCCGGCCCGCGCGCGGGCGGAGCCGACATAGGCGACTGTTTCGAAGCCGCCGCCCGGCGTGTCAAACCAGGCCCGCGCGGCGGCGTCGATGGCACCGGGACCGACAGCGCCGACCAGCGCCGCGTCCAGCGCCGCGAGGATAACCCTGGCCGGAGCAAGCGCCGGACCGTCGGTGGCCTCGCCGGCGAACAGGCTCTGCTGCCCGATCCGGGAGTTCAGGGCACCGACAATCTGCTCGAACTGGCGCCCGGCATTGGCTGTGGTGACCGCGAGTTGCGTTGCCTCGCCGCCGGAGGCGACCTTCAGAAATTCCGGACCCGCCGCCATGAGCGTGTCCTGCAGGCTGGCGAGCGCCGTCTGCTGACCGTCCGCGATGCGCGTGGCGGCAGCGTTGCTTGTCAGGTAACCCGCATTGAGCTGCAGGCTGCGGTCCAGCCCTGCCAGCGGTGCAAAGCGCCCGGAAAAGGCGGACTGCAAGTCCGCTTTCTGCCCGGAGTTCAGCTCCTGCGTCAGGCGGTTCAGGTCGTTCTTGACGGCGACCGTGTCGCGGCGCAGCGTCGTCGCCTGTGCCATGTCCCCGATATTGGCCAGTTTCACGTTCAGATCTCCATCAGCATGTCGAGCATCGCCTGTGATGCGGAAATGACCTTGGCGTTGGCAGCGTAGGCCTGCTCGATCAGCAGCAGCCGCTGCATTTCGGCGTCGCTGTCCACGCCATCGCGCATGAGCCCGTCCGACAGGGCGGAGGCGCGGGCCGAGGCATGGGCAGTTTCCTGGTCGAGCGCATCCCGCGCAATGCCGATCGCGCTCAGCACGTCAGCGGCCAATCCAGCGGCAGTCCGCAAGCCGGGCGCGAACCCGCCGGATGCGGGGTCGCGAAACGACGACAGGGCATCGGTCAGCCGGTGCAGTCCCGCGGCTTGCCCCGCCTCGCCGGGCACGGTCGCCCCAAGCCCGTCCCGCAGACGCCATGCGGCGCCCCCCTGTTCCGGATCGGCAGCGACATTGAGCGCAAGCCGCCGCGACAGCCCGACCTCGTCCACGGGCTGGAAGGCCGCTCCGGCATCGGTGAGGAGCCCGGGTGCGCCTGGCGCAAGCGTCGGATCGACACCTGACGCCTCGAACCTTTCCAGCAGGTCACGCGCGAATCCGTCAAGCCGCTCCTGCGCCATGGGCGCTTGCGCATCGCGCACGTTGAAAAGCCCCTCGAGCCGCCCGCCGGACAGCAGATGACGATCACGGCCAAGGTCGATCTGCGCACCATTGACGGTAAGCCCGGACAGCGTGCCGCCAGCGAGGCTGTGAAACTCGGTCACTGTGCCAGTGGTCTGGAAGCCGATCACCGGCGCGGGCCCGTCCATCAGCACCCCGCCTTCCGTCAGAAGGGCAACCACGCCGCGTCCGCGATCCACCTCGCGAACCGGCACCATTTCCGAGATTCGGTCGATCAGAAGCTGGCGCTGGTCCGCCAGCCCGCCGACGTCGCCGCCGCGCACGGTGGCACGGCGAATATCGTCGTTGAACGTTTCGAGTTGCGCGAGATCCGCGTTCAGTTGCGCGACGGCCTCGCCGATGGCGGCGTCGGCGCGCCCGCGTTCCAGCTGGATCGCGCCCGCTGTCTCGCCGATGCGCGCAACGAGATGGTCGAGACGGCCGACCGCCTGTTCCAGGATCGCACCCGACGCCGGCTCGGCTGCCGCTGCGACAAGCGCGGTTTCAAGGTCGGCCACGAGGCCAGACAGCGACGACGGACTTCCCGGCTCCCCGATGACAGCCTGCACCGAAGCGAGGAACTCGACCTGGGCCCGACCGAGCGCGACCTCAGCGTCAGCGCCGCGCCGGTCGGTCAGCAACGTCCGGTCGACGATCCGCACTTCGCCGGTGACCAGCACGCCGCCCGTGTCGGCACGCGCGGTCAGTTCCAGTTCGCGCCGGGCGTATCCGTCGGTTGTCGCGTTGGCGAGATTGCTCGACACGGTCGCGGCGCCGCGGCTGGCCGCGGCAAGCCCGGACAGAGCCGTATTCATTGCGCCGGTTATAGACATGGCTCAGCCCCTTTCGACGGTTCACCGCTTGATGTTGGTGGTTTCCTGCAGCATCTCGTCGACGGTCTGGATCACCTTGGCGTTCGACGAATATGCGCGCTGGGTCTGGATCAGGTCGGTCAGTTCGGTCGCGACATCGGTGGTCGATTCCTCGCGGGCGTAGTTGATCAAATCACCGGTCGGACCGTCCCCTGCGTCCCACATGAAATAGGCACCGCTTTCGTTCGAGATCTGGTAGGTCTGGCTGTCGAGGGCGATCAGCCCGTCGGGATTGGGCATATCCACCAGCGGCACCTGATAGACGGTGCGCACGGCGCCATTGTCGTACATGGCGATCACCATGCCGTTCGGATCGATATCCACCGAAACCATGTTGCCCACAGGAGACCCGTCCTTGTTGATCACCACCGGCGAGAAGGAATCGGACAATTGCGTCAGCCCCTGGCTGCTGCCGGGCACGCCAATGGCAATGTCCATCGGGCCGCTGGCGACGTTGACCGAAAAGCTGCCGGTCGCGGGGTCGTAGGGTCCACCTGACAGGGCCGTCACCGATGCAATCGTGCCGCCCGCGGCGCGCGAATCGTTGAAGATGATCCGGTATTCCCCGATCACCGCCCCGCCCTGCGCGCTGTCGGTGACCTGCATCGTCCATTCGTTCGATGCAGGGTCGCCCGGATTGGCCGGAACGGTCGGCGTGAAGCTGACACCCACATTCTCGGAGGTGCCGACATTGTTGAAATACTCGATCGAAAGGTTTTCCACGTCGCCCGGCGCGCCCGGCTTCGTACTTGTTGCCGGCAGGTTGGCGATCACTTCCATCCTGGTGGTCGGCTCACCAACGAATTCGTTGACGTTCAACTGGATGGGTTCCAGCCCGGCAGGGGTATCGCGGGGATAGTTAGGGATGGTGCCGTCATCGGCCGCGGGCCAGCCCATCAGGATCAGCCCGGTCGCGCTTTTCAGATACCCGTCCTGGTCCGTGCGGAAGGAGCCGGTGGTCTGCAGCATCATCGGCACATCGCCGTTGCCCACGCGCACCGCGCTCTCGGAGGTTACCGGGATCATCCCGCGCCCCCGCACGGCGATATCGGTGGAGTTGCTTGTCCCGACCAGCGATCCGCGGTCGCTGATCAGCTTCTGCGTCGTGGTGCGAACCCCGCCGGCGGAATAGGAGCCGCCCTGGCCGCCGATCACCATCGAATGAAAATCCGCTTCCGACCGCTTGTAGCCGTAGGTCGCGGAGTTCGCGATGTTGTCTGAAATCACGCTGAGCTTGCTGGCATTCGCCTTGAGCCCCATGACCCCCGCATTCAACGAAGAGGAAATCGACATGCCTGCGCCTTTCTGCACCAGTATCCTTGATTGGTGTCAGGACTAAGGCGCCCGGACTAATTCAGGCTTAACAGATAAAATTTGAGGAATTTACCCTGCCAGCGCCGGGTCACGCCCCGCCAGAAGCGGCCGCGTCATGGCCGAAAGGGCCGTCTGCTGCGCCCCGTCCGGCCCGAAATTCCTGTCGTCCAGCCAGCGCGCGAAGGCATCCGACAGCGCGGGCCATTCGCCGTCCAACACAGAAAACCACGCGGTGTCGCGATTCGCGCCCTTCACCACCTGGTGCTGGCGGAACACTCCTTCGAAGCCGAAGCCCAGCCGCTGGGCCGCCCGGCGCGAGGCAAGATTGGCCGCGTTGCATTTCCATTCGCAGCGCCGGTAGCCCGCCTCGAACACCCGCCCCATCATCAGCGTCAGCGCCTCTGTCGCCGCGCGGCTGCCCTGCAGACAAGGGGCAAGATTCAGATGCCCGATCTCGGCGACGCCGTGGGCCGGGGTGATCCTGAGAAACGACGCGATGCCCGACGGCGCGCCGGTTCCCAGCGGACAGACAGTGAAGAAAATCGTGTCCGGCTGCGCCTTTGCCCAGTCGATCCAGCCCTGCCATCCGGACAGGTCCAGCGGGCCGTAGGGCAACCAGTCCCAGTTGCGCACGGCGCCGGAAAAGGCCTTGGACAGCCCGCCCGCATGGGCGGAATCGAGCGGCACGCAGCGCACCGACCGTCCGTCCAGCGGGGTCGCTGGAAGGGGCGGGCAGCCTGTCCAGCCACCCGCCAGCTGCGTCACTTCCCGGCCTCGATCACCCGCAGGCTCAATTCGCGCAACTGCTCGTTCGTGGGCTCAGAAGGGGCGCCCATCATCAGGTCTTCGGCACGCTGGTTCATCGGGAACATGATGACCTCGCGGATGTTCGCCTCATCCGCGAGCAGCATCACCATCCGGTCGATCCCGGCGGCACAGCCCCCGTGCGGCGGCGCGCCGTACTTGAACGCGTTGACCATGCCGCCGAAGCGTTTTTCCACCTCTTCGCGACCGTAGCCCGCGATCTCGAACGCCTTGAACATGATCTCGGGGCGATGGTTCCGGATCGCGCCGGACACCAGTTCGTACCCGTTGCACGCCAGATCGTACTGGAAGCCCAGCACCTCCAGCGGATCGCCTTCCAGCGCCTCCATCCCGCCCTGCGGCATGGAAAACGGGTTGTGTTCGAAATCGATCCGGCCGGTTTCCTCGTCCTTCTCGTAGATCGGGAAATCGACGATCCACGTAAAGGCGAACCGGTCCTTGTCGGTCAGGCCCAACTCGTCGCCGATCACGGTGCGCGCGCGGCCCGCGACGGCCTCGAATGCCTTGGGCTTGCCGCCAAGGAAGAAGGCCGCGTCACCGACACCAAGGCCAAGCTGCGACCTGATCGCTTCGGTCCGTTCAGGTCCGATGTTCTTGGCCAGCGGGCCAGCGGCTTCCATGCCGTCCGCCCCGTCCCGCCAGAAAATGTAGCCCATGCCCGGCAGGCCCTGTTCCTGTGCGAACTTGTTCATCCGGTCGCAGAACTTGCGGCTGCCGCCACCCGGCGCCGGAATCGCGCGGATCTCGGTCCCGTCCTGTTCCAGCAGCTTGGCGAAGATCGCGAAGCCCGAGCCGCGGAAGTGGTCCGACACGATCTGCATCCTGATCGGATTGCGCAAGTCGGGCTTGTCGGTGCCATACCACAGGGCCGCATCGCGATACGAGATCTGCGGCCACTCGGCATCGACCTTTCGGCCCTTGCCGAACTCCTCGAACACGCCCGCGATCACCGGCTGGATCGCATCGAACACGTCCTGCTGGGTCACGAAGCTCATTTCCAGATCCAGCTGGTAGAAGTCGGTGGGCGAGCGGTCGGCGCGCGGGTCCTCGTCGCGGAAACAGGGCGCGATCTGGAAATACCGGTCGAACCCCGACACCATGATCAACTGTTTGAACTGCTGCGGCGCTTGCGGCAGCGCGTAGAACTTGCCGGGATGCAGCCGCGACGGCACGAGAAAGTCGCGCGCGCCCTCGGGGCTGGAGGCGGTGATGATCGGGGTCTGGAACTCGGTGAAGCCGCTGTCCCACATCCGGTTGCGGATCGACCGCACCACGTTGCTGCGCAGCATGATATTGGCGTGCAGGCTGTCGCGGCGCAGATCGAGATAGCGATACTTCAGGCGGGTTTCTTCCGGATATTCTTGGTCCCCGAACACCGGCAGCGGCAGTTCTTCGGCCGCGCCAAGCACCTCCATGTCGCGGATATAGACCTCGATCTCGCCGGTGGGCAGCTTCGGGTTCACCAGGCTTTCGTCGCGCGCCTTAACCGTGCCGTCGATCCGGATGCACCATTCGGAGCGGACCTTTTCCACCTCGGCAAACACCGGGCTGTCGCTGTCGGCAAGAACCTGCGTGATACCGTAGTGGTCGCGCAGGTCGATGAACAGGACCCCGCCATGGTCGCGCACCCGGTGCACCCAGCCCGACAGGCGGACCTGCTGGCCCACATGGGCCTTGTTCAACTCGGCGCAGGTCTGGCTGCGATAGGCGTGCATGGCGTTTGTCCCGGCTGCGAAAGGTTCGCGCCGATACACCGCGCATGGGCAGGGAAGTCAAGGCGCGGGGGCGATCAGGCGCATCTCGAACCGGCAGGCGGGGGCGCCGGCGGCGCAGCAGGCGGTTTCTTCGCAACGGAAGGCGGGGTCGATCAGGCGCGTGAACAACCGCTCGAACACGGCCGCGTGCCAGTGGCAAACCGGATGCGCGCCGAACTCGCCACGGACCATGGGGTTGTCCGCGATCTCGAACACCGGCATCGCGCCGCCCTTTACCGAGAATCGTCCAGAGCCCGCGAAGGTCCAGGCGTGGCGCGCGATCGCCCGTGTCAGCATAGGCACCGCCAGCCGCGCGGGGAGAAGGTGCAGCAGGTATTGCGCCGCGCGCGGGATGCGGTTCACGAGGATGTAGTCGCCGGTGCGCTTTCCCGCGGCCCAAGCCAGCGCCGGCGCAAGGTCGGCCAGTTCACGCCGCATCGCCTGATGCACCCGCGCGACCGGCATCTCGTCTATCATCGCGCTGCCATCGGGCAACTCGAACACACCGCCGCTGGCGAAGAGATGGCCGCGCAACTCTGTTCCGCCGACGCGGTCCAGCACGGGCACCAGTTGCAGCAGCGCGTTCGGGCCGATCTTCGCGCCGCCGCCGCTGCCAGCCCCACTGTCGTGGTCCAGCAGGTCGCGGGCGGTCCCGTCCATCAGACCGCTTCCTGTTCCGCCTCGGTCATCTGCTGATCCCCTCCGCCGCAGGCCTTGATCTCGGCGCCGTTCGGCATCCGAAAATTCGCGGTCCGTTCGGCGGCACGGGCCTTGCCCTGCGCGCGCAGCGCTTCGCGGCGTTCGGCGGCACGGGCGGCCTTGTCGGCGCTGGCCTCCCAATCCTCCATCTGCGCCTCGGCGATGGTGCGCGTCTCGTCGAAATGGAAGTCCAGCCGGTTCTTCGATTGCGGCCCGGTGTAGCCGACTTTCCCGAGGTCGTAGAATGTCCGCGCGAAACCGGCCTTCATGAACGCCTTCAGGCACCCCAGAAGATACCGCCGCCGGAACCCGGTGCCACGCCAGGGATAGTGGAACAGCGCCTTGCGCATGTAGAAGCGCCGGTAGTTGTTCATCACGCCATCCAGCAACTCGCCCCGCTCCATCGCCTTTGGCTTCATGATGGGCGTCACGAAATTGTAGCGCGAGAAGTCGAACACCTCGACCTTGTCCTTCAGCTCCTGGAACAGCGGCGTGAAGGGCCAGGGCGTGTACATTGCCCAGTTCGCAAGATCCGGCTGCCAGTCCCAAGCCATGCGATAGGTTTCGTCCAGCGTTTCTTTCGTCTCGTTGTCGAGGCCCACGATGAACTGAGCCTCGACCAGGATGTCGGCCTCGCGCAGCAGACGGATCGCGGTCTTGTTCTCCTCGACCCGGGTTTCCTTGTTGAACTGGTCAAGCTTCATCTGCGCTGCGGCTTCGGTGCCAAGGCTGACATGCACCAGCCCCGCCTTACGGTAGAACTTGAGCAACTCGCGGTCGCGGTAGATGTCGGTGACGCGGGTGTTGATGCCCCACTTGACCTTGTCTGGCAGACCGCGCGCGATCAGTTCCTCGCAGAACTCGATGAACTTCTTGCGGTTGATGGTGGGTTCCTCGTCGGCAAGGATGAAGAAACCAACCTTGTGGTCGTTCACCAGCTTTTCGATCTCGTCGACGACCTTCTTGGGGTCGCGCACGCGGTAGTCACGCCAGAACTTCCATTGCGAGCAGAACGAACAGGTGAACGGGCAGCCGCGGGCCATGTTCGGGATGGCGACGCGCGTGCCCAGCGGGATGTACTGGTACTTGTCCCACTCGAGGATCTCCCAGTCCGGGTCGATCCCGTCGAGATCCTTGACCGTGGAGGCCGCCTGCGTCGCAACGATCTCGTCGCCGTCCAGAAACGCCAGCCCCTTGATGCTGCGGCGGTCGGCGGGCCAGCGCCCGTCGCGGACGGCCAGCATCAACTCGGTCAGGATCTCCTCGCCCTCGCCGCGAACGATCACGTCGATCCACGGCGCTTCGGACAGGACCTGCTTGTACATGAAGGTCGCATGCACCCCGCCCAGCATCCGCAGTGCGTTCGGGCAGCGATCGCGCGCCATTTCGAGGACTGCCTCGGCCTTGTAGATCGACGGCGTGATCGCGGTCGTGCCTACCACGTCTGGGTTCAGCGCAGCCAGCCGATTAGCGACCTCCGCGTCGGGCAGGTTGTCCGTCATCGCATCGATGAAATGAATGTCGTCGAAACCCGCACGGCGCAGGCTGCCGGCAAGATAGGCGACCCAAGCGGGCGGCCACGTCCCGGCGATCTCGGCCCCGCCAGAGCGGTAGTTCGGATGGACAAAGACGATTCGCATGGTGGGCTCCCTCGGTTTCACCGAAGGCTACGCCCCAATGTGTCAGTCTGAATTGACACATATCAAGGATGTGACAGATTCTTGTGACAGTCGCTGCCGCAACCCCCGCCCGCGCTCCGGCTTCGCGCCAGGCCCGCGCCGGACGCTCACACGCCTTCATCCCTTGCGTCGCGCGGCCTCTTGTCTATAAGCCACGACGATTTGCCCGCACTCAGGTCAGAAAGTGACGCCATGCCCAAACGCACCGACATCTCCTCCATCATGATCATCGGCGCGGGGCCCATCATCATCGGGCAGGCCTGCGAATTCGACTACTCCGGCGCCCAAGCCTGCAAGGCGCTGCGCGAGGAAGGCTATCGCGTCATCCTCGTCAATTCTAACCCGGCGACGATCATGACCGATCCGGGGCTGGCCGATGCGACCTATATCGAACCGATCACGCCCGAAGTGGTCGCCAAGATCATCGAAAAGGAACGGCCCGACGCGCTTCTGCCCACGATGGGCGGTCAGACCGGGCTGAACACCGCGCTGAAACTGGCCGACATGGGCGTGCTCGACCGGTTCGACGTGGAGCTGATCGGGGCGAACCGCACGGCCATCGAAATGGCCGAGGACCGCAAGCTGTTCCGCGAGGCGATGGACCGGATCGGGTTGGAAAACCCCGCCGCGACCATCGCCAACAACATGGACGACTGCATGGCCGCCCTCGAGAGCATTGGTCTGCCCGCGATCATCCGGCCGGCCTTCACGCTGGGCGGCACCGGCGGCGGCGTGGCCTACAACCGCGAGGATTACGAATATTATTGCCGCACAGGGCTGGATGCCTCCCCGGTCGGGCAGATCCTGATCGACGAGTCGCTGCTTGGCTGGAAGGAATTCGAGATGGAGGTCGTCCGCGACAAGGCGGACAACTGCATCATCGTCTGTTCGATCGAGAACGTGGACCCCATGGGCGTACATACCGGCGACAGCATCACCGTCGCCCCGGCGCTGACGCTGACCGACAAGGAATACCAGATCATGCGCAACGGCTCCATCGCCGTGCTGCGAGAGATCGGCGTCGAAACCGGCGGGTCCAACGTGCAATGGGCGATAAACCCTGAAAACGGCCGCATGGTCGTGATCGAGATGAACCCGCGGGTTTCGCGCTCGTCGGCGCTGGCCTCGAAGGCGACCGGCTTTCCCATTGCGAAGATCGCCGCGAAACTGGCGGTGGGCTACACGCTCGACGAGTTGGACAACGACATCACCGGCGTCACGCCCGCCAGCTTCGAGCCGACGATCGACTATGTCGTCACCAAGATCCCCCGCTTCGCGTTCGAGAAGTTCCCCGGCGCCAAGGCGGAACTGTCCACAGCGATGAAATCGGTGGGGGAGGCAATGGCGGTGGGCCGGAGCTTCCATGAAAGCGTGCAGAAGGCGCTCGCATCGATGGAGACCGGGCTGACCGGCTTCGACGAGATCGCGATCCCCGGCGCCGAGGACGAGGCGACCCGCCACGCCGCCGTGATCAAGGCGATCAGCGCGCAGACGCCCGACCGGATGCGCCTGATCGCACAGGCGATGCGGCACGGTCTTAGCAATGACGACATTCAGGCCGCAACCGCCTTCGACCCGTGGTTCCTCGACCGGATCCGCGAGATCGTCGATACCGAGGCCGAAATCCGCAAGGCCGGGCTGCCGCTAGATGCGGCAGGGCTGCGTCGCCTGAAAATGCTGGGCTTCACCGATGCCCGGCTCGGCACGCTCACGGGCCGCGACGAGGACCAGGTTCGCCGCGCCCGGCACAACCTTGGCGTCACCGCCGTGTTCAAGCGCATCGATACCTGCGCGGCCGAATTCGAAGCCCAAACGCCCTACATGTATTCCACCTATGAAAGCCCTGTCATGGGGGAGGTGGAATGCGAGGCCCGACCGACCGACCGCAAGAAGGTCGTGATCCTCGGCGGCGGACCCAACCGGATCGGCCAGGGGATCGAGTTCGACTATTGCTGCTGCCACGCCTGCTATGCGCTGACCGACGCGGGCTATGAAACCATCATGGTCAACTGCAACCCCGAGACGGTCAGCACCGACTACGACACGTCCGACCGGCTTTACTTCGAACCGCTGACCTTCGAACACGTCATGGAAATCCTGCGCGTGGAACAATCGCGCGGAACGCTCCACGGCGTGATCGTGCAGTTCGGCGGCCAGACCCCGCTGAAGCTGGCACGCGGTCTGGAAGCGGCGGGCATCCCGATCCTCGGAACGACACCCGACGCCATCGACCTTGCCGAGGACCGCGAGAGGTTCCAGACGCTCGTCAATGACCTTGGCTTGAAGCAGCCCAACAATGCCATCGCGTCCACGGACGCGCAGGCGATGGCCGCGGCCGAGGCAATCGGCTACCCGCTTGTGATCCGCCCGTCCTATGTTCTGGGCGGCCGCGCGATGGAAATCGTGCGCGACACCGCGCATCTCGAACGCTACATCGCCGAGGCGGTCGTGGTCTCGGGCAGCTCGCCCGTGCTGCTGGACAGCTACCTGTCCGGCGCGGTCGAAGTGGACGTGGACGCGCTGTGCGACGGCGTCGACGTGCATGTTGCCGGGATCATGCAGCATATCGAAGAGGCCGGTGTTCATTCCGGAGACAGCGCCTGTTCGCTGCCACCCTATTCGCTTCCCCCCGCCATCGTCGAGGGGATTGAGGAACAGACCCGCGCGCTGGCCCTGAAGCTGGGCGTCGTCGGCTTGATGAACGTGCAGTTCGCGGTCAAGGACGGCGCGATCTACCTGATCGAGGTAAACCCCCGCGCCTCGCGCACCGTGCCGTTCGTCGCAAAGGCAGTGGGCGCGCCCATCGCCGCCATCGCCGCGCGCCTCATGGCAGGCGAAAAGCTGCCTGGCTTCGATATTCCCGCAATGCCGACCGACCGGTTCGCGGTTAAGGAAGCGGTTTTGCCCTTCGCCCGTTTCCAGGGCGTGGACACGTTGCTCGGGCCGGAAATGCGCTCCACCGGCGAGGTGATGGGATCGGATGCCGATTTCCACCTCGCCTTCCTGAAGGCGCAAATGGGGGCCGGGACTGACCTGCCGACTTCGGGCACCGTGTTCCTGTCGATCAAGCCCGAGGACAAGACGGCGCAACTGGTGGAAACCGCCCGCACCCTGCGAGAGGTCGGCTTCGACATCCTCGCCACCGAAGGAACGCGGGCGTACCTGGCCGAGCACGGGGTGGACAGCACCCGCGTGAACAAGGTCTACGAGGGGCGCCCGAACATCGTTGACGTGATGAAGGACAAGGGCGTCGCGCTGGTGATGAACACCACCGAAGGAGCGCAGGCGGTCGAGGACAGCCGCTCAATGCGCAACGTCGCGCTGATGGACCGCATCCCCTATTTCACCACGCTCGCCGCGTCCCACGCCGCTGCTCTGGCCATGAAGGCTCGGGTCGAGAAAGAGATCGGGGTCAAGGCGTTGCAGGCAATCTAGTCGGGAGGCTTTCTTTCGGGGGCGTGCGCCCGCGAGCCGAGCTTACGGGGGCGCGCGCCTTAGACCATCGGCCAGTCGTTCTTCGAAATCGCCAGAACGTCCTGGTAGCCGCCCCAGCCCCCTTCCCGCAATAGTTCCACCCGCGCCAGCGGATACCTTTCCAACCGACCGAGAACCCACGCCGGGGATGACAGGGTTAACCCGTAGGTCGGGCAGCTGTCGTCGTAGTTGCGGTAAGCAAACCCCGATCTTGCGTAGTCGGCGTAAAGCGCCTTGGTATCCACAAGCGTGCCAAAGACCTCATGCCCGTCGCGAGCCATTAGCCCGGCGATCCTCCCGTGAAAGGTCGCGACTAGGACTCCGCCGGGCCGCAGAGCCTCGAGGCAGCGCCCGAGGAACGCATCCCACTGCCAGACATCCAAGTGAGTCAACAGCGATCCCGAGAAAATCAGATCGAGATCCCCCGGCAGCGGCGTGTCGAAGTTCGGTGTGGACTGGATAGGGTGCGCACCCAGCACACGCTCAACGAACTCCAGCGCATCGGGGTCGATCTCGGCCGCATGCAACTCCGCGTCCGGATAGTCACGTTTCAGCCAGCGCAGGACCCGCCCGTGTCCTGACGGAAAATCGAGCACCCTGCCTGGTGCGTTCCCTGACAACGCCAGTTTGCAAATGTCCGACGCCCTTTGCCCGGCAAGGTAATAATCCCCCCGATTTGTGAACATTTGGTCGTTTGGAGAGATTTCCTCGATCACTCCCGCGATGCTGCCGTCGGCGCTTGTCAAATGGTTCTCCTTTGGATGGGTCCAGCGGTTTCGGCAGGCAATCGGTGACCAAATGTCTGGGCGCCGATCAGGCCCGCTTGATCAGCCGGATCACAACAAGCACGATGATCGCGCCGATCATGGCGGACACGATCGACCCGATCAGCCCGCCGCCAATGCTCAGACCCAGCGCAGGCAGCACGTAACTGGCCACCACCGCGCCGATGATCCCCAGCACCGCGTTGCCCAGAAACCCGAATCCGCCCCCGGCCACGATCAGCCCGGCCAGCCAGCCGCCAGCAGCGCCGACCAGCACCGCGATGATCAATCCCCAAAGCCCCGCGCCGTCCCCGTGCATTCGTTCGTCCCCCGGTCTGTTGCTCGATCGCCCCGCAGGACGCTGGCCCTGACCATGCCAATCGCAGCGCCCGGCGTCCAGCGGCTTCCCAACAGATGCCATTGCCGCTAGGTTCGGCTTCAACAAGAAAGGAAAACCCATGCGAGCAGTCCTGATCCTGAGCCTTCTGGCCACCCTTGCCTCCTGCGGCGTGCCCCTCGTTCCAGGGATCTGACCACAACCGGAAGGTGCGGTGCCTTAAGGCCTCCGTTACACTCTAGCCGTAAAACGAAACTTGCCAGCGTTCTGGCAGGTGACGAGTGTGCGGGTTGCGGGGTCTGGCCAGAGGCCAGACCCTTGCCACCGCGCCGACAGCGTCCACCGTTCCGCAGCAGCCCGCGAACCGGCAGTCGCGGCGCCGTTTCAGGCGTCGTCCAGACCGCCCATGGCACATACGATCCGCCACTCGGCCTCAGTCACCGGCTGCACGGACAGGCGCGGACTGCGGATCAGGGCCATCTCTTCCAAACCTTCGGCCGCCTTGCACATTGCCAGCGTGACCGGCACCGGAAGGGACCTTACAGCGCGGATGTCCACGCAGTCCCAACGCTCGTCATCGGTGCTGCTGTCGCGATGGGCCGCCGCGCAGACCTCCACGATGCCGACGACCGCCTTTTCCTTCTGCGAATGATAGAAGAACCCCAGGTCACCCGGCACCATGTCGCGCATGAAGTTGCGCGCCTGGTAGTTTCGGACGCCGGTCCATTCCTCGCCCGCATCGCCCCGCCTAAGCTGGTCGTCCCACGACCATTCCGACGGTTCGGACTTGAACAGCCAGCGCCGCGTCATCCCCCGATCACCCGGTTCCACGGATAGATCTGCACCTGTGCGAACAACCCGGCCTTGGCATAAGGGTCACCATCGGCCCAGGACTGCGCCGCGTCCCGGTTCGCCACATCGAGAATGACGAGGGACCCAACCATGCCGCCTTCTGCATCCAGCAGCGGACCGGCCTGCGCGACCACGCCGGTGCTTTCGATATAGGCAAGATGGTCGGCACGGTTTGCCTTGCGGATCTCGAGCGCGTTCAGCTTGTCGTGGCAGATCAGGGCGTAGAACATCAGGGGCTCCTCCAAGGTTGGCCTGCAACCTCGGCCAAACCGGGCCGCACCGCAAGACCCGGCCGCTGGACCCGCACCTCAGGCCTTGGGCCCCTTGCGACCCGACCCCAGCAGCGCGGGCGCACGATCGTCCAGCGGCCAGCGCGGGCGCGCGGAAAGGTCCATTCCGTCGCGGTGACCAGCACGGTAGGCTTCCAGACCGGCGAAGGCGATCATCGCAGCATTGTCGGTGCATAGCTTCAGAGGCGGCGCGCAGAACCCGGTGCCCACCGCCTGCGCCACCTGGGCCAGCCGTGCGCGCAAGACGCCGTTCGCCGCGACCCCGCCGGCCACCGCCAGCGCGGCGGGCCGCGACGAGCAGGCCGACAGCGCGCGGCGGGTCTTCTCAGCCAGCACGTCCGAGACCGCGTCCTGAAACCCGGCGCACAGGTCCGCGACATCGGCGGTGCGCAAACCGCCCTGCGCGCTGACCAGCCCGTCGCGCGCGCGCAGCACCGCCGTCTTGAGGCCCGAGAAAGACAGGTCGCACCCGGGACGGTCGAGCAGCGGGCGCGGAAATGCAAAGCGCGCCGGGTCGCCGCCCCGCGCCGCCGCCTCGACCGACGGGCCGCCCGGTTGCGCGAGCCCCAGCAGCCGCGCCACCTTGTCGAACGCTTCGCCCGGGGCGTCGTCAATGGTCCCGCCCAGCCGGGTGAATCGGTCCACTCCCTCGACGGACAGGAACTGGCAATGCCCGCCGGATACCAGCAGCATCAGGTAGGGAAAGCCCAGCCCGTCCGTCAGCCGCGGCGTGAGCGCATGGCCTGCCAGGTGGTTCACGCCGACCAGCGGCAGGCCCGAGCCCGCCGCCAGCCCCTTGGCACACATCACGCCGGACAGCACACCGCCGATCAAACCCGGCCCAGCCGTCACCGCGATCAGGTCGACCCCGCTCAGCGGCAACCCCGCCCCGTCCAGCGCCTGTTGCACGGCGATGTCGATTTTCTCGGCATGGGCTCGGGCCGCAAGCTCTGGCACCACTCCGCCAAACGCGGCGTGCAGTTCGGCCTGGCCGATCACGACGTTCGACAGGATCTCGGGCGCGGACTGCCCGCTTTGGCGCACCACCGCGGCGCCGGTGTCGTCGCAGCTGCTTTCCAGCCCGAGCACGGTCAGGGTTTGCGCCATCGGGTCCATCGTCTGCGGCTCACGGGCATTGTTTGCTGGGTCGCACGGGGCTACCACCGGGGCAACGCCACGGCAACAGGGAAGACCCGCCGATGACCGCCACGGTGCTGCTGACACGGCCCGCCGACCAGTCCGCGCGTTTTGCCGACGCGCTGCACGAACGTCTTGGCGCCGCGGTGCCGGTGCTGATCGCGCCCGTGATGCGCATCGTGACCGATCCGGACGCCGCCGCGCGGGCGCTGCGCGGCGCGGGCGGGGCGATCTTCACCTCCGAGAACGGCGTTGCGGCCTGCTCGGAAGCAGCGGTGCCGCACGGCCTTCCGGCCTTCTGCGTCGGTCCCCGCACGGCCGAAGCCGCGGCGGCGCGCGGCTTCGCGGTACGCAGCGGACCAGGCGACGCCGCGGGGCTGGCCGCCACCATCGCCGAAGCGGGCTGGCCGACCGGCGCGCCGCCGCTGGTACACCTGCACGGCGCCCACGTGACAGGCGACCTGGCAGGCGCACTGGCGGCGGCGGGCATCGCGGCGCGCGGAACGGTTGTCTACGACCAGCGGGCGACCCCGCTCGGGCAGGACGCGCTCGCGCTGCTGGCGGGGCGGAGGGCGGTGGTGGTGCCGCTTTTTTCGCCGCGCAGCGCACGGCTTGTCGCACCAGAACTGGTCCGCGCCCGCGCGCCGTTGCGAATTGCGGCAATCAGCCCTGCTGTGGCAACGGCGCTAAATGTGCACAGTGCCGCCAAACCGCAGGTGCAGGTCGCCGCAAGCCCCGATGCCGAGGCGATGCTGGAAGCCGTGGCACGACTTTGGGAAAACGGAAGTTTTCTTGAGCGCTAGACCGGTGCAGGCTAAGCTTGCCCGGAGGATCAGGGAAGGAATGTTGGTGTGAGTTCAAAAGACAAGACCGGCCAGGACGACGAGAAACCCGAGGTCGATACAGAAGACCACACCCAGCCAGACCCCGCACGGCCCGATACCCCAGACGGGGACGACGTGGCCGAGGCACCACAGAACACACCGGAAACCTCTGGAAACAAAGACTTCTCAGAGATCGAGGATGCCGAATTCGTGGACGAGTCAGACCACGGGGCCGATGACGCTGCGCCCGATGGCCCGACGGACGGCAGCGTGGAGTTCGTTGGCGAGGACGTGACACCGGCCGCCGACTCGGCCCTAGGCGGAGATCCGGCTGACCCGGCGGACACTGCCCCCGAAGCGCTTGCCGACGCGGCCGCCAACGATACCGCCGCCGGTCACACGCCCGGCAGCGAGGACGGTCAAACGGACGCAGACACCGACGGCCCGGCCGACACTGCATCGGCAGGGCCCGCGCCCGATCCCGAACCGCGCGCCCCGACGCCGCCTCCCGCTGCGACACCCGCGCCGCAGAAGTCCGGCGGCGGCTTCGTGCCCGCGCTGCTGGGCGGCCTGGTGGCGGCCGGTGTCGGTTTCGGCACCGCGCTTTATCTGGGCGGCGATCTTACCGGCGACGACGACGCGCTGCGCGCCGCGATCTCCGAACAGGCCGACCGGCTGTCGGGCCTCGAAGGTAACCTCGACACACAGCTCAACGCGCTGACCGAAGCCCTCGGCAACGCACCCGAGACGGATCTCGGGCCGCAACTCGATGCGCTGGGCGACCGGCTGGCCGAACAGGTCGGCAGCGTCGCCACCCGGATCGACGGACTGTCCGGCACGATCGACACCATGCAGGGCGGCATCGCCGAACTCGAGAATCGGCTCGGCGCGCTGGACGACCGGCTGGCAGCCGTGAACGAACGGCTCACCGCCGTCGAGAAACGCCCGCTGACCGAAAGCTCCGAAACCGCACAGCAGGCCTTCGCCGCCTATGAACGCGACCTTGAGGAACTGCGCGCCGCCCTGAACGACCAACAGGCGACCAACGACCAGCTTGCCGCAGAACTCGAACAACGCGCCGCCGCCGCGCAGGCCGAGGTGGACGCCGCCGCACAGCGCGCCGCCGAACTGCAAGCCCAGGCCGAAGAACAGGCCCGCGTCGCCGCCGAACAGGCCGAGGCTCGCACCCGCGCCGCCGCCACCCGCGAGGCGCTTGTCGCGCTTGATGCCGCGCTGGAAACCGGCGCGCCCTACTCCGCGCCGCTGCAGGTGCTGTCAGAAGGCGCCGAAATACCGCAGCCCCTGGCCGATGCGGCATCCGGCGGCGTCGCCTCGCTGCCCGACCTGCGCGACAGCTTCCCGCCGCTGGCCCGCGCCGCTCTCGACGCGTCGATCCGTGAAACCGTCGATGACGGCATGGCAGACCGCGCCGTGGCCTTCTTCCGCGCACAGACCGGCGTGCGGTCGCTCGCACCCCGCGACGGCGACGATCCGGATGCCGTCCTGTCTCGCGCCGAAGCCGCGCTGGCGGATGGCGACCTTGCAACCACCCTGTCCGAACTGGGACAGCTTCCGCCCTCGGGCCAGCAGGTCCTGGCGGACTGGGCGGCCCGCGCCGAACAACGCGTGGCCGTGACCGAAGCCGCCGACGCGCTGGCCAACACCCTGCTGGCGAACTGAGGAGGTTTCCATGCTGCTGTCCCTATTCAAGATCCTTCTCTTCGTTCTCGCCGTCGCCGGGCTGATCTACGGCACGGAATTCCTGCTGAATACCGGGGGCGACTTGCGCATCGCGGTCGCCAGCTACGAATTCACCCTTGGCCCGGTGCAGACCGTCATCGCCGGAGCGTTGCTGCTGCTGGTCGTCTGGCTGGTGCTCAAGCTGCTGGGCCTGATCGTCGCCGTGCTCCGTTTCCTGGCCGGAGACGAAACCGCAATCACCCGGTTCTTCGCGCGCAACCGCGAACGGAAGGGATTCAAGGCGCTGTCCGACGCCAACATCGCTCTCGCCGCGGGCGAAGGCGATCTGGCTCTGGTCAAGGCCAGCAAGGCGGAAAAGTTGCTGCGCCGCCCTGACCTGACCAACCTGATCCGCGCCCAGGCCGCAGAACAGTCCGGCGACCGCGACAGCGCCGCGCAGGCCTACAAGCGGCTGCTGACCGACGAACGCACCCGCTTCGTCGGGGTGCGCGGCCTGCTCAAGCAGAAGCTGTCCGAAGGTGACAGCGAAACTGCGCTGAAACTGGCTGAAAAGGCCTTTGTGCTGAAACCCCGCAACGCCGAGATGTCGGATACGCTGCTGCAACTCCAGGCGCGCAACGAGAACTGGAAAGCAGCGCGCAAGACGTTGGGAGCCAAGCTGAAATACGGCAACATCCCGCGCGATCTGCACAAGCGGCGCGATGCGATCCTCGCGCTGGCCGATGCGCAGGCGCGCATCTCCGCAGGGGACGTGGACAGCGCTCATGACGAGGCCATCGAAGCCGCGCGCCTCGCGCCCGCTCTGGTACCCGCTGCGGCGATGGCCGCCCGGTCCTATGTCGCGCTCGGCAAGCCGCGCAATGCCGCCAAGACTCTCAAGACCGCTTGGGCGCGCGAACCGCACCCCGACCTCGCCGCCGCCTTCGCGGAAATCGAACCGGGCGAATCCCCGGACGAGCGCGTGAAGCGCTTCGCCGCTCTGATCTCGCAGAAGCCCGCGCATCCCGAAAGCAAGATGCTTCTGGCCGAACTGGAAATCGCGGCCGAGAATTTCCCGGCGGCGCGCAAGGCCCTTGGCGATCTGGCGGAAACCATGCCGAACGCCCGCACCCTGACGCTGATGGCGGCCATCGAACGCGGCGAAGGGTCCGACGACAGCACCGTCAAGGCGTGGCTGGCCAAGGCACTGACCGTGTCGCGCGGCCCACAATGGACCTGTGACAATTGCGGCCATGTCCATGCAGAATGGACGGCACTTTGCGACAACTGCAACGCGTTCGACACGCTCAGCTGGAAGGACAAGGCCGAAGGTGACACCGTGCAGTCGTCGTCCGTCGCGATGCTGCCGCTGATCGTCGGCGCGCTGCCAGACGCCGCGCGGACCGCCGCCAATGACGATGGGGCGGGTGACGATGACGACATCATCGACCACGCGCCATCTGACGGGGATGATGTGAAAAAGGCGGCAAATTAGGGCTACCGCCCGGCGGGAAGTCCTGCTAACAGCACGCCACCGCCGCTGTAGCTCAGCTGGTAGAGCACGTCATTCGTAATGATGGGGTCGGGGGTTCGAGTCCCTTCAGCGGCACCAGATTTCCGGACAAGGTCCGATCCGAAAGCCCCCGCGCGGGGCTTTCTTCTTGCCCTGGCCCCCTAGCGCACGGATCGCCCGCCATGACCGACACAGCCCCGAAGTTCGAGATTTTCCTCGTCGCCGCGCCGGGGCTCGAAGCCGCGCTGCTGGACGAAACCCACGCCGTCGGCTTCGATGGCGCAGCGGCGGTGCCCGGCGGGGTGGCCTTCGCAGGCGGCTGGCCCGACGTGTGGCGCGCGAACCTGGTGCTGCGCGGCACGGGCCGGGTGCTGGCCCGGATCGGCGCATTCCGTGCGATGCACCTCGCGCAACTCGACAAGCGGGCACGCAAGTTTCCGTGGGGCGATACGTTGCGCGCGGACGTGCCGGTGAAGGTGGAGGTGACCTGCCGACGTTCGCGCATCTACCATGCCGGGGCGGCCCAGCAGCGGATTGAAACCGCGCTGCGCGACAGCCTCGGGGTGACCATCGACCCCGAGAACGGGCTCGCGCTCAAGGTCCGGATCGAGGACGACCTGTGCACCTTCAGCATCGACACCTCGGGCGAACCGCTGCACCGGCGCGGGCACAAGCTGGCGGTAGGCAAGGCGCCGATACGCGAAACGCTGGCCGCGCTGTTCCTGCGGAAGGCGGGCTATGACGGCACCGGCCCGGTGTTGGATCCGATGTGCGGGTCGGGCACCTTCGTGATCGAGGCAGCCGAGATCGCGGCGGGCCTGCCGCCCGGCCGTGACCGCAGCTTCGCCTTCGAACGGCTCGCCGGGTTCGATGAGCGGGCCTGGCAGGAGCTGCGCGCGCAGGAACTGGCCGCCGCCCGTCCCGAGGAACTGACCGCGCGTTTCTTCGGCTCGGACAGGGACGCGGGCGCGATCCGTATGAGTCGCGAGAACGCGATCCGCGCTGGCGTCGGCGCAGTGGCCGCGTTCCTCGAACAACCCGCCGGACGCTCCGTGCCGCCGCCGGGTCCGCCGGGGCTGGTCATCGTCAACCCTCCCTACGGCGCGCGGATCGGCGACCGAAAGCGTTTGCGGTCGCTCTATGCGGCCTTCGGGCGCACCATGCGCGACCGCTTCCCCGGATGGCGCGTCGCGCTGGTGACAAGCGAGCCGCAGCTGGCGCAGGCGACCGGCCTGCCCTTCGCCCCACCCGGCGCGCCGGTCCCCAATGGCGGGCTCCGGGTACAGCTTTTCGTCACCGGCGCGCTGCCGGGACCGGCGACGGGGCAGGCCGGCGATCAGGACAGCGATCCGGGCACCAAGGCAGGCTGACGGGGCACTCCTGCTACCGGCAGGCGGGCCCGCGCCACGGCTTCACGGAAATATCGCTTTACAGGCGTGTGATTTGCCCACACCATATCTTGTAAGTGGTAGGGCATAATCCCGCCGCTTCTTGAGCAGGCACCAAACCTTGGGGGGCTGCCGCCCGGCCAAGGCTACAACACGCGAGGCCGGGCATGTCACTTTCCGAACATATCGATGAACTCCATCCGATCGACATCGTCGAAACGCTGGCCGAACATCACGATTGGGATTTTGATCGCGTTGGCGACGACCAGATCGCGATGGCGGTCGAAGGGCAGTGGCGCACCTACTCCATAACTCTCGCATGGTCCGGCTTCGACGACACCCTGCGCATGGTCGTCAGCTTCGAGATGGAACCTCCCGAGGATCGGCTCCCCGAACTCTACGAGATGATCAACGCCGCCAACGACCTGTGCTGGACTGGCGCGTTCAGCTTCTGGGCCGCTCAGAAGCTGATGGTCTTCCGCTACGGGCTTCTGGCCGGAGAACAGGGCGTGTCGGCCGACCAGGTCACCACGCTGATCGAGGCCGCGGTCAACGCCGCTGAACGGTTCTATCCTGCGTTCCAGCTTGTCACCTGGGGCAACACCGCCCCGCAGGCCGCGCTCCAGACGGCCATTGCACAGGCCTACGGGCGCGCCTAACCTGCCGTCCTGCCGCGCCCTTCACCCGCGTGGCAGGACAGGAGACGACATGGACGACACGATCAGGGACCGCGGGCTCGTGCTTCTAGGCTGCGGCAAGATGGGCTCCGCGATGCTGGCGGGCTGGCTCGATGGCGGGCTTCCCGCCGCCTCCGTATGGGTGCGGGACCCGAACCCGTCGGACTGGCTGCGTAGCCTTGCCGGGCTGAACCTGAACACCGACCTGCCGGACGCCCCCGCGATGGTGCTGATCGCGGTAAAGCCGCAAATGATGGGCGATGCGCTGCCAGCGCTTCAGGCGCTTGGGAATGGCGACACGGTGTTCCTGTCGGTTGCGGCCGGCGTGCCCATCGCGCGCTACGCCGACCTTCTTGGCGCCCGCACCCCGATCATTCGCGCCATGCCGAACACCCCGGCCGCCGTGGGCCGTGGCATCACCGCGCTGATCGGCAACGCCCATGTCAGCCCGATCGCGC
The DNA here is from genome assembly GCF_003172915.1 of Meridianimarinicoccus roseus. Classification (GTDB taxonomy): domain Bacteria; phylum Pseudomonadota; class Alphaproteobacteria; order Rhodobacterales; family Rhodobacteraceae; genus Meridianimarinicoccus; species Meridianimarinicoccus roseus. Next base: position 83,945 of record NZ_QGKU01000032.1, read on the forward strand.
TGGACCGGGCCGAAGCGCTTCTGCGCGCCGTGGGCCAGACCGTGCGGCTGGAGGACGAATCGCAGATGGACGCGGTGACCGCCGTATCCGGCAGCGGCCCCGCCTACGTCTTTCACATGATCGAGGCGCTCGCCGCCGCCGCCGAGGCCGAGGGACTTGCCCCCGACCTGGCGCTGCACCTCGCGCAGGCCACCGTCGCGGGCGCGGGCGCACTGGCCGAAGGCGCCCCCGAAACCCCGTCGCAACTTCGCGAGAACGTCACCAGCCCGAACGGCACCACCGCCGCCGGGCTTGCGGTCCTGATGGACCCGGCCACCGGCCTGCCGCCACTCATGCGCGCCACGGTGAAGGCCGCCGCCGAGCGCTCGCGCGAGTTGGGCCAATGACCGCACCCGCCGCGCCCGCGCCCGCCATCACCTTCGACGATTTCCTCAAACTCGACATCCGCGTCGGACGCATCGTGCAGGCCGACCCATTCCCCGAGGCGCGCAAACCCGCCATCAAGCTGCGCGTCGATTTCGGCGACCCGATCGGTGTGCGTAAAAGCTCTGCACAGATCACCGCCCACTACAGCCCCGATGCACTGGTCGGTCGACAGGTGCTGGCGGTCGTCAACTTCCCGCCCCGCCAGATCGGCAAGTTCCTGTCCGAAGTGCTGGTGCTCGGCGTGCCCGACGCGGAAGGAGAGGTCGTGCTGATCGCACCGGACCTACCCGTGCCCGAAGGCGGGCGGCTCTACTGACGGGTTACTGCGCGGGCACCACGTCCGGGCCCACCGCCTCGCGCCAATGCCGACGGCAGAGCGAGATATAGCTCTCGTTCCCGCCGATCTGCACTTGCGCGCCGTCGGTCACCACCGCGCCATCCTCGTTCCGGCGCACCACCATCGTGGCCTTGCGACCGCAATGGCAGATCGTGCGGATCTCGCGCAGATCGTCCGCCAGCGCCAGAAGCGCGGCCGATCCCGGAAACAGCCCGCCCCGAAAATCCACCCGCAACCCGTAAGCCATCACCGGTACGTTCAGATCGTCCACAACGCGCGCCAGTTGCCAGACCTGCGCGCGGGTCAGGAACTGCGCCTCGTCGATGAACACGCAGGCCACCGGGCAAACCTCCTGCCGGGCGGCGATTCGCGCGAACAGGTCGTCCCCGTCCTCGAAAACCTCGGCCTCCGCGCCGATGCCGATCCGGCTGCCGATGCGCCCCGCGCCCGCGCGCCCGTCCAGCGCGGCGGTCAGCAGCACCGGCTCCATTCCCCGTTCGCGGTAGTTGTGCGCGGCCTGAAGCAGCAACGTCGACTTGCCAGCGTTCATGGTGGAATAGTGGAAATACAACTTGGCCATGCGGGCCGGATTAGCGCCCGCTGACCACAGGGGCAAGCGTCCGAAGGCCGCGGCACGCCGCCCCCGGACGCTTCGGCAAGCCCGTCAGCGGCCCAGCCGCTCCGACACGTCGGCGGCGAAATCCTCGTAGCGGCGCAGCGACTTGACATCGACCTGGACGAGATTGCCCATCTTTTGCATGATCGGCAGGTCGAACAGGATACGGTCCAGATCGTCGGGCGTATCGACATTGACGATTGCCAGCACCTTGCGCTCGCCCACGACCTTCCACAGGTCCACGACGACCCCCGCACCCTTGGCGCCCAGCGCCGCCTCTGCCTCTTCGGCCCAGACCTTGAACAGCCCCTGCTGCCCCATGTCCGAGCTGTATTCCACCGTGAAATCAAGACGGTAAAGCATGTTCCCTCCCTTTCCCGCATCGCCCAGCAGCCGACGGGACACGGGGCGCGCACTGCGTCCTCCACGCAAGCGGTCCCCACGAGTGAGCCTAGCAGACGCCAAAACCGCAAAGAAGCACGCATGCAGGATTCACACACACAGGCTGGACCAGACTGCAGGATACCCCTAAGGATTCGAGACATGCACAAGCCCATTCAGAAGAGACGCCTCTTTTCCCTTCTATTGAACTTCCCGCTAGGCGTTCTTTGCGGGGCAATACTCAGTCTAGCAATGGCGTGGCTGATCGACGCCACTACCAACCCCACAATAGAAAAAATTGTAACTCAGAATTTCGGCTCAATAGTTGCATTCATTACGGCCTCGATTGCTTTGGTTGGAGTTGCCGCAAACATAGAGAACCAGAACAGCCTCAAAGACGAAGAATATCGTCGGCGCTACCGTGCCAGGATAGCGTCACTAAGCATTATCATCGCCGATTGCAATGAGAAGGCAAAAGAGGGAATCCTTCTACTATCGCAGCAAATTTGCCGCGATAATCTCTGGCCGGACCATGAGTTTCCTCACTTTTCGCCAGATTCCTTACGGGTATTCAGAGAACTGATTGAGTTGGCTCGGACGAAGACACAGAAATTCACTTCAACAAGCTTCTAACCGCCTATCAAATTGCGACCTCGCGATGGAAAGATTATTTGAAAAATCAGCGGGGAAAATGCTCCATTATTACAAGCGGGAATCTCAAGAGCGAAATACTTTTACTGGCATATATTTCATTGCTAATGCAACGAATGTACCCCTTAGCAAGGCGGGAAAGCGAAAGGCTGTATCAAGACATTTCTTCTAGCGATTTGCAAGCATCCCTGCGTGGAAGCATTGTTTGATTCGCGGGAAATGAACAACGTCATGAACAGCTTCACAGACAGGGACTTTAGAGTTGCTCTTGGAATTTATCGTGATTGGTAGACCCGCGGCCAAAACACCGTGACAACCCCCTTGCCAGCCGCCCGCCTCCTGCCGTAAACGCGGTGGTGGGACACCCTTCCCCAACGAAGGGCATATATCTGGAAGGATACCAGCGATGGTTACCACGCACCCCGCGACGCGGCCCGCGAATCCGCGGTTCTCCTCTGGCCCCTGTGCCAAACTCCCCAACTGGACTCTCGATGCCCTGAAGGATGCACCGCTTGGCCGGTCGCACCGCGCGGCCGTCGGCAAGGCGAAGCTGAAAGCCGCCATCGACCGCACCCGCGCCATTCTCGGCGTGCCCGAAGACTACCGCATCGGCATCGTGCCCGCCTCCGACACCGGCGCCTATGAAATGGCCATGTGGACCATGCTGGGCCAGCGCCCGGTGGAAATGGTCGCCTGGGAAAGCTTCGGCGCGGGCTGGGTCACCGACGCGGTGAAACAGCTCAAGCTCGACGCCCGCGTGCACGAAGCCGCGTATGGCGAGATCGTCGACATGGCCGCGCTCGATTACGATCGCGACGTGTGCTTTACGTGGAACGGCACCACCTCGGGCGTGCGGATGCCGGACGGCAGCGCGATCCCAGCAGATCGCGGCGGGCTGACGCTGTGCGACGCGACCTCCGCCGCCTTCGCGATGGACCTGCCCTGGGAGAAGCTCGACGTGACCACCTTCTCCTGGCAGAAGGTGCTGGGCGGCGAGGCCGCGCACGGCATGCTGATCCTCAGCCCCCGCGCGGTCGAGCGGCTGGAAAGCTACACCCCGGCCTGGCCGCTGCCCAAGATCTTCCGCCTGACCAAGGGCGGCAAGCTGAACGAGGGCATCTTCCGCGGCGAGACGATCAACACTCCCTCCATGCTTTGTGTCGAGGATTACCTCGTCGCGCTGGACTGGGCCGAAAGCCTGGGCGGCCTGCCCGCGCTGATCGAACGGTCCGATGCGAACTACGGCGAGATCGCGGCCTTCGTGGAAGAACACGACTGGATCGATTTCCTCGCTGCGGACCCTGCGACCCGCTCCACCACCTCGGTCTGCCTGAAATTCACCGACGACCGGATCACCGACGGCGCCGCCTTCGCCAAGGCCGTCGCCAAGCGGCTGGAAGCCGAAGGCGTCGGGCTTGACATGGGCGCCTATCGGGACGCGCCGGCGGGCCTGCGCATCTGGTGCGGCTCGACGGTGGAAACCGCCGATGTCGCGGCGCTTATGCCGTGGGTCGAATGGGCCTTCCACGCCGAGCTTGAGGAGCAGGCGAAGGCCGCCTGACCCGGCCCGGGGCCGGTTGTCTGACTCTCTTTTTCCCTGATCGCAGCGCGGGCCCGTCGCGGGCCCGTCGGCTCCACGGCTTCGCCGTGTTCCCCACGGACTCCGACAGGACTCCTACACCGCATTTTTTGAAGGAACGCCCTAATGGCTCCCAAGGTACTCGTCTCTGACAAGCTGTCCGAAACCGCCGTACAGATCTTCCGCGACCGCGGAATCGAGGTGGATTTCATGCCCGACCTGGGCAAGGACAAGGAAAAGCTGCTTTCCATTATCGACCAGTATGACGGACTCGCGATCCGCTCCGCGACCAAGGCGACCGCGAAGCTGATCGAGGCGGGCACGCGGCTCAAGGTCATCGGCCGCGCCGGGATCGGCGTGGATAATGTTGATATTCCAGCGGCTTCGCGGAAAGGCGTGATCGTGATGAACACGCCCTTCGGCAACATGATCACCACCGCCGAGCACGCGATCGCCATGATGTTCGCCGTCGCACGCCAGATCCCCGAGGCGTCCGCCTCCACCCATGCCGGCAAGTGGGAAAAGTCCCGTTTCATGGGCGTGGAGCTGACCGGCAAGACGTTGGGTGTGATCGGCGCGGGCAATATCGGCGGCATCGTGTGCGACCGCGCCCGCGGCCTGCACATGAAAGTCGTCGCCTACGATCCGTTCCTGTCCGAAGACCGCGCCAAGAAACTCGGCGTGACGAAAGTCGATCTCGACGAGCTGCTTCAGCGCGCTGATTTCATCACGCTTCACGTCCCGAAAACCGAGAAGACGGCGAACATCCTGTCGCGCGAGGCGATCGCCAAGATGAAGAAGGGCGTGCGGATCATCAACTGCGCACGCGGCGGTCTTGTGGATGAAGAGGCGCTGGCAGAGGCGCTGAAATCCGGACATGTCGCAGGCGCGGCCTTCGATGTGTTCGCGGTGGAACCCGCAACCGAAAACGTTCTTTTCAACCTGCCCAACGTGGTCTGCACCCCGCATCTCGGCGCCGCCACCACCGAGGCGCAGGAAAACGTCGCCCTTCAGGTCGCCGAACAGATGTCGGACTACTTGTTGACCGGCGCGGTGCAGAACGCGCTCAACATGCCGTCCGTCACCGCCGAGGAGGCCGCCGTCATGGGCCCCTGGGTCAAACTGGCCGAACATCTTGGCAGCTTCGTGGGGCAGATGACGGACGAACCGGTGAAGGCGATCAACGTGCTTTATGACGGGCGCGTATCGAAGATGAATCTGGATGCGCTGAACTGCGCGACGCTGGCGGGGTTCATGAAAGCCACCAACCCCGACGTGAACATGGTTTCGGCCCCGGTGATCGCGCAGGAGCGTGGTATCAAGCTGTCGCGCACCACGCAGGACAAGTCCGGCGTGTTCGATGCCTACATCAAGCTGACAGTGGAAACAGACACCCGTACCCGCACCATCGCAGGGACCGTGTTCAGCGACGGCAAGCCGCGCTTCATCCAGATCAAGGGCATCAACATCGATGCCGAGGTGGGGGCGCACATGCTTTACACCACAAACCGCGACGTGCCGGGCATCATCGGCACGCTGGGCAAGACGCTGGGCGAGCACAAGGTCAACATCGCCAACTTCACGCTGGGCCGGACCAAGTCCGGCGAGGACGCGATCGCGCTTCTGTATCTCGACGATCAGCCGCACGAGGCCTGCCTGACCGCGCTCACGGACACCGGCCTGTTCCAGCAGGTCCGCCCACTGCGCTTCGACGCCGCCTGACCGCGCGGCCACCGCCGCCCCCTGCGCCGTGACATCCAAGTTGCAGGGGGCCGGCAGGCCTGTAGGGTCCGCTCCGTCTGGGGGAGGACCTTTTCATGCAAGGCGTCGTCATACTGAGCGGCGCACGTACCGCCATCGGCACTTTCGGGGGCAGCCTTGCGGGCACGCCCGCCACCGAGAACGCGACCGTCGCCGCCAAGGCCGCGCTCGACTGCGCCGGGCTGGACCCCGCCCGAGTCGGCCAGTTTGTCATGGGCCACGTTATCAACACCGAACCGCGTGACATGTATCTCAGCCGCGTTGCCGCGATGGGCGCGGGCATTCCGGGCACCACGCCCGCCATGAACGTCAACCGCCTGTGCGGGTCGGGCCTGCAGGCCGTGGTGTCGGCGGTGCAGGCACTGACGATGGGCGACGCCGACTTCGCGCTTGCCGGCGGTGCCGAAAGCATGAGCCGTTCACCCTATGCGCTGCCCGCCGCCCGCTGGGGTCAGAAGATGGGCGACGCGACCGCCGTGGACATGATGGTGGGCGCGCTCAGCTGCCCCTTCGGCACCGGCCACATGGGCGTGACGGCCGAGAACGTTGTATCCGAACACCAGATCAGCCGCTCCGACCAGGACGCTTTCGCCGTCGAAAACCGGGCACGGGCTGCACGGGCGATCGCGGAAGGACGCTTCGACAGCCAGATCGTGCCGGTCGAGGTGACAGTGAAGCGCGACACGGTCGCGTTTTCGGTGGACGAGCATCCCAAGGCCAGCACGGCCGACCAGCTGGCCGGGCTGCGCCCCGTGTTCCGCAAGGACGGCACCGTCACCGCGGGCAACGCGTGGGGGATCAACGACGGGGCGGCGGCGCTGGTGCTGGCCAACGCGCAGGCTGCGTCGGATGCCGGGCTGGCACCTCGCGCGCGCATTCTCGGCTATGCCCATGCAGGGGTCCGCTCCGAGGTCATGGGCCTTTGCCCGATCCCGGCCGTGCAGGCGCTGCTGGACCGGACCGGCCTGTCCGTCGGCGATTTCGACGTGATCGAAGCGAACGAAGCGTTCGCGGCGCAGGCGCTGGCGGTGTCCCGCGCGCTGGGGCTGGCCCCGGAGCGTGTGAACCCGAATGGCGGGGCGATCGATCTGGGGCATCCTGTCGGTGCCAGCGGCGCCATCATTTTGATCAAGGCGCTGCATGAGCTGGAACGGATCGACGGGCAGCGCGCGCTGGCCACGATGTGTATCGGCGGCGGTCAGGGCATCTCCGTGGCGATCGAAAGGATCTAGAGACGGTTCGCCCCCGTTCACGGCCTGTTCAGAAAAACCCGGCACAGTCGCCCGCAACGAATTGGCCGGAGCGGACATGCCGAACGGGGGCGGGTCAGACCTTTCAGAAATGCTGGCGCAGGAACGGCGCGCCCGGCTGGCGGCCGAACGGCTGCTGGACCAAAAGAGCCGCGAGTTGCACAACGCGAACCGCAAGCTTTCGGCCCATGCTCGGCTGCTGTCGGACGAGATCATCGTCAAGCGCGAGGAAGCCCGCAGCTTCCAGTCCGAGGCCGAGAACCTCAAGGGCGAGAACACGCAGGTCCGTGCCGACCTGCAACGCGCCAACAATCAGGCGGTAAAGGCCGAGCGGCGTCTTTGGGAAGCGCTGGAAACGATCCAGGACGGGTTCGCGGTTTTCAACGCCCGCGACCAGCTCGTGATCGCCAACCATTCCTACATGAACCTTTTCGACGGGTTGGAGAGCATCCGACCCGGCGTGACCTACCCTGACATCCTGCAGCTTCTGGTCGAAGAGGGGCTTGTCGATATCGGCTTCGAGGGGCCCGAGACATGGCACGCCCGGATGCGCGCGCGCTGGCAGCAGGAGCGGATCGAACCGATCACGCTCAAACTGTGGGACGAACGTTATGTGAAGCTGATCGACAGGCGGGCGCGGGACGGCGACATGGTCAGCCTCGCGCTGAACATCACCGAAACCATCCGCTACGAAGAGCAACTCAAGGAACAGCGCAGCCGGGCTGAAGCCGCGAACCGCGCGAAATCCGCCTTCCTCGCCAACATGAGCCACGAGATCCGCACACCGATGAACGGCGTGGTCGGGATGGCGGACCTGCTGTGCGACACGGACCTGTCCGAGGAACAGCGCCTCTACGCAGAAACGATCCGCAGTTCGGGCGAAACGCTGCTGGTCATCATCAACGACGTTCTGGACTACTCCAAGATCGAGGCGGAGAAGCTCACGCTCAACCCCGCACCGTTCGACCTTGAACGCACCATCCACGAAGTGCTTCTCCTGCTCAAACCTTCAGCGCAGGAACGCGGCATCGACCTTCTGATCGATTTCGACATGTTCCTGCCGACCCGCTATGTGGGCGATCCGGGGCGCATCCGTCAGATCCTGACCAACCTGATGGGCAACGCGGTGAAATTTACGCTGGAAGGTCACGTGCTGATCCGTGTGACCGGTTTTCCCAGCGACGGCGGGCTGCACGAATTGCGCATCACGGTCGAGGATACCGGCATCGGCATTCCCGCCGACAAGGTCGACCACATTTTCGGCGAATTCAACCAGGTGGACGATGAACGCAACCGCCGTTTCGAGGGCACGGGGCTCGGCCTGTCGATCACCTGCAAGCTGATCGCGCTGATGGGCGGCGAGATCTGGGTGGAATCGGTCGAGGGCGAAGGATCCAGCTTCGGCTTCAGCCTGACGCTGCCTACCGACGAGGACGCGCTGGCCCGCACCCCGCCCGTCCACATGGGCGATCTGCGTACCGCGTTGGTGATCGACGATCAGCAGATTAACCGGATGATCCTGGAACGGCAATTGTCGGTCATGGGTTTCCAGGTCTCGTCCTGCCGCTCCGGCGCGGAGGCATTGGGCCGACCGGAAACCGCCTATGACCTGATCATCACGGACTACCGGATGCCCGACATGGACGGGCTGGAACTGGCCAAGCGGCTGCGCTCGCGCGGGGAAAGCGCGCCGATCCTGCTGCTCAGTTCAGCGCCGGGCGATTTCGGCCCCGCCGCGGTCGAAGCGGGGATCAGCGCCGTGCTGCAAAAGCCGCTGCTGCGCCGCGACCTGTTTCAGCGCGTGGCTGAACTGGGCATGCCGATGCCCGAAACCGCTCCGGAAGCTGACGCGCCGCCGGGCGCAGCGGCCGTTGACGGCCCTGCGAACAGGGCGCCAGTCGGGCGTGCGATGCGGATACTCGCGGCCGAGGACAACAAGACCAACCAGCTTGTGTTCGGGAAGATGGTCAGCGGCATGAACGTGGAGGTCACCTTCGCCAACAATGGCCGCGAAGCGGTGGAAGCGTTCCGCAGCGCGCGACCCGACATGATCTTCATGGACATTTCCATGCCAGAGATGGACGGAAAGGCTGCGACCCGGGCCATCCGCGCGCTGGAGGCGGAAAGCGGTGCTGTGGCTGTGCCGATCTGCGCACTGACCGCCCATGCGATGACTGGCGACGACAAAGACATCCTTGCCGCCGGCATGGACCACTACCTGACCAAGCCCCTGCGGAAGGCCGCGATCGCCGATATGATCGAACGGTACCTGCCGGAAGGCGCGGCGCTGCGCTTGCCAGATACCGCAGACAGCCCTACGAACCCCGACTGACAGACCGGGAATGTGTCGGGGCCCTCGCAGCGCGCCCCGTCATGCCGCTGCCTGCGCCGTCTCTGGCCGACGAAACACCGGCGCGTCGGGCGTGCTGCGCACCGGATCGTAGCGGTAGCCCGCATGTTCGAAATCGCGCAGCGCGGCGGTATCGGTCAACCGGTTCTCCACGATAAAACGCGCCATCGCGCCGCGCGCCCGCTTGGCATGGAAACTGATCACCTTGATATCGCCGCCGCGCTCTTCCACGAAGGCGGGCGTGATGACTCGCGGCGCCAGCGCACCCTGATCGACCGCACCGAAATACTCTTTTGATGCGCAGTTCACCAGGACCTCGCTGCCGGTCTCGGCGGCCTGCTCGGACAGCGCATCGGCGATGCGGGAACCCCAGTAGGCATAAAGCGACTTGCCCTCGCGCGTCTTCAGCCGCGAACCCATCTCCAGGCGGTAGGGTTGCATCCCGTCCAGCGGGCGCAGCAGGCCGTAGAGCCCGGACAGGATGCGCAGGTGGTCTTGCGCATGGGTCACGGCATCCGCATCGAGGCTCTGGGCGTGCAGCCCCTGGTAAGTATCCCCGGCAAACGCCCGTAACGCCGGGCGCAGATCCTCCGGCGCAGGGTCAGCGGCGAAGGCGCGAAATCGGGCCTGGTTCAACTCGGCCAGCGGCGCGCTGATCGACATCAGCTTGCGCAGATCGTCCCGCGACAGTTTCGCGGCCACCCCGGCCAGATATACCGCGTCCTGCTGGAAGGCGGGCGCCGTCGGGGCGAAGCCGTGCACGTGGGCGGCCTCTTCGGACCAGTCCAGCTTCTTGGCTGGGGAAATCACGACCAGCATATTCGTCTCCTTCTACAATCGGCTGACATAGGCCCGGCGCAAGGCCGCGTCCAGCCGCGCGGCCCCATCGGCACTGTCACTCCGACTGGGTCAACGCGCCAAGGAACGCTTCGGCGAAGCGTTCGGCGCGCCGGTCACCGATCAGCGCGGCGATGTCCTGCGGGGTCTGCGGCCGGGCACGGGCGATCCGCGCCAGTTCGGTGCTGGAACAACTCAGCGGCCGGTCCGTCCCGCCGACGCCGCGCAGCAGCGCGGCCTGCGCATCCTGAAGCCGGTCGAACAGTACCCCCTCGGATCGGCCGGCCAGCGCACGGCGTTGCGGGTGCTGCCCGGCGGGAGGCGCGCCGGCGATCACTTCTAGAAATAGCGCGCCGTAGCGTTCCAGCTTCTTCGCACCGACCCCGCCGATCCGCGCCATCGCGTCCATCGTGTCAGGCCGCTGCTCGGCCATCTCGATCAGGGTGCGGTCCGGAAATATGACATAGGCCGGCACGTTCGCCGCCTCGGCCAGCGCACGACGCTTGGCCTTCAGCGCGGACAGTAGCGGCGCATCCTCGTCCGATACCATCGCGCGCACCGCCGGCCCGCTCCGCGGCTTGGGCGCCACCGCGTCGCGGCGCAAATCGATGCGCTCGGTTCCCTTCAGGATCGGCCGGGCGGCTTCGGTCATGACCAGCGCGCCATGCCGTTCACGGTCGGGGCGCAGCAGATCGCGCCCCATCATCTGCCGGAACAACCCCTGCCACTGCGCCTTGGTGAATTCGCGCCCGACGCCGAAGGTCGGCAATCGGTCGTGCCCGCGTTGGCTGATCTTTTCCGTCAGGGTGCCCGTCAGGATATCGATCAGATGCCCCGCGCCGAAATTTTCGCCTGTGCGCAGGATCGCCGACAGCGCCTTGCGCACCGCATCCGTCCCGTCGATCACCTCGGGCGGGGTGTCGCAAAGATCGCACGCACCGCAGGGTTCGGCCGCTTCGCCGAAGTATCCCAGAAGGGTGCGGCGGCGGCAGTCCAGCGCCTCGGCCAGCCCCAGAAGCGCATTGAGCCGCCCATGATCCGCGTCGCGCCGTTCGGGCGGCGCGAGGCTTTCGTCGATCTGAGTGCGGCGCAGCCGGATGTCGTCGGCGCCGAACAAGGTCAGGGTTTCGGCCGGGGCGCCGTCGCGGCCCGCGCGTCCGATCTCCTGATAATAGGCCTCGATCGACTTGGGCAGGTCGGCATGGGCGACCCAGCGGATGTCTGGCTTGTCGATCCCCATGCCGAAGGCGACGGTCGCCACCACGATCAGACCATCCTCGCGCTGGAACCGCTCTTCCACGGCGCGGCGCGCCTCCGCTTCCATGCCGCCGTGATAGAAAGTGGACGGGTGTCCGTCCTCGCGCAGCGCGCGGGCGAGCGTTTCGGTCTTGGCGCGGGTCGCGCAGTAGACGATGCCGGATTGCCCGCGCCGCGCCGCCGCGAAGTCCAGCACCTGCCTGCGCGGCCCATCCTTCGGCGCGAAGGCGAGATGGATGTTGGGCCGGTCGAAGCCGCGCAGGAATTCCTGCGGCGCGCGCCCGCCGAACAGACGCGCCGCGATCTCGGCCCGGGTTTCGGCATCGGCGGTCGCGGTGAAGGCAGCAAGCGGCACGTCGAGCGCGGCGCGCAATTCGCCAATTCGCAGGTAGTCGGGACGGAAGTCATGGCCCCACTGGCTGACGCAATGCGCCTCGTCCACCGCGATCAGGCTGACGCCGATGCGCCGCAGCAGCGCCTGTGTGCCGCCCGAGGCCAGCCGTTCGGGCGCCAAGTAAAGCAGCTTGAGTTCGCCCGCATCGAGCGCGGCGAACACCGCTTCGGTTTCCTCGTCGGTATTGCCCGAGGTCAGCGCGCCCGCCGCCACCCCGGCCTCGCGCAGCGCGCGCACCTGGTCGCGCATCAATGCGATCAGCGGCGAGACGACGACGGTCACACCCTCGCGGTACAGCGCAGGCAGTTGGAAGCACAGCGACTTGCCGCCGCCGGTGGGCATGATGGCCAGCGTGTCGCGCCCTTCGGCCACCGCCTGCACGATTTCCCGCTGCCCGGGCCGGAAGCCCGAGAAGCCGAAGACTTGCGATAGCAGCGTGTCGAAGGAGCGGGGAGAGCCGTCCGGCATGGGGAAGCGCCTGTCGTGTTCCGGTTTGGAACCTTGTCCCATACCAGTCCTTGTGGGACAAGTGTCAGGCGCCCCCTTTTGTGGGGTCAGATCACACGAACGCGCCGGCGTTGTTGATCAGTACGATGCGCAGCGCATAGACCGCGATCAACGCCACCAGCGGCGCGAGGTCAAGCCCTCCCATCTGCGGGAGGAATCGACGGATGGGGCCATAGATCGGCTCCAGCAGGTTGTTCAGCCCGTACCAGATGGACCGGACGATATCCTGACCGAGGTTCAGCACGTTGAAGTTGATCAGCCAACTCATGATGATGTGGGCGATCATGATGAACCACACCACGTCAAGGATCAGCAGCAGGATTTGTATCAGCGACGTCATCGGCAAGGCACCTTTTCGGGAAAACTGTTGCGAAGAACGTATGGCGCGCGGCGCCGGAGAACAAGCACCGCCGCACTGCCGTGACGTTCCGGTTGACGCGCACGGACGGGCTGGCACGGTCCGCCGCGAAGGAGTCGCCGCATGTATCCATTCGCTCGCCTCGCCAAGGAATTCGTCGTGCACCGCAATGCGCCGCCGCTGGGGCTGTTCGACACCCATGTCAGCCATCACGTCTGTTGGCCCTGGGATCTCGACTTCCTGGCGGAACTGAACAATGGCCGCACGCTGACTTTGTACGACCTTGGCCGGATGCTTCTGGGAAAGCGGTCGGGGCTGTTCGCGGCAATGCGCCGACGCGGCTGGGGGCTGACCGTTGCCGGGTCGTCCACGCGCTACCGGCGCCGCGTGACCGCCTTCGCGCGGCTGGAAATGCGGTCGCGGTTGGCCGGCTGGGACGACCGGTTCATGTATCTTGAGCAGTCGATGTGGCACCGGGGCGAATGCACGTCGCACGTGCTGATCCGGTCTGCCGTCATCAAGGGCGGACGGATGGTTCCGACGGCCGAGGTGCTGGCCGAGTTCGGCGTGGAGGGCACAGCGCCCCACCTGCCCGACTGGATCGCCGCCTGGGCCGGGGCCGAAGCGCTGCGCCCGTGGCCACCGATGCACGAAGCACCTGAAAACAATCGCCCATTGCCCCACTAGCGGCCCACGCATAGGGTGCGGCGGGGCACAGGGTGAACGGACATGATCGAGGCAGGCGCTTCAAAGCGCATCTGGGGCTGGTATTTCTTCGATTGGGCCAGCCAGCCCTACAACACGCTTCTGCTGACCTTCATCTTCGCCCCCTACCTGAACGACGTTCTGGGCGATGGCACGGCGGCGCAGGCGGCATGGGGATACGGCGTGGGCACTGCAGGAGTGCTGATTGCCCTGCTGGCCCCGCTGCTGGGCAGCATGGCCGACCGCTGCGGGCCGCACATGCGACTGCGCTTCATCTGGGGGTTCTCGGCGCTCTACATCATCGGTGCATCCGGTCTGTGGTGGGCCAAACCGACTGACCCCAACCTGCTGGCCACTCTGATATTCTTTGGCATCGGGCTGATCGGCATGGAGTTCGCCACGATCTTCACCAACGCGATGATGCCCGATCTCGCGCCGCGCGCCGCCATCGGGCGGATCTCGGGCACCGGCTGGGCGTTCGGCTACCTTGGCGGTCTGGTCGCGCTTGTGCTCGTGCTGACGCTGCTGGCCGAACGGCCGGACACCGGAACCACGCTGATCGGGCGCGCGCCGATCCTGGGGCTGGATCCCGAAGCGCGCGAGGGCACCCGCGCCGTGGGCCCGTTCACCGCAGTTTGGTTCGCTCTCTTCATGGTGCCGTTCTTCGCCTGGGTAACGGAAATGCCCCCGCGCGCCGGGGTCCGTCTATCCGCCGCCGCCCGCAAGGCATGGCCCGACCTGCGCGCGGCGCTGCGCAGCCTGCCTGCGCGGCCCAGCCTGACCGCGTTCCTAGCGGCATCCATGTTCTACCGTGATGCGCTGAACGGGATCTATTTCTTCGGCGGGATATACGCCGCCGGTGTGTTGGGATGGACAGTCGTCGATGTCGGCGTGTTCGGCATCCTCGCCGTGATCTCGGCAGCGATATTCGCCTGGTTGGGCGGAAAATGCGATGCGCGATTCGGGCCGAAACCCGTGATCGCCCTGTCCATCGCGGTGCTGATCGGCGTGACGATCGCAGCGATATTCGTGTCCCGCGACGCAGTGTTCGGTGTGCCGGTGGATACGGCCAGCCGCCTGCCCGACATGGTCTTCTACGCTCTCGGGGCCGTGATCGGCGCGGCCGGCGGGGCGCTTCAGGCGTCGTCGCGCTGCATGCTCGTGTTTCAGGCGGACCCGACGCGAATGACTCAAGGGTTTGGGCTGTACGCGCTGACGGGCAAGGCGACGGCCTTCCTTGCGCCTTTTTCCGTGGCACTTGCCACCGATCTGACCGGCAGCCAGCAGATGGGCATCACACCTTTGCTGGGGCTGTTTCTTTTCGGGCTGGTTTTGCTAGTCTGGGTCAAACCGGACGGAGACGCGCAGTCATGAGACGACCCCTGCTTCTCGGCCTCGCCGCCCTTGTGCTGACCACCGGCGCCGCGCTGGCCGAACCCAAGGCCAACCAGCTTTTCGGTGCCAAGGCGACCGCGTCACCCCATAAGCCTCACGCGATCGGCACCTATGCCAAGGGGTGCGCCGCCGGGCTGGTGCAGTTGCCCGAGTCTGGCCCGACATGGCAGGCGATGCGCCTGTCACGCAACCGCAACTGGGGCCATCCCGAGGCGATTTCATTTATTCAGCGGCTCAGCGCCTTTGCAGCGGGTCAACCCGGTTGGGCCGGGCTCTACATCGGCGACATCAGCCAGCCGCGCGGCGGACCCATGCTGTCGGGACACCAGAGTCACCAGATCGGACTCGACATCGACATCTGGATGCTGCCGCCGAAGTCGCTGCGCCTGAGCCGTGGGCAGCGCGAGAGCATCAGTTCGGTTTCGGTGAGGTCGGGCGACCAGCGCCGCGTCAGCAGCGCATGGACCCCGCAACACGCCGCGATCCTGAAACAGGCCGCCCGCGACCCGGCGGTGGACCGGGTCTTCGTCACCGCCCCCGCCAAGATCGAGATGTGCAAGACCGCGCGCGCGGCCGACCGCGACTGGATGCAGAAGATCCGACCGATCTATGGGCACAACTATCATTTCCACGTCCGGCTGAAATGCCCGGCAGGCAGTCGCGGATGCCAGACCCAGACCCCTACCGTGGCCGAACTGTCCAAGGGCGGCAACGGCTGCGACGACACGCTGATGTGGTGGGTGACCGACTATCTTGACCCGCCCAAGACAAGACCCCAGAAACCGGCGGAGCCCGCCCCGCGCAAGCGCGGCGCGCGCGACTACGTGATGGCGGACCTGCCGCAAGCATGCCAGACCGTCCTGTCCGCGCGCTGATCGCCTGCCTTGCTGCGCTGCTGGCCGCAGCGGCCCCGGCTACGGCGCAGCAGGCCGAGCATCTTGGCAGCTTCACGTGGTCGGGGGGCGGCGCAGCGGCCTTTGGCGGCTTCTCAGGGCTGGAGCTGACCGAGGACGGGCGCGGCTTCTTCGCGGTGACCGACCGCGGCCACCTCGCCACCGGGCAGCTTCTGCGCGACGGGGACCGGATCAGCGGCGTCTCGCGGACCGAACTTCACCCGCTCACAACCGACACCGGCGCGCCGCTCGATCCTGTCATGTCGGACGCGGAAGGTCTGGCGCTCGCGCCGAACGGCGATCTTTACGTGTCCTTCGAAGCCGTTCACCGGGTCGCACGAATCCCGCCCGGCTCCGCACGGCTGCAACACGTTCCGCGCGGGCCGGAATTCGAAGACCAGCAGAACAATTCATCGTTCGAGGCGCTCGCGCTGGATCCGCAGGGGCGCCCGATCACGTTGCCCGAACGATCGGGCGCTTGGGAACGCCCGTTCCCGGTGTTCCGGCTGGAGGACGGCACCTGGACACGTCCATACACGCTGCGGCGCGACGGAAAGTTCCTGCCGGTCGGCGCCGATACCGGCCCCGACGGTCGGCTGTATCTTCTGGAGCGGCATTTCAACGGCATCGCCTTTTCCACTCGCGTGCGCAGCTTCGCCTTCACGCCGGACGGTATCGGCGACGAACGCCTTGTACTCCAGACCCTGCCGGGGCGGCACGACAACCTCGAAGGTATCAGCGTGTGGCGCGACGCGGCCGGGCGCATTCGCCTGACGATGATCTCGGACGACAATTTCGTGTTCGTGCAGCGCACCGAGTTCGTGGAATACGTCCTTCCCGGCACACCCATCGCGCTGCACGGCGGCGCGGGCCTTGAAACCGGGCGCGCGTGGCGGTAAGCGGCGCTGTCCCTCAGGGGCCAAGTCTCCGCAACCTTGTGAAAACGGAACCCATCTTCATGCTCCGCATCCTGCCCGGCGTTCTCGCCATGGCGGCCGTCGTCGTCGCCTCCAACATTCTCGTGCAGTTCCTGTTCGGCCAATGGCTGACTTGGGGCGCATTCACCTATCCACTCGCCTTCCTCGTCACCGACGTGATGAACCGCGTCTACGGCCCCGCCGCCGCGCGCCGCGTCGTGGCCGCCGGGTTCGCGGTCGGCGTGGCCTGCTCGCTGATCGGAACACAGATCATGGGCGAGTTCGGGCCGCTTGTGACGCTCCGGATCGCGCTGGGATCGGGCCTTGCCTTCCTGACCGCGCAATTGCTGGACGTGGCGATCTTCGACCGGCTGCGCGAAGGCGCGTGGTGGCGCGCGCCGCTGGCGTCCACACTGGTCGGTTCCACTGTGGACACGGCGATCTTCTTCACCATCGCCTTTGCCGCGCCGCTGGCCTTCATCGAGCCCGCCAACGACGTGTCATGGGCGAACGAGGCGCTGCCGCTGCTGGGCGCGGGGCCGGTGGTCCCGCTCTGGGTGTCGCTCGCCGTGGCCGACTGGGGCGTGAAATTGACCCTCGCCCTGCTCGCATTGATCCCGTTCCGGGCGCTTACGGCGCGCATGGTCTGAACGTTAGCGCCCCGAACCGAGCTTGGTTTCAAAGCGCGGCGCGGCACACCCCGGAAACAGCCAACAACCGGGGTTGGCAGAGTTTCAGATCGTCGCCTTCTCCGAGCATGCCTGTCCCGAAAGGCCGGGTATCGCTTGGGGGGCGTTTGCTTCGGAAATGCCTGACTCAAGGCGCCGGGCCAAACCGGCTTAAAGTCCGGCACAGGACCAAACGACATCACAACAAGACGCTACGCGCCGCGTCTGAGCACAAAAGCCATCGCAACGACGCACACGCCCCCCCCCCCCCGGGGGCGTTCCGGTCACGAACCGGTCTAGAACGGTCTAAGCCAATCGCAGGACTTCCGCCTGACCAAGGATGGCAACGTGGAGTTCTGCGCCCGCTTCAACACGCCCAGCGTGTCTCGCGTCAGGGCGTGGACCGCCAGCAGCGGCACCACGCCCGAGGCGCTTTTCGTGCAGGGCGACCCGCTGCCGAACGGCGGCGTTGTCCAGGGCCCGCGCATATCCAGGGCAATCTGCCCCAAGCCACCGACGGCGGAAGCGTTCTGTAAACTCCTGCCTTGTGGGGCGTCGTTCAGGACCGGTATCGCCGCCCTCAAGGATCGCAGGGGCACTGTGCCGATGGACGAAGGGCAGGTGCTGCCCACGGGCGGGACAGCGGTGGCAGTCGGCGGCACGGGCCCAATGACAAATGGCAATGGCGCCGTCTTCGCAAGGGTCTTCACGCACTCTCCCGACTTCGGTTGGCAGGCGGCGCTGGACCGGATCAAGGACGGCGCGGTCGAGGAACCGGCCGGGCCGATGCCTGGCAACCGGATCGGCAACGCCGACCTTAACGAGAACGACGAGGTTGCCCGGCTTGACGGCAACGGGACGCGGCCCTTCCTGCGCAAGATCGACGGCACGACCACGACGACGCGCCGCGATTTCAGGCACCCCAATCCCGGCGACTGGTCCAATTTGGATCTGAACGATGCGGGGCAAGTCTCCTTCACGTTTCACACTGCGACTGTCGGTGCCGCGATCGAACCGGGCCTGAGCTTCGACACCGGACCGGTTCTGCGCCCGGCTGCGCTGTTCGGTTTCTAAGTCGAGGCGCTCAACTTCAACACCAGTGGCACGGCGGGCGTGCTCTATCGCGGGCGCGAGGCGCAGACCGATCCGATCTTCGACACCCTTTTGGGCGTCATGAGCAGCGATGGCATCCAGACCGAAATCGCCAGCGTCGGGGAACAGATCAGCGTCGCGCGCGGTGATCTGCGCACGGTCACGCAGCTTTCCGTGACCGACATGGGCTACGGCACCAGCCGCGCGGGCAAGTTCTACAACGTCGCGACGCCGGTCCCTGTTCCGGCGGCAGCGTGGGTGTTTGGGGCGGGTCTGGCCGCGCGCGGTGGGCCGGCACGCCGACAGCGGCATCGCCCGGTTTTTTGGCGCAGCCCGCTCGCATCTGCCCCCTGTCAAAAATTCCGCTTTGACATTCGGCGCGGCCATGCCAACATTTAATCATCGGAAACAAAACGGAAGGAGGTGATCCAGTGTCGAGAGAGGTATTGGAGCGAGGTGTCGGAATGATCCGGGAGGACCGCCGTTAGGCAGCCCTGGCGGCGCATGCGCCGACCGGATCGGACGGAAGTCCTGACCGACCCCGCCTCCTTAACGTCTCGAAGGGCCACCGAAAGGTGGCCCTTTTCGTGTCATTCGGGCGGAAGGTCCCGGCGCACCGGTCAGCGCAGCGGGCAGGCATCCGGGGTGAACTGCCCGACCGCCGTCTCGTACAGAACGGAGGCACCATAATAGCCGCCGATCGGCGCGCCCGATCCCACGGCACACAGCGAGAAGCCGCAGGGTTCGGCCCGGCCTTGCTGGAAATGCACCGCATTGAAATCATCGTACTCCACACAGATCGGAAGATCGCCGTCCAGCTTCACGCCAAGCGCCTCCGCCATCCGCGCAACCGAAGCGATCTGCGGTGCCTGCTTGGTGTAGTAAACGTCGCTGCCATAGCCCCACCAGTCCCAGCAGCCCTTGGGATTGCCGCCGATGATCGACGCCTGCGCCTGCGGATACAGCACGACGATCCCGTTCGCCTCCGCCCAGGCGTTGTATCCGGTCGTCCAAGCGTACTCGTCACCCAGAACGGCCCGGCCCTGCTGGCAGCCGTGAAACGCGATGTGCAGCCGGCATTCCGCCCCGCCCGCGCAGGCTTCAGGCACATAGACGAAGCCTTGGGTGTTCATCTCCTGCTGGCCGGGATCGGTCAGGTAGGACCCCTGCGCGAACGACAGCAGCCTTTCCCGGTCCGGCGTGGTGGGCGGCGACAACGTGCCATGCACCCAGGTCAGAATGTCGCCCGCCTGGTCCACGCCGCAATCGCTGATGAAGGGCGGCTCGGTCTGCCCGCAAGGCACCGGTCCGCCCGCAGCAAGAAAGGCATGGCCCGCTGGCACATCGGTGACATGGCGCAGGTCAGCCTCCGCGATCCCCGCCTGCGCATAGAACCCCGCCGCCGCAGCCACGGCGGGCGGGGTCACTGTGTCGTCCTTCGTGCCCGAGAACAGGTAGACCCGGTCCCCTACCAGCCCCGAAAGCGGGTCGATCACCGCCGCCCCGGCAAAACCGCGCGCCGCCTCCAGCAGCGGGGCCACGGGCGGGCCGCCCTCCTCCGTCTGCATGCACGAGAACAGCGCGCCCAGCACCGTGCCCTCCGCGCAGTAATACGGCCCGCCCGCGACGACGCCCGCGCCGACGATCGCCTGGGAAAAAGCGACATGCATCTGCACTGCCATGAACGCGCCGCTCGACAGGCCGGAAACGCCGACAGCGTCCGGCGTCAGCGTAAGCCGCGGCAAGTCCTGCGCCGGAGCGACCTCGCCCACCAGCGACAGACCCGCGCCAAGCGCGAGAACACCCGCGACACCAGAAACCGAGAATACCTTGCGCACCATGCCGACCACCTTCCCTTGCAAAAAACAACCTGAACCCGTCATAGCACGGCCATGCTGCAACCGCAGCATAAACCGCCGCCCTTTGCCCTTTGCGCTGCGCGGCGCGGGCATTTATGCATGGCGGGTGCAGACGGGGCCGACATGCTGAAGATCACCGACCAGATCACCCTTCAGGACTGGGAATTCACCGAAAGCTTCACCCGTGCCTCCGGACCGGGAGGGCAGAACGTGAACAAGGTTTCCACCGCCGTCGAACTGCGCTTCGAGGCCGCGCGCAGCCCCAACCTGCCCGGCCCGGTCAAGACCCGGCTGAAACGCATCGCCGGGCGACGCTGGCTCGAGGACGGCGCGCTGATCCTGCGGGTGGAGGAAACCCGCAGCCAGGCCCGCAACCGCGAGATCGCCCGCGAACGGCTGGCCGAGATGATCCGCGCCGCCACCGTCGCGCCCAAGCGGCGACGCGCGACGCGGCCGACCAAGGGCAGCATCAAGCGACGGCTGGCCGGAAAGGCGCAGCGCGGGCAGGTCAAGGCGCTGCGCGGCAAGGTGGACCCCGATGACTGAAGGAGACGGGGCGGCGCTGGCAGCGCTCGACGCGCAGGCGCTGCGGGCGGCACAGGCCTGGGGCCGGCCGACCCGCGCCCCGCGGCTGGTGCAGCGGCGCGAGAACGCGGTCTTCGACGTCACGCTGGACGATGGACGGCGGATCGCGCTGCGACTGCACCGCGCCGGGTATCACGGCGGCACAGGCGTGACATCGGAACTGCGCTGGATGGAATCGCTGGCCGACGCCGGCTTCGCCTGCCCCTGGCCGCAGCGCACCGCGTCGGGCGCGCTGACGGACGAGGCAGCCGGGGTGACCGCCTCGGCGCTACAATGGCTGACGGCCGCGCCCGTGGGAGCCGGTGACGCGCTGCCCGACCCAAGGCTCGGACCGCCGACCGAGGTGCTGCACGCGATCGGCGCGCTGCTGGCCGACCTGCACCTGACAAGCGATGCCGTGGCCCCACAAGACCTGGCGCGCCCGGACTGGCGCGCGCCCGCCTTCTGCTGCCCGAACGCACCGATCTGGGGCCGGTTCTGGGACAACCCGGCGCTTTCGCCCGCCGATGCCGCGCTTCTGTGTGCCGCGCGGGACGTCGCGCGCGACCGGCTTGCCGCGATCCCGGCGGCACAGACAGGGCTGATCCATGCAGATGTGCTGCAGGAAAACGTTCTGGCCGGGGACGGGGTGTTCTACCTGATCGATTTCGACGATGGCGGGACCGGCTACCGCGTCTATGACCTTGCCACCGCTCTGATCCAGCACGCGGACGCGCCCGCACTGACCGACCTGCGCGCCGCGCTGACCGAAGGATACGCTGCGGCGGGCGGGCCGCTTCCGCGCGCGGCCTTCGACGATCTGCCGATGTTCATGGCGCTGCGGGCGCTCGCCTCGGCCGGCTGGGTGCTGGGCCGACTGCCGCCGGGGGATCCGCGCGTGGCCCGCTACGCGGACAGGGCCGTCAGGCTGGCGCGCGCATGGCTGGGCTAGCGTTTGCGCCGCGCGCCCGGCGTCCGCGAATGGAAATCCGGTGGCCGCCGCGCAACCCAGGCGATGAACTTCGCAAGCCTCGGATGCGCGCGCAGCGCCGCCACCGTCGAGTAGTCGCGCGCCAGCTCCGCCTCGGTCAGCGTCGCGTGGATCTCGTTGTGGCAGATCTGATGCAGCAGAACGGTCGGCCCGCCCTTGCCGCCGCGCAGCTTGGGCACAAGGTGATGGCGGCTCTGTTTCGTGCCAGGCGGGATCGGCCGGTCACAAAGCGGGCAGGACGGCGGATCCGGGATAGGGTCGGCATGGCGCATGCCCACAAGGATGGCACGCCGTGACCGAACGACAAGAGCAGACAGACGCGCTGGTGATCGGCGCGGGCCCTGCCGGGCTGATGGCCGCCGAAGTGCTGGCCGCGACCGGGCGGCGCGTGCTGGTGCTGGACCAAAAGCCCTCCGTGGGGCGCAAGTTCCTGATGGCCGGTCGGTCCGGGCTGAACCTTACGAAATCCGAGGACCCCGCCACCTTCGCACGCGTCTACGGGCCGTCGGCGGACTGGCTGGGGCCAATGCTGCGCGCCTTCGGGCCCGAACAGGTGACCGCATGGGCCGAAGGGCTGGGTCAGCCCGTGTTCACCGGCAGCACCGGGCGGGTGTTCCCGCGCGCGATGAAGGCCTCGCCGCTGCTGCGCGCGTGGCTGGCGCGGCTGCGGGCTGCCCGGGTGGAGATCCGCCCGCGCTGGCGCTTCGACGGCTGGGACGGCCCGGCGGCCCGCTTCGGCGCGCCGGACGGTCCCGCACAGGTGCTGGCCGACGCGACAGTGCTGGCGATGGGCGGCGCCAGCTGGGCGCGGCTCGGCTCCGACGGGGCGTGGACCGCGGCTCTGCGCGCTGCGGGCGCCCCGTGCACGCCTTTCGCCGCGTCCAATGTCGGGCTGCGCGTGGCGTGGTCGGACCACATGACCCGCCATTTCGGCACACCCGTGAAGGGCGTCGCGCTGGTTGTGCTGGGTCGGCGCCACCGGGGCGAATTCATCGTCTCGGCGCGCGGGCTGGAAGGCGGCGGCATCTACGCGGTGTCGGCGGCGGTGCGGGACGGGGCCGCGTTGACGCTGGACCTGCTGCCCGACCTCGACACGGCAGCGGTGATACAGCGCCTGGCGCGCCCGCGCGGCGGGCAAAGCCTGTCCAACCACCTGCGCCGCACACTGCGCCTGCCGCCGGTGTCGCTGGCGCTGGCCCGCGAATGGGCCGGCCCGCTGCCGACCGATCCCGCCGCGCTGGCCGCGTTGCTGAAGGCGGTGCCGCTGCGCCATGACGGGCCGCGCCCGCTGGACGAGGCAATCAGCACCGTGGGCGGGCTGCCACGCGCCACGCTGACCGACGGGCTGATGCTGAAAGCCCGGCCCGGCGTGTTCTGCGCGGGCGAGATGCTGGATTGGGACGCACCCACCGGCGGCTACCTGCTGACCGGATGCTTCGCCACCGGCCGCTGGGCGGGTCTGGCCGCGGCCGAATGGTTGACCGGCGCCAGCGTCGACGGGCCAGACAGCCCGCGCCTGATCTGAACGCCCCGCGCGCGGCTCAGCCGGGCCGGGTCAGCGCCTTGATCGCGGTCACATGCGCGGGCGCGGCGCCCAGCGCGGCCTCGGCCAGTTCCGCCGTGGCGGGCGCGAGCCCGTCCGCCGCGACCACCCGGTCCACCAGCCCGTGGGCCAGCGCCTCGGCCGCCGTCAGCTTCGCCGCGCCCATCAGGATCAGCCGCGCCCGCGCCGGACCGACCAGCGCCACCAGCCGCGGCGGATCGGACGGCTGGGGCAGGAACCCCAGCTTCATCACCGGATAAAAGAACTTCGCGCCCTCCACCGCAATGCGCAGGTCGCAGGCCAGTGCCATGCCGAAGGCGCCGCCCGCCAGCGTGCCGTTCAGGGCGGCGATCGACAGCCCGTCAAATCGCGCGATGGCGCCTGAAAGCCGCTCCCAGACCGGGTCGGTCGCAAGCCCGGCCTTGGCCGCCTCGAGGTCCGCGCCCGCGCTGAACACGCGGCCCGTGCCGGTCAAGACCAGAACGTTGGCATGACCCTGTGCGGCCTCGGCAAAATCGGCCAGCTCGGCCAGCATCTCGCCGGTCAGCGAATTGGCCTTGTCGGGACGGTCGATCACCGCCCGCCACAGCGCGCCCTCGCGCTCCGTGCGGATCATGCGCCCAGCCCCGCGGCCGCGCGGATCGCCGGGTCGCGCAGCGATACCTCCTGCCCCAGATGCTCGTCGCCGCCGGGGCCCGCCAGCCAGACCAGCGCGCGCGCCGGCCAGTCCGGCGGGATATGCTCGGACCGCGCCATCTGCGAGATCGCGCCGATGCCGCTGTCGCGGATGTCACCCTGCATGTCGGTGTCCACCGTGCCGGGGCTCAGCCCGATTGCCCGGATGCCAAGCGCCCGACCCTCCAGATCGGCGGACCGGGTCAGCATCGCCGCCGCGGCCTTGGACGCGCAATAGGCGCTCCAGCCCTCCAGCGGCCGCGACGCAGCCCCCGACGACACGGTCAGGATCGTGCCGCCCCCCGCCTGACCGATCATCACTTCCCAGGCCGCGCGCATCCCGTGATAGACGCCGGTCACGTTGATCTCCTGGGTCTTGGCCCAGGCCTCCGGGTCGGTCTGCCCGAACGGCGCGATGGGGGCTATCACGCCCGCATTGTTCACCAGCACATCGAGCCGCCCGAACGTCTTTACCGTCGCATCGACCGCCGCCGCCACCTCCCAGTAGCGCGACACGTCGCAGGGGATCGCCAGCGCCGCCTCGCCCAGTTCGCCCGCCAGTTCGGAAAGCGCCTCGCGCGATCGTGCCACCAGCGCCACCCGCGCGCCCTGCGCCGCGAAGGCCCGCGCAGTCGCCGCGCCGATGCCCCGGCTCGCCCCGGTGATCAGAACAGTTTTTCGTGATGCCTCGTCCAAGTGCCCTTCCCTCCGGGTGCCGCATACGCCAGTTTCACGCCAACGGCGCGACTGTGGCCCAGCATGGCCGCGCATGCAACGCACCCGCCCGAAAGGATGCCGAAATGATCATCGCCCGTTCCCTGCTGCTGACCACAGCCCTCGCCCTGCCGCTGCCCGCCGCCGCCGACCTCACGCCGGAAGGGCTTTGGCAGGATTGGCAGGACCGTGCCGCGGATGCAGGCCGCGACCTGACCGCCGAGGTGGAACAGGGCGCGGCGCTGACCCTGCGTGGCCTGACCCTGTCCCGCCCGGTGGGCGACGGGCTTCTGACCGCGCGATTCGAAAGGATGGACCTCGCACAGGACGGGCCCGGCGTGCGGCTCACACTGCCCGGCGGCCAGCAGGTCACGCTCACCGCCACCACCGAGACAGAGGGCACAAACGTCGCGACCTTCCGGCTGGGCGACGGCGCGCTTACCGCGATGGCAACCGGCGACGCCGCCGCGCCCGATTACGCGCTGTCCGCCCCGGCGCTGTCCGCCACGCTCGTCTCTCTGGTCCAGGACGGCACCGAGGTGGACGCAGACATGCGCGCCGACCTGACCGGGCTCGCGGGCACCCTGTCCGGCCTGAGCGGCGGCAGCGCACCGCTGGTGGCCGACCTGACCGCCGACGCGCTGGCGACCGAAGTGTCGGTGCGCGACCCCGCCACCGGATCCGAGGTGCGCAACACCGCGTCGCAGCAGGACGTGGCGCTTCGGGCGGACCTGTCCGGCGCGGGCGGCGGCTGGTCCCTCGTCGGGCGGCTCGAAAGCCGGGACGGATCTTCAGTCAGCCTGCAACAGGGCCCGGACGGCATGCTGGAAACCGACAGCCGCCAGGACACCAGCCGCATCGCGCTGACGCTGACCGACCTGCGGGCCGACTATTCCGCAGCCCTGACAGGCTTCGCCACCACCGTGACCAGTTCCATGATGCCGATGGGTCCGGTGTCGCTGGCCATGGCGGCCGCCGACCTCACCCTGTCGGTGCCAACCGCCCCCACCGCGGAACTGCAGACCGCGCGCATCGCCCTGGACCTGACCGATGCCACCGCCGACGAGGCAGTGTGGCAGATGTT
This sequence comes from Meridianimarinicoccus roseus, assembly GCF_003172915.1. Taxonomy (GTDB): domain Bacteria; phylum Pseudomonadota; class Alphaproteobacteria; order Rhodobacterales; family Rhodobacteraceae; genus Meridianimarinicoccus; species Meridianimarinicoccus roseus. The sequence goes on from NZ_QGKU01000032.1 coordinate 109,749, forward strand.
CGATCCCAATGGCGCATTTCCGCGCGACCCGGCGCAACTGCGTCTCGTGGCCGAGGCCGACATCGACATGGTCGCACCGAACCCGGCGCTTGCCGGCCCCGATGCGGAACCCGCGGCCGCCCCGCGCGCGCTGCGGATCGACACCTTCTCGCTGGACCTCGCCGGGGCGTCGCTGTCCGGCGAGGGCGCGTTCCGCTTTCCCGAGGGGCCGGGCGGGGTGCCCGACCTGGCCCAGCCGGTGGGCGAAGCATCGCTGCGCGCCAGCGGGTTGTCGGGCCTGATGCAACAGGCGATGACCGGCGGCATCATGTCCGCCGAACAGATGATGGGCGCGCAGATGATGCTGGGCATGTTCGCCGTGCAAGGCGAAGGCGACAGCTTCACCAGCCGGATCGAGGCCCGCGAGGGCGGCGCGCTGTTCGTCAACGGCAACCAGTTGCGCTGAGCGTTCGGTAGCGGCCTGCGCGAGCCACGCCGCTACCGCCCACCCCCGAACGCGCCGAAGAACTGGCCGGCCTCGCCGTTGTTTGTGAACGTGCCGCCGACCTCCTCGGCATTCGGGCCGAAGAAACTGCCGGTCACGCTGACCCGGCCGACCGTGCTCACCTCCCCCTGGCCCGACCTCACCCTGCCCGCAAGGCCCGCCCCGGTCACGGTCAGCCTGCCGTTCAAGTCGTGTTCCGGCGCGCGCTGCGGCGTGGTGAAGTCTATGCCCTCGCGCATTGTGCCGGTCGTGGCGAAGGTTGCCGTGGCGAAATCCGTGGTCAGGGTCATGTCCGCCGTAGTGGTCGAAATCGTGCCGGAAAAGCTGGAATAACCGCGCGCCTTGCCGGTGTAGGTCGCCGTGAGCGTGCCGGGCGACGGCATCGCCGCCGACGGCGTCGGCGTGCCGCCAATAGCGATTCCCACCTGCCCGGCGTTCGGATCCTGTTCCCATAAACCGAAGGTCTGGTGCATGAATCCCGTGGTGCCCGGCTGCTGGAAGCTGACCAGAGCGCCGGTTGCAGCGTCCTCGGCCGTGACGACGCCGTTCGCTACGGTGATCGTGTCGCCGTCCCGCGTGTCGATGTCCAGCGCGACCCCTGCGATGGTACCCCGCGCCGCGACGATCATGCCGTCCTGCACGTCATAGGCCAGCGTGCCCGATGTCCCCGCCGGTGCGCCAAGCGACCCGTTTCCGGCGCTGGACCCAAGCGCAAAGGCCGACGACAGCGAATCCAACGTGACTGTGAAGGTTTGCGTGACGGGAGCCTGCGGCACCACCGGGTCGACCGGCGTTTCGGACGTCGGTGGCACGACCGGCGCTGCCCCGGCCGCAACAAAACTGCCGCCGCCGCCACTGCACGCGGCCAGCAGGCCAGCGGCCAGAACCGCGGCGGCGCCGCGCCCCGCCATGCCGCCGGGCTTCCATCCCGCCATACGAAACCCTGCGTGCATTCCCGGCTCCCGTTAACCAGTCTTTCACGACTAGCAGGGGTGCCGGCCGCAGGCACGTGTTTTCTTTACTAGGCGGCAGCTCTGCCTAGCTCAGCCTGCGCACGAAGCGCAGCAGAACCACGGCCGACACCGCCAGCAGCAGGATCGCACCAGCCTCGATCAGGATATTGGCCGGGTCCATCTCCTTGCCCTGCAGCACGATCAGCCGCGACAGCGCGGTGATGGCGATGAAGATCGGGAACACGATCGGCAGGCCGCGCCCGGTGTAGAACACCGACACCATCGCGATCACTTCGGTGTAGAGGAACATCAGAAGGATATCGCCCAGATCGACGCTGCGGGCGCGCCAGACGGCCATCACCTCCACGAAGGTCGCCGCCAGCGTCATGCCGACCACGACCAGAAGCAGCAGCCGTTCGAGGTACTTCAGGCCGCGCTCGACCATCGCCTCCTCGGTGCTGCGCGGTTGGCGGCGCTGCGGTGCGCCTGCACCGCTGTCGCCGTCACCGCTCGGCATGTTGTCCGATCCCAGCGCCATGATGCGCCTCCCCGCAATCTGTCAGACAACATGGATCGCGCCGCCGCGTTGGCAACCACGCCGCGCGCCCGTCTGGCGCGGCCCGCGCGCTTGCACGCCTCCCGCTGCCGGTCTACCTGTTGGCAACCAAGCCGGAGCCTTGCATGACCCCTTCGCTCACCGACCTGTCCCAGGCCCTCCTTCGCGCCGCGAAATCCGCCGGTGCCGACGCCGCAGATGTGCTTGTCGTGCGCGGCACGTCTGTCGGGATCGGCGTGCGCGACGGCCGCCTCGAAGAAGCGGAACGGGCCGAAGGCATCGATCTTGGCCTGCGCGTGCTGATGGGGCAGCGGCAGGCCTGCGTCTCCGCCTCTGACAGCGCGCCGGACACGATGGCGGCGATGGCCGAGCGCGCCGTGGCGATGGCCCGCGAGGCGCCCGAGGACCCGACAATCGGCCTTGCCGATCCCGGACAGCTCTCGGACCGGCGTGATGCGCGCGGGCTCGATCTGGCTGATGACGGGGAAGAACCAGACCCCGCCGCGCTGCAACAGGCCGCGCTCGCCTGCGAGGCGGCTGCGCGCGACATTCCCGGCATCAGCCAGATCGACCAGTGCAGCGCGGGCTACAGCCGCCGCGAGATGGTCATGGCCGCCACCAACGGTTTCTCGGGCGGCTACACGCGCACCGGGCATAGCCTGTCCTGTGTGGCGATCACAGGCACCGGCACCGGCATGGAACGGGACTATTTCGGCGACATGCGCCTGCACCGTGCCGACCTGCTCCCGCCCGAAGAGATCGGCCGCACCGCCGCCGAACGTGCGCTCGCCCGCGCCGGGGCCCGCCAGCCACGGACCGGCCGCTTCCCGGTGCTCTACGACGAACGCGTCGCCGCATCGCTGATCGGCCACCTGCTGTCCGCGATCAACGGCACCGCGATCGCGCGCGGCGCAAGCTGGTTGCGCGACGGGTTGGACACACCAGTCCTGCCCGTCGGCATCGACCTGGTCGAGGACCCGCATCGACCCCGCATCTCCGGCTCCCGCCCGTTCGACGCCGAAGGCCTGCCCACCGCCCGCCGCGCGCTGGTCGAAGGCGGAACACTCACCGGCTGGGTGCTGGACCTCGCCACCGGGCGCAAGCTGGACCTGCCCAGCACCGCCAACGCCACCCGCAGCGCGGCCAGCCCGCCCAGCCCCGCCACCGGCAACGTCACGCTCACTCAGGGTCCCAGAAGCCGCGAGGCGCTGATGGCCGAGATGGGCACCGGCCTGCTCGTGACCTCCCTGATCGGCGCCACCATCAACTCCACCACAGGCGACTACTCGCGCGGCGCCTCCGGCCTCTGGGTCGAGAACGGCCAGCCCGCCTTTGCCGTCAACGAATGCACCATCGCGGGCAACCTGCGCGACATGCTCCGCGCCATCGTGCCCGCGAACGACGCCCGCCCCCACCTGTCGCGGGTCGTCCCGTCGCTGCTGGTCGAGGGGATGACCCTTGCAGGCGCCTGACCCGGCGCAGGCCCGCGACGACCTTGCGCTGCTGACCGAGGTGGCCCGCGCCGCCGCCGATCTCGCGCTCTCGTTCCATGGCCGGAACCCGCAGGTCTGGCACAAACCGGACGAGGCGGGCCCGGTGACCGAAGCCGACCTCGCCGTCGACGCCCTGCTGCGCGACACCCTCACCGCCGCGCGCCCGGACTACGGCTGGCTGTCCGAGGAAACCCCCGACACCCCCGACCGCCTGTCGCGTCCCGCCGCCTTCATCGTGGACCCGATCGACGGCACCCGCGCCTTCGTGGCGGGCGAGAAGACCTGGGGCCACTCCCTCGCCATCGCCCACGAAGGCGAAGTCACCGCCGCCGTCGTGCTGATGCCGATGCTGGGAAAGCTCTATGCCGCGGCGCGCGGCGCGGGCGCGTGGCTGAACGACGAACCCCTCGCCGCCCGCGCGGGCAGCGACCCCGACAGCGGCGCGATGCTGGCGCGGCGCGGCGTGATGGATGCCGAACACTGGCCCGGCGGGCCGCCCGCGATGGACCTCTCGAACCGCTCGCCGATGGCCTACCGGCTCGCCTGCCTGGCCGAGGGGCGGTTCGATGCGACCTTCATCCCCAAGCCGATCTGGGAATGGGACCTTGCCGGCGGGATGCTGCTGCTGACCGAATCCGGCCACACCGCCACCGACCCCAGCGGAGCGCCCCTGCGCTTCAACGCGGCCCACCCGCGCGCGCCGGGCCTGCTCGCCGCCAACCCGGCCCTGCACGCCGCGCTGCTCGCCCGCCGGGGCTGAGCGCCGCCACAGGCGCAGGCTGGGGATCTTCCCATCATGCCCGACCCACCGCACCGGACCCGTCCCGCTCGCTTGACCGCGTCCCGTCTTGCCGCCACCGTGGCGCAGATTGATTAACCGATTGCAAAGCCCGGCAGGACGCCTTCGATGCCCGTTTCACTCCCTGCTGCCGCTGCCTGCGTCAATCTCTGTGTCGGCCTGTCCGCACTCGCCAACGCCACGGGCCTGAGCCTCATCGAAGTGCAACGCTTCCTTGGCTGCATCCAAGATGCAAAGACCCTCGCGCGCGCAGTCAGCACATTGGGCCTTGGCGAACTACCCAACCAACTCGCCAGACAGGCCCAACAGCGTGCCGCCGATCTTGAAGCTGCGCCCGAGTTTTCGGGCCACGCCAAGGACTGCGTCATCTACTTCGAACAAGTCATCGGCCATTGCGATTTCTCTTCGCAATCCTTCGTTGGGCTGCGCACCGATGCCACCGCAATCGTCGAAGCGATGCGCGAACACATCGCGCAAACAGCGCCAAAAGGCATCCGCGCCTATTTCGCCGATCCAAATACGCTTCCGGCCCGCTTCTTCGTGGATCTCACGCAATCGGTTATCGACGCCCTGCTGAAGAACCCCAAGTTCCAGCCGCTTCTGGAATACGACCGGTGGCGCGTGGCCTTTGCACTTCTCGACGCGATCAAGGATGACACCGGCGCGATCCGAGAGGACACCGGCCAAATTCTGTCCCTGATGGGCGAACTCGCCCAGAAGATCGACAAGGTGGACAACACCACCACGGCACGGGCCGAAGGGGTATCGGACCGCGCCCTCTTTCGGCTCGTCCGCCCCATCGCCGAACATGTCGAGGATCGGGACGAAGCCCTGCTCGCGCTCAAGGAAGCGGTGGACATCGCCGCGCGCGTGCAGGCCGAAGGCCGCCACGGCTCCAACCTTGGCGGTCTCATTGATGACGTGCTGTCCCGCGTCACCGCCCTGTCGGCAGAGGGCGCCTATACCGCCGCCATCTCCGAACTCGACGAAGCGTTGCAGCGGGAAGAGGCGGAAAGCCAGGCCCGCACTCTGCGCCTGCTGAACGCCGCCATCGACCAGCACCTGCTGGCCTTCGACGCAGACGGCGCCGCCACCAAACTCGCCCGCCGCGTCACGCTCGAAACCACCGATCCCGCCGCGCGCTTCGGCGTCCTGCGCGGCGAGCAAGACGTCTGGTACGAACGCGGCCGCGACAAGGGCCTGCGCCTTGACCTGGACGTATCCATCGCCCTCGCCCGGATCACCCGTCACGCCGCGCAAGGCGCCGACCAGCGCGGCGCGGCCCTCAACGACCTCGGACTCGCGCTCCAGACCCTCGGGGAACGGGAGGCCGGAACCGACCGGCTGGAACAGGCCGTCACCGCCTATCACGCGGCGCTGGAGGAATTCCCCCGTGACAGCGTCCCGCTCGACTGGGCCATGACGCAGATGAATCTCGGCAACGCGCTCCAGACCCTCGGTAAGCGGGAGGCCGGGACCGACCGGCTGGAACAGGCCGTCACCGCCTATCGCGCGGCACTGGAGGAATGGACCCGCGACCGCGTGCCGCTCGACTGGGCCATGACGCAAAATAACCTCGGCAATGCGCTCCTGAACCTCGGGAAGCGGGCGGCGGGAACGGACAGGCTGGAAGCGGCCGTCACCGCCTATCGCGCCGCGTTGGAGGTGCGCACCCGCGACAGCAATCCGCTCGACTGGGCCACGAAGCAGATGAACCTCGGAAACGCGCTCACGACCCTCGGGGAACGGGAGGCCGGGACCGACCGGCTGGAGGAGGCCGTCGCCGCCTATCGCGCCGCGTTGGAGGAACGCACCCGCGACCGCGTACCGCTCCAATGGGCCATGACGCAGATGAACCTCGGCAACGCGCTCACGACCCTCGGGCGACGGGAGGCCGGGACCGACCGGCTGGAGGAGGCCGTCACCGCCTATCGCGCGGCGCTGGAGGAATGCACCCGCGATCGCGTGCCGCTCGACTGGGCCATGACGCAGATGAACCTCGGCACTGCGCTCAAGGCCCTCGGGGAACGGGAGGCCGGCACCGACCGGCTGGAAGAGGCCGTCGCCGCCTACCGCGCCGCGCTGGAGGAACGCACCCGCGACCGCGTGCCGCTCGACTGGGCCATGACGCAGATGAACCTCGGCAACGCGCTCCGGGCCCTCGGGGAACGGGAGGCCGGGATTGACCGGCTGGAGGAGGCAGTCAGCGCCCATCGCGAGGCGCTGGAGGAATACACCCGCGAGCGCGTGCCGCTCGACTGGGCCATGACGCAGGGCAATCTCTGCAACGTCCATTTCGCCTTCTTCGACAAGACTGGCGATCCCGCCCGGCTCGACGCGGCGCAGACGGCGCTCGACGGCGCGCGGGAGGTCTTCGCGCAGGCGGGGGCAAGCCAGTATCTCGCCGTGGCCGACCGGCAACAGGCCGCCATCGACGCCCGCCGCGGCTGACCCGGCCTCCGCGATCTGTGCAGCCCTGCACAGCGCGCAGAGGCACGGGTACGGCCCGGGCGGCGCTGCGCGAGTCATATCGGACTCACATGAAAGTCATATGCGACTCATACGCCCCGTTCAGGCCCCCGGCGCCGCTTCCTTGACCCTTTGCCGCAAATGCACAATGGTCGCCGCATCGCCGCCAAACGAAAGGTCACGCCCATGCCCCAGCGCCTTCACCTTGTCTTCGGGGGGGAACTCGTGGACCCCTCCAAGACCACGTTCAAGAACGTGGATGACATTGATATCATTGGGATGTTTCCCGATTATGCCTCCGCGCACGAGGCCTGGAAAGACGCCGCGCACCGCACCGTGGACGATGCGCATATGCGCTACTTCATCGCCCATGTCCACCGGCTGCACGAAGACGAGCAGACGGACGCGGAAAACGAAGCGTAATCAAGGGGATGGGCCGCAGCCTCGCGCTCTGGGCCTACCTGTCCCTGACCGCCCGCGCCGCCGCGGCGGGCCGCAGGCGGCTGGCCCGCAGGCTGGCCGAGGGCAAGGAAGACCCGGCCCGGCTTGACGAACGGCAGGGCCTTGCCGGCCTGTCCCGCCCGGACGGTCCGCTGGTCTGGTTCCACGCGGCTTCTGTCGGGGAAAGCCTTTCATTGCTGGAGGTTATCCGCCGCCTGACCGATGCGGACCCGGCCCTGAACGTGCTGGTGACGACCGGCACCGTGACCTCGTCCGAGTTGCTGGTGCAGCGGCTTCCGCCTCGCGCGGTGCACCAGTTCATCCCGCTCGACATCGCGCCCTTTGTGCGCCGCTTCCTCGATCACTGGCGCCCCGACCTCGCTGTGTGGACCGAAAGCGAATTGTGGCCGACTCTGATCGTGCAGACCCATGCCCGCGATATCCCGCTGCTGCTGCTCAACGCCCGCATGTCCGACCGCAGCGCGCAGCGCTGGCGCCGCTTTCTGCCCGGCGCCGCCCGTTCCCTGCTGCGCCGTTTCCACGCCGTGCAGGCACAGGACCGCGCCACCGGGCAGGCTCTGATGCGGCTGGGCCTGCCGCGCGACCGGCTGGAGGTGACCGGCACCCTGAAGGAGGGGATGCCGCCGCTTGACTGCGACGAGTCCGACCGCGCGCGGTTCACCAAGATGCTGTGCGGTAGGCCGGTCTGGGCCGCCGCCTCCACGCATCCGGGCGAGGACGAGATCGTTGCCGAGGCCCATGCCGCCGCAGCCCGAGGCGTGCTTCGCCTGCTATGCATCCTCGTGCCGCGCCATCCTGACCGCGGCGACGCCATCGCCGCCATGCTGCGCGCCCGCGGCCTGACCGTCGCGCAGCGATCCAGGGGGGAGGAACCCGGACCGAACACCGCGATCTTCCTTGCCGACACGATGGGAGAACTGGGCTTGTGGTACCGGCTGGCGCCGCTCAGTTTCGTGGGTGGCTCACTCGTGCCGATCGGGGGGCACAACCCGTTCGAACCGGCGGCGCTTGGTTCGGCGATCCTGCACGGCCCGCACGTGACCAACTTCGCGGATGTCTACGATCGGCTGGGCGCGGCGGGGGGCGCGCGGCTGGTGACCAGTGCCGCGACCCTTGCCGCCGCCGTGTCGGACCTGTCGCAGCCCGACCGCCGCGCGCCGATGGCCTTCGCCGCGTGGGAGTTCGGGTCCGCCGGTGCCGAGGTCACGGACAAGGCCATCGCGCTGATCCGCGATACGCTGGCCACCGCGCAGACCGGCTCGCGCTGATGCAGCCGCCGCGTTTCTGGCTCAATCCACCGGAGCAGCCCGGCCTTGCCGCACACATGCTGTCGCCGCTCGGGGCGCTCTATGCGGCTGGCACGGCGCGGCGGCTGGCACACGGGCCGGGCTGGCAGCCGGGTATTCCGGTGATATGCGCGGGCAACCTGAACGCGGGCGGTACCGGCAAAACCCCCACCGTGATCGCGCTGCTCGAACGCCTGCGGGACCGGGGGATTGCGCCTTGGGTCCTATCGCGCGGGCACGGCGGGCGGTTGCAGGGACCCGTCCGCGTGGACCCGGCGCGCCACAACTCTGCCGATGTCGGCGACGAGCCGCTTCTGCTGGCCGCGTTCGGCCCGGTCGTCGTCGCGCGCGACCGTGCGGCGGGGGCGCGACTGGCCCGCGACGGGGGCGCGCAGGCCATCGTGATGGATGACGGCTTTCAGAACCCCGCGCTGGCGCAGGATCTGTCGATCGTCGTGGTCGACGCTGCCAGCGGTTTCGGTAACGGACGGGTGATTCCGGCGGGGCCGCTCCGCGAACCCGTCTCCGTGGGCCTTGCCCGCGCGGACCTTGTGCTGAGCATCGGCGAGGCCGAGGCGCAGGCGAAGTTCACGGACCGCTGGGGTGCCGTGCTGCCCTGCCCGCGCGCCTGTGCCGCGCTTGCGCCGCTGCAGACAGGTATGGACTGGACGGGCCTGCGCGCGCTGGCCTTCGCCGGGATCGGCATGCCCGAGAAGTTCTTCGCCACCCTGCGCGGGCTGGGCGCCGAGGTGGTGCAGGCGGTGCCCCTCTCGGACCATCAGGCGCTGAGCCCCGCGCTGCTGGCGCGCCTTGGAAAGGATGCGCGCGCGCAGGGGCTGCAACTTGTCACGACGGAAAAGGACGCTGTTCGTCTGCCGGCCGATCTGCGTTCGCAGGTGCTGACTCTGCCGGTGCGGTTGACCAGCACCGACTGGGGGCCGCTGGACGCGGCGGTGGACCGGGCGCTTGGCGCCGATCCGGCCGATCCCCCCGGCCGGTAGCGCGACGCGGATCAGCTGCCGTCGGCGAGCTTCTCGTCCAGAAGCGCCGAGAAGTCTGCATAGGACATGTTGGAATGCTTCTCGCCGTCGATGATGAAGGAGGGCGTGCCCTCGATCCCGTCGCGTTCGGCGTTCTGCTGGTACCACGCCACAAGGGTCTGGGCCTTCTCGCCGTCGGACAGGCAGGCATCGAGCTGCGTGTCGGTCAGTCCGGCGCTGAGCCCGATCCGGCGCAGGTTCGCGGCCACTTCGGCCGGATCTCCGCCCTTGGTCCATTCGCGCTGGCGTTCGTAGATCTGGTCGGCCACGCCGAAATACCGCATCTCGCCGCCACAGCGCGCGACCATGCCGGCCCACAGGCCGTAGCGGTCGAAATACACCTCGCGATGCACGAAGCGGATCTTTCCGGTGTCGATGTAATTGCGCTTCAGGTCCGGAAAGACCTCGTCATGGAAAGTGGCGCAGTGCGGGCAGGTGAACGACGCGTATTCGATCACGGTCACCGGCGCGTCGGCCTGGCCGAGCGCCATGTCGGCAATGGTGCTTGTGTCCACCTCCTGCGCGGGGGCGGCCAGTGGGGCCAGCGACAGCGCGGCGGCGACAAGCGCCGGCAGGACGGGGGCGAAAAGGTTGCGCATCGGAAAGTCTCCTTCAGGTGTTTCTGGACATCACGCGCGCGCCCAGACCGGCCAGCGCGGCGCGCAGGGCCGGGTCGGTGACATCCTGCGCAAGGTCGGCTGCGGTCTGTGTGGCCTGCGGCGACGGGGCGGCAGGACGGGGCGGAGCGGCATCGAATGGGGTCTGGCCTTCGGCAAAGCCCGACTCGGCCGTCTGGGTGACGCGGATCCGCGCCACCGCGTTGTAGCCATAGCAGGCGTTGACCCGGTCGCGGATCGCGGGAAGCTGCGCCTGCACCATCGGCCCGGCGGCCCCCCGCGCCAGCAGGGTCAGCGTGGCGCCGAGCCCGCCCTTGCCATAGCCGATCCTCACCGGACGGCACAGGCGTGCGATCTCGGGCCCGGCGACCTCGGCCCAGTGGGTCAGCAGGCGGCTGACGGCGAAGCCGCGCGCCTCGCCCGCCTTGCGGATCTGTGGTTGCACCAGCCCGCCGGCGCGGGCAAAGCCCTTGGCGCGGCGCTGGGGCCGGGGGGACGTGCTGGATGCAGGTTTTGCCATGACCTCGTGCCTTCGGCTTTGCCGCACCCTATCTGACAGGTCTGCGGGAACCAGTGAAATGTTGAACGGGGGATTAAAACTTGCGTGATCTTGCCGAGGCGGCCCCGGCGCTGCTGCTGGACTGGTACGACCGCCATGCGCGCGATCTGCCCTGGCGTGTGCCCCCCGCGCAGGCCCTGCGCGGTGTGCGGCCAGACCCATATCGCGTCTGGCTGTCGGAGGTCATGTTACAGCAAACCACCGTTGCGGCCGTGCGCGCCTATTTCGCAGCCTTCACGACGCGCTGGCCAACGGTGCAGGCGCTGGCCGCCGCGCCGGATGCCGAGGTGATGGGCGAATGGGCCGGGCTTGGCTACTACGCCCGCGCGCGGAACCTGCTGAAATGTGCGCGGGTGGTGAGCGATGACCACGGCGGGGTCTTTCCCGATACGGCGGACGGGCTGCGCACCCTGCCCGGCATCGGTTCCTACACCGCCGCCGCGATCGCCGCGATCGCGTTCGACCGGCCCGCCGTAGTGGTGGATGGCAATGTGGAACGGGTGATGGCGCGGCTGTTCGACGTCCACACGCCGCTTCCGGCCGCCAAGCCCGAACTGACCGCGAAGGCCGCCGCGCTGACCCCGGCGGAGCGGCCGGGATGCCACGCACAGGCTGTTATGGACCTTGGCGCGACGGTGTGTACGCCGCGCAGCCCGGCCTGCGGGATCTGCCCGCTGATGGCGCATTGTGCCGGACGGGCCGCAGGCACCGCACCAGATCTCCCGCGCAAGACGCAGAAGCAACCCAAACCGGTTCGCGTCGGCCTTGCCTATCTCGCACGGCGCAGCGACGGCGCATGGCTTCTGGAGACGCGTCCCGACAAGGGGTTGCTGGGCGGGATGCTCGGCTGGCCCGGAGGCGACTGGGCCGAAACGCCGCAGGCCGCCCCCCCGCCCGTAGAGGCAGACTGGCGCGACCTGCCCGGCGAGGTGCGGCACACCTTCACCCATTTCCACCTGCGGCTCGCACTGCGTGTGGCCGACGTCGGCATGGACGCGCAGCCCGTCCGCGGCCACTTCGTACCGGCAGCGCAGTTCCGCCCCGCTGATCTGCCAACGGTGATGCGCAAGGCGTTCGACATGGCACGCGGCGCGTTCTAGGGCGCGCCACGCCGGGGCCGATCAGTCCGGGGCCGGAATGAACTCGGCATCGTCGCCCGGCGGCAACCGGAAGCGGCCATGCGCCCAGTCCCCAGCCTTCCACGCCTCCTTCGCGGCGTCGATCCGGTCGCGGGACGAGGCCACGAAGTTCCACCAGATGTGCCGCGGCCCGCCAAGCGTGGCTCCGCCCAGCAGCATCAGCCGGGCCCCACGCGCCCCGGCAGTCAGCCCAAGCGCGTCACCGGGACGGAACACCATCATCTGGCCCGGCTCGAAGGTCTGCCCCGCAACGGTGATGCTGCCTTCCACCACATAGACGCCGCGGTCCTCGTGATTGTCGGGCAGCGGAATGGCCGCACCCGGCTCGAGCGCCGCGTCGGCATAGAACATCTCGGTGAAGGTCTGCACCGGGGCACGTTCGCCCCAGGCATCCCCGAGGATCAGGCGCACCGTCTTGCCCTCGCCCTCCAGCACCGGCAGCGCGTCCTTCGGCTGATGTTCGAAACTGGCCGGGGCATCTTCGGCCGACTCGGGCAGGGCGACCCAGGTCTGGATGCCGAACAGGCTGGACGGTTTGGCGCGCGTGGCCGCGCTGGTGCGTTCGGAATGCGTGACGCCGTGCCCCGCGACCATCCAGTTCACCGCGCCGGGATAGATCATCTGGTTCGTCCCAAGACTGTCACGGTGCTGGAACTCTCCCTTGAACAGGTAGGTCACCGTCCCGAGCCCGATATGCGGATGCGGGCGCACGTCGATGCCCTGTGCGGTCAGAAACTCGACCGGACCCATCTGGTCGAAGAAGATGAACGGACCGACCATCTGTCGCTTGGGCGCAGGCAAAGCGCGGCGAACCTCGAAGCCGCCAAGGTCGCGGGCGCGCGGGATGATCAGTGTTTCTATGGCATCCGCTTCGGCGCCTGTGGGGCAGTGCGGGTCTATGGCGGGATTCCAGCTCATGATCTGTCCTTTCGGGATGGCGGTGTGAAGGTTGGGTCAACGAGCAAGCACATCATGCCAGTCCGGATGGCGGCGGAACTGCGCCGCCGCATACGGACAAAGCGGTGTGATCTTCAGTCCGGCGGCACGCGCGTCGGCCACGGCACGCGCGACCAGCGCTATACCGACGCCCAGCCCGCGATAGGCATCCGGCACCTCGGTATGGTCGATGATGATCTGCGATGTGCCGAGCTTGGAGAAGGTCAACTCCGCCTCGGGTCCGCCTGCGCCGTCGTCATAGGCATAGCGCCCCTTACTGTCGGTATCCTCGCGCCGGATGCGGCTGTCGAAATCGGTCATGGCGGTCCCTTTCGCTGATGGGACCGAAGATAAGCGCGCGGGCGCGCACCGCCTATCGGCGCTTTTTCCGCGCGACGTGTGCGAAAATGCGAGAATCAGGAAGTAAGCGAGGGGATCTGCGCGCCAGAGATCGACTTGATCTCCTGGAAGGCGCGGATGCCCCACAGCCCCGCCTCGCGCCCGGTGCCGGATGCCTTTACGCCGCCGAAGGGTGCACCCGGCACACGGCTTTGGCCGTTCACCTGCACCATGCCGACCCGCAGCGACCGTGCAACCCGGTCGGCGCGCACAGGGTCTGTTGTCTGGATATAGCCGGCCAGCCCGTAGGGCGTATCGTTGGCCAGCGCAACCGCCTCGTCCTCGGTGTCGAAAGGGGTCATGGTCAGCACCGGGCCGAAGATCTCTTCCCGGAACACGCGCATCTGCGGCGTCACGTCGGCCAGCACGCTGGGCCGGGTGAAAAACCCGCGCGCAAAACCCGGCGCCCGGCCGGGACCGCCCGCGACAAGGCGCGCGCCTTCGGCGAGTCCACTACCCAGAAGCCCCTGCACATGGGCGAACTGCGCCGCGCTGACCTGCGGGCCGACATGATCGCCTGACAGATCCGGCGGGCCGACCGGCGTGTCCGCCGCAAGCGCCGCCGCAAGCGCCACGGCGTCATCGTATACCTCGCGCGCGACCAGCATCCGCGCGGCGGCGTTGCAAGACTGCCCGTTGTTGCGGAAGCAATGTGCCAGCCCCTGCCGGATCGCGGTGGGCAGGTCGCAGTCGGCGAATAGCAGGTTCGGCGACTTGCCCCCCATTTCAAGGATCGTGCGGCGGAACCCGACGGCGGCAGCCGCCGCGATGGCCTGCCCCGCGCGCGTCGATCCGGTGAAGGAGATCACCTCCACCCTCTGATCGGCCACCAGCGCGGCACCCGTGGCGGCTCCGCCGGTCAGCAGGTTGAACGCGCCGTCCGGCAGGCCCGCATCTTCCATGCAGAGCGCGAAAAGCATCGCCGTGTCGGTACCCAGTTCCGACGGCTTGAGCACCATCGGGCAGCCTGCCAGCAGCGCAGCGCCCGCTTTCAGCACCACCTGGTTCAGCGGCCAGTTCCACGGCGTGATAAGCGCGGCGATTCCGGCAGGTTCATAGCGCACTCGGTCTCCGGGCCGGTCCGGCGCGACCGGCGCATCATCGGGCGCGGCGATGAAGGACGCACGCATCGCGGCAAGGTGATCCAGCGCGGCCCCCACCTGCCCGCGCCGGGCGAAGTCGATGGGCGCGCCGATCTCGTGGCTGATGGCCTGCGCGAAGGATTCCGCCCGCGCGCCGATCGCCTCTACCAGCCGGTCCAGCGCGGCGAGGCGGCGGTCGGGTGTGGACGCCTGCCAGCCCGATTGCTGGGCCGCCGCGACCGCACGGGCAACCTGTTCTGGCGATGCCGCGATCACCGGCGGCCGGGACTCTTCCGTCGCCGGATCGCAGCGCGCCAGCGGCGCGCCTTGCGCGGTCTGCCACGCCCCGCCGATGAGCAGTCGATGTGGCACGGCGGGATCGTTCGGCATCGGGGACCTTTCTCACGGAAACCCACTTGTGAGGGCTTTGCGGGGCCGGGTCAATCGACCCACTGGCATAGCGCGGCGGGGCATGGTTTACCGCGCGCGATAGCGAACAGGCCCAAGGACCAGACCCGAGATGTATGCCGCGACCCTTCTGACCAGCCCCGCCGCGCCTGCCCTAGACCGCGAGACGGTCGAAAGCCTGCGCAACGCCTGGGGCGGCGGAGAAGCGCAATGGCTGGCAGTTGGCGAAGCGGCGGAATTCGCGTTGCCCACGCGTCCCGGCAATTTCGAGGATGTCTGGCAGTCGCTGCAGGAGCGTGGCATCGATCTGGCGCTGCAGCCCGCCGAAGGGCGCGCCAAGCGGATGCTGCTGGCCGACATGGACAGCACGATGATCCGGCAGGAATGCATCGACGAGCTGGCCGACGTGGCAGGCGTCGGTGCACATGTGAAGGCGATCACCGCCCGCGCCATGAACGGCGAGCTAGATTTCGAGGCGGCACTGCGCGAACGCGTGGCGCTTCTGAAGGGGCTGGACGTGTCAGTGATCGACCACGTCCTGGAGGAACGGATCACCCACATGCCCGGCGGGCGCATTCTGATCGCCACGATGAAGGCGCATGGCGGGCACGCCGCGCTGGTGTCGGGCGGGTTCACCGCCTTTACCGCCGCCGTCGCCGCCGCGCTGGGGTTCGACGAGCACAGGGCCAACACGCTGCTGCATGAAAACGAGCGCCTGACCGGGGAGGTCGCCGACCCGATCCTCGGCCGCGAAGCAAAGGTCGCCGCACTGCGCGAGATCACGGCCCGGCTTGGCATTGCACCCGCTGACGTGATCGCGGTGGGCGACGGGGCCAACGACCTTGGGATGCTCGCGCTGGCGGGTTCGGGTGTCGCGCTGCACGCAAAACCCTCGGTCGCGGCGCAGGTCGATCTGCGCATCAACCACGGCGATCTGACAGCGCTGTTGTATCTTCAGGGCTACGCGCGGGCTGATTTCGTGGATTGAGCGCGTTCACGATCCCGATTGCGCCCGGGTTTGCCCTTTCGCCGCCCTGCCGGTTTGCGATACAATGGAAGCGAGGTTTTCGTCATGTGCAACGGCCGGGACAACCGGCGCAGCATGACCCCAAGGCAGTTATCCGGAGGCTCGGCGCGACATGAAACGCACGCTCACCACAGGTATTCTTGCAGGTTTGGCATTCGCCTTCGCGGGCCTGTCCACGCAGGCGCAGGACACCGCGAACAGGGTCGCGGCCAACACGGACTGGAGCATCTTCGTCGAGGATTCTCCGAAGCAGTGCTGGGTCGTGTCCGCGCCGAAAAAAACCGTCAACACCCAAGATGGGCGCGTCGTGGCCGTACGCCGGGGCGACATTTACATGTTCGTGTCGTTCTGGCCTGAGAGCGAACAGCTGGGCGAGGTGTCCTTCATGGGCGGCTATCCCTTCGCCGACGGGTCCACTGTGTCGCTTACGGTGGGCGACAGCGATTTCGAGCTGTTCACCGATGGCGAACTGGCCTGGGCCGCCTCCCCCGAGGATGACCGCCGCATCGCCACCGCCATGAAGCGCGGCGTGGAGGCGGTGGTCGTTGGCCGGTCGTCGCGCGGGACGACGACGACCGACACGTTTTCGCTGATGGGCTTCACAGCGGCCTACGAGGATGCGCAAAAGCGCTGCGGTGAGTGACCTGACGCCATAGAAAAGGGGGCGGCCAAGCCGCCCCCTGCATTGCCGATCACGGCGCGGATCAAGCCTTGCGGCGCGCCCGGACGAGGCCGAGCAGACCCAGGCCAGCCGCAGCAAGCGGAAGGGCTGCCGGAACCGGAACCGGGGATGGGTCGAGCGAATTGACTGTCGTGTTGAAGTTGTCGAAGGCGATCCCGATTTGGCGCGTCCCGCCCGTGGTGGTTCCGGTGATCTCGATTTGCGAAATCAGCGCCGACAGCCCGCTGAAGCCGATCCGCGTGGCGACCGCATCGCCCGCGAGCGGGCTGTTGCCGTCAACCATCTGGGTTTCAAGCACGTTGCCGCTGGAATCCCGCGCGATGAAGGTGAATTCTTCCAGATTGGAACCCGACCCGTCGATATCGGCCACGTCGAACGACGCGGCGGAAGCGCCGACAGTGTAGTCGATGACAAGCGATGTGACCGTGCCGAAGTCGGAGGTCAGGAAATAGTCGCCGAAGATTCCGTTCACTGCAGGCGTGTCGTTCGGAACGAAGCCGTCGACCGGTCCGCCCACATCGACGATGAAAAGGCCGTTGGCACTGCTGAAGGTGACGCCAAAGGCCGACTCGAACTCGGTGCCGGTAATCGCGGTATTGCTGCCGGTGAACCCGGTCTCGAAATCGAGAAGGGCCGCCTGCGCGCTGCCAACGCTGAATGCGAGCATCGCCGCTGTGGAAATGTATCTGATCATGAACTCGGTATCCTTAAGTTTGGTACATCAGCCTTGTTGATAGGTGCCCGATCCAAGCGCGCATTTCGACACATTCCCGAAGACGAAGTTAACGTCGTGGCCGCGCGAGACCGCCGAACACAGGGTGTTTTCACGCGGGCCGTGTTGCTGTATGCAGCGAGGCTTGATGCCGACAGACAGATGCGAGTGCCCGATGTCCGCGCCGACGCCCACCACGACACCGATCACGCAGGACGTTCTGACGTTCCCGCGCAAGCTGCCCGAAACGGACCGGCTGAACCTTGTCGGCCTGACCCGCGCCGCACTGCGCGACGCACTGGTCGCGGCAGGCACGCCCGAGCGGCAGTCGAAGATGCGCACCGACCAGTTGTGGCAATGGATCTACCAGAAGGGCGTGCGCGAGTTCGACGCGATGACCAACCTTGCCAAGCCGTTCCGTGCGCTGCTGGCGGATCATTTCACCATTGAGCTTCCACAGGTCGTACGCCGCGAGGTCAGCAGCGATGGCACACGCAAGTACCTTGTGCGCATCGCGGGCGGGCACGAGGTCGAAACGGTCTACATTCCCGAGGAAGATCGCGGCACGCTGTGCATCTCCAGCCAGGTGGGCTGCACGCTGACCTGTTCGTTCTGCCACACCGGGACACAGCGGCTGGTGCGGAACCTGACCCCCGGCGAGATTGTGGGCCAGATCATGCTGGCGCGCGACGATCTTGGCGAATGGCCCGCACCGGGTCGCAACCCGAAGGACGAAACCCGGCTGCTGTCGAACATCGTCCTTATGGGCATGGGCGAACCACTTTACAATTTCGACGCCGTGCGCGACGCGATGAAGATCGCGATGGACCCCGAAGGCATCAGCCTGTCGCGGCGGCGCATCACCTTGTCCACCAGCGGCGTGGTGCCCGAGATCGCGCGCACTGCCGAAGAGATCGGTTGCCTGCTGGCGGTGTCGTTTCATGCCACCACGGACGAGGTGCGCGACCAACTTGTTCCGATCAACAAGAAGTGGAACATCGCAACCCTTCTGGACGCGCTGCGCAGTTACCCGAAGCTGAGCAATTCGGAACGCATCACCTTTGAATACGTGATGCTGCACGGTGTGAACGACAGCGACGACGATGCCCGGCGACTGGTCAGACTGATCGAGGGGATTCCGGCCAAGATCAACCTGATCCCGTTCAACGAATGGCCCGGTGCGCCCTACCGCCGGTCCAGCAACAACCGCATCCGCGCCTTTGCCGACATCATCTACAAGGCCGGTTACGCCAGCCCGATCCGCACCCCCCGCGGAGAGGATATCATGGCGGCTTGCGGGCAGCTGAAATCGGAAAGCGAACGCTCCCGCAACGCACGCCGGGCCCCTCCGGCGGAGTGATCGCGCGGAGCTCCACCGCGTCGCTCCGGTCATGGAAACCCCACTACCTGCTCAGCTATTGGGCGACTAGGCTTCGATCCAGCTCGCGCCGGGTGCGCGGTTTTCCTGCAATTGCAAGGGGGTGGGATCATGCCGTCGCTGACCCAGACCGTCGAAGGTTTCTCGTTCACATCAATTGCCGCCGTGGGCGCGCAGTTCCGCGATGCGGGTCTCGGGCAGGCGGATATCGCACCCGCGCTTGGCGCCGCGCACGCGCTGTCGCCAACGCGCGGGCTGCGGCTGGCGAAGGGTTTGCTGGCCACGGCAAACACACGCGAACAGCTTCTGGAGGATGGCGATCGCATCATCGACTGGGCGCGCGGCGGCGATGCGGTGGCCAAGCGCAGCGCGGCCCAGGCCTTTCGCCAGCAGGCCGGGCGCGGCGGAGAATTGATCTTCGTGCACAAGATCGCAAGCCTGCCCCGCGCCGACGCCCGTGCTTTCATGCGCGAACATCTCGACAGCGGCGGCGATCTTGGGATCGTTCTGGACTGGCTTCAGATGGCCGGCGCAGAACTGCGCCGCCACCCCAAGAGGCACGACACGGCCGGGTTTCTTGGTGACGTGGTCGATTTCGTTGGCGACGCGTTCAGCACGGTCGGCGACGCCATCGTGAGTGTCGGAGAAGCCGTCGCAGAGGGCGTCAAGGGGGTCGTGGATGCCATTGTCGAGGCGGGCCGAACCATCGCCGAAATGGCCGGAGCCGTGCTGTCCTGGACTGTGGAGAAGGTTGCCGACCTGGTGGAGTCGCTGATCGAGGCGGGGGAAACCGTCGCCTCCATCCTTGCCGGCGCGCTGGAGGCCGGACTCGACGCGCTGCGCAAGTTCGCCCGCGCGATGATCGAGGCGGGCCGCACGCTGGCCGAACTTGCCGCATGGGCCTTGAGCCAAGCCGCGGGCGTGCTGGCCGACGTGTTCGACGCCGTCGTGTCCACCCTTGCCGACATCCGCGATCTCGTGGTCTGGGCCGCGACGCAGACCGCCGCCGCCGTGCGCAACGTGATCGAGGCGCTGATCGATATCGGGCAGTCGGTGTCGCGGGTGCTGACCGCCATGCTGTCGGCCGCTGCCGACGTTCTGGCCGCGGCGGTGCAAGCTCTGATCGAGATCGGCAGCACGGCGGGAGAATTGCTGATCGCGGTGATCACCCAGCCGGCCGGGGCAATGCGGTCGCTGATGCAGGCGCTGCGCCAGATCGGCCGCAGCCTCGTGTCGCTGCTGGACGCGGCCCGCGACGCGGCGGCCAGTGTTCTTGAAGCCGCGGTCGATGCCGCGCTCGCCATCGGCGAAACCGTTCTGGACCTCATGGCATGGGCCGCCACCCAGGTCGCCGAAGCCGCACGCCGCGTGCTGGACACTATGCTGCGCGCAGGGCTGCGGCTGATCGATGTTTTCGCATCGCTTGCGCAGGCCACGGTGTCGGTGATGCGCAAGGCGGTGCAGGCCGCGTTCGACCTTGGCCGCACTTTCGCCGGGCTGGTCGCGGAACTGTACGATCTTGCCACCGACGTGCTGGCAGACGTGATCCGCGCCGCGATCGCGCTTGGCCGAACGGTGGTGGAATTCATCGGCGCGGTGCTGGAATTCACCTATGCCGGGGCGGTCAAGCTGATGCGCGCGGCGATGGATGCCGGGATAGCGGTGGCCGAGCTTCTGGGGAATGTCGTGACCGAAGGGTATTTCGCGCTCCGCAAGATCGTGAACGGCATCCTCGATGCCGCCGGCCCGCTGGGCGACGTGCTGCAATGGGCGCTCGATGCGGCCGAGGACATGGTCAGCGAGGTCTGGCACGATACACTTCTGGCCATCCGCTACGCGCAGGAGAAGATCACCGGCGCGCTGGACTGGGCCGTCGAAAAGGGGCGCGAGGCGCTGGGGGCGCTTCTCTTCGCATGGGAAAGTATCGGCGAACGGCTGAGCGACGCCTACCGCCATCTTGCCGCGCTGGCGCGCCGGGTTGGCGACAGGGTGTGGGATTTCCTCGGCTGGGCTACCTTCGTGCTGGAAAACAGCGTGGACTACCTGCTGAATTTCCTCGAGAACGATTTCATCGAAGGGATCGCCAAGGTCGCCGAAGGGCTGCTGCGCGCGGGGCATGCGCTGGCCGACCTGATGGTCAGCATCGCCGACGAGAGCGCGCAACTGGTGCTGGAAGTGGTGCGCGGCGCGCTGCGTGCGGGTGCGGTGATCGGCGATCTGCTGATAGAAACCCTGCGCCAGCCCGATGCGTTTCTCGACCACGTCGCGGCGGCGATCGAGGCGCTTGGTAACACGATCGGCGACATGTTCCGCGCTGTGCAGGCGCGCGGTGCGGCGATGATCGACGCTCTGACGCTTTCGCTGCGGCGGCTCGGCCGCTCCGCGCAACTGATCTTGCAAGGCGCGGCGGAGATCGGTGGCGGGCTTCTCGGCGCGGTGATCGCGGTGCTGCTGTCCACGCTGCCCAGCTTCCGACCGCTTGTGGCGGTGGAACGCGCCGACGCGGCGCTGGTGTTCGGCGACACGATCGACCTGGACCGGGTGTTCATTTCGGCCGAGGGGCCAGGCAACGACGTGCTGTTCTGGGTCCAGGACACGCTGAACGGAAATCCGGACAGCCGGGCCTTCGTCGGCCTCAACCTGATCAACTTCGACATCGACGACGGGATCGAGATCGATGACGCGGGCACAATCGGGCTGGAACGATGGACCTTCATCCACGAAATGACCCATGTCTGGCAGGGCGTGACCGAAGGCCCGGTCTATATTGCGCACGCCATCGGGCTGATGCCGCAGGGCAATGCCGCCTACAACTACGGCTACGCGGACGGGGCCAACGTTACGCTGATATCGGATCACAAGACCCCAGCGACGCAGCTGGTGTTCGCGAATGCTGACGGCACCCTTCTGGGCGCCGGCGCTGAAACGGCGCTGCAGAACGGCGGCGGCGACATCACGGCGTTCAACGTGGAACAACAAGGGCAGATCGTGATGCACTGGTTCGCCCGCGCACACCTCTCGGTGCCGCCGATGCCGACCGCCGACTGGGACCCGTATATCGACGCGGTGCGCAATGCAGCATGACCGCCGCCCTGCGCGCGGCCGCGTTGTCGTCGCCGCGCAGTGGGATCCGGTCTTCATGGCGGAAGCCGCGCGATGGCGCGCCGCGCCCTGCCGCGCCACCTGCTTCGACGGGGCCGACACGGACCGCGCGGGCCTGTTCGCGGCGCTGCGGCCGGGCGATACGCTGGTCTATCTGGGCCACGCCACGCCGCGCGCTTGGCTGGGGTTTCGCGGCATCCGCGCCGATCATCTGCCGCCGCTGACCGCGCCGCTAGCCTGTGTGATCGCACTGACCTGCCACGGAACGGCACCGGACGGGGTGGGGGCAGCCTGGGTCGACAAGGGGTTGGCCCATGCCGCCACCGGACCGCGCGGACCAGTCGCCACGGACTTGCTGCTCAGGGTCGCCGCCGATCTGCGCGACCTTTTCGGCGCACGCAAGCCCGACACCGCCGGACGCACAGCCGCCGACGTGGCAGCCCGCGCTCAGCGCGCGGGAGCGGACTTCGGGCTGCTGTTCTCCGCACCCTGCCGGGTCTGAAGATAGGGGCGGATCAGGTCCGACACCGGCACCCGCGCGCCCAGCCGCGTCGCAAGCAGAAACATCCCCGCCACCTTTCGCTGCAGATAGAGCGTGTCCATCGGCGGGATCGTCCAGAAATCGCGCCCCTCGCCCAGAGCCATTCCCTTGGCGCGAAGTCGCGCGGCAAGATCGGACGCTCCGAAATCGAACCGGCCGGGCGCGCGCAGCGGCACCATGACCATCTCGATCATCTCCATCAGGATCGCTTCCTGCGCGGACGTGGTGCGAGCGTCGATGACGCCGACCTCGCGGGCAGCGGCGGCGGTGGCCACCCGGTCCCCAGCGACCCCGGCGCACAGCAGCCGCCCGAACGCCGCAACCACGTCTGTTGGAAATTCCCGCGCCGCCCCGAAATCCAGCAGGATCACCCGGCCGGTGTCGCCGCACACACGGTAGTTGGCGAAATTCGGATCGGTTTGCATCAGGCGGAATTCGAACAACTCGCGCAGGACCAGCGCAACGAGCCGCGTCATCACGCGGTCCCGGTCGGCCTGCGGGGCTTGCGCCATGTCCTCCACCGGGCGACCGGGCAGATAGGTCATGGCCAGGATGTCGGCGGTCACAAGCTCCGGCCGCAGCTCCGGCACAGCGAATTCGGGCGCATCGGCCAGGAGCCTCCCGAAGCGCGAAAGGTAGTCCGCCTCGCGCCGATAATCCGCCTCTTCGTGCAACTGCCGCTTCGCTTCGGCCAGCAGTGGCGAGATGTCGAGGTCGCGGGGCAGCAGGCCGGTCATCCGGATCAGCCCCGCCACGTTGTCCACGTCGCTGTCGATGCTGCGTCGCACGCCCGGATACTGCACTTTGATGGCAAGCTCCACGCCGTCCTTCGTGCGGGCGCGGTGGACCTGCCCGATGGAGGCCGCAGCAATGGGCCGCACGTCGAACCGCTCGAAACGACCGGTAAAATCAGCTCCCCAAGCCGCCGTCAAAACGCCGCGAAGCTGGCGCGGCGGCATGAAATCCGCCTGCGCGCGCAACCGCGACAGGATCTCGGCCAGTTCGGGTGGAAGAACGTCGCCGGCTTCCATCGACACAAGCTGCCCGACCTTCATCGCCGCGCCGCGCATCCGCGCAAGTTCGTCCGTGACCCGGCGCGCATTGGCTGGGGTCAGCAGAAGCTCCTGCAGGGTCGGGCGGCGGCCCTGCAGGGCCTGCCGCGCGCCCGCCATCGCCACGTTGCCCGCGACCCCACCCGCCAGACCGCCGAAGCGCGCAAAACGCGACAGCCGACCGCTGGGCACGGCAAGGCTGCGGGACTGGGTGGGACGATCGGTCATGGCGCTGCTCCGGACACGGGCAATTGAAGTAAGCCCCGTCCGCGTCGCGGCAAGGTCAGGGCCCCGTCAGCAAGGACTGAAGCGCGACCAGTTCCTCTTGCCGCAACTCGTGCCCGCCGGGATGGACAAGGTCCTGCACCGCTGCGCCCTGCGCCTTCAGATACGTGATCAGCGCGTTGGTCCGCGGCAGCGGGCAGATCGGATCGTGGGCACCGCCGGTCACCAGAATGCGCCGTCCGGCAAGGCCCGGCTGGGCATCGGGCTGCCACGGGATAAGCGGATGCAGCAACCCTGCCCGGTCGAACAGACCGGGATGCGACAGCATCACCGAGGCAAGGATGTTCGCCCCGTTGGAATAACCGAACCCCATCACCGAACGTCCCGGCATTGCCGCCTTGCGGTCCGCCACGAACCGCGCCATCGCCGCCGTCCGGGCGGTAAGGTCGGCCATGTCGTACACCCCTTCGCCGGTACGCCGGAAGAAACGTTGCGCACCGTGTTCCGACACGTCCCCCTCCGGCGCGACCACCGCCGCCCCAGGAAGGATTTCACGCGCGAGATCGAACACCTGCCGCGCCCGCCCGCCCGTGCCGTGGAACGCGAAAACCAGCGGGCCGTCACCGTCCTGTACCAGCGCGTCGTAGAAGGCGTCAGTCACGGATCGGCTCCAGCAGTTGCTCCAGTCGTGCGCGAAGGTGTTCGTGCTGGCTAGGCAATTTCAGCTCTGCGCCAAGGTGGGCGGTGTCCTCGTCGCGGTCGAAGCCGGGCTCGTTGGTGGCGACCTCGAACAGTATGCCACCGGGCGTGCGGAAATAGATCGCCCAGAAGTAGTCCCGGTCGATCACCGGAGTCACCTGGTAGCCGGTGTCGGTCAACGCCTTGCGCACAGCCAGTTGCGCAGCGCGGTCCGGCACGGCGAAAGCGATGTGGTGCACCGACCCCGCGCCTTGCCGCGCGCGCCCTGCGGACGGCATGGATTCAAGGTCCAACACGTTGGCGCCATTTGCGTTTTCGCGCACCATGCGGGTCAGACCATCGGCGGTTTCGACGGTTTCATAGCCCATGAAGCGCAATAGTTCGGCTTCGGGGCCGGTGTCACGCAGCCGCAACCGGGCGCCGGAAAACCCTTTGATGCCCACGTCTTCAGGTACGCCTCCGCCGGTCCACGGAGTGCGGACATCATCGCCGGATCGTTCGACCAGCGCGAAGCCGTCACCGTCGGGGCCGCGGAACTCGAGCCGCGACTCGCCGAAATTATCGTTCTTTTCCAGACTCTTGACGCCCTGCGACGCAAGCCGGTCCTGCCAATAGGGCAGAGCGTCGACAGGCACCGAGAATTCGGTCACACCGACCTCACCTGCGCCTGCAACTCCTTGATTCATATCAGGAAACGGGAAGTAGGTCATGACGGAGCCGGGGGTTCCCACCTCGTCACCGTAGTAAAGGTGATAGACGTCCGGTGCATCGAAATTCACCGTCTTCTTGACCCTGCGCAGTCCCAGCACCTTGGTGAAAAAGTCGTTGTTTTCCTGAGCGTTGGCCGCCATCGACGTGACGTGGTGCAACCCTTCGATCTGGGTGATCATTGTATCCTCCGTTCCGGCGCGGGGCCGGGAAATATGTGTCCGGGCGGCGCCGGGCAGGTGTGGTTTTCTGTAGGAGTCGTTTGCGCTTCTGGGATGGCAGATGGTCCGCGCACGCCCCCGTGAACAGGCCCGCCCGCGCGCAAGTTCTGTGTGAAATCGCGCAGAGCGACTGGCAGTAAGAAGGGGGCGGCCAACGGTGGACCACCCTTTTCTCGGCAGCCATTTAGGTCAGGTCAGGCGCAGAATGCGCACTTGCGCAAGAACCCGAGCAGCGCCAAACCACCGGCCAGCAGCGGCAGCGCCGCCAGGCCCGGGGACGGCATTGTAGGCGGCTGCGTTGAGGCAACGAAGCGCACACCGTCAATCGCGATGCAGGCTGGGCCACTGTCTGCCGCGTCGCGGATCGTCTGAATCCGGACGATGCGCGCGGCGGCTGTGGCAACGAAGTTTGCCGTTTCCTCAAGACAGTCGGGGCCCGTTGCATGGATCTTCCGGTGCCGATGACGTTGCCCCTCAGAAAGGCGCTAATTGGACCTGCGGCGATGGCGAAGGCGCTGGAAACCCGGGTCGCCCCGAAGTTGGCGGCTTACCAGCCCAGACTTTCGCTGTTCCCGACCACGAGGCCGGTGACGGTCTGCGAGATGGCCTCACTGAACGGCGGAAAGGTTGCGGTGATGCCCGGATCTTCCCTGGGGCGGACCCAGGTTCCGCTATTGAGCGAGGCCGCCGAAGAGGGCACGACGCACCTGACCCGCCGACATTTCCGGCAAGTCCGGAAGTGTCCGGTGTGTGTCAGGCGGCGGCCCAGCCGGTCGGAGAAATGACTCGTTCCACGACGGCACCGCACGAGAACGGTTCACGAATTTCCCGGCCATGGCGGCGCTGGTGCCAGCCCCCGGAAGGGCAAGGGAAAGAAGAAGGTCTGTATCGAAAGGACCCTCCGGGAAATGCATCGCGGCGGTGTTCGCGCTGAGTTTCGCAATTCCTCAGGGCAACGAGCTTCGGCAGGGGTGTTCGGCCTGACATTCAGTCGGCTGTCAGCAGACCGGGCACCGACAACAGAATCAGTTCGTTGTTAGCGGCAGCGCCGAGCTTACGGCCCGAGGAGAAGGGCAGGTTGTTGTCGTTCGCCACGAGGATATGGCTGTCGTCCCACAAGATCACATCCTCGATCGTGAAGAACGGAAAGGTGAATATGCCTGTCAGGTCGCGGGCAGCATCGGTTTCAAGCCGCGCCAGGCCGTCCGGGTCGGCGATGTTCATCAGGTCGATATGACCGATCCGGCGCACGAGCCCGTTGGCATCCACGCTTTCGGTGTCGATCAGAACAACATTCTTGACACGGGCGGGGTTGGGAAAACAATCCGGGGCACGGTCGCCCGAACAGGCCAGCGACGGGTCGCCTTCGCCGTTGTCGCGTTCGATCACCAGGGCGCGGGTGTCATCGATGAAGTTGAAATCGCCGATCGCCGTGGCGCCGTCGGCCAGCGGAAACCGAAACGCGTCGCCGGTCCAAACACCGGTGGCCGGATCGAAGGCCATCACGCGAAGGAACTGGCCTTCGGGCGTGCCATCCGGCGCGAGGATCGGTTTTTCCAGCATCGCCCACAGCAGCCCGCTTCCCGGCTGCAGCGCCATGCCTTCGTACCCGCCCGAGCGCGGCACCTGCCAGTCCGTGCCCGCCGCCGAAAGCGCGGACACTGCCGGGTGGTCGGGGCCGCGCAGTTCCGTTCCGCCAGAAATCGTCGGATGGACCGACAGAACGCGTCCGTCCAGCGTGGCGCGGATCAGGTAGGGGCCGAATTCCTCGCCGATCCAGACATTTTCGCCGACGATCTGGATGCTTTCGGGATCGAAATCCGCCCCGGTCAGGTACCGCGCGTCGGTGCCCTCAAGGGCTATGCGGAACGGCACCCGGAAATCCGGGTCGCGCAGGAAGACGGTTTCGCGCACCTCAACGGTGCCGGTTTCAAAATCGGGCACTATGCGGTGGAAGAAGAGCAGTGCATCGGGGCTGTTCGCCTTGGAGCCGAAGCCGTTGTCGGTCAGTGCGTAGATCGACCCGTCAGCAGCGTGCTGCATGGCGAAGCCCGACAGCCCCTGCAGCGGCTGGCCGATGAACGGGCGCGCGATACCGTAAGCGCCCGGCAGGCTCATCGGGGCGGTGACGCGCCGGGCGGGACCGTCGGGGCCGGTGAACTTGCCCGACACCCATGAGTCGCGCGGCGCGTCGGCGGGCGGAACGATCAGGCTGAGCGCGGGCAGCACGGCATGGGCGGCAAGCCGCGCGGGAAAGGCGGTGTCGGCGCAGGCCGGTGCAGCGGCCAGCAAGGCAAGGGCGGTCAGGAGGGATCGTGCGGTCATCGGGGTCTCCGAGGTTCGTGTGTGGTGTCAGCCTAACCGCGCCATGCGTCGGTTTCGCCACAGCGGCGTTTCGGAATTGTTACGGCGGCCCACAGCGCTGCCCTTTTGACACCGCTGCGGGACTGCACTACCGAAGCGTCAAAAGGAAAGGGCCTCCTGCGTGACCAACCACCTTCATCAGCGTGACCTGCCCGACGGGCTTGACCTTGGCCCTGTGGTGGCCATCGATTGCGAGGCAATGGGCCTGAACCCGCACCGCGACCGGCTCTGCGTCGTGCAACTGTCCGGTGGCGACGGACATGCCCATGTGGTGCAGATCGCGATCGGCCAGACCGAGGCGCCGAACCTGTGCCGCCTGCTGCGCGATCCCTCCGCGCTGAAGCTGTTCCATTTCGGGCGGTTCGACATCACCGCTATGCTGGCCGCCTTCGGGGCGCTGGCAGCGCCGGTGTATTGCACGAAGATCGCAAGCAAGCTGGTGCGGACCTATACCGACCGGCACGGGCTGAAGAACCTGACGCAGGAATTGCTGGGGGTGGACCTGTCCAAGCAGCAGCAGTCCAGCGACTGGGGCGCCGAGACGCTGACCGCGGCGCAGGTCGACTACGCGGCCTCCGACGTGCTGCACCTGCACAAGCTTCGCCTGGAACTGAACCGCCGGCTTGAGCGCGAGGGCCGGATGAAGCTGGCGCAGGCCTGTTTCGACTTCCTGCCCGCCCGCGCGCGGCTGGATCTTGAAGGCTGGCCGGACACCGATATCTTCAGCCACTGACCGGGAAAGGGTCCGCACCATGAGCCATGAGCGCGACAAGTTCCTCGAGGCCGGGCGCCGCGTGATCGCCATCGAGGCGGCGGCGCTGACGGGGCTGGCCCATGCGCTGGACGACAGTTTCGCCGAGGCGGTGGCGCTGCTGCTGGATGCCGGGGGGCGCGTGATCGTGTCGGGGATGGGCAAGTCCGGGCATATCGCGCGCAAGATCGCGGCGACGCTGGCCTCCACAGGCACACCGGCCCATTTCGTGCACCCGGCCGAGGCGAGCCACGGCGATCTCGGGATGCTCGCGCGGGGCGACGTGGTGATGATGCTGTCCAATTCCGGCGAGACGCCCGAACTGGCCGACATGATCGCGCATACCCGGCGCTTCGGGATCCCGCTGATCGGCGTGGCAAGCAAGCCGGGCAGCACGCTGTTGCGGCAGGCGGACGTCGCGCTGGTGCTGCCGCCCGCCGAGGAAGCCTGCGGCACGGGCGTGGTGCCCACGACCTCGACCACGATGACCCTTGCGCTGGGCGACGCGCTGGCCGTGGCGCTGATGGAGCATCGCGATTTCAGCCCGCAGGATTTCAGGCAGTTCCATCCCGGCGGCAAGCTGGGTGCGCAATTGTCGAAGGTGGCGGACCTGATGCATGTGGGCGACGAGCTGCCGCTGGCGCGCCTTGGCGACCCGATGACCGATGTACTTGTCACCATGAGCCAGAAGGGCTTTGGCGTGGTCGGTGTGCTTGACGAAGACGGGCGGCTGTCGGGGATCATCACCGATGGCGACCTGCGGCGGAAGATGTCCGGCCTGCTGGAACGCAGCGCGGGCGACGTGATGACCGCCGGGCCCAAGACCATCGCACCCGAGGCGCTGGCGCAGGAGGCAGTGGCCGTGATGGAAGCGCGCAAGATCACCTGCCTGTTCGCTGTCGACAGCGGCGGCGGACTGGCCGGGATCATCAACATCCACGACTGCCTGCGCGCGGGCGTGGTCTGACCGGTGGCGGCCGGGCGTCGCTATACGCGGGCCGTGACGGCTGCCAAGTTCGCGCTGCCACTCATTGCCCTCGGACTGCTGTCGGCCCTTGTCTTGCTGGCGCGCAACGCACCCGAAGGCGAACCGCTGCGCTTCGTGGACAGAGACGTTGAGGAACTGGCCCGCACCCAGCGCCTCGGCACGCCTCGCTATGCCGCCGTGACCGATGATGGGGGCGAGTTGTCGATCACCGCGGACGTGTTCGTGCCCGACCCGGAGCGCGCCCATGTCACCCTCGGCGAGAACCTGACCGCCACGATGCGGATGCCCGACGGAGTGGTCTACGACGCGACCGCCGACAACGGCGAGCTTGACGAGCCTGCGCTGAGGTCCACGCTGACCGACAACGTGGTCGTTGTCAGTTCGGACGGCGCTGTGCTGAGAACCGACGCGCTGCGGATGCGCAACGACCGCAGCTACATGGAAACGCTGGCACCGGTCCGGATAGACGGGCCGCAATGGTGGGTCGAAGCGGACCGAATGGAGGTTTTCACCGACCCCGAAGACGAGATGCGGACGCGAATGGTGTTCACCGGCGGTGTCCGGCTGCTATACACACCGTGAGACGGAAACAAGGGACGATGGCGATGCGCGCAGTGGTGACAGGTCTGGTGGCCGCGGCGGTCCTGTCATGGGGCGCCGCCGCGCAGGACACGGCGACCGGCGGGTTCCGCAATTCCGACCCCGACGCGCCTGTGGAGGTCACGTCCGACCGGCTGGACCTTGCCCGCGCCGAGGGCACCGCGCTGTTTACCGGAAACGTGCTGGCGATCCAGGGCGACATGCGGCTGACCGCACAATGGGTTCTGGTGGAATACGTTCTGAACCCCGACGGCACGCTGGGTGACGATATAGACACAATCACGGCCCGTGAGGACGTGCTTCTGGTCACCCCCGAGGAAGCCGCGGAGGGCGACGAGGCGATCTACACCCCACAGACCAACACGGTCGTCATGACCGGCAACGTGTTGCTGACCCAAGGCGGCAACACCGTCGCCGGCGACCGGCTGGTGGTGGACATGGAAACCGGGCTGGGCGAGGTGCAGGGACGCGTGCGCACCGTTCTGCAACCGGCGACGGAAGACCAATGAGCGCGCTGAACGTCACGCCCGGCGATGCCGGTCTGCGGATCGTCGGCCTGCGCAAGAGCTATCGCAAGCGACCGGTGATCCGCGACGTGTCGCTGGACCTACATCGCGGCGAGGTCGTCGCGCTGCTGGGTCCGAACGGGTCGGGCAAGACGACCTGCTTCTACTCCATCGCCGGTCTGGTCACCCCCGAGGGCGGGCAGGTGATCCTTGACGGGCGGGACGTCACGCTGCTGCCGATGTACCGGCGCGCCCGCATGGGGATCGGATACCTGCCACAGGAGGTGAGCATCTTCCGCGGGCTGAGCGTTGAGGACAACATCCTCGCCATCCTCGAGATCGCCACACCCGACCGCACCACGCGCAGCGAACGGCTGGAAGAGCTCTTGTCGGAATTCTCGATCGAGCATCTGCGGCGCGCGCGCGCGCTGTCGCTGTCAGGCGGCGAACGACGCCGGGTGGAGATCGCCCGCTGCCTTGCCGCCAACCCCCGCTACGTGCTGATGGACGAACCCTTCGCCGGGGTGGACCCGATCGCCGTGGGCGATATCCGCGCGCTTGTGTCGGACCTCAAGACGCGCGGAATCGGCGTGCTGATCACCGACCACAACGTGCGCGAGACGCTTGAGATCGTGGACCGCGCCTACATCCTGCATGACGGCAAGGTGCTGATGAGCGGCACAACGCAGGATGTCGTGCGCAACGAGAACGTCCGGCGGGTCTATCTCGGGCAGGGCTTCAAGATAGACTGATGCGCCGCGCGACCCGGATTGACATGACGCAAGGTTTGGGAGCCAAATGAAGGGTATGCAGTCAGGACCGTATGCCAGCATGCCCACCCTTGTCCCTGCCCCTGCGGGCGACGGGAATGGCATTGCCGGAACAAAAGAAGGTCGTGCGCTTTCGCCACCACAATTAACGGCGCCTTAACGTTCCGGGGCTCACACCCGGAGAACACCGGCGTCGGCACTTCAACGCGCACAGGAGGACACATGCGTTACCAGATCACCGGAAAACAAATCGACGTCGGCGAGGCCCTGCAGACCTATGTGCAGGACGAGTTGACCGTCGTGGTGCAGAAATACGCCGAACGTCCGACAGAGGCGGTGGTGACCTTTTCCAAGTCCGGGGCCGAGCATGTCTGCGAAGCCACGGTGCACCTGTCTACCGGTCTGACCGTCAGCGCGAAGGGCCAGGCTTTCGAGATCTACCCCAGCTTCGATTCGGCCTGCGAGAAGATGGAAAAGCAGCTGCGCCGCTACAAGCGCCGGTTGAAGGATCACCACAAGGATCGCGCGCAGCCGGTTGAAGCTTTCGGCGCTTCGTCCTATGTGATCGCCACGAACGAAACGGACAGTGAAGACGAACCCGACAGCCTGACCCCGGTCATCATCGCGGAGATGCAGACCCGAATCCCGTCGATCTCGGTCGGCGAGGCGGTGATGCAGATGGAATTGGCCGAAGCGCCGGTGCTGGTGTTCAGGAACGAGGGAACGGACGGCGTGAACGTCGTATATCGGCGGGATGACGGAAACATCGGGTGGATCGAGCCCGAACGCACCACCTGACGGACAACGCCGTTCCTTGGCAGAAAGTAAGACAGCATGACATTGGGTTCCCTTCTGAAGCCGGAAGCCGTGAAGGTTCTGGGCAACGTGACGAGCAAGAAGCGCCTCATGCGCGACCTGTGCGACATTGCTGCAGGCTGTTACGGCATCGACACGGAGGAGGCCCTGAGCGCGCTTCAGGATCGCGAAAGCATCGGCCCGACCGGGGTTGGCGGCGGTGTCGCGCTGCCCCATGCACGCATCCCCAGCCTGGAGAAAGTGGTGGGCGTGTTCGTTCGGCTTGAACGGCCCGTTCCGTTCGAAGCGGTGGACCGCCAGCCAGTGGACCTTGTGTTCGCGCTGTTCGCACCCGAGGACAGCGGCGTGCATCACCTCAAGGCGCTGGCTCTTGTGTCTCGGGCGCTACGCGGCGCGAAAGTGCAGGCCAAGTTGCGCGCGAACGAAGATCCAGTGATCTTGCACACGATCCTTGTCGGTGCGGAGGAATCGCAAGCCGCCTGACGGCTGCGGGACCTTTTGCCGGGCAGAAATTCGAAAGGGCACGGCCGGGATCGGCCGTGCCCTTTTTCCGTGCCGCCGCGACGACGGGTGGGTAGTGGATTATTCTGCGGCGGTCTGAACGCCCATGATGTCGCGCAGGAAGCTGCCGAATTCATCCCGCAGGTCGTCACGTCCCAATCCGAAGGCCACGGTGGCCTGCAGAAAGCCCGCCTTGGACCCGCAATCGAAGCGCTGGCCGCGGAAGCGATAGCCGTGAACTCCTTCAGCACCGCCGATTTCCTGTGCGATGGCGTCGGTCAACTGGATCTCGCCCCCGGCTCCGGCGCGCAGGCTGTTCAGGTTGTCGAGCACCTTAGGAGACAGGATATAGCGGCCGATGACGGCAAGGTTGGATGGCGCGTCTTCGGCCTTGGGTTTCTCCACCATGCCCTTGGCAGTCACGATCGGCCCGTTCTCCTCGGCAACGTCCAGCACTCCGTAGGCCGACACCTTGTCGTTGGGCACCTGCATCGCGGCGACCATGCAGCCGCCGGTTTCCTGATAAGCCTCGACCATCTGATGCAGGCAGGACTTGTCGTCGGCTGCGATCACGTCGTCGGGGAGCACGACGGCAAAGGGTTCGTCACCGATCAGGCGGCGCGCGCACCACACCGCATGGCCCAAGCCCAGCGCCTCGCGCTGGCGCACATAGGCGATTGCGCCGCTGGGCATGTCGGTTTTCTTGAGGGCCTCAAGAAGCGCGGTCTTGTTCTTGGCCTTGAGCGTTTCTTCAAGCTGCGGCGCCGCGTCGAAGTAGTCTTCAAGCGCGGACTTGCCGCGTGACGTGACGAAGATGAATTCCTCGATACCCGCATCGCGCGCCTCGTCGATGGCGTACTGGATGAGCGGCCTGTCTACGAGCGTCATGATTTCCTTGGGGATGGACTTCGTTGCCGGAAGGAAACGAGTTCCCAATCCCGCCACCGGAAAGACTGCCTTGGTAACCTTACGATTCATTGTTCCGTCCATTTCATTACATAACATCAGCGAACCAAACGCGAAAATGGCCGTCACACCATATCACATCCACGTAACGCGGGAACCGCACAACGCACTCATGGCGTACGCTCCGTACCCTCACGCGTCCGGCACCCGACCTGCGAGCACGCGTTCTATCCTTTCAACATCCTCTGGGTTGTTCAGTTCCCAGAAAACCCGGCCTCGTCCTTCGACTTCGACGCATTTTATCGTCAGCCCGTTTTCAAGGAACCTTAGTTGCTCAAGCCCCTCAAGGGCTTCCAGCGGCCCTTGCGTCAGTCCAGTGTAACGCGCAAGCGCGGCGGGCCGGTAGGCATATACGCCCACATGGTGAAACACCGGCGTCGGCATATCGGGGTCGTAGTCGTGACCGGTGAACGGCAAGACTTCTTTTGAGAAATAGAGCGCACGGCCGGATTTGTCAAAAACCGCCGTCGTGCCGCCAACCCGCCCGGCGCTGCGGTCCTGCCGGAAACCGGCGAGCGCGCGGCCATCGCAGCGCAGTACCGGCGTGGCGACATCGGCCCCATCATCGGCGCGCAGACCGGCCACGAGGTCCTCCACGAACCAGGCCGGGGTCAGCGGCGCGTCGCCCTGAAGATTGACCACGATCGTCGGCGCGGGGCCGTCAAGACGGCCGATCGCATCGGCGCAGCGTTCCGTGCCGTTGGCACAGCTTTCGGCGGTCATCACCACCTCGGCGCCAAAGCTTTCCGCTGCATCCGAGATCCGGGCGTCATCTGTGGCCACGACCACGCGGTCCACGCCGCGCACCGCCATCGCGGCCTCCCACGACCGCTGGATCAGCGTCTTGGACACTCCGTCCGCATCGCGCAGCACCACCAGCGGCTTTCCCGGGTAGCGTGTGGAGGCATAGCGCGCCGGTATGACGATGAGCACCGACACGATCAGGCAGACTTCAACTGGACGCCCGGCGCATGGGCGATGAAGAACGGGTTTTCATACCCCGGCTTGCCGTAGGTCAGCGGGCTGTGATCGTCGAAACGCACCATCGCCCCGCCCGCGCCTGTAAGGACAGCCTGTCCCGCAGCGGTATCCCACTCCATCGTGCGCCCCAGGCGTGGATAAATGTCGGCCTCGCCGCTGGCGACGAGGCACAACTTCAAAGAGGAACCAGCGCTGGTCATGTCCTTGATGGCATACTTGCCGATATAGGCGTCGGTGGCCGCATCGCGGTGGTTCCTGGAGGCGACGACCATCAGCGCATCGTTGTCGGGCGTGCCGACCTGCACCGGGGTGAGTGCGCCGGGCGCCGCCTTTTCAAAAGGCCCGACTTCTTCCACCGTGCGCCCGTCCGCGCGCGTGTAGAACAGACGGTCACGGGCCGGCGCGTAGACGACACCGCGCACCGGGACACCATTCTCGACATAGGCGATGTTGACCGTGAAATCGCCGCGGCGCTGCACGAATTCCTTGGTGCCGTCCAGCGGATCGACGATCAGGAAGTCCCGCGCGCTTTGGCTGTGTGATGCGGCCTGTTCCTCGGTCACGAGCAGTGTGTCGGGAAAGGCCGCGCGCAGGCCGGCGGAGATATGCGCATCAGCGGCTTCGTCGGCTTCTGTGACCGGGCTGTCGTCGCTTTTGGAGCGGACGTTGAAATCGTCGCGGGCGTAGATCGCCATGATTATGTCGCCCGCTTCCAGCGCGAGGCGCCGAAATTCGGATTCCAGCACGGAGTAGTCCATCGTGCCGACCCCCTTCGTCCATCGTTACGAGTCGAGTTTTCGCAAACCCATGCCCTATGGGCAACCGCCCATTGCAGTGCAGCCCGGAACCACCCTGTCACGTCACGACCCGCAGCGTAAGGTTGATTCTGCCACCGTCGCGCAGGAGCGTGGACGAACCGAAACGGATCCGGTCCACCCCGTGAAAGGCAAGACGCGCGGGCCCTTCCAGCACGGCGGCATCGCCCGATCGCAGCCAGCACGACCGCGTCGGGCCACCGCGCACGGTGCCGCCGACCCGGAACAGCCCGTCATCGCCCAGCGACAGTGATACAACCGGTTGCGTCAGGTCAGCCTCGTCCCGGTCCTGGTGCAGGCCCATGCGCGCGCCTTCGCCGTAGAAATTCACCAGGCAGCATTCCGGGGCGCGCGCGCCGGGCACCAGCAGCGCCCAGAGGTCCAGCAGTGGCTGCGGGATCGGCGGCCATTCGCGGCCGGACGGGTGGCGGTCTGCGTAGCGGTATCCCTTCCGGTCCGACACCCAGCCGAACCGCCCGGCCGCCGTCATCCGAACGCTGAGTGGCTTGCCTCGCGGCGTGCTGTGCGTCACCAGCGGGGCGGCCGCGACCAGTGCGCGCAATTCTTTCAGCAGCGCCGCCTGAGCTGTGGGGTCAAGCAGGCCAGGCACGATACGGACACCTTTCAGGTCAAGGGCGGCGGGCCCCTCCGTCATGAGGCGCAGGGCCCGGCCGGGCCGGGCCGCAAGCCCGAGCGTTGCCGCCAGCGCCACCAACGCTGCATGATCAACCGCGAAAGGTCCGATGACGTCTCCGGTCCCGGCGAAGATCGGCTTGTCGGCCAGGTTGCGCCGACACGGGTTGCGGGCGGCTCGGCATCGCCGTGGGCCGCCAGGAACTTCTTTGTCATGAACAGTCCTCCGACAGGGCAAGGGTCCGGCGTCCGGTTCTGTCTTGCCCCACGCACGGCACGTTGACACGGGCATCCCATCCTGCAGGCGTCGCACGCTGTGCCCTCGATGTCCAATGCAGCGTATCCACGCCCGGAAAACGGGCGCATCCGGGGCAGCCGCAAAGCCGGACCGGGCAGCGCGAACACCGCGGGTATCGCCGAAAAAACGCCTGAAACGATCTCAAAGGCGCGCTTGCAGCCCCTTGGTGCGGCCCTTATATACTCCGCAGTTCGCCGGGGATATCCCGGCACAGCCAAACCAAGGGATAGGGGACGGCGCCGCAATCGGGCCCTCCCCGCAGATCGCCAGAAAGAAGGTACGACAATGGCCAAAGTAATCGGTATCGACCTCGGCACGACCAACTCCTGCATCGCCATCATGGATGGGGCGCAGGGCCGCGTCATCGAAAACGCCGAAGGTGCCCGCACCACCCCGTCGATCGTCGCGTTCACGGAAAGCGAACGGCTTGTAGGTCAGCCCGCCAAGCGGCAGGCCGTGACCAACCCGGACAACACCATCTTCGCCGTCAAGCGTCTCATCGGCCGCCGGTTCGACGACACGGACATCGCGAAGGACAAGAAGAACCTGCCCTTCACCGTCGTGGACGGCGGAAATGGCGATGCGTGGGTCGAGGCACGCGGCGAGAAGTATTCGCCCAGCCAGATCAGCGCGTTCATCCTGGGCAAGATGAAGGAAACCGCCGAAAGCTATCTTGGCGAGGAAGTGACGCAGGCCGTCATCACCGTGCCCGCCTATTTCAACGACGCCCAGCGTCAGGCCACCAAGGACGCGGGCAAGATCGCGGGCCTTGAGGTACTGCGCATCATCAACGAACCGACGGCAGCTGCGCTGGCTTATGGTCTCGACAAGAAAGAGGCCAAGACGATCGCCGTCTATGACCTTGGCGGCGGCACGTTCGACGTCACGATCCTCGAGATCGATGATGGCCTGTTCGAAGTGAAATCGACCAACGGGGACACCTTCCTCGGCGGCGAGGATTTCGACATGCGGATCGTCAACTACCTTGCCGACGAGTTCAAGAAAGAGCACGGCGTGGACCTGACGCAGGACAAGATGGCCCTGCAGCGTCTGAAGGAAGCGGCTGAAAAGGCCAAGATCGAACTGTCATCGGCAAGCCAGACCGAGATCAACCAGCCGTTCATCTCGATGGGGAGCAACGGTCAGCCGCTGCACATGGTGATGAAGCTGACCCGCGCCAAGCTGGAAAGTCTTGTCAGCGACCTGATCAAGGCGTCGATCAAGCCGTGCCAAGCCGCGCTGAAGGATGCAGGCCTGTCGGTGGGCGACATCGACGAGGTGGTTCTGGTCGGCGGCATGACCCGAATGCCGAAGGTGCACGAGGAAGTCACCAAGTTCTTCGGCAAGGAACCGCACAAGGGCGTCAACCCCGACGAGGTGGTCGCGCTGGGTGCAGCCATTCAGGCCGGCGTGCTTCAGGGCGACGTCAAGGACGTCGTGCTGCTTGATGTGACCCCTCTGAGCCTTGGCATCGAAACGCTGGGCGGCGTGTTCACCCGTCTTATCGACCGCAACACGACGATCCCGACAAAGAAGTCTCAGATCTTCTCCACCGCCGAGGACAACCAGTCGGCCGTGACGATCCGCGTGTTCCAGGGCGAGCGTGAAATGGCGTCCGACAACAAGATGCTGGCGCAGTTCAACCTTGAACAGATCCCGCCTGCCCCCCGCGGCATGCCGCAGATCGAGGTGACCTTCGACATCAACGCCGACGGCATCGTCGCCGTGAGCGCGAAGGACAAGGGCACCGGCAAGGAGCAGAAGATCACCATCCAGGCGTCTGGCGGTCTGACCGAGGACGAGATCGAGCAGATGGTCAAGGACGCCGAGGCGAACGCTGAAGCGGACAAGGGTCGCAAGGAACTGGTCGAAGCGAAGAACCAGGCCGAAAGCCTGATCCATTCGACCAAGAAGTCGCTGGAAGAGCATGGCGACAAAGTGGACCCGACCACTGTTGAAGCGATCGAGTTCGCCATCACGGCACTGGAAGAAGCGCTTGAGAAAGACGATGCCGCGAAGATCAAGTCGGGCATCCAGAACGTCATGGAAGCGTCCATGAAGCTGGGTGAGGCCATCTACAAGGCGCAGGCCGATGCCGGCGAGGATGACGGGGCCGCCGATGATGACGAGGACCGCGCATCCGGCGACGACGACATCGTGGATGCCGATTTCGAAGATCTGGGCGACAACAAGCGCGCGTCCTGAGCGCGGTGACATGCACGAACCGGCCCTGACGCAGCTTCGGGGCCGGTTCTGCGTTTCCAGGAGGTGACGCGCGAATGGCGAAACGTGACTATTACGATGTTCTAGGGTTGGCGCGCGGCGCCTCCCCCGACGAGATAAAGAAGGCCTATCGCCAGAAAGCCAAGGAATTTCACCCGGACCGCAACGCGGACAACCCGGATGCGGAATCGAAATTCAAGGAAGCCGGCGAGGCCTACGAAATTCTGAGCAACGCCGACAAGAAGGCGGCCTATGACCGGTTCGGCCATGCCGCGTTCGAAGGCGGCATGGGCGGCGGGGGAAGACCCGGCGCAGGCGGCGCAGGGCAGGCGGATTTCGCGTCGGCCTTCTCTGATGTTTTCGACGACCTGTTCGGCGATTTCATGGGCGGCCAGCGCGGTGGCGGCGGACGGCAACGGGCCGCGCGTGGGTCTGACCTGCGCTACAACCTGCGCATTTCGCTGGAAGACGCCTATCGCGGCTTGCAGAAGACCATCAAGGTGCCCTCCGCAGTGTCCTGCGGAGCCTGCAACGGCACCGGCGCCGAAGGCGGGTCCGAACCCGTGACCTGCCCGACCTGCTCGGGCATGGGAAAGGTGCGCGCGCAGCAGGGCTTCTTCACGGTGGAACGGACCTGCCCGACGTGTTCGGGGCTAGGCCAGATCATCAAGAACCCCTGCACCACCTGCCGTGGCGCGGGCCGGGTCGAAAAGGAACGCACGCTTTCAGTCAACATCCCCGCGGGGGTGGAGACAGGCACGCGGATCCGTCTTGCCGGCGAGGGCGAGGCCGGGATGCGGGGCGGGCCGACCGGCGATCTCTACATCTTCCTCGAGGTTGCCGACCACGCCCTGTTCCAGCGCGAGGCCACAAACCTTTTCTGCCGCGTTCCGGTGTCGATGACGACGGCGGCGCTTGGCGGGGATATCGAGGTGCCGACCATCGATGGGGGACGGTCCCGGGTCAAGGTGCCCGCGGGCAGCCAGTCGGGACGGCAGATGCGCCTGCGCGGCAAGGGCATGCCCGCACTGCGCGGCGGTGCACATGGCGACATGTTCATCGAGATGGCCGTAGAGACGCCGGTCAATCTGACCAGCAAGCAGAAGCAGCTTCTGCGCGAGTTCGAGGCCGACTCGGAAGACAACCACCCGGAGGGCGCCAACTTCTTCTCCAAGGTGAAGGGTTTCTGGGACAGTATGAAAAGCTGATCCGCCGGATTTAACTCTAAATTTAGAGACCTGTAGGAAGGTCTGGGCATGTCCGGTCCCAGTTCCTTTCGCGAACCCCTCCTGCCCCTGTTCGAGGGGCAGGAGTTCATTGCGACGGACCCGAAGGGGCGAAAGCTTCCTTCCTATATCCGGGATCATCGCAAACGCCTGCGCGACCGGTTTCTGACTGGCGGCGCGGCGGCCATGCCCGACTACGAATTGCTGGAGCTGGTGCTGTTCCGCGCCCTGCCCCGCTGCGACGTCAAGCCGGTGGCGCGTCGCCTGCTGGAAACCTTCGGCGACTTCGCCCGCGTCTGCGCCGCGCCGCGCGACCGGTTGATGAAGGTGCGCGGCGTCGGCGATGCCGTTGTGCTGGAATTGAAGATCATCGAAGCCGCGAGCCACCGCCTTGCGCGGTCCAAGGTGATGCAGAAGCCCGTGATCTCAAGCTGGGACGCGGTGCTGGACTATTGCCACACCACGATGGCGCATCTCGAACACGAACAGTTCCGTGTGCTGTTCCTCGACCGCAAGAACGTGCTGATCGCGGACGAGGAGCAGGCCAAGGGCACGGTGGATCACGTGCCGGTCTATCCGCGCGAGGTGGTCAAGCGCGCGCTGGAACTGAATGCTTCGGCGCTGATCCTCGTACACAACCACCCGTCGGGCGACCCGACCCCGTCAGAGGCCGACATCACCATGACAGAGCGTATTCAAAACGCGGCGCAGGTGCTTGGCCTGACGCTGCATGATCATTTGATCATCGGCAAGTCGCAGGAACTCAGCTTCCGGTCGATGGGTTACCTTGCCGATCTGTGAGCGCCAGTTCAGCGCAAACGGGCCAGCAGCTCCGCCGAGGCATAGCCGTCCGCCACAAGGCCGACGGCCTGCTGGTAGCGCCGGATCGCCGCGATCGTGTCCGGCCCGACGCGCCCGTCGATCCCGTTGGTCGAAAAGCCCTTCGCCGTCAGCCGTTGCTGAAGTTCCGTCTTTTCCGCCATGCTCAGCGCCCGGTCACCGCGTGGCCAGGGAGCAGTGAAGTCGGGCGCGCCGCCCATCCGCGCGCCAAGATGCCCGACAGCCATCGCGTAGCTGGTGGAGGCATTGTAGCTTTTGATCACGTCGAAGTTGCGAAAGGTCAGAAAGGCAGGCCCACGCGCCCCGGCGGGTAGCAGCAGTTGCGCGCGGCCGTGATCGGGCACCTGCCGCCCGGCCATGTCCCGCACGCCAAGCCGCGTCCAGGCCGCGACGGTCTTTTCGCCGTCCCCCGCAAGCGCGTAGTCGAACCCCTGCGGCAGGCGCACTTCGACGCCCCAAGGCTGGCCGGCGGTCCAACCGAAATCCTTCAGATAGGCGGCGGTTGAGGCCAGTGCATCAGACGGATCGTCCGACCAGATATCGCGCCGCCCGTCGCCGGTGAAGTCCACCGCGTGTTCCAGATACGAGGTCGGCATGAACTGGGTGTGGCCCATCGCGCCGGCCCAGCTTCCGCGCATGGCGCGCGGACCGATATCGC
This sequence comes from Meridianimarinicoccus roseus, assembly GCF_003172915.1. Classification (GTDB taxonomy): domain Bacteria; phylum Pseudomonadota; class Alphaproteobacteria; order Rhodobacterales; family Rhodobacteraceae; genus Meridianimarinicoccus; species Meridianimarinicoccus roseus. The sequence goes on from NZ_QGKU01000032.1 coordinate 150,714, forward strand.
CGTCCTCGATGATCTTCAGCGCGGCGATCAGCTGTTCCTCGAAAAAGGCTCCGCGGCGGCCGTCGTAGGCAAGCGTAGCCAGCGCCGCGACCGTGTCTGTGTTGCCGCGGAATCCACCATAGGAGCTTTCCAGTCCCCAGATCGCGACGACAATCTCCCGATCCACGCCATAGCGCCGCTCGATCCGGTCCAGCGTGGCCGCATGGCGCGACAGCATTGCGCGGCCGGTGCCGATCCGGTTCGACGACACCGCGCTGTCGAGATATTCCCAAAGCTGTTTGCTGAACTCCGCCTGGTTGCGGTCCAGCGCTACGATATCGGCATCGTAGCGGATGCCGGTCAGCGCGGCCTTCACCACCTCGAAGGAAATGCCCTGCCGCTGCGCGCGGCGGGCGAAATCCTGGACCCAGCCGTTGAACCCCGCCGGGCCAAGCGATGCCGTGGTGACGGTTTCGGTCCGAGCGGCTACGGCGGGCCGCAGCAGCGGGCGCGGCGAGGTCGCGGCGGCCTGTGTGACCGTCACCCGCGCGTCCGGCCGTGGTGTCGGGGCCTGTGCAAGGGCCGGGGCGGCCTGCGCCGCAAGGGCGATGGTCAGGGCAGTGGCGATGGGGCGCATAGGGCGAACTCCTGCTCGGGTTGGCCGGGACCTTTGCGGCCCTCGTTTCCGACAGACTACCCGATGCCCGCGCCTCGGCAAAGGGGTCAGCGCCGGGTGCGTGCGACCTTTCGCTTGATCTTGGCCGCCTTCGCCTTGGCCTTGTCGGCCTTGCGCCGCGGCGGTTTCCCGGTTCGCGACGCGCGCGCACCCCGCGACGGACCGCGCGGCATGGTCGCGCCCTCGACCTCAAGCAGTTCCAGGATGACACCGCCGGTCACCGGCGCGGCCTCGGCCAGCTTGACGGTCACCACCTGCCCAAGGCCAAGCGTCAGCCCGGTGTCCGACCCCATCAGGGTCTGCGCCTGCGCGTCGTGGTGAAAGAACTCGGACCCGAGGCTGCGGATCGGCACCAACCCGTCGGCGCCATTTTCGTCCAGCTTCACGAACAGACCGAAGCGGGTCACGCCCGAGATCCGCCCGGCCATCTCGTCCCCGATCCGTTCGGACAGGTAGGCGGCGAGATACCGGTCATTTGTATCGCGCTCGGCCAGCATCGACCGGCGTTCGGTATCCGAGATGTGCTTGGCCGTCGCCTCGATCCGCTCTTCCTCTTCCGCGCTCAGCCCGTCGCGGCCGTCGCCCCAGCCGTGCACCGAGATCAATGCGCGGTGCACCACGAGGTCGGCATAGCGCCGGATCGGCGAGGTGAAATGCGCGTACTGCCGCAACGCCAGCCCGAAATGACTGAAATTCTCGGGGCTGTAATAGGCCTGCGTCATCGACCGCAGCGTGCTGAGGTTGATCAACTCGGCCTCGGCGGTACCGGCCGCCTGTTCCAGAAGCCGGTTCAAGTGCCGGGTTTGCAGCACCTGCCCCTTGGCCAGCGTCAGTCCCGCCGCCTGAGCCGTCTCGCGCAGCGCATCCAGCTTTTCGACGCTGGGTTCCTCGTGCACGCGGTAGAGCAGCGGGCTGCGCTTTGAGGCCAGCGTTTCGGCGGCGCAGACATTGGCCAGCACCATGCATTCCTCGATCAGGCGGTGTGCGTCGAACCGCGACCGGAACGCGACCGAGGCGACGCGCCCGTCCTCACCAAGTTCGATCCTCCGTTCTGGCAGGTCGAGTTCCAGCGGCTGACGACGAGCGCGGGCAGCCTTGAGGGCGCCATAAGCGGCATAAAGCGGGCGGATCACCGGATCCAGAAGCGGACCCGCCCGGTCCGACGGCGACCCGTCCATTGCCCCTTGCGCTTCTTCATATGTCAGCGAAGCGGCGGACCGCATGATCCCACGCACGAAGCGATGGTCGATCTTCTCGCCCTCGGCGTCGATGCGGATGCGCACGGCGATGCAGGGGCGCGGCACACCTTCGTGCAACGAACACAGGTCGCCCGACAGCCGGTCCGGCAGCATGGGCACGACGCGGTCGGGGAAATAAGTGGAGTTGCCCCGCTTGCGCGCCTCGCGGTCCAGCGCCGATCCCGGCGTGACGTAATGGGCCACGTCGGCGATGGCGACCCAGATAACGTGGCCGCCGGGGTTTGCGGGGTCTTCGTCGGCATGGGCCAAAACGGCGTCGTCATGGTCGCGCGCATCGGCGGGGTCGATGGTGACAAGCGGCAGATCTCGCAGATCCTCGCGCCCGGCAAGGCCCGCGGGTCTGGCGCTGTCGGCTTCCTGCAGCACGGCGTCGGGAAAACTGTCGGGGATGCCATGTTCGTGGATCGCAATCAACGATACGGCACGCGGTGCGGACGGATCGCCCAGCCGGGCCAGGATGCGCGCCTGCGGCAAACCCATGCGTGCGCGGGGTCCGGCCTGCTCGGCCTCCACCAGCTCGCCGTCCTGCGCGCCCTGCGTGGCACCGGGCTGCACGATCCACTCCCGGTCGGCCTTCTTGTCGATCGGCACGATGCGTCCGCCCTCGGCGCTCTTGCGGAATATCCCCAGCAGACGGCGCGGATTTGTGCCGATACGGCGGATCAGCCGCGCCTCGTAGGTGTAGTCGTCCAGCCCGACATGGGTCAGCCGCGCAAGGATGCGATCGCCCGCCCCAAGCGCGGGCTCCGCCGGGCGGGGAATGTAGAGTACGCGTGGCACGGCGTCCGCATCGCCGTGCCATTCGAGCGGCCTTGCGTAAAGATCGCCGTCGCCATCGGGCGCGAGCACCTCCAGCACCGATACCGGCGGCAGGCGGTCCGGGTCGCGGTAGGTCTTGCGCCGTTTCTCCAGCACGCCGTCCGCCTCCAGCCCGCGCAGCACGGATTTCAGCGGGATCCTGTCGGCGCCCTTGATGCCGAAGGCCCGGGCGATGTCGCGCTTGGAGGTTTGGGTCGGGTTGTCGGAAATCCAGGCGAGGATTTCCTCCTTGGTGGGGATACGTGCCATGCCCTTCACCTAGCACGGCGCAGGAGGAGCGTCATGCGCGAAAGCGGCAGCGGCGCGGCGCGAACGGTTGACGCCACCCCCCAGCCTCTTCGCGCCGGGTGCAGGCGGGTCAGCCCGCCTGCCGCGCCGGGCGGAAAGAGACCTCGGCAGATGTCGAAGACGGACCGGAGCGCCTTAGCGACGAGTCCTACGCTGCGAAATAGGCGGCAAGCACACGGGCATAGACCGCCTTCAGCGCGTGGATCTGCGCCAGTTCGACCCTTTCGTCCACCTGGTGCATGGATTGCCCCACAAGCCCGAATTCCACCACGGGGCAGTGGGTGCGCATGAACCGCGCGTCTGACGTGCCGCCCGAGGTAGACAGCACTGGCACCACCCCGGTCTCGGCCTGGACTGCCTTGGCCACAAGGTCGCTCAGTGCCCCCGGTGGAGTGATGAAGCTTTCGCCCGAAACCTTGACGCTGACCTCGATCCCTATGCCGGTGTCCTGCGCGACCTGCGCCGCCTGTGCCTCCAGCCAAGCGATCAGAGTGTCCGACCGGTGCGTGTCGTTGAAGCGGATATTCACCGTCGCGGTCGCGCGCGCCGGGATCACGTTGTTTGCCGGATTGCCCACGTCGAAAGTGGTCACCGCCAGCGTCGAGGGGTCGAAATGGTCGGTGCCGCTGTCCAGTTCGGCGGCCGACAGGCGGTCCACAAGGCGGGCCAGCGCCGGAACCGGGTTCTTCGCCCGGTGGGGATAGGCCGAATGGCCCTGCACCCCGGTCGCGGCGAAATAGGCTGTCAGCGATCCGCGGCGGCCTATCTTGATCATCTCGCCGAACCGCTCCGGACAGGTCGGCTCTCCCACAAGGCAGACCGACATGCGTTCGTCCGCGCGCACCATCCAGTCGAGGATCGCGGCGGTGCCGTCGATCCCGTCGCCCTCCTCGTCCCCGGTCACGGTGATGACCACCGCTCCGTCGGGTGGCGTGTCGCGCACGAAATCCACCGCCGCGGCGACAAAAGCCGCAACCCCGGATTTCATGTCGCAGGCTCCGCGCCCCATCAGCCAGCCATCGCGGATCTCGGCACCGAACGGGTCGCAGGACCACGCAGACACGTCGCCGACCGGCACCACATCGGTGTGCCCGTTGAAGCCGAAGCTGCGCGGGTGGTCTTTCGCACCCCAGCGCGCGTACAGGTTGGCGACCCCCCCACGATCAGTGCGCGTGCACTCGAACCCGGCCGCCGACAACAACTCTTCCAGAAGCGTCAGTGCGCCGCCCTCCTCGGGCGTGACGGAGGGGCAGCGCACCAGCCGCGCGGTCAGCTCGGCGGGGTCGATGGCTGGGGAAAGGGCGGGCATGGCGGTCTGGTCCTTTGTCATTGCGAAGGCCTAGCCCGCGGCGCGGAGCGGCGCAACGCGGGTCTGGCGCGCCAGACTCATGCCTCCGAAAAGAATGGCGTCAGCTGCGCGACAACGACTGCGTTCTCGTCCAGCGCGCGGGCCATCATGCCGCGCTCGTCCTCGTCGATGTCATGGCCCTGCGCGATCCGCTCTTCCAGCGTGCCGTAACCGGTTACGTCCAGCGGTGCGAGATCGGCCTGCTTCAGCACGGCCACAGTCTCACGCACGGCCTCCGCCTCATCCACGCCCGAGGCGTAGACCATCAGCGCTGCGCCGGTCGCCCCCTCGGGCAGCCCGTCGCCCTGCTTGCGGCCGACCTGAACCAGCAGTGTATAGACCTGCTGACGCGAGGCGGGTTTTCCGGGGCGGTCCGTCATGGTCTGTCCCTTGTTTGCAGGCGGTCACGTCCGATTTGCGGGGCGAGCACCCCGGCAGCCATTCCCGGCACGGCGGCGGCGGGCGTCAGTCGCGCAGCAACTCGTTGATCGAGGTCTTGGACCGGGTCTGCGCGTCCACGCGCTTCACGATCACCGCGCAATAAAGGTTCACGCCGTTCTTGCTGGGCATCGACCCTGCCACCACGACCGACCCGCTGGGCACTTCACCATACATCACCGCGCCGGTTTCGCGGTCGACGATCTTTGTGGACTGGCCGATGAACACGCCCATGCCCAGCACCGACCCCTCGCGCACGATACAGCCTTCGACCACCTCGGACCGCGCACCGATGAAGCAGTTATCCTCGATGATGGTGGGGCCGGCCTGCATCGGCTCCAGTACGCCGCCGATCCCGACGCCGCCCGACAGGTGGACGTTCTTGCCGATCTGCGCGCAGGAGCCGACCGTCGCCCAGGTGTCCACCATCGTGCCGCTGTCGACATAGGCGCCGAGGTTCACGAATGACGGCATAAGCACCACGCCGGGTGCGATATAGGCCGACTTGCGCACGACGCAGTTGGGCACGGCGCGAAAGCCGGCTTCCTTCCAGTCCTTCTTTTTCCAGTCGGCGAACTTGCTGTCCACCTTGTCCCACCAGCCGCCGCCCTGCGGCCCGCCGGCATGCTTTTCCATGTCCTTGATCCGGAAGCCCAGCAGCACCGCTTTCTTGGCCCACTGGTTCACCGTCCACACGCCATCCGCGCCGGGCTCGGCGACACGAAGCTCGCCACCGTCCAGCGCCTCGAGCGTCGCTTCGATCGCGTCGCGCGTCTCGCCGCGAGTTTCGGGCGTGATCGTGTCGCGCGACTCCCAGGCGGTTTCGATGGCGGTTTCAAGCGCGGCGTTGGACATGGGAGGTTTCCTCTGGTTTGCGGCTGCCGGAGGCTATAGTCCCAAGGGACACGCCACGCAATGCCGCCAACACCCGGAGGCCCCCCGCATGACCGACCCGCGCAGACCCGCCGGCGCCCACCCGCTGCCCGAGGCGCGCGCCGACATGGAACGCGCGCGACACATCCCCGACACGCCGCAGACCCGGTCGCCGACCCACCGCCTGGCGTTCACGGACACCGACTTCCTGTCGCGCCAGGACATGCGCCCGGTGCGGCTGCAACTGGAACTGCTGAAGGCGCATCTGACGCTGGACGAGGCCGGCATCCGGTCCACTGTTGTCATGTTCGGCGGCGCGCGCATCCCGGCACCGGGCGCGGCAGCGGGCGCGCATCCGGGTCTGGCCGCGCTGACCGGCTACTACGACGAGGCGCGCGCCTTCGCGCGGCAAATCACCCTGCGCAGTATCGCTGGCGGTGGCGGCGAGAATGTCATCGTCACCGGCGGCGGGCCCGGCGTAATGGAGGCGGGCAACCGCGGCGCCGAGGACGCCGGCGGACGATCCATCGGGCTGAACATCGTTCTGCCGCACGAACAAGCCCCCAACCCGTTCGTCACGCCGGAATTATCCTTCAACTTCCATTACTTCGCCGTCCGCAAGATGCACTTCCTGATGCGCGCGAGCGCAATCACCGTATTTCCCGGCGGGTTCGGCACGCTGGACGAGTTGTTCGAGGCGCTGACCCTGATCCAGACCGGCCGAATGTCACGCGTACCGATCCTTTTGTTCGGCGAAAGCTTCTGGCGCGGCATCATCAATTGGGAAGCGCTGGCGGACAGCGGCACGATCCACGCAGAGGATCTTGGCCTTTTCCGCTTCGTCGAAACAGCCGACGAAGCGATGGCCGCGCTCGATGCGGACGGCTTCCCGTTCTGACACCGGGCCTGCGGCGCCGACCGGATCAGGCGTAGACGTCAGCGCGGCCGAAATGAACGACCAGCAGGTAGTATAACACGGCGCGAAACTTGTTCCGTTCGCTGCGCCCGTAGGTGTCCAGCGCCGCTGCGATCCCCTCGTCCAGGTGCGGGCCATCCGCCAGCCCCAGTTTGCCGATCAGGAAGTTCTTGCGCACCGTTTCAAGTTCGGACGGGTCAGTACCCGCGACGGTGCTGCTGTCTGCGTTGTAGATCGTCGGCCCCAGTCCGATCGTGACCTTGGTCAAAAGGTCCATGTCCGGTTCCACCCCACACTTGTCCTTAAGGTCAGCGGCATATTGAGCGATCAGGTCGTCGCGCTTGCTCATGTTTCGGCTCCCTCACGTCATGGCGCCCCGCGCGCCTTCCCCAAGGTCAGCACGGCGCCGCGCCCAAGGCAACCGCAAAGGCGACGCTCACGCCCGCTCAATGCTTTGTGACACCGGCGGCCCGGCGATTGCGGGAACCACGCCACAGGCGCATGCTCGCACTGGAGGTACTGCCATGATGGAACGTTTGTCCGCCCTGAAACCCCTGATGCTGGGGATCGCCATCGTCGCGGGCTTTGCGCTGCGCGCCGGACCTTTGCACGCCGCCGAGTCGGAACAGGCGCTTCTGGCGGGGGGGTGCTTCTGGTGCGTCGAGGCCGACTTCGAGAAGCTGCCCGGTGTGATCGAGGCTGTGTCGGGTTTCGCCGGCGGCAGCGTCGAGAACCCGACCTACAGGCAGGTCGTGCGCGGCGGCACCGGGCATATCGAAACAGTGCGCATCACCTTCGACCCCGACAGGATCGGCTATGACGACATCCTGCATACCTTCCTGCGCAGCATCGACCCGTTCGACGACGGCGGGCAGTTCTGCGATCGGGGTCATACCTACACACCCGCAATCTTCGCGCTGTCGGACCGCCAAAAGGTGCAGGCCGAGGCCGCGCTGGCGGAGGCGGCGGAGGATCTGGGCCGCAACACGCGCGTTTCACTGCGCGACACTGCCGTGTTCTATGCCGCCGACGCCTACCACCAGGATTACTACAAGTCGCAGGACCTGATCCTGACCCGCTTCGGCCCGCAGACCAAGGCCGCCGCCTACGAGAAGTATCGCGCCGCCTGCGGCCGCGACGACCGGATCCGCCGGATCTGGGGAGCGCAGGCCGCGCCGTTCATCGGTGGCTGACTGCAGAAAAAGCGGCAATCTTTCGCCGAAATGGGCCACATTGCTTCGTGGTTAACCCTTGCGGTCGCGTTTTGGCCGAAGGCTTGCAGAAGCATTTCGAAACAGGCGCGTACCGATCTGAAAGGTTCTTTATGCCGCAAGACCGCCGGGACGCACGGCCCGACACCACCACACGGACCGGCGGCGGCGCCGCTGATACACATCCGGTCATCGACCAGGATGACTGGGATGCGCGTCTGGCCGATGCCCGCGCACGCCGGGCAGAGGTTCTGGCCCGGCGCATCGCCGAACAGCGCGGGCCCACTCCCGATCCCGCGGCCGAACCCGGGCCCGAGGCTGCGCTGAATTCCACGCCCGCAGAAGCCACCGCGCCGCACGCAGGTGTGCGCCAGACCTTTGGCGCGCGCAGAACATCGCCTCAGCCCGGGGCGCATTGGTTTGACGGGCCCCGACGCAAAGGCGCAGCGGGCGGGTTGGCCATGATGGGTGCGTTTTGCGTCGGGCTTGGATTCGCGTTGCCGTTCGCGCTGGTGCTGGCTCCGGCCTTCCAGTCGGACCGCGCCGCTGTATCCGCGCCGGTCACGCTGGCGGCACCTGCCATGCCTCGCGAGGTTTCCCTGAACGCACCAGCCAGTCCCGCACAGTCGGCACCCGCCACCCTGCCGGATGCCGTACCTGCGACGGATACTGCGCCCGCGCGCGGCCAGGCTGGGCCGGACGGCACGCCGAAGCTTGCGGCATCACCCGCGCCCGATGCGCCGCCGCCTGGCCCGCAAATGCAAACTGCAGATACGAACGATCCGGGCGCAGGCGAAGCACCCCCGATTGACCCGCCAACACTGGCCCGCGCGAAGATCCATGTGAACGTGCCACGCTTCGCCAGCCAGAACCTTGTAGCCGACAAGATCGACGCTCTGCGTCAGGCCGGGTTCAGCGATCTGCCGCGCGCGGACACGCCCTATACGATCCGGACGGGGCAAGTTAGGTTCTACCACGCCGAGGACGCGCAGATCGCCGAACTGGTGGCCCGCCAGGCGGATGTGGAACTGCGCGACTTCACCAGCTACGCGCCCAAACCCCGCCCCGGAACGGTCGAACTTTGGATGGCCGGGCGGTCCACAGGGGCACAGGTCACGCGGAGCAAGCCGGGCTTTTCGCTGTCCGGTGAGTTGCGCACGATGGGCGCTGCCTTCTCGGACCTGGTGGAATCGTTCCCGCGCGGCAATGAACGCTGAGCGCGGGGCGCGCGCTCGGCCCGGATCGCTTGCAGGCGGCTCAGCCCACGTTGGCCGCCGCAAGAACCGCCATATTCAGGATGTCGTTCTCGGTCGCACCCGTGCTGCACAGCTGGATCGGCTTGTCGATGCCCGACAGGATCGGCCCGATCACCGTCGCGCCGGCCATTTCCTGCATCAGCTTGACCGAAATGGAGGCCGAGTGCCGCGCGGGCACCACGAGGATGTTGGCAGGACCGGTCAGCCGCGAGAACGGATAGGCCTTCGCCGCATCCGGGTTCAGTGCCACGTCCACGGTCATCTCGCCCTCGAATTCGAAATCGACCCCGCGTTGTTCCAGGATTTTCGGCGCACGGTGCATCTTTTCGGCGCGCTCGGACACCGGATAGCCGAAGGTTGAGAAGCTGACGAAGGCCACACGCGGCTCAAGCCCCAGCGAGCGCGCCACCTTGGCCGACCCCTCGGCGATGTTGGCAAGGTCGTGTTCGTTCGGCCATTCATGCACCAGAGTGTCCGCGATCATCACAACGCGTCCCTTGTGCAGCAGCGCGGTCACACCAACTGCGCCGTGATCGCTGTCGGCGTCGAACACGTGGTTGATCTGCTCCATCACATGCGCCGACTTGCGCGTGGCGCCCGTCACCATCGCATCGCCATGGCCATGTGCCAGCATCAGCGCCGAGAACACGTGCCGATCGCGCGCGGCTAGCCGATGTACATCGGTCCCGTCGAAACCGCGCCGTTGCAGACGATTGTAAAGGAATGACTTGTAGCTTTCGAGATGCTGGGTGTTGGCGGCGTTGATCACCCGCAATTCGCGCACTGCGTCGGCAAGGCCGGCCGCGTCCAGCTTGGCCTTCACATCGGCCTCGCGTCCGACGACGATGGCCTTGCCAAGCCCCGACCGCTGATAGGACACGGCGGCGCGCAACACACGGATATCGTCGCCTTCGGCGAAGATCATCTGCGCCTGTGCCTGGCGTGCCCGGGCGTGCAGTCCTTCAAGGATCGACGCCGTCGGGTCCATCCGGGACTTCAGGCTCAACTCGTAGCCTTCCATGTCGATGATCGGGCGGCGGGCCGCGCCCGTATTCATCCCGGCCTTCGCTACGGCAGGCGGAATACGCCAGATCAGCCGCGGATCGAACGGCGTCGGGATTATGTAGTCGCGCCCGAAGCTAAGTTTCCGGCCATAGGCCACCGCCACCTCGTCTGGCACGTCCTCGCGGGCCAGTGCCGCCAGCGCCTCGGCACAGGCGATCTTCATCTCGTCGTTGATGGCACGCGCGTTCACGTCCAGCGCCCCGCGGAAGAGATAGGGAAAGCCCAACACGTTATTGACCTGATTGGGGTAATCCGACCGCCCCGTTGCAACGATGGCATCCAGCCGGACCTCGTGCGCCTCTTCGGGAGTGATTTCCGGGTCGGGATTGGCCATTGCGAAGATCACCGGGTTGTCGGCCATGCTGGCGACCATGTCGCGCGTGACGGCACCCTTCACCGACACGCCAAGGAACACGTCCGCGCCTTTCATGGCCTCTTCGAGCGTGCGCAGGTCGGTGCGTGCCGCATGGGCCGACTTCCACTGGTTCATGCCTTCGGTGCGGCCCTGATAAATCACGCCCTTGGTGTCGCACATGATGCAGTTGTCCTGCCGCGCGCCCATCGATTTCAGCAGTTCAAGACAGGCGATGCCCGCCGCGCCTGCCCCATTCAGGACGATCCTGACATCCTCGATCTTCTTGCCCGACAGGTGCAACGCGTTGATCAATCCCGCGGCACAGATCACCGCGGTGCCGTGCTGGTCGTCATGGAAGACGGGGATGTTCATTTCTTCCTTCAGGCGCTGTTCGATGATGAAGCATTCCGGCGCCTTGATGTCTTCAAGGTTGATGCCGCCGAAGGTCGGACCCATCAACTTCACTGCGCGGCAAAATTCGTCCGGATCCTCTGTATCGAGTTCGATGTCGATGGAGTTGATGTCGGCGAAGCGTTTGAACAGAACCGCCTTGCCTTCCATCACAGGCTTGGAAGCCAGCGCGCCAAGGTTGCCAAGCCCCAGCACAGCAGTGCCATTCGAAATCACCGCGACCATGTTGCCCTTTGCCGTGTAGTCATAGGCGGCCTGCGGGTCGGCGGCGATGCTCTCGCAGGGAACCGCCACACCGGGGCTGTAGGCAAGGCTCAGGTCGCGCTGGGTGCTCATCGGCACGGTGGCCTGGATCTCCAGCTTGCCCGGCATCGGGTTCAGGTGAAAGGCAAGGGCCTCTTCCGGGGTGATCTTGGTGCTGGACATCGGTGCTGGCTCCTCCCTCGCGGTTTGGCCGTCTTACGCGACCGGCTTCGCCGCCTCAACGGCAGGTTAGCGATACCAGTGCCGCAACCGTCCGCGCGCGGGCGACATTTTCAGGTTTTTCCCCCGCCCCCGGTGGATTACACCGCCGGGAGTGTCCGCAAACAGGGTCAGGGGCCGCCATGACGCCGATGATGGCGCAGTATCTGGAAATCAAGGCCGCGCATCCGCACGCGCTTCTGTTCTACCGGATGGGCGACTTCTACGAGATGTTCTTCGACGACGCGGTCGCGGCAGCGGCAGCGCTGGACATTGCGCTGACAAAGCGCGGCCAGCACGAAGGCGCGGACATCCCCATGTGCGGCGTGCCGGTGCATTCGGCCGAAAGCTATTTGCAGACATTGACGCGCAAGGGTTTCGTCGTCGCGATCTGCGAGCAGCTCGAAGACCCGGCCGAAGCGAAGAAGCGCGGCTCGAAATCCGTGGTCAAGCGCGGCGTTGTGCGGCTGGTCACGCCAGGCACCCTGACCGAGGACAGCCTGCTGGACGCGCGACGGCACAATTACCTTGCCGCGTGGTCGCTGATCCGGGACGAAGGCGCCCTGGCCTGGGCCGACATGTCCACCGGCGAGGTCGTGGTCGCGCCCTGCGCTCCCGTGGCGCTGGGTCCGCTGCTTGCCCGCCTGTCGCCTTCGGAACTCCTGTGCGTCGCGGCGCAAGAAGGCATGCTGCGTGAAATGACCGATGCGGCGGTGTCGGTTCTGGGCGCAGCGAGCTTCGACAGCACCAACGCCGATGCACGGCTTTGCGCACTTTATGGCGTGAAAACGCTGGATGCGTTCGGCGGTTTCACCCGCGCCGAGGTGTCGGCGCTTGGCGCGCTGGTGGACTACCTCGACCTGACACAGAAGGGAAACCTGCCGCTGCTGCGCCCGCCTGCCCGTGAAGCGGTGGGCGGCGCGATGCAGATTGATGCCGCGACACGGCGAAATCTGGAAATCAGCCAGCGCCTTTCGGGCGGGCGCGACGGGTCGCTGCTAGCCGTGATCGACCGGACCGTGACAGCGCCAGGCGCGCGGCTTCTGGACAGGCGGCTTGCCGCACCGTCCTGCGACCTGGCCGAAATCCGCAGCCGCCACGATGCGATCGAGGTGCTTCTGGGCGACGGGCGGCTGCGCGATGACCTGCGCGCCGCGCTGCGCCGGGTACCGGACATGGACCGCGCGCTGGGGCGGCTGTCGCTGGATCGGGGCGGTCCACGCGACCTGGCGGCGCTGCGCGACGGGCTGGCCGAGGCGGAACAGGTGGCGCGCCTGCTGGACCGGGACGGGATGCCCGACCGGCTGACCGAAGCCACCCGCGGGCTGACAGGACATGACCGGCTGCGCGGCCTTCTCGACGCCGCCCTCGTCGCCGAGCCGCCGCATCTTGCCCGCGACGGCGGTTTCATCGCGCCAGGCCATGATGCGGCGCTGGACGAGGCGCGCACCCTGCGCGACGAAGGCCGCGGCGTGATCGCCGGCCTGCAGGCCGAGTATGCTGAAACCGCCGGGATCGGCACGCTGAAGATCAAGCACAACAACGTGCTGGGCTACTTCATCGAAACCACCGCCACCCATGCGGGCAAGATGATGGCGCCGCCGCTATCCGAGACGTTCATTCACCGGCAGACCACGGCCAGCGCAGTGCGCTTCACAACCGTGGAACTGTCGGATCTCGAGCGGCGCATCCTGAACGCAGGCAGCCAGGCGCTGGAGATCGAAAAGCGTCACTTCGCGGCGCTGCGTGAGGCAGCTGTCGCCGCGGGCGCCAGCATCGGAATTGCGGCACGCGCGCTGGCCGAGATCGACCTGACCGCTGGACTGGCGGATCTGGCCGCAGGCGGCGACTGGTGCCGCCCCCAGATGGACGACAGCCGCAGCTTCGAGGTCGTCGCCGGCCGCCACCCCGTGGTGGAGGCGGCGCTGCGACGGGAAGGCGGTCAAGGCTTCGTGGCCAATGATTGCACTTTGACGGCCGACGAGGACGCGGCGATCTGCCTGCTGACCGGACCGAACATGGCCGGCAAATCCACGTGGCTGCGGCAGAATGCACTGATTGCCCTTCTGGCTCAGGCCGGCGCGTTCGTGCCGGCTCGCTCGGCGCGGCTGGGTCTTGTCTCGCAGTTGTTCAGTCGGGTCGGTGCAGCCGACGATCTTGCGCGCGGTCGGTCCACCTTCATGGTCGAGATGGTTGAAACCGCCGCGATCCTGAACCAGGCAGACGCGCGGGCACTCGTGATCCTTGACGAAATCGGGCGCGGCACCGCGACCTATGACGGGCTTTCGATCGCCTGGGCCACGCTGGAACACCTGCACGACACGAACCGCTGCCGCGCGCTTTTCGCCACCCACTACCACGAACTGACCGCACTGGCCGACAAACTGCCAGGCGCGGCCAATGCCACGGTGTCGGTCAAGGAATGGGAGGGCGACGTGATCTTCCTGCACGAAGTGCGACCCGGCGCGGCGGACCGCAGTTACGGCGTGCAAGTGGCGCGGCTTGCGGGCCTTCCGCCCGCTGTGGTCCAACGGGCGCGCGCAGTTCTCGACACGTTGGAGCGCAACGACCAGGAAACCGGCGGGCGAAGGCCTGTCATCGACGATCTGCCGCTGTTCGCTGCCCCGGCACCGCCCCCCGCGCCAACGACCCTTCCAAGGGAGGACCCGCTGCGTCGCCGGGTGGACGATATCCAGCCGGACCAGATGACACCGCTTGAAGCGCTGTCGATCCTGTACGAATTGAAGGGGTTGGCGAAGCCCGGCTAGATCAGCCGGGGTTCGATGACACGCCGACCTGCGCGGGTCGCAGCAGCCGGTCATGGAGCAGGAAGCCAAACGCCATCACCTCGATGATCTCGCCCTGCTTTGTGCCGGGCAGCGGCGCTTCGAACATCGCCTGGTGCAATTGCGGGTCGAACTTGTCGCCCTTCTGCGGCGCGACCTGCGTGATGCCATGCTTGCCGAAGATGTTGGTCAGCTCCCGCAGGGTCAGCTCCACCCCTTCCAGCAAGGCCTTGTCCTGTTCGCGCTGTTCGGGCGTCGCCGCGGCCAGCGCACGCGACAGGTTGTCGAACACCGGCAGCAGATCGCGCGCCAGCTTGGAGCCGCCATAGTTCTCGGCCTCGCGGCGGTCCTTGTCGCTGCGCTTGCGCGCGTTCTCCGCATCGGCCAGCGCCCGCATGAACCGGTCGCGCAATTCGTCGCGCTCGGCTTTAAGCGCGTCGATTTCACCGCGAATGGCGTCATCCTGCGCGGCATCGAAGTCGGCCGCGCCTTCGGCAAGGGCGTCGATATCGACGGGCGGTTCGTCACCTGCCGCGGACAGGATGTCCTCGAGGTCGGTGATGTCCTTCTTTTTCGGGTCCGCCATGTCCACTCCTTCTAACTGCGGTCGGAAATAAGCTTTCCGACAAGCTGGGCGGTGTAGTCCACGATCGGGACGATCCGGCCATAGTTCAGCCGGGTCGGACCGATGACACCCACCGCGCCGATGATCTTTCGATCTGCGTTCATATATGGGCTGACCACCAGAGAGGAACCCGAAAGTGAAAAAAGCTTGTTCTCGGAGCCGATAAAAATGCGCACACCTTCGCCCGCCTCGGTCAGTTCGAGAAACTCGGCGATGTCGCGCTTGCGCTCCAGGTCGTCAAACAGGCTGCGAATGCGCTCCAAGTCTTCCTGCGATTGGGAATCAAGCAGGTTGGACCGGCCGCGCACGATCAGCCGTTCGCTGCCCTCGGCCAGTTCGCTGCCGCTTTCCCATACGGCGAGCCCTGATTCGACCAGTTCCTTGGCAAGCCCGTCGATCTCGCGGCGGCGGCGGGTGATTTCGAGTTCGATCACGCCGCGCAACTCGCTCAGCGTACGGCCCTCGGCCAGTGCGTTGAGGAAGTTCGCCGCCTCCCGCATGGAAGATGGCGTCTGCCCTGGTGGTGGCGTGAACACCCGATTCTCGACATGACCATCGGCGAACACCAGCACCACCAGCGCACGGTCCGCAGCGAGGCTGACGAACTCGATATGCTTGATCGGCGCTTCGTGCTTTGGGGTCAGAACCAGGCTCGCGCCATGCGTCACACCCGACAGCGCGGCACCGATATTGTCCAGCATCGCGCCAACATCGGACCCGTTCTTGCCCATTGTCGCGTCGATGCTCTCACGGTCCTGAAGCGTCAGGTCGTCGATTTCCAGGAACCCGTCCACGAACATGCGCAGGCCCTTCTCGGTCGGAATACGGCCCGCAGAAACGTGGGGCGAACCAAGCAGCCCCATGTATTCAAGGTCTTGCATCACATTTCGAATCGTCGCAGCGCTAACCTTCTCGCTCATGGAGCGGGTCAGCGTGCGCGAACCCACCGGATCGCCGTTGTTCAGATAGCTTTCGACGACCCGCCGGAACACTTCGCGCGACCGATCATTCAGGTCCTGCAGCAGGGAAGCATCCTCACTCATTGTCACCGTCCTTGGTGGCGCGTTTCTCAAGGGTTGAACTACACCACCAGTGAAAGATAAGGGACCGCGACCCCAACGCAAGGATTTGTCATGCGCCCTTCCGGACGAAAGCTCAATGAACTTCGCCCCGTGACCATCGAGACAGGTGTGACACGGCACGCCGAAGGGTCCTGCCTGATCCGCATGGGGGACACGCATGTGCTGTGCACCGCATCGCTTGAGGACCGTGTTCCGCCCTTCCTGAAAAACACGGGCCTTGGCTGGGTGACGGCGGAATACGGGATGCTGCCCCGCGCCACGCACAGCCGGATGCAGCGCGAGGCGAAGCGCGGACAATCGGGCCGCACGCAGGAAATCCAGCGCCTGATCGGCCGCAGCCTGCGCGCCGGCCTTGATCGCGTGGCCCTTGGTGAGCGGCAGATCACCATCGACTGTGACGTAATCCAGGCTGATGGCGGCACGCGCTGCGCGTCTATCACCGGCGGCTGGGTCGCGCTGCGGTTGGCGGTGAACAAGCTGATGAAAGCGCGCGAGGTGCTGACTGACCCGCTGGTGGACCCGGTCGCTGCGGTCAGCTGCGGGATCTATGCCGGGCAGCCGGTTCTGGACCTCGACTATCCCGAGGACAGCGAGGCCGGCACCGACGGCAATTTCGTGATGACCGGGTCGGGCAAACTGATCGAGGTGCAGATGTCGGCCGAAGGCGCGACCTTCAGCCGGGACCAGATGGTCCAGCTTCTGGATCTTGCCGAAAGGGGCGTTGCCGGGCTGGTAGCCGCCCAGCATGAGGCCGTGGGCGCATGACTGCGCTTGGCCCACGCATGGTCATCGCGTCCCACAACGCGGGAAAGATCCGCGAGATCCGGGCGCTGATGGAGCCCTACGGGATCGAGGTGCAGTCTGCGGCGGAACTTGGGTTCGAGGAACCCGAAGAGACGGAAGACACATTTGCGGGCAATGCCCGGATCAAGGCGCACGCCGCCGCCCAAGCTTCTGGCCTGCCCGCACTGAGCGACGACAGCGGCATCACCGTTGACGCGCTGGATGGCGCGCCCGGCGTCTATACGGCGGATTGGGCGGAAACCCCGAACGGCCGCGATTTCCCGATGGCGATGAAAAAGGTCTGGGACCTTCTGGAAGACAGTTGTGCCCCCGAACCGCGGCTTGCACAGTTCCGCTGCACGCTTTGCGTGGCTTGGCCCGACGGGCGCGACATGCTGTTCGAAGGCATCGTCGGCGGGCGGCTGGTCTGGCCGATGCGCGGCGCGCAGGGCTTCGGCTTCGATCCGATCTTCCTCCCCGACGGCGAGACCGAAACGTTCGGCGAAATGGACCCGTCCCGCAAACACGAGATGAGCCACCGCGCCGACGCTTTCGCCAAGCTGAAGGCCGGGCTTCTTGACCGCGGCTGACTGGGAAGCGGGGGGCTTCGGCCTTTATATCCACTGGCCTTTCTGCGCCGCGAAATGCCCCTATTGCGACTTCAACAGCCACGTCACCGCGCGGGTGGACCACGCCCGATGGCGCGATGCATACCTGTCGGAGATCGACCGTAGCGCCGACCTGACCGGCGGGCGCGTCCTGCGCACCGTGTTCTTCGGTGGCGGCACGCCCAGCCTGATGGACCCTGCGGTCGTGGCCGAAATCATGGCCCGTGTGCGCAGTCGCTGGCCCGTCGCGAACGATCTGGAGGTCACTCTCGAAGCCAACCCAACGTCGGTCGAAGCCGCGAAATTCCGCGCCTTCCGCGATGCCGGGATCAACCGTGTGTCGATGGGGATACAGGCACTGAACGACGATGATCTTCGGCGGCTCGGACGGATGCACAGCAGCGCAGAGGCGATTGCCGCTTTCGATGTCGCGCGCAGCATCTTCAACCGGGTAAGCTTCGATTTGATCTATGCCCGCCAGGGCCAGACGTTGGACAGCTGGCGGGACGAGCTGTCCCGCGCACTGGCACTCGCTGTCGATCACCTGTCGCTATACCAACTGACGATCGAGCCGGGCACGGCCTTCGGGGATCGCCACGCGCGCGGCACCTTGCGCGATTTGCCCGGGGATGATTCTGCCGCCGACATGTTCGACCTGACGCAAGACCTTTGCGCGGCGCAGGGGATGCCAGCCTACGAAGTGTCCAACCATGCCCGCGACGGGGCCGAAAGTCGTCACAACCTGATCTATTGGCGCTATGGCGATTATCTTGGCATCGGGCCTGGCGCACATGGCCGCGTCACCCAGCAGCCGGGCGGACGCATGGCGACGGAAACCCACCGCCAGCCCGGCGCATGGCTGGCATCGGTAGAGAGAAACGGCAACGGCTCGTCGCTGACGGAACCCTTACCCCTGCCCGACCAGGCCGCCGAATACCTGATGATGAGTTTGCGGCTTGACGAAGGCACCGATTTGACGAGGCTGCATGCACTCGGGCTGACACCCGCGCGCGATACACTGTCACATCTGGCGGACCTTGGCCTGATCACCGCCGCGGACGATCGCCTTCGAACCACCTTGCAGGGCCGACGCGTGCTGAACGCGATCCTGCGAGAGCTTCTTGCGGAGTAGCCATGCGCCTGTTCTGGACCTTTGCCGGACTGATCGCCGTGGCCATCGGTCTGGTGGGCATCGTCGTGCCCCTGCTGCCGACGGTCCCGCTGATGATCCTCGCGGCGTTCTGCTTCGGCAAATCCTCGCCCCGGCTGCACGACTGGCTCGTCGATCATCCGGTCTATGGCCCTCATATAAGGGACTGGCGGACGCACGGAGCAATCCGCGCCCCGGCAAAGCGGATCGCGACCGTTTCGATCTTCGTCGCATTCGGAATTTCGGTCATGCTGGCCGTTCGGCCCAGCATCCTAGCAATTCAAGCGGTCGTCCTGATCGCCGTGCTGACGTTCATATGGTCCCGGCCGTCGGCGTAAGGCTGAGAAGACGACACAGTTCGTCCAGCTGGTCCAGGGATTTATAAGCGATTGTTATTGTTCCATTTTCTTGACCTTCGCGGTGATTGACCGCGACCTTCATGCCAAGATTGGCACTCAGGTCCTGCTCCAGAGCGCGGGTGTCGGCGTCCTTGTCGCTGTCATTGCTGCGGCCGCCCTTGGCTTGCGCAGGTGCGGGCCCACTTTTAGCGAGTTTTTCGGTGTCGCGCACCGACAACCCTTTTTCTACCACGATCCGGGCCAACTTAAGCGGGTCATCGGTCGGAATAAGTGCGCGTGCGTGCCCCGCGCTGAGGCGCCCATCAATCATCAGCGACTGAACCTCGGGCGGAAGGTTGAGCAGACGCAACAAGTTGGCAATGTGGCTGCGGCTTTTACCAAGCGCCTCAGCCAACCGTTCCTGAGTATGACCGAAACGGTCCATCAATTGCCTATACCCGGCAGCTTCCTCGACCGGGTTGAGATCGGCCCTCTGAATATTCTCGATGATCGCAATTTCGAGGACTTCGGTATCGTCCAGGTCACGGACCAGAACCGGCAAGTCGTGCAACTGCGCCATCTGTGCGGCGCGCCAACGTCGTTCACCCGCGACGATCTGAAACTCATTGTCGCGCCCCGGTGACGGACGCACGATCAACGGCTGGATCACACCCTTCTCACGAATCGAGTTCGCGAGATCCGTCAGATCGGCCTCCTGAAAGCGGCGACGCGGTTGGTCAGGGTTGGGCGAGATCTGTTCGATCGGAATTCGCCGCTCCGCCGCTCGAGGCGGGTTGCCCTGCTCGGGCACGGACACGTCGGCCATCAACGCGGACAGGCCCCGGCCCAGGCCTCTTTTTTCCCTGTTCATTCTTTCCCCCTCAAGCCGCAACAGATGCATGTCGCGCTAGTATTTCTTCCGCCAATGCAGTGTATGCCAGACTCCCTTTCGAAGCCGGATCGTAGTCGAGAACCGGAATCGCATAGGACGGCGCCTCACTAACCCGGACGTTCCGCGGCACGATGGTTCTGAAAACCAACTCTCCCAACGTCTCCCGCGCATCAGCCTCGACCTGCTGCGCAAGACGGTTGCGCTGATCGTGCATCGTCAGAAGGACACCTTCAATCCGAAGCGCGGGATTGGCGGTCTGGCGAATCTCCCGGATCGTCAACATGAGTTGCGACAGGCCCTCGAGAGCGAAGAACTCGCTTTGCAGCGGGATCAGAATGGAATCCGCAGCGACCATGGCGTTGACGGTCAGAAGGTTCAGCGACGGCGGGCAGTCGATCAATACGAAATCCACGTCAAGCGCGGACAGTTGATCGCTCCGCAAGATATCACGCAACAGGAAGCTTCGCCGCTCATTCGCCACAAGTTCAATGTCTGCTGAACTCAGGTCCGTGGTCGCCGGCGCGATCACGACACCCGGAACGTTTGATTGCCGCACAACATCTGCCAGCAATGCGCCGTCGATCAACAAGTCGTAGGTTGTTGCAATACGATCTTCAATGTTGATGCCGATCCCGGTGGACGCGTTCCCCTGGGGGTCAAGATCAACGATCAGGCATCTTGAGCCGCGCTTTTCAAGCGCAGCGGCAAGATTGATGGTCGTAGTTGTTTTTCCGACACCGCCCTTCTGGTTGGCGATTGCGATGATCCGGGCGGGAGACTCTTCAGGCACGGCGCAGTGCTCCGATCTTGTAAATGACAGCGTTGGGATCGGTACAACTGGTAATGACTTCGCGGTCAAATCGCCAGTTCTTTTCCGCCTCGGTACACTCTTTCTCGTGCTGCGCCCCCTTTTGGAACAGCATCGTTCCGCCCTCGGCCAAATGGCGGTCGGCAAATTCAAGCAGCTTGCTCAGCGGCGCAAGTGCACGCGCACTAAGAACATCCGCCTCAAGCGGCTGAGCGGACTCAATGCGATCCGTGAGAACTGTGAAGGGGACAGCTGTTTCACGTGAAACAGCCCTCAGAAAGACCGCTTTGCGCTGATCACTTTCCACACAAGTGACCCTGAGCTGCGGCGCAGCCTCCGCTGCCAGAATGGCGATCACGGCGCCCGGCAGACCACCGCCAGACCCAAGATCCACCCAGTTCCTAGTCCCTTCAGGGCGCAGGTCAAAAATCTGGGCCGAATCGGCAATATGCCGTTCGTAAAGATTGGAAATGGTGCCCGGCGCAACAAGATTGATCTTGCGAGTCCACTTCTTCAGAAGCCCAGCGAAGATCTCAAGCCGCTCGGTTGTTTCACGTGAAACATCGCCGAGCCCCGCCGCATTATGCATGTTTCAGCAGCGGTCGGATCCGCGACAGCAACAGCGCGAGCGCGGACGGCGTCATTCCCTCGATCTGCGCTGCCTGCGCCAGCGTAGCTGGACGGTGCACCTCAAGTTTCTGCCGAACTTCGTTGGAAAGACCGACTACCGCAGAAAAGTCGAACCCTCGGGGAATGACCATCCCCTCTTCCCGCTTCAGTATGGCCACGTCGCGCTCTTGCCGCTCAAGATATTTCGAATACAGCGCGTCGCACCACAGTTGATGTTGGATCGCCTCGGGAATCGCCGCGTGCTCTGGATTCAACGCGATGATCTGCGCGAAGGAAACGTTCGGGAACGAAAGAAGATCGAGACTGGTACGGCGCCCACCATCGGCGCTTATCGGGATTCCCGCCGCCATTATATCACGTGGAAGCCACGTTTCCGCTTCAAGCACTGTCCGGTAGTGCGCCAGCAAGCCCATTTTCTCTTTGAAGTGTGTAGCACGCTCAACGGCAACGCAACCGAGGGTCATCGCACGCGGGGTCAGACGCTGGTCTGCGTTATCCGCCCGCAGTGCAAGACGGAACTCCGCCCGTGAAGTAAACATCCGGTAAGGTTCTGCAACCCCCCTGCTGGTAAGGTCATCGATCATAACCCCAATGTAGCTGTCGCTACGGCTGAACAGCTCCGGCGCCTCCCCTCGCGCACAGCGCACCGCGTTCAGGCCCGCGACAAGTCCCTGTGCGGCCGCCTCCTCGTATCCCGTGGTTCCGTTGATCTGGCCGGCGAGAAAAAGGCCGGGACGGGTCTTGAGCTGCAAATCAAGCCCGAGCGCGCGCGGATCGACATAGTCGTATTCGATCGCGTAGCCCGGCTGAAGGATTTCGGCCCTCTCCAAGCCCTTCATCGACCGGACATACGCCAACTGGACGTCGGCAGGCAACGAAGTCGATATGCCATTTGGATACACCGTGTGATCGTCAATGCCCTCAGGTTCCAAAAAGACCTGGTGGCTGTCCTTGTCTGCAAACCGGACGATCTTGTCTTCGATAGATGGGCAGTATCGCGGCCCGGTCCCCTCAATTCGTCCGCCATACATTGCCGATTTATCGAGGTTTTTCCGGATTATCTCGTGCGTTTCTGCGTTTGTGTAGGCAATCCCACACTCCACCTGCCGCGTCGATATCTTCTTTGTCAGGAAAGAAAAGAATGTCGGATCATCGTCTCCGGGCTGGGATTCCAAACAAGCCCAATCAATCGTTCGCCCATCAAGGCGCGGTGGCGTTCCCGTTTTCAGACGCCCCATCGGAAGACCCATGTCTCGGAACCGCTTGGCTAATTGGTTCGACGGACTTTCGCCCATACGACCAGCCTGGAATGATTCGTCCCCGATGTGGATAACGCCTCCAAGGAAGGTCCCGGTCGTCACCACAACGGTCGACCCATAGAGAGTGTGGCCAGAGGCAAGGACAACACCATTCAGGGCATCCCCCTCAAGCAGAAGGTCCGCGACCTCGCCCTCTAGCAGGTCCAGCCCTGGAAGAAGTCGGAGTTCCCGCTGCATCTCCTCGGCATAGATTTTTCGGTCGCTCTGCGCCCGCGGACCTCGCACTGCAGGTCCTTTTCTGCGATTCAGCAGCCGAAACTGAATCCCGGCCTTATCCGCCACACGCCCCATGACGCCGTCGAATGCGTCAATTTCACGAACAAGGTGCCCCTTGCCCAGACCACCAATTGCTGGATTACAAGACATGACGCCGATTTTCGATATATCCAGAGTCACAAGCGCGGTTCGCGCCCCCATGCGCGCAGCAACGTGAGCTGCCTCGCATCCTGCATGGCCACCGCCAATCACTATGACGTCGTAGCGATCATGTTTCACGTGAAACATCCTTCATTTGCCAAGGCAGAAGTTCTTAAAAATCGAATCGAGCAAGTCTTCTACATCAACCTTCCCGACCAATGCATCAAGAGCGGATACAGCCTGCCGGAGATCTTCGGCCAAAAGTTCTGTTTGCTCTGTTCCAATCTCGACCAGCATCAGCACGTGTTCAAGTCTCTCGTTCGCACGTTTCATCGCTATGCGGTGGCGCTCCTGGGTTGCGACGCCGGCTTGACTCGCTTTCTGCTGAAGTGTTGCCGTAATCTGTGCCAGCAGTTCGGAGACACCTTCTCCTGTCTTGCCGGATATCCCAGCCGACCCACCAGTCAGGTCCGACTTTCCACGCAGAACGATATCATCCGGTTCCGGCATAAAATGATCGGTGACGCGACCGTCCGTGAGGAAGACCCGAATATCCGCTTGTTCGGCCCGCTTGAGTGCCCGCGCAATACCCAGCGTTTCAACATGATCGTTGGTATCCCGCAGCCCTGCCGTATCGAGGAACGTCACAGGCAGTCCACTAAGATCCATGCGAACTTCAATGACATCGCGTGTCGTTCCCGCAATATCCGAGATCAGCGCCGCGTCCCGACCCGCCAGAGCATTGAGCAGCGTCGACTTCCCGATGTTTGGGGGCCCGATTATGGCGACCTCAAACCCGTCCCGGACACGTTCCGCCGCAGAGATCCCAGTGAGTTCGACTTGAAGGTCTTCCTGAACGGAACGCATCAGCGTAGCGACCTCCGCCGTCACATCATCCGGCACATCCTCGTCCGAAAAATCAATCGTAACTGCCAGAAGCGCCATTGCATGAACCAATTGCTCGCGCCACCGTGCGACCTTGGCGCCCAGTGCTCCTTCGAATACGCGGACGGCAAGACGCCGCTGCGCCTCAGTTTCCGCATCAATGAGATCGGCCAGGCCCTCAACCTCCGTGAGGTCCATGCAGCCGTTCTCAAGCGCGCGGCGGGTGAACTCTCCCGGTTCAGCCAATCTGAAGTCGTCCAAGTCCGCCAAGGCCTTCAGCACTGCGGCGACGATGGCGCGGCTACCGTGAAGATGGTATTCAACGCAATCTTCTCCGGTAAAACTGGCGCCCTTCTCGAACACCAGAACCAGCGCGCAATCAATGAGATGATCGTTCGCATCGGTCAGCCGACAAAGGCTTGCGCGGCGGGGTGCCGGTACGCGGCCACACAAATGCAATGCGGACTTCCAAGCATCAGGCCCGGATACACGGACCACTGCAACGCCCGCTTTGCCCTGCGCTGTCGCTAAGGCATATATAGTATCCATAACAAGACGCTCAACTACATCAAGTATTCATTGAGTCAAAGAATTCCGAATTCGTCTTGGTTTGCTTCAACTTGGACAGGAGGAACTCGATGGCATCGGTAGTGCCCATCGGGTTCAGAATACGCCGCAAAATGAACGTTTTCTGCAGGTTCATCTTGTCAATCAGCAGATCTTCCTTGCGGGTTCCCGACTTCATGATGTCGATGGCCGGATAGACCCGTTTGTCGGCAATCTTGCGGTCCAGAACGAGTTCGGAGTTACCGGTGCCTTTGAACTCCTCGAAGATCACTTCATCCATGCGGCTGCCCGTATCGATCAGCGCGGTCGCGATGATGGTCAGCGATCCCCCCTCTTCAATGTTCCGCGCGGCACCGAAGAAACGCTTGGGCCGCTGCAGGGCATTGGCATCGACACCGCCGGTCAGCACCTTGCCGGAACTTGGAACCGTCGTGTTGTAGGCGCGGCCAAGGCGCGTAATGCTATCCAGCAGGATCACCACATCGCGCTTGTGTTCCACAAGCCGCTTTGCCTTCTCGATCACCATCTCGGACACGCCGACATGCCGCGAAGCGGGTTCGTCGAAGGTGGAGCTGACGACCTCCCCCTTCACGGAACGCTGCATGTCGGTGACTTCCTCGGGGCGCTCATCGATCAGCAGAACGATCAGGTAGCATTCCGGGTGGTTCCGCTCGATCGACGCCGCGATGTTCTGGAGGATAACCGTCTTGCCGGTACGCGGCGGGGCCACGATCAGCGACCGCTGACCCTTGCCGATGGGCGCGACAAGATCGATAACACGCGCCGTCTTGTCCTTGATCGTCGGATCCTCGATTTCCAGCTTCAGACGCTCGTTCGGATAAAGCGGCGTCAGGTTATCGAAGTTGATCTTGTGGCGCGCACGCTCCGGGTCTTCGAAATTGATCTTGGACACGCGGGTCAGGCAGAAATACCGTTCCGTGTCGCGGGGCGCCTGGATCACTCCCTCGATGGTGTCACCCGTCCGCATGGAAAACTGCCGGATCATATCGGGCGACACGTAAATGTCGTCCGGACCGGGCAAATAGTTCGCTTCCGGTGACCTCAGGAAACCGAACCCGTCCTGAAGGACTTCAAGAACGCCATCGCCCGAAATTTCCCAACCCTCGTCCGCGCGTTCGCGCAGGATCTGGAACATCATCTCGCCCTTGCGCATGGTCGATGCGTTCTCGATGTCGAGCTCCTCGGCCATGGCGAGGAGATCCTTGGGGCTTTTCGCCTTCAGGTCGGACAGGTTGAGACGCTCTTGGGACACAGCGATGTTCATGGATCAGCCTTCACCGCGCAGTTTCACGCGGGCCTTCGGAAAATGGGGAGAGAGAACACGGACGGACGCCCGCGATATCGCGATAAGCTGTTTCCGCTGCCGAGTCAATCAGACCCCTCGCAGAGGTTTCAGTCCATCAAAACGGCTTCACGATAACGGAAATGACGATAAGCACCATCAGAAGGGTCGGAACTTCGTTCATCAACCGGTAGTCGCGACCAGACCGAGTGTTTGATCCGCTCGTGAATTCCTTCCGGCGACGACCGCACCAATGGTGGAACCAGGTCATCCCCGCAATACCGACAAGCTTGGTGTAGGGCCACACCGAGGCCCAGTCGACGATGCCAGGTGTCACCACCATAAGCAAACCGAAGACGTAAGCTGCAATCATCGACGGGTTCATGATCAGCCGGTACAGCTTGAGTTCCATCGTCTGGAACAGACTGTCGGTATCGCTTCCTACATCAACCCGCTCGACATGATAGACGAACAGCCGCGGCAGATAGAACAGGCCCGCCATCCAGGCAATTACCGCCATGACGTGAAACGACAGGATCCATGGATAGTAAGGGGAAAGAAGATCAAACATGAGGCGCTCCGGATGGCCCGACCAACTAACAATATAGAAGAATGAAAGAAAAGATGATGATGACAGTAGAGCGGTGGACTATGTGGATTACCGGTCTGCTCACAGAGTCATCCCATGTGGATTTCAGTCGGGTGAGACACCAGCGCTTGAACTATGCATCAATTAAATTAAATGATATCAGATAGATAATTTTCGAACTTCATGTAAAGCCTGTGGATAACTTTGGGGAGAACGGGTTGCAAACTGTTTTATCCACAGCGCACCAAAGATGTTGTGCACCTGTTGATCGTCGCCCCATTCTGACCGAAGAAGTGGGACGGTTTTCGCGGTCCTCGCGTTTTGCCCAAGTCCTGCACATCTTGCCCGCGCACCACCCCATGAGTCGCACACAAGGTTATCCCCATGACTCTTCCTCTCGTCCTTGCATCGGCGTCCGAAATCCGAAGGCAGATGCTTCTCAACGCGGGTGTTTCCGTGGAAGCGATCCCCGCTCGGGTCGATGAGGCGGCAATTCGGGCGTCGCTTTGTGCGGAAGGTGCACCGCCGCGCGACATTGCCGACGCCCTGGCAGAGGCGAAGGCCCGGAAGATCGGGGAAAGGCACCCCGAGCGCCTGGTTCTGGGCTGTGATCAGGTTCTTGCGTTCAAAGGCGAAGTATTTGGGAAACCGATCGATCTGGACGAAGCTCGTGCACAGATCCGCCGCTTGAGCGGTGACCGGCACACGCTTTTGTCCGCCGCGGTCCTTTACTGCGACGCCAAGCCGGTTTGGCGACACGTCGGTATCGTCCGGCTCACCATGCGGACGATCGGCGAAGCATATCTCGACGATTACCTGGTTCGGAACTGGGACAGCATTCGCCATTCTGTCGGCGGCTACAAGTTGGAGCAGGAAGGCGCGCGGCTGTTCAGTCGGATCGAAGGTGACTATTTTACCGTGCTCGGCCTTCCACTGCTGGAACTGCTGTCGTACCTCACGCTGCGGGGGGATATTCCGGGATGAGCAAGACAGTACCACTGGCCGGTGTCATCGGGCACCCGATCGCACATAGCAAGTCGCCGCGATTGCATGGTGGTTGGCTGACTGATCTGGGCCTTCGGGGCCACTATATTCCGATGGACGTCAACCCGGACGATCTCGCGACGGTCCTGGCGGCGCTCCCGAAGGCGGGTTTCAAGGGTGTGAATGTCACCCTACCCTTGAAGGAAGCCGCGTTACGGCTGGCCAAACGGGCGACTGACCGTGCCGCGCGGATAGGGGCCGCGAATACCCTTACCTTCCTGCCCGAAGGCGGTTTTCTGGCCGATTGCACCGACGGTGTGGGTTTCGTCGAGAATCTTCGTTCGGGCTGTCCCGGCTGGTCCGCTGCATCTGGGCCGGCGGCCGTTTTCGGCGGGGGCGGTGCTGCGCGGGCGGTTCTTGAAGCGCTGATTGCCGATGGTGCGACTGAAATCCGGCTGACCAACAGGACACGCGCCCGAGCCGACGCGCTGGCGGACCTTTTCGGCGGAGTGGTGCGCGTGATCGATTGGAAGGATGCGGCGCAGGCCGCGGAAGGCGCAGCGACGCTGGTAAACACTACTTCGCTGGGGATGGCGGGGCAGCCACCGTTCGACATTCCGTTGGAACAGGCTGCAAGCGACGCCTTGGCCACCGACATCGTTTATACTCCGCTCGAAACACCATTTCTCAAGACGGCTTGTGCCGCGGGCTTTCGAACGGTTGACGGGCTGGGAATGCTGATTCATCAAGCCATTCCCGGGTTCGAAGCTTGGTTTGGCGCGCGCCCCCAGATCACAGATGCCACCCGCGCGCGGCTTCTTGCACCATGACTCGGCCGTTCCGGCTGGGATTGACCGGCTCCATCGGCATGGGAAAGTCCACGACAGCGCGCATGTTCGCGGAGGCGGGCTGCGCGGTCTGGGATGCGGATGCGGCTGTTCATCGGCTCTACGGGCCACGCGGTGCAGCCGTTTCGGCCATTGCTGCGCTCCACCCGGCGGCGATCGTTGACGGGGCGGTGTCCCGTGATGTGCTGAAAGTGTGGATCCGCAACGATCCGGCCGCGCTGTCGCGTATTGAAGCAGTGGTTCATCCGCTGGTTGCAGCGGACCGGGCTGATTTCCTTGCCGCGACAGACGCCGACATTGCCGTGTTCGACATCCCCCTACTGTTCGAAGGCGGTTCGGAACGCGGCTTCGACGCCGTTGCCGTCGTCACGGCTCCACCCGAGACACAGCGCGCCCGCGTCCTTGCCCGCCCCGGCATGACAGAGGAACAGTTCGAAAGCCTTCTTGCAAAGCAACTGCCGGATGCCGACAAACGGGCAAGGTCGGACTTTGTCATCGAAACCGACGACATGGCTTCGGCACAGATCGCCGTTAGCCGGATCGTGAAGACCATAAGGGCCGGACATGCGTGAACTGGTACTCGACACTGAAACAACCGGACTCGATCCGTTCGATGGGCATCGGCTGGTCGAAATCGGTGCGGTGGAACTTGTCAATCACATGCCGACCGGGCGGACCTATCACCAATATATCAACCCAGACCGCGACATGCCGCAGGAAGCGTTCGACGTCCATGGCATCAGCGCCGAGTTCCTTGCGGACAAGCCGCGATTTCGCGAAGTCGCAGCTGACTTCATCGCCTTTTGCGCCGACGCCACGCTGGTGATCCATAACGCCAGCTTCGACATGAAATTCATCAACGCGGAACTGGGCTGGCTGAACATGCCCGCAATCCCGATGTCACAAGCGCTGGACACGCTGGCGATCGCGCGAAAACGGTTTCCCGGCTCACCGGCTTCGCTCGATGCGCTGTGCCGACGCTTCGGTATCGATAACTCCGCGCGCGAAAAGCACGGCGCGCTTCTGGACAGTGAAATCCTGGCTGAAGTGTATCTGGAGCTTATCGGCGGGCGGCAGCCTGGCCTGGTACTGACCGGCGGTGAAAGGCACGGCGAAGGCGCGGCCAATTCCGAGGCTCCGCGCTGGAGGCCCCGGCCCCGACCCGCGCCGCTGGAGCCGCGACTAACTGAACAGGAAAAGGCCGCACATGCGGCCTTTGTCGGGTCGCTTGGGGACGGGGCGCTCTGGCACCGATACCCCGGCGCGGACGATTGACCGCCCGCACCCGGCGCGTTGTCAGGCGTTGGTCGGCTGCGCCGCGCTGGATTCGCGCTGGCGGCGTTCGATCTCGTTGCGGTAGATCGTCATGAAGTCCACCGTGTCGAGGTTCAGCGCCGGGAAGCCGCCGTCGCGCGTCATGTCCGAAACGATGCGGCGCACGAAGGGAAACAGCATGCGCGGGCATTCGATCATCAGGAAGGGATGAAGTTGCTGTTCCGGCACGCCCTCGATCAGGAACACCCCGCCATATTCCACTTCCATCGCGAACAGGACGTCGCCGGTTTCCTTGTTCTTGGACGTGATGTTGTACTTGCTCAGGACTTCGTACTGGTTTTCCGCCGTGCGCTTCTTGGCGTCCAGGCCTACCTGAACCTGAACATCGGGCTTCACGTCGCCGCCGGTGCCTTTCTGCGCGACGATGTTCTCGAAGGACAGATCGCGGATATATTGCGCCAGCACCTGCATCTTTACCTGTGCGGGCTGTTGCGGGGTTGCGCCGTTCGGGGTGTCGGCCATCGGAATGCTCCATCATAAAAGAGGTCGCGAACCTGCTAGCAGATCACCCCCCCGCTCACAAGTTACCCCTCGCCGCGGGTCCAGCCCGAGGGCGTGTCGGTGCGACGTGGCGGCAGGCTGTCCGGGTCGATTTCGTGGAATTCACCGTCGATCACGCCCGGTCCGCCGCCGGGTGCCGAGCGGTCGCGCGCATAGCCGTGCCGGTGCTGCTGTGTCCCGTCGGCACCGCCCGCGCGCGCCTGCTGAACTGTGATCCGGCGGCGCAATGCGGCAAAGACACGTTCCCGGACCGCAGGCACCAGCAGCGCGAAACCAAGCGCGTCCGTGAAGAAACCGGGTGTCAGCAGCAGAACGCCCGACACAAGTATCATCGCCCCGTGGGCCAGTGGTTCTGCCGGGTTGTCGAACCTGTCAAGCGCACCCTGGATGTTGGCAAGTGCCGCGATACCCTGCGAGCGAACCATCGCGGTCCCGATAATCGCCGTGACGACGACGATCAGCAGCGTCGGCCACAGGCCGATCAGTCCACCGACCTGAATGAAAAGCCCGATCTCGATCAGAGGGATGCCGATGAAGGCTGCAAGAAGCCACATGAAAACCTCGCAAGTGTCTTGGTTCTGTCCGGTGGACTTGCGCCCCGGTGTCACCTACATAGGAGAGACACGACCAATACGCCATCCCAACCCCCCATGAGGCCGAAATGAGCTCTGCCGTGATCCAGCTTCTTGTGCTTGCCGGTGTCGCAATCTTCTTGATCTTGCGCCTGAAAAGCGTGCTGGGCACACGCGAAGGGTTTGAAAAACCCGCGGTTCCCCAATCTGCCAAGACCGACCCGCGCGGCGACAACCGGCCCGAGTTCGAGGTCATCGAGGGCGGACCAGACCACGATATCATCGACAACGTACCCGCCGAAAGCCCGGCGGCGTCCGCGCTCGCGGCAATGAAGCGGGCCGACCCTGATTTCAACGTGACGGGCTTTCTTCAAGGGGCGCGCGGCGCTTACGAGATGATCCTGATGGGATTCAAGAAGGGCGATCTGTCGGATGTGGAAGGCTTCATCGCGCCGGACGTGCTCGACAGCTTCGGTGAGGCGGTGGCCGAACGCGAGCGTCAGGGCCTGTCCATTGACGCGACCTTTGTCGGCATCCGTGAACTCAAGTTGCTTCAGGCCGTATTCGACGAAGATACGCGCGAGGCCGAATTGACCGTTCGCTTCGTCGGC
Organism: Meridianimarinicoccus roseus; assembly: GCF_003172915.1. Classification (GTDB taxonomy): domain Bacteria; phylum Pseudomonadota; class Alphaproteobacteria; order Rhodobacterales; family Rhodobacteraceae; genus Meridianimarinicoccus; species Meridianimarinicoccus roseus. The sequence goes on from NZ_QGKU01000032.1 coordinate 181,643, forward strand.
GAAATGACATCCGTGGTTCGCAACCCCGCTGGCGAGATCGTGGAAGGTAACCCGCAGGACATCGTGCGCCAGCGCGACACCTGGACATTTGCCCGCGACATGAACGCGGATGATCCCAACTGGCAACTGGTCGCCACGGGCGATTGATGCGCGGCGCCCCAGCCTGTCATGTCGCGCAGACGCCACAAGCCGGGGCAATCGCCCGAAGATATTGACCTCTGGACCCGCGCCACCGAAACGGTGACACCGCTGGCGCGCGGGTCTCTCTCCAAAGGGGCGCTGATGGGAGGCACGACGGCCCATCAAGCGCCGCATCCCTCACCGCCATCAACGTCGGCTGCGCCGTCCCGCGAACCGCAGTCTCCGCAGAGTTTCCGTATCGGCAGCCGCAGCAAGACACCGCCGCCGCGCCATGATCTGCAGCCCGACATTTCCGCCGCCTTGCGCGCAGCGCCGCCGCGGGTGGACGGACGCACCCACCAGCGCCTGAAGGCCGGGAAACTACGGCCCGAAGGGCGAATTGACCTGCACGGCATGACGTTGGCACAGGCCCATCCGGTGCTTGTAAGGTTCCTGACCGCCGCCCACGTGGACCGCAAGCGGCTGGTTCTCGTGATCACTGGAAAGGGCAAAGATCGGGACGATGGCGGCGTGATGCCGCTCCGGCGGGGCGTTTTGCGCCACCAGGTGCCGCATTGGCTGCACACTCCACCCCTTTCGCAGATCGTATTGCAGATCACTCCTGCCCATTACCGGCACGGCGGCGACGGCGCCTACTACGTGTATCTGCGCAAACCGCGCTAGGCGACCGTTGCAACTTTGCCCTCCATGCTTAGGTTCGTCGGGCCACAGGAAAGAGACCCATGACAACGCTGACCCCGCGCGAAATCGTTTCCGAACTCGACCGGTTCATCATTGGCCAGGCGGATGCAAAGCGCGCGGTCGCCGTCGCGCTGCGCAATCGCTGGCGGCGCAAGCAGTTGGGTGACGATCTGCGCAACGAGGTCTATCCCAAGAACATCCTGATGATCGGGCCCACCGGCGTCGGCAAGACCGAGATCAGCCGCCGCCTCGCACGGCTGGCCCGTGCTCCCTTCGTCAAGGTGGAAGCGACCAAGTTCACGGAAGTCGGCTATGTCGGGCGGGACGTTGAGCAGATCGTGCGTGATCTGGTCGATGTCGCCATTGCCGACACCCGCGACTACATGCGCGAGGACGTAAAGGCCCGCGCCGAAGCCAACGCCGAAACCCGGGTCATCGAAGCGATCGCCGGGGCTGATGCCCGCGAAGGAACGCGGGAGCGGTTTCGCGAAAAGTTGCGCGCCGGTGAACTGGATGGCCACGAGATTGATATCGAGGTGACGGACAGTTCCAGCCCCCTGCCCCAGATGGACATTCCCGGTCAGCCGGGCATGGGCATGATGAATCTCGGCGATCTGTTCGGAAAGGCGTTCGGCGGACGTAAGGTGAAGAAGCGGATGACCGTCGCCGACAGCTACGAAGTGCTCGTGGCTGAAGAAGCGGACAAACTGCTCGACGACGAGGCGGTGACGCGCACCGCACTTGATGCTGTTCAGGAAAGTGGCATCGTGTTCCTGGACGAGATCGACAAGGTCTGCGCCCGGGCCGAGGCGCGGGGGGGCGACGTGAGCCGCGAAGGCGTGCAGCGTGACTTGCTGCCCCTGATCGAAGGCACGACCGTCAGCACGAAGCATGGGCCGGTCAAAACCGACCACATCCTGTTCATTGCGTCCGGCGCGTTCCACATCGCCAAGCCATCGGACCTGCTGCCGGAATTACAGGGCCGACTGCCCATCCGGGTTGAACTGCGCGCACTGACCGAAGAAGACTTTGTGCGCATCTTGACCGAAACCGACAATGCGCTGACGCGGCAGTATACTGCTTTGATGGCCACCGAAGAAGTGACGGTCAGTTTCACCGAAGACGGGATCACCGCTTTGGCCGGCATCGCTGCCGAGGTAAACCGCAGCGTCGAGAATATCGGTGCGCGGCGGCTGTATACCGTGCTCGAACGGGTGTTCGAGGATCTCAGTTACACCGCGCCAGACCGGGCCGGCGAAACCGTGACGGTCGACGCTGCCTTCGTGGACAAGCATCTTGGCGATCTGGTGAAATCGACGGACATCAGCCGCTATGTCCTTTGAGAGCGTCCAGAACAGAGTGAACGAACGACACATGACCGGGCGGTGCGTTTGGGCAGGGACGGTGGCGGCGCCGACATCTGCCCGGCCCACCATCGCCTTTTCGGGTTTGGGCTGACAGCCCTTATCATGCGGTCTTTTTGCTGCGGTTCGGAGCGTCCTTTGCCAGCGTCGATTTCGGCACAGACGGGTCCTTTCTTCTCTGTTCAACCTTTGCCTTGCTTAGCAGCGCGAAAATGCACACGGCTGTGAGTGTCACCAGTGCAAGGGCGGGGAGCAATACGACGATGTCCATTCTTCTCTCCTCTCTCAATTATTCGGGTCCGCGATACGCGGCAGGGTACATTGCACCCTGAAGCGCAGTGACCTAAGGCTCGAAGCAACGCTGCCAACCCCCTGAACGAGTCTCTGCATGATTGCCTTCTCGCCCGCGTTTCTGCGCGAAAATGCCCCGTGGCTGACGGCGGGGCTGCTGCTCGCTTTCTCGTCGAGCTATGGACAGACCTATTTCATCTCGCTGTTCGCGGGCGAGATCATGGAAACGTTCGGGCTGACCCACGGCCAGTGGGGCAGCATTTACGGCGCCGGAACGCTCCTGTCGGCGGGCCTGATGATCTTCGTCGGCGGTGTCACCGACAGGTTTCGCGTGCGCGCCCTAGGCGCCGTGATCCTGACCTGTCTCGCCGGTGCCTGCCTTTCGATGTCAGCGGTCAGCGCCGTCTGGATGCTGGTGCCGGTGATCTTCGCGCTGCGGTTCTTCGGGCAGGGCATGTCCTCGCATCTGTCGTCTGTGGCGATGGCGCGCTGGTTCGTCGCCAATCGCGGCAAGGCACTGGCCGTGGCCACGATCGGCTTTGCGCTTGGCGAGTCTGTTCTTCCCATCACCTTTGTCAGTCTTCTGGGCGTGGTGGACTGGCGGCTTCTGTGGGTCGTGGCCGCCGGCCTCGCGCTGATGGCGATCCCCGCGTTGGCACTTCTGCTGCAACGCGAACGCACGCCGCAAAGCATGGGCGACCACGAACAATCCCCCGGCATGGAAGGTCGGCACTGGACCCGCGCACAGGTCGTGCGCCACCCGCTGTTCTGGTGCGCCGTACCGCTGGTCATCGGACCGGCCGCCTTCATCACTGCAACGTTCTTCCACCAGGTCCACCTGTCGGGCGAGAAAGGCTGGCAACACATTCAATTCGTATCGCTTTTCCCGGTCTACACGGTGGCGACGATCGCTGGAATGATCGGGTCCGGCCTTCTGATCGACCGGTTTGGCACCGGCCGCTTGATGCAACTCTATCAGATGCCGCTGATTGCCGCTTTCGTTCTGATGGGTCTGTCGGACGGACTGCTCTGGGGGGGTGCGGCGATGGCGCTGCTGGGGCTCGGGCATGGTGTCGGGACGACCCTGCCCACAGCGTTCTGGGCGGATTACTTCGGCACCCGGCACCTTGGCGCGATCCGCGCGCTGGCGACGGCCGTGATGGTGCTGGGCACCGCGCTGGGGCCGGTGGCCACAGGCTGGGTGATCGACGCGGGCATCGGCTTCGACCGGCAGATGCCGGTGATTGCGATCTACTTCCTTGCTACGTCGCTGCTGATCGGCGTCGGACTACGCAGCGCCGGCCCGCTGGCGCGCTACGCGCCTTAGGCGTCGATGCTTTCCACGGTCAGGTTGCCGTTGGTGTAGACGCAGATATCCGCCGCAATGGCCATCGCTTCGCGGGCGATCTGCTCGGCGCCGATATCGGTATTCGACATCAGCCCACGCGCTGCGGCCAGCGCGAAATTCCCCCCCGAGCCGATGGCGGCGACATCGTGTTCAGGCTCCAGCACATCGCCTGCGCCGGTGATGACGAACAGGTCGCGTCCGTCGGTCACGATCAACATCGCCTCCAGCTTCTGCAAGTACTTGTCGGTGCGCCAGTCCTTAGCCAGTTCCACGCTGGCACGAGCCAGCTGGCCCGGCGTCGCCTCCAGCTTTGCCTCGAGTCTTTCGAGAAGAGTGAAAGCATCGGCGGTGGAGCCCGCGAAGCCCGCCACGACCTCGGCTCCGCCGGGGCTGAGACGGCGTACCTTGCGTGCGCTGCCCTTGATGACGGTCTGGCCAAGGCTCACCTGACCGTCGCCCGCTACGACAACCTTTCCGGCGCGACGCACCGCGATGATGGTGGTTCCGTGCCAGCCGGGGAATGTCTTTTCTGCCATGGGGCCTCCGCTTCTTTTGGGGCCTATATGGCGGCGCGCGCGCGCTGCGGCAACCGGCCCGGTCCTAGAACAGGCCGGCTTCCTTCGCGATCATCGCGGCATGGGTCCGGTTCTTCGCTTCCAGCTTGTTGCACAGAGTCTTGACGTGCAGCTTGATGGTTACTTCCTGAAGTTCCAGTTCGCGGGCGATTTCCTTGTTGGCAAGGCCGCGGCACAGACCGCCCAGAACCTGCATCTCGCGGGAGGACAGTTTCTCGGCGATCGGGTTGATATCTTCGTCCTCCTCGGTGGTCATGAACTTCACCGGGACATAGGTTTCACCCGCCGCCATGAATCTTACGGCATTGACAAGCGATTTGGCGGGCAGGGTCTTGGGCAGGAAGCCGACAGCGCCGGCATCCAGCGCGTCTTGCGCGATGGTCCGGGGCGCGGTGCCGGACATGATGGCGACCGGATTTCCACCGTTCAGGTCCAGAGCGCGACGCAGACCTTCCAGCCCGTGCATGCCGGGCATCGTGTAGTCCAGCAGAACCAGGTCGAAACCTCCGGTCTCCTCCATCCGGCGGCAAGCGGCGTCAAGGTCTTCCACCGTTTCCACGGCAATCTCGCCCTCGGCGCTCAAAAACGCCGCAAGCGTGTCGCGGACCAGATCGTGATCGTCTGCAATGAGTACGTTCATGCGCTGTCTCCAGACCGGACTACCGGGGTGGTGTCACAGTAGTTGCCGAAAGCCAGCGACTGCAATCTAAATTTCCTGATAAACTCAGATAGATGGCAGGAGTGTGCTTTTTAGCCGCTCGCCGCGATCCGGGCCGCCCTTCGCGGGGCGAGCGAGTCGATGCATTCATAGGCGGCGACGGTGTCCGCCCAGATGGGTGAAATCTCCGGCAGCCGGGCGCAGGCCTGATCGAGCTGACCCAGCTTGGCCATGTTATCGAGTTCCGACAGATGGGCGTGCAGGCTGCGCGCGCCGAAGACGGCAGCCGACCCTGCCAGCTTGTGCACAGCCGCCAGCGCTTCCGCGGCCGGGACGCCGTGTGCCGGTGCATCGGAAAGCCAGGCGACAGTCGCGTCCGCTTCGCTGCGAAAAAGTCCGAACATCTGCTCAAGTCGGGCCTGGCCGATTTCGCCGCGTAGTTCGTCAAGTTGTGCAAGGTTCACAGGGCCGGACCCGTCCTTGGGGCGATGCGCAGCAGGTGCGCCGCCGCGCCCCGTCGCAAGGTCCAAGGCGCGTTGCAGCGACTTGCGCGAGATTGGCTTGGTAACGGTGTCGTTCATGCCCGCAGCACGGAAATTCGCGGCCTCGTGGGGCAGGGCGTTGGCAGTCAGCGCGACGATCGGCGCGCTGCAGGATGCGCCGCCGCCGGATCGGATCCGGCGCGTGGCCTCAACCCCGTCCAGACGCGGCATGCTGATATCCATCAGCACCAGATCATATCGACGTGCCGCGGCTGCCTGTACGCCGTCGATGCCATCCACCGCTTCCGTCACGGAATGGCCGATCGTTTCAAGCATCTCGCGCACCACGAGGCGATTGATCTCGTTGTCCTCGACCACGAGTATGCGGAGCGGTTCGGATGTGACGATCCGCACGGGCGGCGTCGCGGGTGCGGCGGGTGCCACGCGGGCGGCGGCGGGCTCTGCCGCGGACGGCAACGGAAGCCGCACCCGGAACAGGCTTCCCTCGCCCAGTTTGCTGTCGAGCGTGATCTCACCGCCCAGTTTGCGCACCAGCCGCTGCACGATTCCTAGGCCGAGCCCGGTCCCGGAAGTGGACCGCCCGTAAGACGCATCAAGCGACACGAAATCGTCGAAGATGCGCGCACAGTCCTCGGGCGCGATGCCGAGACCGGTATCCTTGATGCGGAATTCCACCATGTCCGAAGACCCCAGCCTGTCGGCGGACACTTCGATGCGTCCGTTCTGGGTGAATTTCACTGCGTTGCCGACCAGGTTTGCAAAGATGCGGCGCAGTGCTGCCGGATCGCCCCTGACGGTCGTCGCTTTCGGCAAGTCGGCCAGAACGCGGCTGCCATTGCGCTGTGCCAGCGCACTCTGTTCATCGACGATGTCGCGGACGATGGCGCCGAAGTCCATGATCTGTGTTGAGGCGGTCTGCGTTTCGGCCCCGGAATCGATGCGAGAGATGTCGAGCACGTCGTTCACGTGGCTCAGAAGGGTCTCGCCCGAATGGCCGATGATGGACGCATAGCGGCGCTGTCGGTCGTTCAGGCCGGTTTCCTCAAGAAGTTCCAGCGTCGCGAGCATTCCGTTCAGCGGCGTGCGCATCTCGTGGCTCATGACGGTCAGCAACCGGTCCTTGGCCCGCTGGCCGGCAAGTGCCGTGTCGCGTGCCACGCGCAATTCCTGTTCGGCCGCAACGCGGTGCGTGATATCACGCACAAAGGAGATCACGATGGCCCCGCCCTCGGCGTCGTGGCTCGTGGACAGCGACAGTTCGAGAGGAAATTCCTCACCGTTCTTGCGGCGGGCGGTCACGGTAACCGGGCCGCGCCCGACAATGCGGGCTTCGCCGGTCTCGACAAAGCGCTTCATCCCGGCCTCGTGGGCGGCGCGTGCATCCTGCGGTACAATGGTCTCGGCCATCGGGCGACCGATCACCTCGCTACGGTCATAGCCGAAGATCCGCTGCGCCGCGTCGTTGAAGTCGCGGATGACCCCGCCCAGGTCGGCGATGATCACCCCGTCCGGAGCCGTTTCCACCACGGCGGTCATTCGTGCGCCGCTCGATTCCGCTTCGCGGGAATGGAACTGTGCGCGCCGGTAGAAGTGCCAAAGGACGAAGACCAGCCCGACCAGAGCCGCGATCAGCCCGGCTGTGACGGCGGACACACGTTCCAGCGTGGCCGCGATGCTGTTGCGTGTCTCATCCGACCGTTCCGCAAAATAGACCATTCCGTTCAGGGCCGTTTGACGGATCGTCGGCCGGTGGCTGCGAAACTCTGCACGGATCTCCGGAAGCGCGGCCAGAAGGGCGCTGTCCGGGCCGTCTATCGCGGGCACAAAGTGATCGAGGGTTCCGGCGAGCTTGTCGAGCGTCACGGAAAAGCCGGGGGCCTGGCGAAGGCCGTCGAACATCATACCCTCGCGGAACGTGCTGATCCGGCTGTAGAAAATGTCAAAGTTGCGGCGTAACTCCGGCAGGTCGGCTGCGGTGCGGGTGTTCTCCAGCACATCTACGAGGCCGAGGTACTCGACCTCCATCTGCGAGAGTTGCCATTCGACATTGTCCGACGTGGCCCTGTCCAGCTTGTCCAGCTTGCGGGCAAGGTCCATGGCCAGAAGGCCGATCAGGCCGATGAGGATCAGTACGGCCAGCCCAAAAAGCGCCGGGCGCAGCCAGGTCAAGCGCCTGGTCTCGGTGCGGTGTGGTGTGAGCATGGCCGATTGGTCCTTCGCCGCGATTTACTTGTGTGCTTCGAGGCGGTTCAGCTGCCAGATGCTGCGCGCGAAGAAAGTCTCGTTCTGATAGCGGGTGTCGGAATCATAGGGGTACACAAGCCAGAGCGGCCCCTTGTCCCGCAGCGACATTTCCTGGCCATCCACAAGATCGGCGATGAGCGGATCGTTCTGGAGCACCTCTTCGACCGGGATCTCGACGCTGTAGTCGTTCACGGCGGTCAGTCGCACTTTGCCTTCGGAAATGCCCATCCGGTTCAGGATCGCTGACAGCGGTACACCTTCGAACGTCTTGACACCCTCTGTCCAGATCGTCGTCGTCTCGAAGCTGCGACGCGGCAGGGACTCCAGCCCCGCCCGGTCCAGCGCGATCTTCTCACCCGCATCCGGGTCAGTGATCGTCAGCAGCACGGCGCCCGTCGGGTCGGGAAAAGAACCGTTGGCATGTACCATGCCGCCCAGGCTCAAGATAAGGGCTGCTGCGCTCACAAGTGTAGTCAGGCGTCTCATCGGTTTCTCCGTTCAATCAATGCGTGTCGGAGTGCACCATACGCCTGACTCACGTCGCACCCAAGACGCGCATCGGATGCCTGACATAGACAAAGTTCGACACGCCGCTGCCCTTTGGTATATTCACGATGGCTTTTCTGGCCCGTAAACGCAAAAACCCCGCGCCGATGGCGCGGGGCGTGTTCTGCAGGCGGCCGCCCACGAGGGCGGCGACCGGGTCAGATCGAATCTTCGATCCAGCTTTGCAGCGCGGCTTTCGGGGCTGCGCCTGTCTTGTTCGACACGACCTGCCCGTTCTTGAACATGAACAAGGCCGGGATGCCGCGGATGTGCAGTTCCTGCGCCGTTTTCATGTTTTCGTCCACGTTGACCTTAACGATCTTCACGCGGCCTTCCATTTCGTCCGAAAGCTCTTCAAGCGCCGGGCCGATCTGCTTGCATGGGCCGCACCATTCCGCCCAGAAATCCACCACGACGGGGATATCGGACTGTTTCACTTCGGTATCGAACGTATCGTCGGTAACGGCTTGCGTCGCCATGGGGAGCCTCCTGGCCAAAATCCTGTTGGGTGAAACTATGGACCCGACCGGCGAGCGTCAAGGTTGGGCCCCTCCGCGACGGCGCGTTGCAAGGCGGCCATGACGAGAGTACGGGGCAGTGGCATAAGTGCAGCGGAGCGGGTCCAAAGCAGCGCGGTTTCGACGCGCGCGCCGGGATAGATCGCCTCCAGTGCGGCGCAATAGGCTCCCATCTGCCGCAAGATCCCCTCGGGCACATCTTCGGGTCCCGCGGGCACCCTTGCGTTGGACTTGTAATCGATGGCGAGGACGTGATCCCCGGTGACGATCAGCCTGTCCACGACCCCGGCAAGGCGGTCATGGGGCGGCGGCAGCAGGCCCGGCAGGGGGCTGACCAGGCCGACTTCGGTCAGTGCGCCCGGCGCGAAAAGCGGGCGCAGCGCGGGCGCGGTCAGAACGGCGGTCGCTTCGGACAGCAGGTCGGCGATCATGGCCTCCTCGGCCGGGCCATCCGCCAGCCCGAGGATGCCGGGTGCCAGCGCGGTCCAGCTCGCTTCGGGGAAGGCAGGAAGGTGTTCCAGCAGCCGGTGAAGGCGGGTGCCGCGCTCCTTAGCGTCGTCCTCGGACAGGCCCGCCTCTCCGGGCAGCGCCTTGGCGCCGCCAAGTGCCGTCGGAGTGATCGTGGTTGCGGCCTTGGCCGGGCGCGGCGGTATGGCGTCTCCTGCCCACGCGGGCAGGATCGGCGCGGACAGCGGCGCCGGTGCCGTGCCCCGGAGCGGAAGTGCGGCCCAGTCCGCATGCTGCCAGCGCAGGCCCGCCCCGGTGGGCGTATCCAGCGCTGCTGCGCCAAGCCCGGTCAGCCCCGCTTCGACCCGCGCGTGCCAGCTTGTTCCATGCTTGTCCGGCTTGCCCGAGGCGCAGACCCACAGCCAGCTTTCGGCGCGGGTCATCGCGACGTAGAGCAGGCGAAGCCGCTCCTCTTCCTGCCGGGCGATGCTGGCCTCGCGCGCCTTCGCCAGCGCCTCCGGCGTGTCGGGTGCGTTCGGGGTCCAGAGCGGCAGGCCGCTATCCGGGTCCAGCATGATGTCGGGCGGCTTGGGCGCGTTGAGAACGCCGCAATCGGGCAGGATCACCAGTGGCGCCTCGAGTCCCTTGGCACCGTGTACGGTCATCACACGCAGTCGTCGTCCCGCGCCTTCGGCCTGGCGCTTCACATCCACGCTGTCGCCGCGCATCCATTCGAGGAACCCGGTCAGGCTGGGAACGTTCGCGCGTTCATAGTTCAGCGCCTCGCCCAACAGGGCGTCGATCGCCTCTTCGCAGTCGGGACCGAGTCGCGCGACCAGCTTCTCTCGGCCCTTGTGGCGGATCAGGATGCGTTCCAGCAGATCGAACGGGCGCAAGTAGTCCGCCTTGTCGCCGAGATCCATCAGCATCTCGTAGGTGTCGCTGCCGGGTGCCGCCGCACGCAACGCCTGCCACAGCGTTCCGGGCCTCGGCTGGGCGAGGCGGTAGAGCCCGTCCTCCGACCAGCCCAGCAGTGGTGAGCGAAGGGCGCAGGCCAGCGACAGGTCGTCCTCGGGCAATGCGAGAAAGCCCAGCAGCGCCATCAGGTCGCGCACCGCCATGTCGCGCGTCAGGCGCAGCCGGTCGGCCCCGGCGATGTCCAGCCCCTCGGCCTTGCAAGCGCGTATGATCTCGCGGAACAGCACGCTGCGGCGGCGCACGAGGATCAGTACATGGCCCTCGTGCAGGGGCTCGCGCCCGCCCTTGCCGTCCGGCACGGTTTCGCCGGCGTCGATAAGGCGGCGCAACTCGGCGGCGATGGCGCGGGCAAGAACGGCGTCCGGCGCCTCGGGGCTGATCTTGTCCACGGGATCGAACCAGTCGGGCGCTTCCGGCTTGTTCGGATCCGGCTCGACCCAGCCCCACAGATCGACCCGCCCGGGCAGCGCGTCCTTGAAGGCGATGTGGCTGGGCGTGCCGCCGATCGCGTCGCCGATGTCGGGTAGGGCAAAGGTGCGGTCCACCGCCTGGAGGATTGCGGCGGACGAACGGAAGGAGTGTTCCAACACCGCGTTCTGCAGGCTGGAGCCGACATCACGTAGCGCCGCATCGAAATGCCCGCGCAAACGGTCGAAGGCGGCCGGGTCTGCGCCTTGAAAGGAATATATCGATTGCTTCTTGTCGCCGACCACGAAAATCGTGCGCGTCACGCCTTCCCGCGCTCCTGCACCCGAGGTCAGTTCCTGCGCCAGAAGGCGTATCACGTCCCACTGTTCCGGGCTGGTGTCCTGCGCCTCGTCCACGAGGATATGGTCGATCCGCCCGTCGAGCTTGAACAGGACCCAATCTGCCGCCGCCCGCCGCGACAGAAGATCCCGCGCGCGGAGGATCAGGTCGTCGAAATCAAGAAGTCCGCGCGCCGATTTGCGGGCGGCGATGGCGGGCAGGAAAACGGCGGCGAATGCATGAAGCGCGGCACTGCGCTGTGCGGAGGCAAGGCCAAGCCGCAGGGGCCGGGCGTCCTGCACTCGCTCCATCAGCGCATCGAGCGCATCCGTGACCGTCTCGCCCAGCTTGGTACGGCTCGGTTTCGTGGGAAAGCTGTCGGTCTTGGCCACGAATGCGCCGGCCTTGGCTTCCTTTCCGGTCAGCAGAACGCCTTCCAGAACGCGCAGGGCGGCGCCCGTTTCAAGCGTGCCGGCCAGCAGCGGGGCCAGCTTTTCGGCGGCCTTTCCGTCAAGACCACCCTTGGCCTGAAGGACCGGGATCATCGTTTCCAGCAATGCGCGCTCGGACCCGTCGAACACGGTGTCCACAAGGGCCGCTTCGTCGAAATCGGTGCGCAGGCCATGAGCTGCCAACAGGTCGGGCAAATCGCGCGCTGGCGTGAAAGCGGCGCGGTGCCCGAGCAGAGACGCGATCAGCCCGCCAAGGCGCCCATCGTCCGACAGGTGCCGTGCGACCCGGTCTAGGGCGGCGGCGCCCGGCCCGTCGGCAAGGTCTTCCAGAACTTCGGCGGCCAGCGCATCGGCGCTGCGATCATCGAGTTCGGTGAAGTTGGGCGATACACCGGCCTCCAGCGGGAACTGGCGCAGAAGTGCGGCGCAGAAGGCGTGAATGGTCTGGATCTTCAGTCCGCCCGGTGTTTCGATCGCCTGCGCGAACAGGCGTCGCGCACCGTCCAGCGCCGCGCCATCCAGCGTGCCGGCCACGCCAAGATGCCCAAGCGCCGCGCGCAGATCGGCATCGGGCTTCATTGCCCATTCGCCCAGCCGCTGGAACAGCCGGTTCTGCATCTCGGAAGCCGCGGCCTTGGTGTAGGTCAGGCACAGGATGTTCTGCGGCGGGGTTCCTGCCAGCAGAAGCCGCGCTACGCGGTCGGTCAGAACGCGGGTCTTGCCCGATCCGGCGTTGGCGCCCAGCCAGGTGGACAGGTCCGGGCGCGCGGCCGCGATCTGCCGTCGGGTAGCCTCGTCGGTCGCGGGACGGGCAGGGGATGCCGTCGTGGTCAATGGCCGACCTTCTCGCGTCCGGGTGTGTCGCTCAGGTCCCATTCACCGGCGCGGGCGAGGTGCAGGTAGTCGCCGTCGAAGGAGTCCGTTTCGGGGGCGGATTGGGCGGTATAGCCGGTGTCCGGATCGTCGTAGCGCCGGACCAGTTCGAGGAATTCGGCCAGCACGTCGGCGGGCGGCGCGTCGGCCAGGGGCGCGGCCACGACCTTCGGCGTCGCGCCCAGCCCGATGTATTCCGCGCGCAGGACCGGGGCAGGACCGGCGTCGCCGAAACCGGCCTGTTCTGCGATCACCGCTTCCAGAAGAAGCTGTTTGGCGAACTGCTTCTGCTGCGGTGCGGTGGGTGGGCTGCCGGTCTTGTAATCGTACAGCAGATATGCCCCGTCCGCCGTCATATCCACGCGGTCGGCCTTGGCGGTCAGGGTGAATTTCGGCGCGGGAATATCGAGCGTGCCTTTTTGTTCCCCGGTCATCGGGTGGCCAAGCGCATGGCGCGCCTCTTCGTCCGCAAGGAACGGTTCGGCGATGCGCGCGATCCGAGCCAGCCACATCCGGCGCGCCGCGGGCCACGGCACCTCCGTCTCCAGAACCTCCTGCGCAAGCTGCATCAGCCGTTCTTCGCGTTCGGCCGGAAGAAGCGTTGCGAAGTCCGGCACGAACCGCTCCATCACAAGGTGAAGAACGCGGCCCCGGTCGCGCGCATCGGGGTCGCGGTGCAGCGGATCAAGCGGGCGCAGGCGCAGGATGCGCTTGGCATAGACCTCGTAGGGGTCGCGGATTAGTCTTTCCACGTCCGTTACCGGCAATGCGCGCGGGCGGTGTGCCACAGGCGGTACCGGCGAAGGGCGGGGCGCGGGCGGCAGCGTTGCGGCGGGCCGATCCATCGCCTGCGCCAGCGCCGTCCAGCGCGCTCCCCGCGCCCGCATCTCGGCCAGCGCGGCGGGCCCGCTTTGGTCGGGCAGCCCGTCCATCAGGTTGACCAGACGGTTCAGCCAGCGCGAGGCGACGGTTTCCGCCTCGCCGTCGCGCCGCGCGCGGGACAGCACCACCTCGGGCGCCGCGATGGCTTGCTGGAAATCATGCGCCGACAGGCCTATCCGGCGTTCCGGCAGCAGCAGCCCGGCATCCCGGCGCATCCTGCGATTCAGCCACGGGTCCGGGCTGGGCATCTCGGGCCAGCTGCCGTCGTTCAGGCTGCCGAGGATTACCAGATCAGCGCCCTGTACCCGCGCCTCCAGCGTGCCCCAGATCATCACCCGTGGATCGGGCGTCACGGGCTCGCGCACCTCGCCGCCCATGATGCTTTCCAGCACCGCCCGGAAGGCGGGCGGCGCCATCGGGGCGCCATGGTCGGCTTCGGCCAGAAGGTCGGACAGCGCCTTGTGCGCTGCGCGTCCGTCCGGGTCCGCCCAGACCTTGAGCGTTGCGTGATCGCCGTCGGCGCCGATCGCCAGCGCTTCCACGGTGGTCATCAGCGTTTCTGTCAGATCGGCAAGGGGTGCCACACCGATCCATTCATGACCCAGGCAGGTGGCAGCAACCCATTCGGCCCACGGGACCGGGTCGGGCGCACCGGGCGCACTGCCACGCGCGCCACGGGCCCAGTCCGCCAGCGCAGCGGCGTCCGGAAAGGGCGGGCCCTGCCGACGCAGGCGGCGTTCAAGGTCGCGCGCCCATTTCAGGTGCTGGTTGCGGCCGCTGCCCGCGTGTACCATCGGGTGCTTCAGCAGCACGATCAGCGCCGCCCCGGTCAGACGCTGCCCGAAGAGGTCCGCCACATGCCGCACCAGCCGCCCCGCGGCGGTCTGGCGTAGTGGCTCGCCCGCGCTGTCGTCGGGTTCGATTCCCCAGCGGTCGAGCGTGGCCGCGACGCGGCGGGTCAGCATTCGGTCAGGGGTGATCAGCGCTGCGGTCTGGCCGTCCTCCAGTGCGGCGCGCAGGCGCAGCGCGATTGCCATCGCCTCGAACCTCGGGTCGGGCGCCTCGATCAGCGACAGGCCCGCCGTCGCCGCCGTCAGATCCCCCAGCGACGGCCCATCGCGGCGCCAGCCGTCGGTGACCGGCGCCGGGCGCAGCGCCAGCGACACGAGCGCGTTGCGCGCCGGGCTGGGCGCGGACACGGGCGCCCATTCGCGCAAGGTTGCAGGGTTTTGACCCAGCGCGCGGGCCAGAGCGGCGAAGCGGTATTGCGGGTGGTCCTCCTGCGGCGGATCAGCGACCAGCCGCGCCCAGATGTCGGGCGGCATGTGGGCGTCGACGCCCGGCAGGACCACTGCCCCGCACGGCAGCCCGGCCACCGCGCGCATGAACAGCGCCGTCGCACCGCGCGAGCCGGTGGAGCCTGCGACGATCACCGGATCGGTCGGAGGGGCATCGGCCCAGCGGTCTGCCAGAAGTTCCACCATCCGGCGCTGGCGCGCCTCTGTGTCGGTGGGTGCCGACGGGTCGGGCGCCACCGTCTGACCGATCAGGGCAAGGAACTTCTGGCTCCGTGCCCAGTGGCCTGACAGGTCGGTCACGTCCAGCGCGGCGATGTCCTCGTGGATGACGCCTTCACCCTGCATCTCGTCCATCAGTGCGGCGAGGCTTGTGGCCAGGTCGAACGCGGCATCGCGGGGCGCGAGGTCCGGCTCCGCCGCGATCAGTGCTTCGATCAGTCGGGCCAGCTGCAGGCGGCGCCGCAGACCCGGCACCGGCGGTGGCAGGGCAGCTGCACTTTCCTGGCCGATATCGGTGATCAGCCGCAGCCGTGGCAAAAGGCGCGGCGGGCCTTCGGCGAACAGCTCGGTGATGCGGCGTTCCATTCGCCGCGTGTTGACATAGACAGTTGCGCGGGCCAGCGCTTCGGGCGGGGTGCCGTCGAAGCGCGCCAGAAGGCCGTCCACCAGTGCGCGCGGGAAATCCACGCCCGGCGGAACAGCGTAAAGGCCGCGCAGGTCGACCGGGGCCGCGGCGGTCATTTCAGCAGAGCGGGCGGATGGGTCAGCATCGCCTCGGCCTCGGCGATACCGCCGGGATGGCCCACGTCGCACCAGCCGCCCACATGCACTGTGCCATAAAGCCCGCCGTCGGCGGCGATCCGGTCCCATAGCCGATTGAGCGAGAAGGCGGTCTGCCGGATCAGTGCCAGACCGGACGGATCGACGATCTGCGCCCCGGTATAGACGTAGCCCACGCCGCGCGTGATCCGGCCGTCCGGGGCCAGCGCGAAATCGCCCGGTCCGTCATGACCGGCGGCGCGGTCCGCCGGCACCAGCATCAGCAGTGCCTGCATCCGGTCGCCGCGCCACGCCTTGTAGAGTGCGGTCAGCGGATTCGGCCCGGTCCAGACCGCATCGGTGTTCATGGTGAAGACTGGCCCGTCGCCCAACAGCGGCAGCGCGGCGCGCAGCCCGCCCCCGGTATCGAGAATGTCCGGCTGTTCGTGCGAAATAGCCACGCCGCGCCCGTCGAGATAAGCGGCCAGTTGGTCGGCCAGATAGTGGGCGTTGACCACCCGCCGCGCGATGCCCGCCGCGTCAGCGATCGCCAAGGCGTGCTCGATCAACGGGCGCCCTGCCACCGGTATCAGCGGCTTGGGCCGGTCCTGGGTCAGGGCGCCCATGCGGGTTCCGAACCCGGCGGCGAACAGCATCAGGGCGTCGGGATCTTGAGGCATCTGGACTTGAGCTCCTCCAGCAGGTCGGGTGTCGGCGCGGGCAGGTGCGCGTCCGTCAGCGCACGTAGCGCGGCAAGGTCGGGATGCGCGAGGTCGGTGTCGAGATGGGCGCGTACTCTCGGGATCAGGTCCACATAGCGCGGCTTGCCGAAGTGCAGGCACAGGCGCGCGAAGATGCCAAGGATGCGCAGGTTGCGCTGTGCGCCCAGCACTGAAAGGTCTCGGGCCAGCGCCTCGGGCGGTGTGCCGGTTGCCTCGGAATAGCGTTCGCGCATCGCCTCGGCCAGTCCGGGCGCAAGATCGCGCCGAGCGTCTTCCAGAAGCGATACGAGGTCGTAAGCGGGGGGGCCTGCGAACGCATCCTGGAAATCCAGTAGGCCGACCTGCGCCACACCGCGGCGCTGCGGCAGCCAGATCAGGTTTTCGGCGTGAAAGTCCCGGTGCGCCAGAACGCGTGGACCGTCCAGTGCCGCCTCCAGCGGCCCGGCCAGCGCGCTCGCGAAGGCGCGGGCGAGGTCGGGGCGCGCGCGGCCTCGCCCGGCATACCAGTCCGCCGCCGGGGCGATCATCGCCGCCATCTGCGCCGCGTCCGGCGCTGCTAGGTCGGTAGGCGCGGGGTGCCGGTGCAGCTCGGCCAGCATATCGATCGCGGCGGTATAGAGTGGCGCCTCGCAAGTGGCGTCGCGTGTTATCTCGCGGGCGAAGACGGCATCGCCCAGGTCTTCCATCAGCGCCAGACCGTCCTCCGGCGCGGCGGCGTGGATCGTTGGCACCGACAGGCCCAGCCCCGCAAGGTGCGCAGCCACGATGCAGAAACGCCCGGTGCTGTCGTCGGGCGCGGGCGGAGCGATCATCAGGACGGCGCGCCGCCCGTCCGGATTAGTCAGCCGTTCATAACGCCGCGCGGAGGCGTCCCCGGCAAGCGGCACGGACGTGGCCGCGCCCCAGCCCGCCGCGCCGAGGAAGGCGCGCCGCGATGTGTCTGCATCGGCGGTCAAGGCGTGCACCGGACAGCGTCGCGCGCGGCCAGCGAAAGCGCCGGGCCGATCCGTGCCGACCAGTCGCCGCCGTGCGCGCGCAGGGATGCTACACGGTCCTGATCCGTCGCTCCGGGCGACAGAAGCAGGTGCAAAGCCGTGGCGGGCAGGTCGGCACCCAGCCGGTCGGGCCATTCGATCAGGCACAGGGCAGTGCCAAACGCTTCGTCGAGTCCCAGTTCCAGCACCTCGTCGGCATGCGTCAAACGATAGAGGTCACTGTGCCAGATCTCCAGCCCGCTCGCGTCATAGGTCTGCACCAACGTGAAGGTTGGCGACGGGATGTCGAGTGCGCGATCCGATTCCGGCAGGCGGGCGCGGATCAGCGCGCGGGCGAAATGGCTCTTGCCTGCGCCGATCTCGCCCGACAGGGCGATCACGTCGCCGGGGCGCAGAAGCGGGGCCAGCGCCGCGGCCAGCGCGGTCGTGGCCGCCTCGCCGTGCAGGGGGATGTCGATGCGCAGGTCAGACGGCATGGGGCGACTATGGGGTGTCGCGCGCAGGCCGACAAGTCGGGTCATGTCCGGTCGGCCCGGCTTGCATGGGCCATCGCGGCGGGAATCAGCGCCGATAGCAGGAACATGCGCGCGACGTGGTGGAATCCGACGAAGGCTGGGTCCGCGCCCACGGCGGCGGACATCGCGATCATTGTCTCGAGCCCACCGGGGGCCAGCGCCAGCACCACGTCGGTCAGCGGCAGATCGACCAGCGACACCACGGCGAGTGCGGTCAGCACCACCAGCGCGATGCTGCCGCCGGTCAGTACGAAGGCGGCCAGCGCGGCCTGCCGGATCTGTGCCAGCCGCACGCCGGTGAAGCGCGTGCCGATCAGCGTCCCCATGCAGACCATCGCGGCGTCGGTCAGCCGCAGGGGCATCCCGCCCGGTGTCAGGCCGCTGCCATGGCCGATCACGGACACCGCCATGCCGCCCAGCAGGAAGGCGGCGGGCGCGCGCAGGCGCCCAAGTGCGAACCCGGCCGCGACGGCCAGCGTGGCCAGCAGGGCGAGATGCGGCAGGCTCAGGAGTGCGGTGGGCGCTGGGCGGGCCGACAGATCGGCATCGGTGGCAAGCGCGATCGCTGCGGGCGTCACCAGCGTCAGGAACAGCACCCGCAGCGATTGCACGACCGAGATAAAGGCGGTGTTCGCGCCAGTCTCAAGGCTGAGACCCAGAACGAAGCTCAGGTGCCCCGGCGCGGAGCCCAGGACCGCCGTGCGCCCGTCGCAGGCGAAGCCGCGCCGCAACAGCCATGCGCCGAAGATCATGATGACCGAGACGCTGCCCGCCATTCCCAGAAGGCTGGCCGGCCATTTCAGGGCATCGGCGAGGATCTCGGGGCTGACCGAGGTGCCGAGACCAAGGCCGATGACGATGAAGCAGGCATTTCGCAGAAGGGTCGGCACCGCACATTGCAACCCGGCGATGCCGGCCAGCGACACGACGGCGGCCGGGCCGGTCAGGAACGGCGCGGGAAACCCCGCAAGGGCAGCGGCAAGCGCGCCCAGGCTTCCAAGCGCAAGGGACAGAAGCGATGTGGCCAGCATTTCGCCGCTATGGCGCGGCGCGGCGGAACGCTCAAGCGGTTTCAGTGGTTCGCGGGTCGCGAGTGGTCAGGCCGCCGATGCTGTATGCAGCCGGGACAGTGCGTCGCGGGTCGCCCGCCACAGCTCCGAAAGACGCTCAATATCTGCGGCGTCGGGCGCGTCGCCACCCAGAAGGTCCTGTTCCAGCCCGGCCATCGCTTCGGCGAGCGGTCGGCAGCCCAGCGTGCCGGCCCCGCCCGCCAGTTTGTGCGCGCGCGCCGCGGCGCCCGGAAGATCGCCCGCAGCAAGGTCGCTGCGGATGCCGTCCAGTACCTCGTCGCCCTGATCCTGAAGCTTCTGCGCCAGTGTGCCCAGCTTCTCTGCGCCGATCATTCCGCGCAATTCGTCGATTTCGTCGTCGAGAACGAGGACGGCGGGCACCGGAGTCGCCGCACTGGCGGTG
This sequence comes from Meridianimarinicoccus roseus, assembly GCF_003172915.1. Taxonomy (GTDB): domain Bacteria; phylum Pseudomonadota; class Alphaproteobacteria; order Rhodobacterales; family Rhodobacteraceae; genus Meridianimarinicoccus; species Meridianimarinicoccus roseus. The sequence goes on from NZ_QGKU01000032.1 coordinate 200,653, forward strand.
CCGGGTGTGTGAGCGGCGTTGCCGGGGGTCTCCGTATCGTCCCGCGTGGCTTGCGCCACGTCGTCGGGCATGGTGCCAAGTTGCGCCGCCGAGATCGCGTCCAGCAGTTCGGCGCGGCGGGTCGGTTTGCCGATGAATCCGTCCATTCCGGCGGCCCGGGCACGGTCCTTGTGTTCCTGCAGCACATTAGCGGAAAGCGCGAAGATCGTGCTGGGGCGGCGGTTGATGGCGCGCTCGTGGGCGCGGATCGCGCGCGTGGCTTCGAAGCCACCCATCACCGGCATGGAAATGTCCATCAATACGATGTCGGGCCGCTTGCCGCGACACTCCTCGACGGCTTCGGCGCCGTTGACGGCGAAGCGCAGGCTGCAGTCCGTCAGCGCAAGCTGCTGGCCCAACACTTCACGGTTGATTTCGCTGTCATCGACGACGAGCACATCCACGCCGCGCAGGAAGCCGGTGTATTTCTCCTGGCCTGCGTCCTTGGCAGACTTGTCCTGGTCGGGATCGAGTCCAAGGCTTTCCCCCGACAGCACGGCACACAGCGCGCGCGCCAGGCGTTTGGGCCGCAGCGGCTTGGTCAGCGTTGCATCGAAGGGTGTGGAAGGATCGCGTGCCAGACGGGTAACCACCGCGACCGAGGACAGCAGGATCATGGGCGTGGCGTCGATCCCTTCTTCGCCGCGGATGATCTCGGCGAGGTCCTGTCCGTTGATGTCGGGCATGTCGAAATCGAGGATCATTGCATCGAACGGCGTGCCAGCGGCGGCGGCATTGGTCAGGCACTCCAGCGCCTCTGCCGGGGCGGCGCAGAGCGTGGTGTCCACCCCCCACATTGCCAGCCTGCGCTGCAGGATTTGCAGGTTCACGTCCATGTCGTCCACCGCCAGAACACGCAGCGGTGTCGTTTCCGACATCGCCTTCAGCCGGGTGATGGCGGGCGACTGCTGCACCGGGCGGCCGTGGCGCAGCGGGATGGTGAAACGGAATTCCGACCCCTCGCCGACCGTGGACGTGGCGCTGATTTCGCCGCCCATACGGTTGACCAGTTCGCGTGAGATGGTCAGCCCCAGCCCGGTGCCGCCGAAATCGCGGGTCGTGGTGTCGTTGGCCTGGCTGAAAGGGCTGAAGATCGCCTCCAGCTTGTCGGGCGCGATGCCGATGCCGGTGTCCTGCACGGCGACGGTCAGATCGCTGGCGTTGCCGTCCTCGTGTTGGGCGACCGTGGCCGACAGGCGCACCGTGCCGGACGGGCAGAACTTCACCGCGTTGCCAAGCAGGTTCAGGATAACCTGACGCAGGCGGATATCGTCGCCAACGAAGCCGTGCGGCAACGTGTCGGGAATGTCCACCACAAGGTCCAAACCCTTGATCGCCGCGGTCGGCTCCACCAGATCAGAGGCGTCGTAGATCACATCGCTGAGCTGGAATTCGTCCTCGTTCATCTCCAGTTTCTCGGCCTCGATCTTGGCGAAGTCGAGTATGTCCTCGATGATGTGCATCAGCGAGTTGCCGGAATTCACGATGGTCTGCACGCTGGATGCCTGCTGCGGGGTGAGCTGGCTTTCGCTGAGCAATTCGGCGGTGCCGATGATCCCGTTCATCGGGGTCCGGATTTCGTGGCTGATATTGGCGAGGAACCGGGTCTTGGCGCGGCTGGCCGTGTCCGCCTCGTCACGGGCCTTCACGAGGTCTGAAATCAGGTCGTTCAACGGGCGCCCGACGATGATCCGGAACGCGACCCAGCTTGACAGCATGGAGATCATCAACGCGCCGAGCAGCACGGTGAGCGAGTATTCCATCTGCGTCTCGCGGGCCTGGGCCAATTCTTCCTGGCTGAAGCCGACCTCGAGCAGCGTGTAGGTGTCCGAAAAGATGCGCACCGACAGCCAGTCGTCAACAGGTCGGAAATTGCACCCGATCCCGACCGGCGCCACGATGGTGCCGATGTTCGGGTTGTCGGGGTTGGTCATGCGAGCGCAACTGACCGCCTGGTCGCCCAGCAGCATCAGCAGAAGCTGCTGCACCGCGACTGACTGGGTGCTGTCGGTGAACTGGTCCGAGTTCAGCAGTTTTTCGAGCGAGGTGGCAGTGCGCCCGACGCTGTTACCGATCCGGGTGGACAACGCGTCCCGCGCGTCCACCATCTGTTCGTTCTGGATGTAGAGAAGCCCGAAGGACGACAGCACAAAGAAGATCGGCACCGTGAACAGTGCCAGTTTCCGGAACAGCCCGAACGTTCCCGGGAGCTTTAGGGACTCCCGGGGTGGATTAGCGGATTCGTTCAACCAGTCCCTGCTTGATTAGGCTTTGCAGCGGGGCCCTGTTGTTGATTTCCGTCTGGTAGACAACGTAGCCCGCCGGGGTTTCGGTGATGTAGAAATCCACTGGAACCGAAGTGCCGTCCTTGTTGGTCAGGTCGCTGCACAACACATAGTCGCCGTTGAGTCCCATCACCATCGTATGGGCTTCGGTGGGGTAGTAGGACCGGATTTCACCGGTTTCATAATCTACCGCACGCATCGCGCCGTCGATCAGCTTGCTGTCGATATACCGCTGCATGACAACCTGCAGCTCGGCAATCTTAGTGGTGTCGTCTGCCATCGCGTTACCGGCAAGAAGCGCGGCGGATACGGCGATCGCGGCAAAGAAGGTCTTGGGCATTGGCGACTCCCCAATTCAAGGTGTTGGCACAACCCTAGCACGATGGGACAGGGTTTCACACATATCCCAAGGAATAGTTACGCAAATCCTTAGTCTAGGTGCGCGGGCGCTTGTTTGGCTAGAATACGAACGGGGCCGCGATCTCGCGGCCCCGTGCGATAGGTCATTCGGCCTTGGCGGCGGTGCCGCCGAAGGGGCGTCAGTCGGCTACTGACAGCACTGACAGCCCGTTCAGGATGTCGATGGCATAGGCCAGCTGATAGTCCTGCTCGCGCAGTTCGGCGGTGGCGCGGGCGCGCGCTTCGTCCTCTTCCAGCTGGCGCAATTCGTCCTCGGACACGTCTGTGTTCGACAGGCTACCGCGCAGGTCCGCCTCGGTCCGGCCGGGGCGGTTTTCCTCGGTTTCCCCGGCCTCCGCCTCGGGGTCGCGGCGGGGCTGTTCCACGATGATGTCTGGCGCGACGCCAAGCGCCTGGATCGACCGCCCGGACGGGGTGTAGTAGCGCGCGGTGGTCAGGCGCATCGCGCCGTCGCCTCGCAGCGGCATCACCGTCTGAACCGAACCCTTGCCGAAGCTTTTGGTCCCCACGACGACCGCGCGGTGATGATCCTGAAGCGCGCCGGCGACGATTTCGGACGCCGACGCGGAGCCGCCGTTGATCAGCACGACGATCGGCTTGCCTTCGGCAAGATCGCCTTCGCTGGCGTTGTAACGGTCGCTGTCGGCGAGTTCACGTCCGCGGGTCGACACGATCTCACCTGCGTTCAGGAAGGCATCGGACACGCGGATCGCCTGGGTCAGAAGGCCGCCGGGGTTGTTGCGCAGGTCCAGAACGAACCCGCTGACCTTGTCGATCCCGCCCAGTTCGGCCACAGCTTCCTGAAGGCCGCTTTCGAGGTTGGGGTAGGTCTGGTCGTTGAACGTGGTCACGCGCAGGATCACCGCGTCGCCTTCGGTGCGGGTGCGCACGGCAGTCAGCTTGATCGTGTCGCGCACGATGGTCACGTCAAACGGGTCGCCGTCGCCTTCGCGCACAACGGTGATCACGATCTCGGACCCGACGGGGCCCCGCATCAGGTCTACCGCCTCGTCGAGGGTCATGCCCAGAACGGGCTCCCCGTCCACATGGGTGATGAAATCACCCGCCTCGATCCCGGCCTCCTCCGCCGGGGTGCCGTCGATGGGCGAGACAACCTTCACGAAGCCGTTCTCCTGCGTGACCTCGATGCCGAGTCCGCCGAATTCGCCGCGGGTCTGCACACGCATGTCGCTCGCATCCTCGGGCGACAGGTAGCTCGAATGGGGGTCGAGCGAGGTCAGCATTCCGTTGATCGCGGCTTCGATCAGGTCGCCCTCGTCCACTTCTTCGACATACTGCGCGCGGATGCGCTCGAAGATGTCGCCGAACAGATCGAGCTGTTCATAAACTGATCGCTTGTTGTCCTGCTCCTGCGCCAGAAGCGGCCCGGCAAGCTGTGTGCTCAGAAGCAGGCCCGCGACGGCGCCGCCCACGGTGGCCAACACGAATGATCTCATCTCTGCCTTGTCCTTTCCCGCCGCCTGACTTGAGCGCGGCGGCTGTGTCTGCGGATGCCTTGCCAAGTATAAAGCGCGTCAGACCGACGGATGCCAGCCCTTTGCCGGGGCGTGTCGGCATTGTGACCGCCCGCTGACCCCGCAAAGTAGCTGCTCCCATGGCCCCGTCCAGCTAGCTGCCATGACGCAGCAGGCTTTCGCCGGTCATCTCGGCGGGCTTGTCGATCCCCATCAGGTCCAGCAGCGTCGGGGCGAGATCGGCCAGGCGGCCGTCGGCCAGCGCCGTGCCTGCCGGTCCGCCGATCAGCGCGACGGGCACCGGGTTGATCGTGTGTGCGGTGTGCGGCCCGCCGCTGTCGGGATCGACCATCGTCTCGCAATTGCCGTGATCGGCGGTCAGGATCATCGCACCGCCCGCCTGCTTCAGCGCTACGGTCACGGCGGCAAGACCCCGGTCCACCGCTTCGCAGGCCTTCATCGCGGCGTCCAGGTCGCCGGTATGGCCGACCATGTCGGGATTGGCGTAGTTCGTGACGATCAGATCGTAGCCGTCCCGGATCGCGCCGACGAAGGCCTCGGTCACTTCGGCGGCGGCCATTTCTGGGGCGAGGTCATAGGTCGCCACCTTGGGCGAGGGCGGCATATGCCTGTCCTCGCCGTCCTCCGGGGTTTCCTTGCCGCCGTTCAGAAAGAAGGTGACATGCGGATATTTCTCGGTTTCGGCGAGGCGGAACTGCCGCTTGCCATGCGCCGCGACCCAGGCGCCAAGCGTGTTGACAACCGGCTTCTTCGGATAGGCGGTGGTCATCCACTCGTCATGGTCCTTCGAGTAGTCGACCATGCCCAGCATCCCGGCCCATGCGGGCGACGTGCCCCGGTCGAAGGCGTCGAAGTCGGGCTGGGCGATAGCGCGCAGAATCTCGCGGGCGCGGTCGGCGCGGAAGTTCAGGCAGAAGAAGCCGTCGCCATCCCGCGCTCCGGCGAAATCGCCGATCACGGTGGCGGGAATGAATTCGTCTGTCTTGCCCGCGTCATAAGCGGCGGTGATGGCGGCGGCGGGAGTGTCCGCCTGCGCACCTTCGCCCCGGACCATGGCGTCATAGGCGGTTTGGACCCGATCCCAGCGATTGTCGCGGTCCATCGCGAAGTAGCGCCCGATGACGGTCGCCACGCGGACCCCCTCTGGCAGCGCACCGGTCAGATCTTCGATGAACCCCGCGGCCGAACTTGGCGCGACGTCGCGCCCGTCGGTGATGGCATGCAGCGCCACCGGCACGCCGGCCTCGGCCACCGCCCGGCAGGCCGCGAGGACATGGCTGATATGGCCATGCACACCGCCGTCGGACACGACACCCATCAGGTGTGCAGTGCCGCCGGTGTCCTTCAACCCGGCAATGAAGTCCTGCAGCGCATCGTTGCTTTTGAAACTGCCGTCCTCGATGGCGAGGTCGATCGCACCAAGATCCATCGCCACCACGCGGCCTGCGCCGATATTGGTGTGTCCCACTTCGGAATTTCCCATCTGGCCGCGCGGCAGGCCGACATCGGGCCCGTGGGTGACCAACTGCGCGTGTGGGCAGGTCGCCATGATCCGGTCGAAGGTGGGTGTGTCCGCAAGAGCAGGCGCGTTGGCGGCCGTGTCGCCGCGCGCGCCCCAGCCGTCGAGGATGCACAGGACAACGGGTTTGGGCGGGGTCATGGCAAAGCTCCGGTCTTTGGGTCTGCCCCCGTATAGCGGCGGGCGCGCCAGGATGCGAGGGGGCGGCTCGGGTGCGGGATTGCGGGAGCGGCATACCGAGCCCCTGGCCGACCGCTGTCGGCAGGGGGAACTCCCGCCCGTCTGCGACGCGGGGGCGCCGCACCCGCATCTCATCCCGTTGGGCCGGGCAGTCGGCCTGCGGCCGCCTGCCGGCCGTGCGGAGGGCTGGCGTCAGTCCTCGAAATCCGCGCGCCCCAAATGCCGTTCGCCGCGTGCGCGGGACAGCGCAATCTGCTTCTGACGTTCACGGAAGCGGGCCTTGTCGTCTGCGGTCGTCTCGGCGATGCAATGGTGACAGGACACGCCTTCCTCGAACTCCGGGCGGGTCCGGTCCGAGGGCAGGATCGGGCGGCGGCAGGCGTGGCACAATTCGTGCGGGCCTTCGCGCAATCCATGCCCCACCGAAACCCGGCCGTCGAACACGAAGCATTCGCCGCGCCATAGGCTATCGGGCTCCGCCACCTCTTCGAGGTATTTCAGAATGCCGCCCTTGAGGTGGAACACCTCGGGCACGCCTTCGCCCAGCAGGTAGTTGGTGGACTTCTCGCACCTTATGCCACCCGTACAGAACATCGCGATGCGCTTGTTGTGGAACCTATCGCGGTTCGCCGCCCACCAGGCCGGGAAGTCCCGGAAACTCGCTGTCTCCGGGTTCACCGCGCCCTCGAACGTGCCGATGGCGACCTCGTAATCGTTGCGCGTGTCGATCACCGCGACGTCTGGCGCGGAGATCAGTGCGTTCCAGTCCGCCGGATCCACGTAGTGTCCGGTGCCCGCCAGCGGGTCGACCTGCGCCTGGCCCATCGTCACGATCTCGCGCTTGAGCCGGACCTTCATGCGGCCGAAGGGTTCGGCGGCGCTGTGGCTTTCCTTCCAGTCCAGATCCGCGCAGCCCGGAAGCGCGCGGATATGCGCTAGCACTGCATCGATCCCCGCGCGGGTGCCCGCGATGGTGCCGTTGATACCTTCCCCGGCCAGAAGAAGCGTGCCGGTCACACCCTGCGCGCAGCACAGTTGCGCCAACGGTCCGCGCAGTGCAGCGGGGTCTGGAAAGCGGGTGAAGTGGTACAGCGCGGCGATGATATGCATGGGCGTGCCTTACGCCAGCGGGGCGGTTTGCGGCAAGGGGCGCGGGCGTCGCGGTTGACCTGAGGCCGGGGACTGCTTAGCGATAGGCCGATCCAGAACGGAGACGGCCATGCGCCCCGATACCAACGCCCTTGTCGTTATCGACGTGCAGAACGACTTCTGCGACGGTGGCGCGCTCGCCGTGCCCGGCGGGTCTGCGGTGGTCGCGCCGATCAACGCCTTGATGCAGGAATTTTCCGCGGTGGTTTTCAGCCAGGACTGGCACCCGGCGGGGCATTCGTCCTTCGCGTCCGAACATCCCGGCAAGGCCCCGCTGGAGATGATCGAGATGCCCTACGGCCCTCAGGTGCTGTGGCCGGATCATTGCGTGCAGGGCAGCGCGGGGGCCGGGTTTCATCCGGATCTCGACACCGCGCGTGCGGACGTGATCGTGCGCAAGGGATATCGCCGCACCATCGACAGCTATTCCGCCTTCTTCGAGAACGACCATACGACTCCAACCGGGCTAGAGGGCTACCTTAGAAGCCGCGGCATCACGAACCTGACGCTGGTCGGCCTCGCGCTGGATTTCTGCGTTCAGTATTCGGCCCGCGATGCGGCCCGGCTGGGTTTCGACGTGGAGGTGCGGTGCGATCTGTGCCGGGCCATCGACCTTGGCGGATCTCTGGCCGCCGCGCGCGCCGCCATGCAGGACGCCGGCGTGCGCCTGTCAGACTGACCCGGCAGGAGGGCGATACGTGGACATCGCGCAGCGCGTCTATAACCACAAGTGGAAGATCGACCCGATTGTACGGTCGTTGATCGACACGGATTTCTACAAGCTGCTGATGTGCCAATCGGTATTCCGGAACCAGCCGGACACGCAGGTCACCTTTTCGCTCATCAACCGCACCGCCGACATTCGGCTGGCCGACCTGATCGACGAGGGTGAGCTGCGCGAGCAACTTGACCACATCCGGTCGCTGTCGCTCAGCCGGGGCGAGTCAACCTTCCTGCGCGGCAATACCTTCTACGGCAAGCGCCAGATGTTCCGTCCCGATTTCATGGAGTGGTTCGAAGGCTTCCGATTGCCGCCCTACCACCTGGAAAAGCGCGACGGTCAGTACGAACTGACCTTCGAGGGGGCCTGGCCAGAGGTCATGCTGTGGGAAATCCCGGCGCTGGCGGTACTGATGGAACTGCGCGGGCGCGCGGTACTCAAGGACATGGGGCGGTTCGAGCTGCAAGTCCTGTATGCGCGTGCGATGACCAAGCTTTGGGAAAAGGTCGAACGTCTGCGCGGCGACAGCGCCCTGCGCATCGCCGATTTCGGCACGCGGCGGCGCCATTCCTTCCTGTGGCAAGACTGGTGCGTTCAGGCAATGCTGGAAGGTCTGGGGAGCAGCTTCGTCGGCACGTCGAACTGTCTGATCGCCATGCGCCGCGAGGTGGAAGCGATTGGCACCAACGCGCATGAACTGCCGATGGTCTACTCCGCGCTGGCTGAAACCGATGCCGACCTGCGCGCCGCGCCCTACAGGGTTCTGGCCGACTGGCACGAGGAACATGACGGCAATCTCAGGGTGATCCTGCCGGACACCTACGGCACTCGCGGCTTCCTGGAAAACGCCCCTGATTGGCTTGCCGGCTGGACGGGAATTCGCATCGACAGCGGCGATCCGGCCAGCGGCGCGGAAATTGCGATCGACTGGTGGAAAAGCCGGGGGGAAAACCCGCGTGAAAAACTGGTGATCTTCTCGGATGGGCTGGACGTGGACGCGATGCTGCAATTGCAGAAACAATTTGCTGGCCGAGTGCGGGTCTCATTCGGATGGGGCACACTTCTGACAAATGATTTCCGTGGGCTGGTGCCGGGAAATGCGCTGGCGCCGTTTTCGCTGGTATGCAAGGCGATCAGCGCCAATGGGCGCCCGACAGTCAAGCTGAGCGACAACCCCAACAAGGCGATGGGCCCCGCGCCTGAAGTTGCGCGCTACAAGAGGGTTTTCGAGGTCGGCTCGCAAGTCGCCCGCGCCGTCGAGGTGTGAACCGAGGACGGCGCTGCGGCGACGGTCAGGTCAGGCCTTGATCAAGAAATCCTCGGGCTCGGCACCGGCTTCCAGCGCGTCCTTGAACCATTGCGGCTGGCGCCCGCGTCCGGACCACGTGAGTTCGGAATTTTCCGGGTGGCGGTACTTCGCCGGTCGCGGCGGCTGCGCGCCCTTGCGCGGAGCGCTGTAAAGATCGGAAATGGAGTAGCCCATTTCACGCGCCTTGGCTTCCACGATCGCCAGCGCTTCTTTCTTTCTGCGTTCCTCGTAGGTTTCGATGGCGCGGTTAACTTTCGTCTGCAGAGATTTGAGTTCTTCCAGCGACATGCTGGCGACATCGATACTGGTCATGCCTAATCCTTTCCGGCGTTTTTTTCTCATTATTACACCTCAGAAAAATCCGCAATTGGAATGTCTTTCGAGGCGTGTTTCAATCACGGCTTTGCGAGTAATTGGCAAACAGGCGTGGTGTTGAAAAAAATGCAGGATTTAAGCACTTGGCGCGCCGCTGCAGCTTTGGGGATGACATGCGGCGCGGGGCGCGATAAGCACAATCAACACCTCCCGAAAGAAAAGTTCAGGCCCCATTGTCCAGTGCCGATCTAGAAGCCCTCATTTCCCGAATAGCGCTTGGCGACCGTGAGGCATTCTCGAGACTCTACGATGCGGTCGCGCCGAAACTTCTCGGCGTGGCGTTGCGTGTGTTGCAGGACAGGGCCAGCGCGGAGGATGCAATGCAGGATGCCTTCGTTAAGATCTGGCGCAACGCCGACCGCTATGCCGTGACCGGCCATAGTCCGATGACGTGGTTCATCACCATCGCGCGGAATTCCGCCATCGACCGGCTGCGCAAGCGGCGCCCGGCCGAGGACGTGGCGGCCCTTGCCGATACGCTTGCCGGCGACGTGGCCACCGGAGAACAAAGCGCGATCGCGCGCTCCGAAGCGGCGCGCATCGCCGTGTGTATGCAAGAACTCGAGCCCGACAAGCGGGGCGCCGTGCGCGGGGCCTATCTTGAGGGGCGCAGCTATGTCGAACTGGCGGCCATGTATGATGTGCCACTGAACACCGTAAGGACGTGGCTGCGCCGCAGCTTGATCCGACTGAGAGAGTGCCTGAGCCGATGACGGACACGCCTGATCCCGATCGCGGCGCTGTCGGCGGGCCGCGCCTGTCCGACGAGGACAGGGCGCTCGCTGCCGAGTATGTGCTGCACCTCCTGGGCCCCGACGAGCGGTCCGAGTTCGAGGCGAGGCTTGGCTTCTCGGCCGCGTTGCGAGCCGAGGTGCAGGTATGGGAGGCGCATTTCGCCGACATCGCCGCAGACGAGATCAAGCCGGTTGCGCCGCAGCCCTCGGCGAAACCGCTGCTGATGCGCGGCCTGTTCCCCGAAACGGCACGTCCGTCCCCCGGCTTCTGGCAGCGTGTCGGCCTCTGGCGGGGTCTCACCTTTGCAGGGTTCGGCGCGGCGGCTGTGCTGGGCGGGCTGCTGTTCACGCAGCCTCAGATGCCCGCGCCGCTTCTGGTCGGCGAGATTTCGGCCGAGGATGACAGCCTGAGGCTTCTGGTGCTCTATGACGGGGCGGACGGCACGCTGCGCATCACGCGCACCGATGGGGTGTCGCCGCCGGGGCGCGTGCTGGAGCTTTGGGCAATTCCGCCGGACGAAGCGCCCGTGTCGCTGGGGCTTCTCGATGCGTCGGCGCAGGGCACGACGCAGATTCCGCCCGCGCTGCGGGGGGCCGCCGATGAACTCGTTCTGGCCATCAGCGACGAACCTCCGGGCGGCTCACCTACTGGCGCACCGACCGGAACGGTGCGGGCGATCGGGCGCCTGGCTGGGCTGTGAGGCTGACTTCACGCGCCCGTGATTGGGAGTGATTTGAAGGCTGAAACTCTGGGCTTCGTGCAACGTGACTTCTGGTAACCGGCGCAACCGCGCCGGCATCACACCAGGGAGACACCCATGAAAACCACGATAACCGCCGCCTGCCTTGCCCTTGCTGCCACTGCCGCCGCCGCCCAGAACCCGATGGTCGGCGGGGCCGAGATGTTCCCCCAGCGCAACATCGTCGAGAATGCCGTGAACTCGGCTGATCACACCACGCTGGTCGCCGCGGTCAAGGCGGCTGGCCTAGTTGAAACGCTGATGGGTCCCGGCCCGTTCACCGTGTTCGCGCCCACGAATGCCGCCTTCGACCGGATCGACGCCGACGCACTTGCGCAGTTGCTTCAGCCCGAACACAAGGCGCAACTGACCCAGATCCTTGCCTGCCATGTCGTGTCTGCCGATGCCATGTCGATGGCGATCAAGGGCATGATCGACGATGACGGCGGGGTCCATGCCGTGCCGACGGTGGGCGGTTGCATGTTGCAGGCGCGCTATTCCGGTGACGAGATCATGATCGAGGACGAGCGCGGCCGCGTGGCCACCGTCACCATCGCGGATGTGGACCAGTCGAACGGGGTGATCCATGTGATCGACCGGGTGCTTCTGCCCGCTTCGTGATCCGGGTGTGCATAGCTCACGAAAAAAAGGCCCCGGAAACGGGGCCTTTCTTTTTTGCCGGATGGCCGTCGCTGCCCGATTACTCGAGGCTGGACAGGTAGGCATAGAGATCCACGGCGTCCTCTTCCTTGCGGACCTTGTAGGACATTGCGCCGCGCGCACCGCTGTCGTCGAGGTACTCGCGCAGGAAACCGGTCGGGTCCTGCACATAGGCGACGAAGCTCTCTTCGTCCCAGACGAGCCCGGCCTCGCCCGCGGCGGCCATTGAATCCGAATAGCGGAACCCGTCGATGGAACCCGCTGGACGACCGGCGACCTGGTAGAGGTTCGGGCCGGTCTTTGCGTTGCGCCCGGCAAGCACGTCGCCCGCCGCATTCTCGACCACGTGGCACGCCTGGCACCCGCGGAAAGCTTTTTCCCCGGCGGCTGCGTCGCCGGACTGTGCTGCGGCGGCCATCGGCAACGCCGTGAGCGCGGTGGCCGCGAGTGCGGCGAAAAGCTTGGTCATAGGTAGCTCCCATTTTTGCAGTGTCTGCCCGCGATACCCTAGCACGGGCGCGGACCGATGCCACAAATACGTCGCCTAGAATGGCAAAGGTTGCAAGGTCTCCCGCATCCTGCCTTGGTCGGATAAGGGCGTCAGATGTCGCCCGCAACTGTGCGATCTTCCCTGTGTCATGATGTCGGCGTGCATCTGCCGCCGCCTCCCGATTAAAGTGATGAGGTACGCGTGGCGGAAAGCCCTGTTTTACATCGAATGACCAGTTTCAACCGCCCGACATGAGGCCCGCGCAATGACCGAACTTATACCCGCCTGGGTGAACGGCACGCTTGCCCCGGTCGAGAAGCTGACCGTGCACCGGCAAGGGCTGCGGCATCAGGCGGTGTCGGTGTTCATCATGGATGGGCAGAACGTGCTGATCCAGCGGCGGGCCATGTCGAAATACCACACGCCGGGTCTGTGGGCGAACACCTGCTGCACCCATCCCGCCTGGGGCGAAAGCCCGTCTGATTGCGCCGTGCGCCGCCTGAAGGAGGAACTGGGCATTACCGGGGTCTATCCGGCCAAGCGCGACACGGTGGAATACCGCGCCGACGTGGGCGGCGGCATGGTGGAGCACGAGGTGGTAGATATCTACCTCGCCACGGCACCGAAGACGCTGAAGGTCGCGCCGAACCCTGAAGAGGTGATGCAGGTCGAATGGGTCGGTCTTTATGATCTCGCGGCCGAAGTGGCGCGGCGACCGGGCCGTTTCACGCCCTGGCTGCGGATCTACCTGCAGGATCACAAGGACGCGATCTTCGGAAATCTCGTTCGGGTTTGATCGTCGGACGGTTGCCCGCGCAGTCCCCTGTTGCCTTCCCGATCATAATCCGCGCTGATGCGCCAGAGCCGCATGCCGGGGAGGGCGCGCAATGGACAGCATGAAGGCCGCCGTTCTGGTGGCACCGGGCCGCTTCGTGATCGAGGCGCGGCCCATCCCTCGGCCCGGCCCGGACGAGGCCCTGCTGCGCATACAGCGCTGTGGCATATGCGGCACCGATCTGCATATTTTCCGGGGCCGCTATTCTTCCGAACATCTGCCGATGGTGCCGGGCCACGAATTCACCGGCACTGTCGCTGCTCTGGGGTCGGGTCCCGCCGCGGCGCGGCTGCGCATCGGGCAGAAGGCGGTGGTCGATACCAATATCGGGTGTGGGTCGTGCTACTGGTGCCGCCGGAACGAGATTCTTAACTGTCCGACGATGCGTCAGATGGGAATTCACGCCGATGGCGGGTTTGCCGAATACCTCGTCGTGCCCGCCCGCCTTGTGATTCCTGCGCCGGATGACGTGCCCGATGCGGTTCTGGCGCTCACCGAACCGCTGGCTTGCGTCGTGCGTGCGGCGCGCAAGGCGCGGATCAGCTTCGGACAGTCGGTGGTGGTTCTGGGGGCGGGCCCGATCGGCAACCTGCACGTGCAGTTGCTGCGAACCATAGGGGCCGCTCCGATCATCGTTTTCGACACCGCGGCAGGCCGTGCGGCGCAGGCCGTGGGCGCCGATCACGCGGTATCGGACCCCGCTGCCCTGCACGGGGTGGTGATGGCCGCGACCGGCGGGCGCGGGGCGGACGTGGTGATCGAGAGTGTCGGGTCCGCCGCGCTTTACCGACGGGCGCAGACGCTCGTTCGCAACGGCGGGCACATCGCCGCCTTCGGGCTGACCGGCCCGGACGAGGCGCTGGAACTGGACATCCTGACGACTGTTCTGCGCGAGAACTCGGTCAAGGGCTCCGTCGCCGGCATGGGTGAGAACATGCACGATGCGCTGACGCTTCTGATGCACGGTCGCATCGACACGGACCTGTTTACCCGCGCGGCATTCCGTCTGGACGACATTCAGGAAGCATTCGACAGTTTCGCCGACCGGCCAGACGATCTGAAGACCCAGATCGTCATGGACTGAGTCGCGGCGGCAATACGGAAGGACATGATATGGACGAGGGCACACGGGATTTCCTGAAGGGCCTGTTCGATGCGGCGGTGGATGCTGCGGATCCGCTGGTCGCGCTTCGCGACGCGATGCCGGAGCGCCCGCGCGGACGTACTGTGGTCGTGGGCGCGGGCAAGGGCGCGGCGCAACTGGCCGCCGCGTTTGAGACGCTGTGGGACGGGCCGCTGTCGGGGGTCGTCGTCACGCGCTACGGTTATGCCGCGCCATGTCGTCAGATCCGTGTGCTGGAGGCGTCCCATCCCGTGCCCGACGCGGCTGGCATGACCGCCACGCAGGCGCTGTTCGACGCGGTCGACGGTCTCGGGCCGGACGATCTTGTGGTCGCGCTGGTTTGCGGCGGTGGCTCGGCGCTGCTGCCCGCGCCGCCGGACGGGCTCACGCTGGAGGACGAGCAGGCGCTGAACCGTGCGCTGCTGGCTTCGGGCGCACCGATCGGCGTGATGAATGCGATCCGCAAACACGCAAGCCGAATAAAGGGCGGGCGGTTGGCTGCCGCAGCTGCGCCCGCGCGGGTCGTCAGCCTTGTCGTGTCGGACGTGCCGGGTGACGATCCTGCGCAGGTCGCTTCTGGGCCGACGGTGCCGGACGCCGTGGGCGTGGCCGAGGCGCTGGCGATGATCGACAGCCGCTCCATCGCGCTGCCTGACCGGGTTTTGGCCCATCTGCGCGGCGGGCAGGCGGCGGCCCCGGACCCGGACGATGACGTGTTTGCGCGGCACGAGGTGCGGGTGATCGCATCGGCCCGGTTGTCGCTCGAAGCCGCGGCCCACGCGGCACGGGCGGCCGGCGTTCCCGCCGTGATCCTGTCGGACGCGATCGAAGGCGAGGCGCGCGATGTCGGGCAGGTTCATGCCGCCATTGTCCGCGAAGTTGTGGCGCGGTCCCGACCCTTCGCTTACCCCGTGGTGATCCTGTCGGGCGGCGAGACGACTGTCACCCTGCGCGGCACCGGCGGGCGCGGCGGCCGGAACACCGAATTCCTTCTGGCCGCGGCGCTGGCGCTGGAGGGAGTGCCCGGCGTGGCGGCGCTGGCCGCGGACACCGACGGGATCGACGGGTCCGAGGACAATGCCGGCGCTTTCGCCGACGGTTCCAGCGCAGCCCGGATGCGCGCGGCGGGCACAGACCCTGCGGCGGCACTGGCACGCAATGACGCATGGGGCGCGTTCGGTGCGGCGGGAGATCTGTTCGTGCCCGGCCCGACCGGCACCAACGTGAACGACTTCCGTGCCTTCCTCATTCGATCGCCGACGGCGGAAGGCTGAAAGGCAACAGCAATCTCTTTGCTGAAAACAGCGATTTTCCGTTTGGTTTCAATGTCGGGATATAGGTGCCTAGGAGAGACTGTGCTGAGGGGTGATCGGTTTTCCCTGTTGGACCGGCGCTGTTGCGCAAATCAGCTGATGGCCGCACTTCCGTTTTCCCGGGACACACCTATCCTGCGGCCGCGGTCATCGGGATACCGAGTGCCGTGAAGCGGTTGAGAACCGCCGCGCGAATCTGGACCTCTGCAACCCGGCGGTCGAAGGCCCGCGACATTAGCCGCTGGCCGAGCAGTTTCACGCAGTTCATTTTCGTTTCTACCCTGCTGCGGCGGTGATACCCGCTCCAGTTCCGCCAGAGCACCCGGCCCAAGTGCTTCGATGTTCGCAGGATCGCGTCGCGCGCCTGGGCTCCGGCGGTGTCCGGCTTCCAGGGCCTCGCATTCCGTCTCGGTGGGATGATGGCGGCTGCATCGCGGGCAGCGACGGCATCATGGCAAGCGCGGGTGTCAAGGGCACCGTCAGCGGTGACGGTGGCGATCTCCTCCTCCGCTGGGATCCGAGCAAGCAGGCCCGGCAGCATCGGCGCTTCGCCGACATTGCTGGAAGTCACCTCGAACGCCCGGATCTCCAGCGTTTCCTCATCGATCCCGAGGTGGAGCTTGCGCCAGACCCTTCGTTTCGAGCCGCCATGCTTGCGCGTGTGCCACTCGCCTTCGCCTTCCACCTTGATGCCGGTGCTGTCCACGAGCAGGTGCAGCTGCCCCTTCTAGAAGCTATACGGGATGGTCACGTTCAGGGTTTTCTGGCGGCGTGACGGAGTGCTGAAGTCCGGCACGGACCAGCCGAGTCCGGACAGCTCCAGCAGGCTTGCCACGAAACCGGTCGCTTGGCGGAGCGGCAGCCCGAGGAGGATCTCGAGGGTGAGGCAGGCCTGCACCGCCGCGTCGCTATAGCTCTGCTGGCGCCCACGACTGTCCGTCGGCACGGCATTCCAGCTCATCTCGGGGTCAAACCAGATCGTCAGCGAGCCCCCGGCGCTTGAGCGCGTTCGCCATTGGTCTCGAACACATGGCGACACAATGGCTCACTGTAGGCTGGCCAGTTCCTGGTCCTGTAGGTCGCGCGCGTGGGTCTGCTCATGACCGCCAGCTATCATGCTGGATACGCGCAGTGAATCCTCCATCGACGAAGTTGCGCAACATGTGTAACCGCCCCAAGCGCAAGAGGGGTTTCGGATCTTTTTGGCGCGTCGTCGGGTGCTGACATGTATCCGGCC
>NZ_QGKU01000033.1 GCF_003172915.1 Meridianimarinicoccus roseus
GCGCCGGTGTTCGGCAATGGATGGAATTCTACAATCACCGCCGCCCGCACAAGGCCCTTGGCGGACAACCACCAGCGGTGGTCTACTCGCTGGAAATCGAAGCAACCCAACCCGATCAGCAGGAGCAGATTAGAGCTTAAAAAGCGCCAGATCCTGTCCAGGGAATGGGGAGCACCTCACCGGCAGCACGCCGACGTTGCCGACGGCCGCCATCGGTGATGATCTCAATTTCAGGCATAGGAACGCGCTCAGGCATGTGCCTTCGCCTTTTTGGTCATGCCCAAATGTCCAGACGAAACGGGGGCCAATGCAGCAACCTGCGATTGTACGGCTGTGCCGAAGATCACAGGGGCATGGAGATTCGCAGCAAAGCCTATGCGTAAGATGCGTTTCGCCCACTGCGGGAATATGCGAACCTGCAATCGCTCACGTTTAGAGCCCGCAGGTTGCATCGTAACGGCGGTGCGGGAAAAATTGTTAGAAAACCCATACGAAAGACAGCGGATTCTACCGATGTCTATATTTGACCACGCAGTCAACGGCTGTACCCTCAGCGCAATCCAGCATAACCCCTCAGCGAGCGTGTCATGCACGTCAAGGCACCATTCTCACCTGTCGGCCTCCTGGAAGGCCTGACCCGCGCCCGCCGCATTGTGGGCGCTCTGTGCGTTGCATGCCTTACTATGCTTCCTGTCCAGCTTTTCGGTCAAGACTTGGAGTATGCATTAGTTGTTGGAGAAACGGGCTATTCGCTCGCCGACCTTGAACGGCGCCCGCAGATCACGTTCACAACCTTAACGATCTTCGAAGACGAGGCGCTTGTTTTTTCGGGGCCGTCACTGCGCGGACTTCTGGTCGAGAACGGGCTGGCGGACGAAGCCATAGTTGCGCACGGGCTTGACGGCTATGCGGCAGTAGTGCCGCCCGAACTGGTGAACGACAACTATCCAATCATTGCGACACGCATCAACGGGAAAAGATTCGGGCCGCGCAGAAAAGGGCCGCTGTGGATCGTATTTCCTTTCGATCGCTTCACCCCTTTACAAAATGCACAGCTCTACAATGTCAGTGTCTGGCAGTTGCAGCGCATAGACGGTGAAGGCTGACGCTGGTGGAGCGCGTATTCAACACCGAACACGACATCATCAGCCGCCAGCAATGGACGGGGAAGCTGTTCCTGCTGGCCTGTCTGCTTCTGATGGGGCTGGGTGTTCTCGTCTTCACCGCCTTTCTGGTGACCTCACGGGCCAATGACGGCGTGGACATTCATACGCAGGACAACCGGACCTGGTTCGTCTCGCAGCTGGCCGTCGATGCCCAGCGGCTTCAAACGGCACTGACCGTCGCCGAGCTGACGGAAGATGCCACTGCACGCGAGGATGCCTTCAACGCCGCCAAGCGCGCGTTTGACATCTATTACAGCCGCGTCGACACGCTTCATTCCCGGCGCGACATGTTCGTTCGCGACGGCAACGACCGGTCGCTGGAACTGGAAGGCCAGCTGGAGCAGATCAGCGATCACCTCGTTCCGCTAACCGAACTGGTCGACTCGACTGACAGTCCGGACCCTGCGCGGCTCGCCGACATTTCAAGAATGCTCAGCGAAATCGAACCGGTCATCAAGAACTTCTCACTCAATACCCTGCATTTCATGGTCGCGAACGCGGCAGAGCAACGGAAAGGTCAGGAGGAACTGCTGCGCTATTTCGTGGCGGTGGCAATCAGCATGTTCTTCGTGCTGTCGGTTGCGGCGTTCCTGTCCTTCATGGCCGAAATCCGCCTGCAGGACGAACTGTCGCTGCAATCGCGTCTGCGGTCCAGCCTCGACAAGGTGGTCAGCGCCAGCCATGACGGCATCGTCGTGTGCAACGCGCTAGGCCAGCCCGTCAAGGTGAACGAAACGGCCCGCGCCCTGTTCCGGATCGGCACGGAGCACTGTTCCGACAGAGATCTGTGCGATTACCTGATGCTCCACGAACCCGACCCGGACGACGACGGTATGGACGAACTGTCCCCGTCGCTGGTGTCATGGCTTTACACGATGTCCGGCAAGGGCGAGGACAAGACCCGCCTGCCCCGCACCATCCGCAACTCGTTCGGCGGCACGTTCTCGGCCGAAGTGACTGTCACCCAGGACATCAACCACGCATCGGACGAAACTGTCTTCATCATCTTCATCCGCGACGTGACCGAAGCGATCGCTGCGGAAACCGAACTGCGCGCGGCCCGTGACGAGGCGCTGCGCAACGCGGACGTGAAAACGCGTTTCCTGTCCATGATGGGGCACGAAATGCGCACGCCGCTGCATTGCGCTATCACGGCACTGGATCTCATTCAGATCGAGGACGCGGCGGGCGACGCCGAGGAGATGCTCAAGATCGCGCGGAACTCCACACGCGACGCGTTGCAGCAGGTGGACGACGTGCTGGAGCGCACGTCCCGCGAAGACGGCGACAAGAAAGAAGAACCGGGCGTTGTCGAGCCTACGCAGATCGTCTTCGCCACTCTCCAGGGACTGGAGGTCGTCGCACGCGAACGCAACACCGTGATAGAGTTCGACAGCGACCTGCCCGAAGGGTTCACCTGCAAGGTCCTGCCGATGACATTCCGGCGCGCCTTCCGCAACATCGCCCAGAACGCGGTCAAGTTCACAGAGAACGGCACGGTGCGGGTCGAACTGACCTTGCGCGACGAACCCGACGGGTCCGTCTTCTTGGTCGTCAGCGTGGACGATACCGGAATCGGTATTCACCAGGACGACCAGGACAGGATCTTCGAAGATTTCGAAGCTTTGGATCAGGGTTACAACCGCCGCGCGAACGGGGTCGGGCTGGGTCTTGGGATTGCCTACCGCGCGATCAGCGCAATGGGCGGAAAGATGGACCTGGTCAGCGCGCCCGGCGTCGGGAGCAGCTTCACCTTCGAGATCCCGGTCGCGCCGGTCACCACCGAAGACTCGAACGTCACGCGAAAGATGCCGTTCAGCGAAGCCTTCGACGCCTGCAAGACGTGTGAGGTATTCAATGCCAGCCCTCTCGCGATCCTCGTGGTGGACGATTACGAACTCAATCGTCGACTGCTTGGCAAGATGCTTGTGGGGCTTGGCTATGAACCGGACTATGCCAAGGATGGGGTGGAAGCCGTCTCGAAGGCATCGGAACGGAAATACGACCTGATCCTGATGGATATCAGTATGCCGGTGAAGGACGGCGTCCAGGCGACCCGCGCCATTCGGACCGAGGGCGGGCCGTCGGCCGACGCACGGATCACGGCGGTTACGGCAAATGCACTGATCGAGGAACAGGCCCGCTTCGTCCGCGCCGGAATGGACAACGTGCTGCCCAAGCCCGTCAGCGAAGGCCAGTTGAACAACGAGATCTGCCTGCTCACGATGCGGCTGCCGGTCGGCGGCGCATCCTGCGGAAGACGACCGGACGCGGCGGAGCCCAGCAATGGTGCCTCTGCGGCGTCGGTACCCGCAACTGCCGCGGAACCAGAGCCGACCACGGTGGCCGAACCGGCGGCCCAGGCGACCGGCGACGAAATCGACATGGGTGTGTTTTCCATGCTCGCCGAACTGCTTGACGAAGAAGAACTGCAACGCCGGATTGACGAATGCCTCGGCGAAGTGACCGAAAGCCTCGCCTGCGCGCGCCGTTACGCACCGGGCGATGCAGACTGCACCGAAGTCGCGCAAATGGTTCACAAGTCGGCAGGCGTTGCGGCGATGATCGGCGCACCGAAGCTGCACCGGACGCTGTGCCAACTCGAGGACGCGATCCGCGGCCGCTCGGACTCCGACCCGTCGAACATGCTGAAAGCAGCAGAAACCTCGCTCGGGAGCGTCAAGAGCGCGCTCAAGGCAGCAATAGATGCCTGAACGGGCGGGCAATCCAACCCGCCGACCGAACACCCGCAGCCATACATTTGATTGCGTCACCTAGACGAAGTCTTTCTTCGAAACGCCGGAAATTCCGCCTAAACTTGGGTGGACAGGGTTCGCCGTTTTCGGCGTGCCAGCGGGCAGTACGTCACGTGCCGAGAGAACGGCCGGACAGGGGAACGGGAACAGACCACTGCGCAGGGTGCCGTCAAATGAACCCGGACCGCGGCAAAGCGCGAAACGGATCTTGCCACTCGTCCACGGAGCCCGCCAGGGTCAGCGACTGGCCTCCAAAAGCCCGTCTCTACAGGAAAAATACTTTCCCGAATTCCCTGCTCTCGGCGGGTACACAATTGTAAAACACCCGCATGTCGTGTAGCACGAAACCTGTAAGCAAGGCAAAATGCAGCTCGGAACGCTGCCTTTTCCGGCAATTCCATAACCAGGTGGTATGAAAATGGTCGAGAAAGATATCCCGCTTGATCGAGATACCTTCTTTCGCCAGATGTTGAGGACACTGTCCGGCACCTTGGAAGATGTAGTCGGGCTGAGTCAGGCTGAAGGCTACATCACCGTCGTCGGCGCCCGCCTCGGCGACGCTATAAACGCAATGTACAAGGAACGTGCGAACACATCGCGCATCCCGATTGCCGATGTTCCGGGCATCCTTGTCGATCTCAAGGCGCGGCTCGACGGGGACTTTTCTGTCGAATCGGTGGATGAAGACAAGATCGTGCTGGTCAACGCGCGCTGCCCTTTCGGTGAAAAGGTCCGCGGGCGCCCTTCGCTGTGCATGATGACATCGAACGTGTTCGGCACCATCGTTGCCGATTCCAACGGCTACGCGAAGGTGCAGGTGGAAAAGGCCATTGCCCGCGGCGACGCCGGATGCCGCGTGATCGTGCATCTGCGCCACTCAAACGCGCCGGGTCGCGAGTATTTCCCGGATGCCTGAAGGGTTGGACCCAACTCTGCAACAAGCCTTGGAGCTTGATTTCAGCCCGGTGGTGGTGCTGACCCGCGAAGGGATGCCGCTTTTCGCCAACCGGCCATTCCGCGAAACCCCGCGCTTCGCGTGCATCATGGCGTCGCTTCAGGACAAGGTCGGGCTGGAACTGATCCAGCGGGGGCTACGCACGACAACCCCCGTCCCTGCCCGGCTGGCGCTTCTGGACTCGGCGAACACGGTCAAGTGTACTGTGGGCCGGATGACGATGCCTGATGGCACCGGCGCGGTACTTTTGCGCATGCTCCCCGAAGGCGACAGCACGCGCTTTGCGGAACTCACCCGGCGGATGCACCAGATCGAAAGCGAGATCGCCCGCCGGATCCGTTCGGAACACGAAGCCCGGCTGATGTTCGAACACATGTCAGATGGCGTTGCGCTGATCAGCGGCACGGGCTACTTCCTTCGTGCCAACCCATCGCTCAAACGGCTTCTGTCGCACTTCGACAAGTCCATCGTGGGGCAATGCCTGACGGACGTGATCGATCTTGGCGTGATGCAGGAGAAGATGGAACGCAGCGGGTCTTTGAAATCCTGGCTGTCGTCGATCCGCAATCTGACGTTCGAAGCGACCGTCGCGGGCGAGGATGCCACGCTGCACCCGGTCGAGATCAACCTGACCCGCGCCGACGCCGCCGGGCAGGACGTGGTGCTGATGGTACTGCGCGACCTGTCGGAAACACGGCGCTTCGCGGAAGCCTCGGCGCGTGCCGAAGTTCTGGAAAAGGCCTGCCTCAGGGCCGAGGCCGGGGAACGCGCCCGAACCCGGTTCCTTGGGGTGCTGTCACATGAGATGCGCACGCCGATTTCGGCGATCATCGCCACCGCCGAACTTCTGTCCGCGGACGACACCCTGAGTGAAGAACAGGCGAAACTGATCGCGATGATCGAACTGTCTGCCGAGAACGCGCTGGACCAGGTATCCAATGTCCTCGAAATCGTGCGGACCGAAAATCGCCATGAACTGGGGCCCAAAGCCGAATACGTGCTCGCCAACGTGGTTCAGGACGTGATCCGGCAGATCGACCCGATCGCGTGGAAACGCGGCACACGCATCCTGTTCTCGCACAGCGGTCCGCGCGACCAGCGGGTGATGGGCTACCCGCCATTGATCTTCCGGATCGTCCAGAACCTGCTGTCGAACGCCGTGAAGTTCGCGCCGGGGGGCGAGGTGACTGTGTCGCTTTCCGAAACGCCGTCAATCGGTCGGTCCAGCTTCGAATTGCAGGTGGAGGATAACGGCTGCGGCATCGAACCCAACCGCCTGAGCAACATCTTCGACACATTCGAAACCGGCGCACAATACGAGAACATCCGCGAAGGGGCCGGTCTTGGCCTTGCCATCGTGAAACGCGCTGTGGACGAACTGGAAGGCCGGATTGACGTGTCGTCCGAACTCGGGCGCGGCACGCGCTTCCGGGTATCCTTCCGGCAGGAAAGCGCGCCGCGCCGCAATTTGGCCGTGCCGAAGGCCAACCGCAAGGACACGGGCGACGCGCCCCAGCCTTTGTCGGTGCTGGTGGTCGACGATCAGGATCTCAATCGCGAGATCCTCGGCAAGACGCTGACGAAGCTGGGAATGGAGGTATTCGAGGCGCGAGACGGATCCGAAGGCCTGACAATGGCGGTGGAAAAGCGCCCGGACCTCGTGCTCATGGATCTTCACATGCCCACGATGTCGGGCTTCGACGCAGTGCGCGAAATCCGCAAACTGACGGCGCGCGGCGACCTTTTCATCATCGGCGTGACGGCCAACTTGTCCGAGGATACCGAGGCTCAGTGCCGCGAGGCGGACATGAACGGTGTGCTGGAAAAGCCGATCCGCAAACAGCAGTTGCTTGAAATCCTGCGTGCTCTTGAACCGAAGGGGACGCAGAAGGAAGATCCAAAAGGGATCTCCGGGCGCAGGGTCGACAAGACCTGAAGCGCCTGTCGGGGCAGGCGGCCCGCGCCGCCCACCGCCAAGGTCTCACATCACGGGCATCACCACAGCGCCGGCCGCCAGCCGCTTGGCCCAGGACAGCACGTCTTCGGCCATGCTCTTGCTCAGGTCCGGGCGAGCCGCCGCGAACGCGGCGATGGCGAATTCCCGGTCCGTGTCGAACGTGCCTGTCACCTTCACCGCCCGCCAGTCGTGCAGCGGCAGACGGATCGCAACGGTGCCGTCCTCATCGCGGCGCAGCTCCCATTCGAACCCCATTATGTCGAAACGCTGCGGCGCCTCCGCAAGGCTGCCCTGCGTCAGGCGGATCAGGTGCATCCGCAGGTAGTCGTGCAGCGCATCCCGCGTGGCGACCAGGATCTCGGCCCCGATATCGTGCCAACCGTCCTCCAGCGTGTGTGTCAGCGCCTTCCAATTGCCCCCCGCGGCGGCGGTAAAGTGCAGGCCACCCTCGACATCCTCGCCGACAGTGTACTGCGTGTCGCCCAGCCGGATGCTCGCGAACGCAGCCGGGACAGGGATATCTTGTGCTTCCGTGGGAAGCGGCGTGTCGGAAATGGTCGCGCGTTCCTGCAACATGGGCTGGCCCTTTTTCTAAACTGTTCAAGTCTTCAACGGCGCCGCGCCGCAGGTCTTTAGGAAGATGTGACAGCGCAGCCCGCGAAGCGGCAAAAAAAGCTTCGCGGGAAATGGCACGGTTCATGCAAAGACCTTCGGCATATCGAAGGCCCCGTTGCCGGCAGGAGTGCGCGATGACCGCCAAGGCGAAAGTTCTGGAAGAAACCATCAACATAGCGCTTGAGGCGGCGGAAGCCGCCAACGACGCCGCCGCCGAGATGGGGCCGCTTCAAACCAGCCTCGAACGGACCTCCACCCGGCTCGAACTGCTGCGCACCTTCGTGATGCGCAGTGTCACGGCCGCACTGGGGGCCGCCGTGGTGATGCTGGTGATGGGCGCGCTGATCTATTTTCAGACGCTGGCCAACCTGCGCACCGCCACCGCCACCCAGATCGAGGCACTGGCGGTCTTTACCGAGAACATGACCCGCCTCGACACGGCGCTGGACCGGACCGACGCGCTGATCGCCGCCGTGGATCGGCTGAACGAACTGGAACCGGCGCTCGGCGCGGTGCTGACAGACGAGATGGCCGCGCAGGAAGCGCGCCTGATCGAGGTCATCCCGCCGCAGGTACAGGCGGGGCTGGATGGCGCGCTGCAGGCGCAGACCGATCAGGTCCTCGCTCTCATCACCGATCTGGAGGCGGCGATGACAAAGCTCGTGGCAGCGGGTCTGACCGGTAGCGCCGAAGCGGCGAGCAGCGCCGCGCGCACCGCCCCGGCGGCCGAACCCGCGCCGAAACCGGCCCCAACCCGCACATCGGGCAGCACGCCCACCAAACGCCGGGCGCCCGCGCCCGAACCGAACCCGTTCAGCTTCCCGTGAGGTTTCCATGACGGACATATCCAGCCGCCAGAAAGACAGACCGCAACCGGCCGACGAAGACGGTACCGCCTTCCTGAGCCTCGACGCGCCCGGGCCGCACGGGGCAGCGCTGGGGCTCAGGCCCGGCGATCTTCTGACTGCCGTGAACGGGATAGCGGTCGGCCCGTCCGAGGCGCATCTGCGCGCCCGGTTCGGCAAGGCCGGTACCAAGACCCGCGCGCTGACCTTCCATCGTGGCACTGGGTGCTTCAACGTGCTTGCCAGCCGCCCCGACCTGGGCCGGTGGGTGCCGCTTGCCCCCGAACCGGATGTGCTGCGGCAGATCGAACGGGAACAGTCCGGTCGGCTCTATCCCGACCACATGTGCAACTGGGAAGTCTATCGCAACGCCGACGGGTTCTATGACCTGCAACCGCTGCGCAACTCGCTGCTTGCGCTGCTGGCCGCGCCGGTCTGGCTGGCGCAAATGCGGCTCTGGGCGCCGATGGCGGTGATGCTGGCCGTGGTCTTGGTGGCGATTCCGACCGGATGGATCATGACGACGCTGATGCACGTTCTGGCCTCGATCTACATCTGGAGGGCCGGGCCCGCACTGTTCCGGGCCGACAGGATCGCGTCCGGTTTCCGGCCGCAGGCCATCGTCGCGGCGGCACATGAGCGGGGCGCACACCAAGCCTACACCGCATTCGATCCCAAGGCGCGTTTCGTTTATTCCGTGCGGCCCGCCCGCACCGATGAAGACGCCGTGCCCGAAGCGACGCCCGGCTGATCGGACGGCGCTCGCCCCGGCCCTGCCCCGTCCTTGTACCCTAACCTGGCAAGGGAAACCCGGACCCGCCGCAAACCGCGCGCGGGTCCGGCGCGCGTCAGGCTGCACCGTTCAGAAGAGCTTCGCGGCGGCGTTGGAAGGACGACTTGATCTTCAGCATGTCCCGGTACTTCGCCACTGTCCGGCGCGCAAGTTCCGTGCCCTCGGACGTGATGATCCGGGCGATTGCATCATCGCTCAGCGGGGCGTCGGCGGGTTCGTCGCGTACAAGCTGCTGGATGCGGTGACGCACCGCGGCAGCAGAGCCGTTCGCGTCGTCGTCGCTTGTCCCCAGCGCCGCCGAGAAGAACGTTTTGAGCGGGAACGTGCCCTGCGGCGTCGCCATCATCAGCCCTGACGTAACCCGGCTGACCGTGCTTTCGTGCACGCCCACCGCTTCGGCAACGTCGCGCAGGATCATCGGACGGATATGCGCGGGCCCGTGTTCCAGGAACGCGGTCTGGCGGCGTGCGATCTCGGCCCCGATCTGAAGGCTGGTCTTGTTGCGGTGCTCGATGGCGCGGCGCAGCCAGCGGGCCGAAGACAGCCGGTCGCTGACAAACTCGCGCGCCTCGGTCCGGTTCATCTGCCGCGCCGACGCATCGTCGATCACCACGGTCGGAAGGGTGGACCGGTTCAGATCTACCAGCCATCCCTCTGCGCTCTTGCGCACGATCAGGTCCGGGCTGCGTTGATTGTCGGTTGGCGCGTCGAACTGTGCGCCCGGTTTCGGATCGAGGCTGCGCAGCCGCTTCATCTGTGTGCGCAGCGTTTCGGGCGTGCAGGAGCAGGCCCGAGACAGGCCCTTCAGATCCGCCGCCGCGAGCTTGTCGAGATTGGCCAGCAGCGCCGCGAATTCGGCGCTCAGCCAGCCCTTGTCGCGCGCCTGAAGCTCCAGGCATTCAGCCAGCGATCGGGCAAACAGCCCGGCCGGTTCGACCTGCTGCACACGGGCAAGGAAGGCGTCCGCAGCCTCCGGATCCAGACCCGCGCGCTGCGCCAGAAGATCGAGCTCGTCACCCAGCCAGCCGCTGGGTTCCAGTGCTTCAAGAAACACCTCGGCCATCGCGCGCTCGCGCGGGTCGGGGAACATCACGTTGAACTGGTCGGACACGTGCGCATAAAGCGATGGCGGTCGCGCCGCGACGCGCATTTCGAGGAAATCGAAATCGGATGCGGGCGCCTTCACACCGCCCGATGGTCCGGACGCTGCCAGTTCCCGCCGCGCTTCAGGGGTCAGCTTTTCGCGCACCTTCATGTCGAGGAACGGGTTTTCCTCGGCCTCCTTCTCGATGAAGCCCTGAAGGTCGGTGTTCGTCATCTGCAACAGGCAGATCGCGCGTTGAAGCTGGGCCGTCACGACCAGGGACTGGCGCTGGCCGAAGTGCTGCGAAGTCTGGAGTTGCATGGGGCTGTCCTCAAATGCGCGTGATTACGCGAGGACATTCTGAAATTGGCACGATTCTCGCAAACAATCTAATTGACAGCCTGATCGGTTGTTGCCCCAGACGACAAAGAACCCCTAAAATACTATTAATAAATAGAAACCCCGGCGCCATCGCGCCGGGGTTCGTTTTTCGACTGTCAGAATACCGTCAGCCGCGGAGCAGCGACATGACGTTCTGCTGCGAGCTGTTGGCCTGCGCCAGCATCGCGGTCGCCGCCTGGGACAGGATCTGGCCGCGGGCCAGCGCGCTCGATTCCTTGGCGAAATCGGCATCCATGACGCCCGAGCGGGCCGATTCCACGTTGACCGTGATGTTGGTCAGGTTGGAGATCGTGCTGTCGAGACGGTTGGACACGGCACCGAGGTCGGACCGGGACTGCGAAATCTTCTGCAGTGCGTAGTCGATCACCTTGATCGCGTCGGCCGCACCATCGGCGGTGGACAGGTCGATTGCTGCAACCGTTTCCAGGCTGGAGCCGTTGGCTGCAGTGCCGAAGTGTTCGGTTGCGGCGGCAACGTCGGTGGCCACGGTGAACGCCTTGGTCGAGGACATCTCGACCTCGCCCGTCACGGCCGAGTTCGCGGTCGTCTGGCCAACGGCCAGCGTGCCGTTCGCGGTGCCGTCTGCCGTCAGCGCGGTCACGGTGAAGTCGGTCGTGCTGGACGTCGCGTTTTCCAGAATGATGTCGTCACCGTTCGCGTCGGTCAGCACGATCGCGCTGTTGTCGTTCTCGGCCATGGCGGCGGTGATGCCGGTCTGACCCGAAACTGCGTTGATCGCGTCACGCAGGCCGCGCACGTCGTTCGCGTCGGTGATGCTGACGGTACCGATGTTCACCGTCTCGCCCGTTGCGGTGCCGATGTCGAAGCTCACGCTGTCGTTCAGGGTGAAGCCCGACAGCTGCGCCTTGGTGATTGCGGTCGCCTCGATCCCGGTGCCGGCCGAAACCTTGTTCACCTCGTCCGCCAGGCTCTTGGCCGACTGACCCGCCGTCGTCGTGACCGTGTCACTACCGGCATAACCGGTCAGCGTGATGGTGGTACCCGCAGCGATGGCGGAGTCGGTGCCGTCAGTGATGCTGACGGTGCTCTGCACGGTGTTGGCGCCGATGTCGGTCGCAGCAGCGCTTTCGACGTTCACTTCCAGCGTCTGGCCCTTGTCGGCGCCGATCTGGAGTTGCATGCCCGAGAAGCTGCCGTCGAGAACCTTCATGCCGTTGAAGGTGGTGTTTTCGGCGACCGAGTTGATTTCGGCGATCAGCTGCTTGCCTTCCGCCGACAGGTTGTTCCGGTTCGCCGCAGTGTTCGTGTCGTTCGACGACTGGACAGCGAGTTCACGCAGGCGCTGCAGCATGTTCGAAACTTCGACGTGCGCGCCTTCGGTGGTGTCCACCAGGCTCTTGCCGTCGGTGGCGTTGCGGACTGCCTGGTTCAGACCCTTGATCTGGCTGGTCATCTTTTCCGCGATGGCCATGCCGGCGGCATCGTCCTTGGCAGCGTTGATCCGCATGCCCGACGAAAGGCGCGACATCGCCTGATTGAAATCGTTGTTGACGCGGGTCATGTTCGACTGCGCCTGGATAGCACCGATGTTCGTGTTGATGGTGGTCATGGTCGTCTCCTTTTGAGTAAGGGCGCCCCGCGGCGCTTGTATCAGGAAACGTCCCTTGCCGGATTTGTTTAGAAATCGTGGCGAGAATCTTTCAGTACATTGTTTTATATAGGTTTTATTTTCCGGGGACTGCGGTGTCCGCTTTTCGTGGACATCGCGGCGTGTCTGGCACGCGGATTGCTGCCTGACGCGCAGCAACCTCACAGGAGCCATCCTCATGGATATCGCAACACTTATCGGCATGATCGGCGCCATCGGCATGATCATCGGCGCGATGATCGTCGCAGGCGGCCTCGGGCCCTTCATCGACATCCCGTCGCTGCTGATCGTGTTCGGCGGCACCTTTTTTGCGGCGATGTCGACCGGGCCGATGGCGACCTTTCTGGGAAGCTTCGGCGCGATGGCCAAGGCCTTCATGCCCAAGGCCCCCAAGAAAGAGGCTCTTGTCGAACGGATGGTCGAATTGTCGGACCTTGCCCGCAAGGACGGGATGATGGCGCTGGAGGGGCAAGAGGTACCCGACAAGTTCTTTGAAAAGGGATTGCAGATGCTGGTGGACGGCGCCGACGAAGCGCGGCTGGTCAAGCAACTCACCCAGGAGATCCGGTCGATGAAGGACCGGCACGCGGAGCGGCAGGGGGCTATCCGGGCCTGGGTCGATATCGGCCCTGCTATGGGGATGATCGGCACGCTGATCGGCCTCGTTCAGATGCTGGGCAATATGGAAGACCCCAAGGCGATCGGCCCGGCGATGGCTGTCGCACTTTTGACGACACTCTACGGCGCGTTCATTGCGAACGTGCTGTTCGGCCCGATCGTGACCAAGCTGGAAGGCTACACGGCGGCCGAGGTGGTGTACCGGGAAATGGCGTTGGAAGGGCTGCGCAACATAGCGCGCGGTGAATCCGGGCGCTCGGTACAGGAAAAGATGGTGGCGACGCTGCCCCCGAAGATCCAGCAGAAGATGCTGGCCGCCTGACAGGAGTGACCGATGGCCAAGAAGGCGATCCCCCTTCCCCTGCCCGTCCCGATCGAGGAACCGGCAGAACAGGACTGCCCGAAGTGCCCCCCGAAGGGCGCTCCGGCCTGGATGGCGACATTCGCGGACATCGCTACCCTTCTTATGGCGTTCTTCGTGCTGATCCTGTCCTTCGCCGATTTCAATCAGCCCAAGTTCAAGATGATCGCCGGGTCGCTGAAGGAGTCCTTCGGCATCCAGCGCCAGGTGCCGGTGACCGAACAGCCCAAGGGCACAACGCTGCTGGAGCTGAAGTTCAGCCCCTCGCCGGCCCCGTCGGTGACAGATACGCTGACCCAGCAGACCACAGAGACAGAAAAGCCGGAACTGGAAACCAAACAGAGCGAAGCCGACGGCGAGGAAGGACGACGCGAACTGGCCGAGGCGCTGGCCGACGCGCTGGAAAGTGGCCAGTTGCAGGCCGAGATGCGCAACGGCGAGGTCGTTCTGTCGTTCGCCGATACTCCGGCGGACAACGCGGATGCGGCACAGGGCACGGGACAGGACGCAGGTCAGGGCACCGCAGGCGACGGGCCGCCTGAAACCGGCGCGCCCCTTCAGGAGCAGTTGGCCGAAGCCGCCAAGGCCGTGGCCGAGGCCGAGGCGCAGACCGGCCGGTCGGCGCAGGACGTTCTGCTGGAGGGGCTGACCGACAAACTTGCGGATCTGGCCGAGGGTGCGGGCGCGGCGACCGGGCCGGGCGGCACGTCGGACGGGGACAGTGCGCGCGCGTCCACCCGCGCCGAGGCGCGCCTGAAAGTGGCGCTGCGCCAGGAAATCGGCGAAGGACTTGTGGATGTCGAACAGCGTGACGGCAAGGTATTCGTGACGGTCGGTGCCGGCGGGGCGTTTCCGTCAGGCTCGTCCGACCTGACAACGGAAGCGCGGGACATCATGAACCGCATCGCCTTCAGTGCCATGAGCGATGCGGGCGAGATCACCGTGACCGGGCATACCGACGACGTGCCGGTAAATCCTACGGCCAGCTACCGCGACAACTGGGGGCTGGCGGCGGCGCGCGCGTCCAGCGTGGTGCGCGAAATCGGCAACTCGGGGCTGATCGCGCCGGACCGCCTGACTGCGGTCAGCCGCGGCGAAAGCCAGCCGGTGGCCGACAATACCACTGCCGCGGGCCGCGAAAAGAACCGCAGGATCGAGATCGAGATCGCCTACTGACGGCGCCGGCGAACGCCAGGGCTAAACTTCGCCGCGCTCGTGCCGTTTCTCTGAGGAAAGAATTTGGGAGGCACATATGGCCACCGATTATCTCAGCGCCCTGAACAAGTCCGGCTCCGGGCTGAACCTCGCACAGGTGACGAACGACCTTGTGAAGGCGACGATCGAGCCGCGCAAGGACATCGTGAACGAACGGATCGCACGGTCCGAAAGCACCATATCGGCGCTCGGAATGCTGCGCTCCAAGTTCGAGGATCTTAGCGCGGGGCTGACCCTCGCGGCCCGCGCTCCGGTGCGCAAGTCGGTCAGCAATGACAGCGCCATCGGTGTGACCGTTGACGACGCCGCAAAGCTTTCGGCCCGTGAGGTCGAGGTGGACGTGTTCCAGCTCGCCAAGCCGCAAGTGCTGGAATTCAAGGGTCTGACCTCACGCGACGCGGAAGTC
The DNA here is from genome assembly GCF_003172915.1 of Meridianimarinicoccus roseus. Lineage (GTDB taxonomy): Bacteria > Pseudomonadota > Alphaproteobacteria > Rhodobacterales > Rhodobacteraceae > Meridianimarinicoccus > Meridianimarinicoccus roseus. The sequence goes on from NZ_QGKU01000033.1 coordinate 14,783, forward strand.
GCGCCCGGCACCATGACCATTGATTTCGGTATCTGGAGCGGCGATCCACCGGACAGTTTCGCCGCCAACCCCGAGCGCGCCGGCGTCAATCTGACTGTCGGCCCCGGAACCACGCTGACGCAACTGGCCGAACAGCTGGACCAGATGGTCGGTGTGAACGCGCGGGTGTTCGACATCGGAGACGGCACCTTTTCGCTCGGCGTATCCTCTGACAACGGCGTGGCCAATGCGCTGCGCATGACGACGATCGAGTATCCAGCACCGCCTGCCGGGGTGATCTCGCTGACCGTGTTCGACAACTCAACCACCAACAGCACGGTGGAAGTTCAGGCAGCCACCGACATGATGGCCTTCGTGGACGGCATCGCCATATTCCGCCCCGAGAACGTGCTTGAAGGGGTGATCCCGGGCGCCACGCTGCAGGTCAACGGGACGACGACGGCACCCGCCACCATCGCCACAACAGACGACGCCGAAGGCGCGGCAGAGCTGATGGAGGCGCTGGTCACACAGCTGAACGACACGTTGGACTACCTCGCCCAGGCGACCCGGCGCGGCAGCGAAGGCGTGGCGGCGGGCGAACTGGCAGGCGATCCCGCAGCCCAAGCGCTGCAGCGCACGTTGGGCGGGCTGATTTCGCGGGGCTATTCTGGGTTCGGGTCACAGGACGTGTACCTGTCGTCCTTCGGCGTGCGGACCGAACGCGACGGCACGCTGACCTTCGACCGCGATGCGTTCGACACCGCCTTCGCGCGCGATCCCATGGGGATGGCGAACCTGCTGCGCGACAAGGTTGCGTCCGACACGGCGGGGATAGACGCCGTAGGCGCGCCCTACAAGACCGACACTCCTCCGGGCCAGTTCGCGTTCCGCCAGGACAGCGTGACGCGGACCGCAACCATAGGCGGAGTTCAGGCATTGGGATTTGCCGAAGCGGACGGGCGGATCACCTACCCGGTCTTCGATGGACCGCTTGCCGGCGTGACGATCACGGTCGATCCGGACGTGACCGAGGCGACGCTGAACTTCGGGCGGAGCTTCGTGTCCGAAATGCGCAGCAGCCTTCAGTCGGGACTGAACGGCACCGGACCGATACAGCGGCGCGAAAACCAGCTGTCCGAACAGATCGGCCGCGAGACTGACGCGTTGACCGCACTGGATGAACGGATGACCGCGCTTGAGCAGCGCTATATCCGGCAGTTCAGCGCGATGGAGCAGATCGTCACTCAGCTCAATTCCACCGGGGAATACCTGACGAACCTGATCGCGGCCTGGAACAAGGACTGAGCCGCGATGACCCGTCCCACGGGTGCTGAGCGAGCGCCCGCGTCAGGCGCCGGGCTTGCGGATACAGAGTTTCTTCATCTTCTCGATCAGCGTCGTGCGCTGCAGGCCGAGCACCCGCGCCGTCTGGCTGACGCAGCCGTCCTGGGCCAAAAGCGCGCGTTCGATCATCTCGACCTCGATGTCGCGCAGATAGGTGCGCAGGTTGATCTTCGCATCACCCGACAGGTCGACCCCTTGCAGGTGAGGCAGCGGATCAAGCCCGGCGCTGGCCCCCGTGCCCGCCATTTCGCCCGCATCCTCAGCGCCTTGCGCGTACCGATCGCTGGGCACCGCGAAGGTCAGCAGGTTGTGTTCGACCTGCGCCGCGCCAACGGTCCGCCCGGCAAACAGCACGCAGGCCCGGTCGAACACACTGCGCAACTCGCGCACATTGCCCGTCCAAGGCTGGCATTCCAGGAACCGCAGCGCGGCTTGATCGAACTGGGGCAGGCGTGCGCGCGGATCACGGCGCAGGCGCTGGTCCATCATGTGTTCCAGGATTGCGCCGATGTCCTGCGCCCGTTCCGCAAGGCGCGGCACGGTCAGCGGAAAAGTGTTGATCCTGTGGAAAAGATCCTCGCGGAACTTGCCCTCGCGCACCCGCGCTTCAAGCGACTGGTGGGTCGCAGTCACCAGCCTGAAATCGACGCTCAGCGTTTCGCTGCCGCCCAGACGCTGCACCTGCCGCGCCTCGAGTACGCGCAGAAGCTTGGATTGCAGCGCAAGCGGCATGTCGCCGATCTCGTCCAGGAACAGCGTCCCGCCGGCAGCCTGTTCGACATAGCCGATGCGCCGCCGCTCCGCGCCGGTGAAGGCGCCCTTCTCGTGGCCGAAAAGTTCCGATTCCAGCAGGTCGGCCGGGATCGCCGCACAGTTGACAGCAACCAGAGCGCCGCTCCGGCCGGACGCAACGTGGAGCGCCTCGGCGACCAGTTCCTTGCCGGTGCCGGTCTCGCCGCGCACCATCACCGGTGCGTCGCTGGGTCCGACCAGGGCGATCAAATCCTTCAGGCCGCGCATCGCGGGCGAGGTGCCGATCAGAAAAGTGTCGATGCCGCCGGCCCGCGCCGAAACTGTCCCAACATCTCCTCCCATCCCCTCGTTCCGCGCGGAACGCGAAACGGGCAGGCTGTCGGCGGTGCGCGGGGTCCATTGCTGCGTCATCAGGCATCCTCGGGGTTGAAGCATTTGCTAACCGCAAGTTAACCCGGAACGAGCCAAAATTTTGACCCTTACAATCGGATAAGAAGATACTCTTAGGTTGAGCCCGCTGGCCGAATTGCGCAAATTGACGAAGCAAAACTGGCTGTGCGTATACAACCTTGACGAAAGTATGTCCGCCGATCAGCCGTCCTGACGGGGGCGCGCGGCGAATTCGCGGCGCAGATCCTCGATCTGATTCCATCTGCGCTGCAGATGACGGGGCAGCTCGCCATGGGTGCGCAGGCGGTCCGGCGTCGCCGCCCGGAAGGACGGCACCGGCGCATCCGGCAGCACCCCGCCGCCCATCATCGCCGCGAGATAGCTGTCACCCTGGGCGCGCGTGACCGCCACCAGCGGCCCGCCCGGCATCGGCGCGGCCTGCTGTGCGCCGCCCATCGCATCGGCTCCGTCCCCGGCATCGGGCGCGGATACGCCGGGATAGGGCAGCGGGGCGAGCTCGTCTTGGGCTGCAGCCAGCATAACCTTGGCATCCGGCATCTTGGCCAGAACCCGCGCCACCAGCGCCTGGTAGTTGCGGCTGCGGCGCGGATCGGCTGAATGGTAGTTGCCGGTCGCCTCGTCCCATGACCCAAGCCGCTGGCGCAATTCCGTCAAAAAACGCGCGGCATAGGCGGTGTTCGACACCGGGTCCATCATCGCCTCAAGGCTGGGAAACTGGTCACCGTGCCAGCGATAGTTGATCTGCATGCAGCCGACATCGATGTTCTTCACGCCGCGTGCCACGGCGGCGGTCAGATAGGCCATCGCCTCCTCGCGGGTTTCGAAATACATCCCCTTGCCGCCTTGATTCAGCGTCCAGGGCCAAGCGCGGCGGCCTTTCTTGCCTTGGCCGCGGCCCGATTCCACCCGGGCGATGGACGGCAGCAGCCCGTCGGGTATACCCGCTGCCGCCGCCGCGCGCGCGGCCAGCGCCTCGCAATCGGGGAGATTGGCGGCAACCGGCAATGCGGTGAGGGCGATAACGCCGGAAACAACTGCACCAAGACCATGGCGCATGACGAAGCGAAGGCAGGAGGGAAGGCTCATCTGTGTCATGCCGCCTTGTTGCAAGGGTCGCGCCAAACCCGCGCCGACCCGCCGCGAAACCCGTGTGGCACAAGCCGGGTCGGCACGACGGACAGCGCAGGTCAGCGGATGTAGTCGAACAGGCTCTTTGTGCTGATCTTGGCGAATGTCTGCTGCGCGGCATCACGCGTGAGCAGAAGGGCCTGCAGGTCGGTCAGCGCCTTGGCGATGTCGAGATCCTCCAGACCGGCGACGGCCTCGGCCATCAGCACCTTGCGGTTCTCGATCGCTGCGGAATTGCGCGACGCCACGTCGCCAAGCGCACCGACACGCGCACGAAGATCGGCGAAATGGTCGCCCGCAGCCCCGATCCCGTCGATCTGGGCCTGTGTCGTCAGGCGCATCGGCACCAGACGGTCAGCCGATCCTGTCGGTTGCCCCGCAGCGTCCAGCGACCTTGTGTCCGCCAGTGCGGCACGGCGCGCAGGCACCACGTCCACGTCCGACACACGCACCGTGTCGCCGCCCGGCCCCACCGGTGTCAGGATCAGCGTCTCGCCATCGGAATGCAGCGCCGCCGTCACGCCGGTGGCGGCGCTTTGCGCATTGATCGCGTCGACCAGCGGGCCGGGCGCGCCCGCGGCGATGTCCGCCTCGATCGTGGCGCTGCCCGAGGGGCCTGTAACGTCGAGGCGCCATGCCTCGGGCTGTCGGGTCGGATCGGGCCGGAAAGCCAACCCGCCCGCGCCCTCGGCCGCGCCGGGCAGACCCCCGCCCGCCCCCGAGGACAGCGTGAACATCAGATCGTCGATGACGTCGAACACGGTGCTGCGCCCGGCATCGGTATCGAGCCCCATGAACACGTCGCCGCCATCCAGCCCGGTGCGCATCGTCGCGCTTTCGGACACCCGAAGCATGTGCTGCCCGCGGTCGCCGACATAGCTCACCCCGTCCGGGCCATCGATGAAGGGCGGCGTGTCGATGCTGAAGCCGCCGAACAGCACCCGGCCCATCGCGTCCCGCGCATTGGCCATGTCCAGCACCGCGGCGCGCAGTTCCTCCGCCTCGATCCGCAGGGTCGCGCGTTCCGCCGGCACGGCCGAGGCAGACGCACCACGCACCGCGATCTCGGTGAAGCGCTGCATGATCCCGTTGAGTTCAGACAGTGCGATGTCGCTCTGGTCAAGACGGCTGGTCACGCTTTGCAGGTTCGTCGCGTAGCGGTTCAGCGCCTCGGTCTGTTCCTGCGCCACCGACAGGCGCATGGCGCGCACTGGGTCAGACGACGGCCGAGGGTCGTTCTTTCCCGAAGACACCTCGGCCTGAAGGTCGGAAATCCGCGCATCGAGGCGGCTGAACGCCCGCGAGGACAAGGTGCTGAAAAGCGTCGTGCCAAGTGTCATGGATCACCTCAGATCGCGTTCATGAGCGTATCGAACAGTTGTCGCGCCACGGAAACCACCTGCGCGTTCGCCTGGTAGGCCTGCTGGTGGCGCAGCAGGTCCGCCGCCTCGCGGTCCAGGTCCACGGCGCTGGCCTCGGCCTCGGCGCGCTGCGCGCCCTCCTGCGCCGACGTGTCAGCGATCTGACGGCTCTCGGCGGCGATGACCTGCCCGCCGAGATCGCTCAGCATCGTGTCGTAGATCGCCGCGAAGCCACCCGCGCCGGTCGCTGGGTCACGCTGGCGCAGGTCGCCAAGCCTTTCGATGGTGGCGGCATCGCCCAGCCGGCCGGTGTTCGGCGTGATATGGAAGCGGTCGCCGGTCACAAGGGCGCCGGTCAGCGCGATGTCGAAGCCTGCAACGCTCGCCCGCCCGCCAGCGCCCAGCACGCGCTGTGCCACCAGATCGCCGGACGCGGCGTCTATCACGTCGATCGCGCCCCGGTCGGCATCGGTCACTCGGATTTCCAGCGACGGCAGCGGCGGAGGGGCGGCGGAGGGTACGATCTGCCCCGACAGGTTCAGGGCTCCGGGCCCGGACATCACCACCAGAAGATCCTCGTTCGGCAGGTCGCGCAGCGTGATGCGGTTGGCCGACAGACTTTGCGCCGACCCGTCCAGCGCGATAACGCGCCCGTCGGTGGCGGTGGCCGTCAGCGTGCCGCTGGCTGCCGACAGCAGGGTCGCGGCCGTGGCGAAGCCAGCGCGCGCCGCGTCGGCCTGCGGCGCAATGCGCACGCTGCCCGCCGAAGGGTCAAACGAAAGCGACACGATCTGCGTGGCCGGATCGTAGCTGGCCGTGCCCGGAAAGCCCGCCGCAGGGGACAGGCTGACGCCGCTGCCCGTCTTGGTGAAGGCTATCGCGTGGTCCGTGCCATCGACGGTGACAAGGAAACTTCCGGGACCGTTCGGAGTCGCCGCCAGGTCCAGCGGCGGAGAGCGCAACTCGCGCAGTGGCACCGCTGCCGGGTCCATGCCGAAACCCTGCGCGCTGCCCTGCGGCCCCGGCACACGCAACGCCCCCCCGTCGAGTGACCCACCCACCGTTTCGATCACCAGCCGGTTCGCAGCGTCGAATCCGGCCAGCACGCGCCCAGCCTCGGGCCCGGTGACGACCGGCGCGCCCCCCGACATGGTGATGTCATAGCGCTGGCCGTCCAGCGTCACCGCAAGTGTGCTGCCATCGGCCGGCAGCGCGGCCAGCGACGCGCCGGTCAGGCGACTTGCCGGGGCGGTCTCGCGCAGCGACGCCGCCATCGCCAGTGCCGCGTCGGCGGAAGACCCGATGCCGTCAGCGAGGGTGTCAGCCGTGCCGGTCCAGACCGTACCGTCACCGCCCGTCAGGTTGAGGGTGTAGACCGTCGCCGCGGCCAGCGCATCGGTGCCATCTGCGGCCCCGTGACTGCCGTCAAACGCCGGATCATGCGAAAAGCCGATCGATTGCACGCTGCCCGCCGCGCCGCGTGTGACCGTCATCAGCCCGCCGGTCAGCGGATCGCGCGCTGCCGCCGCAAGGCCGCCATAGCCGCCTTCGAACGCCGCTTCGCTGCGCAGCCGCACCTGGCCGGTGGCGCGCAAGCTGTCGGGTCCGCCCGCACCCAGCGTGACTGCAGCGCCCAGGGGTTCGCCGGCCACGTCGCTGCGCGTCACCGACAAAGGCGCGCTGGCGGAATGAGTTACGCGGCCCAGCACGATATCGGCGCCGGCGGCGTGGCTCAGCAGCAGCCGCCCGCCACCTTCGGCCAGTTCGGCGGTTATGCCGGTCTGACCGCTGGCGGCGTTGACGGCGGCGGCGACCGCGTCGAGGCGCCCGTTCAGCACCGGACCGCTCAGCGGGATCGGGGCCATGTTGTCGCCTGTCAGCGTGAAGGACAGTGTCCCGTCCGCCGGCGCATCAAGGGTGATCTGCGTGCTGGCCTGCGCCGCAAGCGGGCTTGTCTCGCCAATCAGCGCGGCAGTCCGCGCGGCGGTGGCGCCTTCCGGCACGGCGACGGTTTCGGTTCCACCCGCCGGGCTGCGCAGGGTCAGCGTCTGTGCTGCCGCAGCCGGGGCGGGCAGCGCGCCGGTCCAGGTCGTCAGCCCACCACCATCGACCGCCAGCGTGAACTGACCGGCGGTGGTGCCGGTGCCCTGCGCCATGCCGCGATACCCGTCCGGGTCGTAGGAATAGCTCGCGCCATCGGCGAACCCGTTGGCCGGTGTAAGCAACGCCGCCGCGCTGACCGGATCGAGCGGCGCCCCCGCGATCTGGCGGCCTTCGCGGGTGAAAACCTGCAACGTGCCCGCATCTGCCACGCCCGGCGTCAGCAGCGCCGTCGAAGCACCGGCCCCGCCAAGCTGCGCCGTGCCGGTAAAATCGCCCCGTGCCGCGGCGAGCGTCAGCGCGCCGCCCTGTCCAGCGGCGTGCACGCCAAGCTCTGCCAGGGTCTCGCCCGTGGCGGTAACGAGGGTACCGTCGTTCAGCCGCTGCGCCAGCGTGGCCATGTCGGACCAGGCCGTGACCGGGTTGCCATCCGCATCGGTCGTCAGATCTACGCTGTGGGCAGTGCCCGCCAGCGTGAAGTCTAGCGTGGTGCTGCCACCCGGCGCGGCAACGTTGAAGGCTGCGGTAGACTGCACGCCAAGACCGGCCAGTCGGGCCTCCTGCGTGCCCGCCGGAATAACGCCGACAACGCCATTCTGCAGGAATTCAATTGCATCGAGTGGCGACAGCGCCGTGCCAAGCAGCGCACCGAGATCGGTCTGCCCGCTGGGTGTGGCGGGCGCGGGCGTGGCAGACACGCGGCCCGTGCCATTGTTGAGCGCGCCGTTGGACACCTGCAGCCTACTTGCCGCCGCGACCTGCCGCGGATCGTCCAGCATGAAGCGCATGTTCGCCGCCGCACCGTGGGTCGCGGTCAGTTGCAGCAGGTCACCCCCCGCCGCGCTGCCGCTGAGCGTTATGCTCAGGCCAGGCAGGTCGATCCGGTTGGCGCCGCTGCCCAGCAACGTGCCCGCGTCGTCGAACGCGTTCCACACGCTGGCCACGTCGTCGCGGATCAGCCGAAGCGGGCCCGCCGGGGCCGGCCCGTCGGTGGTCACGGTGACATCGGCGAAGGCGCTGCCCCGGTTGATCGGCGCGGCACGCACCGACCAGCCGTCCAGCGCGAAAAGATCCCCGCCCGAGGCGCCGAACGCGTTCAGCCCCTGCGCATGCACCGCATTCATGTCCGACGCGATGCCGCCCGCCCAGATATCGAGATCCGCCAGAGCCGCATCGATCGCGCCGATCGCAGCGGTGAAGCCGCCGAACTGCCCGCTCACCGGCTGGCGGGTCTGCGGGGTGCCGCCGATGCCCGGCGGCGCGATGCTGATCCGCCCGTCGGTGGTCAGCGTCAGGCGGGCCGCCTCGCCACCCGCGACAAGGACCGGGCCGCCCGGCGTGCTGCCAAAGCGCACGGTGGCAAGCCCCTCGGCGTCGAAGGTCACGCTCAGGTCGGTCAGGTCCGACAATTCGCTGATCAGCCGGTCGCGCTGGTCCATCAGCGGGTTGCGGCTGGCGGTACCGCCCATTGTGGACATTCGGCTCTGGACGGCGGCCAGTTCGCGCATGGCACTGCCCGCGATGTCGACCGCCTGCTGCATCTCGTCCCGTGTCGCCGTGCGAAGCTGGTTCATGCCCTCGGCCATCGACCGGACGGAGCCCGCGAAGGTGTCCCCGGCCGTCATGAAGACACGCCGCAACCCGGTGTCGTCAGGCGCCTGCGCCAACGCTGTCAGCGCGTCGAACATCCCGTCCATCATGTCGAGCATACCGCCTGCACCCGGCTGCATCTGGTCTTCCAGCTGCGCCAGCTTGCGGGCCATGACCTGGGAGTTTCCAAGCGCGCTGCCCGCGCCGTTTGTCCGCTCGGCCAGCAGCGCATCGAAGGCGCGGCGCACGTCGTTGACGGTGACGCCCTGCCCGTTGGTGCCCTTGGAAAGAAGCGTCGCCCGCCCGCCGCCGATCTCGGCCAGTTCGGCGTCTCGGCGCCGATAGCCTGCGGTTTCGGCGTTGGCGATGTTCTCACCCGTAACCGAAAGCGCGGTGCGATAGGCCAGGATGCCCGACCGGCCGATATCGAGGATGTTGCTCATCGGCTGCGTCCGGCCCCCGGCACCGCTGCCGCGAACTGGTCATAAATTGCTTGCGCGATGCCGAACCGGGTGCGCTGCGAGGCCGACCGGGTCAGTTCCATGTCCAGCATCGACTGGTGCGTGTCGATCGCGCTGCTGCCGAGGATATCCTCGCCCAGCTTCGCGGACCGGCCCGCCTTGGCCAGTTCCTGCAGGAACAGGCCCTCGAAGGCCTGCGCGGCCTGCATGAGTTCGGCGCCGCGATCCGATTTCGCGGCGCGAAACGCGCCAGGATCGGCGGCGGGCGACGGGGCGCGCAGGGAGGTGACCGGATCGGGCATGGCGAGAGACCTCAGATGATGATGAGTTCGGCGCGCAGCGCACCCGAGCGGTGCAGCGCCTCGAGGATTGCGACAAGATCCGAGGGCGTCGCGCCCACCGCATTGATCGCATCGACGAGCGAGGACAGCGAGACGCCAGGATCGAAGACGAAGGCGCGTGCCGGGTCCTGTTCCGCATTGATCTGGGTGTCGGGTGTCACTACCGGCTCGCCGGGGGCGACGACGGTCTGCCCATCGCCCGCGACGACTGTCGCGCCCTGGTCGACGTTGAAATCCTCGTTCACCTGCACTGTCAGCGACCCGTGCGTGATCGCGGTCGGCGTCACGCGCACGTTGCCTCCGATCACGATGGTGCCGCTGCGCGAATTGACGATGACCTGCGCGGGCCCTTCGGCGGGGTCCACCTCGATGTTTTCCAGTAGGCTCATGAAGGCAACACGCTGCGCCGGGTCGGCGGGAGCGCGCACGCGCACGCTGGTCCCATCGATGGCGACGGCCACGTCGGCGCCGAACACGTTGTTGATCCCGTCCGACACCGCCGCGGCGGTGGAGAAATCGTTGCGGTGCAGGTTCAGCAACAGGTATTCCGCCTGCAGGAACGGCGTGTCGATGTTGCGTTCGACGGACCCGCCGCCCGGCACCCGGCCCACCGTGGGCACATTGACCGTCAGGGACGATCCGTCGTTGCCCTGCACGCCCAGCCCGCCAACCACGAGGTTGCCCTGCGCGATGGCGTAGGTTTCGCCATCCGCACCCAGGAGCGGCGTCATCAGCAGCGTGCCGCCGCGCAGCGACTTGGCCTTGCCGACGGTGGACACCGTCACGTCAATCGTCTGGCCCGGCTTCACGAACGGGGACATTTCCGCCGTCACCATCACGGCGGCGGCGTTCTTTGCGTCAACGTCATTGACCGCGATCTGCAGACCCAGCCGCGAGATAAGCGATTGCATGGATTGCCGCGTCAGTGTCGAGTTGCCGTCGCCCGACCCGTCGAGACCGACCACCAGCCCGTAACCGACCAGCGGGTTGGACCGAACCCCGGCGACCGACGCGATGTCCTTCAGACGGTCCGCGTTGCCGGGCGACGAGGCAACGGCCGCCCCGGTCGTGACGAGCAGGAAAAAGATCAGCGGGCGCAGCATGGCGGCCTCCTCAGAACGGCGAAAGGGTGTTGGCGGCGCGGCGCAGCCAGCCCTGCTTGCCGGCATCGGCGATCTGGCCCGCGCCGATATACTTGATGTCCGCATGGGCGATCCGTTCGGACTGCACCACATTGTCGGCGGAAATGTCCGCCTGGCGGACCACGCCGCTGAGGCGGATGTATTCGTCGCCGTTGTTCAACGTCAGCTTCTTCTGACCGAGGATCTCGAGGTTCCCGCCCGGCAGTTGCCGCACCACGGCGACCGACATGCGCCCGGACAGCGAGTTCGACTGCGATGCCGATCCCTGGCCGTCGAAAGCCTGGTCGGTGCCGCCGCTGATGTCGGAGTTGTTGATGCCGGTGCGCAGACCGGTGGGAATGTTCAGGTTGAAATCGTCGGTCTTGGAACTGCTGGCCGCTTGGGATTTCTTTGCGGCAAAGCGTTCGTCCAGATCGACCGTGAGAATGTCGCCGACCTGCGCCGCGCGCCGGTCCGTTGCAAACAGCCCCATGCTTCCGCCACCATAGATGGCGCCCGTGGGCAGGCTCCCGCGGGTCTGAAGCTCTTCGGCGGGATAGACCGGCGCATAGGCGTCCGAAGCGCGTTCTTCGACGTAGGTGCTGCACGCGGCAAGGCCAAGCGGCAGGATGATCCAGGCACGCAATCTCATCGCGGCTCTCCTCAGAGTTTGTTGGACAGGAAGCGCATCATCTCGTCCGATGCGGAAATGGATTTGGAGTTCACTTCGTAGGCGCGCTGTGCCTCGATCATGTCGACCAGCTCCTGCACGACATTGACGTTGGACCCTTCCAGCGCGCCTTGCACCAGCTTGCCGGTGCCGTCCTCCAGCGGGTTGGCGATCACCGGGGCGCCGCTTGCGGGTGTTTCCACCGCCAGCGTCTCGCCCACCGGCTGAAGGCCGCGCGGGTTGCCGAAGCGCGCGATGGTGATCTGACCGACCTCCTGCGGCTCGGCATTGCCCGCCTCGGTCACGCTGACGATCCCGTCCGCCGAAATGGTGATGCTCGAGACGTTTTCGGGGATGTTGATCTCGGGCTGCACGACATAGCCGCTGGAGTTGGTCAGCGTGCCTTCGTTGTTGCGCGAGAAGGTGCCGTTGCGGGTGTAGCCAATGCGCCCATCGGGCATCAGCACCTGAAAGAAGCCCTGCCCGTCGATGGCCAGATCGAGCGCGTTCTCGGTATTGGCAAGCGTGCCTTGCGTATAAAGCTTCTCGGTGTTGACCATCCGCACGCCTGTGCCGATGGCCGAGGGCGAGGTCAGCGCCGTCGCTTCCGAGGTCTGCGCGCCGCCGGGGCGGTAGACCTGATAAAGCAGGCTTTCGAAATTGGCCCGGTCCCGTTTGAACCCGGTGGTGTTCACGTTTGCAAGGTTGTTGGAGATCACCTGCATCCGGGACTGCTGGGCGTTCAGCCCTGTCTTGGCAACGTGCATCGCGCCTGACGACATGTTCCGCTCTCCTCATCCTGTGCGCCCGGATCGCGGGCGACTGTCATGGTGCTGAGGAAGAGGTTGCAAGCAGCGTGCCACCCGCTACGGCAGGGGGCGCGGGAATTTTAGCAAAAAATCATTCGGGCGCCCGCATCAGGCGCGCCCCGGCTTCGTCCATTTCCTTCGCGGTGGACATCATCCGCACGCCAAGCTCGAATTCGCGCTGGATCTCAATGGAGGAGATCAGTTCCTCGACAGGGTTGACGTTGCTACCTTCAAGCGTGCCCTGAAGCACCTCGGCCTGCTGGTTGGGCGGCGGCAGCGCGCCGTCCGGCACGCGGATGCGCCCGTCAAGGCTCTTGCGCAGGGTCACGTCCTTGCCCGGCACCACGGTGGCAAGCGTGCCGATCAGCTGCGTTTCGCCCGGAACGCCGTTCATCGGTTCGATGCGCACCTCGCCCAGCCCGTTGATCAGCATGGACCGGAACGGCGGGACCTGCTGCGGCGCGAGATTGACGTCAAGCATCGCATCGCCAGCGCCGTTGCGCAGGATGCCGTCTGCACCGACCCGCAGGTCGCCCCGGCGGGTCAGCGATGGCTCTCCATCCTGCGGCTGGGCGTAGAAATAGCCCTCGTCCGCGATCGCGACGTCAAGCGCCTCTCCGGTTGGATTCAGGAAGCCCGCCTCGTCCGAGAAGCCGGCCGGACCGTCCTCCACCCGGAAGGCGCGGGTGCTGCCGATCCCGTCAGTCTGCAGGAAGCGCGTGCCGCCCTCGTTCGGAAGATCGCGCCGGAAGCCCGGCACGGTCTGGTTGGCAAGGTTGTTGGCCTGCGTGATCTTCGTGTCACGCCGGACTGCCAGCGCGTTGAGCGCCGTATAGATCATGCGGTCCATGGCGGATCAGCCTCAGGTCCGCATGTTCATGATGGTCTGCGACAGGCTGGACGAGGTTTCGAGCGCCTTGGCAGACGCCTGGTAGTTGCGCTGCGCGGTGATCAGATGCACCAATTCCGCCGTCAGGTCCACGTTCGAGCTTTCGAGAGCGCCCGACCGGATCGATCCGAAGCCCGATGCCCCGCCCTGACCGATGTCCGGCTGACCGGATTCCGACGTTTCCACGAAGGTCGCGTTGCCGATCTGCTTCAGCCCGTTCGGGTTGGCGAAGTTTGCCAGCCCGACCTGACCGATAGCGATGGCTTCCTGCGTGCCGTAGGTCGCCCACACGACACCGTCGTTGGCGATCTCGAGGTTGCTGAGGCTTCGCTTGGTTTCCCCATCCTGTTCGAAATTGCGCACGCTGAACGCGTCGTTCGACATCTGCGAGCCGGTGAAATCCATCGTCAGCGGTCCGGACAGGCTGGTGAACGTCATCGGCCCGAAGCCGCCGGTCATCGTGCCGAAGGCATCGAAGGTCAGTTCGGGCGGGGTTGCGGGCGGGGTCATCGCCGACCCCTGATAGGACAGCTGCACCTCGAACGTGCTGTCGGTGCTGGTGGCCGACGGCTCTGCCGTCTTCACGAAATAGGCGATGGCGTCCACCGGCTGCCCGTCGGCATCAAGGATCGACATGGGCGTGCTGTAGGCATAGCTGGTCGGATCGCCCGGGTTGAAGCCGACCGCCGAGGGCACCGTGGCCTGCCGACCCTGCCCGGATGCAGGAAAGTTCAGGTCAAGCTCCACCGTGGAGGTGGCCCGCGCCGCGCCGGTCTGCGAAGCGATCTGGATCGGGCGCATTGCCGCGGGGTCGCGCGACAGGGGCGTCCCGTTCTGTGCGACCGGGAAGCCGAGCAGGAAGTCGCCGCTGGAATCGATCACCCGCCCCGACGGATCGAGGTTGAACGCCCCGGCCCGCGAATAGGCACGCCCCCCGGTTTCGCCGCCCTGCAGCGCGAAGAAGCCCGGACCTTCCAACGCGAGGTCGAACGCGTTGCCGGTCGTGGTGACCGCGCCTTGTTCGAAGATCCGCTGGGTGGCCAGAAGCTTGGTCCCCGATCCGATCTGCGTGCGCGGGTTCGCCATTGGCGAGGTCGAGAACAGGTCACCGAATTCGACCCGACTGCGCTGGAAACCGGTGGTGCCGACGTTGGCGATGTTATGCGAGGTGTTGGAAATGTCGGCCTGAGCGGCCTTCAAACCGGTAAGTGCAATCTGCGTGGACATGATAGGTTCTCCCGTTAACCGGCCGCGCTCAGCGCAGGCCCTTTACCTGATTTCCCAGGACCGTGCCGTGATCCTTGACGTCGAGCTGGTAGTCGTCGGCCCCCGGCGCCATCGTCACCGACATGACCTGCGCGAAGACCGACGGCCCCAGCACCTCGGTGCCGGCATCGCCAGTGGCGCTGACCGAGATCAGCACCGGGCTGCCTGCCTCGCGGATACGGGACGGCACGTCGTCCCACGAGAAGCCGACCATACCCGCCTCCTGCGCGCCCAGCGTCTGGGTGTGCAGCAGCGTGCCGTCGCGGGCATCCGAATAGCTGACCGTCAACACGCTGGCGGATGTCGACAGTTCCACCGCACCGCTAACCCGGCCGTTCGCGTCTGGCCGCGCCGTGTTGCCCGGCACAAGCACCTCCTGGCCCAGCAGGTTGGACGCGGTGGCGATGCGGAATTCGCCGATCTGGTCGCCGATCTGGTCCAGCGTTGAATTGACCTCGCCGATCCCCGACACTGTCGAGAATTGCGCCATCGTGCCCAGGAATTCCCCGCTTTCCATCGGTTTGAACGGGTCCTGGTTCTTCAGCTGTGTTGTCATCAAGGTCAGAAAATCCTGCTGTCCAAGGTCGCTCGTGGCATTCTTCGGGGCGGGTGCGCCGTTTGCGGCGGCGGATTGCACCGGCGTTCCCGTCTGCGTGTTCGTGATCGTGTTCATGGCTGCGCTCCGTCCGGTGTCATGGTCACTGGCCCATCGTGACGGTGCGGGCCATCAACGTGCGGAGGGTGGACACGACTTCAAGGTTGTTCTGGTACTGGCGGCCGGCTTCCAGCATCTCGACCATTTCCTCGTCGGTGCTGACGGCGGCCTTGTAGACATACCCCTCCGCATCCGCGTTCGGATGGTCAGGCTGAAGGATCTTTGTCGGCTCGCGGTCCAGCGTCGTGATGCTCGACACCTTGACAGACGCCAGCCCGTCCTTGCGCGCGGCTTCACTGTAAACCGTTTCGAACACCGGTCGCATGGGCCGGTACGCCGTCTCGGCCGAGGCCGCCATGCTGTCGGCGTTGGCGATGTTGCTGGCGACCGTGTTCAGCCGCTGCATCTGGGCCGACATGGCGCGTCCCGCGATGTCGAAAACAGTTCCGATACCTGACATCATTCACCTCTTATCGCGCGTGTAAGCCCCGAGATCTTGCGGTTCAGCAGCTCGAGGCTGGTCTGGTAACGCACCGTGTTCTCGGAGAATTCCATCTGTTCCACAGGCATCTCGACCGTGTTTCCATCAAGCGACGGGTTGACCGGCACGCGATATCCCATCTGGCCAGCCGGCGCGTCGCCATGCACGATATGCGCGGCATTGGTCACGGCCAGCGGCCCGCCCCCGGCGGCGCGCTGCAATTCCGCAGCGAAGTCGAAATCGCGCGCCTTGAAATGCGGCGTCGCGGCGTTGGCGATGTTGGACGCCAGCACCTCGTTGCGCCGTTCGCGCAGGATCAGGGCATCGGCGTGGATGCCAAGATGTTCGCGGATGCCTGTCATGGGCGCTTCTCCTTTCCGGTCTGGGCGAAATCTGTGCCCGTGGCGGTGATATGGACCGGGTTTTGCAAGCGGGATGCCAAGTGACGGAAAACCGGCGAAAGGATCGCATCATGGCGGAGACGGCCCCCGACAAGACGGCCCCGAAGACGAAGACGCACCCTTTGCGCAAGCTGCGACGCGCGCTGCGCAAGTGGGAACCGGACGAGGCCGGCGCTGCGCTGCGCGAAGCCTTCCACGACCCGGCCGCCAGTCCCGGCTATCGGCGCGCGGCGATGAGCGCGCGTGTGGCCCTGCTGCGCGACGCACTGGACGACCTGCACAAGGTCAAACCCGCCGAACCTCCAGCCCCCGCACCCGAAGCGCTGCCCCTGGCCCCGCCCGAGCCCGAACCTGAGCCCCTGCCTGAGCCGCCCGCCGCCCCGGCAGAGCCTGTCCGCCACAGCAAGATGGGTACGCTCGATCTGTCGAACGCGGCGATGCTGCTGATGATGACCGGCGACGAGGACGAGGAAGAGAACGACGTGCAAGGCAACGGTGTGGACCCTGCGGAAGCCACGCGCGCCGCACTCGACGGCGGCAACGGCGACAGTGCCGACGACCCGATGGCATTGTTCGCGGCTTTCGGGGACGACGATCCCGCCGACGCCGACGAACCCGATGGCCCCTCCGGACCGCCACAAAAATCCGCCGGACCCGACCTCGCCGCCGCCGCTGCAATGCTGATGTCCGCCGATGGTGCGTCCGAAGACGGGCCGGAAAAGCCGCAAGATGACGGGCCGAAGGGCACTGGTGCCAAGTCTTCAGGCGACGACGACGATTGGCCCTGGGACGAATGACGGCCCGCGCCCGGCGCAAGTGCGCCGGGCCGCTACACCTGCGATGGCAGCCAAAGGACGATGGACGGGAAGGCCACCAGCAGTGCGATCGTGATCCCGTCCGCGACGAAGAACGGCGTCACACCCCGGAACACGTCCTGCACGCTCAGATCGTCGCGCACCCCTGCCACGACGAAGCAGTTCAGCCCGATGGGCGGCGTGATCAGGCAGAATTCAGCCATCTTCACCACAAGGATGCCAAACCAGATCGCGCACATCGGGCCGGACATGCCGAAGGTCGCGTCCTCGGCCGAAACGAACGCGCCTCCGTTCAGCGCCATCACCGCCGGATAGACCACAGGCAGCGTCAACAGCAGCATTCCGATGGCATCCATGAACATGCCCAGAACGGCATAGGCCAGAAGGATACACACGAGGATCAGAATCGGTGACATGGTCAGCGACGTGATCCAGTCCGCGAAGGCGCCCGGCAGGTCGGCGAAGCCAAGAAAGCGCACGTATATCAGAACACCCCAGATGATGGTGAAGATCATCGCGGTCAGTTTCGCTGTTTCCAGAAGTGCATCGCGCAGTTGGCGCCAGCGCATCCCGCGCCACAGCGCCATCAGGAATACGACGAAGGCGCCGATGGCGCCGCCTTCGGTGGGGGTGCCCCAGGCGTCGCCGCCGAACGGGTTGTAGACGAAGAAGATGATCGTCACGACCACGAACACGATCGGCAACGCGGGTGGCAGGGACGCGAAGCGCTGGCGCCATGTGAAGCCGCCGACCGGCGGGCCGAAACCCCGGATCGTCAGCGCCATTCCCACGATGAGGATGGCATAGATCACCGCAGAGAACATGCCGGGAATGAAGCCCGCCAGCAGCAGCTTGCCCACGTCCTGTTCCACGATGATGGCATAGATCACGAGGATCGCCGATGGCGGGATCAGCGAGGCGAGCGTGCCGCCTGCCGCCACCACTCCCGCCGCGAAGCGCTTGTCATATCCGATGGCGAGCATTTCCGGGATCGCGATGCGCGCGAAGACGGCCGATGTGGCGACTGACGCGCCCGAGACGGCTGCAAAGCCCGCTGTGGCGAAGACCGTGGATACGGCAAGGCCGCCCGGCACCCAGGCAATCCAGCGTTTGGCAGCCTCGAACAGGGCACGGGTCAGGCCCGCGTAATAGGCAAGGTATCCGATCAGGATGAAGGTGGGTATCAGGCTCAGCGCCTGGCTCGAAACCTTGGAATGGGGCACTTGCCCCGCTGTCTTGACAGCGACGGTCAGCGCCCATCCCAGTTCCTCGGGCGCGTAGCCCTTGCGAGACCAGAAGATCCAGACCAGCCCGACCAGACCCGCCAGTGCCGCCGCGAAGGCGACCCGCATCCCCAGGATGACACAGACCAGAAGCCCGCCCGTGACCGCAAGGCCGATGTCGATACTGTCCATCTCAGCGGCCTTTCCCGGGCGTATCGGCGCAACCGTCCAGTTGCGCGGCCTCCAGCGCGGCGACAGTTGCGGCATCCAGCACCAGCGGAACCGCGACCGGCGTGTCGGTGCCGCTGGCCAGCGCCCGCCCATAGGCCCAAAGCTGCAGCGCAAGTCGCAGCGCCAGCACCGACAGCGCCACCGGCACAAGCAACTTGGCGGGCCAGATCGGCAGGCCGATATCCATGCTGCTGTCGCGGCTCCAAAGCGGGGCGGCAAAATCGAAGCTGCGGTCGAAATGCGCCCAGCTGCCCCAGATCAGCAGCACCACAAGCGCCAAAACCAGAAGCGTCGTGACCAGTTCGGCAAGATAAAGCGCCCGTCCCTTCAGCGCGCCGACGACAAGATCCATCCTGATATGCCCGCCGTTGCGCTGCGCGAAGGAGATGCCCATGAACGCGATCAGCGGCATGGCCTGTTCGATCCAGTCGACATAGCCGGGCAGCGGCCGACCCATGAAATTGCGCCCGCCGACCGACGCGACCGCCAGCAGCATCAAACCGAACACTGCAAGGCCACTTAGCAGCGCCAGCCCAGTCTCCAGCCGGAGCAGCGCCCGGTCAATCCGGCTGACGAGGCTGTCATCGGTCAGAACCTGCGATCCGCCCGCCATCCGAACCCGTCCTTTCTGGAAAAACGGGGCGGCGACGGTCGCCGCCCCGGCAAGGCGTCAGGAGCCCTCGGCGACCATGCCGGTGACCATGTCGTAAAGCTCCTGCGCGGGCAGGCCGCGGGCGCTGTTCTCGGCGATCCAGTCCTGCGCGGCGGGTTCTGCCGCGGCGGCCTTGAACGCGGCGATCTCTTCGGGCGCGAAGGTCACGCGCTCGATCCCGCGTTCGTCCAGCGCCGGACCCCAAGCCGCCATCGTTTCGTTGTTGTAATACTCGATATAGTAATCGAGCGCTTCGTCGACCGACCCCAGAAGGGCGTCGCGATGGGCGTCGGACAGACTGTCGAGCGCGTCGGTGTTCACCACCACCGGGCAGTTGACCGTGCCGGGGTTCAGGTTGGTCGTCCACCAGTTCGCGTTCTCGATCGTGCCGAAGGACATGTGCGCGTGCGGCGCGAAACTGGCCGACTTGATCACGCCGCTGTCCATCGCCTGGCGCACCTCGGTGGCCGACATGGAAGTCGGCACCGCGCCCACGGTTTCCATGGCGGCGCCGATCCCGCCGGTCGCACGAACACTCAGCCCTTCGAAGTCGGCCAGCGACGAGGGCGTGTCGCCCACACCTACGAGGTTGTACTGCGGCAGCGGCGACGGCATCAGAAGTGTCGCGTTCCAGCGCGCGAGATCCGCTGCGACCGCCGGGTGCGCATAGACCGCCATGGAGATCTCGCGCTCCTGCTCCAGCGTGCTGACGCCAAGGAACGGCAGTTCGAGCACGGTAATCGACGGGTTCTTGTCGGGGTGATAACCGGCGCAGAACTGCGCCATCTCGAATGCGCCGATGGAAATCCCGTCCAGGTTCTCGCGGTTGCTCGACAGGCCACCATAGCTGATGTTCATTGTGAACTCACCGCCGGTCTTTTCCGACACAAGCTCGGCCAGCTTTTCCACGTGTTCGGTGAAGGCGCGGCGCTTGCCCCAAAGCGACACGTTCCATTCGGTCGCAAGCGTTTCGGTCGCAAAGCCCATCGCCAGCGCCGCGACTGCGGCACCGCCCAGATACGTCTTCATGTGTCTTCCTCCCCGGATGACTGATTTTTGTGGGTCCGATAATGCCGGCTCAGCCCATGAAATCCATGAAAAAATGCCGCGCAAAGGCACCGAAGCGGCTGACGCAGCGTCGCCTTGAGGGGACACATGCAACCTGAGGGTCAGCGCGAAAGGTCGAAATCCGCCAGCACCGGATAGTGATCGGACGGCCACTGACCGTCATAGGAACGGCGCAGCACGACCGGCCCGGCGACCGGCCGCACCCCCGGCCCGGCGCCAAGGTGGTCGATCGCGCCAAACAGGTTCAGCCCCCGGTCGAAATGAAAGGTCGCGCCCGGCACGGGTGGAAAATCCAGTCCGGCCTCTTGCAGGATGGCCATCGTTCGGGCGCCGTGCAGCGCATTCAGATCCCCCGCCAGAACGACGGCGTCGCCCGCGGCGATGCGCGGCGCGATCCGGTCGCGAACAAGTTCGGCCGACAGGCGACGGTTGGACCTGCTGCTGTATTCGAAATGCACGTTGAACACGTGCAGCGGTGGCCCGCCATCCAGAGGCTGCAGCACGGCCCAAGAACAGAACGCAGGGTAGGATCCGTTGAAGGTGCGCGAATAGATCACGTCGGGGGTATCCGAGAAGAAGAACCAGCCCTCATCGACAAGGCGCAGACGGTCGCGGCGATAGAAGATCGGCTGGGTCGACGGGAAAACCCGCCAGTCGCCGCTCGCAGCAACCGCATAGGCCGGGTTGCGCGCAAGCAGCCAATCGCGTGCGAGATTCACGGACCCGTCGCTGCCACGCGAGAAGCTTTCCATTTCCTGAAACGCGACGATGTCGGCGCCGAGTTCCTTGAAGGCGCTGTCGAGTGCGCCCCTGCGTGCCTCCCAATCTGCCACGGTCCAACGCCCCTCCCGGTCCGCGCCGAGGACGATGTAGTGCACGTTGTGGGTGGCGATGCGCAGCGTACCGGGCATCTGTGGGGGCACCGGGACAGTGCCGGAATGGGTGACATGCAGTGCGCAAGCGACAAGCGATAGAAGAAGAAGTGTTCCAGCTGTCAGCCGAATGATCAGTTTCATTGCATTTTCCCGTCGCCCACCCTCTGGCCCCGTAGGCTGAATTACTCCCAACCGACCGGCGGGCCTCCACGCGAATCGTGCTATGTTGTTCGTGCGCGGTACATCCTGCTTTTGCGCGCTGCCGGGTGGAGTTTTCGACGCATGGACCCATCCTTTTGATTTCGGGACCGTTCGTTGGTACGGAAGCGCACAACCTGAAGTTAGGGATTTGCCACCCCGACCCGTCGGCCGCGCAATTAGGGTGTGGTCAAGTCCATACTCTGTATGTAACCATCAAATAACGATTTGTTCGTGAAAATAAGGGGTGGGCCGCCCATGCGAATGGTCTGGAGACGATGTATCGAGTTGCGTGTAGAAGTTGAGCGTTGCAAGACACAGATACTCCTTTGAAGGTCGCTCCGAACAAAAGGCATGCACATCATGGCAGACGGCAAAAAAACTCGCATCATGATCGCGGACGACCACGAAATGGTTCTCGACATGCTGAGCCTGTTCCTGCAGCAGGTTGACGATTTCGAAGTCAAGACGACAAACACCCTTGACAAGGTGCTCGAAGAAATCGACCGCGGCGGGACGTTCGACGTGGTGCTGCTGGATTATGACATGCCCGGCATGAACGGGCTGAAAGGCCTTAGCCGGGCTCTCGAAAAGAACAGCCCCAATCCCGTCGCGCTGCTGACCGGCAACGCCAACCATGCGATGGTCCATGAGGTGATCGCACTTGGGGCGATGGGCATCCTGACCAAGAACATGTCGGCCCGCAGTCTTGAGAACGCGATCCGGCTGATTTCGTCCGGCGATCCTTATATTCCGCTGGCGCTGATGCAGGCCGAACCCGAGGACACCGACAAGAAGGCAAGTCCTCTGAGCGATCGGGAGATGACAGTGCTGAAGCGGCTGGGAGAGGGATGGCCGAACAAGGAGATCGCCGCGGCGCTCAACCTGTCGGAAGCCACGATCAAGATGCACGTGCAGTCGGTGTGCCGCAAGCTCGATGCGCGCAACCGCACGCAGGCGGTGATCAACGCCCGCGACCGCAACATCCTTTAGCCACCGGCCCGGTCCTTCGGGGTCGGGCGGTTCGGGCAAGGGGCCGTCTCAGGTCCGGCGCGGCGCAAGGCGCGTCAAAGTCGCCCCGCGCCAGGGCCCCTCGTCTCCGTCAAACCTTTTCCATCAGGTGGCCGCGCAGCCGTTCGATCGCAGCTTTCTTGATTTGCGACACGCGGCCAGTGGTCACGTCCATGATCGCCGCGACCTCGTACACGTTCAGTTCCTCGACATAATAGAGCTGCAGCACAAGCGCCTCGCGTTCCGGCAAAAGCCGCATCGCGTTGCGCAGAAGCTGGCGCATCTCGTTGCTGTGGGTCGCTTCTTCGGGCGACTGGGTCTGGTCCTGGAACAGCAGCGAATGGTCCGAATACACCTCGTCCAGCGAGCGGACCTGGTTGGCCTGGAACTGGGACTGCCAGTCCTTCAGCTCGCTCACCTCCATGTTCAGGTGTTCGGCGATTTCATGCGGTTCGGGTGTGCGCAGCAACCGACCCTCAAGGACCTGCTCGGCCTTCTTGATCTTTTTCTGCATCGCGATGGTGGACCGGCACAGGTTCGAGTTGCGCCGCAGGTAGTCGATGATCGCGCCGCGCACGCGGATGCCCGCATAGGCCGAGAAGTTGACCCCGTCCTGCACCGTGTAGCGGCGGCTGGCGTCGATCAGCCCGAGATAACCGGCCTGCAAGAGATCCTCGATCTCGATGAAGCGGCCCACGCGGCCGTGGAAGTGCCAGGCCAGCCTGCGCACGATGTTCAGGTTGTCTTCCACCAGGCGGTCCGGTGAGGGGCTCTGTTCCCTGTATCCCTTCGGAGCGATCATCGGTTCAGTCCTCTCGCCAGGCCGCGCTGCGCTGCCGGGGTTGCATCAATGCACGCCATCATGTTGCCGCCGGACCCGGCAGGGCGCCGGTCTCGCCCAGAGTGGCCACGATCTCGATCCTGCGGTTGTCGGGCAACTCGTTCACGGCCAGCACGATGCTGTCGTCTCCCTGCCCGCGCAGGAAGGCCGCGAAGGGCCGGCGCAGCTGCGCAGACACCACCACAATGGGCTGCCGTCCCTGTCCGGCTAGATCCTCGCTCAAGGCCGACAGGCGCTGCAGCATCGACTGCGCCAGACCCATGTCGATCATCAGGGGCCCTGCGCCGTTCTGCTGCCGCGAGCGCATCAGCAACTGTTCGAATTCCGGCGCCAGCGTGACCAGCGGCAGTGGCTGGTTCAACGGCGCGATCTGCTGGATCAACAGAGGCGCCAGTGCGGGTCGCAGCGCTTCGGCCATGTCCTGCGTGGACAGGTTTCGCCCCGCAAGATCGGCGAGCCCTTCCAGAACCCGGCGCAAGTCACTGACCGGGATCCGTTCGGACAGCAGCACGCGCAGAACCGCGGTCAATGTGTGCAGCGGGATCAGCTTGGGCACCACCGCCTGCACCAGTGTCGGGCTGAGACGTTCGAGATTGGTCAGCAGAACCTGCACGTCGTCCGGCCCGATCAGGTCTGCGGCATGCTTGTACAGAACCTGGCTGAGATGAGTCGCGATCACGCTGTCGGGTTCGACCACCACGTTGTCGTCCGCCTCGGCCTCGGCCTGCTGGTGCGGCTGAATCCACACGGCATCCAGCCCGAAGCTGGGGTCCTTCACCGCGATGCCCTTCAGCTTGCGGGTAGACAGGCCGCCCGGCAGCGCCAGCTTGCGATCGGGGTAGACGACGTCCTCGGCCACGATCGCGCGCCCGATCCGGATGCGGTACTGGTTCGACGGCATCGTCAGGTCGTCGCGCAGCCGCACGCCGGGCACGACGAAACCCATGTCGCGCGACACATCTCGGCGGATGCTGGTGATCCGGGTGATCAGACTGCCGCCCGCGCCGTCGTCGATCATCGAAATCAGCCCATAGCCGATCTGGATCGAGATCGGCGAGTAGTCGGTCACGTCCTCCGCGGTGATCGCCTCGGGTGCGGTGGTGGTCGACGCGGCCTCGCCCGGATCGGTGGGCACGCCATCGGCAAGCTCCGTGGCGCCGCCGCTGCGCGCGGACATCCAGGCCAGCGCGGCGGCTGCCGCCGCTGCGATCAGGAAAAGCCCGTTCGGCATACCCGGTACAAGCCCAAGGATCGCCATCACTGCGGCAACCGGGATCCAGGCCCGTGTGACATGCATCTGCGTGCCGATATGCCCGGCCATGTCGTGATCCGACGACACCCGCGTGACGATGATCGCGGTGGCAATGGACAGCAGCAGCGACGGGATCTGCGCGACAAGCCCGTCGCCGATCGACAGCAGCACATAAAGCTCAGCCGCCTCGCCGAGGGCGAGTCCGTGCTGGCTGGTGCCGATCACCATGCCGCCGACGATGTTTGCGATCAGGATCAGGATGCCCGCGACCGCGTCGCCCTTCACGAATTTCGACGCACCGTCCATCGCGCCGTAGAAATCTGCCTCCTCGGCAACGGCTTCGCGGCGGGCCTTGGCGGCCTCGGGTGTCAGTATCCCGGCATTTAGGTCGGCGTCGATGGCCATCTGTTTGCCCGGCATCGCGTCCAGCGTGAAGCGCGCCGACACCTCGGAAACCCGCCCCGCGCCCTTGGTGATCACCACAAGGTTGATGATCACGAGAATGGCGAACACGAAGATGCCGACGGCGAAATTGCCGGCAATGACGAACTCTCCGAAGGCCTCGATCACATGGCCGGCAGCGCCGCTTCCGGTGTGTCCTTCGCTCAGCACGATGCGGGTGGAGGCGACGTTCAGCGCCAGCCGCAGCACGGTGGCGATCAGCAGAACGCTTGGAAAGCTGGAAAAGTCGAGGGGGCGGTAGCTGTGCATCGCCACCATCAGCACGAGCAGCGACACCAGTATGTTCAGCACGAAGAAGGCGTCCAACAGGAAAACCGGGAGCGGCAATACCATCATCGCCACGATGGCCAGGATGCCCACCGGCATCAGCATGCCGCCCAAGCTTCTGGACATCGAACCGGGTGCGGTGATCGCGGTCATGAACGGGTCTCCTGTAGGTATCGCGGCGCAGCGTACGGCTGGGCGCTGGTCGCGTCTCGCCACAATGGTGCAAGCCTCGTGCCAGCCGCCTCCGACGCTGGACCCCGGCCCGGATGCGCCGTCTGGCACGGCCCTTGCAGGACCGGTCCGCAAAGCAAGCCCCGTTCCCGATGGAGTGCCCATGACAAGCCCCCGCCAATCCGCCGCCCGACTGGCCCTGCTGTGCCTGTGCGCCGCAACCGCGGGCTGCCTTCCCATGCACCGTTCCGCCACCAGTTCGCTGCCGCTCGGCGCCGACCCTCAGACCCGGCAACTGGCCGTGCTCAAGGACGACCTGGACAATGCCTCCGCGGTCCGTGCCGCTGCTCCGTCGGTGACGCGCAGCACCGGCACGGTCACGCAGTTGACCGGCCTCGGCTTTGCGCAGGTCTCGCGCCAGCCGGGTCACTCGCTGAACCAGCGCCGCATTCTCGCAATGCGTGCCGCCCGGATGGAGGCGATGCGCGATCTGGTGGAACAGATCCACGGGCTGAAGCTGAGTTCCAACACCACGGTCAAGGATGCCGTGCTGCGTGACGACGTTCTTCGCGGCAAGGTCGATGGCGAGATCCGCGGCGCACGCACCGTGCGGATCACGCCGAAAGGGTCGGACAGCTTCGAGGTGGTGCTGGCCATCGATCCCGACACGGTGCGCTACATCGTCAAAGCCGCACGGGGGTACTGACCATGATACGCCTGATCCTTCTCATCCTCGCCGTAGCCGCCGGACTGGCGGTGCAGACCGCGCGTGCAGGCAACGACCGCACGCTGTGGGTCGAAGCGACCGGCATCGCCGCGATCCGGTCCACCGCCGACAGCGACAGTGCACGGCGTCGGGCGCTGGCAGATGCGCTGCTGACCGCCGCGCTGGCAGGCGGCGCCGAGCTGAAGGGCTACACTGCGATGGACCGCGGTGTCATCACCGCAGACCTTTCGATCCTGCGCCCGCGCGGACGCATCCTGCGGCACCAGCTTCTCGATGCACACCGCGAGGGCGCCTACTGGAAGGTGCGGGTGCGCGCCCAGGTCGGCGAGGCGACGCCGCTAAACTGCGGTGGCAACCGCCAGCTTGTCGTGACCGCCTACGCGCCCGCGATCCAGGTCTCTCCCGCCGCGCCTGCCTGGTCTGCGGCCTTCGCCAGCACCCTTGCGGTGCGGCTCGTGGACCTGCTGGACCGCCACCCCGCCACGCATCTCGACCGGGTAACCGACCGCAGCCGCCCAACCGAGGAAATGCCGGTGAACGCGGCCTTCGACTACACCTCGCTCACGCGCGGGCCGATCGTGCAGCGCGGCGGCGACACGGCGTTCGAAACGGTGATCGAGATCCGCGCCAGCGGACAGACGGTCACGATGCACACCGAACTCCGCTTCACCGAAGGCACGGGCCGCGTGGTGCGGCGCGAGATCGGCACCGAAACCGTCGTGCCGCAGTTGCACAGCCTGAGCCAGCTGAACGGCCGCCCGCGCGCCCGGGCAGAAGCCGATCTTGCCGGTACGATCGAAAAGACCTTCACCGGAATGCTCGACGCGCTGGCCTGCCAGCCGCCCGAGGCACGCCTGTCAGTGGCGGGCGATCTGGTCACCGCGCCGATCGGAAGCCGCCACGGTCTGCGCCGGGGCGCCCTTGCGGTGATCGTGGACCCAAGCCAGAACTTCGGCTTTCTCGAAGTGCTGGCCATCGACCGCGAAAGCGTCGCACTGGAACCACTGGATCCGACGCGTCGGCCCTCGCAACTCAACGGGCTGCGGGTCGAATTCCTGGAGGCTGGCTTGTGAGACCGCCCCGCTTCCTCACGGCCGCGCTGCTGTGCGCGCTTGCGACCCCGGGCCAGACGGCACCGGGGTTTCCGGCCGGGCTGGGCGGCGACGACGTGATCGCGCTGGTCACGGCCGCGCTGGCCAAAGAGGGCCTTTCGGCGCGTCCGGAGATCGCCAGCGCGCGGCGTTATCCCGCCTGCGGGTCCGCGCCTGCGGTCTCCCCCCGCAATGGCGACTGGAGCACGGTGGAACTGTCCTGCGCCGGTCCAGCGCCGTGGTCGCGCGCGGTGCGTACCGGGCTGCCCGCCGCGCCCGTGATGGCGGAACCCGCCCCGCAGACCCCGCAGGGCCCGCTGGTCGCCACGCTGGTCGGTCCGCTGGCCGCCGGTGCCGTGATCGGCCCGGACGACATCGCGCTTGCTCCCGCCGCGGTGGGCACCGGAACCGGCGCATTCGGCCGCATTGATGCGCTGGTTGGGCGGCGGCTTGCCACCAACCTTGGCGCCGGACATGTCGTTCTGGCCCGGCACCTGGAACGCGACTGGGTCGTCACGCGCGGAAAACCTGTTGCGATCGCGTTCGAAGGCGGTATCGTATCGGTCACTGCGCCGGGAATCGCGCTTCAGGATGGGCAACAGGGTGACCTCATAGATATCGAGAACCGCGCCTCCGGGCGCGTGATCAAAGGCTATGTGGCTGGTCCGAACAAAATCTCCGTGCACGCTAAACTAAATTGAGCGAAGGTCGTTATCTGGGGGAAACAGGAGTACACAATGGTTGATCCTCTCTCCATATCCGGCCGGTCCCGGCTCATGAAGATCGAGACGGACACGCCGGCGGCGCAGGCACCCTCCAAGGCCGCGTCCGCACCCGCACCCGCCTCAGCTGCCGACCAGGTGACCCTGAGCAAGGCCGCGAACACCCGTCTGCCCGCAAGCCTCGCTTCGGGGCCGCCCTTCGACATGGACACGGTTCAGCGGATCAAGCAGGCGATCACGGACGGCAACTATCCGATCAACCACGACCGCATCGCCGACAATCTGTTCGAAAGCTATCGTGACCTGACCAGCTGACCGCAACCTTTGCGTGCCGGTCTGTCGGTGATCTGCCAGATCACGGCCCGACCCACATCACGGCCCGGTATGATCAACGACCCCCGCCTGCCAGCGCAGCGGGGGTTTCCTGTTGTCGCCTGAAGGCTTTCCCGGCGCAGGCATTGCGGCGAGGCGTGCATGTCATCACGCCACCGCGCCGCGCCCCGACGTGTTGGCGGTCGCGCCCAGGTACTCGTCCGACAGCGCTTCGAGTTGCAACCGCGTGAGCGGCTTGGCCAGCACCGCGGTCGCCCCTGCCGCGCGGAAACGCGCCGCGTCATCGCCCATGATCGCTGCCGTGATGCCGATCACCGGAACGGACTTGTCGTAGCGTCGGATCTCGGTCGTCAATTCGTCGCCACACATCTGCGGCATGAAAAGGTCGGTGATCACGAGGTCGGGCTTGTCCGACCGGAAAATCTGAAGCGCTTCG
Organism: Meridianimarinicoccus roseus; assembly: GCF_003172915.1. Lineage (GTDB taxonomy): Bacteria > Pseudomonadota > Alphaproteobacteria > Rhodobacterales > Rhodobacteraceae > Meridianimarinicoccus > Meridianimarinicoccus roseus. Next base: position 42,921 of record NZ_QGKU01000033.1, read on the forward strand.
GTGCCTGTTTCGGCCAGCGACACGCGGGCGAACATCTTGCGCAGCGTGCCGCCCATCACTTCGCGGATCATCTGATGATCCTCAGCCAGCAGCACATGGGCCTGGACCTTGTCCCTGTGCGCGTCCGACGGGCGCGACCGCGGGCGGTCCGGGACGACCGCCGCACCTTGGGGCGCGTCCGCGCCGCGCGTCTGCGCGTTGCGGAATTCCGGCACCCGCAACTCGAACCGCGCCCCGCCGTTGCGGCCCGGCTTGTAGGTGACGGACCCGCCCAGAAGCTCGATCGAGCTTTTCACGATGTACAGGCCAAGACCCGACCCGTCCGCCTTGTCGGGCATGTCAGGCCCGCGCTGGAACGGCTCGAACAGCAGGTCGACATCCTGAGCCGGGATGCCGCGGCCGTCATCCTCCACGCTCCACAGGCCAACGCGCCCTTCGGACGTCTCATGAGCCTCGTAGCTGAGGCTGATCGTGGTGCAGTCCGAATGCAGGATCGCGTTGCGCAACAGGTTGGCGATGGCCTGGCGCAAGCGGTGCACATCGCCCTCGCTCGTGTCGAATGTGCCGTTGCCGACCAGGATCTCGATGCCGACGTTCTTGTTACCGGCCGCAAGGTCGTAATTCGCCTTGATCTCTTCCATCAATTCGATGGGTACGATCGGACGCAACGACACCGGGAGGTTCTTTTCCGGCTGCACGGTCTGGCGAATGTCGGCAAGGGTTTCCAGCAGTTCCGCCGTGACCTTTTTCATCTTGGGTCCGATGGCTGACCATTGCTCGCCCTCGTCCATCTTCTCGATAAACATAGAGATCAACGAGGCCGGCGTGCGCAGTTCATGCGAGACCATCGAAAACAGCTCGCTCTGGAATTGCTGCTTTTCCGACAGCTTGGCCAGCGCCGATTCCAGTTCCACACCCCGGTCGTGTTCCTCGGTCACGTCCACGACGAAGCCGTGCGCGAAGTGGTCGCCCTTTGCCGCCTTCTGGTACCAGAAATAGAATTTCACGACCCGATGGTTGCCGCCCTCCTCGGGGCTGATCTGGGCAGACACGATACGGTTCTGCCCGGTCTGATCGGAGAAGGCGCGGGTCAGGGCCGCCGCGTCCTCGGCATGAACAAGCCGCATGAACGCCGCGATGGGAAAGCGCGCGGGCATCCCCGTCATGCGCTGCGCGGCCGGGTCGATCCACGCCACACCGCCCCGCAGATCGACCGAGAAACGGCCCACATCGGCGAAATCGTAAAGCCGCTCCAGCCGTTCTTCGGTCACCGATTGGCGATGCGCCGCGCTGCGCACCGCGTACTTCACGACGATCACGAAAGCCACGCCGCACAGGACTGCGACGGTCAACACGTCCAGCGTGAAATGGCGGTGACCCTCCATCGGCTCGGGCGCCACCGAGAACCAGGTCAGCAGCGGGATGACGACGGATATGAACAGGATCAGGATCGCGCTTGTCCCGGCGGGCAGCGCCATCGAAAGGATAAGCAGCGCGACGGCCAACTCCAGTTCCGGAAACTCGGACAGCCCGAGCTTCCAGCCGATGACAATTGCCGCGATGCTCAACGCGCTGACGATCGAGAAGGTCAGATCCAGCCGCTTGATCGGGAAGCTGATCAGCAGCAGGAACATGCCCACGACCAGCCCGCCCCAGACCCCGCGCTGAACGGTTCGGGCGATCTGGTCCAGCGACAGGCCGATCTCGCTCCAGCCGGGCAGACGCAGCGCCCCCCCGATGCCCCACAGCGCGAGGTAGGCAAGTGGCGACAGGAGGGCGACAAGCGCGCCGGCGGTGATCACCTGCAGCACCCTTCGGTCGACCTCTGGGAACAGGCGCACCAGCCAGTCGCCGGAATTGCGCGCGATCATGCCGATGATCAGCGCCAGCGCGAAATTGACCTCGAAGGCGAGGGCATGGACCATCAGCTGCGCCTCTGCGCCCTCGATCGGGAGGGTACGCATCTGCGGTACGAGAAAGCTGCCCCCGTAGAGAGCGAGGAACAGCAACGCTGCCAGCCACAGCTTTCGCGGTGGCAACAGCACCAGTGCAACGACGAAGGCCTTGCTTGCGATATGCGGTGCGATCATGGCGGCATAGTGCTGCACCACCTGCCCGGAATGACTGATCGCCTCGCCCAGGATCCAAAGAACGCAAAGCAGCGCGAACAGTATGATGTTGCGCATCGCAGTACTGTCGTCGCGCGACTGCACCCTGATGCGTGGCATGGAGATGTCGTTCGTCACTGCCTTGCGACCGCCAAGGGTCTTACCGAGCCGGGCAAGTCGCGGAATGCTGCCCGCCGCGCGTTCCCGGTCGATGAGTGAGCCGCCTTGCATCAAGCCAAACCTTCCAGCCGTTCCGTCACGCGGCCACGAAAGCCACATCTGCGTCCAGTGCAATCGACATGCCAGATTTCCGCAGACGGTACGGTTTTCGGTTCCTCGCCTACTTTCCTGCCATCATGACCAATTGCAGATATAACAGACGTTTCCGCATACCATTTCGCGGGTTGCTTTCATAGACCACAACTCTGGGTCGTGACGCGCCTTCGGTTTCGATGGCGATGGAAAAGATGTCCGGAAGATAGACATCGTACTCGGCAAGGATGCCCTTCGGGTCGGCAAGGAACCTGTCGCGGAACGCCCCGTCGATCCAGCAGCGCGCCAGCGCCCGCCCGAGGATATCGGGCAGGTAGCGCGCGACCTCGTCGCGGTTCAGCAGGCGTGTCTTGCGCCGAACGAGTTCGTCCGCAGGGATAGGATCGGCCGCCTGAGGGGCGGCTCGTGTCGGCACCACGCGGTTCAGGACCGGCGCCAGCGCGCGCGAAAGCTCTCGTTTCATCGGATACCATGCCGTTCTGCGTCGGAGGTCGACCCGGGAACAAGAGTCGCCACAAAAGGTCTAACGGCCGTTTACCGGAATATTTTAGACCGCTGAGTCATTGCGAGATCAGCAGGCTGACGATCAGTACTTCGAGCACGGGCGCAGGCAGCGCGTCGTCGCCCAACCGCGCGTTCACGGCGGCGCGGAAGGCTTCGGGCAGCAGATCGTGCAACGCCTCCAGCGATGGGGCAGTCTCGGCCGTCACGCGCAGGGTTTCGGACAGCGGCGTGATCAGGTCCTCGGGCCGCGACTGGATGGTGGCAAGGATTGCGTTGCGCTGATGTTCGGGGACGGCAAGGGCGATCTGAACCTGTACGATTCCGCCCAGCGACGGGATGCTGGAGGACACTGCCTCCTGGATCCGGACGTAATGGCGCGGCTGAGGCTGTGTGTCGCCCGAAGCGTCGCCGCCGGCCTCGTCTGTGGGGGCCGCACCGTCCTCGGCTGCGGCATCGCCTTCCTCCGCCACAGCAGCAGCGACTGCGCGGGCCGCCGCATCGAAAGCGGGCACCGCGGGCGGAAGCATCAGGTGACCCATGCCAAACAGCGCCAGCCCGAAGGCGGCGGGCAGCATCGCCCCGACGAAATGGTAAAGGTTGCCTTGCATCCGCCTTCCCCGTTCTCGGCCCGCCAAACTCCGGCAGGGCGCCGGTTTCACTTGGCAGCGTTCTTGCAGACCATCCCGCAGTCCCCAGTTCCAGGAGAGCCGAAATGACCCAACATGCCATCTTCCCCGCCGCGACCTTCGGCCCCGCACCGCTGGACCTGCCGCTTGACGGTGTCGGAGTCGAAATCGTGCATTGCGCCGAGGACGGCACGCCCTGTCGGCGCGAGCGTCGGGCGCTCAGCCGCTACCTCGACCCGCTGCTGCACGCAGCGCTGGCTGTCAGCCGTCCCTGAGATGGGCGCGCAGGCGCAGCGCGAAAGACAGCGCCGCGACCAGCGCGATCCCGGCGCCGATCATCCCGGCATCGGGCATCCGACCGGCCAGCGCCACCACGGGCGCGGGCCGCAGCGCCATCAGGCAGATCAGCCCGACCCCGCAGATCAGGAAACCCCGCATCATAAGGCAGACCCCGCAAGGCGCTGCATGCTTTGTCGCGCGACGGCTCATGTTTCGTCCACCAGCCGGTACTTCAGCTGGATGTTGCGCGAGCGTCCGCGGCGGCGGGACAGTTCGGCGCGCTGATGATCGACCATCGCGCCGGCCCGCTGCACCGCACCAAGCGCGGTCCACAATGCGCCCACGGCAATCTGGTCCACTGCCTCGCCGTGGCGCCCTTCGGCCAGCGCCACCGCCTGGCTGCGCAGCGCCGTGTCGAGATCGGCAAGCGCGCCGTAATCGCGCGCCTCTGCCGCCCGTTCGATATGTTCAGCCAGAACGATGATCTCGGCGGCGGGTTTGCCCGGCGGGCTGCGGTCCTGCATCGGCTCAGCCCACCTGGTCGCGGATCTCGCGCCAGGCCGACAGGATTTCCGTCACCGCCAGCAGCGCGTCGTCGAGTTGTGCGTCCGGCTCGCGCCGGAACGCCTTGAGGACCTGGATGCGCACGAATTCATAGACCTGAAACAAGCTGGTGGCGATTTCCGCCCCCGCTTCGAAATCCAGGCTCGATTGCAGGATGTAGACCGCGGTCAGGCCCCGGTTCAGGTGATCGTCGGGATACGATCGCCCGGCCGCCCGCGCCGCAATCAGAACCTGGACCGAGCGTTCCAGTTCACGCAGCGTGACCTCGATGATCCGGTGCGGATTGTCCTGTTCCGCCGCAGCGGTGCTTTCGGCCTTTCGGTACTGGGTGCGGGCAAGCGCAACGTTCATCTGGCCTCTCCTGAATTCGCTGTGTCGCGTCCATTGTCCATTCTAGTAACGGCCTGATCCGGAAAGTGTTTAGGCCAATTACCGAATCAGGCCGCCTGAAGACGGCTGACCGACAGGACCATGCCCACGTCACCGCCGGCCAGCAGCGCGATCCCGGTCAGCCCGCGCATGCCCGACAGCACCCCGCGCAGCGGACGCAGCAGAACCATCTGCTGGCCCAGCAACTCGTCCACAGGCAACGCGATCTGACGCGACGCCGACCGCACGATCACGTAGATCCGTTCGTCCGTCGCCTTTTGCGGTGCGGGGGCCGCACCCGCGCCTGTGGCCGGACGCCCTGCGATGTTGGCACCGTGCAGCGAATGGATCGGCACATGCTCACCCTCGCTCAGGCGCAACATCTGCGCCCCGCCCCCGGCCGAGATCGTCAGCACGTCGGCAGGCTTGCATTGCTGGATGCGCTGGATCGATTCCAGCGGCACGACGTAGTTCACCTCGCTCACGCGAACGACCATGCCGTCCAGAACCACCATGTTCAGCGGCAGCATCAGGTGGAACCGCATACCACCCGTGGGAGGCGTCGCCACCCGCAGGCTGCCCGACCGCGCGGCAAGTTCCGCCGCGATCTCGGCCACCACTGCGTCATCGTCCTGCGCGCCGCCATTGTCCTCCAGTGTCAGCACGACGCCGTCATCCTCGCGCAGCACGGCGACATGGAAACGCGTCGGCGCGGTCCCCGATGCGATGCGCATGGTCAGCAGCGCCTTGAGATGCGCGCGCATTTCCTCGAGGATGGTCTGGTCCAGCGTGATGTCTCCGCCTTCGCTTGACAGCCGCGCCTCGCATCCCTGCGCGCGGGACCGGGTTTCGACAAAGGCCGCAAGCGACTGCAGCAGAGCCTGCGCCGGGCGAGAGCGCAGCGCGACCCCGGCCTCCTGGATTCGTGTCACCTGTTCGGACAACTGCGCTTCGGCATCGGCGACCTGCGTGATGGCATCGCCATAGTCGTCCAGCCGGTCGCGCAGCGCGCGCCACACAGTCGGGTCGACCCGTTCGACCCCGGCTTCGCGCAGCGCCAGTTCGATTTCGTGCACGAGGTCACGTGCCGCGACGGCGCTCAGCATATGCTGAACCATCGCCTGCCCGGCAGCCATTTCGCCGATCATCTCGATAAGCTGGATCGTATTGCCTATACTGGCAGGTGCGGCCAAGGTTTCAGTCGGCACGTCCTCGGCGCTTGGCGCGGCTGCCTCCGCGTCCTCCTCCGACCCGGCGGCCAGTGCCTGCATCAGCGACAGGTTCTTGCCCGACGCATCGATGGTGGCCAGCGCCTCCACAAGTTCGGAGCTGTCCCGACGCGATGCGAGCAGGAAGTCGAAGACCACGTCCGTTTCAGTGAAAACGGTCACGTTGGTGATCATCTTCGCCTCACCCGCGCCGATCCAGTCAAGAAACGCCTCGGCCTTGGCCTGGTCCTGGTTGAGGTCGGCCCGCACGATGTAGAAGGACAGCTTCTCGTCGATCGCGGCCTGCGCCTCCCGCACGCTTTCGGGCGACAACACGCGGTGGAACGCCTCGGGCAGGCCCAGCCGCTTCTCGATAGTGCGCGCGGTGACCAGCCCGCTGGACACGAAACAAGCGTTCGAGGCTTCCTCGAACAGCTGGTTGATCGCTTCCATGTCCGGGGTGTCACCCTGATCCAGAGCGTCGAACACAAGTTCGAGCGTGTCGAGGAACCCGCGCGCAATATGCGTCAGCATGGCGTCCGGCATGTCGCCGCCGACCCTCACCCGCGAGAACAGGTCCACCAGCGCCATCGTCAGTTGCGCGGCGGTTTCCATGCGGAAATGACTGCAGGCGTGATAGACGAAGCGCATCTGGCGTTCGAATTCGGCGAAATGAGCCTCGCGGTCGTAGTCCTTGCGCAGCTTGTCAAGAATTTTGCGCAACTCGCCCAGCACGTCATAGATGTGATCGGCGCACCAGGTTTCCAGCAACGCGCTGGGGGCGATGAACTCCTCGCCGCCGCGTGCGGGCTTCACCCGTTCGATGGAGGCAAGCTCCTCGTAAAGCTGCAACTCGGCCCGGCGATACCCGGCCGCGTCAACAGCCGCGCCGAGCTCGGTTGCGGCGGCATCCAGCCGGACATACCCATCGGCCACTGCCAGTGCACGGATCGCGTCGGCAAGTTCCGCCTGCCTCGCGGGATCCGGGGTACTGCCCTCGGCGAACCCGAGCCCAAGCTCAGCCACAGCGCCGTAATATTCCTGCATCGCGGCCAGAACGTCCGTTTCTGCCGCGTCCTGGCCCTCATCCGCGCTCGGCACGGCCGAGGCTCCGATGCCGCGGTCAAGGAGCGCCCGCAGATCAGCCAACAGCACCGGGATGTCGGCTGATGCGTCGCCGCCGCCCTTGATCTGCTGCACGAAGGCATCAAGCCGGGCCTGCCAGTCGTCAAGGCCCATCTGGCCCGCCGCATAGCCAAGCTGGTCAGCCTGCTTGGCCGATTGCGCGCCAAGTTCGTCGCCACCCGCCGCAAGCAGGGCGTCCAGCTTGCCGATCGCTTCGTTGGCCATGCCTATGAAGATGTCGCGATAGGTCGGGTCATCGCACAGCCGCGGCGCGGCGGGCTTTGGTTCCGCTTCGCCGGCAGCCGGGGCGGCCTCCACCGCGGATTCCGGTGAAGGCGCAGCATCCTCCGCCGTGACCGCGTCGGGGTCGGCGGGCGCGTCCAGCGGTGCGGCCTCCGGTCCGGCACCGTCACCGGCGTCGTCCGTGTCATCCACGTCGTCGAAAACATCGAACACCGACGCGTCCAGCGGCGACGGAATAGGCGCGGCGGGAGCTGCCCCGTCACCTTCGCCTTCTCCGACCGCGCCGCCCTCCAGCCGTGCCGTGCAGGCTGAAATCATCTCCTGCAGCCGCTCCGTCAGCACTTCTGACGGCTCCGGCGCCACGTCCGCGCGGGTGGAGGCAGTTTCCTCCAGCATCCCGCGCAGCGTGTCGCAAGACAGCATCAGCACATCGACGATCTCGGACGTGAGCGGCACGCCGCGGTCGCGCACCAGCCCGATCAGATCCTCGGAAAGATGCGCGCGGTTTTCCACCACGGCCAGGCCCAGAACCCGCGAATTGCCCTTGAACGTGTGCACGGCGCGGAACAGGGCCCCGATCTGGACCGATGGGTCGGCCGCGTCGCCCTCCTGCAAGGTCAGCAGCGCCGCCTCCATGGCATCGAGCGCCTGGGCCCCGTCGTCCGCATAGAGTTCCCAGATTTCGTCCATTTCGTCAGACATCTTTTTCCGCTTTCCTTGCTAGGGATCCAGACGGGGGACGCCGCGCGCCCGCCCGTTCAGGTCAGGCGACCAGCGACCGCATCACCGAGGCGAGCTCTTCGCCGCTCTTTTCCTCGAGATCGTGGGACACGGTGCCGGACGGCTTGGCAACGATCCCGTCCGCGCCCAGCTCGCGCGCCTTCGCGGCGTGGGGCGAGCCCTGCACCGTCACCGACGACAGCATGCAGATCTTTGCGCGGGTCTTCAGCTTGGCGTGGCGCAGGAATTCGAGCCCGTCCATGACCGGCATCTCGATATCCAGCAGGATCAGGTCGATATCCGGGGTGGTTTCCAGCTTGTCGAGCGCGTCTTGCCCGTTCGCCGCCTGTGCCGCGACCTTGAAGTCGGGCAGCGACGAGATGAAGCTGGAAATGTAGAGCCGCATCATGGCGGCATCGTCAACGATCATAACCTTGTGGGCCATCTTGGTCTCTCCGTGGGGATTGGGGCCCGCGCCTCGTGGCGCGGGCTTGGGATCAGAACATCTCGAAGCCGCGTTCGTCGTGATCGCCGGACTTCACCTTGCCGTTGCCGTTGACCTTGCCGTTGAGGGCACCGTTGGGCTTGGCCGGCGCCGCGGCGGGCATCGCCCCGGCGGCCATCATCATCTGGATCTGCTGAAGCAATTCGGGCGACAGCTGGTCCAGCGCGGTGGCGCCGAATTCGGTTTGCGGCTTCACCTCGCGCAGGCGGAAACGCTGGATTTCCTTGGTCATGTGGGTGGTCGCCGCGGTCATCTGCTGCGCGGTGGCCGACAGCTCGTCCGCCTGCTGGCTGGTCGACAGCGCAGTCTTGGCCACTTCGCCGATCGCCTGGTTGATCTGAGCCACGCCGCGGGACTGCTCCTCGCTTGCGCTGTTGATCTCCTGCACCAGCGTCTTGACCTGCTCGATGTCGGACACGATCTTCTCGAACGCTTCGCTGGTCTCGTTGGCGATGCGCACGCCTGCGCCGACACGGTCGGTCGCACTTTCGATCAGGTCAGACGTCTCGCGCGCAGCCTTGGCCGACCGGCCGGCAAGGTTGCGCACTTCCTGCGCCACCACGGCGAAGCCGCGCCCGTGCTGGCCGGCGCGCGCGGCTTCCACCGCGGCATTCAGCGCCAGAAGGTTGGTCTGGAACGCGATCTCGTCGATGACCTTGATGATCTTGGCGATGTCGGACGAGGACGCGTTGATGTCCTGCATCGCGCCGACCATGCTGTCGACCTTGCGCGACCCTTCCTCGGCCACCTTGGAGGCCGCGTTGACCAGCGTGTCAGCGTTGCGGGCCGCCTCGGCATTGGCCTTGACCTGCGCGTCTGTCTCTTCCGCCGACGCGGACACTTCGTCCACCGAGGCAGATGTGATCTGCGAATTCTCGGCCAGCGACTGCGATGCATCGTTCATCTGCGACACGGTCTGACCAACCTGGTCCACCTGCGCCGCGATCGTGTTGAACGACTGGTTCAGGCTGCTGAAGGCGCGGTCGAAGGAGTTCACGATATCGAGGTATTCCCCCTGGAAGCCGTCGCGGTTCACCGAAACGTCGAGACGCCCGTCCACGATGCTGTCCGACAGACGGCTGATTTCGCCGACGACGGCCTTGAACCGTTCGCGCACCTTTTCGACGGCGACGTTGATGAAGGCACGCTGGCCCGAGAACTGCTCGAGTTCCACATCGAAGTTGCCCTTGCCGAACTCTTCCGTGACAGCGATGATCCTCTTCTTTGTCGCGATGTGGTTCTTGACCATTTCGTTGACGAGCCGTGCAGTTTCGGCGGTTTCGACGTCGAAGCGATCAAGATCGATGTAGGTTTCGATCATCCCCTCGTTATGGGCGATTGCCATTTTCTCGATCTCCTCGCGCAGCAATTCGCGCTGAGCGGAGCGTTCGTCGCGCCATTCCACGATGACACCGTCCAACTCGCCGTCTTCCTTGAAGATCGGCGTCGCCATGAAGGCCAACTGGACGCCGCCCAGTGTAAACTTCGCCGAATGCTGTTCCTTCATGCCGTCCAGCAGTGCGCGCTGGTGATTTGGGTTCTTGTGGAACACATCGATCGACTTGCCGACCAGGTCGTCGGCACGGAAATTCGGCAGATCGCGGCGGATTTCGCTTTCGATGCGGCTCAGCATCTTGACGGCGGCATTGTTGACGACGCGGATCACGTGGTTGCTGTCGGACAGCATCACGGGGTTGCTGAGGTAGCGGAGCGTTTCGCCGACATTGGGCTTTTGGAACAGGCTTCTCACTTCGGTCACGGTCTCTTTGGTCGGCATGGCTTTGGTCCTCTTGGGCGCGGTTTTTGCGGGGGCTTTCGCGGCGCTTGCAGTTTCGGGTTCGGGCGCCGCCGCGGGCAGCGGCGCTGGCGTTGTGGTGTCATCGTCGGCAAGCCATTCAAGCGGATCGTTGCTTGGCGATTTCGGCGCGGCGCGACGGGAGGTCCGTTTCGGCGTTGTTGTCATAGCGCGTCACTCCTTTCGGTGGCGGACAGGGTTTCGGCGGGAGCCGCCAGCGCGGCGAGGTGACGTGCAAGGCGGGTGTAGTCGGCCGCGCCGCGGCTGCGCGGGGCATGCCCGAAAATGGTCCGTCCGTGGCCGGGCGCCTCGGCCAGCTGGACCGAGTTGTGCACCACGGCGGGCAGCACCGTATCCGGCCCGAACCGCTTGACCAGCCGGTCGCGCACTTCGCGGTGCACGATCAGGCGCTGGTTGACCCGGTTCAGAACGAAGCGCAGGCGCGACCAGGGCAGCGCCGCCTCCTGCATCGACCGCATAAGCCGATTGATGCCCTGAAGGCCCAGGAAGTCCGGCTCCAGCGGGCACAGCACGAGGTCGCACTGTTCCATCATCGCGGCGAGTTGCGGCGACCAGGTCGGCGGTGCGTCGATCAGCAGCCAGTCGGCCCCGCAGCTATCGAGCTGCCCTGCAGGCCGTTCGCCCGGCGCCGCGTCGGTGCAGCCGGGGATCAGCGACAGGCCCGGCTCAGCTTCAACAGGCACAGGCGCGCCCGGCGTCCCGGCGATCCAGTCGGCCACCGTCCAGTCGAATTCCTGGCCGATATATCCAAGTCCCGCGGTCAGGTGCGTCTGCGGGTCGAGATCGGCCAGCACCACGGTGCCTGCCCCGTCGCGGACCAGCGCCGCGCCAAGGTTCATGGCCGTGGTGGTCTTGCCGACCCCGCCCTTCTGGTTGAAGATGAGCACGCGCATGGATCAGGCCTTGAGCGTTTCGGGAATGGCGACGTCCACGTCGGACACCAGCACCCGTTCGTCCAGCAGGATTGCGACGCGTTCACCGATCCGCCCGAGGCCGCGCACGACGCTCTGGCGGTCGGAGGACCGGAAGCTCGAGGCCTGGTCGATATTCTCGGCCGGGATTTCCAGAACTTCGCTGACCGCGTCAACGATCAGTCCGATCGGCGCCTCACCGAGGTCGAGCACGATGACGACGGTGCGTTCGTCGTATTCCTTCTCGGGGATGCCGAAGCGCAGCCGCACGTCCATCAGCGGTATCACCTTGCCACGCAGGTTGATGACGCCCTTGATGAAATGCGGCACATCGGGCACCAGCATGATACGCTGCATGCCGACGATCTCGGTCACGACACCGATGGTCACGCCATAGTCTTCACCGGCAACGGCGAAAGTGAGGTACATGTCATCGATGTTGTCGCTTTCGTCCACGCTCAGATGCGGGTCCATCGGCGCCGCCGTCTTCTCGGCCAGCAATTCGGTCATGTTGGTCTTCCTTTCATGTTGGCCAACCGCCCGGCTGGGCAGCTGTCAGTTTGTTATCGCCCGGTCCACGGGCACCCTGGCCGACCGATCGCAGCAGCGTGTCGGCCACCCGGTCGAGCGGAATACGGTCCTCGGCAGCGCCGTTTTCCCAAGCAGCAAGAGGCATGCCATAGACGGTCGAACTGGCCTCATCCTGCGCAAAGGTGCGTGCGCCGCTCGCGCGCATCTGGCGCAGCCCCTCGGACCCGTCGCGCCCCATGCCGGTCAGGATCATCCCGGTGGCGCGCCCGCGCGATGCGACGGCGACCGAATTGAACAGAACGTCCACCGACGGGCGCGAAAAGCAGACCGGCGGACCCTCGGTCAGCCGCACGCGGAAATCGTCGCCCATGCGCACCAGCGACATGTGGCACAGCCCGCCGGGCGCGATGAGCGCGAGGCCGGGTTCGACCCGGTCGCCCTCGGCCGCCTCGCGCACCTCGATCCGGCACAGCCCGTTCAGCCGGCGCGCGAAAGCGTTGGTGAAATCCTCGGGCATGTGCTGCACGATGACGATGCCGGGAATGTCCGGGCCGAAGCTTTCCAGCACCGCGGACAGTGCCCGAACCCCCCCGGTGGAGGCGCCGATGGCGAACAGCCAGTCCTTTGGGTGCAGGCGAAGCGACGGAGTGTTCTGCGCCGGACGGCTGGCAACCGCCCGCATCAGGGCCTCGCGGTGCATCCGCGCACCGGGTCGCGCGACGCTGCGCGCCGCCGCCTTCACGCTTGCCGCCACATCGGCCATGATCGTGTCCAGCCCGGACCCGACGCCGACGGTCGGCTTCGCGATCACGTCCACCGCACCCGCGCGAAGCGCCTCGATGGCGATGTCGGTGCCGCGCCCGGAATGGCCCGAGATCACGACGGTGGCGACCGGCCGGTCGCGCAGGTATGTCTTCAGGAAACTCAGCCCGTCCAGCCCCGGCATCTCGATATCGAGCGTCACCACGTCCGGTGTTTCGCGCGACAGGAATGCCTCGGCCGCGGCGGCGTTCGACGCGGTGCCGATCACCTCGATGTCGGGATCGCGGCTCAGGCCCATGGTCAGGACCTTTCGGATCATCGCACTGTCATCGACGATGAGCACCCGCACGGCGGAGGGTTCCGCGATCATTCGCCCCTCCTGTAGATGCCGGTGGACACGGGGCGCCAAGCCGTGCCGAGGTCGCGGATCGGCTCGGTCACGCTGGTCACCAGCCAGCCACCCGGTTCGGTCACCGCATGGATCGCCTTCAGCGTGTTGATCTGGTCGCTTTTGTCAAAGTAATACAAAATGTTGCGGCAAAACACGACCTGGAACGGCTTGGAAAACGGATAGGGCCGCGCCTTCAGGTTCATGCGCCGGAAGGTGCAGCACGCCCGGATGTCATCGTTGACGCGGAACTGATCGATCCCGGTCGGCTTGAAATGTTTGCGCAGCATGTCGGGCGGCGTCTGTGCCAGTTGGCGGCGTGCGTAGACGCCCAGTTCGGCACGTTCGACCACCGGCGCGCTGATGTCGGTGCCAAGGATCGCCATCCGCTTCAGGAACGCCGGGCCCAGCGTCTCGGCCGCCAGCATGGCGACGGAATACGCCTCGTCCCCGGTGGAGGCGGCCGCACTCCAGATACGTACTTGCGAGCGGTCCGCCAGCCCCGGCAGGATCTGCGTTGCGAACTTGTTCAGCACTTCGGGTTCGCGGAAAAAGAACGTGTGGTTGGTGGATGCCGCGTGCATCACCGCAAGCTGGACGGCCTGGTTCTCGTCCCGGATAAGCCCCGCGGCCAGCTGGTCGAGATCAACGAGGTTGAAGCTGCGCAGCACCCGCGACAGCCGTTGGCGCAGCAACTCGCCCTTGCTTTCGGCGTAGACGATGCCGCAGCGCGTGCTCAGCCAGTTGCGGATTTCTTCGAAACCGACGTGATCTGAAGCGATCATCGCTCACCTCCCGGTGCAAGCCGCTCGCAATCGAGCACCACTGCGACCTCGCCAGTGCCCAGCAGGGCGCAGCCCCAGCTGGCCCGAATGCCCGACAGCGCGCCCAGCAGCGGCTTCATCACGACCTGTTGGCGGTCCAGTACCTCGTCCACGGGCACCGCGATCAGGCCGCTGTCGGTGCTGAACACGATCGCCACCATTTCCGACAACGGGCGCATCTCGGCGCCAGTGTCGCGATAGAACCGTTCAAGGCGGCAAACCGGCACGTAGCTTTCACGCAGCAGCATCACCTCGGACCCGTTTTCGGCGGCGATGCGCAGTGACCCTGCGGCCTGCGGCTTGACGATCTCGCGGATGTCTTCAACCGGGACTGCGAACAGGCGTTGCCCCTGACGCAGGATAATGCAGTCGAGGAAGGCCAGCGAGACGGGGATATGCAGGGCGACGCGCGTGCCCTCGCCCGCGGCGCTGTCGACAATGATGCGGCCGCGCAGATCGTTCATCGTGGTGTTCAGCACGTCCATGCCCACGCCGCGCCCCGACAGGGTGGACACGCTGTCGGCGGTGGAGAAGCCCGGCTCGAAGATCACCTTCCAAAGCGCGGAGGGATCGGGTTCCTCCTCGGGACCGAAGAAGCCGCGTTCGCGGGCCTTCTTCAATATCTTGTCGCGGTTCAGGCCGCGCCCGTCATCAGCCACGACGATGCGCACCTCACTGCCCACCTGCGAGGCGGACAGGGTGATGCGCCCGCGGCGCGACTTGCCCGTCGCCTCGCGTTCGTCCGGCGGCTCCAGGCCGTGATCGGCGGAATTGCGCAGCACGTGCAACAGCGGGTCGTAGAGGCGGTCTGACACCAGCTTGTCGACGAGCGTGTCGGATCCCTCGACCACAAGCTCGATCTGCTTGCCGGTCTCACGCTCCATCTCGCGGATCATGCGTCGCAGGCGGCGGAACACCTCGTCGACCGAAACCAGCCGCAATTCGGTGGCCGCGTCCTGAACCTCCCGCACCAGCATTGTCAGCCGGTGCACGGCGGCATCGAAACTGGTCAGTTCCAGCCCGGACAGGTCGGGGGAATTGACCGTTTCCGACACGCTGAGCGACAACTCACCGAGAAGATCCATCAGGCGGCTGATCTTGCCCGAGGAGACGCGCATCAATGCGGCGCCAGAGGATGTTTCAGCGGCGACCTCGACCTCACGTGTCATCGGTTCACTCCAGTTCTAGGTAGCATCTTGCCGGTCATGACGCGGGTCAGCCCCCGCCGAACGGCGAACGATCGACGGACGGGCAGCGGATGATCCGCGCTCGTACCAGCCTATGCACAATCCGGGCCAAACCGACCCGGACCGGTCAGGCCGCGTCTTCTTCCCCGCGATCGAAGTTGAATATGCATACCCCGTCGAACCCTGTGGACTTGAACAGGAAGGTCTTCTTCATCGTGTCGATGAAGCCACCGTAGTTCTTGTCGAAGTTCTTCAGGTCCGCCATCGACGGAAAAAAGACATTCACCGAAATGTCGCCGTCCTTACTGATGAGGACGGTCAGCCCCGACAGCTTGCAGTTGGGGATCGCGTTGCCGAGGGTCTCGGTCACGAAAGGCGCTGCAATCTGTGCCGCATCGAGACTGGGGAACTTGAGGTGGTATGTTTTTGAAAGCATGTCTCTGGCCTGCCGTTGTTCTGACGTCTGTTTCATCTGCAACGGCGGCTTGATCGTTAATGTAATACATCCTGAAGTATATTTTTAATGAACATTGCCCATACGTCTGTGGGGGGTCTGCGGACTTAGGCCCGGGTTCAGGGCCATGTGGCCAGTCCGGAGTTCCGCAAGTCTGTGGCGATCAGACGACGGGCGGTGTCATGAAACCCGGCACGGACGTGCGGCGCGTGCGGGCTGACGTGAGGCCGACAAGCACCACGATGCGCGCGGGGCCTCTGATGGCGTATAACGCACCCCGAACGGCCCGTTTTAGCGCACAAGGCAAACTTTTTTTGCTTCGACGCAGTTGGCACGCTTCCTGCTTCTTCCTTTTCAACGAGAAGGAGACTGACATGGACGCTGTACAGATCATCGACCAGAACTTCGTCGCGGCAGCGGCGCTCGCCGATCTTCTGAAACGCCGCCGGGTAGCCGTGGCCGCGCCGGGTGCGGCGGGCAAGATCGCGCTGCTTGTGTGCTCGGCCGCCTACGAGGCGTCCCTCGGATCGCCCCGAGCGCTGGTCGAGGCGGCGCGCGCCGCCGGAGCGCAACGCATGATCGTCGTGGACGAAGCTGCGGCGAGCCTGACGCTGACCGAAGATCTGGGCGGGCGCCTTGTGCGGGTCGGCCTGCCCGCTGCCCGGCCCGGCACCGACCCGCTGCGCGACGGCGCGCTGCTGGCGCTGGCAGACATCGCCGGTCAGTCCTTCGGCGCGATGGTGGCGGCCGATGCCGCGACCGGCAGCCTTATCGACATGGCCGCCCGCGTTGGGCGCACCGACGTCACCGTGTTCATCAACGGACCGACGGGCAGCGGCAAGGAGGTGCTGGCGCGACTGATCCATGCCTCGTCGCGCCGCGCGGCCGCGCCCTTCGTCGCGATCAACTGTGCCGCGATCCCGGAGAACATGCTCGAAGCGATCCTGTTCGGCCACGAGAAGGGCGCCTTCACCGGGGCATCGACTGCGAACAAGGGCATCGTGCGCGCGGCCGACGGCGGCACGCTGCTGCTGGACGAGATTTCGGAAATGCCGATGGGTCTGCAGGCCAAGCTGCTGCGCGTCCTGCAGGAGAAGGTGGTCACGCCGCTCGGATCGCAGAAGGAAGTGCCGGTGGACATCCGTATCGTGGCGACCTCCAACCGCGACATGCTCGGCGAAGTCGCCGCCGGGCGCTTCCGCGAGGACCTTTACTACCGTCTGAACGTGTTCCCCCTGTGCACGCAGGCGCTGGCCGACCGGCCCGGCGACATTCCCGCGCTGGCCGTCGCGATGATCCGGCGCCACTGCGCGCAGGACGAAGCCTTGCCGCTGCTGACGGCGGACGCCTGCGACGCGCTCATGGACCACGACTGGCCCGGCAATGTGCGCGAACTGGAAAACGTCGTGCAGCGTGCCCTGGTGCTGCGCATCGGCGACCGGATCACGGCCGAGGACGTGATGATCCACGCCGCTGCCGGACTGGTGCCGATGAACGACGCGCCGGCGCGGCTCCAGCTCGCAGCCCGCGTGGCCTGAGGAGGCTGGCATGACCATTTCGGGAGTATCCGGTGCCGGCAGTCTTGCCGCCCTCGCCGCACAGGCGGGCCGCGCGCCGCAGCAGGCGCAGCAGGCGCCGCAGCAGTACCAGGGGCCAAGCTTCTCGGAACGGATGAACGGCGCGATCGAACAGGTAGCCGACGCGCAGCGCACGGCCTCGGAAAGCGCCAAGGCCTACGAAACCGGCGCGACTGATGACCTCGCCGCGGTGATGATCGACCAGCAGGTCTCGTCACTCGGCTTCCAGATGACCCTTTCCGTCCGCAACAAGGCCCTGACGGCCTATCGCGACATCATGAACATGCCGGTCTGAACCGGCGGCACGAGCACAGGCAGGAAGAACGATGGATACAGCCACCGCACCGGTCCCCTCTACCGGCCGCTCGGGCACCGTTGCCAGGATGCGCGCCACTTTCGCGCAGGCGACGGGCTTCACCAACCAGCCTGCGATCCGTCGTGCGATGCCGGCCATCGCGCTCCTTGTCGCCGCCGTGCTTGGGCTTGGCGCCTACATGCTGCTGTCGCAGCCCGAGCGGATGACTCTGGCCGCCGGCCTGCCCGACAGCGAGAAGGCGAACGCGCTTCAGATGCTTTCGGCGGCGGGCATCGACGTTGTTCTGGACCAGACCACCGGGCAGTTGCGGGTGACCGCAGCCGATTTCCACCGCGCACGGATGCAATTGGCCGCCGAAGGTCTGCCCGCCACCACGCCCGAAGGCTTCGCGATGATCTCGGACATGCCGATGGGCACCAGCCGATCGGTGGAAGGCGCCCGCCTGCGCCGGATGCAGGAACTCGATCTTGCCCGGTCGATCACCGAATTGCAGCCCGTGACAGCCGCGCGCGTGCATCTCGCGCTGCCCGAACGCACGGCCTTCGTGCGTGACAGCCAGCCGCCCCGCGCTTCCGTGATCCTGCAGATCGCTCCGGGCCGCGCGCTGGACCAGGGCCAGGTGCGCGCGATCGTCAGCCTCGTGTCGACCTCGGTGCCGGGCATGGCGCAAAGCGCGGTGTCGGTCGTGGACCAGTCCGGCCGACTGCTGTCGGACGATGGCGGCGATCCGCTGCAGCAGCTGACCAACAAGCAGATGGAACAGCAGGCGCGCATGGAAGCGCAGTACCGCGCCCGGATCGAGGCACTGATCACGCCTCTGGTCGGCATCGGCAACGCAGCCGTGGAAGTCACGCTCGACATGGATTTCACCCGGTCCGAGATCACCAGCGAAAGCTACGACCCCAACGCGCGCGCCCTGCGCAGCGAACAGGAAAGCCTTGACCAGGTCAGCAACCCCGCCGCCGAGGGCATTCCTGGTGCGGTCGCAAACACACCGCCCGCAGAGGCCGAGCTGAACGCCGAACAGGGCGGCGCTGGCACCGGGCCCGACCAGCTCACCAACCGGTCCAGTTCTTCCACCCGCAACTACGAAGTGAGTCGCCGGGTGGAGACGATCCAGCCCGCCACCGCCACCGTCACACGGGTCAGCGCCGCGGTGCTGCTTCGCGCCCGCCCCGGCGAGGAAGGAGCGCCTGCCAGCCTGCCGACCGAAATCGTCGAGGCCATCGAGACGCTGACCCGCACCGCCGTCGGCTTCGACGCGGCGCGCGGCGACCTCGTGACCGTGTCCACCGGGCAGTTCGTCAGCGCCTTCGACATGACCGAACCGGCCTGGTACCAGGCCGAGTGGATCCCCGCAGCGGGTCGCCAGATCCTTCAGGTGATCGCGCTCGCGGTGATCGTGCTGGGCGTCGTACGCCCGATGCTGAACCGCGTGCTGCTGCCCGCCGATGCAGCGCCCGAGGGCGAGAACCCCGGCTTCCCCGAAACGGTCGAGGTGAAGGACGGCGAAAGCCTGAACGACCTGCGCAAGCGGCTGGAACAGCCTGGCCTGCAGGGTGGGTTGACCTATGACGAGAAAATCGCCTTCCTGCGTAACATCGCCAGCGGCGAAAGCAGCCGCATCGCGACCGTGTTCCAGTCGATGCTCGACACCGAGAAGGACATGGTGCGATGAGCGACGACACCTACATCAGCGCGCGCCCCGGCAGCCTGCCCTTTTCGGAACTGACCGGAACGCAGAAATCCGCCGTGATCATGCTGCTGTTCGGCGAAGAGGGCGCGGCCAACGTGCTGCGCTGCATGTCCCCTCAGGAAGTTCAGCAGATCGGCACGGCGATGTATTCGGTCCGTGGGCTGGACCACGCCACGGTGGACGCGGTACTGAACGAGTTTCTCGACAATCTCGGCGCGCAGACCACGATCGGCGTCGGCGCCAGCGCCTATGTGCGCGACGTGATGACCTCGGCGCTAGGCAGCGACAAGGCTCAGTCCGTGCTCAGCCGGATCAGCCCGTCGAGCGGCGAGCGCCCGATCGAGATCCTCGACTGGATGGACGCGAATGCCGTTGCCGAACTGATCTTTGACGAGCATCCCCAGATCATCTCGCTGATCGTGGCATCGCTGGAATACAATCAGGCGGCGGAAGTGCTGTCGCTGCTTCCGGCTGATCTGCAGCCCGACATCGTGAATCGGATCGCGACCCTGACCACCGTGCAGCCAGAGGCGCTGCGCGAGCTGGAAAAGGTGATGCAGCAGAAATTCAAGGCGAACACGACGCTGCGCGCCTCGCAGATCGGCGGCGTGAAGGCCGCTGCACGGATCATGAACTTCACCCGCCAGGGGATGGAGGAACGGATCCTCAAGGAGATCCGGAAAGACGACAAGGACCTGATGCAGGCGCTTCAGGACAACATGTTCGTGTTCGAGAACCTGGGCAAGTCCACCGACCGGGCGCTACAGACGCTGCTGCGCGAGGTGGATCAGGAACTTCTGGTGCTCGCGCTGAAGGGCACCGACGCCAAGTTGCGCGAACGGTTGCTTGGCTGCGTGTCCTCGCGGGCCGCAGCAAACATCCTCGACGAGATGGAAGTGATGGGCCCGGTGCGTCTGTCCGAAGTCCGCGAGGCACAGAAGCAAATCGTCGCCATCGCGCGGCAACTGTCCGACAACGGAACCATCGTGCTTGCCGGGCGCGGCGGTGAAGAAATGGTCTGAGGGGTATCATGGCACAACCACATGCAGGACACGACGACGCGCGGGCACTGAGCCCGGAGGACATCATGCGCCTGGTCCGCGAGGCCGGACAGTCTGGGTTTGCGCGCAGCGCCCTTGACGCGGACCGCAGGGGGGCAGCCTTCACCGCCCGCGACCCGTTGCGAAGCGAGGCTCCGGCCTGGGGGGCGGAGCGCCAGCCCCACCAGCCCGGCGCCGCCGAGGCCGCAGCACCCTTTGCGCCTGCGCGTGCCGCGGCCCCGGCTTCTGCCGCTGCCGCAGCGACAGCCGCGGCAGGTGCGCCCGACCCCGCCGCTCCGGGGGCCGCGCACGCCGCGGCGGCTTCAGCATCCCAACCTCGCCCCGCCGCCCCAAGCCAGCCGGACATCACCGCGCTGCTCGAACAGGCCCGCGCCGACGCGTTCGAACAGGGCCGCACCGAAGGGTTCGAGCAAGGCTATGCCGCCGGTGCCGAAGAAGGCCGGATGTCGGGCTGGACCGCGGGACTCGATGCCGGGCGCAAGGAGGCAGAGGAAGACCTGCGCGACGCGCGCGATACCTTCCTGCAGGCCGCACTTGTGCTGACACGCCCGGACGCATCCGACCTCGGAATGCTGACCCCGATGCTGCTTGACGCGGTCCGCACGCTGGCGTCGGAACGTGCAGGCATGGCCATCGCCGCGATGCCGGAGGCCTTCGTTGCGCGCATAGAGGCGCTGGCCGCGCAGGCCGTGCGCGGTCTGGAGAGCCTGACCATCCGGCTCAACCCCGAAGACTATGCCGCGATTGCCCCTCATCTGCCACAGTCCGAACTGCTGGCCGAAAGCCGCATCCTGCGCGAGCCTGCGCTCGCGCGCGGCGATCTGGTGCTGCGCGCCGGCGGGGTTGAACTGCGCGACGTTCTGGGCGTGCGGCCTGCGCGCACCGGCAGCGAGGCCGCCGCATGAGCGCGCTGGCCCGCCTGCTCGGCGACGAGTTGCGCACCGCTGCAGCCGCCCCGCTTGCGGACTGGAGCGGTCAGGTGCTGCGCTATGACGGGCTGATCGTGGAATGTGCGGGCTTTCCAGCCGCCCCCGGCAGCCGTTGCCGGGTCGAAACGCTGGACGGCGCGGGCGTGACCGGCGAGATCGTCGGGTTCGCCGATGGCCGCAACATGCTGTTCCTCGACCGGCCCGGCGCGCGGATCGTGGCCGGAGCGCGTGTGACGCTGCTGGACGACGGATCGCAGGCCGCGGTGGGCCCCGGTCTTCTGGGCCGCGTTCTCGACGCAGACGGTGCGCCGCTGGATGGCGGCGCCGCGCCCGACACACCCGATACCTGGCCGCTGGCCGGCCGCGAGATGAACCCGCTGATCCGCACGCCGGTGGACACCGCCCTCGATGTCGGCGTACGCGCGATCAACGCCGCGCTGACGGTCGGTCGCGGGCAGCGCGTGGGCATCATCGCAGGCTCCGGCGTGGGCAAGTCCGTGCTGATCGAGATGATGACCAAAAGCACCACGGCCGACGTGATCGTTGTTGGGCTGATCGGCGAACGGGCCCGCGAGGTGGGAGCCTTCGTATCCAAGGTGATGACCGGCGAGGCCGCCGCCCGAGTCTGCATCGTCGCGGTGCCGGCCGACCGCTCTCCGTTGCTGCGGCTGCGCGGCGCGCAGCGCGCTACCGCCATCGCCGAATACTTCCGCGCCGAAGGCAAACAGGTTCTGCTGATCATGGACAGCCTCACCCGCGTCGCCCACGCCAAGCGCGAAGTCGGTCTGGCCCTTGGCGAGCAGCCAACCGCCAAGGGCTACCCTCCCTCCGTGGTGTCGATGATACCGCAGCTTCTGGAACGGGCGGGCCCCGGTCTGCCGGGCGAAGGTGCGATCACCGCGTTCTACACGATCCTGGCCGACGGGGACGACACCAACGACCCGGTGGTGGACGGCGCGCGCGCGATCCTCGACGGGCATCTCGTGCTGTCCCGCAAGCAGGCACAGATGGGCATGTACCCGGCCATCGACATCCCGCAATCGGTCAGCCGCGTGATGAACGACGTGGTCGATCCCGAGCACCGCGCCGCCGCCCGCAAGCTGCGGGCGATGGTCGCCGACTACATGGAAAACCGCGACCTGATGCTGATGGGCGGCTACAGCGAAGGGCAGGATGCCGCGCTCGACACCGCCATCGCGCATTGGCCCGCGATTACCCGCCTGCTGCGCCAGAACGAGGAAGAGAAGGCCGACTTCGACGCCAGCCGGGCACAGCTTCTCGCCGTCACGGCGGACGTGGCATGAGCCGCCGGGAACGCCTGTTCGCGCTCATGGCGCGACGCCAGAAGATCGAACTGGGCCAGAAGGCGGCCACCGCGCAGCGCGCTGCGATGCGCGCCGCCGACGCGGACCGGCAGGCCGAGCAGTTGGGCAATCTTCTGGCCGAGAAGAGCGGGACACTGGCCCGGTCCGCCACCAAGGCCGACATGCTGGCCGCGCACTGGATGGGCGTGGAACTGGCCGCCCACCTGGAGATCACGCGCAACAACGCGGCGCATCTGGAGCAGGACCTGATCCGCGCCCGGGCGGAGTTGGCGCAGGCCGAGCATCGCAGCGGGCTGTATCACGACCGTGCCGCCGAAGCCCGGCGCGAGGCCCGCGAGGCTGCCGAGGCACGACGCGAGGCCGCCCGCCCCGCCCGCCGCGGACCGGCCTCCGCATGAGCCGCGCAGCCCCCGCCCAGGGACGCTTGGCACTGCTCTTGCAAGCCAGCCCCAGATCCGTTCGGCGCCGCAGCGCGGCGCGGAAGACAGCCACGGAGGCGACGACAACAGATGACTGAGATCGCATCGATCAGCCTGCGCCGCGACACGCTGCAAGGCGGCAGCCTGTCCCGCGCGCCGTCCGGCAAGGACGGCGGGGCCTTCCGCGACATGTTCGACCGGATGAACGCACCGCGCGACGACACGGGCGCCGACCGGCGGGATCGCGATGCAGCTGGTGCCGCCGACCGGCCCGGCAGCCGCGGCGCGGACCGTCCCGACACACGCGATGACCGGCGGGCAGATGCGCGGACCGACGCGCGCGACGACCGGCAGCCGGACGATGCGGACGCGCGGGACCGGGCGGGCGATGCAGCCGGACCGGATGGTCAACGCGCGCAGGAACGAAACGAGGCCGATCCGGAGCGCGCCGAAGGGCCGGGCAACAACCCTCCGGCGACCGATGGCAAATCGGCGTCACAGGCCGCGCCCGAAACCGCCGCGCTGACCGGTGTCGTCACGGTCGCGGCATCCGATACGGCACGGGCCACCCCAGCGCCCAGCGGCGACGGGGCGACACGGGCGATCCCGGGTTCGACCACGGGCGCGCCGACCGCCGCAGAAGCATTGGCCGCCGCAGCCACACGAAGCACCCCCGAGACAGGCGCGACGGCACAACCGGCACCGGCGGCAAGTCCCGAACAGGCCGAAGCCGAAGCGGCGGCCCGCTTGGCGGCACCGCAACCGGCGGGCGACCTGTTGGCGAAGCGCGCTGCCGCACAGGACAAGAGCCGCACGGCGCTCCCTGCGCAAGCTATCGCAGGCGGGCAGACCGGCGGGCAGACAGCAAATGCGGCGACGGCAAGCGGCACGGTCATCTCCGGGATCGCGCAACCGCAGACGGCACCGCAGCAGGCCAGCCAGGACATCGGCGCACAGAACCCCGCGCAGGCTATCGCGACCACCGACACGGCCACCGGCACCGCGGGCGGGACTGACATGCCCGGCATCGCCGACATGCTGGCCGAGGCGATGACCCGCGAGGCCGCGGCCGCCACCCCGAAGCCAGATGCCGCCGCCCTGCGCCAGCGCGCGGAGACGGCCTCCCTTCCCGGCACTGAAGCTGCACAGGCAGCGCAGGGCGCGCCCGGCGGCATGGCCCCGGCCGCCCTTCCCGGCAGCGCCGAAAACGCCGCGGCACTGTCGGCGGCGCAGGGCCGTGGCGGCACGCCCGTCGGCATTGCCGGCGAAACCGCCACCGCTGCGGCACGCCCGCTGCCCACCGCACACGTGCTGTCGACCGAGTCCGCCGAATGGATGACATCGCTTGTCGACCGGATCGCACGGTCCAGTGCGGACGGAATGGACGAGATCGAGATGACGCTCACCCCGCGCAACCTTGGCAACCTGTCGGTGCGTATCGACATGCGTGACGGCGCCGCGATGGTTTCGATCGTCACGGAAACGGCCGATGCCGCGCGGCTGTTCAACGACCAGCAGGACAAGCTGGCCAGCCTGATGTCCGAAGCGGGTCTGAACCTCGGTCAGCACCGTGCCGACACAGGCGGCGAGAGCGCGCAGGGCTGGCGGGGCGATGCCCCGGCCGGACCTACCGGCAGCGCGCAGACCAACGACGCACCCGCAACCGCCCCGGCCTCTCCCCGCGGGCTTGTCGATCTCCTGGCATGAGGACCGTGACCCTTGGCTGACGCAACCGCAGACACCCCGCCGAAACGCAAGGGCGGCCTTGTCCGGATCATCCTGATGGTGCTTGGCGCCGCGCTGCTGCTCGGCGGCGGCTTTGGCGGCGGCTATTTCTATTCACGCCAGACCGTGTCGCCCGCCGACGAGGTACAGCGCCTGCTGGACGAACGCGACGCGGCCGAAGCCGAAGAAAGCGGACCGCAGATGGAAAAGGTCGCCAAGGAAATGCCGGCGCAGGCCGCGTTCCTGACCCAGTACTACGAATTTCCCGAACCGCTGACCACGAACCTCAAGGGGTCGCGCCGGTTCCTGCAGATCGGCGTGGGCGTGTCCACGCAATACGACGAGACGGTAATCCGCAACGTGGAAACCCATACGCTTGCACTGCGTTCCGACATGCTGGCCGTTATCAGCGGTTTCGGCGAACCTGATATCGAGGGAAAGGCCGGGCGCGACGCGCTGGCCGACGCGCTGCGCGACGCGATCAACGTTCGCCTGGAGAAGCTGGAAGGCTTCGGCGGCGTCGAGGGCGTCTTCTTCTCGACCTTCGTTCTGCAATAGGGGCCCGCGCCATGGCGACGCCACACAAGCTTTCGTCGAACGAAGTCGCCGCACTGGTCGGCGGACTGATGGACATGGACAAGGACGTCGGCGGAGGTTCCGACGGCGCCCGGCCCTACAAGCTGGGCAAGAACGACATGTCGATCATGGGCGACCTGCACGCCCTGCGGATGATCAACGAACGGTTCTGCCGCATCGCGCGGTCGGTGTTCCTGCCGATGATCCGGGTGGCGCCGCGGATTTCCGCCTTCCCGCCCGAGATCAAGAAATTCTCCGACTACAGCGACGAGCTTGAGAATTTTGTCAGCTTGACGATCAGCCGCATGTCGGGCCTGCGGGGCAGCCAGCTTCTGATGGTTCCGCCCGCCTTCGTGTCGCTGCTGACCGAAGCGTATTACGGCGGGGCCGTGCGCTACGTGCCGAACCGGCGCAACGAGTTCACAGCCACCGAACAGCGGGTGATCGAACTCGTGACCAACGGTTTGAACCGGGCGCTGGAAATGGCCTGGCGCGATCTGATGCCGTTGCAGTTCGAATTGCTGAACCGGGAAGAGAACCTGCAATTCGCCAGCTTCGTGGAAAGCGGCGAGATGATCGTGAACTGTTCCTTCATGGTGCAGTTGCCCGACACCGACCCGGCACAGTTCGACGTGATCTACCCGCTGCAAGCCTTTCGCCCCATCGCGGCGCAGTTGCGCTCGCGGATGCAGTCCGAACTGGTGGACGAAGACGCAAGCTGGCGCGCCCGGCTGGTCGAGGCGATCATGAACGTCCCGCTGACAATGTCCGCGCGCTTGGCCGAACCCGAGGTCGCGCTCGGGCACCTGATCGGCGCCACGCGTGGGTCGGTCATCCCGGTGAACCTGTCGCCCGATCCCAAGGTACTGATCGAGGAACAGCCCTTCTTCGACGTGGAGGTCGGCGAACGCGGCGGCCGCGCCGCCGTCAGCATGGGCGCGCGCTACACGCTCTGAACCGCCAACCCCCGGAACCGCACCCGACCTGCCCGCCGCAGCAACAAAGGACCAGACCATGACCGACACATCCGACACGACGACCATGCCATCGGAACATGGCACCACCGATGTTTCAGGCCTGCGCGCGCTCGAGAACATCAAGGTCCGAATGACCGTCGAGGTCGGCCGGACCGAGATCACGATCCGCGAACTGCTGCGCCTGAACGAGGGATCGGTGGTGGAGCTTGACCGCCTGGCAGGCGACCCGCTGGATATCCTCGTGAACGGCACGCCGATCGCCAAGGGCGAGGTGGTGATCGTCGGCGAACGCTTCGGTATCCGCTTTGGCGACATCGTCGATCCCAAGGAACGTGCGCTGTCTGTGTGAAGGTGGCACGGAACATGCACTCATGGCGCGAGACCCCGGACCGGAGCGCGCCAAGTGGACATCCTTCGCCCTGAACAGATCATAACCGTCGCGGCCTTCCTTGGGCTGCTGCTGCTGGCCGCCGCGCTGCTGCGCACCAAGGGCGGCGCGCTGAAAAGCCGCCTGACCGCGGGGCGGCGCATGGACGTGACCGAGGTCGCCTCGCTGGGACCGTCTGACCGCGCGGTATTGCTCCGCATCGATGGGCGGGAGTTCCTTGTGCTGACCTCGAAGCGGGGCACGCCGCAGGCGCTGCCGCTGGGCGACATGCCCGCCCCGCGCGGCCCGGAGGCCACCGCATGAGCCGCGCAGCCTTTCCCGCCGCACTGGTCTGCCTTGCCGCCGCGCTGTGCCTGCCTGGTGATGCGCTGGCCCAGGGGATGCCGGCCTTCCAGCTGACGCAGAACGACGGCGAGACGACCTACAGCCTTTCGCTGCAGATCCTCGCGCTCATGACCGGCCTGACTGTGCTGCCCTCGCTCGTGCTGGGGGCCAGCGCCTTCACCCGGATCATCATCGTGCTGTCGATCCTGCGCCAGGCGCTCGGCACACAGCAGACCCCGCCCAACCAGGTGCTGATCGCCATCGCGTTGTTTCTCAGCTTCTTCGTGATGCAGCCGGTCCTGACCGAAGTCTACGAGACCTCGGCCGGTCCCTACCTCGACGGAGCGCTGCCCGCCGACGAGGCCCTGTCGCGCGGCCGCGAGGTGATGTCGACCTTCCTGTTGCAGAACACCCGTCAGAACGACCTTCTGATGTTCGCGGACCTTGCGGGTGACGCGCCCTATGCCGAGGGCGAACCGGTGCCGCTGTCGGTGCTGCTGCCCGCCTTCATGACGTCGGAACTGAAGACTGCGTTCCAGATCGGGTTCCTGCTGTTCCTGCCGTTTCTTGTGATCGACATGGTGATCGCGTCGATCCTGATGGCTCTGGGGATGATGATGCTGTCGCCGATGCTTGTCTCGCTGCCGTTCAAGCTGCTGCTGTTCGTGCTGGTCGATGGCTGGGCCCTGACAATGGGGTCCCTTGCCAGCAGTTTCCTCGGGGGATGAGGCGATGGATTTCGACGCGAATATCGAACACCTGCAACTGGCCTACTGGAACATCCTGCTGACCGCAGGTCCGGTGCTGGGCATCGCGCTGGTGGTGGGCCTTGCGGTCGGCGTGCTTCAGGCCGCGACCTCGATCAACGAAGCGACCCTGAGCTTCGTGCCCAAGCTGGCGATCGTGCTTTTGACGATGGCCGTGTTCTCGGGCTTCATGCTGACCACGATGAGCGACTATTTCGCCTTCGTGTTCGAAACCATCGCGACGCTGCGCTGAGCCGATGGAAGGCACCGCACTGCCCGGCCTCGGCCTGTCGGAACTGGTCGGCCTGCTGTTGCAGTTCCTGTTCTCGATGCTGCGGGTCGGCGGATTCCTGATCGCCGCACCGCTGTTCGGCAGCCGGTTCATCCCGTTGCCGGTGCGGATCATGGCGTCGGTCGTGCTCAGCCTGCCGGTCTTCGCGCAGGTGCAGATGCCGCCGCCCGAAGAACTGGCGACGCTGTCTGCGGTGCCGATGGTGATGACGGAACTCGTGATCGGCGTGTCGGCCGGCCTGCTGCTGACGATCCTGTTCGGCGCTGCGGCGGTCGCGGGCGACCGGATCGCCACGACGGCGGGGCTCGGCTTTGCCAGCCAGGTTGACCCGTCCTCGGGGGGGCAGACCCCGGTCGTCAGCCAGATCTTCATGCTGTTCATGCTAGCGCTGTTTCTTGCCGAGGACGGGCACCTCGCCGCGCTGCGCATCGTGCTGGAAAGCTACGTGATCGCCCCGGCGGGCGCGCCGGTCGATCTTGCCGTGCTGATCGCTGCGGGCACGACCGCGGCCGGGCAGATGTTCCTCGTAGGGATGCAGCTGATGCTGCCCGCGGTGTCCGTTCTGCTGCTGGTAAACCTCGTGATTGGCGTCGTCACGCGCTCCGCGCCGCAACTGAACATTTTTTCCTTCGGCTTTCCGATGACCCTCATGGTTGGCATCGGGATGCTTTTCCTTGGCGCTCCGACGCTCGGCACCGCGATGCTGCAACTGGGCCTCGACGCGACGGACGCGCTGACCGCGATGATGGGGGCGCTGGCCAATGGCTGAGGGCGACGACGGTCAGGAAAAGACAGAAGAACCGACCCCGAAGAAACGCCAGGACGCGCGCGACAAGGGGCAGATCGCAACCTCGAAGGAAATGTTCGTGTTCGGCGGCATGGCCGGCGCGACGGCGATGCTGGCGCTGTCCAAGGGGATAATGCCCTGGCTCGTGGGCGAATGGGCGCAGTTCTTCACCTTCACAGATGCCGACCATCTGGAAACGCTGATCCTGGCCAAACTGGGCGTCGCGTTCTGGCAGACGCTGCTGATCCCGCTGGTGATCGGGCTGCCGCTTCTGGCGATGATCGGGCTGATGCAGGCAGCGGTTGGGGGTCTTGTGTTCGCGCCCGACGCGCTGGGTTTCAAGCCCGAGAAGATCGACCCTCTGAAGGGCCTTCAGCGCATGGTGTCGATGCAGTCGCTCGTCGAACTGGGCAAGGCGCTGCTGAAGGTGGTGCTGCTGGTGACGGCGGCGGGCGCGGTGCTGATGCCCCTGCTGCCGGTGCTGGACCGGACCCTCACCATGGCGCCGGGCGACGCCGCGGCGGTGATGGGCGACGGGATGATCCGTCTGCTGACAGCGATGACACTTGCGCTGGCGGTGGTCGGCGGCGTGGATCTGGCGTGGCAGTTGCACAGCACCACCAAGAAGCTGCGAATGTCCCGCCAGGAGATCAAGGACGAGATGAAGCAATCGGAAGGCTCGCCCGAGGTGAAGGGACAGCTGCGCCGTCTGCAGATGGAAGCTTCGCGCAAGGGGGCGCAGCGCCAGAAGGCGCTTGCCGATGTGCCGAACGCGACGACGATCATCACCAACCCGGTGCATTTCGCGGTCGCCCTGCGCTATGTACCCGACCAGCCGGGCGCGCCGACCATCCTCGCGCTGGGTCGCGGGCCGATGGCGCACGAGATCATTGCGCGCGGCAAGGCCGCCGGGGTCACCGTGCTCCAAGCCCCGCCGCTTGCGCGAGCGCTGTATTTCACCGGAGAGATCGGAGCCGAAATCTCGGACCAGCTCTACACCGCCGTCGCCGCCGTGCTGGCGCATGTCTACCGGCTCGACAACGGCATCGGCAGCGAAATACCCCAGATCGACCTGCCCGACGGCTTGATGCTGGACGAATTCGGCCACCCCCTGAACGGAGCGCAAACATGAAACAGACAGGCCATCGCAGCACCGGCGACATGATTTCGACCGTGGTCTTCGCGGGCATGGCGCTGATCCTCGGAAGCGAGGCAGCGTCTGGTACCGGCCCGGTCTGGCGCGACGCGCTGCTGGGGCTGACCGCGCTGGCGTCACTGCTGGGCGCGCTGCGCTTCCCTCTGGCCGCGCTGACGGCCCGGCTGCGCGGCGACGAGGACACCTGAGACGACCCGGCGCGCAATTGGCACGGCGGGTCAACGGGCTGTTACGGACGGTCATGGCGATCGCGCGGCGGCGCGGATACTGCCGCAAGCGTCACTTATGACCAACCCATTCCGAGGTAACCCAATGAGCTTCTTCGCACGCAGCGCCGCCGCACTGGCCGCGGCCCTCCTTCTATCGCAGCCCGCCACCGCCGAGCCGGGCTTTTACGCAGGCGCCTTTCTGGGCATCGTCTGGAACGGCGACCAGACGCTGGACGGGGCCGCCGGCGCGCCCGAGGTCTCGCTTGAGGAAGGCGGTGATCTGAGCGTCTTCGCCGGCTACAATTTTGGCGCTGTCGGTCCGGCCGGGTCGTTGCGGACCGAACTTCAGTTCTCGGGCCGCGCTGCGGACGTCAAGCGGATCACCGGCGGCGCCGGACCCGTCACCGGCACGTTCGAGGAAGGCGCGGCCTTCGTGAACGTGCTGTATGACTTCGATCACACCGGAACCCGCTTCGTGCCCTATGTCGGCGCCGGGTTCGGCCATGCCGAATTGGGCTACAAGAACTACGGCACCGCGGGTGGCCAGGTG
This sequence comes from Meridianimarinicoccus roseus, assembly GCF_003172915.1. Classification (GTDB taxonomy): domain Bacteria; phylum Pseudomonadota; class Alphaproteobacteria; order Rhodobacterales; family Rhodobacteraceae; genus Meridianimarinicoccus; species Meridianimarinicoccus roseus. The sequence continues at coordinate 73,371 of NZ_QGKU01000033.1, forward strand.
CTGGACGGCACGGACGAGGTCTGGGGCGCGCAAGCGATCGCCGGTCTGGGCTACGACGTGTCCGAAAAGGTTCGGATCTTCGCCGATTACCGCTACCGCGACTACAGGCAGTCACGCGTCGCAACCACAACCGGCGGCGCGGCGCGGGTCGACGCAGACTCGGCCAGTCTGAACCTTGGCTTCCTCTACGCGTTCTGACCCGTCGCGGCGAGTATGCCCGCCCGCACCGCTTGGGAGCGGCCCCGCATGGGCCGCCCCCTACTTTAGGCCAGCCGACACTACCAAAGTCAGGGCCAATGCGCTTTGGAGTATCTTCTCGCTATGCGTGTGCATACTTCTGGAGGGCAGCGCTGGCCGAATACCTTGCGCAGGACCGACTTCCTGCCATTAAATCGGCCATCCATCTTCCCGTTAAAATTAATGCGAACGACAGGGTTCGCTTCTTTTTGACGAGGGACATGGGACATGCACGATGACTTGCCTGACACTCCGAACCCGTCTTTGCTATCGCCAGTGGCGCTGGTGGCCATGGATGGGGCACTGACCCTTGCGCTGGTCTGGATCTTCAAGTCTTGGGCGCTGAGCTGGGGTGCTGCGCTTCTTCTGGGCTGGATCTGCGGCGCTTTTCTGACGGTCGGCATCATGTTCGCCGCCGCGGTCGCGTCTGAACAGACAACCGACAACGACGCCTGAAACCCAGGCGCGGGTCGGGGCTGCACACCCAGCACCCGCCCCACCTTTGCACTGATGGCTGGCGCGTGCGCGCGACAGCCGAACTGAAACGCCGCGCCCCTATTCTGCGGCGGATTTCAGGCTGGCCATAAGGTGATGGAATTTCTCTCCCTGCACCGCGACATGCTCGCGCAGCAGGCGCGCCGCGGCCTCCGCGTCGGCATCGGTCAGGGCCTTCACGATGCCTTCGTGTTCCGACATGGACTGCATCAGGCGTCCGCGCAATTGCAATTGCACCCGGCGGAACGGCTTCAGCCGCCGGTGAAGGCGCGATGCCTCGCCCTCCAGGAAGGCATTGCCGGACTGGCGATAGATGATGTGATGGAAGCGTTCGTTCTCGCGGTAATAGGCGTCGGTCTCACCCGCCTCTACGGCCTCGCGGCAGCGAGCGTTCGCGTCGTTCAGAGCAGCCAGCGCGTCATCGCTTATCCGGGAAGAGGCAAGGCGCCCGCAGATGCCCTCGAACTCGGCCATCACCTCGAACATGTCCATCAGTTCGACGATGCCGGGCTGACGCACGAAGACGCCGCGGCGGGGTATCGCCTCAACCAGTCCGGACAACGCAAGTCGCTGGAAAGCCTCGCGGATCGGGGTCCGGGACACACCGAACCGTTCGGCAAGCCGATGCTCGTCCAGCCGGTCCCCATCGGAGAATTCCCCGCTGAAGATCAGCCCTTCAAGCGTTTCCGCAATCCTGTCGGCACGACGCATTTCCATGCCAATATGTATACGCTCAAGCCCTTTTTCGTGCAAGAGAGCAAATCTTGTATACAAAAACATTGACTCACGGTGCAAAGACGTCAATTCTTGGGATGCAGCGCCCAAAGAGGCGCGGTCAACTGTTCAGGGAGGACAATCAGACCATGACCAGGACATTTCTGTCTGCCACCACGGCACTCGCGCTGATCGCTGGCGCGGCGCAAGCCACCGAACTGCGCCTGTCGCACCAGTGGTCCAATCAGGACGTGCGCCACGCCGTGGCCCAGATCGTCGCCGACGAGGTAGCCGCAGCTGAGGTGGATCTCGATATCCGCATCTTCGGCTCGCAATCGCTGTTCAAGGCGCGCGAGCAGTACACGCCTCTGTCGCGCGGTCAGCTCGACATGACGGTGCTGCCGCTCAGCTACGCAGGCGGGCAGCGCCCCGAATACAACCTTACGCTTATGCCCGGGCTCGTGAAGAACCACGACCACGCCGCGCGCCTGAACGAAAGCCCGTTCATGGAAAGCATCGAGGCAACGCTGGCCGAAGATGACGTCATGGTGCTGGTGCACGGCTATCTCGCCGGCGGCTTCGCTGGCAAGGAAGGCTGCATGACCGCGCCCGAGGACGTCAACGGCGCGCAGATGCGCGCGGCGGGCAAGGCGTTCGAGCAAATGCTGGCAGGCGCCGGCGCTTCCATCGCGTCGATGGCCAGCTCGGAAATCTACAACGCGATGCAAACCGGCGTTCTGGATGGCGCGAACACCTCGTCCTCGTCCTTCGTGTCCTACCGGATCTACGAACAGGTGGCGTGCTACACCCCGCCGGGCGACTATGCGCTGTGGTTCATGTATCAGCCGCTGCTGATGAACAAATCCACCTTCGACGGGCTGACCGAAGCGCAGCAGGCCGCGCTGATGGCCGGTGCCGAGAAAGCGCAGGCCTACTACCTCGAAGAAGCCAAGAAGGAAGACGCGGAATCGCGCCGCGTGTTCGAGGAAGCCGGCGTGGAAATCCGCGACATGACAGAGGCGGAGTTCAACGCTTGGCGCGCGCTGGCGCAGGAGACGTCTTATCCGGCCTTCGTGCAGGACACGCCCGGCGGCCAGGCGCTGCTGGACATGGCGCTCGCAGTCGAGTGACGCCCGCCTGACCGACGACACGCGGGGGCCTTGCGCCCCCGCGCTTCAACGGAAATTAGAACCAGATAGAAAGAGGGCGCGCCATGGCGACCCATAGTTCCGCCACCGTCGCACGGACGGGCGGTAACCCTTTTCTGCGTGCCGTCGCTGCAGTATCGACCGTTGCCGGCTGGTGCGCGGCAGCGATGATCGTCGCGGCAGTGGGCATCACCTGCCAGATGATTTTCGTGCGCTTCGTGCTGAACGGATCGACCATCTGGCAGACCGAGGCAGTGATCTACCTGATGATCGCGGCCACGCTGATCGGCCTGTCCTACGTGCAACGCCTGCGCGGGCATGTGAACGTGGATCTGATACCGCTGCTATTGCCGATGCCGGCGCGCCGCGCACTGGCGATGCTGACGCTGGGCCTGTCGATCGCCATCATCGCGGTCATGCTATTCTACGGATACGAGTTCTGGCACTTCGCCTGGGAACGCGGCTGGCGGTCTGACACCGTCTGGGGGCCAAAACTCTGGATCCCCTACCTGTCTCTGCCGCTCGGACTCGGGCTGCTGCTGCTGCAATTGGTGGCCGATTTCGTGGCGCTTGTGCTGCGCATCGACACACCCTTCGGACTGGAGGCCGACTGATGGATCCGCTCACACTTGGGGGGCTGGTCGCGCTTGCCACCATTCTCGTACTGTTCTCAGGCGTTTCGGTGGCGGTCGGCCTGCTGATCGTGTCGGCCGGCTTCCTGATCGTGTTCGACGGAATGCGGTCGCTTGAACTGATGCCGGAAATCCTGTTCGGCAAGCTCGATAATTTCGCGCTGCTGTCGATCCCAATGTTCATCATCATGGGCGCTTCCATCGCTTCGACCCGCGCGGGCGCCGACCTTTACGAGGCGCTGGAGCGCTGGCTGACGCGCGTTCCGGGCGGGCTGGTCATCTCCAACCTGGGGGCCTGTGCCCTGTTCTCGGCGATGTCGGGCTCCAGCCCGGCGACCTGCGCCGCCATCGGAAAGATGGGCATCCCCGAAATGCGCAAACGCGGCTACCCCGACGGGATCGCCGCCGGATCCATCGCAGCGGGTGGCACGCTGGGCATCCTGATCCCACCCTCGGTCACAATGATCGTCTATGGCATCGCCACTGAAACCTCCATCGGGCGACTGTTTCTCGCCGGTGTGATTCCGGGCCTTCTGCTGGTGGCGCTGTTCATGGGATGGTCGCTGTATGCGACGTGGAAGTCCGGCAACACCGCCGTGCTGTCGGCACGAAGCTACAGCTGGCGCGAGCGGCTGGAGATCCTGCCCCGCGTGATCCCCTTCATCATCATCATCGTCGGTGTTCTCTATGCCATGTACGGCGGGATCGCGACGCCGTCCGAAACCGCCGCCGTCGGCGCGCTGCTGTGCCTGATGATCGCCATGGTGATATACAGCCTGTGGTCGCCCCGCGCGCTGTGGGTCGTGTTGCGCGACAGCACCCGCGAGAGCGTCATGATCCTGTTCATCATCGCGGCTGCGGGCGTGTTCTCGTACATGCTCTCGTCGCTCTTCATCACGCAGAGCATCGCAGCCTGGATCGGCGAGCTGGAGGCGAACCGCTGGGTGATCATGTTCGCCATCAACATTTTCCTTCTGGTCGCGGGCTTCTTCCTGCCCCCCGTGGCGGTCATCCTGATGGCAGCGCCGATTCTGCTGCCGATCATCACCACGGCCGGTTTCGACCCGATCTGGTTCGCCGTGATCCTGACCATCAACATGGAAATCGGCCTGATTTCGCCGCCTGTTGGGCTCAATCTCTATGTTATCAACGGAATCGCACCGGATATCTCGCTGCGGACGATCCTGACAGGTTCTCTGCCCTTCGTCGCGTGCATGGTCCTTGCTATCATCATCCTGTGTGTATTTCCCGGGCTGGCGACCTGGCTGCCCGACCTTGTGATGGGGCCTGCGTTTTGAATATGTTTGCCGACATTCTGTCCTCCGTCTTCGAACGGCGGCAATGGATCTGGGAGAGGCCCCCAAAACCGGGGGCCCGGCTGGACGATCTCGCGCGCACGCTGATGGGCAACCGCGGAGAGGCTACGGGCATGGCGCTGGCGCATGATCTGCTGCAAGCCTATGCCGCAAGTTCCCCCGAGGCCCGGCGCGCCTTCTTCGATTTCGTGATGCACGATCTCGACATCGACGCGGACGCGGTGCGCGCAGCGCTGGCTGCCTATGAGAACGACCCCGGCAAGGCCACCTACCGCGCCTATGCCGAGGCCGCCGAACCGCGGCGGCAGGAACTGATCCGTCGGCTGAACCAGGTGCCCGGCGGCACCGCACGGCTGGTGGGGATGCGCAGCGACCTGCTGAAAATCCTGCCGGAGGCGCCGCATCTCGCGCCGCTCGACCTGGATTTCCGGCACCTCTTCGCATCGTGGTTCAACCGGGGCTTCCTCGTGCTACGGCCGATCAACTGGGAAACCCCGGCGCATCTGCTTGAGAAGATCATCGCTTACGAAGCGGTGCATGCGATCGGAAGCTGGTCTGCGCTGCGGGCCAGGCTCAAACCCGCCGACCGGCGCTGCTTCGCTTTCTTCCACCCCGCAATGCCGGACGAACCGCTGATCTTCGTCGAAGTCGCGCTGACCCGGGGCATCCCCGGATCGGTGGACCGCTTGCTTGCCGACGACCGCGACGAGACACGCGCCGCCGATGCCGACACGGCGGTGTTCTATTCCATCTCGAACTGCCAGACCGGGCTGGCGGGCGTGTCCTTCGGGCACCTTCTGATCAAGCAGGTGGTTGAGGACCTGTCGCGCGCTCTGCCGGGGCTCAAGACCTTCGTGACGCTGTCTCCTGTTCCCGGGCTGGCCGGATGGGCGAAACAGACCGGCCAGACACTCGACCCCGCCGCGCCGGACGCGCTGCGCCAGTTGACCGCCCGCTACCTGCTGGAGGCCAAGCGCGGCGAGGAACCGCGTGATCCGGTGGCGCGATTTCACCTTGGGAATGGCGCGATCCTGCATGCGGTTCACGCCGATGCGGATCTGTCGGAAAAGGGCCGGGCACAGTCCGGCGGCGCGATGGTCAACTACCTGTACGATCTGCGCAAACTGGCCGAGAACCACGACCGCTACGCCAAGCAGGCCACCATCGCCGCCAGCGCCGATGTGCGCGCGCTGGCCAAGGCCGCGAAAAAGACCGACGCATAGGAAGACCCCAGATGGCAAACCCCCTGTTCGATACCCTGTTCGGCCAGCACGCCGGGCGGCCGAACCCGTTTCTTCACCTCGCCGATGGCAGCGCGCTCAGCTATGACGCCTTCCTGCGCCGCACCGCTCAGTTCGCCAACCTGATCACAGGCGCGGGCCTCGCCCCCGGCGACCGGCTGGCAGCGCAGGTCGCCAAGTCGCCCGACGCTCTGGCCGTCTATGCCGCTTGCGCGCAGGCCGGGATCGTCTTCTTGCCGCTGAACACCGCTTACACGCCCGGCGAAGTGTCGTATTTCGTCGAGAACAGCGGCGCCAAGCTGTTCGTCTGCGAGCCGCCCAAGGCCGGGGCGCTGACACCCGTGGCCCACGGCGCGAACGCGCGGCTGGAAACGCTGAACACCTCGGGCGGGGGCAGCCTTGGCGAAGGGGCGCGCCACCAGCCGGAAACCTTCTCCACCGTGGACCGTGACGAAGACGACCTGGCCGCGTTCCTCTACACCTCGGGCACGACCGGCCGGTCGAAGGGCGCGATGCTGACCCAACGCAATCTTATGTCGAATGCCCGTACGCTGGCCGATCTGTGGCGGTTCACCGGCGATGACGTGCTGTTGCACGCGCTGCCGATCTTCCACACCCACGGCCTGTTCGTCGCCACCAATATCATTGCCCTGACCGGAGCGTCGATGCTGTTCCTGCCGCGCTTCGACATCGATGCGATGATCGCGCTGATGCCGCGCGCGACGACGATGATGGGCGTGCCGACCTTCTACACCCGCCTTCTGGACGATACCCGCTTCACCGGCGATCTGACCGCGCATATGCGGCTGTTCGTGTCGGGTTCCGCGCCGCTGCTGGCCGAAACCCATGAACGTTTCGAGGCGCGCACCGGGCACCGCATCCTCGAACGCTACGGGATGACGGAAACCAACATGAACACCTCCAACCCCTATGACGGCGACCGGAGGGCCGGCACCGTCGGCTTCCCGCTGCCCGGAGTGGAGGTCAAGGTCACCGATCCCGCCACTGGGGACGCGCTGCCGCAGGGCGAGATCGGGCAGATCGAGGTGCGCGGCCCGAACGTATTCAAGGGCTACTGGCAGATGCCCGACAAGACAGCGGCCGAACTGCGCGCCGACGGGTTCTTCATCACCGGCGATCTGGGCCGGTTCGACGCTGACGGCTACCTGCATATCGTCGGGCGCAACAAGGACCTGATCATCTCGGGCGGCTACAATATCTACCCCAAGGAAATCGAGCTGCTGCTGGACGATCAGCCCGGCGTTCTGGAAAGCGCGGTGGTCGGCGTTGCGCATCCCGATTTCGGCGAAGGCGTGGTCGCCGTTCTGGTGCCCGAACCCGGCGCGGTGCCCGACCTCGAGGCGATCCGCGCCGCCTGCAGCGAGACGCTGGCGCGCTACAAGCAGCCAAAGGTGTTCGAGCTTCGGGGCGAACTGCCCCGAAACACGATGGGCAAGGTGCAGAAAAATGTGCTGCGTGACGATTACGCGAGCGCGTTCGGCTGAGGTTCAGAAACGGCGGGCCAGTGACAGGTTGAAGATCGCGACGGTGTCTTCGCCCGGCGGGACGACCGACAGGCGCAGGTCGCTGTGGCCCTTGCGCAGCGCCGCCGTGGCCGCCACGATGGGTATGAAACCGTTCGCGTTGGGGATGCCGTAGTCGGACTTCAGGCTGCGCGACAACTCGCGATAGTAGGCCGTGCCGACGCTGGCGCCGAGCCGCAGCCGCCCTATCCGGCCGGCCGCGACCTCGGCCGACACGCCGCCCAGCAAAAGAGGCGCCACTTCGAGATAGCTGTTCAGGAAGACCCCGCCCTCGACATGCCATTCCGTATCAGGCAACGCCGCGACCCCTGCCAGCGGCGCGCGGCGGCCGAAGGTGATGCCGGGCGTGACATTGTTCAGATCGGCGTTCCCCACGTGCCACGACCCGGCCATGAAAGCGACATAGCGGTCCGCCGGTTGCGCCGCCGCCGGCCCGGCGACGGCCAGGACCAGCGCAAGCGCGGCCGCCGCGCGTCTCATGCCGCCGCCACGAGGGCGCGAAACAGTGCGCGCTGGCGATGGGCATAGATCAGATGTTCCGGGTGCCATTGCACGCCCACCATGAAAGGCCCGGCTTCGCGCTCCACCGCTTGCACCATGCCGCCGCGATCTCGCGCCGCGACCCGAAGCCCGCGCCCGAGACGATCGACCGCCTGGCTGTGCAGCGCGTTGACGCGCATAGGCTCCAGCCCGGCGATGCGTGCCAGTTCGGTGCCCGGCTCCACCCGGACGGTCTTGCGCGGAAGGATCGTCTTGCGCTTGTCCGACGTGGCAAAGACCCCGTAGGCGTCCTGGTGCAGCGTTCCGCCAAGCGCGATGTTGATCATCTGGGCACCCCGGCACACGCCAAGCACCGGCATGCCACGCGCGCAGGCTCCGGTGACCAGTTCCTGTTCCATGGCGTCGCGCGCCGGATCGAGCCGCGCACTGCTGACCAGCGCACCGCCGTAGATGTCGGGCGAGATATCGTCACCGCCGCCGATCACCAGCCCGTCCACGTCATCAAGGTGCCGGGGCCGCGCCGCTGTCCAACGCACCGCACGCCCGCCCGCCAGCCAGACATTCAACGCGAACATCGGAAAAATCCGCCAAGACGAGCGGCGCGAGGTTGTCACCGCGATGCGAGGGCGGCTGCGGCTCATTGCACGATCAGCCAGTGACTCGCGGCCAGCGGCCAGTCGCGCAGCCGCCCGTCACCGGCCCGCGCCAAGTAATCCGCCCCCATCCGCGCCAGCAGCGCGCGGTCGGCGGCCAGCCTTTCGACCACGATCCAGCGGTTCCATTCCAGGCACAGGCTCCAGTCCGACGCGCCGATATTCGCGTCGGGCAGACGGTAGTGATAGGTCGGCCGCGCCTTGATGCGCGGATCGTCCAGCACCCGGCGCAGGCGCGGCTCATCCAGATGCGCAAAGAGCGGCAGCAGATCCAGTTCGCGGTTGCGGGTCGGATTATGTGTCAGGTAGTCGTCAATCAGCCCGGCGACATCGGGCCAATAGTCGCCCGCCAGAACCGTAGCCACATAGGGCTTCGGAAACGGGTCCGCGAAGGCGACGGCCCGTCGGGTCAGGTCCAGCCCCATCACCCCGCGTAACCAGCCCGACAGCAGCAGGTAGGATTTCAGAACGGCGGTGATGCCGTCCGCGTCGCCGTCATCCTCGCGTGCGCCCGCGATCTCGGGGTTGAGCTGTGCGCCAAAGGCATAGAACGGGCTGGCACGCGTGCCCACCGCCCCGGCGGCGTTCAGCCGCTGAACCAGCGCGTCGATGCGGGGGATCTCGGTGTAGGGTATCGGCGGGCAGACGATCTCGCAGGGCATCACGAGCGAACTGATGTCTCCGAACAGCTTGCGCATCTCGGCGCGGAACCCGGTCATGCCCCCTTCGCCGCCGCCCCCATCGGCGCCGTAGGGGCGGTGGGCGTATTGCGTGTCCAACTCGCAGGTGAAGTCGCCAAGCTCGGTGCCCTCGACATGGAAGCGGTGGGCGTCTTCTTCGCGGACCGTGCCGCCGAAGGCCTCGCGCACGATGCCCGCGCCGTCCGCCGCAGTCACGGCAGCGAATTCGACTTCCACCCCGACACGGCGCGGCGCGCCCTCCGCGTTGTCGGGTTGCGGCGGTGCCGCGACCTCGGTCAGAAAATCCATGCGCGCCCTCTTTGGTCCTGCTGTGCCCGGCGGACCGCCGCCCGGCCTGCGCGCAGCCTAGATCAGCCCGCGCCAGCCGCAACCCCTACGCGCAAGCTGCGACGGAAACGAAAAGGGCCGCACCCGTCGGGGTGCGGCCCATCCGGGCGGCTGGGGGGCAGCCGTCCGGACATCCCTCACAGGATTTCGGCGATCAGAAGAAGCCCAGCTTGTTCGGGCTGTAGCTGACCAGCATGTTCTTGGTCTGCTGGTAGTGGTCCAGCATCATCTTGTGGTTTTCGCGGCCGATACCCGACTGCTTGTAGCCACCGAAGGCGGCATGCGCCGGATACAGATGGTAGCAGTTGGTCCAGACCCGGCCGGCCTGGATGCCGCGGCCGAAGCGGTAGCAGGTGTTGGCATCGCGCGACCATACCCCGGCGCCGAGGCCATAGAGCGTGTCATTGGCGATTTCCATCGCTTCCGCCTGGTCCTTGAAGGTGGTCACGGACACGACCGGCCCGAAAATCTCCTCCTGGAACACGCGCATCTTGTTGTGGCCCTTCAGCACGGTCGGCTTGATGTAGTAGCCGCCCGCCATGTCTCCGTCGAAGCTGTTGGCTTCGCCGCCGGCTAGAACCTCTGCGCCTTCCTGGCGGCCGATGTCGATGTAGGACAGGATCTTCTCGTACTGCTCGGACGAGGCCTGCGCACCGATCATCGTCTCCATCTTGCGCGGGTCGCCCTGCACGATGGCGTTCACGCGCTCCAGCGCACGTTCCATGAAGGCGTCGTAGATGTCTTCCTGGATCAGCGCCCGCGACGGGCAGGTGCAGACCTCGCCCTGGTTCAGAGCGAACATGGTGAAGCCTTCGAGGCACTTGTCGAAGAAGGCATCATCTTCGCGCATCACGTCCGAGAAGAAGATGTTCGGCGACTTGCCGCCCAGTTCCAGCGTGACCGGGATGATCGATTCCGACGCGTACTGCGCGATCAGTCGACCGGTGGTGGTTTCGCCGGTGAAGGCGATCTTGGCGATCCGGCTGGAGCTTGCCAGCGGCTTGCCCGCTTCAAGGCCGAAACCGTTGACAATGTTCAGCACGCCGTCAGGCAGGATGCCGCCGATCATCTCGGCCCACATCATGATGGTGGCCGGGGTCTGTTCGGCCGGCTTGATCACGACGCAGTTGCCCGCCGCCAGTGCCGGGGCCAGCTTCCACACCGCCATCAGCATCGGGAAGTTCCACGGGATGATCTGGCCGACCACGCCGAGCGGTTCATGGAAGTGATAGGCGACGGTGTCGTCGTCCAGCTCGCCCATGGAGCCTTCCTGCGCACGGATCACCGATGCGAAATAGCGGAAGTGGTCGATCCCCAGCGCCATGTCGGCCAGCGTCGTTTCGCGGATCGGCTTGCCGTTGTCCCAGGTTTCTGCGAGCGCCAGCGTGTCGATGTTGTCTTCCATGACCTGCGCGATCTTCATAAGCGCGTTGGCACGGTCGGTGACGCTGGTTTTGCCCCAGGCTTCGCGGGCCTTGTGCGCGGCGTCCAGCGCGTCCTCGATGTCGGAGGCGTCGGAGCGCGCGATCTCGCCAATCGGGCCACCCGTGATCGGGCTAATGTTCTCGAAGTAGCGGCCGGCATTGGGTGCCTTGAACTGGCCCCCGATGAAGTTGTCATAGCGGCTCTTGAGCGGGCATCCGGCCGATGCGGCGTCCGAAACGTCCAGTTGGTCTTTGGGCATGGTGTCCTCCTCGAGTGTGTGAAGTCCTCGCGCTTCGAGCAACAGACTGTCCCTTCGGACCCGTCACGCCCACCCGGACCTTAGTCGGAGAAGCAACAGCGGCGTCCAAAGCGCCGCCGCGCACACGCCGGGACGGACACGATCAGGCGTCCGGCGTCGCCTTCGCGATATCGCAGACCAGCGCCGTCGCTGGCCCGCCCGACCTGTTGTAAACCCAGTGCACGGTGTCCTCGCGTTCGGGGAACGTGCCGAGTTGCGCCGCGTCGAACGCCCTTTCGCCCTCCGGCCTTCCCTCGATCCATTCCCCGTCGATCACGCTGACGATGCCTGGCCGGTCCTCGTGACTGTGGCGGGCGATCTGCCCGCCCGGCGCGATCCTGATCGCGCGCATCCGCATCGTGTAGCCCGAAAGTCCGATGGTGGCTTCCATTGTCTCGGGGGAAAGCTCTTCCAGCATGTCCACCCGCAGCCCCTTGTGCTCTGTCGGCCCGCTCAGGTTGGCAAGCACGGCCTGACCGGCGATCGCAAGGCATAGCCCTGCCGCGACGCCAAGCCCGACATTCCTGTATGTGGCCCGTTTTTCATGAGTATTCATTGGCTTCACTCCTGCTGGTTGCTGTGTGAACCCAGCCTAGCCGCCCCGCGCCCGCAGCTCGAATGCGCATTTTTCACGGAATGCTGAGCGGAATTCACGGACCGCCAACAGCGTGTTTGGCGTATCGCGGCGACGGTACTAGCATGACTGGTGTGCGCTTTGCCGCGCCTGAATTTGGAGGATGCAGACCCGCTTGGCCCGCAAGCTACCCCCTTTCGCGGCCGTGAAGGCCTTCGAGGCGACAGCGCGGCACATGAACGTCACAAAGGCCGCCGAAGAGATGTGCCTCAGCCCATCGGCCGTCAGCCACCAGATCCGTGCGCTCGAGGAGTATCTGGACACTGCCCTTTTCGAACGCCGTGGCAACAAGCTGGCGCTGACCCTGACCGGACGGGCCTATTCCGGCAAGCTGACGACGCTGCTCGACGCGTTCGACGAATCCACTCGCGCGATCCGCAAAGCAGGTCACCGACCGCTGCGTGTGCTGTCCACGCCGGGCTTCGCCGCGCGCTGGCTGGTGCCGCGGCTTGGGCACCTCGAATTCGGCAACCGTGTGCAACTACGCGTGTCGGAGGGTGCCCCCAGCACCGATTTCGCTTCGAACGATGCGGATGTCGTGATCCAGTGGTGCGATGACCCCGTGCCTAGCGTCGTTACCGAACCGCTGATGGAATCGGGCCGCTACCCGGTCGCCAGCCCGGAGATGCGCCGCCGCGAAGGGATTGAGAGACCGGCCGATCTCGCACGCGTCACGCTCATGCACGACGAGACGATGGACACCTGGGGCGAATGGTTCAGCGCCGCCGGTGTCGAGGCGCCCGCGTTTCCCTGCGGACCAACCTTTCCCAATTGCGAATTGTCCACCACTGCGGCGGAGGCCGGACAGGGGGTCGCTCTTGCCTATGACACCATGGTGCGCGGAACGCTTGAATCAGGTCGGCTGGAGCGGCTTTTCGACACCGACATCCTTCCCATCGTGATCTACTCCGTCGCCTATCCGGAGTCGCGACGCGACGATTCCATGATCCGGCAGTTCGCGGCATGGCTCCATGAAGAGGCCGCGCGCGATGGCGTCGCGGCACGGCCCGCGCGCTTTGCCCGCGCGGCCGAACGGACGACCTGAATGGCCTCTATCGCTCCGGCGCCAGAAGCGTCAGCCCGTAGCTTTCATAGATCGCCGCGATCCGGCCGTCCTCCAGTGCGTAGCGGACCGCATCATCGACCATGTAACCCAATGGCTTATAACGGAAATGCAGCGCAGTGCCCAAGGTCCAGCGGCTTCGGGCCAGGCCCGCCAGCGGGGGAGTGTGCACCCCGATCCCGTCACGCAGCCCGTGTTCCAGCTGGCCCAGCGGACCCATCGCGGCCATGACCTCACCGCGCGCCAGCGCATCCATCGCCGCGACCATGTCTGGATACCGGCGGATACCCGCCGCAAGCTGGCCGCCGGCGAAACCCGAAAGGTAGAAATCCGAAATCGAGTCGTTCTCAACTGCGACTGTGTCGAAACGGAAATAGGCCGGAACCGGCTTCTCGTCGGGATAGGCGGCCTCGGAATAGGCGATCGCGATCGTCTCGGCGGCGTACTGGCCGGTGAACTCCACCTGATCGACGCGGCACTTGAAGGCGCTGTCATAGGGCACACGCATCATCACGTTGCTGACCTTGCCGCCGATCAGCGGACCCTGCCAGATGTTGAACCGCAGGTCCGCCTCAAGATTCTCACCCGCCGCGACCTCGGTGAAGCGCGCCTCGACGCCGATATCCTCCGCGATCAGGCGCGCGATCTCCACGTCGACCCCGCGCAGCGCACCATCCTCGCGCCAGGAATAGGGCGGGTAGTCGGCATAGACCGCAAAGGTCATGAAGCCGCGATCCAGGATCTGATCGATGTCCTGACCGACGATGTCACGGCTGGCGTTCTGCGGCTTGGCCTGCGGCACCCAGTCGGCACAGGGGTCTGTGGCTTGCGCGCCGGTCGCCGCGCCAAGCGCGAGCGCAAGAATGGCGCATCTCAGCGCGGCCCGGATCAGCGGTCTGCGGATGGCTGGGCGGGTCTGCTGCGGCATGGCGGCGTCCTTGCGATGTAGTTCGGAAAAGCGGTCCGGCCCCAAAGGCTAGCCGGGGCCGGGCACCGAAACCATGCGACTTTGGTTGCACCTGCCGCGCATGTCGGCCGGATGCCGTCAAGCGGGGGCGCAAAACCGCACCGCGACCAAGGTCGGATGGCCCGGTGCGGTCAAATCGCCAATCCTTGCGGCGGGAGAACAGCCATGCTCAAACACTACCTTGCCGCCAGTACCCTCGCCATTGCCATGGCGACCGCGCTTCCCGCCGCCGCGACGGAGATCGCCATCGGCTACCTGCGCGCCGAACAGCCTGCGCCGCCGGTGCTGTCCAACCTGCGCCCTGACCCCGCCGACCTCGGCATCGCCGGAGCGCAGGCCGGGCTGGCCGACACCCGAACCACGGGGCAGTTTCTCGGACACGACTACACGCTTGATGTCGTTTCGGTCCCGCCAGGGGGAGACGTTCTGGGCGCTGCACGGGCCGCGCTTGGGAGCAGCCGCCTTCTGCTGCTCGACGCGCCGGCCGATACCGTGCTCGCCATCGCCGACCTGCCCGAGGCGCAGGGCGCGCTGTTGTTCAATGTCGCCGCTCCCGACCCGGTGCTGCGCGACGCCGAATGCCGTGCCAACGTGCTGCACACGGTCGCCAGCACCGCAATGCGCACCGATGCGCTGATACAGGTGCTGCTGGCCAAGCGCTGGACGGATATCGTGGCAGTCGCTGGCGCGCACGAGGCGGACAGCGCCTTCATGGACGCGCTCGACCGGTCGGCGGGGAAGTTCGGCCTTAAGATCGGCAAGCGCAAGATCTGGGCCTTCGATGCCGACATGCGCCGCGCCGCATCAACCGAGGTGCCGCTGTTCACACAAGATCTTGGCGACTACGACGTGCTGCTTGTCGCCGACGAACTGGACGATTTCGGCGAATATATCCTGTACAACACCTGGCGTCCCCGGCCCGTCGCGGGCAGCGTCGGCATGACGCCGCAGACGTGGTCGCCCGCACTGGAACAATGGGGCGCGGTGCAGCTTCAGGAACGCTTCCGCGACACTTCCGGGCGCGACATGCAGCCAGAGGATTACGCCGCCTGGGCCGCGCTGCGCAGTATCGGGGAGGCGGTCACGCGGACCGGCTTCGCCGCCCCGGATGCCCTGCGCGCCTACATCCTGTCAGACGAGTTCGAGCTGGACGGCTTCAAGGGCCGCCCGCTCAGCTACCGGGGCTGGAACGGGCAGTTGCGCCAGCCGATCCCCGTGGTCCATCCCCGCGCGCTGGTGGCGCTGGCCCCGGTGGAAGGCTTCCTGCACCAGGTCAACGAACTTGATACTCTGGGTCTGGATGCGCCCGAAGTCGATTGCACCGCCTTCGGCGATTGACAGACCGACCACTTCCCCAAATCAGAAACCGTGCGCAGGGCAACGACCGGCGTGGCAAAGGAGAGACGCATGAAAACGGCGATGACGGCACTCGTGCTCGGGCTGGCCTTCAGCGGCGCGCAGGCCGCCGAGATCTGGGTCACCAACGAGAAGGACGACACAATCAGCGTCATCGACATCGACACGCTGGAAGTGACACGCACGATCCCTACCGGCGAACGCCCGCGCGGGATCATCTTCAGCCATGACTATTCGGTGGTCTACATCTGCGCCTCAGACAGCGACTCGGTGCAGGTGATGGACCCGGAAACCGGCCGCATCCTGCATGACCTGCCCTCGGGCGAGGACCCGGAACAGTTCGCGCTGCACCCGGACAACCGTCACCTCTACATCGCCAACGAGGACGACGCGATCACAACGGTCGTGGACGTGGAGACCCGCACCGTCGTATCTCAGATCAGCGTTGGCATCGAACCAGAAGGCATGGCCGTCAGCCCGGACGGCAGGATCGCAATCACCACATCCGAAACGACGAACATGGCGCACTGGATCGACACGGACACACAGAAGATCTTCGCCAACTCGCTGGTCGGCAGCCGCCCGCGCCATGCGGAGTTTCCGAAGGGCGGGACCGAGATGTGGGTCAGTTCCGAAATCGGTGGCACGGTGGCGGTGTTCGATACCGCAACACAGAAACAGAAAGCAAAGATCAGCTTCGAGGTGCAGGGGGTGCATGACGACAGGGTACAGCCCGTCGGGTTCGAGTTCACCGAAGGCGACACCCATGCCTTCGTCGCGCTTGGGCCGTCCAACCATGTCGCGGTCGTGAACGCCGAAACCTACGAGGTGGAGGACTACATTCTCGTCGGGCGTCGCGTCTGGCACATGGCCTTTTCACCTGACAAGTCGCTGCTGTTCACAACGAACGGCGTGTCCGGCGACGTGACCGTGATCGACGTGGCGGCCCGCGAGGCAATCAAGTCGATCAAGGTCGGCCGGTTCCCCTGGGGCGCAGCGCTGCGGCCTTGACGGCCGCGCGGGGGCCGAAGCGCGGCTGATGCCGCGTCTACGACCCCGGCCGCCTGCCCTTGCGCGGCGCGCTCTGCTAAGGTGCGCACAGGAGGACGCATTCCATGACCTATCGTTTCCCGATCCGCCTTGCGGCGCTGCTTGCCGCGCTTGCCCTGCCCGCAGCCGCAGCCGACGACACCGATGACGCGCACGGCACCCTGAACCCCGACGAGATGACGTGGCAATCGATGCTCGACCGCGCAGACCGGGGAGAAACCGGGATGGTGCTGTGTTCCAGCGGCTACATGCTTACGAAATCGGGCAATCACGCCGCGGCGCGCACGCTTTTTCGCAACTGCGCCGACGCCGGATATACCGGCGCAATGACTTGGATGAGCCAGCTCGACAACAACGGGCTGGGCGCCGAATACGATCCCGACGCCGCTGCCGACTGGGACAGGCAGGCGGCCGAACGGGGCGATCCCGTGGGCAAGTTCAACTACGGGCTGGACCTGATCCGCGGCCACGGCGTGCCGCGCGATGTGGAGGCTGGCCGCGCGCTGGTGGACGAGGCCGCCCGCGACGGTCTGAAGATCGCCCGGCAGATGCAGGACAGCGGCTATGACCCCGAGGCCGTCACGCCGGATGCGGACCGCTGGAAATACGCACCTCTGTTCTGACCGGGCCCGCGGACGAAAGGGACGACAGGGGCGCGGACTACGACCAAAGCAGCATCGCCCGCATGGTCGTAGTCTTGACCTGCATCAAGAAAGCGCCCGGGTGGCGGGCCTACGGTCGGCCCGTCAATCCCAAGGAGACCTATGATGAAACCGTTACTCGCCGCTGCAGCGCTTGCCCTGTCTGGCCTCACCGCCCTGCCCGCCACCGCCGATGTCACCTTCGAGGATGTCAAGATCAGCGCCGGGCAGACCCTGTTCGAAGCCGAATGCCGCCGCTGCCACGCCACCAACCCCACCGACGCCAGCTATGGCCCGCCTCTGGAGGACGTGGTCGGCCGCGCCGCGGGCACCCATGCCGATTACGACTATTCCGACGCGCTGGCCGCCTCGGGCATCGTGTGGACTCCGGCCGCCCTGCGCGCCTGGATGGAGGATAACGACGGCTTCATGCCCGGCACCAAGATGCGCCATGTCGGGATCGAAGACCGCACGGTGCAGGACTTCATACTCGCCTACCTGCAAAGCCTGACCGCGGGCACCGCAGCGCAGTAGCAGCGCGAAGCCCTACGACCGCCATCTGCGCCCGCGTGTCGCAGACATCGTTGCAGCCCGCCCGCATAGCGCGGCGGGCTGCAACCGTCATGGCCAGGCCGAAGAAGCGCGCCAACCATCTGTAAAAAAACGGTTGTTTTTCTCCGATCACGCTTTCGCGACCCCGTCAATTCGCCTGTAGTCGTACGACCTTTAGCGCGTTGCGGGACGCGCGGCGGGGTTCCTATTGTCGCCCGTACGAACCGGGTGCGACCACCTTCGCGCCGGAAACCGTGTTCTGGGAGGAACATATGAACCGCTTCATCACCGCCGTCGTCGCATCGCTTCTCGTCGCCGGGCCGGGCTTCGCCCAGGTCACGGAGGAGGATCTCGCCAACGATCAGACCGACACCAGCCAGGTCGTCACCAACGGCATGGGCCGCCATCTTCAACGCTACAGCCCGCTCGACACGCTCAACAAGAGCAACGTGGAGAACCTCGTTCCGGCATGGGCGTTCAGCCTCGGCGGCGAGAAGCAGCGCGGGCAGGAAACCCAGCCGCTGGTCTATGACGGCATCATGTACATCACCGGCTCGTACAGCCGGGTCTACGCCATCGACGTGAAGACCGGCAAGGAAATCTGGCAATACGACGCCCGTCTGCCGGAAGGCATCCTGCCCTGCTGCGACGTGATCAACCGCGGCGGCGCAATCTACGGTGACAAGTTCTTCTTCGGCACGCTGGACGCGCGCATCGTCGCGCTTGACCTCAAGACCGGCGACGTGGTGTGGCGCGACAAGATCGCCGACTACAAGGCCGGATACAGCTACACCGCCGCTCCGCTTGTCGTGGGCGGGCTGGTCATCACCGGCAACTCGGGCGGTGAATTCGGCATCGTCGGCGAAGTGCAGGCCCGCGACGCCGACACGGGCGAACTGGTCTGGACCCGCCCGATGATCGAAGGTCACATGGGGACCTACAAGGGCGAGGAAAGCACGATGACCGGCGTGCTGAATGCGACCTGGCCGGGCGACATGTGGAAAACCGGCGGCGGCGCGACCTGGCTCGGCGGCAGCTACGACATCGACACCGACACGCTGGTCTTCGGCGCGGGCAACCCGGCACCTTGGAACAGCCACCTGCGCGGTGCGGGCGAACCGAAGGCCGACAATTCGGGCGATAACCTCTATGCCGCGTCGCGAGTCGCCATCGACCCCGCCAACGGCGAAATCAAGTGGCACTATCAGACCACGCCGCGCGAGGGCTGGGATTTCGACGGCGTCAACGAGGTCGTGGCCTTCACCGACGCCGAGGGCAACAAGAAGTTCGCCACAGCCGACCGCAACGGCTTCTTCTATGTGCTGAACCGCGAGGACGGCGCGTTCGTGGACGCATGGCCCTTCGTGAAGGACATCACTTGGGCCGAAGGCATCGGGGATGACGGTCGCCCGATCTACATCGAGGAAGGCCGCCCCGGCGACCCATCCGCCGCAACCGACGGCACCAAGGGCGAAACCGTGTTCTCGGCGCCGTCCTTCCTTGGCGGCAAGAACTGGCAGCCGATGTCCTTCAGCCAGAAGACCGGGCTGTTCTACGTGCCGTCCAACGAATGGGGCATGGACATCTGGAACGAACCGATCACCTACAAGAAGGGTGCCGCCTATCTCGGTTCCGGCTTCACGATCAAGCCGATGTACGAGGACCATATCGGCTCGCTCAAGGCGATCGACCCGATGACCGGCGAATGGAAATGGGAGTACAAGAACGACGCTCCGCTCTGGGGCGGGGTGATGACCACCGCGGGCGGTCTGGTGTTCTTCGGCACCCCCGAGGGCGAATTCATCGCGCTGGACGACGAGACGGGCGAGAAGCTCTGGTCGTTCCAGACCGGGTCGGGAATCGTTGGCCAGCCGATCACCTGGGAGATGGATGGCGAGCAATATGTCGCCGTTATGTCCGGCTGGGGCGGCGCCGTGCCGCTCTGGGGCGGAGAGGTCGCGGCGAAGGTGAACTACCTGAACCAGGGCGGCCTTCTGTGGACGTTCCGCCTGCCCAAGGCCTTGGCATCGGCTGAATAAAGCTCCGATCCCGAACCAGACCGAAGCGCATCCGGAGTGATCCGGGTGCGCTTTTCTGTTGCGCAACATGTCTGATTTTTCTGACACCCGCCGTCAGGAAAAATAGACATATTCCTGCTTTTGCACGGTTTTTCGGCGCAAACCGCGTGTCTGAACTTGCTCGACGCCGGTTTTTGCATACCATCGCGCACAAGTCGGACGAGAACGGGCAAGCAAACCCGTCGAACGCTACCGACGCGAAGCGAGGGGGGGTGTATCGTGACGTCCATGGACGACGGTGAAAGTACCTTCGATCTGAACGGGTTTGAACGAATGAGCCGGGGCTTTGCCTCGCTGCACGGCTGCCTGCCGGAAAGCGCCCTGAACGTTCTGGCCCGTGAAGTGATCGCGCGCCTTGCGGCGCAGCGCGGCGCACTACGCGACGAAGCCGCCCATCCGGCCGACCCGGCCCTGATCGACACGTTCTGCGATGCTCTGATCGGCAACGCGCCCAATGCCGCGATCGACCGGATTACCGCGCTGCGCAGCAACGGCGCCACGATCGACCAGGTGTATCTCGGGGTGCTTGCGCCGGCGGCCCGTCGCCTTGGCACGTGGTGGGACGAAAGCCGCGCCAGCTTTGCCGAGGTGACCATCGGCGTCGCGAGGATTTACGGCATCATGTACGCGCTGCGGGCCGAATTCCCGCTCCCGGTGGACTTCGAGCGGCGCCGCGCCGCCTTCGCCTCGGTGCCGGGCGAGGACCACACGCTGGGCGTCAGCATGGCGGCGGACCTGTTCCGCAAGGAAGGCTGGGAGATCGACCTGAAGCTCGGTCACGATCACGACGGATTGGTGCAAGCGCTGGCAATCGGCGATTCGCCCATCATAGGCCTGTCGGCCGGGCGCGAAGAGGCCTTGCCGGGCCTGATCCGGCTGATCGTCGCACTTCGGGTCAGCAACCCGCGCGCCTATATCCTCGTGGCAGGCCGCTACGTCGCAGCCCATGCCGACACGTTGGCCCTGACCGGGGCGGACGCGGCGGCATCCGAGGTGCCCGAAGCGCTGGCGGCGATGGATCTGCTATGGGAACGCGCGATGGCCGACATCGTCACGCGCGCCGCTGCTGCCGACGAGCCTCTTAGGCGCAAGACCTAAGTCGCATTGGGGGCACGGGACTGCCGGACTAGGCTCCGGCCATGCTCCGACTGCTCCCTGTCCTCGCGATCCTTCTTGCCGTTCTGTCCGGCCCGGCAGCGGCCGAACCGGCCACGCGCGCGCGCATCGCGGCGATGATCGTTCCGCCCTTCTCTCTGGGCGAGGCGCTGAACGACAAGGGCGTATACCAGTTGCTCAATTCGGGCGGGGCCGAAGCCGGCTTCGTGTTCGAAACCGAACAGATGGCGCCGCTGCCCGGCTTTTCCGGCGCGCCGATCAACATGCTGGTGACACTGGACCCGGACGGGCGATTCCTCGATGTGAGGCTCCTGTCGCACAACGAACCGATATTCGTTTCGGGCCTCGGCGAAGCGCCGTTCCACAAGTTCTTCGAACAGTATCGCGGGCTGTCGATCTCGGAACCGCTCGTTGTCGGCACACCTTATGGCAAGGGCGGTGCGGGCAGTGAACTGACGTATCTAGACGGCGTGACCAAGGCCACGGCCAGCGTGCGCATCGCACATGAAAGCCTGATGGCCGCAGCGCTTCAGGTTGCCCGCGAGAAGATGAGCGGAATTTCCGCCGGCCCCCCCGTAACCCCGGACCCCTCCGTCGATGCCCCGCTGGATTGGCAGGCGTTGCTGGAACAGGGCATCGCCCGCAACCTTCGCCTGACAAATGCAGAGGCCGACGCGCTGTTCGCGGGCTCCATATGGGCCGACGACGACCCCGAGGCGCGGGCCGACCCGGAAGGGCTTTTCATCGACCTCTGGCTGATCGATATCGGCGCGCCGACGGTGGCGCAGGCCGTGCTCGACCCCGACAGCCTTGAAGAGTTGCGCCGCTTCACCGAAATCTCGCAGAGTGACGAGCCTCTCCTGCTGATCGAGACCGCGCGCCACGGCCTCGTGTCCGAGGATTTCGTGCGCAACACCGCACCTGACCGGCTGAGCGCGGAACAAGGCGGCTTCCCGGTGGCGCTGCGTGACGCTGATCTGATGGTGGACCTATCTCGCGACCTGCCTCGTACGCTGCGCAATGGCACCGCGATGATCCTGCGCACCGACCGGCGGCTCGGGTTCGACCCGACGCAGGATTGGCTGCTGCACGCGCAGATCGTGCGCGAACACGGCATGTTCCAGCCTGAGATCGGCACCCGCAGCGTCACTCTGCCCTACCGAATGGACGAAAAGTTCTACATACGGCCCGGCGCGGTGGAACAGCTTGCGCCGTGGCGCGAGGCGCTGTTGAACCGCCAGGGCGACCTGATCGTCCTCGCGGGACTGCTTGCCGCGCTGCTGCTGGCGCAGGGCGCTGCTCTACGCCAACTCGCCCGGCTGCGGGCCTTCGTACCGCTGCGGCTTGCGGTGCTGGCCGTCGTGGTCGGCTTCGTCGGTTGGTGGGGCCAGGGACAATTGTCGATTGTCACGGTTCTGGCGGCAATCCGGACCGCTTGGGAAGGTGGCAGCTTCGCTTTCCTGCTCTACGACCCGTTCTCGCTGGCGATCTGGGCGGCTGCAATCATCGGCTTCGTCGCGTGGGGGCGCGGGCTGTTCTGCGGCTGGCTCTGCCCGTTCGGAGCACTTCAGGAATTCGCCCATCACCTTGGCCGTGCGCTGCGCCTGCCGGTGATCGAACCCTCGCCGCGCTGGGACGCGCGGCTGAAGAAACTGAAATACGTGCTGCTTGCCGGGCTGGTAGCCAGCGTCTTTACGGTGCCGGGCGCAGTGGACAAGCTGGCCGAGGTGGAACCCTTCAAGACCGCGATCACCACCTTTTTCCTGCGCGAATGGTACTATGTCGCCTATGCCGCTGCCTGGCTGGTGCTGGGTGCGGTGCTGTTCAAGGGCTTTTGCCGCTATGTCTGCCCGCTGGGCGCGGTGATGGCCATCGGCGGGCTGCTGCGCGGGCGGGACTGGATCGAACGGCGCGCCGAATGCGGATCACCCTGCCAACTGTGCCGGGTCAAGTGCAACTACGGCGCGATCGACCGCGCGGGAAAGGTGGACTATTCCGAGTGCTTCCAGTGCCTCGACTGCGTGACCGTCTTCGAAGATCCGAAGACCTGCGTGCCGCGCGTGCTGGACGCCCGCCGCGCTGGCCGCGCCGCACCTGCACAGGTGGCCGCCGAATGACCCTTCCTCGCCGCCGTTTTCTTGCGATCACCGCCGCCGCCGGGGCCTGCACCGCGCTGCCCGCGCCCGCGGCGGTCCCGTCATGGTCGGGTCTGGCGCTTGGCGCCGAGGCCACTATCACGCTACATGGCCGGACCGAACCGGACGCTGCCGCAGCGCTGGATGCCGCCGTGGCCGCGCTGCGTCGGATCGAACGGCGCTTCAGCTTGTTCGACCCCGCGTCCGACCTCGTGCGCCTGAACGCGCAGGGCGCACTTGCTGCGGCGGACCCGGACTGGCACGAACTTCTGGCGGTCGCCGATGCCGTGCATCGCGCCAGCGCCGGACGCTTCGATCCGACGGTGCAACCGCTGTGGCGGGCGCTGGCTGAAGGGCGCGACCCCGCGCCAGCGCGTGCGCTGGTCGGCTGGCATCGGGTGCGCCGCAACGGGGACGCGATCCGCCTCGATCCCGGCCAGGCACTGACGCTGAACGGGATCGCGCAGGGGTTCGCCACCGACGCGGTCCGCGATGTGCTGCGGCGCCACGGCTTCGTGCGGATGCTTGTGAATATCGGCGAGTTCGCGGCCGATGGCGGCCCGTGGCGGCTGGGGATCGCGGACCCGGCCCAAGGCGTTGTGCTGACCCGGACGCTGACCGATGGCGCGATGGCGACGTCCAGCCCCGGCGCTCTGCGCCTTGGCGCGCAGGGTCACATCCTGGATCCATTGGGCCGCACCGATGCGCTGTCGGCGCCTTGGTCCACCGTCACCGCCGAGGCTGACAGCGCCGCGCTGGCCGATGCCGCCTCGACCGCGCTGTGCCTTGCCCCGCGCGGCGAGGTCGGCACGATCAAGGCGCGGCTGCCCGGCCTGCGGCGCGTGACCGCGATCGACGCGGCTGGCAACATCGCCACGTTCTGACCGGGCTCAGCGCCCGATGCGGCGTGCCAGCGTTTCCGCCAGTTGCCCCAAGGCCGCGGCCTGCGCCGCTGCCAGAGCTTGCGGACTGTCACTGGTCAGTGGAACCGAGATGTCAAAGGTGCCGTCCCGGTCGGACAGGGACGAGGCGACCGGCGCGATGGCATAGCTGCCCGAAAACACCAGCCGCCCCTGCCCTGCCTCGTTCACTCCGCCCAGAAGCCGGGTGACCCGCACCGTCGCGCTGGCCGCCGGCGGCTCGGCAAAGGGCCAGGGTTCCGCCGCGACCCGCGCCCCGGTGATGCGGCCAAGCGCGTCGGCAAGATGCAGCGTGAGGCCGCGCTCCGGTGTGTCGGCCCACATGGTCGCAGGCACCGTGTCGATCACGCCGCCGACCCCGGCCCGTACCACATCGTCCGAAGCGGCATAGCGCGGCAAGGACAGCTCGCGCAGTTCCAGCGAGGACACGATGGGCCGCACCGACAGGTCCGAGACGACAGGCGGCACAGCGACCTGCGTGACCGGGGCGGAACAGGCGACCAGCGCCAGCGACAGGCAGGCGGCCAGCGCCGCGCGAGGGGTGTGAGGCATCATCGTCCGATCAGCAGCGAGTTGGGTTTGCGTTCTATGGTCCGCGCCAGCGACGTGACGGCACGCGCGCTATCGCGCAGGTCGCGCAGCGCTGCAAGCGACTGGGCGTTGAATTCCGACCGCCCGCCATAAGTGGCCAGCAGCGCTTCGGACTGGGTGACAAGCCCATCCAGCCTGCGCGCAAGTTCCGGCAGGCTTTCGGCGGCGATGGCGATGGCATCCGCCGCGTCCGACGCGGATGCCAGGGCAGCATTGGCGTTCTCCACCACGCCGCCTTCGCGCAGTTCCGCCAACGTCGCGTCCAGCTCTGCCAGGGCCCCGGACAACGCTGCGGGAATTTGTGCCGTATCCTCGCTGGCCACCAGCCGGTCGGCACTGCGCACGAGATCGTCGGCCGACGCAACAAGCTCCTGCAACGGCAGGGTTTCGGCCTCGCGCGCGACGGCATCGATGCGCGCCAGCAGGTCCGGAAGGCCCGCCGCCGCGCTGTCCACCGACTGCGCGATGCTGTCGGCCCGTTCCAGCGCGGCAGTGAGCGCGGTGACCGCGCCGCTGCGCGTCACCTCTTCGGTGACGGCGCGAACATCCGAAACGGCAGCGCCGAGGTCGTCCATCGTGGTTCCGATGCGGGCGGGCAATGCCTGTGTCGCAGGGTCGTTTACCACACCCTGAAGCCCCGCCAGAAGTGCCTCGGCCCGCGCCGCGAGTTCGGCCAGCGGCACCGTGTTGGCCGAGGCGACCAGCTGGTCGAGTTCGGCCACCAGCGCCGGGAAGGCCTGCGCGGTGGTCTGCACGTCGGCGGTGATATCGCTCGTGCGGGCCAGCGCCGCCAGCAGGTTCGGCACCGCGTCGCTTTCCCTGACCTGCACCGTCAACGCGCGCAGATCGCGCACCGCGCCTTCCACTTCGGACAGCGTGGCGGCCAGCATGACCGGCAAGCCCTGCGCCGCCTCGCCCTGAAGGATCTCGGTGCCGGCCGCGACAAGACCCTGCGCTTCGGCCACCAATCGCTCCAGCGGTAGGCCTGCCGCCTCGGCCGCGAGGGCGGACACCTGCTCGCTCAGTGCGGGCAGCCCGTCCACCGTGCGCTGCAACGAGGCCGCGATGGCATCGCTGCGCTCCAGCGCCGACAGCAGGTTACCGATCGCCTCGCCCTGTTCAACCCGCGTCAGGATTTGGTTCAGCGTACCAAGGCTGTCGGCCGCATTGTCGGCCGCACCCTGCACGGCGGGCGATCCAACCAGCCCGCGCAGTTCCTGCACCAGCCCCACGACCGCCTCTGGCGCGGCGCGCGCACCTTCCGAGGCGATCACCCGGTTCACGTTGTCCAGCAATGCGCCCACGCTGTCCACGATGTCCTCGATCGGCAGGCGGTTGAACCGCGCCAACGCGGTGCGCGCGGTGTTGGCCGGGTCCGAGATGTCCGGCGGCGCGGTCGGCAGCAAAACACGGCCGCGTGCGTCGGTCACGATCTCGCCGGGCGCCATGTCGTCCAGCCGCGCGATCTGCACCTTGAGCGAGGTGCCAAGCAGACCCTCGCTGACCAGACGGGCGCGATAGCCTTCGGCTACCAGTCGGCCCAAAAGTTCGCGGGTCCGGTCCGCAACGTCGCCTTCCGTAAGACCCAGCCTGCCTGGCAGCAAGCTCAGGTCCGCGCGCAGCAGAAGCGCCGGGTCGGCGCCGTCCGGCGTGATCTCGCCGCCTGTACCTGCGACGGTGCCGATGCGCAGGCCCCGATATTCGACGGGTGCGCCGACCGAAAGCCCGTTGATCGACGTGTCGAACAGCGCCGAATAGGGCACGACGGGGCCTTCGTCGACGGCGACCGTGGCAGACCCCGCAGCATCGCGGCTGGCGAAGACGGCGAATTCGTGCCCGTCCTCGATCGGCACGCCGTCCGCGTTCAGGATGTCGAAGGCGATGCCGCCTTGCACCAGCGCGCTGAGGTTGGCGATTTCCACGTTCAGCCCGCCTGTCCCGAAGCTGACCGAGATGCCCGAAGCGCCCCAGAACCGTGCACCGGTTGTCACCAGCCGGTCATAGGGCGCCCGCACGAAGGCGCGCGCGGTCACGGCAGTGCCATCATCGGCCAGCACGGGCCGGTCGATCAGCCCGACATTCACTCCCTTGTAGATGATCGGTGCCCCGGCAGAGATCGATCCGCCGCGCGGCGCGCTCAACACGAACTCGACACCCTGCTCGGCGCCCGTGATCAGCGGCCTGTAGTCAAGCCCGGTGAACCGCGAAGTCGGCGTGGCGACGATCGAGTCCCATGTTCCTTCAAGATAGACGCCGCCGACCAGCGTGCCGAGGCCGCTGATCCCCTGCGC
The DNA here is from genome assembly GCF_003172915.1 of Meridianimarinicoccus roseus. GTDB lineage: Bacteria > Pseudomonadota > Alphaproteobacteria > Rhodobacterales > Rhodobacteraceae > Meridianimarinicoccus > Meridianimarinicoccus roseus. The sequence goes on from NZ_QGKU01000033.1 coordinate 99,997, forward strand.
CGAGATCTCGGGCTGCACGATCCAGAACCGCGCGTCGCTATCGACGTAGCGCGCGATGTGCTTGTCGAGCCGGACAACCACGATGACGTTCCGCAGGTCTTCGGCAAAGCGCATGTCTTCGACCCTGCCGACGTTCACATCGCGGTATTTCAGTTGCGTCTCGTTCTCGACCACACCGTCGGCGTTCTGGAACGAGATCTCGATCAGCGGGCCACGCTCCGACAGGGTCTGCCATGCCATCGCCAGCGCCACCAAGAGCGCGACCAGCGGCACGATCCACACCAGCGACGTGCCGCCCGGAAAGCCGCGCGCGGCCTGAAGTTCCGGCGCGCTGGCCTGCGGTTCGGGGCGTCTGGGCGGTGTATCTGTCACGCGGAAGGGTCCTGTGCGTTGGGGTCGGCGGCGTCCCAGATCATCCGGGGATCTAGGCTGAGTGCGGCCAGCATGGTGAAAATGACCGACGCGCCGAAACAGATCGCCGCAAGGCCTGGAAAGATCCCAGCGACGCTGCCAAGATGCACCAGCGCCGCGAGAATGGCGACGACGAACACGTCGATCATCGACCAGCGGCCGATGAACTCCACCACCTCGTACATCCGGTGCAGACGGTGGGCGCCGCCGGGGCGGAGCTTTCGGGTGGCGATCATGACCCATGCAATGGCGAGGAACTTTCCGACCGGGATCATAACCGACGCGATCAGCACGATCAGCCCGACGAATACATCGCCGTGGGTCACAAGGTCCATGGCACCGCCGATGATCGTGCTGGAATAGGTCGCCAGCAGCGTGTCTGTAATCATCATCGGGTACAAATTGGCCGGCACGTAGACGATCAACCCGGCCAGCCACCATGCCCAGACTCGCTGGCGGCTGTTGCGGAAACGGCTTTCCAGCCTCGCACCGCAACGCAGGCAGTCAGTCTCGCCCATCGGGGCAAGCAGCCCGCAATGCAGGCAGCCGACCAGACCGGCCGATCTTGCGGTCCGGCCCGCGACAGTGCCGTGTGCGGCGCCTGCGTTCATGCGGCGCGGTCCAGCGCGCGCCACAGGCTGCGCTCGCACAGTATAGTGTCCTTGGCGGCAACCAGGATCACCAGGCCGACAAACGCCCAGAATGCCGGGCCGAAGCCGACGGCGGCAAGGCTGGATACCTTCACCAGCGCGACCGCGACCCCGATGATGAAGATCTCGGCCATCGCCCAGGGCCGCAGCCGCATCGAGATACGGAACGCCTGCGCGGCGTAGGGGCGGGCCCGCCGCCCCAGCGCGAGCGGACCCAGCGCATAGATCAGACCGCAAAGGCGTGCCACAGGCAGCACCACGATCAGCGCCAGAACGATCACCGACAGGGGCGCCATCCGGCCAGAGGCCAGCGCGAAGGACAAAGCCGCGTCCATCACCGATGCGCTGCTGCGCAGCCCGCCAGCCGCGATATCAAGGAAAGGAAAGGACACCGCGACCACCATCAGGATCAGCGCCCCGGTCGCCAGCGCCACGATTGTCGCCGCCGCCCCCCGGCGCGGAGCCAGCAGGACGGTCCGGCAGCGCACGCAGCGCGCGCGCGTGCCTGTCGGCACATCGCCCACGTCGTGAAGCCAGTCGCATTGCGGACAGGCGATCAAGTCGTGGCTTGGGGCGGCTTGGGGGCCGATTGCGTCGCTGGATCGGTCGTTCATTCACCTATTGTGGGGCCTGTACCGACCGGGGGCAAGCCGCTGCCCTGCAACGTCACTTCAGGCAGTCGGAAAGTGCTCCGGCAAGCCCGCGAAGCACATCGCCGTAAAGCGCTGGTCCGGGCGGCAGCGCGGCGCCCAACGGATCGGCCACGGCCAGTCGCACCTCCGTTCCCTCGAACACGGGCGCGATCAGCGCGGTGTTGAGCTGAGGTTCCGAGAATACGCAGGCAATCCCACCCTGCCGGACGACGCTGCGGATTTCGGCGATGCGGGCCGGGCTGGGATCACTTGCGTCGCTCAGTGCGATGGCTCCCGCGGCGGGCATGTCGAAGGCGCGTTCGAAATACTGATATCCGTCGTGGAACACCACATACCGCCCGCCGCGCACCGGCGCGAGCATCGCGTCCAGGTCCGACCGAAGCGCAGCCAGCCCCGCACGCGCCGTCCGCGCATTTTCGGCGTATCTTGCCGCGTTCGCCGGGTCGAGCCGCGCCAGCCGCGCCGCGATCTCGTCCAGCCAGATTTCGGCATTCCCGGGATCGAGCCATAGATGCGGGTCGACAAGCCCGTCCGCAAGAGCCGCCGGGTCGTGCCCATGCGCGTCGCCCTGCTCGTGATCTTCGTGGTTATCGTGGTCCCCGTGCGCGTCCGCCTCCAGCCCGAAGTTCGCCGCGGAACGTGCGGGCAACGTGCGGGTGCCAGGATGCGCGGCAAGGGTCAGAAGGTCAGCCCCCTTGGCCAACGTCGGCAGTGCCATGCCCAGCCACGGCGTCAGTCCCGGCCCGATCCAGACCACGAGATCGGCGGCCTGAAGCGCCCGCGCCTCGGACGGGCGCAGCGCATGGCCGTGCGGCGACGCCCCGCCCCCCATGATCAGGTCTGGTGTGCCGATCCCGTCCATAACCTGCGCAACGAGCGCGTGCACGGGCGGGATGTCTGCCGCCACGCGCGGCGCGGCGCGCGCGGGACCGGCCATCAGACCAAGCAGCCCGCAAAGCACGGCGCACAAGGCTGCGCAAAGACCGGCAGACGGAACGGATACCGGGGACTTGGACATCACACACCTTTTTGTTATTGTATAACACATCTTCACCTCGTATGCGGGAACGCGGCGGTTTGCAATGCCCCGCGGCGACCGCGACGCGCTGACAAGGAACGCCATGACCCGGACCGGCTTTGAAATCCACGATCATACACGCTGCATCGCCGACACGATGGCGGCTGCCGAAGCGCACTGCGCGCGGGAGAAGCTGAAGTTCACCCCGGTCCGGCGCCGCGTTCTGGAACTGCTTCTGCGGGACCACAAGGCACTTGGCGCTTATGACATCCTCGCGCGCCTTGGCCGCGAGGGGCTCGGCTCCCAGCCGCCGGTTGCCTATCGCGCTCTGGAGTTCCTCACGCGGATCGGCTTCGTTCACAAGATCGAGAAACTGAACGCCTATGTCGCCTGCAGCCATCCCGGCGGCGCCCATGCCCCGGCTTTCATGATCTGCCGCACCTGCGATTCGGTCGCCGAAACCGCCGCGCAACCGGGACAGGGCATGCTGGACAAGGCCGCCGCAACCGCAGGCTTCACGATCGAGAATACGGTCCTCGAAGCCGAGGGCCTGTGCCCGGACTGCAGCGGAAAAAGCTGACACTCCACGCCATTCGCGGGCGTTGACGCTGCTTCCGCCCAAGGATTTTACACGCCTGTCAAATAGCCGTCACATTGGATGGTTAACGCTCAATTAACCGGCGATTGAGCCAGTCCAACAGGAGCTATCAATGTCTGATCTCGTGATCACGGGTGTGATCGACGGGCCGCTTTCCGGCGGCCTGCCGAAAGCTGTCGAACTATATGTGCGCGCCGACATCGCCGACCTGTCCGTCTATGGGCTTGGCAGCGCCAACAATGGCGGCGGCACCGACGGCGAGGAATTCACCTTCCCCGCTATCTCCGCAACGGCGGGCACCTTTCTCTATCTTGCCTCGGAAAGCGCCGGTTTCACCACGTTCATGGGCTTCGCACCGGATTTCACCGACGGCAGCGCGCTGGCGATCAATGGCGATGACGCGATAGAGTTGTTCCTGAACGGCAACGTGGTGGACGTCTTCGGCGACCCGGACACAGACGGCACCGGCCAGGCCTGGGATCATCTGGACGGCTGGGCCTATCGCAACGCCAATGCCGAACCATCGAGCACATTCAACGCTGCGGACTGGACCTTCTCGGGCACCAATGCTCTGGACAATGAAACCAGCAACGCCACCGCTGGCACGCCCTTCCCGACCGGCAGCTACAGCGCCGCGCCGCAGCCGACCGTGATCAACGCGGTGCTGGGCAGCACCACCGGAAACGACAGCGAATACGTCGAAATCTTCGGCGAACCGGGCACGTCGCTTGACGGCCTGAGCCTGATCGTCGTGGAGAGCGACGCCGGAAGCTCGAACGGGACGATCGACAGCCGCATCGACCTTGGCGCTGGCGATGTGATCGGCACGAACGGCTTCTTCCTGCTGGCGAACGGGCTTGCCGAAGGCACCTACGGCGTGACCGCCGACAGGACGCTGAACGAAAATTTCGTCGAGAACAGCAGCTATACGCTGGCGCTGGTGGAAACCGCGACGCTGACCGGCACCACCGTGTCGGGCAGCGAGACCGTAATCGACGCGGTCGGCGTGACAGATGGCGGCGCGTCCGACAGCTTCGCCTTCGGCGCCCCGGTCGTCGGGCCCGACGGCAGCTTCCTGCCCGCCGGCGTGCGCCGCACGACTGACGGTGTCGACACCGATAGTGCAGGCGATTTCGGCCTGCTGGACTTCGGTAACGATCCGGCGATCAACACGCCCACAGCGGGCGGGTCCGACACGCCGCCGCCCGGCCCTACGCTGACCGCGATCTACGACATTCAGGGCGCGGGCCACGTGTCGTCCCTGACCGGTCAGGTCGTGCTGACCTCTGGCATCGTGACGGCGGTGGACAGCAACGGCTATTACCTGCAGGACGCCACCGGCGACGGCGATATCGCGACCTCGGACGCGATCTTCGTCTTCACCGGCAACACCCCGCTGGTCAGCGTCGGCGACGCGCTGGAAGTCTCAGGCACGGTGTCGGAATTCACGCCGGGCGGCGCGTCCACCGGCAACCTGTCCTCGACCCAGCTGATCAACACCACCGCGACGCTTGTCAGCTCCGGTAACGCACTGCCCGCCGCCACGATCATCGGGCAGAGCGGTCGGCTCGTCCCCACGTCGAACATCGACGATGACGCCTTCGGCAGCTTCGACCCGATGACCGACGGCATCGACTTCTTCGAAAGCCTCGAAGCGATGCTGGTCACCGCCGAAGACCTGCTGGCGGTCTCGGGCACCAACCGCTTCGGCGAAATCTTCGCCGTGACGAACCAGGGCGTCGACGCGACCGGCATCAGCAGCCGCGGCACGCTGAACATCGCGCCGAACGACTTCAACCCCGAGAAGATCCAGATCAACGAAGACACCGGCATCCTGCCCGGCTTCTCGATCCCGATGGTGGATGTGGGCGCGCAGCTCGGAGACGTGACCGGCGTGATCGGCTACAGCTTCGGCAACTACGAGATCCTGCCGACGCAGGCTTTCGTCGCCTCCCCGTCCAGCCTGACCGCGGAAGTCACCACGCTGGCCGGCGACGCGGACACGATGACGGTCGCCAGCTACAACGTGCTGAACCTCGATCCGAACGACGCGGACGGCGACACCGACGTCGCAGACGGCCGCTTCGATGCGATCGCGGCGCAGATCGTGGCGAATCTCGGCGCGCCGGACGTGATCGGGCTGCAGGAAATCCAGGACAACACCGGATCCACCGACGACGGCACCGTTTCCGCCAGCCAGACGCTACAGTTGCTGGTCGACGCCATCGTCGCAGCGGGTGGACCCGCCTACAGCTTCATCGACAACACCTTCATCGCTGACAATGCCTCGGGCGGTCAGCCGGGCGCGAACATCCGCACCGCGTTCCTGTACAACGACGCGCGCGTGGACCTCGTGCCGGGCAGCGTGCAGACGATCGACGGCCAGGGCTCGGGTCAGGCCTTCAACGGCGCGCGCCTGCCGCTGGTCGCCGATTTCGAGTTCAACGGCGAAACCGTGACGGTGGTCAACAACCACTTCTCGTCCAAGGGCGGGTCGGCCCCGATCCTGGGCGTCGAGCAGCCGTTCGACCAGCGCCAGGAAGACGTGACCGTCAACGGTTCGCTTGACGAACGTCAGGCGCAAAGCATGGCGGTGCAGAATTTCCTTGCCGCCAAACTGGCCGCCGACCCGTCGGCGAAGCTGGTCGCCCTCGGTGATTTCAACGAATTCGAGTTCGTGTCGCCCGTCACCGGCCTGGAAAACGTGCTCAACGCCGATGGCACGGGTGTGAACAACCTGACCAACACCCTGCCCGAGGACGAGCGCTATTCGTTCAACTTCCAGGGCAACAGCCAGTCGCTCGACCACATCCTGGTGTCCGACAGCCTTGCGGACAACGCGGACTTCGACATCGTCCACGTGAACAGCGAATTTGCCGATGGCGCGTCGAAAGCATCGGACCACGATCCGCTGCTGGCCACGCTGGGGTTCGAGGTGATGCCGCAGACCTGGACGCTGGAACTGCTGCACATCACCGACCAGGAAGCATCCACCGGCAGCATCGGCGACTTTGCCCGCGCGTCGGGTATCCTGAACGCGCTGGAGGCGCAGGACCTCGGAAATGACGGGATTGCGGACAACACAGTGCGCCTGTCCTCGGGAGACGCGATCATTCCGGGCGTGTTCTACGACGCGTCGGAAGCGGTCTTCGGCGCGGGCGGCATCGCCGACATCCAGCTTGTCAACGAGATGGGGTTCGACGCGGTCGCCTTCGGCAACCACGAGTTCGACAAGGGCACCGCAGAGTTGGCCGAACTGATCGCCGGCTTCGAACTGGCCCGCGACGGTGATAACAATTTGATCCTCGACGCGGATGGCGCGGCCACCTTCACCACCACGCCGATCGGCGATTTCAGCGCGCTGACCGGCACGCCGACGCCTTACACGGGCACAGCCTTCCCGTATCTGTCCACCAATCTGGACTTCGACACCGACCCGGCGCTGAAGGCCTTGGCGGCGCTCGGTGGGCAGGCGCCCCAGCCAAACACCGTCACTTCGTCGACAATTCTGGACGTGAACGGCGAGATGCTGGGCGTGGTCGGCGCGGTCACCCCGAACCTTGCGGCGATCTCGTCCACCGGCGGGCTGGGCATTTCTCCCGCCTGGGCGGATGGCACCCCGACCCCGGCCGAACTGGATGCACTGGCGGCCGAGATCCAGGCCGAGGTCGACGCGCTTCTGGCGGCCAACCCGACGCTGAACAAGGTGGTTCTGCTGGCGCACATGCAGCAGATCACCATCGAGCAGGGCCTCGCCACCCGGCTGGAGAACGTCGACATCATCGTCGCGGGCGGGTCAAACACCCGGCTCTTCGATGACAACGATTACATCCGTCCCGGCGACAGCGACCAAGGCCAGTACCCGCAGTTCTTTACCAATGCGGGCGGCACCACGACGGCGCTGGTCAACACGGACGGCAGCTACAAATACGTTGGTCGACTGGTCATCGACTTCGACGCGGACGGCAACATCATCGCAAACAGCTATGATGAAACCGTGTCGGGCGCCTATGCCACCGATGCGACCGGGCTTGCCAATGTCGCAGGCGCAGAGGGCCTGATCGATCCTGAAGTCCAGGCGATCACCGAGGCGATCCAGGACCAGATCCTTGCCACCGAAGGCAACGTGTTCGGCGTGTCGAACGTGTTCCTGAACGGCAACCGGTCGGGCACGGCAGGCGATCCCGACGGGGTCCGCACACAGGAAACGAACCTCGGCAACCTGACCGCGGATGCGAACCTGGCCTATGCGCAATCCATCGACAGCACGGTGATGGTGTCCATCAAGAACGGCGGCGGCATCCGCGCGTCCATCGGCGAGACGGTCGTCCCCGCCGGCGGGACAGGTTTCGAGCGCCTGCCGAACGGCGAGATCCTTGATGACCAGGGCAACGTCGTGAAGCCGGCAGGCGGGATCAGCCAGAACGACATCCAGACCACGCTGGCCTTCAACAACGACCTGTCGCTGCTGACGGTCACGCGGGCCGAACTGATCGAGATCCTCGAACATGGCATCAGTGGGCTTCCGGGCGTCTCGGGTCGGTTCCCGCAGGTGTCGGGCATCCAGTTCAGCTTCGACGAAAGCCTGCCCGCCGGCAGCCGGATCGTGAATGCCGCGATCACGGATATGGAGGGTAACGACCTCGACGTGCTGATGCGCGACGGCGTCCTTCAGGGCGACGCGGCGGCGGGTGTGCGGATCGTCACGCTTGGCTTCCTTGCAGGCGGTGGTGACGGCTATCCGTTCCCGCAGGGGCCTGAAGCCAACCGGGTCGATCTGGAAAACTTCGACGGCGACGGCATCAACGACGGTGTCGCCACCTTCGCGGCGGATGGGACCGAACAGGACGTGCTGGCCGAATACCTCGCCGCCAACTTCGGCGATGCGGCCAATGCGTATGACGTGGCGGACAGCGGACCGGCCGGTGACACCCGGATCCAGAACCTGGCCTTCACGGCGGACACGGTGATCGACGAACCCGAGTTCAACCTGATCCTCGGCCAGGGGGCGCGCGATCGCCTGACCGGTACCGACGAGGCCGACATGATCGTCAGCGGCGCCGGGTCGTACGAGACGATGGAAGGCGGCCTTGGCGGGGACGTGTTCGTCTTCGGCTTGGAAACAATGAACGGCCTGCGCGAGCGCGACATCATCAGCGACTACGAGGTCGGAGTGGACGTGATCGGCCTGACCGGAGGGGCGACGGTGGCGGATATCCGCGAAACCTCGTCCGCCGTGGTGGTCTATTTCGACGATCCGACCGGAGCGCAGGACGCGCTGTTCGTCCGGGGTGACGGTGTGACCGCCGCCAACCTCACATTCGAAACCATCGACACGATCTCCTTCGTGTAAGACAAGAACGGAAAAGCAAAACCATGAAATCGCTTATCTCCGCCCTCGCCTTCGGGTTCGCCGCGCTCGGTGCGGCAGACCATGCCGAGGCCGCCCCCTTGAACGTCGCAACCGACACTCCGCTGATCGACATTCCCTTTGCGTCTGCCGATTTCCTCGATCTGGGCGGGTTCGGCGACCTTTCCATTCTGGGCGCGGAAGGTCTGGCCAGCGGCACGCCCCAGTCCGGCACGCTGTCGCTCGATGTCCTGATCAGCTTCGATACCACCGATCCGGCAGGCACAATCGGGGGGGCGCTGTTCTCGATGGACGACAACGGCGCCTTCCTTGACGGAACGCTGGTGCAGTCGGGGTTCGACGGCGACATCCTGCAACTGCTGTTCGGTAACCTGACCGGCAGCGCCGCCGCCGATTTCGGCCCCTTTGCCCTGCTCGAGGCAGTGTTCCTCTTCCCCGCGCTGGGAACCGATCCACTTTCGCAACTGACCGACGCAACCACCTACGACGTGTTCGGCACCCTGTCCTCAGCCACCCCCGTACCTCTGCCCGCCGCGCTGCCGCTGCTGGCGGCCGGTCTGGGCGGGCTCGTGCTCCTGCGTCGCCGGAGCTGACAGAGCGACCGCTCGCGCCCAAGGGGGCTCGCCGCGCGACCGGCGGGCCCCTTTCGCGTTCGGGCCGCAGCGCTACACGGCGCCTCACTTTCCTGTAACGGCGATTGCGGGGCGACGGGGCGCGCGGCATAACGCTTCCCGAAGGGGAAGGTTTGATGCTGGACACCGCTGCGCGCAAACTGATCGATCCGCCGCTGAACCGGCTGGGCCGCGGGCTGGCATCGCTGGGTGTGCGGGCCAACCAGGTTACGCTTGCCGGGTTGGCACTTGGGTTGGCCAGCGCCGCGATGATCTGGGCGGGTCACTGCGCACTGGCGTTGCTGCCGCTGCTGGCCTCGCGACTTGCAGACGGTCTGGACGGAGCCGTTGCGCGGGCGACGCAGAAGACCGATTTCGGTGGCTACCTTGATATCGCAGCGGATTTCCTGTTCTACGGCGCGGTCCCGCTGGCCTTCGTGCTGCTTGACCCGGTGGCCAACGGGGCGGCCGGCGCCTTCCTTTTGGCGGCGTTCTACTTCAACGGGACAAGTTTTCTCGGCTACGCCATCCTGGCCGAACGGCACGGTCTGCGCACCGATGCGCAGGGGATCAAGTCGCTCTATTTCTCGAACGGGCTTCTCGAAGGCACTGAAACAATCGCTTTTTTTGTGCTGCTTTGTCTTTTGCCCGCCCATTTCGCACCGCTTGCCTGGGGCTTCGGCGCCCTGTGTTACGCCACCGCGACGCTGCGCATCCTTGCCGCGCGGCGCGTGTTCTCAGATCGAAAGGATCCCTGATGAACCTGCTCCGTTCCCTTGCCGTGCTGGCGCTCGCCGCGCAGCCCGCGCTGGCAGCCGATCCCGACCCTTCGGACTGGTCCGCCGTCCTTGAGGAGGCGCGAGGCCAGACGGTGTTCTGGAACGCCTGGGGCGGGTCCACGGCGACCAACGATTTCATCGCGTGGGCCGGGCGGCGCGTGGCGGAAGACCATGGCGTCACGGTGGAACATGTAAAGCTGACCGACACGGCGGATGCCGTCACCCGCGTGCTGACAGAACGGCAGGCCGGAAAGGACAGCGGCGGCGCCATAGACATGATCTGGATCAACGGGCCGAACTTCGCGGCGATGAAGGATGCGGACCTGCTGTTCGGCCCGTTCGCCGAAGCCTTGCCGAACTGGAGCTTTGTCGATGTGGACGGCAAGACCGTGCGCAGCGATTTCACCGTGCCGACCGACGGCTATGAAGCGCCCTGGGCGATGGCGCAGGTGGTGTTCATGCACGACACCGAAGACCTGCCTGAGCCGCTGGGCAGCATGGCTGCGATCCGCGACTGGGCGGTCGCCAACCCTGGCCGGTTCACGTATCCGCAGCCGCCCGACTTCCTCGGAGTGACATTCCTGAAGCAGGCGCTGATCGACATCACCCAAGACGCGGAGGTGCTGCAACGACCCGTGACCGAAGCCGACTACGACGCGGTGACGGACCCGCTCTGGGCTTATCTCGACACGCTGACCCCGGCGCTTTGGCGCAGCGGGCGGGCCTACCCCGCGAACGGGCCGGCGCAGTTGCAACTGATCGCCGACAACGAGATCGACCTTGCCATCTCGTTCAGCCCCGGCGAAGCGACCGCCGCGATCGAAACAGGGCAATTGCCGCCCAGCGTTCGCACCTTCGTTCTGGATCGCGGCACGCTCGGCAATGCGTCCTTCGTGGCGATCCCCTACAATTCCGGCGCCAAGGCCGGCGCGATGGTGCTGGCGAACTTCCTGATGTCGCCCGAGGCGCAATTGCGCGCGCAGGACCCCGCCGTGCTTGGCTATGGAACGGTGCTGGACATGGACCGTCTGCCGGAAGCCGACCGCGCGGCCTTCGCAGCGCTGGACCAAGGCATCGCGACGCTGGCCCCGGACGAACTTGGACAGGTCCAGCCCGAGCCGCACCCAAGCTGGATGACCCGCATCGCCGAGGACTGGACCCGCCGCTACGGCACCGGCCAGTAGGCGCTGGCTGGTCGGACCATGCCGCGGGACGGGCTTGTGCGCAGCGTGCCCGCGCTGACGCTGCTGGCGATGCTGGGGCCGGTGCTGGCAGGGCTATGGGGCACCGTGCTGCCTGCGCTCGGCCACCTGCCCGCTGCGGGCGAGACCGGCCTCTCCGGCGCGCCCTTCGCCCGCCTGCTGGACTGGCCCGGCCTGCCGCGCGCGATCTGGCTGTCGCTGGGGACGGGGCTTGCGGCGACGCTGATCTCGCTCGGCATAGTTGCGCTGATCGTGGCGGGCTGGTGGGGCACACCGGCCTTCCGGGCGCTGGAAAGGGCGCTGTCGCCACTGCTGTCGGTGCCCCACGCGGCCGCGGCGTTCGGACTGGCCTTCCTGATCGCGCCATCGGGCTGGATCGCGCGGGTCGTGTCGCCCGCGCTGACCGGCTGGGACCGGCCCCCCGACTGGCTGATCGTGAACGATCCGTGGGGCCTGTCCCTGATTGCCGGTCTGGTCGCCAAGGAGGTCCCGTTCCTATTGCTGATGACGCTGGCCGCTCTGGGACAAAGCGACGGCGCACGCAGCCTGCGCGTGGCGCAGGCACTGGGATACGGCCGGGTCACAGGATGGCTGAAATGCGTTTTTCCCCGGGTCTACGCGCAGATCCGGCTGCCGGTCTTCGTTGTGCTTGTTTTCGGGATGTCGGTGGTGGACGTGGCCGTGATCCTCGGGCCGACGACCCCCGCCACACTCTCCGTGCAGATCGTGCGCTGGATGAACGACCCGGACCTCGCCCTGCGGATGACCGCGGCAGCGGGCGCGCTGCTGCAATTGGCGCTGGTGCTGGGCGCGCTGTGCCTGTGGTGGCTGGGCGAACGCGCGGCGGCACGTCTGGGCCGGGCGGCTGTCCTGCGCGGCGGCAGAGGCTGGGCCGACCCGGCATTGCGCGCGGGCGGGCTGCTGGCCGGGGCCGTGTCGGCGCTGGCCATGCTGGCAGGGATCGCGGCACTGTTCCTGTGGTCCGTCGCTGGTTTCTGGGGCTTCCCCGATGCGCTGCCCGAAGCCTACAGTCTGCGCACATGGACCCGCGCGGCCCCCGGTATGGCAGACGCGCTGGCCGACACTGCGCTGGTGGCACTGGCCGCTACCGCGCTGGCGCTGATGCTGGTCCTCGGGTGCCTGGAGGCCGAGCATCGCAGCGGGCGCGCGCTGACGCGGCGCGGGCTTTGGCTGATCTACCTGCCACTTCTGTTGCCGCAGACCGCCTTCCTGCCCGGACTTCAGACGCTGTTGCTGGGCATCGGCGCCGATACCGGCCGCGCCCCGGTGATCGCCGCGCATCTGGTTTTCGTGCTGCCCTATGTCTTTCTGTCGCTGGGCGATCCGTGGCGCGCCTGGGACGTGCGGCACGGACGCATTGCCGCCGCGCTCGGGGCGGGTCCGTGGCGGGTGCTTTGGACGGTGCGGCTGCCGATGCTGCTGCGCCCGGTGCTTACCGCCGCCGCCGTAGGCATCGCGGTTTCGGTCGGGCAGTATCTTCCCACTCTGCTGATCGGCGGCGGGAGGGTCGCGACGCTGACAACCGAAGCTGTGGCGCTGGCGTCGGGCGGGGACCGGCGCGCGATCGGCGCCTATGGCGTGGCGCAGACGGCTGCCGCGCTGCTGCCCTTCGCCGTCGCGCTGGTCGTGCCAACGCTCGTCTGGCGTAACCGTCGGGGGCTGCATGGCTGACGGGCTGATCCTCGAGGCACTTCGCATCACGCGCCACGGCGCGCCGCTGGTTGCGCTGGACCGCGCCATCGCGCCGGGCGAGGTGTTGACCGTGATGGGCCCGTCCGGCGTCGGCAAGTCAACGCTGCTGGCAGCGATCACCGGCACGCTTGCGCCCGGTTTCCGCGCCGAGGGCCGGATATGGCTGGACGGGCAGGACATCACCCGCACGCCGCCGCATCTGCGCCGGGTGGGCATCCTGTTCCAGGACGATCTGCTGTTCCCGCATCTCAACGTGGCCGAGAACCTGGCCTTCGGCCTGCGGCCCGGCGGGACACGCCCTGACAGACTGTCCCGAATCGAGGCCGCGCTGGACGAGATCGGGCTGCCCGGCTACGGACCGCGTGACCCAGCGACGTTGTCTGGCGGGCAGAAGGCGCGCGTGGCGCTGATGCGCATGCTGCTGTCGGAGCCCTGCACGCTGCTGCTGGACGAAGCTTTCGGCGGCCTGGACGCCGCGCTGCGCCAGCAGATGCGCGCGCTGGTCTTCGACCGCGCGCGCGACCGCCGCCTGCCAGTGCTGATGGTCACCCATGACGCCGAGGATGCCGCCGCAGCCGGGGGCGAAATCGTCAGGCTGGGCTGAGGGCAGTCTGCCGACGCCGGATCAGAGCGCGCAGGAAGCGACTGGTGCCGTCGGCGCTTCGATGCCGAGCGCGTCAAGCTCGTCCGGGGTAAACACGCGGCTTCGCGACAGGAACCGCTTTTCCCGACCGTTATCGAGAGAAAACATACCGCCCCGGCCCGGCACCACGTCCAGGATCAGCTGGGTGTGCTTCCAGACCTCGTATTGCGGGCCACTGATCCAGACCTTAACGCCGTCGATCTCGCCAAGGCAGACATCGCTCTGGCCGATCTTGAAGTCATCAGCCGGGTAGCACATCGGTGAGGAACCGTCGCAGCAACCGCCCGACTGATGAAACAGGATCTCGCCGTAATCTGCCTTGATCTCGGCGATCAGGGCGCGGGCCTCGGGCGAGGCAGTTACGCGCGCGGGCGCGGTTTTGGTTGTGGCAGCGTCGGTCATCGTGTCCTCCCAAGATGGTGCGCGGCCGATGCTGACCGCTTCAGGTACGGAATATGACACGAACCGGGGCCGCTGCCACCTCCCTAAGATGCGGGGCGCGCATTTCGCCCCGGTATTACCAGGAGTTGTAGCCGAGATACTTGCCCGACATCTTCACTTCGACCCGGTCGCCCTTGGGGTTCTCGACCCGTTCGACCGTCATGTCGAAATCGATGGCAGACATGATGCCGTCGCCGAACTTCTCCTGAATCAGCGCCTTGAGCGTCGGGCCGTAGACACCGACGATTTCGTAGAAGCGGTAGATGCAGGGATCTGTCGGCACGCTTTGAGTCCAGACCTTCGTGGGACTTTCGGCCAACACCTCGGCCGCGCCGTTCGGCAGGTTCAGAAGGCTGGCCAATGCCTCGGCCTTGTCCATCGGCATCGCGTTCATGCCCATGGCCGCCGAATGGGTCCAGACCGGCGACATGCCGATGGAGTCAGCGATGCCTTCCCAGGTCATCCCGGCCGACTTCTTGGCGGCGATGATATGCGCGGTCACGTCTTCCTTGGTCAGCATGTCGGGCATTTGGACAGAATCTTTCATGGTTGTCTCCGTTGGTCTTTCGTTCAGTGGTTGACGGCCCGCAGAACCGGCGCCTCGTCGGCCGCCTCCGCGTCGGTGGTCTTGTCGATGCGCACGGTTTCAGGCGTGGCCGGGGCACCATCCGTCTGGCGGCCGGCCAGTTCGCGCGACCGTGTTCCAAGGAACTGCACAAGGTGGTTGCGGATCGCATAGTAGTTCGGATGCTCGATGATCCCGGTGCGGGTGCGCGGCCGCGGGATCGTGATCTCTACTGACTCCGCGACGCGAGCATAGGGCCCGTTGGTCATCAGCAGAATGCGGTCCGCCAGCAGGATCGCCTCGTCGATGTCATGGGTGATCATGAACACCGTCTGTTCCGTGCCACCCCAGATCTTCAGCAGTTCGTCCTGTATCGTGCCCCGCGTCAGCGCATCGAGCGCACCGAAGGGTTCGTCCAGCAGCAGCAGCTTGGGATGGTTGGCGAAGGCCCGCGCGATCGACACCCGCTGCCGCATCCCGCCCGAAAGCTGGCTGGGCTTGCGGTGAATCACGTCGCCCGACAGGCCGACCATTTCAAGATACTTGCGGGCATGGTCGGTGACTTGCGCGCGGGTCCAGTCGGGGAATCGTGCCTGCACTGCGAAGGTGACGTTCTTCAGCGTGCTCAGCCAGGGCAGCAGCGAATAGTTCTGAAACACGACACCGCGGTCGAGGCTGGGCCCCGACACGGCATAGCCGTCCATCTTCACGACGCCGCTGGTCGGTTCGGCAAGCCCGGCGAGGATGTTCATGATGGTGGACTTGCCGCAACCGGAATGGCCGAGGATCACGACGAATTCGCCCTTCTCGACGCCGAAGCCGGCATTCTCGAACACGGTCAGCGTGCCGCCTTGCCCGTCCGGGTAGGTCTGGGTCAGATTTTCGACGCTCAGGAATGGTTTGGTCATGGAGTGCTCCTATTCCACGTAGGCGACGGCGCGCTGCAGGACCCCAAAGGCCGCGTCCAGCGCCATGCCCACCACACCGATCATCAGGATCGAGAAGATCACCGATGTCAGGTCGAGGTTGTTCCACTCGTTCCAGACGTAATAGCCGATGCCTGTTCCGCCCACGAGCATCTCGGCCGCGACGATCACCAGCCACGCGATGCCGATTGAAATGCGCATGCCCGTGACGATGGTTGGCGCGGCAGCCGGTAGGATCACCGTGAAGGCGGTGCGCAGGGGGCCAAGTTCGTGGGTGCGGGCGACGTTTACCCAGTCTTGACGCACCCCGGCCACACCGAAGGCGGTGTTAATCAGCATCGGCCAGATCGAACAGATGAAGATGACGAAGATCGCCGATGCCTCGCTGTCCTGAATGATGAACAGCGCCAGCGGCATCCACGCCAGCGGCGAGATTGGGCGCAGCACTTGGATGAACGGGTTGAGGGCCTTGTAGGCGACCGGAGACATGCCGATCAGGAACCCAAGCGGGATCGCGATGAGCGCGGCCAGCGCATAGCCCGTGAGCACCCGGTAGATCGAATACCCGATCTGGATGCCGATGCCCTTGTCGTTGGGCCCCGCATCATAAAACGGGTCGGACAACTGTTCCCATGCCTTCGCCATGACCTGGCTGGGCGGCGGCACGCCTGCGCGTTCCTGCCCGAGGCCCATGAGGCGCTCGTATTCCGTCAGTTCGGTTGCGGCCTTCTGGGCGGGAATGGACAATTCCCACACCAGAAGCCCGACCGCGAGCAGCAGAAGTGACAGCACCGCCGCCCGCTGATTCAGCGATAGACCCGCCATGCGTTACCCCTTGCCGATCGCGAAGCTGGAAACATAGGCCTCCGGTTCCGCCGGATCGAAGGTCTTGCCCATGATCGTGTGCGTCTTGTAGGTGACATCGGGCGCGTCGTAGCCCAGTTCCTCCATCACCTTCTTGGCGTCGGCGGCCAGATAAACCTGCTCGGCCACGGCGCGGTAATCCACGTGCTCTTCGATGTAGCCCCAGCGCTTCATCTGGGTCAGGATCCATACACCCATCGAATGCCACGGGAACGGGTCGAAATCGATGCGGTCCGGCACTTGCTTTACCTCGCCCAGACCGTCGGCATAGGTGCCGGTCAGTACCTGTTCGATCACCGGGACCGGCTGGTTCAGGTAGTTCGTGGGCGCGATTGCAGCCGAGATTTCCTTGCGGTTTTCCGGATTCGACGCGTATTGCGTCGCGTCGATGATCGACTTCAGCAGTGCGCCATAGGTGTTGGGCAACTCCTGCGCGAAGGACAGCGGCGCCGCGAAGGCGCAGCACGGATGGCCTTCCCAGATTTCCTTGGTCAGGATGTGGATGAAGCCGATGCCCTCCCAGACCGCGCGCTGGTTGAACGGGTCCGGCGACAGGTAACCGTCGAGATTTCCGGCGCGCAGATTGGCGACCATCTCGGGCGGCGGGACGACACGGATCTGGATGTCCACATCCGGGTCCAGCCCGAATTCCGCCACATAGTAGCGCAGCAGGAAGTTGTGCATGGAGTATTCGAACGGAACGCCGAAGGTGAAGCCCTTCCACTGTGTCGGGTCGCGCTTGTCGAGATGCTCGTTGCTCAGGACGATGGCCTGCCCGTTGATATTCTCGACCGCTGGCATGATGTAAGGCTGCGCAACCGACCCCGCGCCCAGCGTCATCGCCAGCGGCATTGGCGTCAGCATGTGGGAGGCGTCGTATTCACCCGACAGCGACTTGTCGCGCGCCACGGCCCAGCCGGCGGTCTTGATGACCTGCGCGTTCAGACCGTAGCGTTCGTAGAAGCCCATCGGCTGCGCCATGATGATCGGAGTGGCGCAGGTTATCGGCACGAAACCGATGTTCAGGTCGGTCTTCTCGGGCGGACCCAGATCATCGAGGATAGCGGCCTTGGCCTTGTCGAGCGGGAAAACCGACGCCAGCGCAGCGGCCACTGTGCTGCCCCCCAGCATCCCCATGAACGAACGGCGCCCGATATCGCTTTGGCCGAAGACCGACCGCACGATCGCACTTTCGACGGCCCG
This sequence comes from Meridianimarinicoccus roseus, assembly GCF_003172915.1. GTDB lineage: Bacteria > Pseudomonadota > Alphaproteobacteria > Rhodobacterales > Rhodobacteraceae > Meridianimarinicoccus > Meridianimarinicoccus roseus. The sequence goes on from NZ_QGKU01000033.1 coordinate 117,645, forward strand.
GTCCAGCATGTCCTCGCGGCTCATGCGGGCCGGATCGGTGCCCGCGGGTGCAGTGCAGGCATGGCAGCCGCAGTCGGCGCCGTGGCGCAGGTCGGTCTTTTCGGAAAACGGGTTTCCAAGGCTTTTGATGGTCATCGCTTACCCCACTGAAATTGATCTCTATCAGTTTCGGCCGGTCAGCACGACGGGAGAAGCGCAAAGCACGAAAAGCCGTGATGCCATCAAGTATATGTTAATAATTTATAAAACACGGAATGTCGCAGTCGGCATATTACTATTTTTCGTAAGTTACGTTTTTTCGTATTGCCCAAGGCAGCCCGCCATGCGCTCATAGCGCCATGCGAGACACCCCCGACCGGGACGATTCCCTGGACCTGATGTCACTGGCCCCGACGCTGATCCTCGATCCGGCGAGCGATACGGTTCTGGCCACGAACCCGCAGGCTGCGGAACTTCTGGGGCTCGATCCGGCGCAGGGCGCGCGCTTCTCGCGCCACCTGGCGGACGGGCCGGCGCAGATGGTCGTCTTCGCCGACGAAGTCGCCCACCGCGGCACGGCATGGACACGGCGGGTCAAGATGCTGGCGGCCGACGGCACCGCGCTTGATGTGGAACTGCGCGGGAAGTTTCTGGAACACACCGAAGGCGCCCGCCTGCTGCTCACACTTATCGACCTGCACGAGATGAACCTGCGGGCCGAGATCGCCCAGGCCGCCGAAATGCAGCGCGCAGGCCTGTTCGAATGGCACCGCGCGCAGGCCTTCTTTTCGGAACTGGAACGCCGTAACCAATTGATCCTGAACGCGGCAGGCGAAGGCATCTATGGCGTGAACGCCGATGGCAAGACGACCTTCGTGAACCGCGCCGCGCAGGAGATGCTAGGCTGGACCGCCGACGACCTTCTGGGCACCGATATCCATTCCAAGATACACCATCACCACCTGAACGGCGAATTCTATCCGTCTCACGACTGCCCGATCTACCAGTCCTTCCGCTTCGAACAGGTCAATCGGATCGAGGACGAGGTGTTCTGGCGCAAGGACGGTCGCCCGATCCGCGTCGAATATGTCTCTACCCCGATATACGACCAGCAGGTGCTGGCTGGCGCCGTGGTGATCTTCCGCGACATCACCGAACGCAAGGAAAACGAACGCCTGCTGCGCGAGGCGCTGGACGAAGTCGCGGCCTTGCGCGACCGGCTGGAACAGGAAAACGCCTATCTCCAGGAGGCGATCATCTCGGAACGGGCGCATCACGACATAATCGGCACTTCGCCCGCGACACGGCAAGTGCTTGCCCGGATCGAGATGGTGTCGCGCACCACCGCCAACGTCCTGATCACCGGCGAGCCCGGCACCGGCAAGGCTCTGGTCGCGTCGGCCATACACAAGGACAGCGACCGCCGCCGCCGCCCGCTGATCCATGTCAAATGCGGCGCGGTGTCGTCGGATACGCTGGAAAGCGAATTCTTCGGTCACATGCGCGGCGCCTTTCCCGGCGCGCTGCGCGATGCGCCGGGAAAGCTGGAACTGGCGCATGGCGGCACGCTCCATCTTGACGACGTGACCGAACTGCCGATGGAAATGCAGGGCCAGTTGCTCAGCGCACTTCAGGCCGGCGAGGTGCGGCGACTTGGCGACACCCGCGCGCGGCAGATCGACCTGCGGGTCATCGCTTCGACCAGCCGCGATCTGGACCGCGAGGTCGCGGCTGGGCGCTTCCGCGAAGACCTTTTCTTCTACCTGAACGTGTTCCCGATCCACTGCACACCGCTGCGCGACCGGCCGGAGGACATTCCGCCGCTGGCGATGCACCTGCTGCGCCTGGCCTGCAAACGGCTGAACCGGCGCACGCCGGTCATCACGGAAGGTACGATGCAGACACTGACGCGATACCCCTGGCCGGGCAATGTGCGGGAACTGGCCAATGTGATTGAACGCGGGGCCATCGTGTCGACCGAAGGCAAGCTGATCGTGGAACTTCAAGGCCGTCCATCGCCGGAACCGCGCCCCGCCGCAGCCGTAATGACCGAGGCCGAGATCGAGCAACTCAAAGTCCTGAACCTGATCGCCTGCCTACGAGAGACGGGCGGGCGGGTGGCGGGCCCGAACGGCGCGGCGGCCCTGCTCGGCATCCGGCCGACCACGCTTTATTCCCGGATCAAGACCTACGGGCTGACGGAGGGCGACTGGCGCTGACCCCCCGCCCCGCGTGCCTTCGATCCGGGCGCCGTGCCCTGCGGTTACTGCGCAGCGGACAGGCCGACCGTGAGTATCTCGGCGGCCTTCTTGTGAGCGGTCGGGTCCGCCTCCAGCACGCGGGCAGCGCGCAGGGCGATGCTGTCGGCGACGGGCGCGCCCGACAGGGTTTCGATAGTGCTTGCGATGTCCATCAGGCGGTCCACCATCGCGGCCTCATCATCGCCGTCGGCGTCCAGCAGCGCATCGCGCATCGCTTTCAGTTCGTCCGACACCTCGCCGATCGCAAGATCGTCAGGCCGGGTTTCAATGTAGGTGCGGATGGCCCACGCGGCTTCCTGGTTCAGCACTTCCTCGAAGGCGGGCATCTTCGTGATACCACCCTGCGTATAGCCGAGGCGGAAGCGTTCCACGAACCATTCGTCATCGTATTCGGACGCCTCGAGATAGCGCAGATCGGGCGCGAGCCCGCCCGAGATCACCTCGAGCCCGTGGCACCGCGCGCAGTTCTGCGTATAGCCCGATGCGCCGATCTGGATGGCGCGCAGCCAGGTTTCCTCGCCCGCGGCATCGGCGCGATAGGGGTTTTCCGTCAGCCAGTCTTCGCCGACCTCGGGCAGACCGGCGGTGTCAACCGGCTGCGGCGCAACATCACCGTGTGCAAGGGCGGAGCCCGCGGCCAGGACAAGGGCAAGGGCGGTCATGGAGAGGGCGGGCAGGCGCGGCTGGTGGGTCATTGCGGTCTCCTCCGGAGTTGATTTTCCGCAGCATCGCCGGTTCCGTCCGGTCCCGCCATAGGACCATCGTGGGGTGCTGCATCGCAGCGCGCCGCGCTGCGGCACCGCAGGCACCGCAGCGTCCCAAGCGCCATCAAGCCCATGCTATACCTACGCAATATCGAAGTGGCTTGCAGACTCGCCCCGCGCGCGGCGCCCCTCCCCGAGCGCCCGGGCGCACGCGTAACCGGCCCGCCAAGAGCAGGGCAGACCTTGGTCGCAGATCCGGCACGCGGGGATCAGTCGAACGAAAAGAACCTGGGTCGGGCTTCGGCATCCACCTCCCCCGGCAGCGCACTCAGCAGGAAGCGTTCCAGCTTTCCCGCGTCGATAGGCTTTGCGATCAGCGGCAGACCCGCATCGCCGCATCGGGCGCGGAATTCGGACGACCGGTTGGCGGAGAGGATGCAGGTCGGCAACGGCCCGTGCCGTTCGAACAGCGCCTGTGCGAGCGCCACCCCGTCCATGCTGCCCTCAAGCTGGTAGTCGACCAGGACGGCATCGGGCGTGATCTCGATCTCGTCCAGCAGATCGATCGCCTCGTCAGCAGACGCGGCATCAAGCACGCTGACATCCCATTTGCCCAGCAGCACGGTGATCGCCCGGCGCAAGTCGTTGTCATCCTCCACCAGCAGCACGATCATACCCCGGTTCTTCAGCCGCCAGCCCGCCGCGACCTGCGGCACCATCGGGTCGGCGGCCCGGCCCGGACGGTTGGCGATCGGCAGGTTCACGAAAAACCCACTGCCACGGCCCGGCTGACTCCACAGTCCCAGCGGGTGCCCCAGCCGGGCGCAAGCCCTTTCCACGATGGCCAGCCCGAGGCCAAGCCCTTCGTTGGCGCTGGCCGAGGCATCGAGGCGCTGGAATTCCTGAAAGATCAGTTCCTGATCCTCTTCCCGGATCCCGATGCCCGTGTCCCAGACCTCCAGCCGCACGGCATCGCGCATCCGTCGGACGCCAACCAGCACCTTACCCCGTTCGGTGTAGCGCAGCGCGTTGCCCATCAGGTTCTGCAGGATGCGCCGCAGGTAGGACGGGTCGGACCGGACCGACAGGCGGCTGGGCACGACCCGCAGGTCCAGACCCTTGGACGCGGCCAGCGGCGCCAGTTCGTCGCGCAGGGGCAGCAGAACCTCGTTCAGTGCCACGTCCCGGAAGTCGAACTGTGCCGACCCGCTGTCCAGCTTCGAGATGTCGAGCAGGGCATCGATGATAAGCTCGACGCTCTCCAGCGCGCGGCCCGCCTTGACCAGAAGCGGGTTCGCGTCGCCGTCCGTGGCCGAGGCAAGATACAGCTTCGCCGCCGACAGCGGTTGCAGAAGGTCATGGCTTGCCGCGGCCACGAAGCGCGACTTGGAGGCATTGGCCCGCTCCGCCGCATCAAGCGCGTCTTCCAGTTCCAGCGTGCGCTCCGTGACTCGCGCTTCCAGAGTTTCGTTGGCGATGGACAGCGCGCGCGTCGCCTCGCGTTCGGCGGTCACGTTCGTCACGGAAATCACGAAACCGCCATCGGGCATCTGCCGCGCGAACGTGTCGAGGGTCTGGCGGTTCGCGCCCTGCAATTCGAACGACAGCGGGGTCTGCTGCACCACGTCACCACGCCAGTGTTCGAGCGTGCGCAGGAAGCTGTCCTGCGACACCGAAAACCGTTCGCGGAAATCCTGCGCGATCCGGTCGAAGCGCACGCCGATATGCATCCGGATCGGCGACAGGGCCAGAAGATCGACGAAGCGCCGGTTCCAGCCTACCAGCCGCGCCCCCCGGTCGAAGATCGCGACGCCCTGGTTCAGATGCTCAAGCGTGGCGCGGATCATGCGGGCCTGCTCGTCCAGCAGTTTGTCGCGCTCCTCGCGGCCGATGCGGATAACGTCGGTGATGTCTGTCTGCAGGATAACCGTGCCGCCGCCGGGGGTGCGGTGCTCGCTGACCTGAAGCCAGTGATCGTCCTTCAATTCGACGTTGAACATGACATGGGTGTCGGAATGGCGCTGCAGCCGCTTGGCAGCCCAGACCTCGGGCGACGTGCCGCGCGGAAGCGCCAGAAACCGCGATCGGCTGACCAGCACAACGTATTCGCGGAAATGCAGGCCCGGTTCGAGTTGCGGCTGCACGTCCCGAATCTGCTGACCGAAGCGGCTGTTGCACATTACCAGCACATCGTCGCCGTTGAACAGCGCGAAGCCTTCTCTCACAGCCTCGATGGCGTTGGAAAGGTCGGCGCGCGCGGCATCCGCGTCGCGGCTGGCCTGCGCAAGCTGCGCGTTGGAGTGGTTCAGCAGGTTGAGCGCATGTTCCAACTCGGCGGTGCGCTGCTGGACCTGGTCTTCCAGCACGACCGCGCGTTCGAACTGGGCATAGGCCGCGCCAACCTCGTCCATTTCCTGTTCCACCCGGCGCATCAGCGCCTCGGTGATGACCAAAAGGCGGGCGTGCTGTTCCTCCAGCGGCTCGCGCGGGTCGATCAGGTTCGATGTCACTGGATCAGTCCGGGTCCGGCACAATGGCGGGGGCATAGATCGCCACGCCGGTCATGGTCTGGTTCACGTGCTTGGCTCCGACCTGTTCGCCATAGGTGTTGAACCCGATCACCTTGTGTTCCATCAGCGTTTCGGACATGCCGCGTACCGCCTGTTTCTGAGTTGCTTCGATCCGTCTCAGGATGCAGTCACAGGCAAGGATCATGTCAAGCGGGCCATCCGCCGCAAGATCCGCCATCGCATCCTTCAGATGGCCGCCGATATCCCCGACCTTGGCAAGCGTCAGCACGATCCCCTCGTCGATGGCCGAGAAGAAGATCAGCGCACCGTCCTCGGTCACGCGCTGTATCGCGCGGACATGATGCTGCCCGCCCACTCGCACGACCAGCGGATGCGCGGCGAAGGTGAACTGGCTCAGGTAATCCGGATTCTTGCCGAGGATGCGGGCGTATTCCCGCGCGGCCGGGCGGGCGTTGATCTCCTGAACCATGCGCTGCGATGGGTTCGCCTTTGTCACAACCATGCGTTCGGTGCCCGGCTCGAGGTGGTTGAGGCTGAACACCCGCACCGGGCACGAGGTGCGCAGGAAACTCACCACCGCTGCGTTCGGGTGGCTGACCCCGTCCAGCGCCACCCGTGTGCGGTCGAAGCGGACCCCGTCGCCGGCAGAGCCGCCAAAGACCGGCAGCGTCGAAAGGCCGGATGCAAGGCAGGACATCAGTTGGTCCTCGCAGCGCGACAGTCCGTCCACAACCACGAAGGCGAAAGCATGGGGAAACTGCGGCGCCCGCGCGTCCAGCGCCATGCGGGTGCGGATCACCTCTCCGATCACCTCGCGGCCATCCAGCCGGTCGAGATCGGTGATCAGCAGCGTGGCCGAGGTGAAATGATCTGCGGGAAAACCGACCGCGACAATGTCGCCATCGGTGTAGCCCGCATCGCTGATTTCGCCCGCGGTGGTGCAGGCAACGACGCGCGCGGGGGCGAACACCTTGCTGGCCTTTGCCGCGATTGCGTCGAAATCGGCATTGGCGTCGATGAACATGCAGACATGCGCCAGCCCCGAACCAAGGTCGCGGGCCAGGCCTTCCAGCGCGTCGGGATCATCTGCGCGCACGGCTGCACGGCGGACAATCCCGCCGGCCGCTCGTGCCAGATCGGCCGCAGGCAGCACAGGGCTGCTTTCCATCTCGTCCTCCGCTCCGCGCCTCCCCCGGCGCGGCCCCTTTCAAGCGTCGGGCAGCAGATGCGCGTATTTCGCCTGTTGCGCGATTAGCACGGCCTGTGTCCGACTTTGAACACCCAGTTTCCGCATGATCGCGGTCACATGGGCCTTCACCGTTGTTTCCGCGATCGACAGGTCGAAGGCAATCTGCTTGTTCAACTTGCCGTCGCAGATCAGACGCAGGATACGCGCCTGCTGGTTCGTCAAGGACGACAGCCGGGACACAGCGTCGTCCGGCTCCGCGCCCTGCGCACCCGGTTCTATGTAGCCGTCGGGCGTATAGACATTGCCGGCCTCGATCGCGCGGAACGCCCGCTGGAACACGTCCCGCTGGCTGTGCTTGGGCACAAAGCCAGCCGCACCGGCCTGCAATGTCGCGCTGATCATGCGATTGTCCGACATTGAGGACACGACCACGATGGGCAGGCGCGGTGCCTTGGCACGCAGCCGCATCAAACCGTCAAGCCCGTTGACGTCCGGCAGGTTCAGGTCCAGCAGCACGATGTCAGGTGCCCCGCCGGCATCGAGGTGATCCAGCGCTTGCGCCAGCGTTTCGGCGGTTTCGACCGTATCCACCCCCGCGACCATCTTCAACACGATCGACAGGGCATCGCAAAACAGCGGGTGGTCGTCGATGATCATGGCCGTCTGCACCTGGGCAAGCGGCGTCGCGCGCGTCTGGACTTCCATGTTCAACCTCGCCTCCTCGTTGACTGCGACGCTAGCACGCGGTTCGGCGACCTCCAAATGCGGCTATGGTCGTATCTTCCGGATAGATTTCTACAACTTGAACAATACCACTTGGAGCGCGGCGGATTCTGTGCGAGATATTAGACTGGATTTGATTTCCCAACCGGATGGGGTAAGCACCATGAACAAACTTCTGATCGTAGCCACTGCGGCAATGCTGGCATCCGCCGGAACAGGATTCGCACAAGATGCCGGCGCAAGCGGCGGCGGTGCAGCTATCAATACCGGTGGTGCAGCCGGAGCCGGTGGTGGTGGCGCAGGTCTGGGCGGCGCGGGCGCCGCGGGTCTGGGCGGCCTTGGCGCCGGGTCCGTCGGTCTTGGCATCTTCGGCGTGGCGGCTCTGACGTCCGCGGTTGCCGTCGGCGGAAACAATGATAGCAACACCTCGTCGACAGCGACAGCGACGAGCACCCAGTAAGCCGGACTTGGCAACTTATCTAAACCACCTGCGCCATCGCGCGGGTGGTTTTTTCGTGTTCAGCGCAACCGTCTGACGGTCAGGTATCCGTTCTCGGGGCCGTGCCATTGCACTGAAGTTTCGACCCGACCATCGCGCCCGAAGACATAGCTGTTGCGGAACTCCATGCCAGCGGAACCGCAATACTCTGTGAAGGTCTGCGCGCGGTCTGGATCGGGCCTCAGGTCGCAGTCCACGGTAAAGCTGCTCACCTGCTCCTCGCTGTCGAGATAGCGCAACTGGCGCCGGTACTGCCCGGGTTCGCGCGCGGCAAGCAGGTCAGGCAGCGGTCCGACATCCGATGACATGAGGTCGTTTCCAAAAGCCCGCGTCGCCACGAGGACAGGTCCGTTCAGGCTGATCGTCGCCTGCGCGGACGAGCCATAACTCGCCACCGGCCCGTTCACGGCAGCCAGCGCAAAAAACGCAGCAAGGTCGAATTTGGGCTGTTCCACAAGAACCAGCGGCGCATCGGTGTTTTGCAGGGCGACAGGAATATAGGCGCGCTCCGCCGCGATCACCGATCCGTCCGGCTCTTCCCTGTTCAGCGCGGCAAGTCCGGCCTGGAATGTGGCGCGCCGGTCTGCAGCCTCGTCGCTGTTCCCGCAGGCGGCCAGCGTGCAGGCGGCCACCAAGGCCGCGAGGATGCCCGAATGCCTCATCGCCAGAACCTTCCAAACCCGCGGTCGAACTCTGCCCGGTGATAGTCGCTGACCTGCGGATAGAGCCGATCCGGCACGCGCAACCGCGCTCCGCCGTTGCGCTGGATCGGCTGCAGGTCAAGCCGAACGTCCGCCTTTCGCGACGTGCCGAGGATCCAACTGGTCGGGATCACCACCTCAATCCCCTTGTCGAAGCTGCCTTCACCGAAATCGTCAGCGGATGCGTCTGTGAAGGTTGCGAATGCCCCCACGCGCCACCCGTTGGCGAAGGTCCGGTCAAGCGAGAAGGTCGCGCCCACGTCGCCAGCAAGATAGCGGCCGGCGTCGACCTGACCCAGGTAGCCCGACCCGAATTCGTAGTAGGCCGATACGTGTCCCGTGGTCACGTCATAGTCCTGAAAACCGAAGCGGCGGTCGAAATCGCGCTGCACTGCGTGGTTCAGCTCGACCCCGAGACCCAGTCGGCTGTCCACGGGTTTCCAAAGCAATTCGCCCGACACGCCGCCATACATGCTCTCGAGATACCCCACGCTGATGCGGCTATAGAGATCGCGCGCAGGCCGCCCGAAGGCCGCGAAGACCAAGTTCTCGATCCCCGGATCGCCTTCGGTAAGATACAAGGGAAAGTTGGTCCGAACGGGATAAAGCCCACCGGAATTGTCGATCTTGGTATCATCGAGATTGCCCACGACGCGCTTCGTCACGGCACCCGACAGCTTCGTGTTGTAGGTCGGCCGGAACGCGGCGGAGGCGCGTACCCCGACTTCGACCCGGACCGGAATATCGGGATCGAAAAAGCCGGTCTGAACATATGGGGTGATCCCCCATGAAAAGCGTGGATAACGGTCCGGGTCGATCGGGCGCGCCGCGTCTGCTGCGTCGGTCAAGGCGACCCGGCGGCGCATCGCCTCTGCCTCGCGGAATTCGAAGTCCTCGACATCCGACCGGCGCAGCGTGACCTTCGACAGCGCCAGCCCGTTGCGCACCGGGATGATCTCGAACAGTTCCACCGACCCGGGAAGCGTCCGCGCCATACTCCGTGCCGTGCGACCTATCGCCTGCGGCGATAGCGGAAAGCGCGGGTTCTCGATCCGGATGGTTGCCTTGGTCGGGCCGAGAGACAACCCTTCGAAAGTCAGCCCGTCCCGCGCGAGATGCTCCCGAAGCGCTGTCTCGATCCCGGGCTCGGGTGCCACGACCCAGGATGTATCGCTGACAGTAGCGGGAGCGCGACGCAATACCGGCAGAGGGGCTTCCTCGCGCCCGCCGGGCACGGGCGCCGTCTTCGGGTTAAGCAGGAAGGTCACCTGCGCCCCAAGCTCCGTGCCGAACAGCGAGTAGACAGAAATCTGGCCGGAATTGCCGAAGCGGTAGTCGAGCCCGAAGTTCCACGGCGTCCGACGGTCGATCTGCCCGCCGACCTGCCCGTCCTCGTAATCGTCCGACGAATACTCTGCCTCAAGCCTCAGGTTTCCACCAAGGTTCAGCCCGATGCCGCCGAACGCGGCGTAGTCCCCGCGAAACCACTGCTCAACGCTGGGCACACCACCCTGGCCGGCAACGTCTTCACTGCGCGAGCCGGTGCTGCCGATGCGGCCGTAGGTGCCAAGTCGCCCCCAACCGATGCCAGCCGTCACGTCGAGAACACGGGTCAGCTGCTTCGTCGCGACGATGTATTCGCTGCTGAGCTTGCCGGTCCCGGCAAGGTCCTGGAGACCGATCGCCAGCGCCGGGCGCACCGAAGTTTCATCTACGAAGCGATAGCGCAGATCGAAGCTGCGATCGAAGATGAGGTCCGCAGGCTCGCTCGGCAAACCGGAATAGGTCCTGCCGTCGAACCCGGCATAGCGGAACGTGCCCGACAGGCGCGGTGTGATCTGGAACGTGAGCGCAGTGCGTACATCCCCCGAAAATCCGCCGAAGCTGGTGGCGAGTTCGGCGTCCGGTGCGCTTTGCGCTGTGGGCATGTCGATCAGCCCGGGCGTGCCGTAAAGCGAATAGCTCGGGCTTGGCTCCGGCGCCTGGGCCAGCGTCGCCCCGGCGCAAGTCGCAGCTGCTGCTACCGCGGCAAGGCGGATCAAAAATGCCCGTGGAAGCATCGTACTCGGCCGATCAGCAGGACACAAAGTCAAGCGCCCCCGGTGCGATCCGCGCGGCCGTCAGACGGCCAGTGAACCATGCGCCGGTGTCCACCGCGATGCGACCGTTTTCCGCTCCGGCCTGATCCACCACGGTGTGTCCATGCACGATCCAGTTGCCGTCCGTGCGCGGCGTGGCGAAAAATGCCGGGTGCCCCCATATCAGGTGCCGTGGGTCCTGTGCCGACATCGGAAGCGCAGGGTCGGCAGCAGCATGGACGAAATGCACATTGCCGCTGGCTGCCTGCCGCGGCAATGCGCGCAGCCATGCGTCCAGTTCGGCGCCCAGCGATTTCCGCAGGGCATCGGCCGCCACTTCCGCCTGTTCGGGTGTCGGCGCTTCGGTGATGTTGCCGATGCCGAAGCTGGCCAACGTCTGCAATCCCCCGTTGCGCAGCCAGCGCGCGGCGCCGTCTTCCGGTTTATCGAGAAAGTCGAGCATCATCTGTTCGTGGTTGCCCAGCAGGCAGGTCACGTCGTCCGGGCGCGCGTCGCAAAGCCGCGCAAGGCTGGTCAGCACATCCCGGCTCTGCTCGCCGCGATCGACGTAATCGCCAAGGAACACCATCCGTTCGGTCCCGTCGGCCACGAGCTTTTCAAGAAGCCGGTCAAGCAGATCGGCGCGCCCGTGAATGTCCCCGATCGCGTGGAGCGGATCATCCGGGGCAAGCGGGGCATCGAACGCGGGTGCGGCTGGCGCGGATCTGGACTTGCCGGCAAGGCGCTTGATGAAGTTCAAAGGCATGGATGGCTTTCGTTCGCTCGGCGCCGCTGCGGTCAGTTCTGGTAGTACCCACCGTAGTTGCCGCCGTATCCCCCGTACTGGCCATAGCCGTAACGCTTCAGCCCTTTGGGGTCCACCTGCGACAGAACAAGCCCGGTGACCTTCACACCCACCGTGGTGAACATGTCGATCGCCGCGCTGACCTGCTGTTTGTGGGTCGAATCCCAGCGCACTGAAAAGACGACGGCATCCACGTGCCGCGCCGCGACCCGCGCATCGGGCACAACGAGGACGGGCGGCGTATCGAGTATGATGATGTCGTATTCCTGCCGCATTTCGGCCAGCATTTCTCCGAAACGGTCGGAGGAATAAAGATCGGCCGCGTTGGCGTTCGGCTGTTCGCTGGGCAGGATGTCGATACCAAGTGTCTTGTCGTGGCCAACTGCCTCTTCCAACGGAACGGAACCGGTCAGAACGCCGACAAGACCGACATGGGCCGGCATGTCGAAATAGCTGGAAAACACGCGGCGGCGCATATCCCCTTCGATCAGCAGCACCTTTTTGCCCAGCGACGCCAGGTTCTGCGCCATGAGGATGGACAGCGTGGTCTTGCCTTCGCTCGGGATGGAGGAGGTCGACAGGATCACCTGCGGCGGGTGATCGACATTTGACAGCATCAGCGAGGTGCGCAGGTTGCGGATCGACTCCGCCGCGCTGGAGGTTGGTTTGTTGACGATGTAGGACAGCATCTGCCCGCGCTTGCGCACCGGGATGCGCGGGATCGTGCCAAGCACCCGCGCGCCGGTATGGTCCGCCAGTTCTTCGGCTGACCGGAAGGTGTTCTGCAGCGCCTCGCGGCCCAGCACGACTGTGACGCCGACGCCAAGGCCCAGGATCATGCCAAGCGCCAGCACCATCGAGGAACGCGGCGCCGATTTGGACTGAGGGATGACCGCTTCGGACAACATCCGGCTGTCGGGCTGCTGGATGCCGCGCTGAACCTCGGTCTCCTTCAGGCGGTTGAGGAAATAGGTGTAGATCGTCCCGGTCGCTTCGGCTTCGCGGCGCAACTGTTGCAATTGCACAAGATCGTCGGACTGCGCCTCGATGCGGGCATTCAGGTTCTCGTATGAACTTTCCAGTGCCGCGAGCTGCGCACCCGCGCGGTCGCGTTCCTGTTCGACCCGTGCGACGATCTGGTCGAACCTGGCGAAGAATGCCTCGGGCGCGTTGTCGGCTTCGGAAACCATGATCCGATCCAGCGCCGGATCCTCGGCCACCTGAGCCATGAACGGCATATCACCGCTGTCGCGCGCGGTGGTCAGACTCACCAGTGCCGTCTGGGCCGACCTGAAGTTGTTGCCAGCCTCGTCGATCCGGCCACGCAGATCCTTGACCTGCCTGTTGAGCAGTTCCAATGCTTCCGGGCTGATCAGGTCTGTCGAGGCATTGAAGTTCTTGGCCGCCTGCTCGGCCTCTTCCACCTCGATCTTCAACTCGCTGACCCGGTTGGCGAGCCATTCGACAGCGGTATCCGTGGCGGCGTATTTTACCGCGAGCTGGTCCGCGATGTAGACTTCGGCCAGCGTATTGGCCATAAGCGCCGACTTCTCGGGCGATGTCGTCTCCATCGTGATGCTGAACACGTAAGTCTGCCGCGCGTTGGATACAGACGTTGCCTTCAGCACGTTTTCGACCGTCTTGTTCAAGATCGCCGCCGCAGTCGGCTTTGCGTCGCCGCCCGTGAGGAACGCGATGATCGCCGATGGCGAAAACGGCGAGGGTGTGCGCAGCGTGCGGTTGAACTCAGGGTCTTCCAGAAGCGACAGTTCAGACACAAGCTTACGCGCAAGGCCACGGGACCGGATCACCTCAACCTCGGTGTTCACAGTCGCCTGGTCGCCGGACAAGCCCGACATCACGTTCTGCAGGTCGACAACCTGTTCCTGCCGGTTTTCCAGCACGACCGTTGCGGTGGCCTGGAACATCGGTGTTGCGACATACTTCAGGTACGTCACCGATCCGGCCACGGCGAGCGCCAGGCACAACGCGATCAGCCACTTGCCATTCCAAAGCGTGAACAGAAGCCCGAGCAGGTTGATCTCGTCACCCGAGTCGACGGCTTTGCGCGCCGGAGCGCGATTTTCATCGCTGGGCCCGGGCAGTGCATGGATCGAATGGATCGTGCGAGTCTGGTTCAAACCGGCGCTTCCTGCTGTCTCGTTCCGTCATACCCGTTCCGGGCGTGTGTGTCCCCTATTCCGGGAAAGGGACCAGTGCAATTGTCAAACCCCCGACACCAGGGCATCACGCCACCTGAATGGTCTGCACGGCACTGTCGTCCAAGCCGGTTTCGTCTACGATCTTGCTGCCCGGTGTATAGAGTGTCGGCGCTTCGGCCAATGCCCGCCTGAGACGGGCAAGATCGTTATCCGTGCAGGCCGACTTGATCGCATCGAGATGCAGTGCAAGGTCACGTCGCGACAGGCTAGTTTCCAGCGAAGTCAGGATGCGTGGGTGCGATGTCCCACTGGTATCAGTACCGATGAACAACTCTTCATAGAGCTTCTCCCCCGGCCGAAGCTGCGTGAACCGGATCTCGACCTTGCCGGCGTCGGGTTCAGATGCGTCCTGCGGGTCAAATACAGGCTTGCGCCCGGCAAGGCGGATCATCCGCGCAGCGAGGTCGGCGATTCGCACCGGCTCTCCCATGTCGAGCAGGAACACGTCACCGCCCCGCGCCAGCGCGCTGGCCTGAATCACAAGTTGCGCCGCTTCCGGGATCGTCATGAAGTAGCGCGTGATGTCGGGATGCGTCACCGTAACCGGCCCGCCCCGCTCGATCTGTTCGGAAAAAAGCGGGATGACCGACCCCGAAGAGCCCAGTACGTTGCCGAACCGAACCATGGAAAACAGGGTTGCGTTGTCCTCTCGCCCCAGCGCCTGGCAGACAAGCTCGGCCATCCGCTTGGACGCGCCCATCACGTTCGTCGGCCGAACGGCCTTGTCGGTCGAAATCAGGGTGAAAGACCCGACGCCCGCCCGCGACGCCGCCTCGGCCAGCGCCAAGGTGCCGAAGACGTTGTTGCGGACGCCTTCGATCATGTTCTGTTCGACCAACGGCACATGTTTGTAGGCAGCGGCATGGAACACCGTGTCCACTCCGAAATGCTTCATCAGCCACTCGGCGCGCGCGCCATCCTGCACCGATCCTATCAGGGGTATGATCTCCACCTGACCCGCTTCCGGGGTCGCGCGCAGTTCCTGGTCCACGCGGTACAGGGCATACTCGCTCAGTTCGAAAAGGATCAACCGTGCCGGACCGTTCCGAACGATCTGGCGGCACAGTTCGCTGCCGATAGACCCACCGGCACCGGACACGAAGACCGTGCGGCCCCTGATATGGGCTTGCATCAGATCGAGGCGCGGCGCGACAGGATCCCTGCCAAGGATATCCTCGATCGAAACGGCGCGGATTTCATCCACTGCAGCCGAGCCGGAAATCAGATCGACCATCCCCGGGACGGTCTGCACCCGCACCGGAAACGGTTCGAGAAATTCGATGATGGCGGCGCGGCGGGCCCGCGACACACTCGGCATGGCCAGCAGGACGACTTCCACCTCGCGCTCTTCGATCAACTCGCCGATGCGGTCGGGCGCATGGACCGACAAGCCACCGATAACAGCGCCTCGCAGCGCCGGGTTGTCGTCCACGAAACCTACAGGACGGTATTCGTGGCTGTGGTGCAGAGAGTGGAAAAGTTGCCGACCGGATGCCCCCGCGCCATAGATCAGCACGTTGGGAAGCGGGCCACCGATGCGGGTGCGGTAGATTGCACGCATCACGAAACGTATCGCTCCAACGGCGATCAGCGCCACAAGCGCGTAGATCAACGGCACGGAGCGAGGCAGCCACAGCCCGGAAATCTGGCTTATCGCAAACATCGTAACCGCCGAGGCCAGCACGCCGATCGCGATCACCCGGAACGCCCGTGCGCTGATGTAGCGCACGACTGCCCGATAGAACCCGACCCGGACAAAGACCCCGATAGTCACCGGCAGCGTGACGAAGAAGACGACCCAAGGGTCGGGCCGCAGCGCGGCACCAAGGCTTTCCAGCCGCAACACCAGCGCCAGCAGGAAACAAAGCGACAGGGTCACAAGGTCGGCGACGACCTGAATGGCCCTTTTCTGACCCCTCGGAAGATCCAGCAGCCAGACCAGAACAGACTGCGCCCAGCTATTGATGTCTTTGATTTCCATTAAAACCACCCGCACGCAATACTTGCAGGTAGCATCCACAAAGACGTGAGTCCAGAAGTGGGTCGCGGCGCGCAGATGCCCCCCTATCGCATGGCAAGCATCTCGAACAAGCGGGCGACAGCTTCGGCGCCGGGATCGTTGTGCCCTGCCAGCTTGTCCTCACCGACATAGCTTGCGCGCCCCGCCTTGGCCCGCACGATGCCCGCCGTCCGGTCCGCGCCCTCGCGAGCAGCCACGGCCGCGGGCGCGATCCCCAACGGAAGCGCGTCCAGCGCGGGCAGTAGCGCGTCGATCATGGTCCGATCGCCCGGCCCCGCGCCGCCCACCTGCATCACGCGGTCGAGGCCCGCGCGCAGCGCCGCCACCGGGCCGAGACCGCTGGCCGACGCGTCCCCGGCGGCGGTGAAGAAGATCGCCAGCAGCACGCCCGACGAGCCGCCCATGGTCTGGCTCAACTCGAGGCCGATTGCCCGGTAGAGCTGTGTCAGGTCAGACAGCGGCAGGCGGTCCAGCGCGCCGTCCAGCGCACGGGCGGCCGTAGCCAGCGTCGATCCGGTGTCGCCATCGCCCGATTTCGCATCAAGCAGGTTCAACTCGGACTCGACCCCGATGAACAGCGCGCAGCACTCGGCGAGATAGGCCCGCCGTTCGGCGTGGGGCGACGGCATCGGCCGGATCGGCACCAGCCCGTCGGGCAGCGGCCGAATGTCGACCCCGCCTACCGCGTTGCAGCCCGGCCAGGCTAAAGGTCCCACCGGCGCGGCCAGCCCGGCGCGCACGCTGTCGTTCAGCGGCAGCAGCGAGACCGAGAAGCCCTGCATGTCGAGCGAGGTCATCAGCGGGGCCGGACCGACAAGGCATTCGATCCGCCCTGCAAGGTCGGACACCAGCAGATGATCTGCCAGGATCGACATCTCCAGCGGCGTTGCCCCACCGAGGTTGTTCAGCAGCGCCACGTGCGGACCGTCCCCCGCATGGGTCGCCAGCCGCGCCGTTACCATCGCCATCGCGTCTCGCGCGCCTTCGAAATCGACCTGCTCCACTCCGGCCTCGCCATGGATGCCGAGACCCAGTTCCGCCTTGCCAGCCGGAATGCGGTCCTCGCGCGGGGCACCGGGAACTGTGCAGGTTGACAGCGACATGCCGATCGAAACCACGCCGTCGATGACCGACTGCGCTGCGGCGGCCACGGTTTCAAGATCGGCCCCGTCTTCGGCCAGCGCCCCGGCGATCTTGTGCACGAACAGCGTGCCCGCCACGCCGCGCGGTTGCGGCAGGTCCGGCAGCGCGATGTCGTCGTCAACGATCACCATAGCGACCTTTAGCCCGAAGGCGCGCGCCCGTTCCGCCGCCAACCCGAAATTTAGCCGATCGCCGGTGTAGTTCTTCACGATCAGAAGGCAGCCCGCCGGCCCCGTAACCGCGAGGATGCCGGCCAGCACCGCATCGACCGATGGGCTGGCGAACACGTCGCCACAAACCGCGGCGGTCAGCATCCCCTGCCCGACGAAGCCGGCATGGGCGGGCTCATGTCCCGACCCGCCGCCCGACACCAGCGCGACGCGGCTGGCGTCCCAATCGGTGCGGTGCACGACCTTGATGTGCGGATAGCCGTCCAGCCGGGCCAGACGCCCGCCCGAGCCGCGCAGCAGCCCGTCAAGGGCATCGGTCACGACGGCGTCGCGCGCATTGATGAACTGGGTCATGGTCACGTCCTTTCGGGATAGGCGGATTTTCAGGCGAGGCGGACGCCGGAGGCGTCGAAATACAAGGGCTTGCGCGGGGCGATGGCGATGGACTGCCCGCCGCGCAGGTCGGTATGCGGGTCGGTCAGTGTGATGATGTCATGGCCATGCAGCGACAGATGCAGGCGGGTCTGGTCGCCAAGATGTTCCACCCGCGTGATCTGCGCCGTCTGCCCTTCACCCTGCGCGATATGCTCGGGCCTCAGCCCGATGGTCGCCGCCCCGGCGGGCGCGCCGGGAAACAGGTCCGCGGGCAGCGCGTTGATCCGCGGCAGACCAAGCCGACCGGCCACAGTCAGGCTGACCGGGTTTTCGTAGATTTCCCGCGGCGGGCCGAACTGCGCCAGCCGCCCATGGTCCAGCACACCCACATGCGACGCCATCGTCATCGCTTCGATCTGATCGTGCGTGACGTAGAGGAGCGTCGCACCAAGGGCCGAATGGATCCGCTTCAACTCGATCCGCAGGTCGGCGCGCAGCTTCGCATCGAGCGAAGACAGCGGTTCGTCCATCAAGAACAATTGTGGCGCGCGCACCAGCGCACGGCCGATGGACACGCGCTGCATCTCGCCGCCCGAAAGGGCGGTGGCCTTGTTGTTCAGCTTGTGCGCAATGTGCAGGACCTCGGCCACCTCGTTGATCTTGCCCGTAATCTCGTGCTCGGGCGTGCGCAGGATCGGCGAGCGCAGCGGAAAGGCAAGGTTGTCGCGCACGGTCATGTGCGGATAAAGCGAGTATTGCTGGAACACCATCGCCACGTCGCGCTGCGCCGGGGTCAGGCCCAGCACGGACTCCCCGCCGATGGTGATGTCGCCCGCATCGGGCGTCTCGAGTCCTGCGATCAGCCGCAGCGTCGTGGTCTTGCCCGCTCCGGTGGGACCGAGCAGCACGACGAACGCTCCGTCCGGCACGGTGAGAGAGACGTCCGAAAGCGCCGTATCGCGTCCGAAACGCTTGGTGATCCCGGTCAGAACGACCTCAGCCATGGGCCAGCACCTCCGCGTTGGCATCGGACAGCAGCGCGCGTCCCGAGTCGGTGTCAAACAGGCTCAGCGTGCGGGAATTGAACCCAAGGCCGGTGGTCGTGCCCGGTGTAACCGCCCGGTCCGAGGGCACCCGCGCCTTGACCTCGCCGTGCGGGGTGTCCAGCGTCACGATCTGTGTTGTTCCTAGGTATTCAACGGCTTGCACCGTGCCGCGATAGGGCGCCCCGTCATCCAGCGCGACATGTTCGGGCCGGACGCCAAGCGCAAGCGCGCCCTTCGCCCCCGCCCGCAGACGGGGCATGTCAAAGGCGATCCCGTCCATCGTGACCTGGGTGTCGCCGGGCTGCACAACCCCGTCGAAACGCAGCACGTTCATTGCCGGAGAGCCGATGAAATCCGCGACGAACAGCGTGGCGGGCCAGTCGTAGATGTCTTGCGGGACACCGAACTGTTCGACGACCCCATGATTCATGACGACGATCTTGTCGCCCATTTGCATCGCCTCAAGCTGGTCATGGGTCACGTAGACGGTGGTCGCCCCCATCCGGTCATGCAGCGCGCGCAGTTCCTCGGCCATGCGTTCGCGGAACTCGGCATCCAGAGCGCCCAGCGGTTCGTCCATCAGAAAAGCCTTTGGTTCCCGCACGATGGCCCGCCCGAGCGCGACGCGTTGGCGGTCGCCGCCGGATAACCCGCCGACCGGACGGTTGAGGATATCCTCAATCCCGAGGATGCGCGCGACCTCGGCCACCTTGGCGGCGACCTGCGCCTTCGGCAGCCCCTGCGAGACCAGCGGATAGGCAATGTTGCGCCGGACATTCAAATGGGGATAGAGGGCGAACATCTGGAAAACGAAGGCAATATCGCGCTGGCTGGCGGGGCGCTGCCCGACCTCCTCGCCGTCGATCAGGATCTCGCCCGAGCTGGGCAGTTCCAGCCCCGCGATCATCCGCAGCGTCGTCGTCTTGCCGCAGCCGGACGGGCCGAGCAGCATGAAGAATTCGCCGTCCTCGATCACGAAGCTGGAGGATTTCACGGCGTTGAAATCCCCGAAATCCTTGCGCAAGTTCTTGATTTCAATACGGGCCATGGATCACTCGGGAAA
The DNA here is from genome assembly GCF_003172915.1 of Meridianimarinicoccus roseus. Lineage (GTDB taxonomy): Bacteria > Pseudomonadota > Alphaproteobacteria > Rhodobacterales > Rhodobacteraceae > Meridianimarinicoccus > Meridianimarinicoccus roseus. Next base: position 137,154 of record NZ_QGKU01000033.1, read on the forward strand.
ATGGGAAACGATGATGAACATCACCGTTCCGGTCAGCGTGACAAGGAAGGACCACGTGTAAGCGACCAGCAGGAAGGGCTGCATCAGCATTATCACGCCCAGTCCGATCAGGGTGGAGGCGAGCGCCTCCCAAGGGCCGCGGCGCAGGCGGGCGAGGCCGCGCAGAAAGTCACGCATGGCGGCCTCCCTCGCGGAAAATCGGGTATATGACTCGCATATGACTCCCATATGACTCCTGTAGGACTCCGGTCGTTGCCATTTTGCGCGTCGGGCGGGCCATCTGCGCACTGCGCCGAAGGGTGACGGCCGTCCCGGAAAGGCTGAGGGGAAGCGTTTCAGGTCGGAACGGGCGGAGCCCCGGGATACCGCGCACAGGTATCATTTCCGCACCGCCCCGAAGGTGATCCCGCGCAGCAGGTGCTTGCGCAGCAGGATCGTGAACACCATCACCGGCACGAGAAAGATCGTCGCGCCGGCGGCAACGGCCGGCCAGTCCTGCCCGCCTACGCCGATGATCGTCGGAATGAAAGGCGGCGCTGTCTGCGCTGTGCCCGAGGTCAGCAGCACGGCGAAGGCGTATTCGTTCCACGCGAAGATCAGGCAGAAGATCGCGGTGGAGGCTATGCCGGTCGCAGCCTGCGGCAGAACGACCTTCGTGAAGGCCTGAAAGCGGGTGTAGCCGTCGATCAGCGCGGCCTCTTCGTATTCGCGGGGAATCTCGTCGATGAAGCCCTTCAGCAGCCACACCGAAAGCGACAGGTTCACCGCAGTATAAAGCAGGATCATTCCCGCGTGCGTGTCCGACAGACCAAGCTGGCGGAACATCAGGAAGATCGGGATGGCGACGGCTATGGGCGGCATCATCCGGGTGGAGAGGATGAAGAACAGCAGGTCGTCCTTAAGCGGCACCTTGAAGCGCGAGAAGGCATAGGCGGCGAGTGTGCCGAGGAACACCGACAGGAAGGTGGAGCCGAAGCCGATGATGACGGAGTTCAGGAAGCGTTCGCCGAAGCGCGACGGCCCTGCGATGACCATGTCGTACTGGCGCACGATGCGGTCATACCAGGTTGTCGGCTCGCCAAGCGCCTCCAGCGTTTCCGGTGTCACGCGGGTGCGGGTGGTAAAGAGGTTGACGTAGCCTTCCAGCGTCGGATCGAACACGATCTTCGGGGGATAGGAGATCGCGTCGGCCGGCGTCTTGAAGCCGGTGGCGATGATCCACAGCAGCGGCATGATGGTGATGACCGCGTAGAGCACGACGAGCGTGCCTGCGAGCCATTTCTGCGCGGGCGAGGCGGCGGTGATGGAATAGTCGCTCATGGCGCGGCTCCGTCAGGGCTGGATGCGGGGCAGAAACTGTTTCGCGAATTTTTTCGCCCAAGGGTTGCGGATGGCACGCGGCGTGCAGAGGTTAGCCTTGTCGGGTACGTTCCCTCCCCGACAAACGCAGCCGGGCGGCGTGGGTGGTGTTCCCTCCCTCCTCCCTCGTAGCCCGCGTGGCCCGGCTGACCGTTCTCTCGACCCGACGCGTGCGCGCGATCTCGGCCCCTCATCGTTCCTTCACCTTGTTGAGCGCCTTGACGTAGATCGAGGCAAGGCCGAACACTGTGACGAAGAGGATCACGGCATAGGCCGATGCATAACCGGTGCGCCATTTCTCGAACGCCTCACGCTTGAGGTTGATCGAGGTGAGTTCGGTAACGGAGCCGGGCCCGCCCCCGGTAAGCTGCACCACAAGGTCGAACATCTTGAAGTTTTCTATGCCGCGGAACAGCACCGCGAGCATCAGGAAGGGCAGCGCCATCGGGATAGTGATGGTCCAGAACTGCCGCCACTTGGAGGCGCGATCCACCTCGGCCGCCTCGTATATGTAGTCGGGAATGGAGCGCAGACCGGCGAGGCAGATCAACATGATGAAGGGCGTCCACATCCAAGTGTCCACAATGACGATGGACCACGGTGCGAGGTTGACCTGCCCGATCATCGAAAACGACGATGGGTCCACGCCGGTGAAGAAGGATACGACGTAATTGAACAAGCCGATCTGCGGCTGGTATAGGAAGGTCCAGAAGTTGCCGACGACAGCAGGCGACAGCATCATCGGCAGTACGATAATGGTGGTCCATAGATCGTTGCCGCGGAACTTGCGGTTGATCAGCCAGGCGAGCGTGAAGCCGATCAGGACCTGGAAGAAGATCGTCCAGAACAGGAAATGCGCGGTGGCCTGCATCGTCAGCCAGATGTCGCTGTCCGTCAGGATTCGTTCGTAGTTTCGCAGGCCGATGTATTCGACCTCCCGGTTCCGGTTGGCGCGGAAATTGGTGAAGGACAGGTTGATCGTCCAGATCAGCGGGAAGATGTTGACCGCCAGCAGCAGGAAGATCGACGGCGCGACGAAGATCCACGCGATGGCGCGGTCCGACAGGCCACGGATGCGGCGGGCGACGCGCGGCGGCGTGGCGCGCGCGAGCTTGTCGGCGGGACTTTCGGCGGATGGTTCGGTCATGTCGACCCCTCGGGCGCGGTTCGGCCGGCGTCCCGGGCTTGACCCGGGAGCTTGTGCCTGTCTGGACGGTGGAGTGTGCCGTAACGGGCGGCGGGGCGCGCCGGGCGCCCCGCCGTCGGCGGATCAGAGCTTGCCTTCGTCCTCGAAGGTTTCGGTCCAGTCCTCGATCAGCTTGTCAAGCGCTTCCTGCGCGGTGCCGACATCGGCCACGATGTAGTCGTGCAGCCGCTTCTGCATCGCCAGCAGCAGTTCGGCATAGGCCGGCTCCTGCCAGAAGTCCTGAACGTTCTCCATCGCCAGCAGGAAGTCGCCGGCAAAGGGTGCGCTGTCGGGGAAGCCCGGATCGTTCAGCACCGAGTTATGCGCCGAGTAGCCGCCAAGCGCCCACCATTTCGCCTGCACGTCGGGCTGGGCGAACCACTTGATGTATTCGAGCGCCGCATCCTGCTTGTCGGAATACGCCACGACCGAAATGCCCTGCCCGCCCAGCGTGGAGGCGGCCTGGTTCTGCGGCGGGTTGACGAAGAAGTCGATCTTGTCGCCGCCGGTGGTCGGATCGGCATAAAGACCGGGGAAGAACGCGAACCAGTTCATCGCCATGGCCACCTGGCCGGATTTGAACGCGTCGAGCCCCTGTTCCATGTAGCTGTCGGTGTATCCCGGCGGGGTCGCGGTTTTGTAAAGCTCCTTGTAGAACTCCAGCCCGGCCACCGCTTCGGGCGAGTTGACAGCGCCTTCCATGTCGTAGCTGCCCGGTTCGTTCTCGTACTTGAAGCCGAAGGTGTAGAGCGCGCCGGTCGCACCCATGGTGATCCCTTCGGAGCCGCGTTCGGTGAAGATAGCGGCGCCATAGCGGGTCTGGCCGTCGATCTCGCGGCCCTGGAAAAACTGCGCGATCTGCAGCAGTTCCTGCTGGGTCTGCGGCTCGCGCAGATCGTCGCCGGTGGCCTCCTTGTAGGCTGCCATGATCTCGGGGTCGGTAAACCAGTCCTTACGATAGAACCAGCCGTTCGCGTCGCCCATCGCCGGCAGCGCGTAGTAGTTCGGCGTGCCCTTGGGCCAGGTCGAATAGGCATAGACGGTCGCAGGCGCGAAATCGTCCATCGAGATGCCTTCGGCCTCGAAAAAGTCGTTCAGCTTGACGTAATGGCCGTTTTCCGCGCCGCCGCCGATCCACTGGCTGTCGCCGATCAGCAGGTCGCACAGCTTGCCGCCAGAGTTCAATTCGTTCAGCATCCGGTCCGCGAAGTTCGGCCAAGGCACGAATTCGAAGTTCATCGTGTGGCCGGACTGGGCCTCGAATTCCTTGCTGAGTTCGACCAGCGCGTTTGCCGGATCCCAGGCGGCCCAGCACAGCGTCAGGTCCTCGGCCTGTGCGCCGGAGGCGGCCGCAGCCGTCAGGGCGGTCGCCGCCCAAAGTGTCGTGCGTCTCATGGTGTCATTCCTCCCGTTGGTGCCTGTCCGGCGCGTTAGCCCGCCATCGTTCCAGGTCTTGGCCAGCATAAATGAGGTGCGTACCTCAAAGCAAAGGAAAACTTCCCTCGCCGTAATCTCGTGATCGGCGAAGACGCGGCACGCGGCGGGTGAGCGGCCCACGGCGCGCCGCTGTCAGTCCGACAGCGTGACCCAGGCGGCATTGCGCTTGGACGACCGCAGGCAGGCATCGATGAAGGCCATGCCCTCCAGCCCCTCGGCGATGCCGGGCACAAGGCATTCGCCCGTCGCATCGGCGCCGCCGCCCTCCTGCCGGGCGCGGATCGCGATGGCCGATTCGGTGTAGAGATTGGCGAAGCCTTCAAGGTAGCCTTCGGGATGCCCGGCGGGCACACGGCTCACGGCGGCAGCGGCGGTACCCGATCCCGGCCCATTGCGGGTGATCCTGCGGGGCGCCTCGCCGAACGGAGCGAAGGTCAGCGCGTTGGGCTGTTCCTGATGCCAGTCGATCCCGCCGCGGTCGCCGTAGATGCGCAGGCGCAGCCCGTTCTCGTGGCCCACGGCGACCTGGCTGGCCCAGAGCATCCCGCGCGCACCGCCTTCGAAGCGAAGCATCACCTGCACGTTGTCGTCCACCCGCCGCCCCGGCACGAAGGTGTCGAGATCGGCCGAAAGCGCCTCGGGCGTCAGGCCGGTGACGAAGCGTACGAGGTTGTAGGCATGGGTGCCGATGTCGCCCACGCAGCCGCCCGCGCCGGACTGCGCCGGGTCGGTGCGCCAGCCGGCCTGCTTTTGGCCTGTCTCTTCGAGCGGTTCGGTCAGCCAGTCCTGGGCGTATTCCACCTGCACCACGCGCAATGCACCGAGATCGCCGCGCGCCACCATCTCGCGGGCCTGCCGGATCATCGGGTAGCCGGTGTAGTTGTGGGTGAGCAGCAGCAGCGCATCAGACTTCGCCGCCAATGCAGCCAGCTTGCGCGCCTCGGGCAAACTGGCCGAGAGCGGTTTGTCGCAGATCACGTGGATGCCGCGGCGCAGGAACTCGCGGGCGGCGGGCACGTGCATGTGGTTCGGGGTGACGATGGCGACGGCGTCGATGCCGTCCTTGAGCCGCGCCTCGCGCTTCGCCATCGCGGTGAAGTCCCCGTAGACGCGGTCTTCGGCCAGCCCAAGCGCTGCGCCGGAGCGGCGGCCCTTCTCGGCATCGGCGCTGAACGCGCCCGCCACAAGCTCGAACTGGTCGTCGATGCGTGCGGCAATGCGGTGCACGCCGCCGATGAAGGCGCCTTCGCCGCCGCCGACCATGCCGAGCCTGAGCCGCCGTGTTCCGTGTCGTTCCACGTTATATCCTCCCGTTTAAGCCCGCCATCTGCGGGCGGGTCGGGGTCAGGTTGGCCGATCCGGGCCGCCGTCGGCAAGGGGTTTTCGGAAGGCGAACGGGGGACGGGCGGAAGGCAGGACCGCGGGCTCCCGCCCGTCTTCGACATGGACATGTCTCATCCCGTTGGGCCGCGCACCTCCGGTGCGGGCGCGCGCTCTGGCCGTTGCGGCGCGACGAAGCCAAGGCGAGACGGCGCAGAACATGGCGGGCGCGGGGCCGCAGGTCTGCTGCCAGCAATGGGGACAGCGGTGCCCGGCCTGCCACCCATCGGGTCCGCAGGCGAAGCCTGCCGGACCCAACGGGATGAGACACCGGCAGGTGTCGAAGACGGGCGGGAGCCCCCTTCCCGGACAAGCCGTCAGACGAGACCGCGCGCCACCGTTTCCAGCATGTCCGCAAGCGACACCGCAAAGGACCGCGCGGCCATAACGCGGTAGCGCTGGCCCGGCACCTCGCAGATCACAAGGCAGCCCATGTGCTCTATCCCAGTGCGCTCGGCCCGGCCCGCATCCATCGCGCCGGTGTCCAGCGGGCAAAGGCGTTCAAGCAGCGCCCTGCAGCCCACGCCATCGAGATCGAGACAGACCCACCCGCCGGCCTGGTCAGTCACCGACGCCGCCGCGCCCAGCCGCGCGACCAGCATCCCGGCAAGATCCGGATGCCGGTCCGCGGGCGCCAGTGCCAGCCATTGCCCCGGCCCGGTCCAAGCCAGTTGCACCCCACCCGCCTGACCCGAGATCCGGCCCGGCCCCGGCGGCGGCGCCCCGGTCACATCGCGGACCAGCGCCTCCAGCGCCGCATCGCCCGCGCGCTGCGCCAGCGCGGCCAGCGCAAGATCCGGCCGTTCGGTGATCGTCACCGCCCCGTGACGCGCGAGGAGCGGTGCCGCGCCACCGCAGGCGAAGGTAGGGGCAAGTCGATATTCAGCCACGCAAGCGCCCTCCGTCCGGGTCCACGAAATGCGGCGACACCGCCCGCACCGGTATGTCGCGCCCGTCCACCGGGCTGACCGCCCTGAGCGTCGCGCCCATCCGCGCCCCGGCCAGCGCCACGAACCCCAGCGCGATCGGACTCTCCAGCGTGGGCGAGAAGGCGGCCGAACTGATCCAGCCCAGCACGTTCGCCGCTTCGGCCCGCGCACCCGGCCGCAGCAGATGCGCCCCGCCAGGAATTGCGCTTGTTCCGTCCAGCGGCACGAACCCCGCAAGCCGCCGGTCGTCGCCCGCCAGCCCCTCGCGGCGCGACAGCACCGCGCCGATGCTGTCCTTCTCGCCAGACACCATCCGACCCAGCCCCAGCATCGCGGCGGTGGTGCGGCCGTTCAGTTCGTTCCCCGCCGCATGCCCTTTCTCGATCCGCAGCACGCCAAGCGCCTCGGTTCCGTAGGGCGTCGCGCCGAGATCGGCGCCCCGGTCCAGCAATTCGTCCATCAGCGCGTTGCCGTAGCGGGCGGGGACGGCAAGCTCATAGGCCAACTCGCCCGAGAACGAGATCCGGAAGAGCCGTCCTCCGAGACCACCGCAGACGGTGACCGCCCCGCAGGCCATGAACGGGAAGGTCTGGTTAGACAGGTCGTGCGGCGGATCGACAATGCGCCGCAACAGGCGGCGCGCGTTCGGCCCCGCGACGGCGATCTGCGCCCAGGCATCGGTTACGGAGACAAGCTGCACATCCATGCCGGGCCACAGGCACTGGCGCGCGAACTCCATGTGCCGGGTCACCGCACCTGCATTGGCAGTGGTGGTCGTGACGATGAAATGGTCCGGGCCAAGCCGCGCGGCAGTGCCGTCATCCATCACGATGCCGTCCTCGCGCAGCATCAGCCCGTAGCGCACGCGCCCTATCGGGAGCGTGGCCATCCGATTGCAGTAGATCCGGTCGAGGAACGCGGCCGCATCCGCGCCCTGCACGTCGATCTTGCCCAGTGTTGTCACGTCACAAACGCCCACCGCGCCGCGAACCGCGCGCACCTCGCGGTCCACACTTTCGCGCCAGTGCGTCTCGCCGGGGCGGGGGTAATATTGCGCCCGCAGCCACTGGCCCGCCTCGGTGAAAACGGCGCCGCGCGCCTCGGCAAAGACATGGGTTGGGGTACGCCGCACCGGGCGGAAGCGCGGCCCGCGCGCCCGGCCCGCCAGCGCGCCGAGGCTGACCGGCGTGTAGGGCGGGCGGACCATCGTGGTGCCGGTTTCGGCGATACCCTGCCCCGAAAGCGCGGCCATCACGCCGATCGCGGCGGTGCTGGCGGTGCGCCCCTGGTCGGTCGCCATACCGAGCGTGGTATAGCGCTTCACATGTTCCACCGACCGGAATCCTTCGGCCTGCGCGAGCGCGACATCCTTCACTGTCACGTCGTTCTGGAAATCGAGCCACGCGCGCCCGGGCGCGCCGGTGACATGCCAGAACGCGGTGACACGGACCGGCGCGTCCTCGGTGCGGGGCAACGGGGCAGGCGCGCCCGCGGACAGGCCGAGATCTTCCAGCGCGGCGCGGGCGGCGGCGGCCCCGCCCGCCAGCGCCCCGGCTGTCGAAAACACCCCCGCCGCCGCGCCCGCCGCGCGCTGGCCCGGTACCGCGCCGGGCACGGGCACGAAAGCGGCGATGGCATCGTCCCAGGCCGGACGGGCGCGATGCTGCGCCGCGAGATGCAGGTTCGGGTTCCAGCCGCCCGACACCGCCAGCGCGCCGCAGGCGATGCGGCGGAGCGCGCCGCCCGCGGCGCGCACGGTGATCGCGGTCAATCGGCGCCGACCCGACGTGCCGATCACCTGTGCGCCGCGAAGGGTTTCGGCGGCAAAGGGGCAATCGGGTGCGTCGGCGCGGGTGTCGATCAGTGCTACCACTTCGATCCCGGCAGCGGCGAGGTCGGCGGCGCTGCGATGCCCGTCATCGTTGTTGGTGAACACCGCCGCGCGCCGCGCCGGTGCGGCGGCCCAGCGGTTGACAAAGGCGCGCGCGGCCCCGGCCAGCAGGATGCCGGGCCGGTCGTTTCCGGGAAAGGCGATGGGCCGTTCGGTCGCACCGGCGCAGAGTGTGCACGCGCGCGCAAAGATCCGCCAGAACGTCTCGCGCGGGGCGTGGGACGGCGCGTCAGGCGCTGCGCGTTCCAGAGCGCCGTAGGTGCCATGGTCGAAGACGCCGAAGACCGTGGTGCGCGGCATCACCCGCACCGACGGCAGCGCGGCCAGTTCGGCCCGCGCTGCGGCCGCCCAGTCGGCACCCGGCGCATCGTCAATGGCATGGGTTTCTGCGTTGAGCCGCCCGCCCGCGACCGTGTCCTCGTCGGCCAGGATCACCCTCGCGCCTGCCCGGCCCGCTGTCAGCGCCGCCATCAGCCCGGCAGGCCCCGCCCCGACGACCAGCAGGTCGCAATGCAAAAAGCCCCGGTCGTAGCTGTCCGGGTCGGGCGCGGTGTCGAGACGGCCCAGACCGGCAGCGCGGCGGATCGCCGGTTCATAGACCCGTTCCCAGAAGCCGCGCGGCCACATGAATGTCTTGTAATAAAACCCTGCCGTCAGCAGCGGCGCTGCGAGATCGTTCACAGCCAGCGTATCGAACCGCAGCGAGGGCCACGCGTTCTGCGGCGCCGCGACAAGCCCGTCCACCAATTCCACCATCGTCGCACGGGTATTGGGCGTGTGTGCCCCGCCATGCGCCAGCGTTACCAGTGCGTTGGGTTCCTCGGACCCGGCGGAGATCAGCCCGCGCGGGCGGTGATACTTGAAACTGCGCCCCAGCAGCGCAACATCGTTCGCCACCAGCGCCGAGGCCAGCGTGTCGCCAGGATGGCCCGTGTAGCGCCGCCCGTCGAAGCGGAAGGACAGCGTGCGCGCGCGGTCGATCCGCCCGCCCGCCAGCCGGTTCGGCTGCGCCACGGTCATGCCCCACGCCCCAAAGCCAGCGCCACGTCGCGCGCGAGTTCGACCTGCGTGATCTCGTGACTGCGCGTGTCGCGCGTCACCACAAGCCACGACCGGTCACCCTGTTCGTGATACCACAATTCGCGGTGCAGTCCGGCCGGGTTGTCGCGCAGGTAGAGATAGTCGTAGAACGCATCCTCCGCACCGGCGGCCAGTCCATCCGGGCGGTCGATCAGCGCGGCATCGCCGAGATAAGTGAATTCGCGCGCGTCGCGGGGCCCAAGCAGGGGGTGGTCGATGATCATGGCGCCCTCAATGCAGGTTGGGCGTCGCGCCCATCCCTTTTTCGTCGATCATCCGCCCGGCTCGGAACCGGTCCAGCCGATAGGCGGCGGCGGTTTCGTGCGGCGTGTCGGTGGCCAACAGATGCGCGAACGCCAGACCCGATGCCGGGGTGGCCTTGAACCCGCCATAGCACCAGCCACCGTTGAAATAGAGCCCCTCGACCGGCGTGCGGTCGATGATGGGCGAGCCGTCCATGCTCATGTCCATGATGCCGCCCCACATTCGCAGAAGCCGCGCGCGCCCGATCATCGGCATCAGCGCCATGCCACCTTCGCAGACGTCCTCGACCACCGGCAGGTTGCCGCGCTGCGCGTAGGAATTGTAACCGTCGATGTCGCCGCCGAACACCAGCCCGCCCTTGTCGGACTGGCTGACGTAGAAATGCCCGGCACCGTAGGTGATGACGCCGTCCAGCACCGGCTTCAGACCCTCGGTGACGAAGGCCTGCAGCACGTGACTTTCGATCGGCAGGCGCAGCCCGGCCATCGCCATCACGGCGCCCGAATGACCCGCCACAGCGACGCCGACCTTGCCTGCGGCGATCGGCCCGCGCGTCGTGTCGAGCCCCCGGATGCGCCCGCCCTCGATGCGCAGGCCGGTCACCGCGCAATTCTGGATGATGTCGACCCCGCGGCTGTCGGCGGCGCGGGCATAGCCCCAGGCGACCGCGTCGTGCCGCACTGTGCCGCCGCGCCGCTGCAGCAGCCCGCCCCTGATCCGGAAGCGCGCGTCGTCGAAATTCAGGAACGGGTACATTGCGCGCACCGCATCAGCATCCAGCAACTCCGCATCCGCGCCATGCAGCCGCATCGCGTTGCCGCGCAGCCTGTAAGCGTCGCGCTGCGCGTCGCTGTGGCACAGGTTCAGAACCCCGCGCTGGCTGACCATCGCGTTATAGTTCAGGTCCTGCTCCAGCCCCTCCCAGAGCTTCATGGACAGCTCGTAGAAAGGCTCGTTTCCGTCCAGCAGATAGTTCGAGCGTATGATCGTGGTGTTTCGCCCCACGTTGCCGCCGCCGATCCAGCCCTTTTCCAGCACTGCGACACGGCGCGCGCCGTACCGGGCTGCAAGGTAATGCGCGGTGGCCAGCCCGTGCCCGCCGCCGCCGACGATCACGATGTCATAGGACGGTTGCGGGTCCGCATCGCGCCAGGCCGGGCCCCAGCCGCGATGGCCCCTGAGCGCCTCTCGCAAGATCCTGAACCCCGAATACCGCACGCGCCGCCCCTTTCCTGCAAGGCAAGACCGGTCTGCCACTTCGGAACACGCCGCGCCTTTCCGAAAGGGACGGATTCTTGTCTTTTCCGGCCATATGGCTATGCAAGCCCGGAAAGGAGCTTCGCCATGCCGCGACGGATCGGTTTCTTGCTGCTCAGGGATTTCGCGCTGATGTCCTGCGCGGCGGCGGTCGAACCGCTGCGCGCGGCGAACCTTCTGCAGGACCGGGCGCTTTATGACCTGACTTTCCTGTCGGTGAATGGCGGGCGCGCCGCGGCGTCGGTCGGGGCGGGGTTCGATACGGTCGCGCTGCGCGATGTGACCGCGCCGTTCGACATGGTGTTCGTGGTCGCGGGGGGCAATCCGATGGGCGCGCGCCATGTCGAGGCATGGCGCTTCCTGCGTGCGCAGGGACGGCGCGGGGTCGCGCTTGGCGGGATCTCGGGCGGGGCTGCGGTGCTGGCGCAGGCCGGACTGATGGCGGGGCGCCGGTTCACGGTGCACTGGCAACACTACGACGCGCTGCGCGAGGAGTCCGCCGACTACCTGATGGAACGGCGACTGTTCGTGATCGACCGCGACCGGTTCACCTGCGCGGGCGGAGCGGCGCCGCTGGACATGATGCACGCGTTGATCACCACGCATCACGGCGCCGGGCTGGCGACCCGCGTGGCGGACTGGTTCATCCACACCCGCATCCGCGACGCGGACGACCCGCAGCGCACCGGCACCGCCGAACGGTACCGCATACACGACCCGGTGCTGGTGGCGACGGTGGACCTTATGGAAAGCCACATCGCCGACCCGCTGAGCCTGGATCAACTCGCCGCGCTGGCGGGGACCAGCCCGCGCCACCTGCAACGCCAGTTCCGGATGCGGATGGGCACCAGCCTGATGCGTTTCTACCGCGACCTGCGGCTGGACAAGGCGCGCGACCTGCTGGCGCAGACCGCCCTGCCCGTGCTGGAGGTCGCGCTGGCCACCGGCTTCGCCAACGGCGCGCATTTCGCCCGCGCGTTCCGCGACAGGTTCGGACAGCGCCCATCGGCCCTGCGCGCAGGGTCCGACGGGGACGCGGGCGACCAAGAGGGGCCGAAGTGGCGGGAGGGGCCCGAGCGGTCGGCGAACGCGGTTGCGGGCGGGGGTGCGGCATTGGCGGCAGGCCGAACCGGACAAAAGCCGGGGATCGGACTGGAAGGCCGGATGAAACTGACTTAGCCTCGAAACGGTGATCACGGGTGCGGCCCGGTCAGGAGCTTCATGACAGACACGGCATTCAGGCAGGATCCGCACAAGGTCCGCGACAGGCGCGAGAAGAACCTGGAGGTGGCGATCGGCCGCGAGGTGCGGGCCTTCCGCCACCAGCAGGACATGACCGTCGCCGAACTGTCCGAAAAAACCGGGCTGAGCATGGGAATGCTGTCGAAGATCGAGAACGGCAACATCTCACCCTCGCTGAACACGCTGCAGGTGCTCGCCGGCGCGCTGAGCGTCCCGCTGACCGCCTTCTTCCGCCGCTTCGAGGAACGCCGCGAGGCGGTTCATGTGAAGAACGGCGAGGCGGTTGAGATCCACCGCGCCGGCACGCGGGCTGGGCACCAATACAATTTGCTGGGGCACATCGGCTCCAACAGCAGTGGCGTGGTCGTGGAGCCCTACCTGATCACGCTGTCCGAGACGTCGGACGTGTTTCCGACCTTCCAGCATGACGGGATCGAGTTGCTCTACATGCTGGAGGGCGAGGTGCGCTACCGCCACGGCGACCGGCTTTATGACCTTGCGCCCGGCGACAGTTTCTTCTTCGACGCGGATGCGCCGCACGGGCCCGAGGAACTGACCCGCCTGCCCGCACGATTCCTGTCGATCATCGCCTACCCGCAATCCTCGTGACAGCCGCCAAGGACCGGTGAGGCCCGGCGCCTGCGTTTCGCGCGCGGGAGTGCCGCGCATTTGCGCATCCGTGGGATCATTTCTTGCTTTTCAGGAAACATACTTTCCTTTAAATGGGGTATGCGCCACAAAGGCGACGCGGGCACGGAGGGAAGTTCATGTGCGGCATTGTTGGGTTGTTCCTCAAGGACAGCCGCCTGGAGCCCGAGCTGGGCGCGATGCTGACCGCGATGCTGGTCACGATGACGGACCGCGGCCCGGACAGCGCCGGAATCGCGATCTACAACGCCGATGCCGAGAAGCCGTTCAAGATCACCGTGCAGTCGCCGGAGGGCGACACGGAATTCGGCACGCTGGCCGACCGGGTGGCCGCCCTGACTGGTGCGCCCGCGCGGCTGGAGCGCAAGGGCTCCCACGCGGTGCTGGCGCTGGGGCGCGACCGGGCGAAGGCCGTGCTTGCGATGATCCGGTCCGATTTTCCAGGCCTGCGGATCATGAGCCAGGGCAACCGGATCGAGATCTTCAAGGAAACCGGCCTTCCGCAGTCGGTCGCGGAGGCGTTCGGCGTTGCGGCGATGCGCGGCACCCACGGGATCGGCCACACGCGGATGGCGACGGAGTCCGCTGTCACGACGCTGGGCGCGCACCCGTTCTCGACCGGGCCGGACCAATGCCTTGTCCATAACGGCTCGCTCTCCAACCACAATTCGCTGCGCCGTCAACTCGTGCGTGACGGGATGCGCTTCGAGACAGAGAACGACAGCGAGGTCGCTGCGGCCTACCTGACCCACCGCCTGCAGGAGGGCCGCGACCTTGGCGGCGCATTGCGCGACGGATTGGCCGATCTCGACGGGTTCTACACCTTCGTGGTCGGCACCGAGACCGGCTTCGGCGTGCTGCGCGACCCGATCGCCTGCAAACCCGCCGTAATGGCCGAAACCGACCGCTATGTCGCCTTCGGTTCGGAGTACCGCGCGCTGGTGGACCTGCCCGGCATCCGCGAGGCCCGCGTCTGGGAACCGCAGCCCGCCGAAGTGTATTTCTGGGAGCGCGCCGCATGACCACCATGCTCGATCTGAACGAAACCCCGCTGCGCGATGTCAACGCGGCCCTGCAGGCGACCGCCGGGATGCAGCCGAATACCGCGTTCGAGATCGTCAATCCGCGCGGCAGTCACGCGCTGGCGGTCGGGCTGAACGCGCCGATCTCGGTGCGGATCAAGGGGTCCACCGGCTATTACTGCGCGGGCATGAACCAGCACGCCAACGTCATCGTGCAGGGGTCGGTCGGCCCCGGCGTGGCCGAGAACATGATGTCAGGCACCGTCGTTGTGGAAGGCGACGCCAGCCAGTACGCCGGGGCGACCGGGCATGGCGGGCTGCTGGTCGTGCGCGGCAACGCATCGTCGCGCTGCGGCATCTCCATGAAGGGGATCGACATCGTGGTACAGGGCAGCATCGGCCACATGTCGGCCTTCATGGCACAGAAGGGCAACCTTGTCGTACTGGGCGACGCGGGCGACGCGCTTGGGGACAGCCTGTACGAGGCGCGGCTCTTCGTGCGCGGGTCCGTTGCATCGCTGGGTACCGACTGCGTCGAGAAGGAGATGCTGCCGGAACACGTCGACCTGCTGAGGGACCTGCTGGCACGGGCCGAGGTCGAGGCCGACCCGTCAGAGTTCCGCCGCTACGGATCGGCGCGCACGCTTTACAATTTTCATATCGACAACGCGCAGGCGTATTGAGGCGTATGGCATGAAGGACAACGACACCCCACGCACCCTGCCCCGCCAGAGCGCAACCTTCACCCGGGAGGTGAACGCCGAGATCCGGCGCGCCGCCGCGACCGGCATCTACGACATCCGGGGCGGCGGGGCGAAACGGCGGGTGCCGCATTTCGACGACCTGCTGTTCCTTGGCGCGTCGATCTCGCGCTACCCGCTGGAGGGCTACCGCGAACGCTGCGACACCGCCGTGACGCTGGGCACCCGTTTCGCCGCCAAGCCGTTGGAACTGGCGATCCCGATCACCATCGCGGGCATGAGCTTCGGGTCGCTTTCGGGTCCGGCGAAAGAAGCGCTGGGGCGCGGCGCGACGCTGGCCGGCACCTCGACCACCACGGGCGACGGCGGCATGACTGAAGAGGAGCGCGGGCATTCGGAAAAGCTGGTCTACCAGTACCTGCCCTCGCGCTACGGCATGAACCCGGACGATCTGCGCCGCGCCGACGCGATCGAGATCGTCGTGGGTCAGGGCGCCAAGCCCGGCGGCGGCGGGATGCTGCTGGGCCAGAAGATCACCGACAGGGTCGCCGGAATGCGCGATCTGCCGGTAGGAATCGACCAGCGGTCGGCCTGCCGCCATCCGGACTGGACCGGGCCCGACGATCTAGAGATCAAGATCCTCGAGTTGCGCGAGATCACGGGCTGGGAAAAGCCGATCTACATCAAGATCGGCGGCGCGCGGCCCTATTACGACACGGCGCTGGCTGTGAAGGCGGGCGCGGACGTGGTCGTGCTGGACGGGATGCAGGGTGGCACAGCCGCCACGCAGGACGTGTTCATCGAGCATGTCGGCCAGCCCACGCTGGCCTGCATCCGCCCCGCCGTTCGCGCGCTGCAGGAGCTTGGGATGCACCGCAAGGTGCAGCTTGTCGTGTCGGGTGGCATTCGAACCGGCGCGGACGTGGCAAAGGCACTGGCACTGGGGGCCGACGCCGTGTCCATCGGCACCGCGGCACTGATCGCGCTGGGGGACAACGACCCGCGCTGGGAGGCAGAATACAACGAGCTGGGCACCACCGCCGGAGCCTATGACGACTGGCACGAAGGCCGTGATCCGGCCGGGATCACCACGCAGGACCCGTCGCTCATGGCGCGGCTCGACCCGGTGGCGGCAGGACGGCGCCTTCGCAACTACCTGAACGTTCTCACGCTGGAGGCTCAGACCATCGCGCGCGCCTGCGGCAAGAGCCATGTGCACAATCTCGAACCTGAGGACCTGTGCGCGCTGACCGTGGAAGCCGCGGCGATGGCCGGCGTGCCGCTGGCCGGGACCGACTGGATCCCCGGACGCGGCGGATATTGAGGAGAAGCCGATGACACGCGACCTTGCAGAGTTCGCCCGCGAGACGGGCATCCGGTATTTCATGATCTCCTTCACCGATCTTGCGGGCGGGCAGCGCGCCAAGCTGGTCCCGGCGCAGGCGATCGCCGACATGCAGGCGGACGGTGCGGGCTTTGCCGGTTTCGCGACATGGCTGGACCTGACCCCGGCGCATCCCGACATGCTGGCCGTGCCCGACGCGGACGCGGCGGTGGTGCTGCCGTGGAAGCCGGACGTCGCTTGGGTGCCCGCCAACCCGGTGATGGAGGGCTTGCCGGTGGACCAGGCGCCGCGCAACGTGCTGCGCCGCCAGATCGACCTCGCCGCGGCGGCGGGGCTGCGCGTGAAGACCGGGGTGGAGGCGGAGTTCTTCCTGCTTGAACCGGACGGACGCGCGATTTCCGACCCGCAGGACGTCGCGGAGAAGCCGTGCTACGACCAGCAGGCGGTGATGCGCCGCTATGACGTGGTGGCCGAGATCTGCGACTACATGCTGGAACTGGGCTGGAACCCGTACCAGAACGACCACGAAGACGCGAACGGCCAGTTCGAGATGAACTGGGACTACGCAGATGCGCTGGTGACTGCCGATCGCCACAGCTTCTTCAAGTTCATGGTCCGTTCGGTGGCCGAGAAGCATGGCCTGCGCGCGACCTTCATGCCAAAGCCGGTCGCGGGCCTGACCGGCAACGGCTGCCATGCGCATGTGTCGGTCTGGGACATGGACGGCACGACCAACGCCTTCGCCGACGACGCGGCGGAACTTGGACTGTCGGCGCGGGGGCGGCATTTCCTGGGCGGGATCATGACCCATGCCGCCGCGATGTGCGCGATCACCAACCCGACGGTGAACAGCTACAAGCGGCTGAACGCGCCGCGCACGCTGTCGGGCGCGACCTGGGCGCCGAACACGGTGACATGGACCGGCAACAACCGCACGCACATGGTGCGCGTGCCCGGGCCCGGGCGATTCGAGTTGCGGCTGCCAGATGGCGCGGCGAACCCTTACCTGCTGCAGGCCGCGATCATCGCGGCAGGGCTTGACGGGCTGGACAGGCAGGCCGATCCCGGCCCGCGCCGTGACATTGACATGTATGCAGAGGGGCATCTTGCAAGCGATGCGGAAAAGCTACCGCTGAACCTGCTGGACGCGCTGCGCGCCTTCGATGCCGACAGCGCGTTCCGGGGCGCGATGGGAGACGGCTTTGCCGACGCTTTCCTGAAGATCAAGCACGCTGAATGGCTGTCCTACACGGCCCATTTCTCGGAATGGGAGCGGGTGAACACGCTTGATGTCTGACCGCGGCGGGTGCGCCTAGCCGGTCACGCCAAGGCCCCCGCATGGCGGTGCCGCCATGGCCGCACCGATCGCGGCGCTCGCGTCCGACGGGGTGCAGAGCGCGGTATCGAGATGCAGCGCCGCGTCCGTCCATGGCGCGTAGTCGCGGG
Organism: Meridianimarinicoccus roseus; assembly: GCF_003172915.1. Lineage (GTDB taxonomy): Bacteria > Pseudomonadota > Alphaproteobacteria > Rhodobacterales > Rhodobacteraceae > Meridianimarinicoccus > Meridianimarinicoccus roseus. The sequence continues at coordinate 154,341 of NZ_QGKU01000033.1, forward strand.
CCTGCACCCTGGTCCAGTCCGGCAGCACCAGCCCCGGCACGTCCGGCGCCCGGCCTTCCACGCGACGCCTGTGCAACGCGGCATCGCTGCACAGGATTTCCACCCCCAACAGCCGCGCACCAACCCGGTCCGCCGCAGCGGCGAAGATTGCGCGGGTCAGCGGCCACGGGTTCACGCTGTCGACGATGACGCAATGGCCGACCGACAGGTTGGACGCCGCCAGCGCCGCCGCGATGTGATAGCTGTCGGGCCCGATATCGCGTCCCGGATCACGGGCCCAGATGGCGGCGTCGATCTCGTCGATACGCAGCCAGACCGCACCGCTGTCCCGCGCAAAATGCCGGGCGATGGTGGATTTGCCGGTCCCCGGAAGCCCGGCTAGCGCAACGAGGGTGGACATGGGGCGTCTCCGTCAGGCGCCCCCACCCTAGCCCGGCGGTCGCCGCACGCCAAGCGGCGCAGTCCGGTTTACCCATCGTCGAGGATGCGGACGGGCCTTTCCCACTGGATCAGCACGGTGCAGCCCTGGTCCGAGCGAACGGAGTGCTGCGTCCCGGGCGGGTTGACCACAAGCGCGCCGACCTCGTGGCGGCCGTTCTCGTCGGTCTGCGCGCCGTCCAGCACCAGAACCGTCTCCAGCCCCGGATGGCTATGCAGCGGCACGGTCGCGCCCGGCGAATAGCGCAGCAGCGCCACGTCCGGCGGCCCCTGCACCAGGCGGCAGATCTCGACCCCGTCGCGGAATGGCTCGAAAACCATGTCGCGCCAGCCGCCGGCAAGCAGGGCGGGAAAGCTGCGCGCCTCAGCCATGATCGCCCCCGATCCCGGCAAGGATCGCCGCCACCGGCGCGGTCCAGCCCACAATCGCCCCCTGCGCGCGGATCATCTCGAACGTTGCCTGCCGGAAGGCCGGGAAGTAGCTTTCGGTCGCGTCCTCGGCCAGAAGGCATTCATAGCCGCGGTCATTGGCCTCGCGCATGGTGGTCTGCACGCAGACCTCCGTCGTCACACCCGCGAACAGAAGCTGCCGCAGTCCCATCCCGGTCAGCACCTCGGCCAGGGGCGTGGCGTGGAAGGCGCCCTTTCCGGGCTTGTCGATCACCGTCTCGCCCGGCAACGGCGCAAGTTCAGGCACGATTTCGGCCCCCGGTTCGCCCGCGATCAGGATGCGTCCCATAGGGCCGCGATCGCCGATCGTGGGCGTGGCACCACCCCGCGCCCGCTTGGCCGGTGGACAGTCGGACAGGTCCGGGCGGTGACATTCGCGCGTGTGGATCACAGGCAGTCCCGCGGCGCGCACCCCGTCCAGCAGCGCGCGCACCGCGGGGATGATCGCCTGCAGCGGCGCGACATCATTTCCCAGCGCGGCGCCGAAGCCCCCCGGTTCGATGAAATCGCGCTGCATGTCGATCACGATCAGCCCGATCCCGCCGCGCCGCAGCGGAAAATCGAACGGCTCGGCGCGGATCACGCTCATGCGTGGCCTCCCATGTGCTGGCCCAGTGTCGCCGGGTCCGATGCAGCGGCGGTGGTTTCGTGAACGATCCGCCCCTCGGACATGACCAGCACCCGGTCGGACAGCTCCAGGATCTCGTCCAGATCCTCGGACATCAGCAGCACACCGGCGCCCGCGTTCCGCGCTGCCATGATCCGCGCACGGATCTCGGACACAGCCGACACATCCAGCCCGAAGCACGGGTTGGAAATGACGAGCACATCCACGTCGCCGGTCAACTCGCGGGCCAGCACCGCGCGCTGCACGTTGCCGCCTGACAGCGCCGCGATGGGTGCATCAAGCGAGGCCGCCTTGACCTTGAACGCGGCAACAAGATCAGCCGCGCGGGCGCGCATTTCGCGCCCCGACAGCCAGAAACGGGTGCCGCTGCCGTTCAGATCGAAGCTGCGAAAGCCGATGTTCTCGGCCACCGACATGCGCGGCGCGCAAGCGTTGTGCAGCGGTTCCTCGGGAAGATAGCGCACCGCGCGCAGCCGCGCCTCGGCCCGGCTGGCGGTGTAGGGCGCGCCCTTGACCTCGATCTCGCCAGCCTCCAGCGGGCGCTGCCCGGTGAGGATTTCCATCAGTTCCATCTGGCCGTTGCCCGAGATGCCTGCGATGCCCACGATCTCGCCCGCGCGAACCTGGAGCGCGTCGATGGCGATGTCCTTCAGACCGGACCGGTCCCGCGCCCGTGCGGCGCGCAGCGCCAGCACCGGCGCGCCCGCTCTGCCGGTGCGCGGGGCGGGTTCGGCGATGGCGGCGTCTCCCATCATCATCGCCGCCATGTCGGAATGCGACAGGTCAGCGACGCGCCCACCGCCGACCAGCCGACCGCGCCGCAACACCGACACCTCGTCGGCGAAGGCGGTCACCTCACGGAACTTGTGGGTGATCATCAGCACGGTGATCTGCCCAGCCTCGCACAGCGCGCGGACATGGCCCAGCACCTCATCCGCCTCGTCGGGCGTGAGAACGGATGTCGGTTCGTCGAGGATCAGGAAGCGCCGCCCGAGATAGAGCTGCTTGAGAATCTCCAGCTTCTGCTTCTCGCCCGCCGCGAGCGCCCGGACCGGCTGATCGAGCGGCACGCGGAACGGCATCCGGTCCATGAAGGCCGCCAACGCCGCGCGTTCGGCGCGCCAGTCGATGACCCTTGGCGCGTCGGGGCGGCTGATCACGAGGTTCTCGGCGGCGGTCAGCGACGGGACCAGCGTAAAATGCTGGTAGACCATCCCAAGACCCAGCGCATGCGCCGCGCGCGGATCTGGCACCCGCGCCTCGCGCCCGGCGACCAGCATCTCGCCCGCCGTGGCATGGTAGAAGCCCATCATGCATTTGACGAGCGTGGACTTGCCCGCGCCGTTCTCGCCCAGCAGCGCGTGAAAGCTGCCCGGCGCTATGCGGATCGACACGTCGTCAAGCGCCGTGAACGCGCCGAAGCGCATCGTCATGTGCAACGTTTCGACCCCGATGGCGCCCTGCGGCAGGTCGGGGGTCATGGCAGCGCAGCCAGCAGCGTGGCGCTGTCCGCGACCGCACCGAATACGCCACCCTGCATCGTGACCATCTTCAGCGCGGCGTCGTGGTTGCCCTTGTCCGTCGCGCCGCAGCAGTCGGACAGAACGAGGCATTCGAAGCCGCGATCGTTCGCCTCGCGCATGGTGGTGGAGACACACACGTCGGTTGTGATGCCTGTGAGTATCAGGTTGTCTATCCCACGGGTGCGCAGCATGAGTTCCAGATCGGTTGCGCAGAAACTGCCCTTGCCGGGCTTGTCGATGATCGGCTCGCCTTCCAGCGGGGCAAGTTCGGGGATGATGTCCCAGCCCGGTTCGCCGCGCACGAGGATCTTTCCGCAGGGGCCCGGATCGCCGATGCCCGCGCCGATCTGCCGGGAGCGCCAGCGCTTGTTGGCGGGCAGGTCCGACAGGTCGGGCCGGTGCCCTTCACGGGTGTGGATCACGTGAAACCCACCTGCGCGCATCGCTGCCAGCACCGCGCGGATCGGTTCGATCGGGGCGCGGGTCAGAGACAGGTCATACCCCATCTTGTCGACATAGCCGCCCTCCCCGCAGAAATCGGTCTGCATGTCGATGATCACGAGCGCGGTGTTGCCGGGGCGCAGATCGCCGTTCCATGGCCAGGCATAGGGGTCGGCCACAACGGTGCGGGGCGCCGCATCCTTCATTCCGCTGCCTCCTTGCGGACCGGCGCGTAGGTCCGCGTCGGTGCATCGAAACCGCAGGAGGTGCCGTCGGTCACTTTCACTTCGTCCTCCCAGGGCAGGCGGTACTGCCCCGCCGCAAGGTCTGTCATGTAGGTATAGGGACAATCCTGCGCGCCGCCCTTCACTGCGACATAGCCGCGATGGCCGAACTGGTAGATGTTGTTCTCCACCCCCCAGTGCACGCGGGCCTCGCGCACGAGGTCGGGACGCACCTCGGCGGTGATGATCTCGTCGGCGCGGCCGGTGGTGCCGTGGGCGATGGTGCTGCCGTCGAAGTTGCAGATCATCCCCTCGCCCATGCTGTCGAAGGTGCCGTCGGACCCGCACATGCAGACATTCGCCGTGACCATCAGGTTGCAGAAGGCGTTGGACTGGTTGGTAAAGCGCCAACTTTCGCGGATCGGCGCGGTGTAGCCGGCGGTACGAAGCATGATCTCGGCCCCCTTGTAGGCCGCTTCGCGGGCCATCTCGGGGAACATGCCGTCGTGGCAGATTATCAGGGACAGCTTGCAGCCCTTCGGCCCGTCGATCACCGGGATGCCCAGGTCGCCCGGCTCCCATGGTTCGACGGGCACCCAGGGGTGCAGCTTGCGGTAGTAAAGCTGCATCTCGCCGGTGTTGTCGATGACGATGCCTGAATTGAAAGGATTGCCGTTCTGGTTGGCCTCCATGATGGAAAAGCAGCCCCAGATGTCATGCTCGATGCAGGCGGCCTTGAGCGCGGCGACCTCGGGCCCGTCCAGATCGCACATGATCTCGGGGTTGGTGTCCATCGACAGGCCGTGCAGCATGTATTCGGGGAAGACGACCAGATCCATGCCCGCGTTGTTGCGCCGGGCCTTGCCGACCAGCTCAACCACGCGCGCGGTCTGCGCGGTCAGATCGGCCTTCGTCTTCACGTCGGGCAATTGCAGTTGCACCAGCCCGATGACGACGCCGTTCGGTGACTTGTTGAGGCCTCCCAGACCGTTCATGGCGTTCTCCTTACTTGGTGATGGACAGTTCGCCCGGCGCCCCGGTCATGGCGCGGTGCGGCGACGAAGTGGCGATCAGCACGCCGAGCGTCAGCACGTAGGGCGCGGCGTAATAGAGGTAGTAGCCTTCCGACACGCCGACCGATTGCAGCGCCGGGCCAAGCGCCCCGGCCCCGCCGAACAGCAGTGCCGCGCCGAAGCAGGCGACCGGATTCCAGCGCGCGAAGATCACGAGCGCGACCGCCATCAACCCCTGCCCCGACGAGATGCCTTCGTTCCAGCTGCCGGGATAGTAGAGCGACAGGTAAGCGCCGCCGACCCCGGCGAAGGCGCCGCCGGCCGCCGTGGCCAGCGTGCGGATCAGCGCGGGACGCAACCCCATCGCGCGGGCCGCATCGGTGCTGTCTCCAACGACACGGATGATCAACCCGACGCGGGTGGCGCGGAACATCCACCACATGGCGAAGGCCGCGGCAGCGCCGATCAGGAATAGCACGTTGACCTGCAGGGCGGCCTGCACCTGCGGCAGGTCAGACCACCAGCCCAGCGGGATCGCCGGCAGATCCGGCGCGACGGGTTGCACGAAGGGCTTGCCAAAATAGAACGCAAGCCCCATGCCGAGGATCATCATCGCGATACCGATAGCGATGTCGTTGACCCGCGGCAGCGAACATATAAGCCCGTGCACAAGGCCGAACAGCGCTCCGGCGACCGCTGCCGCCAGTACCCCTGCCCATGGCGACCCGGTCAGGTAGGCGACCGCGTAGCCGGACATCGCGCCAAACACGAGCGTGCCTTCGAGCCCGAGGTTGATGCGTCCAGACCGCTCGGTCAGCACTTCGCCGAGGCTGACGAACAGGAAGGGCGTCGAGACGCGGATCGCGCCGGCAAGGATCGCCAGCGGCACCGCCCAGATCCCAAGATCGGTCATCGCGTGCTCCAGCGTTCGGGGGCGAAGATCCGCAACCGCCCGTATAAGGTTTCACTGATCAGGATGGCCACGAAGACAAAGCCCTGCAGAACCAGCGTTGTGGCGTCGGGCAAGTCCATGCGGCGCTGCACGAGGCCGGAAGACGCCTCGAACCCCGCCAGCAGGATCGCAACGGGAATGATGGCCAGCGGGTTGTGCCGTGCGAGAAACGCTATGAGGATCCCGGTATAGCCGTAGCCCGAGGCAAGCGAGGCGTTGGCCGACCCGTGCACCGCCGCGACCTCGAAGAAACCAGCCAGTCCGGCGAAGGCACCGCCAAGCGCGGTGAACCCGAGGATCAGCCGCCCCACAGGCAGGCCCTGCACCTGCGCCGCGCGCACGTTGCCGCCCGCGATGCGCGCCGCGAAGCCCCATGTCGTGCGATCGATCAGTGCCCAGGCCAGCACGCAGCCCGCAATGCCGGCCAGCAGCCCCCAATGGACATCCCAGCCCGGCATGTCACCGACCCGAAGCGCATCGGCAAGCGGGGCGGTGGACGGCTTGTTGAGGCTGGCCGGATCGCGCAGCGGACCTTCGACGAGGTGGTTCATCAGCGCGATGGCGATATAGGCCAGCAGCAGACTGGCGATCGTTTCGTTCACCCCGCGCAGGTATCGCAGCGCGCCGACTGATCCGATCCACAGCCCGCCCACGACGCAAGCCGCCAATGCCATCAGCGGCAGCGCGACAGCGGCAGGTGCACCGGCCAGAGAGACGCCAAGTGCCCCGGCGGCCAGCCCGCCAAGGACGATAGCCCCCTCCCCGCCGATGACGACAAGACCGAGCCGGGCCGGAAGGGCGACACAAAGCGCTGCAAACAACAATGGCGCTGTGCGCGACAGGGTATTCTGCCACGAGAATGCCGTTCCGAACCCGGCCTTGTAGACCAGCGAAAAGAACTCCGCCGGCGATTTGCCCTGCATGAGCAGGAACAGGCTGAACACGGCGAACCCGGCCATCAGCGCCGCCAACGGCAGCACAACCGCCTCGGCCCGGCGCGCCACGCGGGCAAGCATGGCCCGAAGCGGCGCCCCGGTGGCGGGGCCGGAGATCCCGTGATCGGTCATGCCCGGCGCCGCGTCAGGAGGTCGACCCGATCACGCCTTCGACGAGGTATCCCATGCTTTCCAGCGCCACGTCGGTTTCCGCGAAGGCCTGCCCCTCGGTGGCGATGACATTGCCCGCGTTGTCCTTGAGCGGCCCCTTGATGACGGCGAAACCGCCCTTCATGATCTCGGCCTTCGTGGCCTCGAACTGGGCGCGTGCGGCGTCGGACACGGCCGGACCCAGCGGCGACATCTTGATGAATCCCTCGGCCAGACCGCCGCGCACGAAATTGTCGATCGACCCGCCGTTCATTGTGGTCGTGACCATGTCGGTATAAACCTGTGCCCAGTTCCATTCCGCCCCGGTCAGATACATGTCGGGTGCCAGCGGCGACTGGTCGGCGTGATAGCCGCACAGGAAGCAGCCACGCGACGCGGCGGTTTCCATCACGACCTTCGGTCCGTCCACGTGGCAGGTGATGACATCCGCGCCGCCGTCTGCCAGCGCGTTTGTCGCCTCGGCCTCTCGCACGGCCATCGACCATTCGCCCGTGAAGATGACCTGGCATGTGATGGACGGATCGACGGCCCGCGCGCCCAGCAGGAAAGAGTTGATGTTCAGCAGCACCTGCGGGATCGGCTTTGCGGCGACGAAGCCGATCTTCTTGGTCTTGGTGGCGTGCCCTGCGGCGATGCCGTTCAGGTACTGACCCATCCCGATGTATCCGAAATAGCTTCCAACGTTGGACGGGTGCTTGTCCGCCGACCAGAGCCCGCCGCAATGTTCGAACCGCAGGTCGGGATATTTCGGCGCGACCTCCAGGATATGGGGGTCGAAATAGCCGAACGATGTCGGGAACAGTAGCGTCGCGCCATCGAAGTTGATCATCGATTCCATCGACTTCTGCACATCGGTGGTTTCGGCGACGTTCTCCTCTTCCACGACGGTCACGCCCGCCATCGCCTTCACGGCTGCAGCCCCTTCGGCGTGGGCCTGATTATATCCGAAATCGTCCTTGGGGCCGACATAGATGAACCCGACCGTCAGATCGCCCGCAGCACTCACGGGCAGCGCCGACAGCGGCGCGACGGCGGCGGCACCGGCAAGGGCAGCACCCGACCGCAGAAAACCGCGCCGGGAAAAAGGATGGGTGGGCATGGGTGGGAACCTCCTGAAGGCTGAACGGGCCTGCGGCAGGGGGAAGTCCACCGCAGGCCGTCTTGGATAGGGCAACTATGGAATCTTGTTCCGCGCAGGTCGTCTGCTATGTTTGCACCGAAGCGATGCATTTCTTGCAGCAGTCAGGGCCGGATGCGCCACCTCACCCCACTGGGCTACATCGACGCGATCGCGCGCGCGGGGTCGATCCGCAAGGCGGCGGAACAACTGTCGATCACCTCGACGGCGCTGAACCGTCGCGTGCTCGCGCTTGAGGAAGAATTGGGCGCGCCGGTGTTCGAACGGCTGCCGCGCGGGGTGCGCCTGTCCACCGCGGGCGAGCTGCTGATCCAGCATATCCGCACTCAGGTGTCGGATGTTGAGAAGCTGAAGAGCCAGATCGCCGATCTGGCCGGGGAACGGCGCGGGCACGTATCCGTGGCCTGCAGCCAAGCGCTGCTGCCCTATGTTCTGCCCGAACAGATCGCGCGGTATCGTGCCAGCCACCCTGCGGTGACCTTCGGCGTGCATCTGCGGGACCGCGCTGCTGCCGAACAGGCGCTGGTCGATCATTCAGCCGACATCGCCGTGGTGTTCGAACCCGTCCGCCTGAGCGAGGTACAGGTGCTGGCCAGCGTGCCGCAGACGGTCTGCGCTGTGCTGCCCGCCGATCATCCGCTGGCTGCGCGCGACACGCTGCGTCTGCGCGACCTTGCGGGGGTGCCAATCGGCCTGCCGACCACGCCCTACGGCGTGCGGCACCTCATCGACCTTGCCTTGCAGCGGTCCACGGTGGAACTTTCGGTGGTCGTGCAGTCCGACAGTTTCGAGTTCCTGCGCAATTACCCGGCGCGCGAGGCGCTGGTCACCTTCCAGATCCCGTCCGGCCTTCCGTCCGGTGACCGCGACACCACGGCGGACGGGATCGTCAGCCGTCCGCTCGATCCGCGCGACGTACCCGCAGGGTTGTTGTACCTGTGCCAGTTGCGCGGGCGTACGCTTCCGGTCGCGGCGGCCAAGTTCGCAGCGCAACTGGAACGGTCCCTGCTGGAGGACTGATCCTCAGCGTTCGCCGCGCCGGTAGGGTTTCATCAGCGCCTGCGGCACCCGCGCCCGGCGCGACATCACCACCAGAGCGACGATGGACAGGATATAGGGCATCATCAGGAACAGCTGATAGGGCACGGCGCTGCCGAACACGGTCTGCAAACGGAGCTGGTAAGCGTCGAACATTGCGAACAGCAGCGCGCCGAACAGCGCTCGCCCCGGTCGCCATGTGGAGAACACTACCAGCGCGATGCACACCCAACCGCGCCCCTGCACCATCGTGGGGAAGAAGCTGTTGAATGCCGCCAGCGTCAGGAACGCACCGCCCATCGCCATCAGCGCCGATCCGACAATCACGGCGCCGTAGCGGATGCGGATAGGGTTCAAGCCCTGCGCCTCGGCGGCATGCGGGTTCTCGCCGGTCATGCGCACCGCAAGCCCCAGCGGCGTGCGGAACAGCACATAGGCCAGAACACCCGCCAGCGCGATCGCAAGGTAGGTCGGCGCGGTCTGGGAAAAGAGCGCCGGGCCGATCAGCGGCAGGCCCGATAATCCGGGGATCACGAGGGGCGCGAACGGTTCCACCGTGGGAGGCGTGCCCTGCACTTCGACCGCGAGACGGAAGATGTAGTAGGACAGCGAGGAGGCGAGCAGCGTGATCCCGAGGCCGGTGACGTGCTGCGACAGGCCAAGCGTCACCGTCAGCGCGGCGTGCACCAGCCCGAAGGCAGCGCCGGTCCCCGCCGCCACCAGCATCCCGGTCCAAAGATCCGCGCCCATGAACACCGCAAGCCAGCCCGCCATCGCGCCGAAGGTCATGATGCCCTCGATCCCGAGGTTAAGCACCCCTGCCCGCTCGCAAAGCAGCGCGCCGAGGGTGCCGAAGATCAGCGGAGTGGCGATGCGCAGTACCGACGACCACAACCCGACGGTGAACAGGATGTCGATCAGATCGGTCATCGGCGCACCCGGTAGGCGGTGAAGAACAGCGCTACGAGCATCGTGAGCAGTGACAGAGCGACAGTGACATCGGCGATGAAGCTGGGCACGTCCAGCGTGCGGGACATGCCGTCCGCGCCCACGAACATCGCCGCGACGAAGACCGCCGCCAGCACCACACCCAGCGGGTTCAGCCCGGCCAGCATAGCCACGACGATGCCGGAATAACCGAAGCCCGGCGACAGATCGGTGGTGACATAGCCCTTCACGCCCAGTACCTCGACCGCGCCGGCAAGGCCCGCCAGGCCGCCCGACAGGCAAGCGACACGGATCAGGGTGCCGGGGATCGGCACCCCGGCAAAACGCGCGGCCGCCGGGTTCAGGCCCGCCGCGCGCGATTGCATACCGAAGACGGTATGGCGCCCGATCAGGAACACCAAACCGGCCAGCGCACACGCGATGGCCAACCCGAGATGCAGGCGCGAGCGTTCGACGATGCGGGGCAGCGCGGCCTCTTCGACCACAGGCACGGATTGCGGCCAGCCGAAGGCCAACGGGTCCTTCAGGAACCCCTCCACCGCAAGAGAGACGAACAGGAGTACGATGAAGTTGCCCAGCAGCGTGGTGACCACCTCGTCCACCCCGAAGCGCAGGCGAAGCACAACCGGGATAACCAGTAGCATCATCCCGGCCAGCGCGCCCGAGAGCATCAAGGCTGCGATCAGTGCTGCGGGGGGCAGGCCCAGCGGGTTGGCAGCGCCAAGCGCGGCAACCGCCAGCGCCCCGGCATAGAGCTGCCCCTCGGCACCGATGTTCCAGACCTGCGCGCGGAACGCAACGGCAGCAGCAAGCCCGGTCAGGATCAGCGGCGTGGCGCGGGTCAGCGTTTCCGTGATCGCCAGCCGCGAGCCGAATGCCCCGGCAGCGATGCGCGCATAGGCTTCCAGCACCGGTGCGCCGGACAGCGCGATCAGCCCACCCGCAATCGTCAGCGCCACGGCAACGGCGACAAGCGGCGCCGCCAGCCCGAGCAGTGGTGAGGTTCGCGCGCGCCGTTCAAACCGCATCGGCCAGCCCCTCCCAGACGCCTGCCATCATCAGGCCCAGACGCCGTGCGTCCAGATGCGCGGCATCCACGGGCGGTGACAGCCGTCCGTTGACAATGGCCTGCGCACGGTCCGCGAGCGCGATCACCTCGTCAAGATCCTCCGAGATCAGCACGACGCCGGTCCCACCCCGCGCGGCGGCCAGCAGTTCGGCATGGACTGCGGCGATGGCGCCCTCGTCCAGCCCGCGGGTCGGCTGCGCGGCGACCAGCACGCGGGGCGCGTCAACAAGGTTCCGCCCGAGGATCAGTTTCTGCATGTTACCCCCGGAGAGTTGCCGCGTCTCGGTGTCGGGGCCGCCGCCCCGCAGATCGAACCGCGCGGCGATGTCGGAGGCGAAGCGCCGCGCGGCCCCGCGCCTGACAATGCCCAGACGTGCGAAGCGCGGATCCGACAGCCGTTCAAGCACGGCGTTCTGCCAAATCGGGAAGCTTCCGACCGCGCCTTCGGTGTTGCGATCCTCGGGGATGCGGCCGACGCCCATCGCCGCCATGGTCCGCGCTGTCAAGCCACGCGCGTCCTGTCCGAGGATTCTGATCTGCCCGGCGGACGGGGTCGCGAGGCCGGACAGCAGGTGCGCGAGGGTGGTCTGACCGTTGCCGGAGACACCGATGATTCCCAGGATCTCGGACCCGCGCAGGGTGAAGTCGGCCCCCCGAAGCGGCGTGCCGCCCGGCATCGGCACATCGACGCCCCGCGCCTCGATCACCAGCGGTCCGGGCTGGGTAGGCTGCCGGACGGGGCGTTCCACCCGGCGACCGACCATCAGTTCCGCTAGCTCGGCCTGGGTGGTGGCGCCGGTCCGGCGCTCGGCGGTCACCCGCCCTGCGCGCAGCACGACGACGCGGTCGGCCCCGGCCATGACCTCGTGCAGCTTGTGCGAGATGAAGATGATTGACAGCCCCTGCCGCGCCATGTCGCGCAGCGTTTCGAACAGCCGTTCCGCCTCGGGGCGGGTCAGAACCGCCGTCGGTTCGTCGAGGATAAGGATGCGGGCGTCGTTGTAGAGCGCCTTGAGAATTTCGACCCGCTGCTGCTGGCCCACCGACAGCGCGCTGACATGGGCATCCGGATCCACAGCCAGCCCGAACCTCTCCGCCAGCGCCGCAAGCCGCTGCCGCGCCCGACCCTTGGCGGAGCGGGGCGCGAGCAGGGATTCTGTGCCGGTCATCACGTTCTCGAGCACGGTCAGGTTGGGTGCCAGCGTGAAATGCTGGTGCACCATGCCGACCCCGGCGGCGATGGCATCGCGCGGCACGCCAAGTCGCAGCGCCCGTCCATCCACCGTCACACTGCCCTCGTCGGGCATGTAGTGACCGAACAGGATGTTCATCAGCGTGGTCTTGCCAGCGCCGTTCTCACCCAGAAGGGCAAGAACCTCGCCACGGGCAAGATCGATGCTCACGTCCTCGTTCGCGGTGATCGCCCCAAACCGCTTCGTGATTCCGTCCAGACGAAGGATCGAATCGCCGCTCATGCGCGCGCTGTGCTCAAATCGGTCATCCCGTCGTTCGAGTCGGAGTACGCCCGCGCCACCGCCCGGCAGCGGCCACGGGCGCACCGGACAGGTCAGGTCAGGTCGGTTCGGACATGTCCACCGGCACTTCCAGCGTACCGGCCTTGATCGCCGCGCGCGCTTCTTCCATCGCGGGGATGGCGTCGGCGGGCACCATGCTTTCGGTATAGAGGATGTCGTTGCCGCCCTCCTTCATCAGGCAGTAGGGCGTGTAGTCGCGCGCATTCGGGCCACCCGCCTGCTTGTCCGCGACCGCTGCATCCAGCAATGGGCGGAAGTACCACATCGCGTTGGCGAAGACGGTTTCAGGGTAGCGCGGTGTGTAGTCGATCAGCGATCCGATCGCCTTGATGCCCCGTTCCTTCGCGGCGTCCGCCGTACCGATCCGTTCACCGAACAGGATGTCTGCCCCAGCGTCGATCTGCGCCAGACCCGCCTCGCGGGCCTTTGGCGGGTCGAAGAAGGTGCCGATGAAGCCGATCAGGTGTTCGGCATCGGGGCGCACCGCATCCACGCCGGCGCGGAAACCGTTGATCAGCAGGTTCACCTCGGGGATCGGGATGGCGCCGACCGACCCGAACTTGCCGGTCTCGCTCATCCGGCCGGCCAGCATACCGGCAAGGTAGGCCCCTTCGTGGTTCCATGTGCCGAACGTGCCGAAATTGTCGCCCGAGGGTTGGCCGCTCGATCCCATCAGGAAGGCGACCTGCGGATAGTCCTCCGCGATCTGGCGGATTTCGCGTTCAACGGCATAGGCCTCTCCGACGATCAGGTCCACGCCGCTTTCGGCGTATTCACGGGCCGCGCGACCATAATCGGTCGCGGCGATGCCTTCCGAGAACACGTATTCGATCGCGCCGTCCGACGCAGCTTCGACCATCGCGCCATGCAGGCGGGAATTCCACGCGTTCTCCACCGGGGAGGCGTGCAGCCCCGCCACCTTGAAGGTCGCCTGCCCGATCACCGGCGGCGCAGCCAGCACGAAGGTGCTTGCAGCGGCGCCTTTCAGGATGGTGCGGCGGGTCGGCCGGATCAGTGTTGCCATGGTCTGTCTCTCCTGTTGGTCTGCTGTGTCATTGCGATGCGGGGGCATAGGCGGCTGGGTCCACCGAAGCCGGGCGCCCCGGCAGATCGAGGGTGGCCACCTGCGGCGGGCTTGCGGCGATCACTTTGCCTGCGCGGATCACATGGAGGCGGTTGGCACGCAGGCGGATCGCCTCGATCGGGTCGGCGGCTTGCAGGATGACCATGTCGGCACGATTGCCCACCGCGATCCCGTAACCGTCAAGCCCGATGGCACGGGCGGCGTTGACCGTGACGGCGTCGAAGCACTGTGCGATGGCGGTACGGGATGTCATCTGCGCCACATGAAGGCCCATCGATGCGACTTCCAGCATGTCGCCGGACCCGAGCGAATACCACGGGTCCATCACGCAATCATGCCCGAAGGCGACGTTCAGCCCGGCCGCCATCAGTTCCGGCACACGCGTCTGGCCGCGCCGCTTGGGATAGACGTCATGGCGGCCCTGCAATGTGATGTTGATGAGGGGGTTCGCGACGACCTGAAGGTCAGCCTCCGCCATGAGCGGAATAAGCTTGGACACGTAATAGTTGTCCATCGAGTGCATGGAGGTGAGGTGCGAACCGACCACCCTTCCCTGCAGCCCATACCGCAGGGACTGCGCCGCAAGCGTTTCCACATGGCGCGAATGGGGATCGTCGCTTTCATCGCAATGCAGATCCACCGGCAGGCCCCGGTCTGCGGCGATCCGGCACAGCGCTTCGACCGAGGCCGCGCCGTCTGCCATCGTCCGTTCGAAATGCGGGATGCCGCCCACGACGTCCAGCCCCATGTCGAGCGCACGGTCGAGAAGCTCCACGGCGCCGGGGCTGCGCAGGTAGCCATCCTGCGGAAAGGCCACGAGTTGCAAGTCGATGTAGGGGCGGACCTGTTCTCGAACGGCGATCATCGCCTCGGCGGTAAGTAGGCGCGGGTCGGACACGTCGACATGGCTGCGGATCGCAAGCAGCCCCTTCGAGGCGGCAAGGTCGCAATATCGCAAGGCGCGATCGACCAGCCCGTCGAAAGTCAGAATCGGCTTCAATTCGCCCCAAAGCCCGATGCCTTCCAGCAAGGTGCCTGACCGGTTCATCCGAGGCATGCCAAGCGACAGTGTCGCGTCCATGTGGAAGTGCGGATCCACGAAAGGGGGACTGACAAGCCGACCATGAGCGGCGATGCGGGTGCCCGCCTCGGCGGCAACGCCGGGTTCAAGCGCTGCAATGCGCCCGCCTGATACCGCTATGTCCATGTTTCGCCGCCCGTCCGGCAGCGTCGCCCCTTCCACGATCAGATCGAACATGCCTGTCCCTGCCCTTCCACGCTGCTGTCGGGGGTTCCGACGTGCAGCATCATCCGCCCGGCCACGGTATTGCAACCCTGCCCCATCTTGCGGGCGCCCGATTCTTCATCGGCGCACATAAATGCAGCAATCTCTGCGCCGCACCGCCCCAGACTAGAGACCCAGCATCGCCCGGTTCGCCGCATCGTCGGTTCCGGCCCCGGCAAAATCATCGAACGCCTTTTCGGTCACGCGGATGATGTGATCCCTCACGAAGGCAGCGCCCTCCCGCGCGCCGTCCTCGGGGTGCTTCATGCAGCATTCCCATTCGACCACGGCCCATCCGTCGAAGCCGTATTGGGTCAGCTTGGAGAAGACTGCGCCGAAATCGACCTGCCCATCGCCGGGGCTGCGGAACCGTCCGGCGCGGTTCACCCACGACTGGTAGCCGCCGTAGACACCCTGCCGCCCAGTTGGGTTAAACTCGGCGTCCTTGACGTGAAACATCCCGATCCGCTCGTGATATATATCAATATTATCAATATAATCAAGAGCTTGTAAGACATAGTGAGATGGGTCGTACAGCATTCGTGCACGGGCGTGGCCCTGCACGCGTTCCAAGAACATCTCGAAGCTGATGCCGTCGTGCAAATCCTCGCCCGGGTGGATTTCATAGCAGATGTCGACGCCGCAGTCTTCGGCGTGATCCAGCAGCGGGCGCCAGCGGCGCGCCAGTTCGTCGAACGCCGCCTCGACCAGACCTGCCGGGCGCTGCGGCCACGGGTAGACATAGGGCCAAGCCAGCGCCCCGGAGAAACTCGCCATCGCGGTCAGGCCGAGATTGGCCGACGCGCTCAGCGCCTTTTTCACCTGGTCCACCGCCCAGGCCTGCCGCGCCGCCGGATTTCCATGCACCGATGGCGCCGCGAACCCGTCGAAGGCGATGTCATAGGCCGGGTGCACGGCCACCAGCTGTCCCTGAAGATGGGTGCTGAGTTCGGTGACGGTGATGCCATGTTCGGCAGCCTGGCCCTTGAAGGTGTCGCAGTAGTCCTTGGATCGCGCCGCTGCCTCCAGATCGAACAGGCGCGAATCCCAACTCGGCACCTGAACGCCCGCATAGCCGCATTCTGCCGCCCAATGGGTGATGGCAGGCCAGGAATTGAACGGCGCGTCATCCCCGGCGAATTGCGCCAGGAACAGCCCGGGGCCCTTGATTGTCTTCATGTCTTTCCCTCCCTCAGTGGTTGCGCACCGGCCTTGTCACGGCAGGTTTTCGCGCAGGATGATCTCGATTCTGATGCGTTCCTGCGATGCAAGGATTTCGCGCCCATCGCAGCGGGCCTGCAGGACCCGGATAGCACTACGCACCAGGTGGCCGGTGTTCTGCGTGATGATCGCATCCAATTCACCAGCCAGAAGCGCGGCGCGCGTGAGGGGCGTCAGTTCATGGGCGATGACCACGAGTCGCGCCAGACGTCCCTTCTCGCGGAGCGCATCGATCAGGGCGCCATTGCCGGTGGACAGCGAATAGACGCCGACGATATCGGACCTTGCCGCAAAGGCATTTTGCAGGATCGCCGCCATGCGCTGCGGGTCGTCATGGGCCTCTAGCGTAGGAAGGCAGTGCACCGCAGGAAACTCGGTGCCGATCAGGCTGTCGAAACCGAAGCGACGTTCAAGGCTGTCGCGCGCCCGGATCGAACTTGCGACCACCAGTACCGGCCCTCCGGATGGGGGCAGGAACCGGCCCATCAGCCGGGCTGCGGTGCGCCCGGCCGCGTCATTGTCGATCCCGACGAAATGATCGCGGTCGGATTGCGGTTGGTCCGCGACCAGCGCCACGACCGGGGTACCGCCGCGGCGAAGCCGGGCCACCGCATCGCGCACTTGCGGACTTTCCGGCGCCATCACTGCCACCCCGTCGACCTTGCCCGCGCCAAGAGCGACAAGCGTGGCGGCAAGCGCATGGGGATCATGCACCGGCACATGACACACCTCAAGCATCACACGGTCGGTCAACTGGCTTTCGCGGGCCTCCTCCAGCGCGGAAAGGATGGTTCCAACGAACCGGCTCTGGCCGTCTGGCAGAAGAAAGGCGAAGCGGTAAACCCGGCGCCGGGCAAGGTTGGCCGCGCCCTGGTCACGCACATAGCCGATGGCGCGGATCGCTTCCTCGACACGTGCAACGGTTTGCTTGCGCACCCCCGGCCGCGCGTTCAAGACCCGGTCCACCGTTGCGAGGCTCACACCGGCATGCCGCGCGATATCGTGCACAGTGGGTCGTACCATCGCGGACAGCGCCCCCTTCCCTCTTGCGCAAGGTTAGATCGCCTCGTTGAGGTACGTCAATCAGTGATCGACCGACGTGCTGCCGCGCCGACTTGCCCGGGCCATGGATCCCCACATATCGTTATACTATAACATAAAATCTAGCCATCCAGCCCCTGAAGAAAGCGCGCGACGGCATCTTCCAGCTTCTTGCGCTCCAACGCCGAGAAGTCAGCGTCACCGCGCAACTCCAGCCGCCCTTGCGAAGCCGTACACTTGATCGGACCAAGCGCGCTTTGCACTTGGAACGTTGTCCGCGCGGGCCGCGCGGTCGCTGGCTTGCGCGTTGAACGGTTCCCCGCGGGGAACCGCTTTTCAGACTCGGCGTCTGCTTCACAGAACTGTCGCAGCAACTCAAGCTCCTGTTCCGCGGTGCGCGCACCGTTTCCAATCAGAAGGGCCTCGAGTTCATGCAAGCTTTCCGGTTCGTCCTCGAGCTTTTTGCGCAAGCTCAAGCCAAGCGCGCGCGGGATCGCGTTAGGGTGCTCCAGTCGCGGGCCAACCATCGCAAGCATCTTTGCAAAAGCGCGGATATAACTGCGCTTCTGCTTGCCGGCCGAGCCGAAGAGCGTCTGCACAGCCTCGTCCAGCGAGGTCGCCGATGTCTCCACGTCGTCGGCATACGCCTGCGCCAGCGCAGCCATCTCCGCGAAGCTGACATCGGACCGGATCAGGTTCTCATCCACCATCCGGCGATACAGCGTGTCGAGGGTTTCGCCCTGCTCCATCACGACAGCCGGGATCTCCGCATATCCGCCGCCGGGCGTGCTCTCGTCTAGACGGCGATAGGCCGACAAGCGCCGCAAGCCCTGCACCAGCTCAAACCCGTCATCCGACCGCTCGACTTGGATCGGATTTGACAAACCGATCGCGCG
This sequence comes from Meridianimarinicoccus roseus, assembly GCF_003172915.1. Lineage (GTDB taxonomy): Bacteria > Pseudomonadota > Alphaproteobacteria > Rhodobacterales > Rhodobacteraceae > Meridianimarinicoccus > Meridianimarinicoccus roseus. The sequence goes on from NZ_QGKU01000033.1 coordinate 172,371, forward strand.
GATACTGTCGCACAGTTCCTGCAGGCCCTCGGGATCAACCTCCCGCCGGTCGCGGGTCAACTTGCTCGTGCGGATACTGTCCAGCGGAACCCGCTGCATGACAAGCCCCTGCCCCTTTAGCCGCACGAATTCATGAGCAAGCGCGTCGTTCTCGTCCCGGATTGCTTTCTCGGCCTCGGCACGTGCACGCAATGAATCCGCATTTTCTCGCACAGCGCTGGCCATCGGCCCCCTGCGCACGTCCGTGATGGGTTCGGGCTGAGGCGCTGCCGCCTCCTCGGGCATCTCGATGTCGAACATCCTGCGCTTGCGGCTCATGCCTTGTCCTCCATCTCATCCCACGCCTTGATCAACGTCTCGCGAAACTCGCCATAGGCTCGGTCGAATGTTGCCCTCGCTCGCCGCCAGGTCTCACGAGTCATGTTGCGGTAGTCGATTTCATAGACCGAACTGAGGAAACGTCCGGACTGTTCCACTGCACGTGTCAGCTCGATCGGGTGCTCCGCCAGGCGGTCGCCGAACACCTTTCCGAACGCATCATACATCGCGCGATGCAGGTCGTTGCCAGGTTCAAAACGGGTCAGAAGAAAGCGCACATCCAGAAACGCTTTTGGGGATCCGGCGTTCCCCGCGGGGAACGACACCTGGCTGAACCCGGCGTCCAGATCTTCCAAAGCCTCGCTCAACTGGCCGATGAAACTGGTGGTGCTGTCATACTCCCAGTAGCCAGGACCAGACGGAACATAGAGTACGTCCGCCGCAAAGACGGCGTTCATTGACTGATAGCCAATCGCAGGCGGACAGTCGAAAATGATCAAGTCATAGCTGTCGTCGGGAATCTGGTCGAGATAGCGAGCGACCGCCGCGAAGAAGGACCAATCAGGATTTAGGTGCCGATACTGCGCCGACGCGAATTCAACGAAGGCCGCATTGGCACAAGACGGAATGATATCGATGGTCGGCCAGCTCGTCGCCTGAATGAAATCCGCGACGCGAAGATCCTCCAGACCCATGTCCCGAACCGACGCGGGCAGACGCCTCTGGGGCAGGGCGGTTCCACTGGCAGCACCGGTTACTGCACTGTTCATCCGGTCCGTCTCCCGGATAAGATCACGCGCCATGATGCCCCAGACGGTGTGATCCTCGCTCACATCGCTCAGCCCCATGGAATGGCTCAGGGTCGCTTGCGGATCGAAATCCACACACAGAACACGGTAGCCATCCAGCGCCGCAGCGTGGGCGAAGTGCAGCGCTACCGTAGACTTGCCGGCCCCGCCCTTGAAGTTGGCGATTGCAGCACGGATTGCGCGCTTGCCCTGTGGCCTGGGCGGAAGCAGCGTCTTGCGGTTAATCTTCATACGACGGCGCAACTCGTTGATCTCCTCAAGAGAGAACCAACGCTGACGGCCATCCTCCTCAACCTCGCCGGCAGGCAGGCTGGGATCCGCCGCCAGCCTCCCGCGGAACGTCGACTGGTTGACCCTGAATATCAGTTCCGACACCTCCCATGAGGAAAACCGGCGCAGTGTCTTCTCCAGTTCCGGTGAATAGGTCTGCCTGCGGATCCAACCCTGAAGCTTCAGCGATTGTGCCTGCAGCGCCTGCAAGTCCTGATAGGTGTACATCGTGCCTCACTAGACGTTATTTCTGCTCTTCTCCTGAAATACGCCGATTAGACAAAATAGGCAAAAGGGAATATCGTTACTTTCATCGGAATGCGATATTTCCGCAAAGTCCTATGTCGGCACGAGTTTCTGCCGAATCAGTTATCTCCGTTGATGCCGCCACGAGATAGAGTGGCATAGCCGAAAGAGGGGACAAAATACCTGCTCCTCGGCATAAAGGGGGGACAGGAATGACGACAAGGGGGACAAACTGAGTGTCCCCCATTACCAATGAACCCAATTTTTAATTCCATTTCTGGATCGATCTGCCCTGTTCCGCTATCGAGGATTGACTCATCAAAGTTTTGGACGTTAAATCCAGAAACAATCGGAAAAGCGTCCTAAGCAACAAGGGCGCAGGGGTAACAGCCCCAAGAGGCAGAGCAGGAGCAGGCCAATGCTGGCCACGCGACCATTAAGGCAGGGTTCTGCCTCCAAGAAGTACGACGTGTTGACGGCTCTCGGCGTCCATGCATGTGCGGGAAGTAAATTCCAGCAACGGCTTATCCTACGGTTCATGACCGCGATCACGGCCAGATACAATTGGCAGCGCGACGAACTGACGATGGGTAGAACGGAACTCGCTCGCCTGTGGCAAGTCGACGAACGCACAGTGAAACGGGAGCTGGCCAAATTGAAGGCATGCGGCTGGTTATGCGTGAAACGGCCGGCGGCGCGGGGCAGGGTGACAGCCTATTCCATCGACTGGGACCGCATCCTGTCAGATACCCGCCCCTGCTGGGACTATGTGGGGTCTGACTTCACAACCAGACTGTCCACACTGGCGGGTGCGGCTCAACCGGCCGACCAGCCGGACCGTACTGTCATTGCTTTTCCGGCAGCCGCTTCTCCAAGCGACACCGAATGGGACCATGCTCTCGCGCTTCTGCACCGCGCGGACCCCGCCTTTCACGCCAATTGGTTGGCCAGCGTCCAGCGCCGGGCTCTCAGCCAAGGCATCCTTGAACTCGAAGCGCCAACCGCGTTCCAGGCCGAATACCTCAACACTCATGCAGGGGCCCGGATCACTCGCGCGGTCCAAACCTTCGCGCCACAGGTTCACAGGGTGATCGTTCGTCCGGCATAAGCTGCAGCAGTGGTGTGCAAAAGTTATCAATAACGCTCACAAAGTTTCGAACGTATGAGAACTGCGATGAAAGGAAACACAATGGCCACAACCCCGATCGCCCTTGTTACCGGCGCCGCTCATGGCATCGGCCAAGCATGTGCCGCTGTGTTGCACAGGCAGGGAATGGACGTGGTGCTTGCCGATATCGATACAGATGCAGCTACAGCAGCAGCGCAGGCGCTTGGTGATCGAGCACGGTCCGTGACCTGCGACATGGCAGACCCCGAGCAGATCGCCGCCCTGTTCAAGGATATCGATGCGCAGGACGGCACACTTGTGGCTTTGGTCAACAACGCGGGCATGGTGCGCCCGGCCGATTTTCTCGACATGACACTGGAAGACTTCCGAACGGTCCTGGACGTGAACCTCGTCGGCGCCTTCCTTGCAACGCAGCATGCGGGACGCATGATGGTGCGCGACGGCGTGCGCGGTGCCATCGTCAACATGACGTCGATCAACGCGCAGGTCGCAATCCCGACAATCGCCTCGTACTGCGTGTCCAAAGGGGGAATGGCGCAACTGACCAAGGCAGCCGCCTTGGCGCTGGCGCCCCACGGGATCCGGGTCAATGCCGTCGGTCCAGGGTCCATCGACACGGCGATGGTCGCAAGCGTGAATGCGGATCCCGCGGCGATGGCGAAGGTGATGTCGCGTACGCCATTGGGGCGGCTCGGTCGGGCCGAGGACGTGGCTGAAACCGTCGCTTTCCTCGTGGGGGAGGGGGCTGCCTACATCACCGGCGAGACGATCTATGTGGACGGCGGTCGTCTTGCGCTGAACTATACCTGCTAGGCGCGTCCGGTCATGCCGTGCTTGCCTCGGCTGCGCTCAACTCGTCCGAAAGTCGCCGCTGTTCTTCGGCACGTGGCGGACTAAATCGCGCCAGCAGAAGGTAGGCGACCGGCGTCAGATACAGCGTCGAAAGTGTCGCAAGACCAAGCCCCCCGACGATCACCCAGCCAAGCGCCTCGCGCGCCTCCGCACCTGCACCGGATGACAGGATCAACGGCACTCCGCCCAGCACAGTGGATGTCATCGTCATCATCACCGGCCGCAGCCGGATGGTCGATGCGTCCAGGATCGCTGAATGCACATCCGCGCCCCTGTCGCGTAACTGATTGGCGAACTCCACGATCAGGATACCGTTCTTCGCCATGATGCCGATCAGCATCACGAGGCCGATCTGGGAATAAACGTTAAGGCTCAGCCCCGTGAAGGCCAGCGCGAAAACCGCGCAGGCAAGCCCCAGCGGCACCGTCGCCATGACCACGATAGCCGATATGAAGCTTTCGAACTGTGCCGCCAGAACGAGCAGCACGACGACGATTGCGAAGCCGAACGTGACCACAAGCCCCGATGCCGTCTCGTCCAGCGTCGCGGCTTCGGCCAGCGGGATGATGCGGTTGTTCTCCTGCAGGATCGGCGCGGCCAGTTGCTCGACCTCGGCCAGAGCGTCCCCAAGCGCCATCTGCGGTGTCAGCCCGGCTGAGATTTCGACCGAACGGGACTGGTTCTCGCGGTCCAGTTCCGGGGCGACTGCGCGTTCCTCCAGCGTGACGAAGGTTGACATCGGGACCATCCCGCCACCACCGGTCTGCACGAAAATGTTCTGCAGATCGCCAGGGTCGTTGATCGGATCCGTTGTGGACAGGAGCTGGATATCATAACTGGTATCATCGATGAACACCGACCCGACCGACCGGCCGTCAAGAAGCGCACGCAGCGCCGCCCCAAGCCCGGTGATATCGATCCCTAGATCCGAAGCCCGCGTACGGTCGATCTGGACGAAGAGCTGCGGCTGTGTGGTCTCGTATTCAAGCTGCACCCGTCCGAAATCCGGGTTCTCGCGCATCCGTTCCACCAACGCTTCGGACATGTCCGCCAACTGGTCGTAATTGTCTCCGGTGATGGCGAAGGACAGGCCGCGTCCCGCGCCGCGGATGCCCAGCGAATTGGGCTGGATCACGAAGGCCCGGACCCCGATCACGTCGCCAAGCCGGGCATAGATGTCGCCGACGATCTGCTGCTGGCTGCGCTCCCGCGCGGACCAGTCAGACAAGGTCATAACCATGAAGCCGCGGTTGTCGGCCCGGAATCCGGATATGTTGAAAACGTTGGTGATCTCGCCGCTGTCCCGCAGCGGCTGGATCGCCGCCTCGATCTCGGACATCTTGGCATTTGTGTACTCCAGCGACACACCCTGCGGCGCAGTGACGGACATCAGCGCAACGGCCCGGTCCTCGGACGGCGTCAGTTCCTGCCGAATCGTGCCCAGCACGAACACCGCCGTCAGCGCGAACAGGGCGGCGGCCAGCACGATGACCACCGGCATCGCCAGCGCGCCGCGAAGACTGGCGGCATAAAGCGCACCCAGATGCGTCCCGAGCCAGGCCAGCGGTCCCCGCCCGTCGGTGTCAGGATCAGCGGTCAGAAGGCGGCTGGCCAGCACCGGGCAAAGCGTCAGCGCCACGACAGAAGACAGCATCACCGCGATCGCAAGCGTGAAGCCGAACTCGCGAAAAAGCCCTCCGGCCTGGCCGGGCAGGAACGATAGCGGGATGAACACGGCTGCCAGTGTCGCCGTAGTGGTGACCACCGCGAAGAACACCTGCCGCGTGCCCAGAACGGCCGCCGCGCGGGGGCCAACGCCGTCGGCCCGGCGCCGCACGATGTTCTCCAGCACGACGATGGCGTCGTCCACCACCATGCCCGTCGCCAGCACCAGAGCCAGGAGCGTCAGGATGTTGACCGAGAAGCCGACTAGATAGATCGCGGCCAGCGTGCCCACCAGCGCCACGGGCATCGTCAGCGCCGGGATCATCGTGGCGCGCGCATCGCGCAGGAAAATGAAGATGACGACGACCACGATGGCGATGGCAAGGCCAAGCGTTTTCAGGACTTCCTCAATGGATCCGTTGATGAACACCGCGTCATCCGAGGTAACGAAGATGTTCACATCGTCGGGCAGGGTCTGTTGCAGGCTGTCCACCGTGGCGCGTACAGCGGCCGATATCTCGAGTGTATTCGACGTGGACTGGCGGATGATGCCCAGCCCCAGCCCGGTCTGGCCGTTCGCGCGCAACACGGTCTCGTTTGGCGCGGGGCCAAGCGAAACTGCTGCCACGTCGCCCACGATCACGTCATCGCTCAGGCGCAACCGTTCGAAAGCTTCGGGGTTGTTCAACGCCGCCGTGGTGCGCACGTTGATCGACTGGCGGTCGCCCGACAGGTCCCCGGCCGGCGCGTCGAACGCCACGTCTTGCAACGCGCGCCCCAGGTCGGCCAGCGTCAGCCCGCGGCTTGCCAGTTCCTTCTGGTCGATATCGACCCGGAAGATCGGGTCTCGGTCGCCATAGATCTGCAGGTCGGCCACGCCGGGGATCGACAGAAGCCGGTCCTCGACCCGGTCGGCGACCAATTGGGTCAACTCCTGCGGCGATCGGCTTGCCGCTGTGACGGCGATGCGCACCACCGGCTGGCTGTCCGCGTCGGCCTTCACGACTTCCGGGTCTTCGGCGTCCTCGGGCAAGTCGGCGGCGATCCGCGCAACTGCATCGCGCGTATCGGTCGCGGCCACGTCTATGTTCACGCTGTCGTCGAATTCCAGAACCACGCGGCTGCGTCCGAAGCGCGAGTTCGACGCGATGGACTTGATCCCCGCGACCCGGCCCACGGCGCCCTCGATCCGGCCGGTGACTTCTTGATCCACGGTCTCGGGCGCGGCGCCGGGAAACTGCGTCGTCACGGTGATCACGGGGCGATCCACATTCGGCAACTCGCGGATTTCCACCCCGAAAAGGCTGGCCAGCCCGGCGATGATGATCAGCGCGGATAGCACGAAGGCAAGGATGGGCCGCGATACGAACAGCGCGACCCCGCCGCCGGGCGTGGTGACCGGACGGTCCGGGGTTTCCGTGCCGGAAGAATCGGGAGCGGCGTCATTGCCTGCTATGTCCGACATCGGTCGCTCCTAAAGCTGGCGGCGGCCGGTCGTGGCCGCGCTCTGGTTGTCGGACTGATCGGCGGGGGCACCCTCTATGGTCACCTGCGCGCCGGGCCGCAGCGTCTGCAGTCCTTCCGTCACGACCTGCTCGCCGGGTTCCAGCGCGCCCTCCACCAGCACGCTGTCGGTGTTCCGCTGGCGTATGGTGATCGGCACACGCGCCACGGCACCGTCGCGCACGGCCCAGACGAACGATCCGTCGCGTGACCATTGCACCGCCAGCGGGTCAACAGCGGGCATCACGTCGCCCGCGTATTCCAGCGCGACCGAGAAGGCCATGCCGCTGCGCAGCATATCCGCGGCATTGTCCAGTCGGCCTTGCACCCGCAGCGTCCGGCTGGCCCGGTCGACCACCGTATCGATCGCACTGATTTCGCCAGTCAGCGTCGTGCCGGGCATCGCCAGCGGCGTGACCTGCATCGGCTGGCCCGTCGCCAGTTGCCCGATCACCCGTTCGGGAACCCGGAAATCGATCAGGATGCCGGAGCGGTCGGTGATCGTCGCCAGCGCGTCCTGCGCCGTAACCCGCTGCCCGACCTCAAGGTCGATCAGGCCGACCCAGCCTGCGATGGGCGCGCGGACCGTGCGCTGGTCCAGATCGTAGTCGGCCTGGGCCAGTTCCAGTTCCGCCGTGCGCAGGGCCAGTTCCGCCTCCTGTCGCCGGACCGATGTCACCGCCCCTGTATCAGCCAGTTGCGACAGCCGGTCGAGATCGGCCTGCGCGTCGTCCCGCATGATCCGCGCGCGATCGAGAGCGATGCGCTCGGCCCGGTCGTCCAACCGCGCGATTACCGTTTCGGCCCCGATTTTCTCTCCGGAGGCGACGCCCACCTCGATGATCCGCCCGCTGGTTTCCGCGCGCACGGTCACCATGCGCAGGGCCTGTCCGTCGCCGATGGATGTGATCCGGTCGGCCAGCGCGCGATGCTCCACCGTGGCGGTGACGACCCGCGTTGCGTCGCCTCCGCGTTGGCCCCGCCTGTCCTGCGCCGCCTCCTGCGCGGGTGCCTCCATGCCCAGAAGGTCCAGCAGGCCCGCTCTGTCCAGAACGGCGGTGGCCGAAGGAACATAGGCGATCCATCCCGCGACGGTGGCAGCGATCAGGGCAAGGGCAAGGGCCAGCTGTTTGAGCAGAGTCATGGGCGGGTCCGATCGGTGTTAGGGCGGCAAAACGCCTTTGCCACAAGAACCTAGGACCGATCGATCCGCGATACACACATTATTGCGTGATCGGTGCGGCCTTCGCTGCCAGATAAGCGCGCCAGCCGCCGAATGTTCCTATGTCGGTGGCCCCGTCGGTCGCTGCCGCTTCGCACAGGAACCCTGGCACGCTGCTGCCATCCTCCAGCCGCACCGGTCCAAGGCCAAGCGGCGCCGGGATCTCCGCCAGCAGGCCGCCGATGGCGGATTTTGGCAAAGCCCAGACCTCCACCGCGATGCTCTGGCCCCCTTCGCCAAGCCGCACCAGTCCCGGCCGTTCGGGCGGGCCGCCCGGCAGCGCGTAGAACCCGTAGTCCTCCGATGTCCGGGTCGCGGCAAGGAACCGCCCGGCGCGACCGGTCAGCTGGCCGTTCAGTGGCAGGCCCGACATGTGCGCGCCGCACACCGCCAGCGCGATCTCGTCTGCGCCGGGTTGCGCAACCGGGGCAGGGGGTGGGGTGCCAGTCGCCAGCGCCTCGATCCGCAACGCTTCGGCGGCCAGCCGCCCGTCGCTGCCCGCCGGGCCGATCAGCGTGACCGATCCGGGTCGTCCATCGGCGCGCGGCGCGGCGGGCACCGCGATCGCGGCCAGGTCCATCAGGTTCACGAAATTGGTGTAGGTGCCAAGGTTGGAGTTGGGCGTGACCGGGTCGGCTTCGAGATCCGCCACGGTGTAGAAGGTCGGGATCGTCGGCACGCACAGCATGTCGCAGCCTGCCAGGACAGGCGCGCAGGCTGCGCGCAGCTCGGCCAGCCGGTAGAAGCCGCGGAAAGCATCGGTCGCGCTGAGGGTTTCGGCATTGCCGACGATCCCGCGCGTGACCGGCAGGATCGCGTCCGGGTCCTCGCGCATCAGCGCTTCGATAACGCTGTGCCGTTCGGCCACCCACGCGCCGTCATAGAGCATCCGGGCCACGTCGTAGAACGGGGTGAAATCGATCTCCGTCACGATGGCCCCGGCATCCTTCAGCGCGGCGACGGTCGCGGCGAAGGCATCGCGCTGCACCGTATCGCCCAGAAAGACGATACTGGTGGCGTCGGGGATCGCGATGCGCGGGGCGGGCAAAGGCGCGGGCAAGGGCGGTGCCGGGACGGGTCGGGAATAGGCGTCGGCGGGATCGACGCCCGCCGCCACGGTGAAGACGGCATGGGCGTCCGCGACATAGCGGGCGAAGATCGACACGGTGTCGAGCGTTCTGCAGGCCGGAACCACACCGCTTGCCGACAGCGCGCCAAGAGTGGGTTTCAGCCCGGTGATGCCGTTCAGCGCAGCGGGCACGCGGCCTGACCCTGCGGTGTCGGTGCCAAGCGCGAAGGGCACGATGCCGTGCCCGACGATCACGCCAGACCCGCCCGAGGACCCGCCCGGCACGATGTCGGGGTCGAGCGCGTTGCGCGGCGCGCCGTAGGGGGTGCGCACCCCCACGAGGCCGGTGGCGAACTGGTCGAGATTGGTCTTGCCCAAGGGGATCGCGCCAGCCGCGCGCAGGCGGGCCACGACGAAGGCATCGGCCTTCGGCGCATAGCTCCAGGCCGGGCAGGCGGCGGAGGTTGGCATTCCGGCCACGTCGATATTGTCCTTCACCGCGAAGGGAACGCCCCAGAGCGGCAGATCCGGGTCGAACGGTCCCAGCGCGTCTGCGGCCTCCATAAGGTCGGCCTCCGGCGGCAGGTGGATGAAGATGCCTGGATCTCCCACATCGGCCAGGCGCGCAAGGCATTCGGCCATCACCGCCCGCGCCGTGACCCCGCGCGCATAGGCGTTGCGCAGGGCTGTCAGGGTAAAGGGCAGGTCCGCGAGCGGGCGGTTCTGGGCGTCTTTCATGATGCGGTCTTCTCTTGCTTGGCGGTCATTCGGCGGCGCGGTCGGGCGCTTGCGGCGATCTGGGGGCGGAAGGCGGCTTCGGCGCGGCCCCAAGCAGCGCGCGGGTATAGGGATGCGCGGGCGCATCCATCACCTGCGCGGCTGGTCCGGCTTCCACGATCTCGCCGCCCTGCATAACGATCACCTCGTCGCACAGAAGCCGCACGACGTTCAGATCGTGACTCACGAATAGGTAGCTCATGCCGAGCCGGGTGCGCAGGTCCGCCAGCAGGTTCAGCACCACCGCCTGGATCGACACGTCAAGCGCGGCGGTCGGTTCGTCGAGGATCAGCAGGCGCGGATCGGTGGCGATCGCGCGCGCAATGCCGACGCGCGCCTTCTGCCCGCCCGACAACTGGTGCGGAAAACGGTCCAGCAGTCCTGCGGGCAGGCCGGTCATCGCGGCCAGTTCCTCCACCCGCGCGCGCCGCGCGGCGCCGTCCAGTGTGGTCAGCCGACGCAGCGGTTCGCCGATCGTGTCGCGCGCAGTGTGGCGCGGGTTAAGGCTGTCGGTCGCGTCCTGGAACACCATCTGGATCGCGCCGCGCAGCGGATTGCGCGCGAAGCGATCGGCGGGGATCGCGCCGATATCCTGCCCGTCGAACAGAATGCGCCCCGCGCTCGGGTCCAGCAGCCGTACCAGCATGGATGAGGTCGTGGATTTGCCGCAGCCCGATTCGCCCACCAGACCGACACTCGCGCCCTGCCGGATGGTGAAATCGATGCCTTTGACCGCATGCACCGGGCCGGACTTGCCCGTATAGGTCTTGGTCAGCCCCTGCACCTCCAGCAGCGGAGTGTTTGAGACGGCGTGTGGCACCAGCGGTGTGCGCGCCTCGGCAGGCAACAGCGCGCGCAGATCGGCACCGGGACGGGGCGTCGCGTCCACCAGCCGGGCGGTATAGGGATGACGCGGGCGCGCGAATACGTCCGCCGCCGCGCCCGTCTCCACGATCTCGCCGTCCTTCATCACCGCCAACCGGTCGCAATATTCCGCCGCGAGGCCAAGGTCATGGGTGATCAGGATCGACGACATGCCGCGCGCACGAATGAGGTCGCGGGTAAGATCCATCACCGCCTTCTGCGTCGTGATGTCGAGTCCGGTCGTCGGTTCGTCGGCGATCAGCAGCTTGGGATCGCAGGCTAGCGCGATGGCGATCACGACCCGCTGGCACATCCCGCCCGACAACTCGAAGGGGTAGGCGTCATAGCGCGCCTCGGGATCGTTGATGCGCACATCCGCCAGCGCCTTGATCGCCTTCGCGCGTGCGTCCTGGCGGCTGGCGCGGCCATGCTGGCGCAGCACGTCCTCGATCTGATGGCCGACCTTGCGGATCGGGTTCAGTGCCGCGCGCGGGTTCTGGAAGATCATCGAGATTTCGCGCCCGCGGATGTCGCGCATGCCCCGTTCCGACGCTGCGCGCAGGTCGATCCCGCCATAGGTCACGCCGCCCGTGCGGATCGTTCCGCCCGCATCGAGGATGCGCAGCAGCGCGTAGGATGTCACGGACTTGCCCGACCCCGACTCGCCCACGATACCCAGCGTCTCGCCCCGAGCCAGCGCGAAGCTGATCCCGCGCACCGCTTTCACCTCGCCCCGACGGGTGCGGAAACTGACGGCAAGGTCGTTCACGGACAGCAGCTTTGGGGCCATGTCAGGTCCTCCGGCGGGGGTCGACAAGGTCGCGCAGACCGTCACCCATCAGGTTGAAGGTGAAAACCGCCAGCATCAGCCACAAGCCGGGGAACAGTGCGACCCACCACTGGCCCGAGACGATGAAATTCGCGCCCTCGGCCACCATGATGCCCCATTCCGGCGTTGGCGGGCGCACGCCGAGCCCGATGAAGGACAGCCCCGCCGCGTTCAGGATCGCCCAGCCGAGGTTTAGAGAGACCTGCACCATCATCGGCGGCAGCGCATTGGGGAAAATGTGGAATGCGACCACCCGCAGGTGCGAATTGCCCGCCAGCCGAGCAGCCTGCGCAAAGCCAGCCTCGCGGCGAATGTTGACCTCGGCCCGCACGAGGCGCGCGTAGAACGGGATGTTGATGATCGCCGTGGCATAGATGATGTTTTCGACAGTGTTTCCAAGCGCGGCCACGATGCCCATCGCCAGCACGAACAGTGGAAAGGCCATGATCGTGTCGAAGATGCGGTTCAGCACCACGTCCCACCAGCCGCCCCAATAGCCGGCGACGGCGCCCAGCACCGCGCCGATCACGAAGGACAGCGCGACTGCAGCGACCGAGATGGTCAGGTCCAGCCGCGTCGCCACGATCACCCGGCTGAACACGTCGCGGCCAAGGCTGTCGGTGCCGAACCAGTGGTCAAAGCTTGGAGGTTGCAGCGCACGGGCGGCGTTGGTCGCCAGCGGGTCGTGCGGCACGAGGTAAGGACCGATCAGCGCCGACAGCACGAAGAAGGCGCACAGCGCGAAGGCGATCAGGGTCACCGGATTGTCCCGCAGCACGTAGACGAGATGTGCGCGCGCCGAATTGGAGTGCGAGGGGGCGGGTGCGTCGGTCATTTGCCCGCGAACCCGATGCGCGGATCGATCAGCGCGTAGCTGAGGTCGATCAGCAGGTTGAGGATCACGAACAGCACGGCCATCGCCAGAACGAAGCCCTGGACCGCCGCGTAGTCGGACGCCACCAGCGCCTCCACCGCATAGGATCCGATGCCGGGCCAGGCGAAGACCTTCTCCACCAGCACGTTCGCGCCCAGCACGAAGGAAAACACCATGCCCAGTGTCGTGACGACGGGCAGCAGCGCGTTGCGGAAGGCATAGCCGTAGAGCACCTTGCGTGGCGTCAGCCCTGCGGCCCGCGCGGTGCGGATGTAATCCGACGAAAGCGCGGTCAGCATTGCCGCGCGGGTCATGCGGGCGATCGGGGCAAGGGTGAACAGGGCCAGCGTCGCGGCGGGCAGCGCCAGTTGGCGCAGGGCGGCGAAAAATGTCTCAGCGTCGCCTGCAAGCAAGCTGTCGATCAGGTAGAACCCGGTGACCTGCGGTGGTGGCAGGTAGATGAAATCAAGCCGCCCCAAGGGCGAGGGCGCCCAACCCAAAAGGTAGTAGAACACGTAGATCAGAAGAACGCCGGTGAAGAAGGTCGGCAGCGAGACGCCCGCCGTGACCAGCACCCGGCACAGGTGATCAACCCAAGAACCTTGCCGTACCGCCGCCCACACGCCCAGTGGCACCGCGATGAGGCAGGACAGCAGCAGCGCGCTCAGCGTCAGTTCCAGTGAGGCCGGCAGCCGCTCCGCAAGGTCGGTCAGCACTGGCCGCCCGGTTCCCACCGACCGGCCGAGATCGCCCCGAAACAGATCGCCCACGTAGATCGCGAACTGTTCGGGCAGCGATTTGTCGAGGCCTAGTTTCACGCGCGTCGCCTCGATTGACTCCGCGTCGGCCATCACGCCTGCGAAATAGGCCGCCGGGTCGCCGGGCAGGGCGCGGGTCAGCAGGAAGCTGATCAGCACAACCCCGAACAGCACCGGCAGGGTCTGCGCGATGCGCAGACCCAGGGCGACGGCGCGGCCCCTCATGTGCTGGCGCGGGTCAGCGGGCGGGCGTCAAGCTGCCGGTGGAACCAGAATTCGTAGCCCGCCGCGCCGTTCATCGCCACGTTCAGCGCGGGCTGGTAGAGCGGGATGCGCGGCAGGTCTTCGATCGCGATCTCGAACATCCGCTTGAGCTTGGGCGCATAGTCGGGATGGTCTGTCGGCATGTGCAGCGTTTCGTTGGTCAGCGTCTCGACCTCCTCGTTGTAGTAGTTCGAGGAATTGAACAGCCGGTCCTTCTGGTAGGCCCAGAAGAAGTAGTAGTCGGGTGTGTCCAGCCAGCCGCCGAAATTCTCCAGGTGCATCGGCAGGGTCTTTTCCACAAGCGCGGCGGTGCGCCAGTTGGCGCCGGGGATCTTCTCCAGCGTCACGGCGATGCCCAGCGGCGCCAGCGCCTCCTGGATCAGAAGCGCTGTCGGCTCCATCCAGCTTGCAAGACCTAGGCTGATGGAAAGCGGGACCTCGAACCCGTCCGGAAAACCGGAAGCGGCCATGTGTTCCTTAGCCTTGTCGATGTCGGTGGCATATGGGAACGCACGCGGCCAGGCGATGTCGGAGATTTCCGTCTCTCCGCCCCACAGCGGCTTGCCCCGCCCGTAGGCCGCCGTCTGGAAGATCGCCTCGTAGGGGATCGCATAGGCGATGGCCTTGCGCACGTCAGGGTCGCGGAATGGCTCGAAGATGGTGTTCAACGCGACGCAATGGATGCAGTTGGCGATGGGCGTGGAATGGACCGTCAATTCGTCCGCCAGTTCGGCGGCGTCGCGGTCGGGGATGCCGAACGACATCTGCACGTCTCCCCGTTCGATCAACGCGCGGCGCGTGGCCTGGCTGGGCACTTCGCGGACGATCACGCGCTGCACGGCGGGCAGGGGGCCTCCGGTCCAGTCATCGTTGCGTTCATAGACAAGCTGCTGGCCCTGATCCCAGCGCGCGACCTTGAAGGCGCCCGACCCGGCCGGGGTCGTATGCAGGTATTCCATCGCCCACGGGTCGTCCTCGGTCGCGTTGGCGATGGCCACCTTCGAATTGATCACGAAAGGCACCGGCACGGCAAGGTCGGGCAGCGCCAGTTTGGACGGGAAGTCCAGCGTGATCTGGAAGCGGCCATCCTCCAGCGCGGCGAACTGCTCGGGCCGGTTCAGCCCGCCAGCCTTCATCTGCACGGTCGGGAAGCCGCCGACCGATACCGCCCGGTCGAAGGACCATTTCACATCCTCGGCCGTCACCGGCGTGCCGTCCCAGAATTTCGCCTCTGGCTTGATCGTGAAAGTGATCGTCAGCCCGTCGTCGGAAATTTCCCAGCTTTCGGCAAGCTCGGGTTCCAGAACGGAATAGTCGAAGGACATTTCGCCCGACGGCATCTGCTTGCGCCCGAAGGTCACCAGCCTGTCATAACAGTTCACCGCCACTTGGTAGCTCGCCCGGTTCGTGCCGACCCTGTGCAGATCGAGGCTGTTGATCGTCTCGCCCGACACTACGACCAGCGTTTCGCTGGCCTGCGCGCTGGCGGGCAGGACCTTCAGGAATGGCAGCAGGGCTGCGCTGGCGGCCCCAGTCTTCAGAAAAGTGCGGCGGGTGGGAGATGTCATTGGCGGCTCCATGTCAGGAAAGGGCGGTCGTGCGCGACCTGTCGTTGCCCTCAGCATGGCGCTATCCGTGCTGTTCCGGAAATGCTATTATTTCAACAGACCGGTGCACGCCATGCACCGCAAGGGGGCGCGATGCGGCATCTGGAAACCTTTCGCCTGATCGCGGCGGTGGCGCGCGCCGGATCGATCCGCAAGGCGGCGGAGGATGCCAACATCACCGCCTCGGCGCTGAACCGCCGCATCGCGCGGTTCGAGGACGAGTTCGGTGCGCCGATCTTCGAACGCCTGTCACGCGGCGTGCGGCTGAACCCGGCCGGAGAGCTTGTACTGCAGCATTTTCGCGCCCAGCAATCCGACCTGCAGCGCCTGCAAAGCCAGGTCGCCGACTTGTCGGGCATCCGGCGCGGTCACGTCGCCATTGCATGCAGTCAGGCGCTGCTGCCGTATTTCCTGCCGCGCCAGATCGCGCTCTATCGTCGGGCGCATCCGGGGGTCACCTTCAGTGTCAACGTGCGCGACCGTGAGCAGGCGGAACAGGATCTTGCCGGGTTCGCAAGCGATCTCGCGCTGGTGTTCGAACCTGTGCATCTCGTGGATTTCGAAGTGCTGCACGCGGTGCCGCAGCCCGTCTGCGCGGTGCTGGCCGAAGGCCATCCGCTGGCGCACAAGGCTGAATTGCGGCTGCGGGACTGCCTCGATCAACCGCATACCGCGCCCTCTCTGCAATACGGGGTGCGCGCGCTGCTGGACGCAGCGGCCAAGCGCACCGGGCGGCGGGTGGCACCGGTACTGGAAACCGAATCCTTCGAACTGATCCGGCACTATGTGCTGCACGAGGCGTTGGTAGGCTTCCAGATCGGCATCGGGCTGGAGCCGGGCCACGGCATCGTCGCACGCCCCATCGCGACCCGGGACGTGCCGCCCGGCCACCTGCTTCTAGGGCAGATGAAGGGGCGGGCGCTGCCCGTGGCTTCGGCGCGGTTCGCCCAGCAGATCGCCACCTCGCTGGAGGCGGGACAGGCGGCCGCCGCCGCTCAGGCTTCGTAATAGGCGAACATCTGTTCCAGCGCGTCAGGCGCTTCGGCGTCGCGTGCGGGAAGGGCGGCGGGCGCAGCGTGATCGGGTCGGAAATACGCCTGCGCTTCCAGCGCGTCCGCGACGGCGGGCGCGTTGGCGGTCCGGCGCAGGGCAGTGAAGTCGGGAGTGGTGAGGGTCATGGCAACATCCTTTCAGGCCACCCAGTTAGGCCCCGTCACGGCCTGCCGCACCCGCCAAAAGGGCAAGCCCGCCATACGCAATGTGCATGCCGCCGCATACCGCCACGGCATCTGCGCGGAACCCACGCGCCGTGCCGATCGCCTCTAGGCCGCCGCGCCACCAGCCGCTAGAAAAAGGGCGAACCCTATCGGAGCTTGCCATGATCCTTTCGCGCAGAACCGTCACACTCGGCCTTGCCGCCTGCGGGCTGACCGCCTGCACCGGCGGCGTCACGCGCGGCACACCGGCGGCGGCGATGCAGCCGGTGGACAACCCGGCCTTCGATGCGTGGCTGTCGGGCTTTCGCGGCCGCGCCCGCGCGCAAGGCATCTCGAACGCGGTGCTGGACCGGGCGCTGCCCGGAGCGGGCTACCTGCCGGGCGTGATCGAACGCGACCGCAACCAGGTGGAATTCACCCGGTCACTGGAAGATTACCTCGCCATCGCCGCCTCGGACACGCGTGTCTCGGACGGGCGCGCGGGTCTGGCGCGGCAATCCGCGTCGCTGGCTGCGATCGAACAGCGCTTCGGCGTCGAGCGCGCCGTGGTCACCGCCGTCTGGGGCCTTGAAAGCAGCTACGGCACGCGGCGCGGCGACATCCCGGTCGTGTCGTCGACCGCGACGCTGGCCCATGACGGGCGACGCGGGGCTTTCTTCGAAAGCCAGCTGGTTGCGGCGCTGAAGATCCTGCAGGCGGGCGATACCACCCCTGAACGGATGGTCGGAAGCTGGGCTGGCGCGATGGGCCACACCCAGTTCATTCCGACCTCGTATCTCGCCTTCGCGGTGGATTTCACCGGCGACGGGCGGCGCGACATCTGGTCGGACGATCCGACCGATGCACTCGCCTCCACTGCCGCGTATCTTGACCGGTCCGGCTGGACACGCGGGCAGCCCTGGGGGGTCGAAGTGCGTCTTCCGTCAGGCTTCGGCGGCCCGTTCGGGCGCGGCAGCACCCGCAGCCCGGCTCAATGGGCTGTGATGGGAGTGCGCGACATGGACGGCAACGTGGTGCCAGATCACGGCCCGGCCTCAATCCTCATCCCGTCCGGCGCGTCCGGGCCGGCCTTTATGGTGTTCCGCAATTTCACGGTCATCACGCGCTACAACAACTCGGAAAGCTACGTCATCGGCATCGGCCACCTGTCCGACCGGATCGCGGGCGGCCCGCCGATCCGGGGAACTTTCCCGCCCGACGCGCAGGGCTTCACGATCGAGGACCGCCGCGCGCTGCAGCGCCGACTCACCGCCGCCGGATACGACACCGGCGGCACAGACGGTGTGATCGGGCCGAACACGCGCGCGGCTATCTCGTCCTATCAGCAAGCGGCGGGATTGCCCGTGACCGGCGTCCATTCGCGCGCGTTGCTGGATCGGCTTGGCGGCTAAAGCCCCATCTTTCAAGGCGTTGCCCGATCCTGACTCGCGTTTTGTCGGGATCGGACATAATCGCGTTTGACCGGTGGCGCTGAAAACTTCAGCTTTCAGGAAACGCTGCGCAATCGTTTGCGCACCCGGTTCCGAAGGAAAGGCCCGCCATGACCAGCGCCGCGACACCCGACCCATCCCGCGACAAGATGTTCGACGTGATCTTCGAATCGAAGGGTGTTTGCGTCGGCAAGATGCGCAACGAAGTGACCAATACGGCGCACCAGCCTTTCCAGGTCAGCCGTATGCTCGCTACGGACGAAGGCCCTTTCCAGGGCGGCGAAGATACCTCGCCCACGCCGCTCGAATTTTTTCTGACCGGGCTCGTCGGATGCCTGATGACGCAGATGCGGGTCTTCGCCAAGCGCATGAAGGTGGACATGCGCGATCTCGAAGTGACCTGCCGCGCGCATTGGGAAGCCCACAAGGGCGATATCGGCCCCTACGAAGCGTCGCCGCGCGGGTTCGACATCGGGATCTCCATGAACTCCGACGCGTCCGACGACGATGTTCAGGCCCTGATCGAGGCCTCGAAGCGTGCCTGCTTCGTTGAGGCGACGCTCGCCCAGGCCAATTCAGTGACCCACAACCTGCGGCTCAACGCAGGGGAGGCGCGCCCGGTCTAGGGGCGCAGCGGCGGCCCGGCGACGGTGCAGCCACATTTCATCACACCCAAAGGGAGGACTATCGAACATGACCCTCAAGACCCGTGCGCGCATCGGCGCGGCCTTCGCGCTTTGCTCCGCGCTTGCCGTGCCCGCGAAAGCCCAGCAGGAAATCGACGTGACGATCGTCTCGGGCTTCTCGCCCGCCGTCGCCGTCGTGCGAATGCTGAAGGAAAGCTTCATGCCCGGCGTGGACGAGCGCCTCGCGGAAACCGGCAACTACAAGATCAACTGGCAGGAAGCGTTCTCCGGCACGCTCGCGAAGCCGGCGGGTGAGCTTGAAGCGATCCAGACCGGGCTGGCCGATATGGGCGTGATCCCGACCGGCTTTCATGCTGACAAGCTGCCGGTCTACCAGATCGGCTATGTCACGCCCTTCACCACCACCGACCTCGTGCTGATCCACAAGGTCGTGGACGGGCTGGTCGAGGAATATCCGGCCTTCCGCGACACCTGGACCAGCCTGAACCAGGTCACCCTTTCGGCCAGCGGCATCCCCGACAACTACATCCTGTGCTCGTCGAAGCCGATCAACTCTGTTGCCGATATCGAAGGGCTGAAGGTGGCGGGCGCGGGCCCGAACCTGCGCTGGATCGAACCGGCGGGCGCGACGGGCGTGACCGGCAGCCTCGGCAATTTCTACCAACTGGTGGAAACCGGCGTCGTCGATGCAATGCTGGTCTGGGGCGAAAGCGTCGTTTCGCTGAAATTCTACGAAGTGTGCAACAACTATTTCGACGCCAGCCTCGGCGGGGTGAATTCCTACGTCATCAATGCCAACCGTCAGGCTTGGGACCGTTATCCCGACGAAGTGAAGACCGCGATGATCGACGCCGCCAAGCAGTTCGGCATCGATATCGGCGAATTCGCGGCGCGGCTCGGGGCGCAGGCCAAGGACACGGTGCTCGAAAACGGCGGCACCGTGGTGGATATCGACCCGCAGGAGCGGATCGACATGGCCATGTCGCTGCCCAACCTCGCGCAGGAATGGGCTCAGGCGCTCGAAGCGCGCGGCGTGCCGGCGCAGGCGATCCTCGACGACTACATGCAGGCCATGCGCGACGCGGACCAGCCCATCGCGCGGCAGTGGGACGAGTGACGCCCCGAAAGGACCGTGGCCGCGGCGGGGACACCCCCCGCCCGGCCGCACCCGCATCTCCCGAAGCCGCCGGGCCGCCGGTGCTGACCCCGGTCACCACCGCGATGAACACGGTCGGCGCGTTGCTGGTGCTGGGCATGGTCGTCATCGTCAACATCGATGTGTTCGGCCGCTGGCTGGCCAACGCGCCGCTGGCCGGAACACTGGAGCTGACCGAAATGGGCGTCGTCGCCGTGGTCTACCTGACCATTGGACACGCTGTTGCCGGTCGCCGCCTGACCCGCTCGGACGCGGCGCTGGGGCTGCTGCACCGGCGCGGCCACCGACGCACCGAACTGGCGCTGCGTACGGTATTCAACGCCGCGGGCGCGACCGTGTTCACGATCATCGCCTGGGGCCAGCTGCCCCGGCTCGCTGATGCCTGGAACTACAACTACTTCAAGGGCAATGTCGGCATCTTCACCGCACCCACTTGGCCGCTCGAGGCGATCATGCTGACCGGCGCCATCGCCGCTGCGCTGCATTTCGCCGCGCTGACCGTGCGCCGCGCCCGCGCCCTGACCGGAGGCTCTGATGACCGGACTTGAAATCGGCCTGATCTCCGTCGTGGTGATCGTCGCACTGATCTACGCGGGGATGCATGTCGCCATCGCGCTCAGCCTTGTGTCCTTCTTGTCCGTCGCCCTGCAACGCGGCGATGCCGTGCTCGCCTCCAAGCTGCTCACGCTCGCCGCCGCCGACGGGGTCGCCGACCAGACCTTCGCAGTGATCCCGCTCTTCGTGCTGATGGGTCTGATCATGAGCGCGTCCGATGTCGGGCGAGACGCCTATGACGTGGCCGACCATTTCCTGCGGCGCATCCGCGGCGGGCTGGGGCTGGCCACGGTCTCCTCCAACGCGGTGTTCGCGGCGGTCACGGGCGTCTCCATCGCCTCGGCAGCGGTGTTCACCCGCGTCGCGGTGCCGGAAATGCTGCGCCTCGGCTACTCGCCGCGCTTCGCGGTGGGCACCGTGGCTGGCTCCTCCGTGCTGGGCATGCTGATCCCGCCCTCGATCCTGCTCATCATCTACGCGATCCTCACCGAACAATCGATCGGGCTGATGTTCTTCGCCGGCATCGGGCCGGGGCTGCTGCTGTCAGGCGTCTATTGCGCCGGGATCATCGGCATGGCCTACCTGATACCGCGCTTTGTCTACGACACCACGGGCCGGTTCTCGGACCCGGCGGCGACCGAAACCCCGCCGGAACGCGGCGCGGGGGAACTGCTGGGCAAGATCGCCCCGATCCTGGCCCTGGTGGTGATCGTGCTCGGCGGCATCTACGGTGGCATCTTCACCCCGACCGAAGCGGGCGCCGTCGGCGCCGCCGCCGCGCTGATCCTCGCCGTGGCGCGGCGCAAGCTGACGCTCAACGAGTTCTGGGGTGTGCTGAAGGAAACCGGCCACATCACCGCGTCGGTGTGTTTCCTCGTGATCGCGGCGACGATGTATACCCGTTCTCTCGGTCTGGCAGGGGTGCCGATTGAAATCGGCAACATGGTCCGCACCGCGACCGACAGCTTCGTCATCGTGCTTCTGATCTACATCGCCGTGATCCTGTTCCTTGGCACTATCATCGACAGCGTGTCGATCCTGCTGATTATGGTGCCGCTCTTCCTGCCGATCATGCAGGGCTTCGGCGCAGACCCGATCTGGTTCGGCATCATCACCGTCGTCGCGGTGGAGGTCGGCCTGCTGACTCCGCCGCTCGGTATGGCGTGCTTTGTCATCAAGGGCTGTATCGAGGACCCGCGCATCACGCTGGGCGATGTGTTCCTGGGCGCGCTTCCCTTCGCGGGAATGATGATCTTCGTGCTGGCGCTGCTGACACTCTGGCCCGATCTCGTCTATATCGACCGCTGGTTCGGGTAGACTGGGCCCCAGACACGCCGAACGGACGCCGCGCCATGCCCGACGACAAGACCGCCGCCCCGATCCGCCCGCGCTCCGCGCGGGTCAAGATCGCTGATGTGGCGGCGGCGGCGGGGGTACATGCGTCCACCGTGTCGCGGGTGCTGCGCGCCGACCGCACGGGCCGCGTGTCGCCAGATGTGGCGGCGCGCATCCGTGCCGTGGCGCACGACCTCGGCTACAGCGCCAATCCGTTGGCGGCCGGGATGCGCACGCGCTCCACCCGGTCGGTGGGCGTGATCGTGCATGACATAAGCGACCCGGTCTATCCGCCCATTCTGCGAGGTATCGAACGGCGGATGGGGCAAGCCGGGCACATGGTGGTGCTGGGCAATACCGGCTACGACCCGGCCGCCGAATTGGCTATGCTGGACCAGATGGCGGCGCGTATGATGGACGGGGTGATCCTCGGGACAACGCGGCGCGACGATCCGGTCGTGGCACGGGCGCGCGGGCTGGGCCTGCCGGTGGTGTCGGTTCTGCGCCGCACCGACGCGGGCCTGTGCAGCGCAGTGGCGAACGACTGCGCGGCCGGGATGCGCGCGATGGCGCAGGCGGTGCTGGAGCATGGGCACCGCGACATCGCCCTGATCGGCGCGCCGCAGGACCTGTCCACCGCGCGCGACCGGCACGAGGGGGTGACCGGCGCGCTGGCCGCGCACGGCTGCCCGGTGCCCGACGACCGGATCGCCTTCGTGCCGCGCATGGACGTGGTCCAGGGGCGGCTGGCGATGCAGGCGCTGCTGGCGCGCCGTGCCCACCCGCCCGAGGCGGTGATCGCGGTCAACGATCTCGTGGCGCTTGGGGCGGTGCAGGCCTGCCGCGATGCCGGACTCGACTGCCCGCGCGAGATTTCCGTGACCGGTTACAACGACATACCATTGCTGGCGATGTTCGACCCGCCGCTTGCCTCCGTGGCGATGGACCTGACCGGGATCGGTGCTCAGGCGGCAGACCTGCTGCTGGCGCATCTTGCCGATCCGGCGCTTGGGCCGCAGCTTCAGATCGTGCCCCCGGTGCTGCGCTTGCGCGCTTCGCTCGCCCGGCGGGGCTGAGCCCCCGTATCCGGATGCGGGCGCGTCGCGCCCGCACCGCGGAGCAGCCACAGCCCGATAAGCGCGAACCACGCGATGAAGCCCAGCCCGAACATCGCGCCGCCGGTCTCCGCCAGCGCGGGCACCAGCGTCGCCGCGCCCGCCGCGGCGATCACGCCGCCAAGCGCCAGGGTGGCGCGCCCGAAGACGCGGCGCCCGGCGATGCACACGCAGGCGAGCCACGCGGCGCCGGCGATCTCGATCCCGCCGCCCAGCCCGCTTTCGACCATGTGCGCCGTCTGCCAAAGCTGCGCGGCGCGCTCGGGCGCCGCGGCGTGCAGGTCGGCGACAAGTCTCACGCCGGACTGCGCGACCAGCCCCGCCGCCAGTACCAGCAGCGCCCAGAGCGTGCCCAGAGTGCGCGACAGCGCCGCGGCGCCGGGTGCGGCCGCGTGCAGCCGGTCCGCCAGCGCTGTGACGAGCACCGCCAGCGCCAGCCCGTTCAGCACGTAGATGGCGCCGAACCAGCCGCCCATCAGACCGGGCCGTGCGGCGATCAGCGCCGCGGCTCCGGTCGGGTCCGAACCGGCGTAGCCCGCGGGCAGCAACACCGTGATCAACAGCGCGAAACCGGCGACGTAGCTCGCCGCGCAGACCAGCGCGGCCCAGCCGCCCGCCCGTGCCAGCGTCATCCCACCACCCGGTGCCCGCGCCCGCGCATGCACTCCGTCACGATCTCTTCGCGTTTCTCCGTGCCGTCGGCCAGCGCCGATCCGCCGACGATGACCAGCCCGCCAAGTGCGGCTTCCTCCACGGTCAGGCTGTCGTCCAGCCCGCCGACCATCGCCCCGACCCCGGCGCCCAGGACGGCCGCCGCGATGGCCTCCTGGTTCAACTGGTCCTGCTCGCGCGCCAGCGCCCGGCAGGCTGCAAGGTCATGCTCGAAGGTGGCGCCGCGCGTGCCGTCGACGATGGGGGTGTAGTCCGCGCCGGCCCCGCAGGCCGCCAGCGCGACCGGCAGCAGTGCCGCCGGAATGCGTAGATGTCTCATGGTGTGATCCGTGTTGATGAAAGGGGCAGCACCGGAAGTGCCGCAGGCCGGTCTTCTAGCCGGCAGCGCCGCCGCGCCCCATGACCGTCGGTAACAGCCCGTTGGCCCGGTGTATCAAATCCGCGAACCGGATCACGACGGCAGGCCAGCCCGATGAAGAATCCGACCGTCGCCGCAAGAATGGCCACTACCAATGCCGATGACGCTGCGCGCCTCGGTGCCGACCGGGTGTTTCTGCTGCGCGCGGTCTACATTCCGGCGGGCGGCCTCGCGGACCCGGATGCGCGTCTGCCGCGCGATGCCTGACGTATCCTCAAGCGCGCCGCCGCCACTTCCCTGGCCAAACCTTCGCGCTGAAGGCCGAGGTGACCCATCCGCGCCCCGCCCGCGCTGCCGCCTGTGGCGAGATCTTCGGCATCCCGGTCCGTTTCGTGGCCGACCGCACCGCGCCGCGCATCGCGCCCGAAGGGCTGGCCGTCGAATTCGACGGCTCGGTTGCCTGTGCGTTGGGCCTGTTCGCCGACCGCGTCGAAGCGCCGATGCGAAAGCTGGAAAGCGGCGTCAGCCCGCGCGGCCGGATCGAGGCATACCCGCTGCCGCGCCTGCGCCGCGGCGACGTTTCGGCCCCGCGGTCACGTCAGACACTGCATCGCAGCCTCAAGGACGAAGGTACCAGTGTCGCCGCATGGCGAGCGACGACCTGACCGCGCGCAAGGTTTCGGTCGGGCAGGCGGCCTATTTCGTCGGGTTTTCCGAAGCCTCGACCTCCGTGCGAGGTTTCGGCACTGGACCGGCACCACCCCGGCCGAATTCGTCGCCGCCGCTCAGCGATAGGTGCGCGCGGCGATCGGCGTGGCCTCGATCCGGTCCAGCAGCCCAGCCAGAAAGGCTGCCTCGGCCCGGTTCAGCTGCGCGCGCGGGTTCCACACGACATGCACGTCAAGCGCGGGCAGCCGGTCATAGGGCGGCACCTGCCACAAAAGCCCTGCGGCCACATCACGCGCGGCCACGTGGACCGGCAGCGGGCCTACCCCCAGCCCGGCGACGATCATCCGGCGCACCTCTTCCAGGTGGCTCGACCGCCCGACGATGGCCTCACCGAGCCCCGCTTCGGCCCGCATCAGTGTCACCGGCTTCAACACGTCGTCCAGCTGGTCGGTTTCGAAACTGACCGACGCCTGACCGGCCATGTCCGCAGGACCCAGCCCGCGCCGCCCGAAGGCCGGGTGCGGCGGGCCGCAGAACAGGCCGAAGAACTCGCGGTAGAGCCGCCGGTATTCCAGACGCGGGTTGCGGTCGCGCACCAGGCACACCGCGAGCGCGGCGCGCATCGCCGTGACCTCGCCGATGGCATCGGGGCTGGGCATCACGTCCAGCCGCAGCCGTGCCTTGGGGTGGGCGGCATGAAAGCCCGCCAAAACCCCGTCGAACAGCGGGCACACCACATGGCTGGCCAGCGCCACGCGCACCAGCCCGGTCACCTCGTCGGTCACGTCGCGCAGGCTGGTCGCCAGCCGAAGGATGGACCCCTCGATCTCCACCGCCTCGCGGCGCAGGATCTCGCCAGCGCGGGTCAGGCGGAACCGCCCCGGCCGCCGGTCGATCAGCGGTTTGCCGATCCGGTCCTCCAGCCGCTTCAGCGCGGCCGACACGCTGGGCTGCTTGAGGCGCAGCGTCTCAGCCGCTTCGGTGATCGACCGGGCGTCGGCCAGCACGACGAAGGTGCGCAGCAGATTCCAGTCCAGGTCGCGGACAAGGCGCGCGGGGTCATCCATAGATCAAACCTATATCGACAATTCATCCTATCTATTTGATCTATGGTCCCGGGCCGGTCAATCCTGCGGTGACCAGTATCGGAACCGCCCGCGCATGTCCGTCGAAGCCCGAGAAGCCCGCCAGCCCTGGATACTGCTTTCACCCGCCCTGACCGCGCTGGTGCTTCTGCTGTTCGTTCCGCTGCTGTTCATCGTGGTCTATTCGTTCTGGCTCCGCTCCGCCGCAGGCGCCGATCAGGCGGGCTTCTATCTCGACAACTGGCGCGAGGCGCTTGGCGACGCGTTCTACCGCGACATCCTGCTCGGCACCCTGCGCATCGCCGCGATCACCACGCTGGTCTGTGCGCTGATGGGTTATCCGGCGGCCTACTTCATCGCGCGCTCAAAGGGCAACAAGGTGCTGCTTCTGTTGCTGCTGATGCTTCCCTTCTGGATCAGCTACATCATCCGCACGATGAGCTGGATCAACATCCTCGGCACCTCCGGCGCGCTCAATTCGGTGCTGCTGTCGCTCGGGATCGTCTCCGAACCGCTTCGGATGCTTTACAACGAAACCACCGTGATCCTTGGGCTGGTGCACTTCCTGCTGCCGTTCATGGTGCTCAACGTCTATGTCAGCCTTGACGGGATCGACACCAATCTTGAGGACGCGGCGAATTCGCTGGGTGCGACGCGCTGGCAGGCGTTCACGCAAGTCACGCTGCCGCTGTCGCTGCCGGGCCTCGCTGCCGGGGGACTGTTGTGCTTCGTGCTGGGGGCGGGAACCTACATCACGCCGCTCGTTCTTGGCGGACCCCGCGACGCGATGTTCGCCAACCTCGTTTACGAGGCGATCATCACGCAACTCAACTGGCCGCTCGGCTCGGCGCTGTCGCTGATGCTGTTGGCGGTGCTGGGCGTCCTGGTGGCGATCTACAATCGCTATCTCGGGATGGCGCAGCTTGCCAAAGGGCTGGGCTGATGCGGGGCTGGGGCTGGCACGCGATCACGCTCTGGACCCTGCTGGTCTATGGCTTCATGTTCCTGCCGGTCGGCGTGGTCGTGCTGCTGTCCTTCAATGCCTCGCAATTCGGGTCCTTCCCGATGACCGGCCTTTCGGGGCGCTGGTTCGTTGAGCTGTGGAACAACGACGCGATCATGCGGGCGTTTCGCACCTCGTTGATCCTGGGCCTGCTGACGGCGGTGATCTCGACCACGCTCGGCGTGCTCGCCAGCCTCGCGCTGGTGCGCTACCGGGTGCCGGGGCGCAACCTGATCTCCACGCTGCTGATCGCGCCGATCCTTGTGCCCGAGGTGGTGCTGGCCGTCGCGCTGCTGCTGTTCCTGAACTTCCTCGGGCTGCCGAAGTCGTTCCCGCTGCTGCTGGCGGGGCATGTCATCTTCACGCTACCCTTCGTGGTGCTGGTGGTGCAGGCGCGGCTCGTGTCGATAAAGCGCGACGTGGAAGAAGCGGCGCTCAGCCTTGGCGCCTCGCCTGTGCAGACATTCTTCGAGGTGACGCTGCCACTGATGATGCCCGCCGTGGCGGCCGGAGCGCTGTTCGCCTTCACGATCAGCTTCGACGACATCACCGGGACGCTGTTCTGGAAGCCCGGCGGGGTCGAAACCGTGCCGACGCAGATCTTCTCGATGTTGCGCAATTCCATCTCGCCCGAGATCAACGCGCTGGGGACCGTGATGATCGTGTTCACCGTCGGGTTGCCGCTGCTTGGCGCAGCGGTGGCGCGGCGGCTGGCGCAGCGCGGGGGCGGGTGACGGGCGAGATAGGGGGCCCCTGCCGGGTCCGACAAGAGTCTTACGGGAGTGCTACAAGATTCATATGAAAATCCGACAGGAGAAAACGACCATGACAAAGCGCATCGACGACACCACACGCTACCAGCGGCTGCTCGACCGCTACCGCGAGGGCGACCTGGATCGGCGGTCCTTCCTGGGCCTGATCGGGGCCGCCGGCATGGCCTACGGGATGCAGACGCCCTTTGCGAAATACGCGTCCGCCCAGTCGGTCGGGCAGGTCCGTTTCGACGGCTGGGGCGGGGTCGTGTCCGAAGCGTTCCGCGAACACGCTTTCGCACCCTTTACCTCCAAGACCGGCACCGAAGTGGTGGACGGCACCTTCTCGGGCGGCGACGAATACCTCGCGCAGGTTCGTGCCTCGCAGCCCGGCGAATACAACATCGCCCACCTGTCCGGGGTATTCGACTATGCACGCTATGCCAATTTCGACCTGACCACCGCGCTGAACCTCGACAATATTCCGAACATGGAACTGGTGATGACGCGGCTGGTGGAACCCTATCGCGCGATCACGCCCGACGCGCTGTCTGCGGTGCCGTATGATTACGGCACCACCGGTCTGGCCTACAACCGCAAGTATATCTCGGACGAGGAGATGCGCGAGAAGGGCGCATCCATCCTGATCGACGAGGCCTACAAGGACCGCATCGGCGGCTGGTCAGACTGGCGCACGCGGGTCTGGTACGGTGCGCTTCAGACCGGGCAGGATCCCAACAACATCGAGGACATGGACGCCGTTTGGGACGCAATCCGCGCCCACCGCGATCTTGCACTGAAATACTGGGGTTCGGGGG
Organism: Meridianimarinicoccus roseus; assembly: GCF_003172915.1. Classification (GTDB taxonomy): domain Bacteria; phylum Pseudomonadota; class Alphaproteobacteria; order Rhodobacterales; family Rhodobacteraceae; genus Meridianimarinicoccus; species Meridianimarinicoccus roseus. The sequence continues at coordinate 200,239 of NZ_QGKU01000033.1, forward strand.
CCGAGTTGATGAGCCTGCTGGCCGAAGAGGAAATCTACGTCACCGAAGGCTGGTCCGGCCGGATCGCCGCCTTGCAGGAGCAGGGCCACGACATCGGCTACTACGATCCGCCGAACGGCTTCGGCTGGCAGGAGTGTCTGTTCGTTATCAAGGGCTCGCCCGTCGCCGCCTGTGAGGAACTGCTGAACTTCATGCTCGCGCCCGAGACTTCCATCGCCGTGGCCGAGGGGCAGAATTACCCGCCGGCGCTTGATGCCACCAAGGTAGATCTGGGCGCGAAGATCCCCACGCTGCCCGCCTTCGATGCGACCGGTACGCTGTCTGGGCTGACCTTCGCCGATCCGGCCTACTGGAACGGCAACGAGGCCGATTGGTCCAAGACCTTCAGCCGCGTCCAGCGCGGGTACTGACAACCCAAACCGGGGCCGCCCGACCTTCCGGGCGGCACCCTTGCCGGAGGCGCCCGCGCGTGAGCACCGTCACCCTGTCAAAAATCGTCAAGCGCTTCGGTGCCTTCACCGCCGTGCACGACACCTCGCTCGAATTCGGCGAGGGGCAATTCGTCACGCTGCTGGGCCCGTCCGGTTGCGGCAAGACCACGACTCTCCGGATGATCGCCGGGTTGCTCGATCCGTCCGAGGGCGACATCCTGATCGGTGGGCGGCGCGTCAACGACATCCCGATCCACAAGCGCAACCTTGGTATCGTATTCCAGAACTACGCGCTTTTCCCGCACAAGACCGTGGCCGAGAACGTGGCCTTCGGGCTGAAATACCGCAATGTTCCCAAGGACGAGGCTGCGCGCCGGGTGGCCGAGGCGCTTGACCTCGTGCAGTTGCCGCAGGTGGGCGACCGCTATCCGAAGGCATTGTCCGGCGGGCAGCAGCAGCGCATCGCGCTGGCCCGTGCCATCGTCATCGAGCCCGACGTTCTGCTGTTGGACGAACCGTTATCCGCCCTCGACGCGAACCTGCGCGAGGACATGCGGGTGGAACTGAAGCGCATCCAGGATCGGATCGGTGTCACCACGGTGTTCGTCACGCATGACCAGTCCGAAGCGCTGGCGATGTCCGACAGCATCGTCGTGATGTCGAACGGCCGCGTCGAACAGGTCGGCGCCCCGGAAGAAGTCTACAACACGCCCGCGTCCGAATTCGTGGCGCAGTTTCTCGGTGCGTCCAACATCCTGGCCGCCACTTGCACCGGCCGCGCGAACGGCACCGTGACGCTGGACGCGCCGGTGTTCGGCAGGCTCGGGATTCCCGCCGAAAGGGCGCCGCAGGTCGCGGGCGCGGGACCGGCCAAGCTGGTCCTGCGCGCCGAGAAACTGCACCTTGCAGCGCGCGGCACGACCGACGGACAGGCCGCCAGTGCTGATGCGGTGGTCGAGGCCGTGGATTACCAGGGGCAGGCGGCGCGGTACTTCCTGCGGGCAGGCGCGCATCGTTTTCAGGCGGTGAACATGATCGACGGGCGGCCCTTCGCGGCCGGCGCCGAAGTCACGCTTCATCTGCGCCCGCAGGACTGCGCCGCGCTGCCGGGAGACCCGGCATGAGCGGGCGTCCGGCAAGCCATCTGTTCTACCAGGGCCGCGGGCGAAAGCCCGTGCTGGAACAGGCGCGCGGCGTCTACATGTGGGACGTTGACGGCAAGCGGTATCTCGACGGCTCGTCCGGCGCGATGGTCTGCAACATCGGGCATGGCAATGACCGTGTGCTGGCGGCAATGCGCGCGCAGATGGACAAGGCGACCTTCGGATACCGGCTGCATTTCGAAACCGAGGCGTCCGAACGGCTGGCCACCAAGACGGCTGGTCTGATGCCGCCGGGTCTGAACCGCGTGTTCTTCGTCTCGGGCGGGTCCGAAGCGGTTGAAAGCGCGTTGAAACTGGCGCGGCAATACGCACTGGCGGTCGGGCAGGCGCAGCGCTGGAAGGTCATCAGCCGCTTTCCCAGTTATCACGGGGCGACGCTCGGGGCGCTGGCGGTGACGGGCTATGCACCGATGACGGCGCCGTTCGATCCGATGATGCGCCCGATGCCCAAGATCCCTGCGCCGCGCGCCTATCTCGACGGGCTGGATCCGGAAGATCCCGCTACGGGCCGCCACTATGCGGACATGCTGGAGACGAAGATCATGGAGGAGGGGCCGGAAACCGTGCTCGCCTTCATCGTGGAGCCTGTGGGCGGCGCGTCCACCGGGGCGCTGGTTCCGCCGGCCGGATACCTGCAGCGCGTGCGCGAGATTTGCGACCGGCACGGGGTGCTGATGATCACGGACGAAGTGATGACGGGTGCCGGGCGCACCGGCGCCTTCCTTGCCACCGATCACTGGGGCGTCCCGCCCGACATCATCGTGTTGTCCAAAGGCTATGCTGCAGGCTATGTGCCGCTCGGTGCGATGGTGGCGCATGAAAGGCTGGTGGAACCGGTGCTGGATTCTGGCGGCTTCATCCACGGCTACACTTATGCCGGCAATCCGCTAGCCTGCGCGGCCGGTCTTGCCGTCTTGGATGAGATCGAGCGTGAGGGCTTGATCGGCAACGCCGCCGCGATGGGCGAACGGCTGCGGGCCCGGCTGGACGGGCTGATGCAGAAATACCCCTTCATCGGCGATGTGCGCGGCAAGGGGCTGCTTCTGGCGTTCGAATTCGTGTCCGACCGCGCCAGCATGGCACCGCTGCCACCCGAGGCAAAGGCCTTCGACCGCTTTGTGCAGATCGCCTATGAACAGGGGCTGATCGTCTATGCCCGTCGCACGCGCGGGGGCTACAGCGGGGATCACATTCTGGTCTGTCCGCCCATGATCGTCACCGACGCGCATCTTGATGAGATCACCGAGGGGCTGGACCGGTCGCTGGCGCAATTCGCCGATGAGTTGGCCACGCGTGCCATGACCCCGGCTTGATCCGATGGCCCGCGTGATCCTGACCTGCGCCGTCACCGGCTCCATCCACACGCCGTCGATGTCGCCCCACCTGCCGGTCACGCCGGATGACATCGTGGCACAATCCGTGGCTGCGGCGCAGGCGGGCGCCGCGATCCTTCACCTGCATGCGCGCGACCCGGCCGACGGCCGCCCGTCGGCCACGCCCGCGCATTATGCGGCGACCCTGCCGCATATCGCCGCCGAAACCGACGCGGTGCTGAACCTCAGCACGGGGGGCAGCGCCGTGATGACGCTCGACCAGCGGCTGGAGGCCCCGCGCGCCTTCGCCCCCGAGATGTGTTCGCTCAACATGGGGACGATGAATTTCGCGCTCTACCCCATGGCCGCGCGGGTGACCGACTGGCTGCACGACTGGGAGCGCCCGTTCCTCGAAGGTTCGGACGACCTTGTGTTCCGCAATACGCCGCGCGACATCGCGCAGGTGCTGGAGCAGATAGGCGCGCAGCGCGGTGCCCGGTTCGAGTTCGAATGCTACGACACCGGGCACCTGCACATGCTGCGCCATTTCGCCGATCGCGGCGCGGTTGCCCCGCCCTTCTTCATCCAGTTCGTGTTCGGCGTGCTTGGCGGCATGGCGGCCGAACCCGAGACGCTGACACATATGAAACGGCTGGCCGACAAGCTTTTCGGGGACGATTACCTGTTCTCGGTGCTGGCGGCGGGGCGGCACCAGATGCCCTTCGCGGCGATGGCGGCGGCGATGGGCGGGCATGTCCGTGTGGGGCTTGAGGACAACCTGACCATCGAACGCGGCCGCCTTGCCACGAGCAACGCCCAGCAGGTCGCCCGCGCCCGGGCGCTGATCGAGGGGCTGGGCCACACCCTTGCCAACCCGGACGAGGCGCGCGCGATGCTGGGCCTGAAAGGCGCAGCGGCCACCACAATCCCGCAACCGGACCCGATTCAATGAAAGCTATCTTCGATCCGCGCCAGCGCGCCCATGACCCGCAGCATTTCATGGCGAACGGCACGCGCCTGCCCAGCCCCGAAAAGCCTGAACGCATCGACCGGCTTCATGGCGCGGCGCTGACGGCGGGCTGTGTGTTCGAAGCGCCGGCAGATCACGGCATGGGGCCGATCGCGGCGGTGCATACCCCCGAATATCTTGACTTCCTGCGCACGATCCATGCCCGCTGGCTGCGGATCGAGGGTGCGGCCTGCGAGGTGATCCCGAACATCCATCCCGCCAGCCGCACCGACAGCTATCCCAAATCCGCTGTCGGGCAGGCCGGCTGGCACCAGGCCGACACCGCCTGCCCGATCGCGGCGGGCACGTGGGAGGCGGCCTACTGGTCCGCCCAGACCGCCTTGAGCGGGGCGGAAGCGATCCTGGCCGGGGCGCGGGCCGTCTATGCGCTATCGCGTCCGCCTGGGCACCATGCCTTCACCGACCTGGCGGGCGGATTCTGCTTCCTGAACAATTCCGCCATCGCGGCGCAGCATCTTCTGGCGCAGGGGCTGCGACCTGCCGTACTTGACGTCGATGTGCATCACGGCAACGGCACGCAGGGGATCTTCTATGATCGCGGCGACGTGCTGACAGTGTCGATCCACGCCGACCCCGCACGGTTCTATCCGTTCTTCTGGGGCCATGGCCATGAACGGGGCAAGGACGCGGGGCTGGGCGCGAACCTGAACCTTCCGCTGGAGCGGGGCACGGGGGATGACGGCTTCCTAAGCGCGCTCGACACGGCGTTGGCGCGCATCGACGCGTTCGGCGCAGGCGCGGTAATTGTCGCGCTTGGCCTCGATGCGCATGTCAACGACCCGTTCCGTGGGCTGGCGGTCACGACGCCCGGCTTTGCGCGGATCACGGCGGCGATTGCAGGACTTGGCCGTCCGGTGCTTTACGTCCAGGAGGGCGGGTATCTTTCCGACGATCTCGGCCCGAACCTGACCAGCGCGCTGGAGGGTGCACAGGCATGAGCACGGCGGACATCATCGTGATCGGCGGCGGAATCGCCGGGATCAGCGCGGCGGCGGAACTGGCCGCCCGTGCCGATGTGCTTGTGCTGGAGGGCGAGGCCGCGCCGGGCTATCATGCGACAGGGCGGTCGGCGGCGGTGTTCATCCGCAATTACGGCAACGCCGTGCTGCGCGTGCTTTCGGGCCTGTCCGAACCGGTGCTGGCCGATCCGGGCGAACTGGCGGACGGGCCGCTGCTGAAGCCGCGGGGCGAATTGATGATCGCCACCGAGGCGGAACTGCCGCTTCTCGATGCCTACGCCGAGGGCGCGACGGGGCTGGAGCGGATCACCGGGGCGCAGGCCGGCGCGCTCTGTCCGCTGTTGCGGCCCGGCCATGTCGCCGCAGCGCTCTATGAACCGGGCGCGCAGGACATCGACGTGGACCGGCTGTTGCAAGGCTACCTGCGGCGGCTCAAGGCGCGCGGCGGACGGGTACAGTGCCGCGCCCCGGTCAGCGCGATCCTGCGCCAGAGCGATGGCTGGCGGATCACCGCGGGCGGGCGCGCCTACTCTGCGCCGCTGATCGTGAACGCGGCGGGCGGATGGGCCGACTCGGTGGCGCGCATGGCCGGGGCGGTGCCCCTGTCGCTCGTGCCGCTGCGCCGTTCCGCCGTCCTGGTGCCGCTGCCCGACGGGATCGACGCCGCAGCCTGGCCGGTGGTCGTCAGCGCGCCGGAGACCTGGTACGCCAAGCCCGACGCCGGGATGCTCATGGTCTCGCCCGCGGATGCCGACCCGGTGGAACCGCACGACGCCTGGCCCGAGGACATCGTGATCGCGGAAGGGCTGGACCGTTTCCAGCAGGCGATGGCGCTGGAGGTGACCCGCGTCGGGCGCAGCTGGGCCGGGCTGCGCACCTTCGCGCCTGACCGCACGCCGGTGGTTGGCCACGACCCGCAGGTGCCGGGCTTCTTCTGGCTGGCGGGGCAGGGTGGCTATGGCGTGCAGACAGCTCCGGCGCTGGCACAGCTTGCGGCGGCCCTTGTCACCGGCGGTGATACGGCCCCTTATGCAGGCACGCCCGCGGCGCTGTCGCCGGCCCGTTTCCACTGACCCGCAAGGACGCACTCCATGACCGACATCACCCGACTCGACACCGGCCCGCGCATGAGCCAGGCCGCCATCCATAACGGCACCATCTACCTTGCCGGGCAGGTCGGCGCGCCAGGCGCCAGCGTGACAGACCAGACGCGGGACTGCCTTGCGAAGGTCGATGCGCTTCTGGCGCGCGCGGGGTCAGACAAGACCAAGCTGTTGCAGGTCACGATCTGGCTGGCCGACATGGCCGATTTCGCCGAGATGAACGCGGTCTGGGACGCCTGGGTGCCCGAAGGTCACGCCCCTGCCCGCGCGACCGGCGAGGCCAAGTTGGCCACGCCCGATTACCGGGTGGAGGTCATCGCAATCGCTGCAGCCTGAAAACGCGCCAGCGCAGGGGCGCGGCCCGGTCGTGGCCCCTGCGGGCCGGCCGTGGCTTCAGGCCCCGTCCGAGCCGAGGGGCAGCCCGAAGCCGACCTTGACCCGGTCGATCACCACGCTGGTGGTGAAACGCGCGACATGCCCGCCGTCCAGGAAGTGACGCCGCACGAAGCCTTCGTATTCGGGCATGTCCCGCGCCGTCAGCAGCACGATGAAATCGGACGCGCCGGTCACGGCGTAGCATTGCATGACCTCGGGCGCGACACGCATCCGTTCTTTGAACTCGTCAAGTTCCACCGTGCCTTCGGTGACCAGCGTCACGCAAACCGCCATGACCAGCCCACGCCCCATCGCCTCGGGCGACAGGACCGCTATCTCGCGTTCGATCACGCCCGACGCGCGTAGCCGTGCGAGCCGCTTTCGGCAGGCATCGGGCGACAGGCCGACGCGTTGTGACAGTTGTTCCGATGTCAGCCGGGTGTCGTGCTGCAGCGCGTCGAGGATGCGCCGGTCCTGAATGTCCATGCCAGTTGTCCGCCCTTCGTCGTGCCTGCCCGAACCGCCGCGCGACACTGCCTGCCGTGGTTCGGCGGGGAAAGCTGCGAAATGACGCAGATGCACAGGAAAATGTCCGGAATGGGGCGCGTCGCTGGCATCGTCCTGCTAGGCTGGCCGGAACAGGTCGTACCAGATCCGTTGAAAGGCATCCCGGCATGACCCAAATCATCGAAAACCCCTACCGCAAGACCGGCTTCGGGTCGTCCAGCGGGCAGGCGGCCGTGCTGCCGGAAACCGATGCCGCTGCGGTAGCGCGGCTTCTGGCCGAGTGCCCGGCCCATGCGCCGACGCCGTTGCGCGATGTGCCGGGGCTTGCGCGCCGCCTCGGCGTGGCGCGTGTGTCGGTCAAGGACGAAAGCGACCGGATGGGGCTGGGCAGTTTCAAGGCGCTCGGGGCCGCCTTCGCCATCGCCCATGCCGCCGCCGCGCGGCGCAACGCGCGGCCCCACATAGCCTGGAGCGAGATTTTGCGCGACCAGACCTATGTCACCGCCAGTGCCGGAAATCATGGCATGTCGGTTGCCGCCGGCGCGCGGGTGTTCGGCGCACAGGCGGTGATCTTCCTGTCGGCCCCGGTGCCCGAAGCCTTCGCGCAGCGTTTGCGCCGGATGGGCGCGAAGGTCGTCCGTAGCGGTGAGACCTACGAGGACAGCATGGATGCCGCCGAAGGTCATGCCGTGCGCGCGAAGGCCGTGCTTCTGTCGGACAGTTCGTGGCCCGGTTACACCGATCTGCCGGGCAGGGTGATGCAGGGCTATTTGCAGATCGCCGCCGAAGTGGTTGCGCAGTTGGACCCGCCGCCGACGCATATCCTGCTTCAGGCCGGTGTCGGCGGGCTGGCGGCGGCGATGGCGGTGCACCTGCGCGCGGCGTGGGGTGACACACCGCTGGTAGGGGTCGTCGAACCCGTGGCCGCTCCGGGGCTAATGGCCAGCGTGCTTGCCGGGCACGCGACCATGACCTCGGGGCCGGTGTCCAACATGGGGCGGTTGGACTGCAAGATGCCCTCGATGGTGGCACTGGCCGGGCTGGCCCGCGACGCCGACTTGTTCATGACGGTGACTGACGTTCAGGCCGCAACGGCGGTGGACTGGCTGGCCCGCGAAGGGCTCAGCACCACGCCCTCAGGTGCCGCGGGACTGGCCGGGTGCGTCGTTCACGGCGCCGATCTTGGTCTCGATGCGGACGCGCGCGTGCTGCTGGTCCTCAGTGAGGGGCCCGAGCATGGTTGATGCTGCCGAGGTACGGGGACGACCAAGGCAGATCTGCGCCCGCAGGGCCGGGCGTTGCAGGCCGACATTTGGCGCGCCAAGATCGGCGCCCTGCTGCTGACCACGCCGGCGGATGTGTTCCACGTCACCGGGTTTCTGACGCGGTTATGGTAAAGCCCGCCGCGCCGTTGGGTCGTGCTGGTGCCGTCGTCGGGCGACCCGGTCGCCGTGATCCCCGAGATTGGCCCGCACCCGGACGCGCTGCGCCGGGCACATGCGCCGCTGTACGCTGCGACGGATGACGCGCTGGAGGCACTTCGCCCCGGAATGACGGAGTCTAACCTGCACGGCGCACTGTTCCGCGCGTTGACGGCGCAGGGGACGGTGGCCTGAAACGGGCGGCAGGGGCACGGGCTGGGCGTGACATTGACCGAATGGCCGTCGCTGACGCGGCTCGACCAAAACCGACGTGTGCCGGGTTGGTGCTGACGCTGGAGCCGGGGGCCGAGATCGCGCCGGGACGCATCCTTTTTCACCAGGAGTGATCGTGCTTCGCCAGAATGGTCCCGAACTTCAGCAGTGCCCCCGGACGTGGTGTAGGAGGAGGCCGCGCGCGGAGCCTCCGGCGNAGCGCAGCGCGCGGCCGGCGGTGACGCTGGCGGCCATCGCCGGTCTTCGGAGAAGGTTCGGGTTGCGAAACCTGGAACCGAACCGGAGACGACGATGACCGACGATAGAATGACCCTGATGGAGCTGGTGGAGAAGTCCGCCGACGAGGATCTCGTCCGCGACATGCTCGCCTATGCCGCCGAGCGGCTGATGGAGATGGAGGTCGAGGCTGCGACGGGCGCGCCAAAAGGAACGCGCACACCGGCGCGCACCACGCAGCGCAATGGATACCGCGAGAGAGGCTGGGAGACCCGCGCCGGCCGGATCGACCTGGCGATCCCGAAGCTGCGCAAGGGCAGCTACTTCCCGAGCTTTCTCGAACCGCGCAGGACGGCGGAGAAGGCCCTCGTGGCCGTCATCCAGGAAGCCTATGTGCACGGCGTCTCGACGCGCGCCGTGGACGATCTGGTGCGTGCCATGGGCGGGAGTGGCGTGTCTAAGAGCCAGGTGAGTCGGCTCTGCGCCGAGATCGACGAGCGCGTGCTGGCATTCCTCACCCGGCCTCTCGAGGGCGCCTGGCCCTATCTCTGGCTCGATGCAACCTACATCCGGGTGCGCGAGAACGGCCGGATCATCAGCCGTGCCGTAATAATCGCGGTGGCGGTCAACGGGGACGGCCGACGCGAGGTGCTCGGCGTCGCCACCGGCCCCTCCGAGGCGGAGACGTTCTGGACTGGCTTCCTGCGCTCTCTCGCCGATCGCGGCCTGCGCGGCGTGAAGCTCGTCGTGGCCGACGATCACAAGGGGCTCAGGGCCGCAGCCCGCCGAGTGTTCGATGCGACCCACCAACGGTGTCGCGTGCACTGGCTCAGAAACGCGCTCGCCCATGCCCCGGCCAAGAGCCGCACCGCCGTGGCCGCAATGCTCAAGACGATCTTCGCCCAGGAGACCAAGGCCGAGGCGGAGACCCAGTGGGACGCCATCGCCGACGCCCTCCGTGAGAAGAATGACCGGCTCGGCGCCATGATGGACGCCTCCCGCGACGACGTGCTCGCCTACATGGACTTCCCCAGGGAGCACTGGGCGCAGATCAGCTCGACCAACCCGCTTGAGCGCGTCAACAAGGAGATCAAGCGCCGTTCCAATGTCGTCGGGATCTTTCCGAACGACGCGGCCATCATCCGTCTGGTCGGCGCGCTGATGATCGAAACCAACGACGAGTGGGCCGTCGCGCGCCGTTACATGGGGCTGGAGTCGCTGGCCCGCATCACCGATACTCACAACGTCAGACTGCCCGCCGTGGCGACCTGACCAACTCGAGCCTCTCCGAAGGCCGGCCCTCTTACACCACGCCGCGGGGCACTACC